>JABUMY010000001.1 GCA_013327885.1 Flavisolibacter longurius | reverse complement strand
GTACAAGTCACTGACGAAATTTTGAAGCGAGGTCTCCGCAATAAATTCAGGTGTTCCAACGGTGTGAGGGGTCGGACTATATATTGTTATGTCAGTAAACGGAGCTCCCATAAAAATTACCGCCAACAATTATTATCCAAACTCACATCATTATCCAAATTCACATTTTTGGCGCTAATATAATGATTATCAACAGAGTCCTACCTGCGTTTTTCGGGTATTCAGATTCACAAAGGCGTCTAAGATGTAAATTGAAATACCCTTAAAAGGCAGGTCAGCCCGACCAGGAAAGCCGGTCCAGCGGGCTTTGGATCATTTCAATCTTTAGCCGGCTGACGTGCGTATAGCGCATGGTGGTCTGCAGGCTCTTATGGCCCAAAAAGGTTTGGATGTAACGAATGTCCGTGCCCCCTTCCAAAAGGTGTGTGGCATAGCTATGGCGCAGCAGGTGCACACTTCCTTTTTTATAGACACCAGCCTTTTGTTTGGCCTCCCTGAGTACGGCCTGCGCATAATGGGTGTTATAGGGTTTACCCGGATCGGCCTCAAAAAGAAACACCTTTGGCCGGTACCTCCGAAAATAAATCCGTAAGGTTTCCAGCAGCTTTTGGGACAGCGGCACCATCCGGTCTCGTTTGCCTTTGGCACCATGCAGGTGAATAAGCATGCGGTGGGAGTCAATGTGCCGTATCTGGAGGCTTACCAACTCACTGACCCGGAGCCCGGCACTGTAGGCTGTCAGGAGCAGGGCCCTGTGCTTTAGGTTCTCTGTTTTTTCGATAAGGGCGATCATCTCCTCTTCTGATAAGACTGCAGGTAGCTTGTAGGGCTTTTTGGGCCTTGGCAAGTCGTAAAACTCCCGGTCCTTGCCTTCTACCCCTTCAAAATAAAATTTCAGCGCATTGATCGTTGTGTGAAGATTGGCCGCTGAATAGTGTTTCTCCCGGAGCAGCCAAAGCAGATACGCCTTCACCCTTTCTTTGGTCAAGGTGGCGACCGGCACCTGGCCTAAAATGCGCAGTAACTGGTAAAAAGCACCGGTGTAGGTCTTGTGGGTTGCCGGGCTGTAGGCTTTGAGTTCCAATAGTTCGGTATAGCGTTTCAACGCCAGCTGATTGTCTATACTCAAGGGCGTCATCAAAAACTGTTGAAGGCGCCTGGGGGAAACCTTTTCTCCTTGTAAGCGGGCCTCCTGGGTTGCTTTTCGCTGCACCAGGTACTGGCAAAGCCACCTTGCATCGAGGGTAGCCAAAAGTGCGGTAAACTCTTTAATGCGGTGGTAATTCTCCTGACTTAGCGGAAGATACCACCACCCTTTCTCCCCACACCACCGGATACCTTTGAGTTTGCGAATTTGAGGTTCCAGTGAAAGGTGGCCGTTGAGGTCCAGACCAAGGGCCTCTTCGCTCCGGTAGTGAAAGGGCCGTAAGGTGATCGTTGGCAGCATGGCAGCAGGTTTTGGGTGAAGCGATGCTTTACTAAATTTATTAGCTTTTTTTTGAAATGCACTAAAAAAAATTAAAAGCGCATTTTTTACGGAAGTGCCAGGCTCGTTTAAAAAACTTGGCTTTTAATGCGATTAGGGAATTTGGTAAACGGACCAAAACGCGATGGTTGCGCAAACCGGGCGTATGTTACCTGGATTTATCGGGTTATCTTCTTATTCGTAATGCCCAGTAAAACCGGGCTGATTCCGCATTTTTCCCGGAAAATAGGCAGCTGCATACAGCCAACTTGATAAAGAAAAATGCAGGCAGTATCAGCAAATCGGGCTTTTTGCTTTGTTACCGGTACCGGTTGCAATTTTTACCGGTGTAAGCCAGTTCTTTTTTCTGCCTTCAACAAAAGAAAGTCTGTTTACTCTTTAATGGATTGCCCACTCATTTATCGGCAAATTGACCGGTAAAGCATGCGCCAACCACACCGATACCGGCGTACAGTTTTCCGATTGTTAACTGGATTTTCCGCAACAAAACCGGCTGGGACATCAATGGCTCATTTCATTGAAATAAACGTTTATTGCTTTGGGAACAAACGCAAAAAAATCCCCGTATAAGCGCGTCTATGCCGGAGGTTTTTCCGCACAAGTCACTCTGTAGCCCGCCCGGATATTTCCGGGGTTTTTCTGGGCTTCCTCCAGCTTGATTCAATCCTATTCTTCTGCTCCTTTTTCATCCGCACGATAGCAATCCTTGTTTGCGCCAAAACCGGAAAATGTCCGGATAAATTCCCCAACGCAGTGTATTCGTTGGGACGGACGTTTACCGGTGATTTTGCGATCCATCCGCGGGTACGGGGAAAACCCTTTCTTGCCTTTTGAAAAAAGGAATAAACGTTTATTCGGGGCACTACAGCTGGAAACCCATGCTGGTGTTATTGCTATACTGTTACTCACCTTTGCCCCCCATTGAATCGAAAATAAAGAAACAGGCATTCTTGGGGGCCATTTTATCACCAGGAATGCTAGGGCTTAGGTGCGGAGCAGCTCAATTGTTTTTACCAGATTTGTTCAGAACAAGACTCTGAACAAATAAATCCAAACTTGAATTGCATTATTTCTAATAAATGCCTCCAGCCCGTACCGCTTTATTCTAATCTAATTGGAAATAAAAAGAGAAATCAACGAATAAGTGCGGTAATTGCTTCCGGCTAATTGCTTTATTAAGCCGAATAATGGGCTTTTTTAGCGCAAGTAAGCTTATTTGTAAGCTTACTCAGGTTGATTACCTGTACCCCGAAATAAAGAAGAGAATATCTGACTGGGTGGCGCAAAAGGAGTAATCAGTGTATACAGCGATGGTTGCAGAACGCTGTCTTTATCTCCTATTGTTCCTGCATGTCTACTGGAAAATACAGTTTGTTTCCTTTTATAAACCACGGCTCTTCTCCCTCCTTGAAGGAGGGCAGATTCTTTTCAATGTAGAGTTGGAGGGTGGCTTCATTGCGGAAATGGAGCACCCGGTGTAGAGCGCTTACAACTTCACCCTGCAGATCTAAACGACTGGGACTGGTAAAATGCCGTATTCGCTGTACTGACCAAATTTCTTCATGGTATGGCTGTGGATTCGCAGACCAATCCTCTTTACACACCTCAGCCCAAGTTTGTGAGGTCACGAAGACTTCCTCTTTACTGCTCTCTGTCACAAGAGATTTTACTCCCATTTCGCTATGTACAACGGGATCCGTGCGATACGCATAGGAGCGGCAGGAACTGGTACAAAACCGGGCGTCACTGCGCTGGGAAAGGAATTCTTTTTTGCACCACCCGCACTGCTTTGTGTGCGTTGTTAATTGTTGTCGCATAAAGATTGATTTTGAAAAGTACGCCCACCTTCCTTATCTGCTACATTTGGCCTGGATCCACTGCAGTGCTGCGCAAAAAGCATGTCAACAAATCCGGCAAACCCCGCCAAAGAGGATATAGGCTAAACTACATATTTTTACGTACTTGTAAATATTTTTTCTATATTTACGTAAACTTAAAAGTCGATGTTTCAGCTCTCCCGTGTTTTTCCCGTCAGCGAAAAAGAGGTTTACGAGCTGGCTGAGGCCCTGCTGCAAAAAGATTATACTACAGAGGCGCTTTCTTACATCAAAAACCCTTCGCGCACCCTCAACTACTGGGGCGAGGGTGAAGAAAACCTGCTGCCGGGGGAGAGCCCAGGTCACCACCGTTTTTCCTTTCAGGACCTGGTGTGGTTAGGTATTGTCAAAGAATTACGGGATTTGGGCATGAGCAAACGCACGCTTTTTCAGCTCAAACAAGAATTGATGGTCCCCGTCAACGCAGGTTTTGTCTATGACAAATTGCTCAACAACCGCAAAGAACTTGAAACCTACATGCTGGAAAAGGGCGGTTCAAAAAAGGATGTCCATGATTTTCTTGATTTTTTACTTCAAAACAAAGAAACCTTTTTAAAGGAAAAACAAACCCTTTTAATGAACCATATCTATGATGTGGTGATTCGCAAAACCTCACTTTACCTCTTAATCAATAAAGAGGGCCATCACGAAGTGCTGTACTCAGAAGAGTTCAGACGGGGAGAATACGACAGGGCGTTTGAAGCCTTTTTTAATGCGCCACATCTATCCATACACCTGAACAGCATCCTTGGCTTTTTTCTATCCAAGGACTACATCCAGGACAGCTTAAAAGAAACCGTTCTAACCAAGGACGAGTGGAAGATTATTCAGACCATTCGCAAAGAAAAGCCAGACAGCATTGAGGTTAAATTCAGCGTGGAGGGGAAGGTCGAGTCCCTGGAAGTCACCAAGCTAAAAAAAGTGCAGATCGAAGCCCGCCTCATTGAAATCATTGCCGCCGGTGGCTTCGAGACCATTACCATCAAGACGCAGAACGGAAAGCCGGTTTACCTGAAAAAACAAAAAAAGATCAAATGAAAACAAATACCCTGAAGCCCTCAGGTGTGATGGTCGCACCCGCAGCTTACCTCCTTTGGAGGATTGCATGCACAACACAGGAGTGTGATGTTGGACCTAACCACCTGCAAACAAATCCTTGGTGTAGGTGAAAAAAACTACACCGACGAAGAGGTAAAAATGATCAGTGAGCTGCTTTGGCGCCTTGCCCAGCTAACGGTGCAAACCTTCGAAGAAGGGGAAAACGATGATCAACAATAACCAGTGCTCAACCCAAATGACAAACAAACAATACGTCATCACCAAATCGAAACAAAGATGAAACGCGCAATCCTGATGGCAAGGGTGAGTTCCGACGAACAGGCCAAAGGCTATAGCCTCGACATTCAAGCCGATAAACTCACCGCCCACTGCACAAGAGAAGGCATCGAGGTGGTTGCTCTTTACCGCGAAGACCATTCGGCCAAAAACTTCAACCGGCCCGAGTTTAAAAAGCTCCTCGTCTACCTGAAACAAAACAAAGGCAAAGTAGACCTGCTGCTGGTCACCACCTGGGACCGGTTTTCCCGCAATGTCACTGAGTCCTATGCTGTACTGGATCATCTCCGCCAGCTGGGCGTGGAAGTGCAGGCTATTGAACAGCCTTTAGACCTTTCCATCCCCGAGAACATGCTGATCTTGGGCGTGTATCTGAACCTGCCCGATATTGATAACCGCCGGCGCAGCATTAAAATCAAAGAAGGCGTCCGGGCCGCCGCTGCCAGTGGGCGGTGGCAGGGCATGGCACCCTATGGTTATACCAATGGAAGAGACGAGGAGAACAAGCCCATTATTGTTCCGGGTGAAAAAGCAGCTATCGTAAGGGACATTTACGTGGAGCTGGCCAAAGGAAAAGACCAGGCCCAGATCCGGGAAGCCCTGAAGAAGAAAGGGATCATTATTCCCAAAACCACCTTTTCGGTTATTGCCCGCAACCGGGTTTACATTGGTGAAGTCCATGTCAGGGATGGCAAAGATGGCAAGAGCGGCTATTGGGTCAAAGGCTTGCACGCCCCCATCCTTGATAAGGGCCTCTTTGACAAGGTGCAGGCCCAACTGCAGGGTAACTACAGAGTCAGGCAACTCTCAAAGCCCAAGTCCTTTGACGACAACCTCCCGCTGCGTGGCCTGCTGCTGTGCGATAGCTGCGAAAAGAACCTGACGGGCAGCGCCTCCAGAAGCCATACCGGGGACAGGCACTACTACTACCACTGCAACCATTGCAGAAAGCAGCGTATCCGGGCCGAACAAACCCATTTGCTGATGAAGGAGGTCTTGTCGGAGCTCAAAGTAAATGGGCAGGCCAAGAAGCTCTATGACGCGATGGTGAAAAAACTCCTGCAGAAAAAGCAAACAGAGGCCCGGCCGCTGGCCAAGATTCATGCAGAGATCAAGCAGGTGCAAAGCAGGCTCGAAACCCTGGATGACAGTCTCATGGACAAGGTCATTGATGCGGCCACGTATGGGGCCGCCAAAAGCCGCTACACGACCCAGCTACGCAAGCTGGAAGCAGAACTCGGGCAGCAGGACTGCATCCAAACTGCCTATCAGAAGTTTTTAAAAAAGGGCATTCACCTGCTGGAAGACCTGCCGGCGTTCTACGAGAAAAGCAGTATTGGGGTAAAAAGAGAGGTGGTCAGTTCGATCTTTCCC
Organism: Flavisolibacter longurius; assembly: GCA_013327885.1. GTDB lineage: Bacteria > Bacteroidota > Bacteroidia > Chitinophagales > Chitinophagaceae > Flavisolibacter. Next base: position 604,059 of record JABUMY010000001.1, on the reverse strand, counting down.
GAAAAGATTGTTCTTTCTCAAAAAGGAAGTCGAACCCAAAAAATAAATGAAGCTGTTCTCCTCATCTGCGCCACAGACAAGGGTTTGGGAGGAAAAGAAACGGGCCAACTCTTTCAAAGTTTGGAGTTGGCCCGTCAGGTAGCCTCGACAGGAATCGAACCTGTATCTGGAGCTTCGGAAACTCTTATACTATCCATTGTACTACGAGGCCGGTGAGCAGTTTAAAGTCAGCAATTCATAGTCCCCGACTTTGAACTTTTGACTTTCGACTTTGAACTATCTAATAAGCCCGTGCGCATTGGTGGCAAAGATCTTTACCGCAATGGCGAGCAATATTACGCCAAAAAATTTTCGCACCGCAATTAATCCTGCAGGCCCTAAAATCCGCTCAATAAAACGCAGTGATTTTAACACGATATAAATGAAAATCAAATTGGCCAGGATGGCAAACAGCATCACCGATTGCGAGTAGTTGGCCTTTAAGGAAATAATGGTGGTAAGTGTACCCGAACCGGCGATCAGCGGAAAGGCAATGGGCACCACGGTGGCCGCCCGCATGTTGCTTTCGCTTTTAAAGAATTCAGTGCCCAAAACCATCTCCAGTCCCAGAATAAAGATCACGATCGATCCGCCAACGGCAAAGGAGCCCACATCCAGTCCCAGCAAGTTTAAAAAAGGCTCACCCAGATAAAGGAAGAGTACCATCAGTCCACCGGAGATGAGTGTAACCATGGCTTCACGGATCCCTCCCATCTTGCTTTTCATCGAGATCAAAATAGGAATGGTGCCGATGATGTCGATCACGGCAAAAAGGGTGAAGGTTACCGTCAAAAAATCATTGAGCCTGAAATCCATGGTTCCGGTTTGTGCAAAAATAGGCGGCCTGCCCCCTAAAGTGGTAACAGGTCGCAAAAATAAAAGCCGCTTGCCGGCTTTGGCGTTGCAAAGCAATCATCGGCTCCTTTGGGTGAGGGATATTCCCTGTACACCACCTCGCCCAGCTTGAAATCGATGGGCCGGGAAAAGATCGGCCCGTCAAAAACAAAGCTGTGGTATTCGCCATTTTCCCCGCAGGGATCAACACCCGGCGGCAGGTCGCTAAAAAAGCTTTCATCCAGAAGGCGGCCGCAAAAACGCTCATGCAGGAAAGCCGAATTGACACAAACAACAACCGCTTGAAAGCCGCTTTGGAGGTATTGAGCAACCACGTCTTTACTGGTGTGGTTCCAAAGTGGAAACAAACAAGCCAGCCCCTCCGTGGCCAACAGTTTTTCGCGGTAGGCTTTCAGGTCCTCCAGGAAAATATCGCCAAAAATGCCATGCGTATACCCTTCGCTTTTTAGATCGCGGTGGGCTGCCTGCATGGTTGTTTCGTAGGCTTGCATGCCTGGCGTAGCTGGGAGTTCAACAGTGCGCAGCGACAAGCCCATAGCCACCGCCTGCTGTTTCAGCAGGCTGCATGGCACACCATGCATGCTGATGCGGTCTGTTTCGGCATTGACAGTGGTCAGCAATCTGTCTACAGGTATGCCTTCCCGTTGGGCTTTGAATAAAGCAAGAGCGGAGTCTTTGCCTCCGCTCCAGTTCATGAATGCTTTCATGCAATTATATAATTTACACGCTCACTTAAAAACGAAAACGAATACCGCCATGCGCTGCAAAGCCGGCTGTATTGTAGCCGTAAATATCCGAATAAGCTTTATCCAAAACATTCCGGATATCCGTAAAAAGTTTTAAACGGTTCTGTAAAAACCCGTACTCCGCATAAACGTTTACCAACGTGTAAGGCTTTAGCGTTACCGGTTGCGAAACAAAGGTTACCGGGTCAAAATACACATCCTGCCGTTCGCCAACCACATTGGCATTTACCGATGCGTAAAACGCAGGCGAAAGCTGCCAGCCCAGGGTCAGGTTTACAGTATGTTTAGGCCGGCGCAGCAGGTTGAAATAAGTGGTATCCTTGCCTGCTTGTTTCGTGGTTATCTTGCCATCCACGTAACTGTAAAACGCCTGCAGGCGAATGCTCTCCGTCAGGTTAAGGCTTCCGTCAATTTCAATCCCGTGGTCCTTCTGTTTGTCCTGGTTAATATAACTGGATTGATACGTTGACGGGTTGTAAAAAAAGGCGATCACGTCTTTTACCTGCCGGTCGAAATACGTAACCCGTACCTGCCCTTTGGCATCATCAAAAAAGAACTGCGCACCGCCTTCGAGGTTCAGCGAGGTTTCAGGCGTCAGGTCTTTGTTTCCGTAAACGGAAAAGAGCTGGTAAAGACTCGGTGTTTTGTACCCGGAAGAAAGATTGGCAAAAACCTTTACCTCTTTGTTGAGTACATACGAAGGGTTGATGTTAAAAGCAAAATTGTTACCGTACACAGAATGATGATTCAACCGTCCACCTCCTTCAACGGAAAAATCGTTTTGTGTAAAGTTCAGTGCTGCATACAAACTCGATTGAGACTGCTTTACACTGTCACCACTTTGCGCTGCTTTTGAAGCACCAAAAGCACTGATCTGCGTAGCCGTATAATCAGTATTGGAAGAACGGAAGTCGCCGCCTGCCGTCAGTTTCAGGGCCCCGAAAGGATATACCACAAAAGCTTCGGCAAAATGTTCCGTTGCTTTGTACGCACTTTTGTTAAACAGGTAAAACCCGTTGCGGCTTTGCGTGGAATCATCAAGATAATCCCGCTCTGTTTTATTCAATTGATACAGCACGGCCACTTGTGCCCTGCCAATGCCGATGGTGTTCTTTAAACCAGTCTGCAGGTTTTTTGCCGTGTAGGTAAAATCCTTCTCGTCTACAAACGCATCGTTGTCCAGCGCCCCGCTGTTTTTGCTGTAGCGAAGGAAGGGCTGAATGCGAAAACCCTTTGCTGCCTGAAACCCAAAATTAGCCTGCACACTGCTTTGCTTGTACCAGTCGTTGTCGTAAGCAGCGCTGGTGGTGGCGGGTTTTTGTGCCTCCGAAAAACCATCGGTGCGCTGGTGTGCAAACCCAACATTGTAATCAAACGCTTTTATAGCGCCATTCAGACCGGCATTGGCCCGCCAGGTGTTATACCGTCCATAATTAACTACACCGCTGCCCGACACCGGCTTGGTGCCACCCTTGCGGGTAATGATGTTGATCACACCGGCAATGGCATCGCTTCCGTACAAGGTGCTCTGGCTGCCTTTGAGGATCTCCACTCTTTCCACCGCATCAACGGGTATGTAGCGGATATCGAAATTGCTGCCGATTCCCGAAGCATCGTAAACGGGGATGCCGTCCACCGTGATCAGCGTATAATCTACTTTGGCCCCACGCAGGTAAATGCTTTTATCCTTGCCGGCATTGTTGGTGTAGCCATTGATAAAAACGCCACCCAGTTCGGTGATCACCTGCGAAAGATCGCGGCTGCCGGCTTTTTCTAATTGCTGCCGGTTGATGGTGACCACCACCTTGCCGGTTTCAGTGGTTTTGGCGGAGAACTTACTGGCAGTGACGGTAATGTTTTCTAACGAATCGTTCCGCTCTTGCGGAGAGGTTTGGGCTTGTAGCTGACTGCTGGTGATGAGTGCAGTCACGACAAAAAGTTTTCTCATTTTTTGATGATGCTTTTTTGTGACTGCTTCCGAAAAATAGTTAGAGAGGATAACCGCGGTTTTATCTTCTCTGCTTTTCCTCCGAAAGCACGATGAATAAAAGCACAACCGGCAGGTCTTCTGGCTTCATTCTGCTGTTATAGCCTTCCCGTGATTGGGCATCACAGTGGCGAAGAATAACAGTGGATGGGTCGAAAATAAATTTGACCGCTCGTGAATGTTACAGCTACGGGGATAGCGCCGGACTCACACCGGCTTCCCTTTTAATGGTCCACCTGAGGCGGGCCAACCTGTTGCGAGCCGCAAATGTAGGGAAACAAAAGATCGGCCCGCAAAAAGTTATGCACTTGGTTTTAAGATGCTGCTTTTTTTGTTACCGGCGACAGGAAGTCGATTGGGCTTCCGTTGCGTCGCACCCTTGTGCGGCTGGGAACTCTATTCGGCATTTTTAACCGCAGAGAAAGAGAGGACACAGAGAACTACGGTGAGTCTCCGTGCCCGTGTCTCCGTGGTTCAAAAATATATGGATCTTTCGGAGTATTCCTTGTTCTCCTTAGTTCGACCCCTACGGGGCCGGGTGAAAATGGTGTAGGTTCTTTTCTACCAAGGTGTGGCTCCTACGGAGCCGATGCCTTTCAACTCCTTGCCTCTTACCTAACAAGTTCTCTTCAAACCCCAAACCTATACCATGCACTAGAGGCACTAATAACAAACTACTAACTACAAACCACAAACTCCAAATTGCTAACGCCAAACGAAATCCGTTTGCCGCTTATCTTCACCACATGATGAAAAAACAAAAGCTGCAGCTTTTTGACCTGACGATGATCATTATCAGTTTTGTCATTGGCATGGGCATTTTCCGTACCCCCGTAAATGTTGCTGCGGCAACACCTACCCCGTTCATTTTTTATCTCTGCTGGATCGCCGGCGGACTCATAGCACTTTGCGGTGCGCTAACCTATGCCGAGATCGGCTCACGCCTGCCGGTAACCGGTGGCTATTATAAAGTGTTTGCCTATGCCTATCACCCCTCCATTGCCTTTGCCATCAACTGTATCATTCTTGTTTCCAATGCTGCTTCTTGTGCAGCTGTTGCGCTGGTGGGCAGCGAGTATATCAGCAGCGTCCTGATTCCCGCCTCCAAAGATGCTGCCTACCTTGCGATCGACGGCAATGCCGATTATATACGCACCGTGCAAATGACCATCGCCATTATGGCCATTGCGCTTTTTTATATTGTCAACATGCTGGGACTGCGCCTGAGTGCCAAAACCCAGTCGGCGCTGATGATCATTAAAATTGGCATGGTGCTGCTGCTTATCGCCCCCTTGTTTTTTGCCACCAACGAAGCCCCTGCCGTTTCGGCCCTTGCCACCAGTGATATGAGCCCGGCACTGCGGGAATACATCAAAGCGTTTGGTATAGGCCTCGTAGCTGTAAGCTTTACGTTTGGCGGCTACCAGCAAACCATCAACTTTGGCGAAGAGGTGGAAAAGCCAAACCGCAACATTCCCCGGGGCATTTTTATCGGCATATTTGTTATCGTATTACTGTACCTGCTCATCAACGTTGCCTATGTCAACGTGATCGGTTTTGAAGAATTAAAAAAGAGCAGCAACATTGCCGCCATCATGGCCTCAAAGATCTTTGGCGAACAGGCCGAACGTATTTTATCCGTATTGCTTTTCCTTGGCGTATTAGCCTATGTCAACGCCGTGCTGCTCAGCAACCCAAGGGTGATGTATGCCATGAGTGAAGACAAGATCCTGCCCGCAGCCTTTTCCAAACGCAACAACCGCGAGGTGCTTACGTTTTCGTTAACCGTGTTTGCGGTGATGGCGGCGCTTGTTGTTTTTTGGGCACAGGCCTTTGATAAAATTCTCAGCTTTACCATCTTCCTCGACAGCTTTGGCATGGCGCTTTCGGCCGGCAGTATTTTTATCATTCGTAAGCGAACGGCTCATTTAAACGGCACAGGCATTTTTAGCATGAAACTTTATCCCCTGCTGCCCCTGATCTTTATCGCAGCCTACGCCTTTGTTGCCATCAGCATTGCCATGGATTACGAAGCCAACGATTACGCGGCCCTTGTAGGAATTGCCGTGCTCCTGTTTTTCACCCTACTTTATTTTATTGTAAAAGCCATCCGCAAACCCGACACAAAAGACTAGCATGGACACATCTTATATCATCAACGAGCTGGCCGAAGACCGCGAACATTATTTCAATGCCATTGCACCTCCCATCATTCAAACTTCCAATTTCAAATTTGAAACGGTTGCCGATTTGCGCAAAGCGTTTGAAGACGAAATGGGTGGTTATGTATACAGTCGCGGCTTGAACCCAACGGTTGACATCCTGCGCAAAAAACTTGCGGCGCTCGACGGTGCCGAAGATTGCCTTGTGTTCAACAACGGCGCTGCTGCCATCTATGCGGCTGTCTTATCCAATGTCAAAAGCGGTGATCATATTATTTCGGTGAACAAACCCTACTCCTGGGCACAAAAAACCTTCGATCTTATTCTCACCCGTTTTGGCATTACCACCACCTATATCGAAGGCACAAACATTGCGCAGTTTGAAGAAGCGCTTCAGCCCAACACTTCGTTTATTTATTTGGAATCACCCAACTCGTGGAATTTTGCCATTCAGCCTATAAAAGAAGTGGCAGCATTGGCAAAGAAGCACAATATCATCACCCTCATCGATAACAGTTATTGCACACCGCTGTACCAACAGCCCATCGAAATGGGTATTGACCTGGCCATGCAAACCGCCACCAAGTACATTGGCGGGCATAGCGATACATTGGGCGGCGTGCTTTCCGGTTCGCATCAGTTGATGAAAAAAATCTTCGACCTTGATTACCTGGCCATCGGCAGCGGCATTCAGCCGTTCAACGCCTGGCTGCTGATTCGCGGACTGCGAACCCTACCAGCACGCCTGGAACGCATTACTAACACAACTCGGGAAGTGCTTTCATTTTTAAAGCAGCACCCGCGTATCGACAAGATCCTTTTTCCGCTGGATGAAGCCTTTCCGCAATACAATCTTGCCAAAGAACAAATGCGTGGCGCCAGCGGCTTGCTTACCGTCACCTTAAAGGACGGAACTGCTGAAAGCATCACCCGCTTTTGCGAAGCCCTAAAGCATTTTTCAATGGCGGTGAGTTGGGGCGGACACGAGTCGCTGGTGATACCAAAATGCGCCGGCTTTTCCCCGGCGCAATTTGACCCCGGCAACACCGAACATCAATACATTCGCATTTACACCGGGCTGGAAGACCCGCAGTACCTGATCAACGACCTGGCGCAGGCACTGGAAAGCTGAAACAGTGGTCAATGATTATTTTTAGGGCCTGATTAGCCTTATCTACAAAGGGCAGCGCAGCATATGAAAAAAACAACAAGATGGATATTGCTTTCGTTGGGTGCACTTGTCCTTCTCTTTCTGCTGGTGCGGATGGTGAAGAACAAAGGTGGCGAGGGCACAAAAGTATCGGCCGAAGCTGTTAAGCGGCGTACGATCATTGAAACTGTTTCTGCCAGCGGCAAGATCTTTCCCGAAACCGAGATCAAAGTGGGATCACCGGTCAGTGGCGAAGTGGTTCAATTGCTTGTACAGGAAGGCGACACTGTTGCCAAAGGAAAAGTGCTGGCCCGCATCCAGGGCGAAAGAGGTGCAGCGGCCCAACGCGTTGCTATACCCAATGTACCACCCGGCTTTGAAGGCCTTTTACAAAACATGCAGCAACCCCGCAGTGCCGGCCCGTCTTCGGCAACCATCACAGCACCCATCGGCGGCACGGTAACAGCATTGAACATAAAGCAAGGCGAACGGGTTGGCGCCATGCAAATGCCGGGTTCCGAGTTGCTGCGCATTGCCGACATGAATGCGATAGAAGTACGGGTAGATGTAAACGAGAACAACATTATCAAGATCAGCATCGGCGATTCGGCCGATGTGGAAGTGGAAGCCTACAACAAGCGTAAGTTCAAAGGCGTGGTAACGGCAATTGCCAATGGCGGTACCAGGCGGGAAGCGCAATCGTTTTTATCAAACGACATTACCAGCTACGAAGTACGCATTCGCTTGCTGCCGGCTACGTATGCAGACCTTTATGACAGTACAAGGCCGCGCAGCATGCCTTTCCGGCCCGGCATGAATGCAAGGGCAGATATTAAAACCCGCAAACGCGAAAACGTATTGGCGGTACCGGTAGGTGCGGTAGTTTCCAAACCCAAAGGGGCGGAAGAAACGAGTGCCGAAAACGAAAAAGAGCAGGAAGATTTTGCCGCTGCAGATGCAGGCTTTGGCCAGGACCTGGAAGAAGTGGTGTATGTTATCAGGCAGGATGGCACCGTAGAAAAGCGTGTTGTTGTTACCGGCATCCAGGATATAAATTTTTTCGAAATAAAGAGCGGCGTAAAAGAGGGCGAACGGGTGGTGGCAGGTCCGTACGCAGTGGTGAGCAAAACACTGCGTAGCGGCAACAAAGTACAAGTCGTTTCAAAAGATAAACTTTTTCAAAGCGAGTAACATGGAAGGATACAGCATTGGCGTGATTGGAAATGGCAGTTGGGGAACAGCCCTGGTAAAGATCCTGACCGATGGCGGGCAACCGGTGAACTGGTGGATACGCAATACAACCAGCATTGAGTACATCAAGCGCCGCCATCACAATCCTAATTATTTGCACTCGGCTTATTTTGACGTGTCGCTGCTGAACATGAGCGATGACGTCAGGGAAATCGCCGCCGCTTCCGACGTGCTGGTGATTGCTGTGCCATCTGCTTATGCCGAAACGGTACTGGCCGGCATCGACAAAGATGTGTTACAAACAAAGAAGATCATTTCTGCCATCAAAGGTTTGATTCCCGGTAAGGACATCCTGTTGAACGAATACCTGCAAAAAGAATTCGACCTGCCGCTGCAAAATTATTTTGCCGTACTGGGTCCTTGCCATGCGGAAGAAGTGGCCGCGGAAAAGCTTTCTTATCTCACCATTTCGGGCATCGATAGTGAAGAGGCGGAAAAGATCGCTGCGCTTTTTCAAACACCGTATATCAATACCATTGTTAACCCCGATATCTTGGGTGTACAGTATGCGGCGGTGATGAAAAACATTTACGCACTGGGCGCTGGCATTGCCCATGGTCTTGAATACGGCGACAATTTTTTAAGTGTACTCATTGCCAACAGCGCGGATGAAATGGCAGGCTTCCTGCGCAAAGTAGGCGTAGAGCATATTGTGGTGGGCGAACACCAAACAGCCGATCACAAAAAAGACATGAACTACGCGGCTTCGGTTTACTTAGGTGACTTACTGGTGACCTGCTATTCGCTGTACAGTCGCAACCGCACCTTTGGCAACATGATCGGCAAAGGTTATACGGTACAGTCGGCACAACTGGAACTAAACATGGTGGCCGAGGGGTATTATGCATCCCGTTGCATTTACAACTTCAATAAAAGCATTGGAGCCGATATGCCCATTGCCGAAACGATCTACCAGATCTTATGGGAACGTCTGCAACCGCGGAAAGGATTTGAAAAAGTGGAAACGGTATTGGTGTGAGGGACGTGAAACGGGAGACGTCAGACGACAGACGAGAGAAGTGAGACGAGAGAATTTTACAAGTTCACGGGTTCACAAGTTGAACAGCCGACACAAACTATCATACTACTGATTAAAATGTAAAAGCGCTACGGTTTCTCGTTTCTCGTCTAACGTTTCACGTCAATCATTCTTCCAGCAGGTCGGGCCTGCGTTCTTTAGTACGCTGCACGGCTTGTTCGTGACGCCACTCTTCAATTTTAGCCGTATGGCCACTTAATAAAATATCGGGCACTTTCTGTCCGCGCCAATCGGCCGGACGTGTGTATACTGGTGGTGCCAAAAGATTATCCTGGAACGAATCGGTAAGCGCAGAAGTTTCATCATTCAACACCCCGGGAATCAGCCTTCCCACAGCATCCACCACAATAGCTGCCGCCAGTTCACCGCCGCTGAGCACATAATCACCAATGGAAATTTCTTTGGTAACATATTGCTCGCGGATGCGCTGATCAATGCCTTTGTAATGCCCGCAAATAAGCAGGAGGTTTTGTTTTAGAGAAAGCTGGTTGGCTGTTTTTTGATTGAAGGTTTCACCATCCGGCGTGAGAAAGATGATCTCGTCAAACTCTTTTTCCTTGCTCAATTCATCGATAGCGTTGGCCAGGGGTTCCGGCATCATCACCATCCCCGCACCACCACCATATTGGTAGTCGTCAATCTGCCCGTATTCATTCACAGCCCATTTGCGCAGGTGGTGTACCTGAACCTGCAAAAGGCCTTTGTCCTGTGCCCGTTTCATGATCGAGTGCGACAGGGGACTTTCCAAAAGCTCCGGCAATACCGTAAGGATATCGATGTGCATGCCGCAAAGATAAAGGCCGGCGTTGGCGGAAAGATAAAAGCCTCACAACGGAGGCGCTCTTTTCGCTAAAGTACGTTTCCGTCCTTTTGGAAATAAATGCCGTTGGCTTGCTGCGTAGGTGTTACCACCAGGTCGTTGATGCAGACATGCGGCGGCAGCGTAGCGCAGTAATAAATAATGCCGGCCACGTCTTCCGCCACTAAGGGTTGGTAGCCTTCATACACTGAATCGGCCGTTTGCCGGTCGCCTTTGAAGCGCACCAGTGAAAATTCTGTATCGGCAGCGCCGGGGTGAACAGCTGTTACCTTTATGTGATGCGGCAACAGGTCAATGCGCATGCCTTTGCTGATGGAATCAACAGCGGCCTTGGTGGCGCAGTAAACGTTTCCTTTTTCATAAACATCCTTGGCAGCGATGGAGCCGAGGTTGATGATATGCCCCCTTTTACGTTTGACCATGAACGGTACCACGGCCTTGGAAACATAGAGCAAACCTTTGATATTGGTGTTGATCATCGTGTCCCAGTCGTCGATGTTGGCGGCATCAAAATGGTCGCGGCCCAGCGCCAGCCCGGCGTTGTTCACCAGGATATCGATGGCTTGCCATTCTTCCGGCAGGTTGCTGATGGCAGATTGTACAGCGCCCCTGTCCTGCACATCAAACGGCAGGAGATAACTAGTAGCGTTGTATTCTTTTTGAAGCTTTTCCTGCAGGGTGGTCAGCCTTTCCGCACGGCGACCATTGAGGATAAGACGATAATCGTTTTTGGCAAAGATGTCGGCACAGGCTTCACCAAAGCCTGCGGTGGCGCCGGTAATAAAAACCGTTTTCATGAAGCGAAGATAGTGGCGGGAGTTGTTGAGCACGTGCTTTGGGGGAATATGAGTAGCGTTTATGGGAATGGCATTTATGCATGTGAGTGAATTAGTGATACAGGTTGGGTATTGGAAATTACTTTACTTATCATGTTTGGGGAGACTATTGTCGTATGCGACTTAATAGACATTAGATTTTAAGAAATGGCTTCGAGTGTTTTATATCATCCCTTGCGGAATAGATATACAAGTCACTTTGTAGACTGTCTCTTAATTTGATCATTCTTTGTGTTAGTTTGTTTTCCACCTTTTCTCTCCAGAAAAGGTGGAGCCAAAAGTTCAAGGAAAAAGCAAACGCTCCGCTGCTTTTTCCAAGGCCAGCGCAAAACAGCCGTTCTTTATTGGTTGCCTGATTCATTTTACAAATAGACTTTCCCTTCAGCTTTATTCAGTACTACATGCTGCGTGCAACTCTACTTTTTGCCCGCTGATAAAGCAAGAGGCTGAAGGCGCCTTATTGCGCTACCCTTTTCTTACAGTAAATAGAAACGTTAGCGAATGCGCAATAAGGCGCTGAACCAGCGGGCTAAGGAATGTTGGGTAGGATGTTCTCTCATTTGAGAATTGAACATGGAGCGTTGCCTACTGAAAATGAACTCCTGCATTCATTTGAATTTTGAAAAAGCTAAATGATTTCATTCTATCCCCGAACACAACAGGTACTGCAAAAGAAACCTTTCCCTCCTTGGAGGGGAAACCTAAGGTTTGTTATTGTTGTAATGATTTGGGGTGGGTTTACAAAGCCGGATCTATGCCCTGTCCATTCAGGAAATACCGGAACAATGTCAATAAACGGGCAACTCCTCCGGGGTTGTTTACCATCACAATATGTCATCACCGGGTTTCACCCGGCGCTATTCACATGGAAGCCCTACCGGGCTTCTGAAGAAAAGTGAGGATTGGAGTAATAAATTCAGCAAGTACCATAAACAAAAACCTCCGCCAGAAAAGCTGGCAGAGGCAAATAAAGTATCGTGCAAAAGCAAGGGTCTGTGTGTTGGCTGTTCCTCCCCCGTTGGGGGAGGATAGGTGGGGGCCGTGGGGGCCAGAGGCCTACCGTATCAACGTCACGGTCCCTTTTTCAAACACCGTCTTACCGGTAAAGTCTTGTCCTTTTACAATCCAGGCATAGGTTTCTGTTCCCTGCGGAGCACCTTGTATTTTTCCATCCCAGCCTTTGCCATTAACAGTGGTTTCAAACACCATCTGTCCCCAACGGTTGTAAATACGGAAGTATTCTATTGTTGAAAGTCCCACCGCTATCGGACGTACCACGTCATTGCGGCCATCACCATTCGGTGTAAAGGCCGAGGGCACAAAAACGCGGGGTGCTGTTTTAAAGATCTTCACACCAACACTGGCCACATCGGCGCAGCCAATGGCATCCATCACGGTAACATAATAGCGGATGCTGTCAAAGCTTCCGTTATACAAGCCAATGGGATTGGAAACAATCGTACTGCTCAGGCCAACCGGTGGCGACCAGGAATAGACTTCACCGCCGGTAGCGCCAAGCTGAAGCTCCTGCCCTACCACAACAGCCGTATCTCTTCCGGCAAAAGCGACCACCTCCGGATTGACCACCACCACTACCGTATCGCTACCTGCTTTCGGACAGCCCCGGGTGTCAAACGAATACAACACATAGGCCGTGGTTGCAGAAGGCGTTGCTACTGGACTTAGTGTATTGGCACCGGATAGCGTCGCCACCGGCGACCAGGTAAAAGCCGTACCATTATGACTTCCGTTCAGGCGTGCGGCCGTGTTGTAGCAAACAATCGTATCGTTACCGGCGTTTACAACCGGGTAGGGCACCAGCGTCACCGCCACTTCGTCGGTTGCACTGCAACCGCCAATGGTTGATTGAATGGTGTAACGGGTAGAAGTTGTGGGTACCGCCAGCGGTCGCAACAAGTTTGGATTGTCTATTGTACCCGCCGGACTCCAGCTATAACGCAAGCCATCGGTTTGTGCATGCAGCCGAAGCGTATCGCCGGCACAGATAGTGGTATCGGCCATCGCCTGCAGGGTAACAAAGTTCACCACCCTTACCTGCACCGTATCAAAAGCAATACATCCCTGGTCGTTCAGCTCTACGATGTATTTGCTGGTTGCTGCCGGAAAAACGGTTGGCGTTGCCGTGTTGGCACCGGCAATGTTGGTACCCGGCGTCCAGGAAAAATTACCGTTGCCAATGGCTTCCAGTTGCAGCCTGTCGCCGTTGCATATGAGCGTATCCTTAAACGCTACACGCAGTGGTGGCTTGGTAAGAATTTGCACAGGCTTGGAGATGGTTTCCTTACAACCTTTGCTGGTGGTAACGGTGTACTGCAGGTTATAGGTCGCTTCTTGCGGGTAAGTATAGGTTGGGTTGCGCAGGCGGGAGGTATCTTCAATGGTTGCCGGATCGCCAAAGTCCCAGCGCCAGCCGTTTACGGTACCGTATTGTGTGGTAGAAGCATCAGTAAAGCGGGTTGGCTTACCGGCACACACACCGGCAAACGAAAAATCAGGGGTAAAGCCAGGATATACTTTTAAGGTGGATGTGGCCTCAGCGCTGCAGGGTTCACCACGGTTGATGGTCAGCTTTATGGTGTACACACCGGTGTCGGTAAAGGTATGGGTTGGATTTGCAACATTATAGGTCGCCCCATCGCTCACCTCCCAGAAATAGGTATGGATAGCCGGGTTGGGCGGCACATCATTGGCAAAGCGATAAGTAAAGCTTTTACACCCTGCCACATCCGGCTGCAACCGGATGCCGCTGCTGTCAAGCACAACCGGGATGGCCTGGGCCACATTACAATCGCCAATTTTTATCTGGAGGTCTTTGCGCTGGACGGCAATTAGTTTGCCATTGCGAAATTCCGAAACACAAACCGTTACCACGTAAATGCCCGGTGCCGGTGCAATACCAGTAACCAAACCTGTTTGCGGGTTAATGCTAACCTCACTGCCAAGCGGCTGTGCCCCGTTAAAAGTTGAACTGTAGGTGATGGTGGTATACGGTGGCGATGTTGGTGTTTGCGGAACCGGCATGCCCTGCGATCCGCCGATATAGGCATTGCAGAAGGTGTAGCTCAACTGGTCGCCATCGGCATCTTTTGCGCCAAAGTCGTATTCAAAATAGGTATTGGCACAAACCACCACCTTGTCCGAACCATCAAATTTTGCACTGTTGTTGACAGGCCCACCGCTTACTGCGGTTGTACCCGGAATTTCTGCCGTATACGTAGCGCCATACTGGTTGGAGTTGGAGGCAAGATTGCTGATACCAATGATACGGCAGCAACGCTGGTAGGCGATGGTATAGCCGTCCGGCGAAGGAGGCAAGGTAGCCGTAAACGTGTAGTATCCCACCTCGTAACACACCGGTGGCGGATTGGTGATACAAGGATCGGGATTGGTCAGGTTCTCCGTTAAAATATTGGAACGTGCCACAACAAATCGCTCAAACAACCCTCCTGTCGATTTATCGAATATCCCAATAATGGCATCGGGGTCCAATTGTGCGGAGCCGGCAGGGGCAAAGCAATCCCGGTAAAGCTTTAAGGTGATCTCGTAAGTATGGCGACCGGCTGCATTTACGCCTTTGTACTCGTAGTACACAGTACCACCCGTGATGTGATTGGCAAAGGCGCCCAAAGAAAGCAGGAGAAAGCAGGCAAAAGAAAGCAGTTTTTTCATCAGGTTAGGCAGTCTTTTCAAGCGTGAATACGAATGCTGTCAACAGTTCAGCCGTTTGGGCTTTTTCTTCGATCATGCCCATATGACCGGTCTCGTCAAGAATATGAATATACGATAAAGCGGGCAGGTGGCACTGTTTCAGTCCATCCTGCAGCGGTACGGCGCTATCGTACCGGCCCATTACAAAAAGCACAGGCACCTTGATTTGCGCTAAAACGGCTGTCCGGTCCGGACGATCGATCATGGCCATATAATAAGTAACGAGGCTTTCTGCAGAAAAGTTGTGTGTCGCCGCCAAATGCTCCGTTATCCACTCCGGGTGTTCTTCCCGGGACCGGGGTGAATAAAGGTTAGGCGTAGTCGTTTTTAAAAATTGCGCCGCCCCATTTTCCGCTATAAAGCGAATGCCTTTTCGCCGGGTTTCTTTTTTTTCTTCACTGTCGGCAAAAGCCGTGGAATGAAAAAGGCCCAGTGCCTGTAACGCTTCCGGATATCTTTCGGCAAAAGCCAGGGCCACATAGCCACCCATGCTGTGACCAATCAGTATAACCTTCTCCGCTCCTTCCGCATCCATCACTGCCTTGATGGCGGCAGCCATGCTTTCCATGCTCGCCTCTTCCAGCAATTCACTGTCGCCGGTACCGGGAAGATCAGGAACGACCAACCGGTGACGGGGAAATAGATCGTACTGTCCCTTCCAGATGGTTCCATCCTCGGCAAAGCCATGCAGCAACAACACTAGCGGCCCCTTGCCCCGGGTGCGGTAGCTTATGTTCTTTCCCTTATGCGTAATTCTTTTTGTCTCCATACGGTTTTTTTGAAAGCACCCAGCTTCTTAAAACTAACAAGAAAAGCAGTGGTATCAAAGCAGTGTTGAGCTGCTGGGGCAGAAATGCCCACAGGAGCAGCAACGCCAGTTGCAGAAAAAATACGACTCGGAAATACACCTGCACCCATCGCTTCCGGCTAAAAAGAAAAAAGGCAACCACAAAATGCGTTGGCAATGCCCAGGCAAGGTTGTAGTTGTTGGCGCAAAGCGCATGATCGGTGGCGAACCACATAAACAGGAGCAGTACACCCACGGCACCCAATACAAAAAACAGGAAAAAATCCAGGACGGCAACCGCCTTTTGCGCCCAGCCTTTTTTACCAAACGTCAACACGCCGCCAAACACGAGCAGCAGGGCAAACAACACAAATGGTGTAATCAAATAACTCTCCGTGGCTACCGATGGCATGACCAGCAGCGGCGTTTCTTCTTTCACCAGCGGTAAGCCACCAACGGTTGTACTGTCAAACGCTTTCAGCAGGTTATCGGGCAGGAAAGTTGTTTCGAGGTTGATTGTCTTGCGATCGAGTTTTGCACCCAACAGCAGGTCAATGCCAAACTTGCTCCAGTCCTGGTGAGCCCTGTTCAGGTAAACGTGTATTAGGTTGCGAAACGTTGGCGCTTCGCCAGCAAACAATAATGGATAAGCCGCGGCGCCACCACTGTTCTTTTCAATAATATCGCGGGCACGGGTAGTGCAGTTGTCAAACAGAAAATCGTAGCGGTAAAAACGGTTTTCAGGCAAGGCATTGGTGCGAAGGGCTGCATACAACTGCGCCTTCTGCAAACAGTTTATCGCCAGTTCCTGCTCGGCGATGGAGCGGCTCTCGGCCTGGTATTGAAAAACAAAGCCCGAAAAATCTTCCACCGATAATTCATACAGGAGACGGCCCTTGACAAACTTGTAATAAAAGTCATCGGTAAAAGCAAACGTGCCGTAGTTATATACCTCGTCGATACCGGCAGTGGCATCGGTTACGCGGATGGCCGTGTGGCCAAAGGTGGAGTACAGCTCCTCTCCCGGCGAACAGGTAAGCAGCGAAATGCGCAACCCGCAGCTATCCTGTGTCAAGGCAGCTTTTGTCAACAGTATCATTCCAAAAACCAGGAAAACAATCTTCTTCAAAGCAACACCAATGTTTGCGGAAAGATAGAGCAGAAACGTTTTTAGCCCGCAGGGCGATTGTTAAATAACAGCGGGGCCCTTTTCTGCACCACCGTCCCCCTCACCTCTTGCCAGTTGGAAAAGTGCTTATTTTACGCAAAAAGCTGTGATGACCGAACCGGGCCCGTTACAAAAACTGGAAGAAGAGATTGAACAACTGTCGCGGCAACTGCAGCAGCAGCAACATACCATTGAAAACCTTCGCCGGCAGGTGCAGGCCTTGTTGCCACACAACGCCGTAACACCGCAACCGTCTCCCCGTCGATCGCTGCAGCCGCAAGCTTCGCTGGAAAACCTGATTGGTCTTCGGCTCATTCATCTCATCGGCATTATTGTGTTGGTGATTGGTCTTTCGCTGGGCGTAAAATATGCCATCGACGCCAACCTTATTTCGGAAAAGCTGCGCATCCTGCTGGCTTATCTTGCCGGTGGCCTCCTGCTGTTTTTTGCCGTAAAGCTCCGGGGCGCTTATCCGGGCTTCAGCGCCATACTTTTCAGCGGCGCCATGGCATCGGTTTACTTTACCACGTATGCTGCCTTTGTTTACTACGCCTTGTTTTCGTTTGCGGTTACCTATGCACTGATGGTGATTTTTACCTTGTGCACCGTAACGGTGGCCAGCCGATACAACCGGCAGGAGATTGCCATCCTGGGACTGGTAGGCGCTTATGCCATTCCGTTTTTGATCAGTCCCAACACAGGCAATCCCGCCATGCTTTTTCTTTACATGGCTATCATCAACGCAGGCATTGTACTACTGAGCATAAAAAAAGATTGGATACTTACCGGGCGGCTGGCACAGGCCATTACCTGGCTGATCTTTATTGGCTGGCTGGTGATGCAGGAAGCCGTGACGGCCAAGGGCACCGGCCTTGTGTACATGTGTGTTTTCTTTTTGCTGTTCACGGCCAATGCCATTGCCCCCAAATTGTTCCGGCAGGAAGCCCTTGGCAAAGCGCATGCCTACCAACTACTCACCAACAACCTGGCACTCTCACTGGCAGCCTTATACGTTTTTGGCTTTTCGTTTGAAAATGCAACAATGGCTATCATTGCGCTTTCACTATCCCTTTTTGTGGGGGCGCAGGCAGCGCTGTTTCATGGCTGGCACGAAAAGACAACCCGCAACCTGCTGGCTTATTATGCGCTTTCGCTTTTTGTACTTTTCATCGGCTTTCAGTGGAGCGGCATTACGGTTACCCTTCTGTGGCTGCTAACTGCAGTGGTGTTGTTTGTGCTGGGGGCAAGACGCAGATCAAACCCCTTGCGCATGACAGGCATTACCCTCATCGGCATCACCCTGTTGAAACTGCTGGTGCTTGACAGCCTTACTTTTTCCACCCTGCAAAAAGTGATCGCTTACCTGGTGCTGGGTGTGTTGCTCCTGCTGGTTTCTTTCTTTTACCAAAAATTCAGAAAGCAGTTGTTTGAAGAATATATGGTTGACGACTAGTTATTGATTATTGGTTATTGATTATTAGGTAAGCGTTTGGTTTCTTTTCATTCGCATGCAATACAATGCAATTGCGCAATAAAGCATGCATCCGTTCACCTAATTATTTCAAAGTATGCATGTAGATAAAAACGGTAATGAAATCACGGCTTCACAGCAACAAGCACGTTGCGATGAAAAACACACAAGGAATGATCAAGACCGCTTTATAATTTTCGTTTGACCTAAGAAGACAACGACTCTTCTTTTTCATCACGTATCAAGGTTCGCAGGGTGGCTTCCATTTCCGGCGTCACTTCCACCTGGTGCAGCTCGCGGGCATGTTGAGCGGCCTGGCTTAATACATCTTCTTCGGTGGTGCCTTTGATCACTCCCTGGCAATCAAACCCGGCATCTGCGCAGTGCAATGTTTTCATGTTGTATATTTTTTGTGGGGAAAAATGAATGGTCATTAACGGGCAGGCAAAAGTTTCTCTTATCAAGTTACGCCTTTCAGGCAGAAGCCAAAACAGAAAAAGCAACCCTATTTTCACCCCCCTTTTTCCTGCCGAAAACAGTAGCCGCCCTTTCATCCGGCCATAGTACCGTTTTTCATCCCCCTTACAACCTGTTACAGAAAGGCATAACTTTAAGAGAACATCCCATTCCAATAAATACGCATATATGAAACGATTCTGCTTAGGGAGCATTGGCCTCCTTTTCAGCCTTTTGGCCTTTGCCCAAATTGATGCCCGCCTGTTTCGCTATCCCGATGTCTCGCCAACCCATATCAGCTTTGTGTACGGCGGCGACATCTGGATCGTTTCCAAAGGCGGCGGTACCGCCAACCGGCTGACTTCTTCCACCGGCGAAGAATCTTTTCCCCGCTTTTCCCCCGATGGCAAAACACTGGCCTTTAGCGCCACCTACGACGGCAACACCGATGTTTACACCATTCCCGTTACCGGCGGTGTGCCCATGCGACTGACCTGGCATGCTGGCCCCGACCGTGTCATCGACTGGCACCCCGATGGCAAACGCATCCTCTTTGCGTCAGGCAGGGAAAGCGGCACGCCTGCCTATCGACAACTTTACCTCGTTGGTACCAAAGGCGGGTTGCCCGAAAAGCTTTCGGTTCCCTACGGCGAGCTGGCCTCTTTTTCACCGGATGGCAGCAGCCTTGCCTATGTTACCAAGATCACAGAGAATTATCCCTTTAAACGCATCCGCAGCGGCCTTGCTTCAGACGTGTATGTATTTGACCTGGCGAAAAAAACAGCCGAGAACATTACCAGGACCGAAGCCACCGAAGGCAAGCCGGTTTGGATCAAAAACAAGATCTATTACATTGGTGACAACGGCCCCGAAAAGCACCGTAACATTTGGACCTACGACACAGGAAAAAAGACGCACCAGCAGGTCACAACATTTGACAACATGGACATCAACCACATGTCGGCCAGCGCCGATGAAGTGGTGTTTGAAGCCGGTGGCCGCCTGCACTTGTTAAACACGGCTACCAACCAGCATGCGGAAGTTAAGATCAACGTGGTGGCCGACATGGCTACCCTGATGCCGCGTACCGTAAACGTTGGCAACAGCATCACCGGCTTTGATCTTTCTACCGATGCCAAACGCACGGTGTTTGAAAGCCGCGGTGAATTGTTCAGCATCCCGGCAGAAAATGGCGTGATCATCAACCTGACCAACACCAGTGGTGCTTATGAACGCTACCCGGCCTGGAGTCCCAACAACCGCTGGCTGGCTTACTGGAGCGACGAAAGCGGCGAATGGAATATTCATCTCCGCGATAACGCCAACGGGCAACCGAAAAAGCTGACCAGCTTTACCAAGGGCATGGGATGGAATCTTTTCTGGTCGCCCGACAGTAAAAAGATCGCCTTTATCAACGACCAGCAGGAGATACGGGTACTGACGGTAGCCACCGGCGATATGGTGACCATCGACAAAACAACAGCACTGCCTTATGGAGGTCTCCAGGGCTTTACCCTGGCCTGGTCACCCGACAGCA
Organism: Flavisolibacter longurius; assembly: GCA_013327885.1. Taxonomy (GTDB): domain Bacteria; phylum Bacteroidota; class Bacteroidia; order Chitinophagales; family Chitinophagaceae; genus Flavisolibacter. The sequence goes on along the minus strand of JABUMY010000001.1, from coordinate 584,026 downwards.
AATGGGTAGTGTACGCCAAGGGCGGACCCAATATCAACAATGCGATCTACCTCTATGGTTTCGACAATAAAAAAGTGGTGAAGGGAACTTCGGGTTATTACAACGATAACAACCCCGTATTTGATCCCACCGGTAAATACATCTTTTTTACCACCGACAGGAGCTTCAGTCCATCGTACAGCAATTTTGACAATACCTGGATCTATCCCAACAGCACCCAACTGGCTGTTACGACGCTGGATGCTTCTATCCCATCGCTGCTGCTGGCAAAGAACGATGAGATAAAAATTGACACGGCTTCAGCGGCGCAGAAAGATGACAAAAAGCCGGCAGCGGATGCGGACAAAAAACCAAAACCGGTGGTAACAACTGCCGGGAGCCCCGACCCCGAATCGCTGGAAGACCGCATGGAAATTTTGCCGGTGCCTTCGGGCAATATCGGCAACCTGGCGGCGGTGGAAGGCAAGCTGTTGTACCAGCGCTTTCCCAATACCGGTGCGGCTCCCGGCCCACCATCCCTCTTTGTGTATGACATTGAAAAGCGGGAAGAAAAACAAGCCCTCAATGGCGCCACTGCCTATGTGGTTTCCAGGGACGGCAAAAATGTCCTTGCCCGTGACGCAAAAGGTTTTGGCCTGGTGAAACCGGCTCCCGATCAAAAGCTGGACAAACTGTTACGCACAACCGAAATGGAGATGGTGCTGCAGCCGCAGGAAGAATGGGAACAGATCTTTAACGATACCTGGCGCCGCTACCGCGACTTTTTTTACGATCCCGGCATGCACCAGGTTGACTGGAACGCCATGCGCAAGAGTTACAGCACCTTGTTGGATGATGCCATTACCCGCTGGGATGTGCTGAACATTCAACAGGAAATGATCTCCGAACTGAGTGCCGGTCATACCTATGCCGGTGGCGGCGATGTGGAGCAGGCCAAAAACCGTACGCATGGCTTGCTGGGTATTGACTGGGCGCTGGAAAACGGAGCGTACAAAGTGGGCCGTATTGTACGCGGCGGTAAATGGGATCATGAGGTGCGGTCGCCGTTTGACCTTACCGGCATCCGCGTAAAAGAAGGCGACTATATTCTTTCGGTCAACGGCCGTCCGCTGGATCCTGCCCTTGATCCCTATGCCATGTTTGAAGGACTGGCTGGTAAAGCCGTGGCCCTACGTGTTAACAGCAAGCCTACGCTGGAAGGCGCCCGGGAAGTGGTGATCAAAACCCTTACACCGGGAGAAGAAGCCCGGCTTCGGCACCTGGAGTGGATTGAAGGCAACCGGAAAAAAGTAGAAGAGCTTTCGGGCGGGCAACTGGGCTATATGTACATGCCCAACACCGGTACGCAGGGACAAACAGAGCTGATGCGCCAGTTTTATGCGCAGATCGATAAAAAAGGATTTGTGATTGACGAACGCTTTAACGCCGGTGGCCAGTTGGGCGACCGTTTTATTGAAATGCTCAACCGCCCGGTGGTGTACAACATTGCCTGGCGCAATGCCGATGTAACCCACTGGCCGCAACGGGGCAACAATGCGCCAAAGGTGATGCTTATCAACGGCTGGGCAGGCTCGGGTGGCGATGCATTTCCCTGGGCCTTTCAGCAACTGAACATGGGCCCCGTGATTGGCGAACGCACCCTGGGCATATTGGTAGGGCCTGCAACCGGTCACCGCCTGATAGATGGCGGCAATATAACGGTGCCGGATGCCCGTTTATACGGCGCCGATGGCAAATGGTTTGCCGAAGGCTATGGCATTAAGCCCGAAATTGAAGTGTGGGACGACCCAGCCCAACTGGCCAAAGGCATTGACCCGCAACTGGTGCGGGCCGTGCAGGAAGCGCTGAAACTGGTGAAAGAAAAGCCAAGAGTGATCCCGGGCCGGCCAGCCTTTGAAGACCGCAGCGCCAAAGCACAACGAACGTTTTAAATAGCACAATTAGGAAGCCAGTAGCCAATGACTGGCTTCTTTTTTTTACGGTTGTTGAAACAATTCCTGCTGTGCTGACAGGAGGCTAAACAAACATGGTGCTTTTTATAAAATATACAGACATCAGCAACCAACAAACCCCAATTCCATCGTTGCTTTCCGCTGCTGTTTCTGCAACCAGTACTTTACTTTTCGTCCTGAATTGTTGGCTGCCTGTAAAACTTTAGCCCGCACAAACGGAAGGCCGCTACCTTTGCATTCAATCACTACAAAACCATATATCATGTTGAAACGGACATTGTTTTTTCTGGCAGCGCCAGCGTTGCTGTTGGCCTGCAGCCCTTCCACCCCCAATAATGGCAATGGCAACAATACAACAGCCGCTGTCGATACCACCGGCAGTCTTCCTCCCGTGGAAACCAAGCCGGCCAATACATCTTACAAGCCCGCCTTTGACGGCCAGACCCGCATTGGCGGCGTACGCACTACCACGCCTTATGCATCGTCGTTGCTGACCAGCAGCCTGAAAAAACCCTGGGGCATCGCCAGCCTGCCAGACGGCCGCCTGTTGGTAACCGAAAAAGACGGCAACATGCGCATAGTAACTGCCGACGGTGCCGTGGGCGAACCCATTGCCGGCATACCAACGGTGAACAGTGCTGGCCAGGGTGGCCTGCTTGGCGTTACAATCGATCCGGATTTTGGCAGCAACCGGATGGTGTACTGGGTCTTCTCGCAAAACACAAGTGGTGGCAACATGACAGCCGTAGCCAAAGGCACTCTTTCGGCCAACGACAAGCAGTTGGAAAATGTAAAGGTCATTTACCAGGCACCACCGGCCTATAACGGAACGCTTCACTATGGCGGCCGTATACTGGTAGCGAAAGACGGCAACCTGGTTGTGGGTACAGGCGAACGCTCCGACCTGCAAACCCGTCCCCTGTCACAGGACCTGAACAGCGGTCTTGGCAAGATCATCCGCATTACCAAGGACGGGCAGCCTGCTGAAGGCAACCCCTTTATTGGCCGTGCCGGTGCCCGGCCGGAGATCTGGTCGTACGGTCACCGCAACGTGCAGGGACTGGCTTTCCATCCCGAAACCGGTGACCTGTGGGAGAACGAGTTTGGTCCCCGCGGCGGCGATGAGCTGAACCGCATTGAAGCCGGTAAAAACTACGGCTGGCCTACCATCACCTACGGCATTGAATACGCCGGCGGCAAGGTTGGCGAAGGCATTACGCAAAAAGATGGAATGGAACAACCCGTGTATTACTGGGACCCTGTACTGTCGCCCAGCGGCATGACCTTTTACAGTGGTGACGCTGTACCCGAATGGAAGAATAACCTGTTTATTGCGGGCTTGAACAGCAACCATATTGCCCGCCTGGTGATCCAGAACAACAAGGTAATTGGCGAAGAGCGCCTGCTGGCCGATCTGGGCGAACGCTTCCGCGATATTATCCAGGGAAATGACGGTGTCCTTTACACGGTAACCGATGGCGGAAAACTTTACCGGATCGCGAAGAAATAAAGCCAGTTGTTCTTAAACATCGATACAGAAAAGAAACCCTGCCACGGGTTTCTTTTTTTATGGGGGATAATAAACGTTCTGCGATAAAAGGTTTTCTGGTGTTTGAAAGTTTGTATTTACGCGGTTGTACTTTTTCCGCGTTTATTTTTTTTAGACGCTGAAAATGAGGCGTAATAAAAAATAAACGCGGATGGAAAGGGAGCGTATATTAGCGGAAATGCTACTATTAGCAGCAATTTGGAAGGCCTTAGTTCTAACTTTATATAAAAACATCATGAAATTGCTTTTTAGCTTGATGTCATTGTTTGTCTTTACACTTGCTTCTAAGGGGCAAAGTTTCGCATCCAAAGACAGCTTGAAAATACATTCAATGATAGAGGACTGGGACAAAGCATGGAATGTAAAGGACTACGCCCTTGCTGCCAAGTGGTATAGCGATGATGCTCGCTTTACCAACGCTTTTGGCGACAAACGTACTGGCCGAAAAGAGGTAGAGACACTTTTGAAAGAAGTGTTCTCCTTGCCCTTTGTTATGTCTGGTAAAAGCGAAACAACAGAACACAGACTCCAAAGATTAGGCAACAGCCTTGTAATAGTTCATACAGCGGTCGTTAGAAAAGGTCAGCAAATGCCTGACGGTTCGCTTCTACCTGATAGAATGACGACGCACTTACGAGTGTTTCAACAAGATAGTAGTGGGTGGAAAATAAAAGCGCATCTAATTTCGGATGCAAGAGATAAGCAGGCTCCAAAACACTAAACAGCCGCTAATATAGGTTTCAAGCAATATGGGTAGAAGTACATGTTTTGAGCTGTAGAATAACTATTTTGCTTTCGAATGAGGGTGATGCATTGGTTTTCAAATACCCATACTGCTTAAAGCCTCGTTCCGTTATAGGCAGCCTTCGGCAGTCTTTGTAATTTTATGTACATGAAAAGGCGAAAGCGCATATACTTGACAATAGCGATGGCGACTTTGCTTTTGATCTACGTTAGCTTTTGGTTTTTTAGCTACTCGGTCTTTCAAGGTTATATAATTGCCGGATTTATTTTCTGCCTTGGTATTTTCAACTACTTCATAATTGGCAAAACGGATCACCAGTATCCTTCCAAAGAAATATCTTTCGGTAATAGAAAGTTGAGGGTTCTGAATTATCGTTTGCTTTTTATCGGACTGCTATGTGGTTTGATCGGCTTCGCTCATGTGTGGATGAATTTCCAAAGCCCATTTGCTTATGTTATTTTGAGTACAGGACTATTTGCAGGTGCATTCACAAAAGTAATTTGGCACAAGAAAGTGAAGGAACGGTCAACCTGATTGGCTGTCTGTAACAGCGCATCCTATGTAAAGAGATAGCTGGGTTTATTCTAAAGATACTTTCATTTTCAAGGGGTTCCAAAATTTTGTACACCACGGCGGCAGATGTTGTTTTCTGATGGACGCACAATAGTGATTCTGCAGTTGCAAAATACATCTGCTGACGGGGTGGCCTGCCTTTTTTTCTTTGTTACCCTTTGTCTCAGCATCCTATCAGCAGCCAGCACTACGTACTGCTGCAAGCATCACTAAGATGAAAAGGAAGTGGCGCTGTATGCTTGCTGAAAGCAACTCACCTAAATGACTGCATACGCTGTTTTACAGCCGCCACTTATTTTATTGGAATATCTGTTCTGCCTATAACGGGACAACAGCGGCAACAAGAATGTTCTTTATAATGCAATAGGTTCTCGTAGTTTGAACGGATCACCTCTTTTCACCACACTGTACATCCTGTTTAGGGTTTTACTGGCTATTTTGATAATGATTTTTTTATGGTCAGTGCCTTTTCGCTCCTTGCAGTATTGCATAAGTTCCGGGTCCTTGCGGGCACAGTTCCAGGCGCCTTCAATCAGATAGCTTCGTAAAAGATGTTTGCTTCTTGCAGTGATGCCCTTTGTAAATGTCTTAGCTCCGCTGCTATGAAGCGACGGTACCAGCCCAATGTAGCTGCTCAGATGGTCAATGCTTCTGAACCTTCTAAGATCACCCACTTCGGCTAATGTTCCAATGGCGATGAAGGGGCCTACACCAGGTACGCTCCTGAGCAAGTAGTAATCCTGCTTGTAATGTTTACGGGCATAGGCCCTTAGTTCATTACAGACGCGTAGATACTCTTTGTGTAGAAAGGCATATTCATTGAGGCGGCTTTTCAGCGTCTCGCCTGCAGGTGCATAAACCCATTTTACCTTTGTGAGCCATACAAGGAAAGGTTTGCTCCAGTTGATGTTATCATAATGCTCAGGAATAGGAATACCAAGTAGAGGAGCATGCTTTTGATGTGGCACTTGATTCGGCGTAGGTTTTTAACCAGATCATTCCGCCTGCGAAACAGGCTGCGGAATTGTTCTTGCTTCTCGTCCGGGACATAGATACCCCTGAGATGTCCTGCCGCTAATTGCTGGCACAGGTATCGGCTGTCAATGGCATCGGTCTTGCTGCTGCTTTGCTTATTGATGCGGGGAATATCGCCTGGATTGACAACCAGCACCTTCCAACCCACAGCGTTCAAGGCACGGTAAATGTGATAGCCAACACAACAACTTTCATAGCAGCATTCCACACTGTAGGAAGAGTATTTTTTTTGGACATAGTGGACCAAAGCCTCAGCATCTGCCGCCATGGAAAAGCGTTTCAGCACCGTCCGTCCTTCCTGAAGGGTTACCGACCAGGATTTCTTATGAACGTCCAATCCAATAAAGAGATGTTTCATAACTTACCTCCTTGATTTAGTACCGGTAAGCTACTCTTTTACATGGATGCTTGCTGCAATCGTGGCTGACGAACAGGTTTTGAACAACAGCAATTCTATTCTACATTAGTACAACAGTGAAGCTGAAGTACAGCAAATATCGCCATTGACAGCAACACGTTCTCCCTTGTTAGCCACCCACCAAACAACTGCAAATGAGACAAGCAAACCTGAAAATCTTGCTGCTACTATTCCTGTTTTCCTGCAAAGAGCCTGGCGCTATAAACGAGACAATCGTTGAAGGGCATGTTCAAAATCTACCCGATGGAAAGATCAATCTCAGCGAAGCACACAATCGGCAAACACCACTTTACTGGGCAGCGTCGAGGGATGGTCGTTTCAAATTCAGAATTAAACCAGATTCCCTTTTTGTTCCCTTTATGGCTGCCATCCATTTCGCCGACAGTACAAAACCCTCCAAAGTAGGCGGGCTGCTCTTTCGCAATTATATGTTCGGTGCCGACAGCGCTAAACATACCGGCGATGCTTTTTACCTGGAGAAAGGATACACACGGATCGAAGGAAACAGCCGCAAGCCACCGTTTCTGCGAGTTTTTGCTGGCCGGGAAACGGATATCTTTTTTAAACACCAGCGGACGGATTATGGCTGGCCCGGGAACCAGGATTCGGCAAACGGCTTCAAAAGGATCGCCTTTTCTAAAGAAGAAATAAAAAAGCACCCGTTTTCGTATTTCCTGCTGCAAAGCATTTATGCAAACAAGGAACACTATGCAGAGAAAGAGTTGGTTGAGATCCTGTCCCTTTTCGATAAAGATGTACAGGCATCATCAGCCGCCGACCAAGTCAGGTCTTATTTGGCCAACCGCACAGACCCGGGCCAGCCCTTGCCGAATTTGCGTTTGGTAAACACCGCCAACAAGCGGGTTCCCCTCCTTGATTCCAGTTCAAAATTGAATATGCTGGTGTTTTGGGCCAGTTGGTCCAGACCGTGCCGGCTTGAAATTCCGGTTTTAAAAGAAATTCAAACGGAATACAGCAACCAAGGACTGCGGCTGGTAAGCATTTCCATCGATAACAACAGGGCCAATTGGCAGAAAGCCGTTGAAGAGGAAAAAATGCCCTGGGAACAACTTCTTGTAGACGAGAACAAAATTGAAGAAGTTGAGCAACAATTTAATTTCAAAGCCATTCCACTGGTAGTGTTTACCGATAACAGGGGAAAGGAAGTAGAGCGGTTTATTGGTTACGACAAGGATGGAAAAACGAATTACGCAACGGTGATCAGGAAGTTTATTCGGTAAGTATAAAGCAGGCTGCACGTTTAGGCAGGGTATAAAAGCAAACTTTTTAAAAAGTAAGCATCCCTGCACACACCCTGATTGACTCGTACTTTGAAACCTCCCGCCCTAAACACGTACGATTGTTTTCAACACCCGGTGCATAACAACTTTGCGCCGTTTTAAATTGATGTCATTATTTTGACGTTGATACGGTTCCCGCCTCGGCGGGATTAAAAGGGAACCGGGTGTAAATCCCGGACTATCCCCGTAGCTGTAAGCTCCTTTTATTGTTGTTTATTCTTTATGCCACTGTTTCGTAAACGGGAAGGCTGTAAACAACGGAGTAAGTCAGAAGACCTGCCGCATTCAATTATTTGGTAACAATGCTTTCGGAGGAAAAGTAGGGTACTGGCGGTTATGCCTGCTTGTTGGCGCTAATCCTCAGCTTCCTGCATTTTTCCGTAGCAGTTTCTAGAAAATCATGTACACCAAAAAGTGGTGATAAAGATTTATGCGGGAAGAACTGGTCATATCAATCATCAATCGATCCGACAACCCTTTGCCTGCCTATGCAACAGAAGGTGCATCAGGCCTGGATCTAAGAGCGTTTATCAACGAACCCATTGTATTAGAGCCCCTCCAAAGAGCATTGGTCCCAACTGGCCTTTTCCTGGAGCTGCCCCAAGGGTATGAAGCACAAATACGGCCACGGAGCGGACTGGCAATCAAACAAGGCCTCACTGTATTAAATACGCCGGGCACAATTGATGCCGATTACAGGGGAGAGATAAAACTCATCCTGGTCAACCTTTCCAAGGACAATGCTACCATACATAACGGCGACCGGGTTGCCCAAATGGTTGTTCAAAAAGTGGAAAAAATAGTCGTAAGGCAGGCGACTGTTCTTACCGATACGGACAGGGGTGCCGGGGGATTTGGACATACTGGTAAAAAATAAATCGTTTAACAATAAAAGCGTGGATTATGGGATTATTTGAAAAAAGAATCAATTACAAACCTTTTGAATATCCTGAAGTGTTGCAGTTTACAGAGGCCATCAACAAATCTTTTTGGGTGCATACCGAAGTAGACTTTACTGCGGATACGCAGGATTTTCATTCGCATCTTTCTGCTGAAGAACAAAGTGCGGTAAAAAACAGCCTGCTCACCATTGCACAAATTGAAGTTGCCGTAAAATCTTTTTGGGGCAATCTATACAATCATTTTCCCAAGCCCGAATTGAATGGCCTGGGCAGCACATTTGCCGAGTGCGAATTCCGGCATTCTGAAGCCTACTCCCGCCTGCTGGAAGTGCTGGGGTACAACAATGCGTTTGAAAAACTAATAGAAGTACCCGTGGTGAAAGAACGCATCCGCTTTCTCTCGTCAGCCTTAAGCAAAGTCAATTCCGCAAGCGAAAAAGAGTATGTTATTTCCCTTATTCTTTTTACCATCCTAATCGAAAATGTATCGCTGTTCAGCCAGTTTGCCGTGGTGCTTTCCTTTACCCGGTTTAAAGGTTTGATGAAAAATGTAAGCAACATCATTGCATGGACATCAGTGGATGAACAGATACATGCCAACGCAGGCATTTACCTTATCAATAAGATCAAGGAAGAATACCCGGACATGATCGATGAATCGTTGCGAGAGCAAACCGTAGAAATGATTCGTGAGTTTGTTGCCATAGAAGAACAGATCATTGACTGGATTTTTGCTGAAGGAGAAATAAGCACGATACATAAAAAAGACCTGCTGAATTTTATCAAGTTCAGGGTAGATGAAAGCTTGCGGAAGATTGATTTTCCTGAATTGTTTTTTATCAGCAACCTGCAGTATGCACCCATGAAATGGTTTGAAGAAGAAGTGTTTGCCAATAGCATGGACGATTTCTTTGCGAAACGTCCGGTAGATTATACCAAACACGATAAAAGCATCACTGCTGCCGACCTGTTTTAAGGCGACGGTCAATTTTACTCACCTCAAAAAACGACAATGGAAATAGTAACCCCTCTTCTATCAAAAACGCCACTCACCGAAAAACTTTGGTGGAAGAACGAAGAAAGTGAACAAATGCTGAACCGTGGCTACTTGTTAAAAGGCGAGACAGTGGACGGCGCCATTGACCGCATTTGCAAAGCTGCTGCGCAACGATTGTACAAACCCGAACTGGCAGATGCTTTCCGCGAGATGGTGGAAAGAGGCTGGATGAGCTTTAGCTCGCCGATCTGGGCGAATATGGGCACGGAACGAGGCTTGCCCATTTCCTGCTTTAACGTTCATGTGCCGGACCATATCGAAGGCATTACACACAAGCTGGGCGAAGTCATCATGCAAACAAAAATCGGGGGCGGCACGTCAGCCTATTTCGGCGCTTTGCGTGGCCGTGGCAGTGCTGTTACCGACAATGGCAAAAGCAGCGGTGCTGTCAGCTTTATGCGATTATTTGATACGGCGATGGATACCATTTCGCAAGGCGGTGTGCGGCGTGGCGCATTTGCTGCGTACCTGGATATTGACCACCCCGACATTGAAGAGTTCCTGAAAATAAAGAATATCGGTCACCCAATCCAAAACCTGTTCTTTGGCGTTTGCATACCCGATTACTGGATGCAGGATATGATCGATGGTGATATGGCAAAAAGAGAAGTTTGGGCAAAGGTTTTAGAAAGCCGCCAGCAAAAAGGATTGCCGTATATTTTCTTTACCGACAACGTAAACAGGGAAAAACCCCAGGTTTATAAAGACCATAACTATACTATTCACGCCAGTAACCTTTGCAGCGAGATCATGCTGCCATCGACTATTGACGAATCCTTTATCTGCTGTCTCTCCTCCATGAATCTTGAACTGTATGATGAGTGGAAAGACACGGATGCGGTGCGGCTTGCTATCTTTTTTTTAGATGCAGTGTTGCAGGAATTTATCAATAAAACAGAAGACAATCATTATTTGGCAGGGGCCAACCGGTTTGCCAAACGGCACAGGGCTTTAGGACTTGGCGTCTTGGGGTGGCATTCTTACCTGCAGAAAAATATGATACCGTTTGAGGGATTAAGAGCAAAGCAGCTTACCACCCAAATATTCAGCGACCTTCGTGACAAAGCAGATAAAGCCACCGCTGATCTTGCCCGCATTTACGGAGAACCGGAAGTGTTGAAAGGCTACGGCCGCCGCAATACTACTACGCTTGCCATCGCCCCCACCACTTCTTCATCTGCTATCCTGGGACAAAGTTCTCCCGGTATAGAACCCTTTAGCAGCAATTATTTTAAAGCCGGTTTGGCAAAAGGTAATTTCATGCGCCAAAACAAATATTTAAAACAGTTGCTTGAATACAAAGGGATAGACACAGAAGATACCTGGCGCAGTATCATGCTCAATCATGGCAGTGTACAACATTTGAAAGAATTGAGCAAAGAAGAAAAAGATGTGTTCAAAACATTTAAAGAAATAAGCCAGTTGGAAATTGTTCAACAAGCGGCTATTCGTCAGAAATACATCGACCAGGCACAAAGCCTTAACCTGAATATACCACCCAATTTGCCGGTAAAAGAAGTTAACAAACTGATGATTGAAGCATGGCAGCTAGGCATTAAAACCTTGTATTACCAACGCAGCCAAAGTGTATCAAAAGAAATGGCAACAAGTCTTGTCAGCTGTGTTAGTTGCGAAGCGTAATTAAGGAACGGACATGAGAATAAGCATTGTGTTAGCTGCGGCCTCGCTATTGTTGGCCGGCTGTCATACAACAACGAAAATCGATCAACAAACCTTAAAGCAAATTCCGGCGGCGCTGCTTGGTAGCTTCAAAGATGATTATGGCAGCGCTTATACAATTACTGAGCGGGAATGGAAACATGGTAAAAGCAATACGTACCAGTTGCTTCAATACAATAAAGATGAAAATTATTTTATTGCAAGAAACGGTGACGCAAATCCTACTGACGCCGGCCTGTATACCCGTATAGACATCCTGTATTTTGAAAACATGGAGCCGTATCGGTGGGGGTATTGTTTAACGGCTTATAAAGCGGCTACGGTGCAGGATGCTATGACAACCGATGCTGCAGACAGGACTAACCCGCGAAAAGGTTGTAATGGCTATCCCTTTTCAAGGATGAAAAGAGAGTGACAGCACACAACCTTTAAGCGGCATGATTTTATGATGACAACACAGAAAATGAAATGGCACAAACCTGATATGTAACCGGGCAAAACCCTAAGTGAGTTTAAGGGGTAGCAAACAAACAAAACACAAAGCATTTATAAGAACGGCCATTAGCTCAATGAGGCGCAAGCAGATAACATCAAAATCGTAAAAATCTTACACCAGCCCATGGACTTGAAAAGCAAAATTGACAAATAGGATTTTGTAAAACCGGTATTGTTTAAACAAGGCTTCGCCAAAGCTTCAGAGCTTAGCAAAAATCACAAACTGAGGAGCAAAATAAAGTGCCGGAATGCAGAGCCTTTTCCTTCAACAATTCCTGAGAGGTTAGTGAGAATGACACCTTCTGCCCCACCCCGAATCTGAACACAACAAACCCTGATTTGAACACAGCTGCTAACAAGTAATGTATCAACTTTGCTTTCTATCTAAAACAAAAAGTATGCGCAAAGAAAAAATATGGTTCATTACCGGGGCGTCGAAAGGGATGGGGCTCGAAGTGGCAAAAACCGTTTTGGCCAATGGCGATAAAGTCATTGCCACTTCAAGAAATCTGAACGAACAAATCAAAAGCCTTGGTGAAGCTTCAGAAAATCTGCTTCCGCTGAAAGTGGACATTACCAATGAAAAGGAAGTGCAATCGGCTATCGAAAAAGGAGTAGAGACATTTGGACGAATTGATGTGGTTTTGAACAATGCCGGCTATTACCTGGTAGGAAGCATCGAAGAAATAAGTGATGAAGAATTTCGCAGAACCATGGACGTTAACCTGTTTGGCATGGCAACTGTCATCCGCCACGTAATGCCACACCTGCGCAGGCAACAGTCCGGGCACATCATCAACATTTCTTCCAGCATGGGCTACATCGGGCATGCCAAAACCGGGAGTTATAATGCGGCAAAATTTGCCGTCATCGGCCTGTCGGAGGCCTTGGCACAGGAAGTACACCCCTTTGGCATTCGGGTTACGGTAGTTGCTCCCGGGATGTTTCGCACCAATTTTATGAGCAGCAGTACATTGGCGGTTGCACAAACGAAAATTGAAGCGTATGCAACAGCGGAGCATGTAAAAATGCTGCAGGGTTTTGATGGTCAGCAGCCAGGCGATCCCACCAAACTGGCAAACGTGCTTTATGCCATCAGCCATTTAGCGGAACCACCGTTGCACCTGCCCCTGGGAACGGACAGTTACCAGGCCATCATCGACCAGCGAAAAAGCGAAGCCCTGGAATTGGCGCAATGGAAGCATTTGAGTGAGTCGACCAACTTTGATTAATTTGTAAGCTCTTTGTGATGGCAAAAAATGCTGCTCCCCATATCATTCAATCGATATCGGAATTGCACCGCCTGTTTGCACTTCCCAAGCCCGAGCACCCGTTGGTGAGTGTGATAAACTTTGAGTTACTAAGCTATCAACACAGTGATGTGTGGAAACATTTTGCCAATGATTTTTATTGCGTCACGCTTAAAAAGGGCAGCAATGCAAAGTTTAAATACGGGCAACGGGACTATGACTTTACCGAAGGGATGATGACCTTTACAAAACCGCGGCAAGTGTTTTCGGTAACCGCAATGAACGACAATCCCGTTACCGGTTACATGCTGGTCTTTAAAGCAGATTTAATCCGCCCTTACCCCTTAGGAAAAACCATCAGCAACTATGGATTTTTTGCATATTCTCTTGCCGAGGCCTTGCATCTTTCTGACAAAGAAGAAATCATCATTTCTAACTTGTTGCTGCAAATGCAAAACGAACTAAAAAACAACATCGACAATTATAGCCAGGATGTCATTGTATCGCACATTGAGCTGTTGCTTACGTATGCCAACCGTTTCTACAACCGGCAGTTCCTTACACGCAAAGCGGTAAACAACGATTTGCTGGAAAGACTGGAGCAAATACTTGATGATTATTTTACTGCGGTAGCAACACAAACTAAAGGTCTGCCAACAGTCCAGGCCATTGCCCATGAAGTGAATCTTTCACCCAGTTATTTAAGCGACCTGCTACGAAACACAACAGGCCTAAATGCGCAACAATACATTCAGCAGCACCTGGTTGAAAAGGCAAAAGAATTGTTGACGACCACCGATCTTAGCATCAGTGAAATCGCCTACCAGTTAGGCTTCGAATATTCACAATCGTTCAGCAAGTTGTTTAAGAAAAATACCCGTCAAACACCTTTGGAATACAGGCAGTCGTTTAACTGATAGCCGTTACAGCTAACAAGGTACATGTAAGCGGAGCTATTGTTCTTTTTCAACATTAATGCTAATGCATCCAACCTGCCAACGCTAACCTTCACGCTTCGTTCGATGGAAGATAATTATCAATAACAATCTCCGCACCAGGAGCCAGGGCACTGATTTTCGCAATTTCATCTTTCCTGTTTTGGCAGGCTGCCGAAGAGAGAAAGATGGTATGCGGCTTAATTTCTTCCATTCGGCGAATGGCATCAATACAAGTATGAGAAATAAAAACCTCGCAGTTTTTTCGTAGAAAATACACTTTCATCAGTAAACAAAGATCCACGTCAGCGTCGATGATCAAGATTCGCTTTCTATCATTCATACAACGTCCTTTTGCATTTAGCACACCTGTTTGAAATTAACACTTTTAGACCATTGCATTTTAGAAAATAGCTGATCGCCAAACACAAAATGTGCAGCAGAAAGGCTGGGCAAAATAGCGGCCAAACCGTTATCTTTCAGAAACAAAACCAACATCAATTGCAGGCACTTGGAGCAGCCGTTTTTTAAACCCCTGCTACTTCTTCAACCTTTCGTCCGTTGTGTGCAAGGTTCACGAACGCCTACCCATAAAATGAAACAATCAAAAAGCGATGAACAACATTAAAGCTTACCTGGCGATATTGCTGGCTGCAAGTTGTTTTACTGTCTGTAGCAGTCAGGAGAAAAAAGGAGGTGTGCTGCAAGACTTTGCCGCATTGGCTGGCAATTGGGAAGGATCGCTGACCTATTTAGACTATACCACAGGCAAGCCTTACACCATGCCGGCAAACGTAGCAATCAAACGGATAGGGCAAACAAACCGCTTTACCTTTTCTAACAGCTACCCCAAAGAGCAAAGCGCCAATGCAACCGATACCTTAACAATTTCAGGTGACGGTCGGTACATCGATACAGAATTGGTAAAAGAAAGAAACGTGTTGACCAACGGCGATATAGAGATCGTGACCGAAGAAAAAGGAAAGGATGGCAATGACAACAAGTCCGCCGTATTCAGGCACACCTACACGGTAGGAAAAACGCAATTCACCCGGAGAAAAGAGGTTCAATTTGAGGGAGAGCCCAATTGGATCAAACGGCACGAATACACGTATCAACGAAAGTCCGGCCCGTAACAATAATTTGCACTGGTACAGTTTTGAAAATGCATAAAAAACGAACAGGAAACCTTGACTATAGAAACGAACCTCACTTCCACTTTAAAATTTATCAAGCAACAGCTTTATGACAAATGCGGTTTCAGGTTCACAAACCTAAAGGCCCATTTAGAAAGCGCAGACTATGGCGCCTGTTCCTTTCAATTGAACGGGAAAAGAGTGGAGCATAGACTTTCGAAGATCACACCAACCAAAACAGGCCAATTTGTAACACTTTGGAAACGGAATAGCCTTGGCAAAACCGAACCTTTCGCAATTTCAGACGGGATTGACTTTGTAGTGATCACTTCAAAAAGCGGAAGCAAAGCCGGACAGTTTATCTTTCCGGTAGCAGTCCTTGCCGAAAAAGGAATCATCTCGCAGAAAGACAAAAAAGGAAAACTGGGAATACGGGTTTATCCATGCTGGGACAGGCCAACAAGCAGGCAGGCACAAGCAACACAAAACTGGCAGACAAACTTTTTTGTCACCATCGAACAGGATGACACCACCAACCTTGACAGGGTGAAAAAAATAATCAACGGCCACTCTTTCTAACAACAACACATCGCAGGCGGATTTACAAACCAGTAAATAACGAAAAGCTTACGCTTCCACCACCTACCCCGTAGCTAACATAAAAAGGGGCTGTCTCAAACCGAGAACAGCCCCTTTTGTTTTGAACAGTGTTGGTATTGGATCTTTACAGTCTTTCTGCTGTCCTGTTTTTTGCCGGAACCTGCGCATTTGTTGAATGCCGGTCCTGCGGTAACAGGTACAGGTAAATATTGGTTGTGCTGCCAGGCAGGCCTACCCTTTTGGATAATTGTGCTTGATCGGCAAAAAGGTGGTATCAACCTCGTTTTTTGGCAGGGGCAGTATCAGCGGCGCAATGGCCGTATTGCTGCTTGTGTTATGTAATACCTCAACCTGTTTTGGCGAAGTGCTTTTCTTTTGCACCTTTTGCGTGACCGGTTTTTCAATTGGTTTTGCCTGCGCCGTTTGCGCACTGGCCGTTACGCTGCAGCCTGCTATGATGGCTACTATCAGCATGATCTTTTTCATTTGGAATGGTTTGGATTTGCGAACAAAAGTTCAAAGAACAAAGTTCGCTTCCTGGCGCCGCAACACCGCATTTTAGGGACTGATCTTCCTCATGAAAAAGGCCAAAAAGGGATGAACGTTATCATAAAAAACCGTAACCTGTTCAAAACAAATATGCGTTGCAATGTGCATTAACGTTTTCAGCTCGATTTTATACGGTAAGGCTTTAAGATAAAAACAGCAAGAAACGAATCCTTGATATCTGCCACTGTTACCATCTTTTTGCACTGATCAGGATAGGAATGGAAGATCCTGAGCAAGTGAACCACAAACGCATTGCCAGTGCCTTTGCCTACAGCAACACCAATTTTAAGCAACGGCCTTTCTTTGAATAGCAAAAAACAGGCGTAGTGGCAAGGCCCCATCTCAACAGGCAGCCAGTAAGGCTTACAACGGCGCCCTGCCTACATTTCCCACTTGCTCTTGCGTTATCTTTCCGCCTTTCAATAATTCTGTACAATGCAAATGAACAAATGGCTGTTGGCGGTTTGTGCACCGCTCCTTTTTAGTCCTGCCTTTTCACAGGAAAAGAAAAAATGGGATGTCACGGCTCCCGAAGGAAACTATAAGAATGTGTCCTTTACCGTGAACGAAGGCACCTGGATGAATCTTGATCTTTCGCCGGACGGCAAAGAGATTGTTTTTGACCTGCTCGGCGACATTTATACCATGCCGGCCAATGGGGGTACGGCTAAAGTTCTTCGTGAAGGACTAGCCTACGAAGTGCAGCCGCGCTTTAGTCCCGATGGCAAAAAGATCCTCTTTACGTCCGATGCCGGTGGCGGCGATAACATTTGGGTAATGAACCGCGATGGCAGCGGCGCCAAACAGATCACCAAGGAAACCTTTCGCCTCTTGAACAACGCGGCCTGGTCGCCGGACGGGCAATACATTGTGGCCCGCAAGCATTTCACCTCCGGTCGTTCGCTGGGTGCCGGAGAGATCTGGCTATACCACATCAGTGGTGGGGCTGGCATTCAACTAACCGCCCGCAAAAACGACCAGCAGGATGTAAACGAACCTACCGTGTCGCCGGATGGACGCTATGTTTATTTCAGCGAAGACATGTACCCCGGCGGCGCCTTTCAATACAACAAAGACCCCAACAACCAGATCTTCATCATCCGCCGGTTTGACCGCGAAAAGGGCACGCTTGAAAATGTAACCGGCGGACCTGGTGGCGCTGTACGTCCGCAGTTGTCACGCGATGGCAAAACGCTGGCCTTTGTAAAAAGGGTTCGCACCAAATCGGTGCTTTACCTGCGCAACCTGCAAACCGGTGAAGAATGGCCGGTGTACGACCAGTTGTCAAAAGACCAACAGGAAGCCTGGACCATCTTTGGCTCGTTTCCGGGTTTTGCCTGGACGCCGGACGACAAGGCCATTATCCTGTGGAGCAACGGAAAGATCAACCGCATCGACATCGGCAAGCCCAATACCGCAACGGAAATCCATTTCACGGCTACCGTCAACCAAAAGATCGCCGAAGCCGTTCGCTTTCCGCAAAACATTAACCCGGATGAATTTACCGTGAACGTGATCCGCCAGGCCGTCACCTCACCTGATAGTAAGTTTTTGGTGTTTCATGCATTGGGTTATTTATGGAAAAAAGCCCTGCCCGATGGCAAGCCCGAACGCATCACCAAAGGCACCGACTTTGAATTTGAGCCCTCTTTTTCTGCCGATGGCAAAACCCTGTTGTATACCACCTGGAACGATGTGGATGCAGGGGCCATCTTCCGGGTAAACCTGCAAGGTGCCGCCAAACCGGTAAAACTGACGGCGGAGAAAGGCATCTACCGCATGCCTTCCTTCTCACCGGATGGAAAATGGGTCGTGTTTCGTAAGGAAGGCAGCAGCGATGTGCTGGGTAATGCCTTTACGGCACAACCAGGTATTTATGTGATGCAGGCTAACGGCGGCGAACACACGTTTGTTACGTCTCGCGGCGATTTTCCCCGGTTTAACAAAAGCAGCGACAGAATTTACTACCAAATGGGTGGTGGCACCAACCGCAACTTTGCCAGCAGCGACCTGAAAGGGCTTGACGAAAGGGTGCACCTGAAAAGCACCTATGGCAGCCAGTTCACCGTGTCGCCGGATGAAGCATGGATCGCCTTTATCGACCTGCACAACGTGTACATCGCCACCTTTCCTGCCGTGGGCAAAACCATCGACATTGGCAGCACAACGGCCGATTTCCCGGTTAAAAAAGTTTCCCGTGATGCGGGCATCAACCTGCACTGGAACAGCAACGGCAAGCAATTGCATTATACCCTGGGCGACCAGTATTTTACTATCAACACCGAAGACCGCTTTGAGTTTGTGGCCGGAAGACCCGACAGTGCTTTTGTGATTCCCGAAAAAGGGGTGTCGGTTGGTCTTACCGCTAAAACTGACAAACCCACGGGAACCGTTGCTTTCACCAATGCCCGCATCATTACGATGAAGGGAAGCGAGGTGATTGAGAACGGCACCATCGTGGTGGAAGGCAATATCCTAAAAGCGGTTGGGCGTAGCAGTGAGGTTGCTGTTCCTGGCGGAGCGAAAGTGATCAACGCCAGCGGCAAAACCATTATGCCCGGCTTTGTTGATGCGCATGCCCACGGTGGTCATTTCCGCACGGGCATCACACCGCAAAAACACTGGCCTTATTATGCCAACCTGGCCTATGGCGTTACCACCATGCACGACCCTTCGGCCAACTCCGAAATGGTGTTTGCCCAAAGCGAGCTGGTAAAGACCGGCCAGATGGTAGGCCCGCGGGTGTTTTCCACCGGCACCATCCTGTATGGCGCGGAAGGCGATTTTAAAGCCGTGATCAACAACATCGACGATGCCCGCAGCGCTTTGCGTCGGACCAAAGCCTTTGGTGCTTTTTCGGTAAAAAGCTACAACCAGCCGCGCCGAGACCAGCGCCAGATGATCATCCAGGCGGCACGGGAGCTGGGTATGGAAGTAGTGCCCGAAGGCGGCTCTTTCTTTTTTCACAACATGAGCATGATCCTCGATGGCCACACCACCATTGAGCACAACATTCCCATTGCCACGCTGCACAAAGACGTGGTGGAATTGTGGAAGCAATCGTCCACGGCCTACACGCCGACCCTGATCGTTTCGTACGGCGGTGTTAGCGGTGAATATTACTGGTACCAGCACAGCAATGTATGGGAAAAAAGCCGTCTTTCCCGCTTTACGCCACGGGGTGTGATCGATACCCGTAGTCGCCACCGAACCATGCTGCCCGAAGAAGAATACCTGAACGGGCATATCCAGTTATCGAAGCAGGTAAAAAAGTTGCAGGATGCCGGTGTAAAGATCAACATGGGTGCCCACGGGCAATTGCAGGGACTGGGTGCGCATTGGGAGATCTGGATGATGCAGCAGGGCGGCATGACCAACCTGCAAGCCCTGCAAACGGCCACCATCAATTCAGCGCAATCGCTTGGCTTTGACCAATACATTGGATCACTGGAAGTGGGCAAGCTTGCCGACCTGCTGGTGATGGACCGCAACCCGCTGGAAAACATTCAGAATACCGAAAGCATCCGCTACACCATGGTCAACGGTCGCCTTTACGATGCCGAGACGATGAACGAAGTGGGTAATATAAACAAACCACGACCGAAGTTTTACTGGGAAGCCCGGAAAAACTGGGAGGCGTTTGGCTTTCAAAGCGATACCCATACGCAGGAGCACAGCATCCATTGTCTTTGCGGAAAGCAGTAGAAGTACAGGATATTGGGATATTGGGATATTGGGATATTGGGATATTGGGATATTGGGATATTTCCTGATTGCACCACTGTTTTTAAAAAGATAAAACTCAAAACGCAGTACAGCTTTGTACTGCGTTTTTTATTTCTCGTTTTTGCTCACGAAATTTCTACTGCATACTGCCTACTTTTCCCACAACCTATCCCGGAAAAACGCTCCACGAACAGCCTGCAAAGAACCGCTCATCCTTTCCCCTCACTTACAATAAAAAACTATTTTATATGTTTGCCCCATGGCAGATCTGATCCTCCTCCTGTTGGGCCTGGCAATTTTTGCCGGCTTTTTTGTTCTCTTGTACCTCTTTCTCGATACCTGCGTAAATCAGAAGGCAACACTGTACAACGATGCCGTAAGGAAAAAGATCGAGGGCATTGTGAACGAACACCTCGAGCTGCTGAAAAGCATGAGCGATACCAGCCGGCCGGAAAGCATCCGCAGCCGGGTACAAGCCCTGCACCGGTTTACAGCGGAGGTAAAGAAGTTTTGGGCCCTGGCTGCACACAAGCAATCCTTTCTTGTGCAATCGCTTTCCCATCACAACACACTAAATCTTACCACTAACGTTTGAACGGATGGCTTGCGGACTGCTACCGAACGCACAAATCTTTCTGCACGGAACGCGGCATTTTGATAACAGAAAACTGGCGTAACTTACAAGTATGAGAAAAGGTTGCCGCTTTTTTCTACTGCTCCTTAGTATTTCAATAGCAATCAGCAGCGGGGCACAGGTCATTAAAGTGACCCTGCTGGGAACCGGTGTGCCGCTTCCCTCCATCGACCGGTTTGGGCCGGCCACCCTCGTGGAAGTCAATAACCACTTCTTCTTATTTGATTGCGGCAGGGGGGTATCCCAGCGCCTGTGTCAACAAAAAATCGGGCTTGGAAAAATTAATCAACTGTTTCTCACCCATCTTCATTCCGATCATACCGTTGGCATTGCAGACCTCTGGCTTACCGGCCTGCTACCAACTGGCTTTGGTAACCGCAGCCAGCCCTTGCAGGTTTGGGGACCTTCCGGAACGGACGATATGGTAAAAGGCCTGAAAGCCGCCTACCAGTGGGACGTCCGTACAAGAAATGCAGAAAATAAGGCAGCAGACAGTATCTCGCTGCTGGTTTCGCACACCATAACCGAAGGAATTGTATTTGACCAGGACGGCATCAGGATCACCGCATTTTTGGTCGATCATTCAGACCTGATCGACACGGCCTTTGGTTACCGGGTGGATTATGGCGGCCATTCCGTTGTGCTTTCAGGGGATACGCGTTATAGCGAAAACCTTATCAAGCATGCAAAAGGTGCGGATGTACTGATTCATGAAGTTGCGCTTGTAAAAGAAGAGCAGTTGCAGGCCTCTGCAACCGCCAGGCGCATTCTGGGTTACCACACATCACCGGAAGAGGCAGGGACCGTTTTTTCTTTAACGAATCCAAGGCTGGCTGTGTACTCGCACATTGCAACACCTCTGATCAACCCAGCCATTCCTCCACCCACTACAAAAGATATTTTACTGCGCACAAAAAAAACCTATAACGGTCCTTTGGAAGTTGGGGAAGACCTGATGACAATTGAAATAAGCGACACGATTGCGATCAAACGGTTTGAAAAAAGCAACAGGTAGCCTAATTACGTTTGTTGCTACCTGTTACCTTGCCGATATCTCCTTGAAAAAGTTTCACGCGGCAGCTTTTTGCAGCACCGTCCCTACCGCATCACCGTCACCCGCAGGAAAGTGGCATCAATAACGGTTGTGTGTGGCGAGCCGCTTTTGTTCTGGGCGATAAAGAGGTCTTCCAGTTCCCGCTGCAGGTCCGCATCTTTTCCTGCTTTTTCAGCGGCTTCAAAGGCATTCATGGTTGGGCCGTAATAATGCCGGAAACGGCTGACAAAGTCCTGGGGAGAAAAAGGCGCCTGGAAAGTATAGGTATCCCGCACAAAACGGATAGAACTTGCCGGGATGCCGGCGCTGCCAAAGCGTTCGATCACATGCTCTTCCAGTCCCCAAAGCATGGGACTCACAAACCCTTCGGGTGGTGGCGGTGCGTAGGCAGAACTGATCTTGAGGATCTGTGCTACCAGCGTGGGATCGCCGGGTATCCAGTTGCCCATCACAATGCGGCCGCCTGGCTTTGTTACCCTTACCATTTCCCGGGCCACGTCAAAGGGCCGTGGTGCGAACATAGCGCCAAAGATGCTGATCACGAGGTCGAAGCTGTTGTCGGCAATGCCCTGTAAACTGGTGGCGTCGCCTTCTTCAAAGGTGCAGTTCTGGAGGCCTTCTGCTTTTGCCCTTGCGTTGCCGGCTTCCACCAGGTTGCGGGCAATATCAACGCCCCGGACCTGGGCGCCAAATTTTGCGGCAGGAATAGCGGTGGTACCATCGCCGCACCCGAGATCAAGAACAGCCATGTCTTTGGTCACGCCAATATCGGCTACCAATGCGGCACCGCTCTGGCGCATGGTTTCGGCAAGACGGGTAAAATCACCTTTTTCCCAAAGTGCTTTGTTGGGATTTGCTGCGGGCAGCGAAACAGAAGACTGCAGGTTTGTGGATTCGTTCATGGTTTATTGTTTAAGGTTGGGTAATGCAGGCAAAGGGCAGCAGAACAACGTTTGCCTTGATAAGGCAGGAAATAAAAAATCACATTGCAGGTACCGCTTGCAGAAGAGGGCCAAACACTTGCTTCAACAATTCCCAAAATCAATTAACGATTGCGTTGCTGCGAAATCATTATTACTGCTTACTCCCATTCTTACACACCATCAAAACAGTTTATCCTTTTACAAAATTCCGGGCTTTGGATAATTCAGGTCTTTCCGAAGCGCCGCTTTTGGCTACCGACAACAATTGCCGGTAGAGTGCTCTCGCTTCTTCCATCCTTCCCGACCGTTCCGCTGCCACCGCAGCGCCATATAAGCCGTTAAAGCGCTTCGGGTGTTTTTGTAGATTGGCGGTATAAACAGCCAACGCTTTTTCGGGCTCCGCCATTTGCAGCAACAGGTCGCCCAGCAGTTCTTTTGCAGGCACCACCTCACCTGGCGTTACCGGGTGCTTCCCGGTTTTGTCTTCCAGGTCCGCGGCTTCCTGCATTCGCTGCAAGGCTTCGGTCCGCTTTCCTTCCTTCCATTTTATCCAGGCATCACCGGAAGCGATCTGTATGCCTACCTGGTTTACTTTGTACGCATCCTTCTGCGCTGCCAATTCTTGTTGCAGCGTTACCATCGCTGCCAGTTCGCCGTTTGCCGCATCCAGTTGTCCCGTATGCACAGCGCCCAGCAGCCGGGTAAAATGGATCATGGCCTTTTGCCAGGGATAAGCCTTCCAGTCGAAATTGGCTGGCTTTACCTGCAGGCTGGCCGCTTCTTTCCATAACCGGTTTTCTACCAGGTAACGGGAAGGGATAGCCGCAAACGCGTAAGCGACTTTAAAGTTGACGGGTTGCACTTCGTTGATGGCGGCCAGGTAATCCCATTGCTTTTTGGCCGCATCGTTATCGCCTTTTTGAAGGTAGGCATACACGAGGTAATCGAGCCCGTGCAGCTCTTCATCCCAGTGACCCCTGATCCCTGCCTGCTCAGCATAGCACTGCGCCGATGCCACCGAAGCCAGGTTCGTCCCGATGGCTTCTTCCCACAACCCAAGCCGGGTAAAAATGTGCGAGGGCATGTGCAGGGCATGGGCCGAAGAAGGCGCCACCGAAGCATATTTCCGGGCGGCCGGAAGTGCTGCCGTGGCCAGTTCGGGGTAGTCGTAGGTATGAATGATATAATGCACAATGCCGGGATGGTCGGGCTGACCGGGGTAAAGCCTGTTCAGCAAATCACCAGCCTTTTTTTGCTTTGCATAGGTTTTGTCGGAAGGATCGGCTGCAGCCACCAGCGACAAAGCATAAAACACGGCCGTTTCCTTGTCGTCAGGAAAAGCCTTGTACAGGGCCTCCATTGCTTTTTCAAAGGCCAGGCAGCGGGTGCGGTGGTCTACCGTTTCCCAGCTATTGTAATAAGTTGCCAGCGCTTCAATGTAGGCCCTTTCTCTCGGCGACTTTTCCTCCCTTTCCATGGCAAAAGCAAGCGCCTGTGCACCCTTTTTTAATTCGGTTTCGGTCGGCGGTGTCCACAGCGGGTGAAAGTTGGCCATGGCCACACCCCAGTAAGCCATGGCAAGCGTCGGTTCTTTGGCAATGATGCCGGCAAATACTTTTTCGGCTTCATCGTATTCAAAGGAGTGCAGCAGCTTTACCGCAAGGTTAAATTCTTTTGCGATTTCCGGGCTGCCGGAAACAACAAAATTCACCTCGCCAAATTCGTTGCCGGCAGGCCCGCAGGAGATCACTGCACCCGTTTTCAGGTTCATCGCCTTAACCAGCACCGGGTAGTCCGGGACTTTGTTTTCACCACAGGAAAAAAAGCAAACAGACAGCAGTGCAAAAGCAGAAGAAAGGCAGCTTGTACGTTTCATACTTTTTAATTTAACGGTGATGAATAGCCGGAAACGTTTTCGAAGCGTTGGATAGAAAGAAATAAAGCCTTGTGTGATCTGCAGCCGTTCGTTATATTACAAAAATTTCGCCTGAATCAAAGATAACAAAGTTGGGATTCAAGTGTTGGCGTAAAATGGCTGGCTCGATGGCCAGGTGGTTGGGGCACAAAGAACGCAAAGAGCCACAAAGGAGTAGGGCAAAAATAAAAGGCTGCTTCTTTCGAAACAGCCTTTACTTATCAACCTACACTCCAGTTCTTCTATTCTTTTTGGCGGAATACTTTGGTGGAAAGAACCTCCCCTCCCACATGGGCTTTCAGGATGTAAACACCCGAGGCCAGTTCAGGAAGATCGCTCAACACCACCGGTACACCATTCCTGCGCGCCGCCAGGCTTCGTTGGTACAACAGGCGGCCATCAACGGTCAGCAGTTCCACCTTGTCTTCGCTGCGGGTGGCACCTTGGGTGCTGATGGTCAGCGTCAGGGTTTTCACAAAAGGATTGGGGAATACACGGAACACATTCTCCGTCTTCACCTCACCGATATTGATGCGAACCACCGAAGAATAGCTGTACGCTTCGTCAATATCCACCTGCTGCAGGCGGTAGTACAAAACAGGTGCGTTTTGTGCCAGCGCTTCTTTGTCGGTAAAGCTGTACTGGAGTATCTGCGTGCTGTTGCCGGCAGCTTTCACCTGCCCTATCTTCTCGTAGCGTACCCCATCTACCGAACGCTCCACATTAAAGTGCTTGCTGTTCGATTCATTGGCGGTAGCCCAGTTCAGCACAACGGCAGTCCGCACCTGCTCACCTTTAAAGCGTAACAAGGTTACCGGCAGGCCGGTTGAACCTACAACCGTTACGGCCTCACAAGCATTCTTCAGTTCCTCGGCATTCAGTACATTGTCGGTTGCCTGGGTAAAGAAGCAGTAGGTGCTGCCTGGCTTGCCAATAAAGAGGATGGCTGTATCCAGGATGTTTTTTTGATATAACGAGAACGCACCACCGTTTTCCGAGACATACACGGCATATTCCCTCACACCGCTTCCGCCGGCATCGTCAGTGCCGCTCCACTTCAGCGTGATCGCTGTGTCGCTCACCGGCGGCAGGGCTTCCATCTTACTCAAAGGTGCTCCGGCGTCGATGGTGTTAAAGACCTGCGGCGTTACGATCGGTTCGTTGATGTCGAACACGATGGAAGCAATAGCATGTACAATATCACCGGTAGCGACGGTTGTTTTCGGACGAACCGAATAGCTCACAAAGCCTTCGCCGCTTCCCAGTCCGTCATTGATCGCCAGGAAACCTTTCATCGCATCCAGCGGTGCCAGGCCGGTGGCCGGGTCGATGGTTTGCAGGATCCAGAACGCTTCGTTCTTCGTTATATCGATACCGGCTGTTACCTGCAGGTCGTAACCTAGTGAATCGGGCAGGTCAACGGTGTTGAAATAAGCCGAAGCATTTTCCGGAACACTGAACGTAAAGTCACCGAACCCAAAATCCCGTAAGCGGAATGACAGGGGATTGATGTCGCTGTCGAGTGTTTGCCGGATCTCCACTTTTTGTGCAGGCGCCGTGGCAAAGGTCGAGTCGTTCTCAAAACGAATGGTATAAGGCATCATGCTGGTAGCTGCTACATATTTACCGGTTCCGTAACCCTGCGGGCCAATGATATCGTTCGGGTCGCAGGACTTCACCACCTGGTTACAGAGATACTGCCCGCCGCAGTTCGCCAATGTACCAAGCGAAGGCGCTTTCAAATCGGTTACGATACACCCCAGCAGGTCCACGCCACCTACCGAGACCGGCGACTTCCCTCCTTTCCCGAACAAACCGGCTATACTGTTCAAGCAACTGGCTGCACCCAGTCCGCAAACGGCACCGCCGATGATGGCTCCCGGAATACCGCCGCCTGCTACTGTAAACGTTCCCCAGCAACCAATGCCGGTCAGGATACAGCCTGTGGTGGTAAAGAAATAGTCACACATTTTTTGACCCATGTTGTCGGAACCACAAGGAACGCCGCCGCCAGGGCCAGGACCAGGTCCGGGACCAGGGCCACCAGGACCGGGACCTCCAGGCCCAGGACCTCCAGGCCCAGGGCTGCCGGGGCCAGGACCTCCGGGACCGGGTCCGGGGCCTGGACCAGGACCGGGCGGTGTACCCGGAGGTGTTGCGGGTGGTGTTCCCGGCGGAGTGCCGGGCGGCGGTGGCGGTGGTGTACCGGGTGGTGGCGGTGGCGGACCATCCGGGCCATTGGGACCGTTGGGTGGTGGCGGACCGCCAGGCAGTTGCGGACCAGCCGGTCCACCGGGGCCACCAGGGGCACCAGGACCTCCGGATCCACCAGGACCACCGGGAGCACCAGGACCACCAGGGCCGCCGGGTGAGCCGGGATTACCCCAGCCACCGGGAGCACCGGGCACACCGGGCTGTCCGGGGCCGGGTTTAAAGGAAGTGAATTTCAGCACCAGGGAATCCGTTCCCCGCAGGGCCAGGCTAAAGGTGCCACCGTACGTATAGTTGTAGGCAACAAACAGGCTGGTATCGATCACGAATTTTGCCGGATCGAAGCCTGTGATGCCGCCGTCGGCGATAGCGATGGTCCAGGCCGTGTCACCGGCGGGGTACCAGCCATCGAGATAGGACGGGTAGTTATTCGCATCCAGCGAAGCCACAAAGAGGGTGAAAGGCGATTGCTCCGTGGCGGTAATATCCAGCGTACCGGTAGCACGTACCAGATCCCAACCGGGGTTGCCTCCCGGCGTACCGCTGTACTTGTTGATCTCCCAGAGCATGGTTTGGGCCGGGCCAAAGGTTACGTTGGCAAAGTTGGCCGTGCCGGGGCTGGCGCCGGGACTGAATGTATAACCCGATGTCTTCACCCCTGTGCTGTCGTCGGGGCCTGCACCAAAGCATGTGGGGCAACCATAGATTTGCAGCGCAGCCACATCTTCTCTTGTAAACAGGTTTGCTTTGTAATACACGGCAAAGATGGAATCTACAAACTTCACACTGTCGGCGGCCAGTGCCCGCATACCGGGCATATCGCTTACCGGCGCACTTCCATTGAGCACTGACTGGCGCAGGTTTTCGGCAATGGCGGCCTGCCGCTGGATAAAGTCATCAGTGGAATAACCGTAGGCTCTTGTGCGTACCGGGAAGGTAGACGAGGTAAAGTTGCTCACCACCAGGCTGATAGAGAAGCTTTCTCCCGGCGCCAGTTGATGGGCGATAAAGGGCACCACTTTTCCATTGCCTTCCATATAAAATTCTTCCACTCCCTGCACACTGTCTTTGTCTGCAATTTGCTTCCGGGTCAGAATCTTACCCGCACCTTTCAGCTCTACCACGTTTGCATTTGTCAATAGCGTTACATCACCCTGCACCAGCGGGATATCTACATTCCCCTTGTTCTGGAAATAGAAGGTGTAGTGTCCTTTGCTTCCCACCCGAAGGAAATTCGGCGCTACGTAGTTATAGTCAACCAGGTAACCGGTAGAGGTTTCTACGATCAGCGCATTGGCCAGTTGCACGGTTTCGTTGGTAGGCGATTTTGCATGCACCGTGTAGGTTCCTACCGGTGTGCTGGTCAGGTTCCACTGCACATCGGCTTTCATGCTGTTGTACAGGCGTTTGATCTTACCCGTAACCGTACCGCCTGTTGTGTTGATCGTGAACTGGGTTCCGGTTTTGAAACCGGCACCTTTCACCACGGTGGTCACAATGCTCTTACCCACTTTTTGCGGGGCAACGGAAAGCACGGTAAAGGGCAGGGCCTGTGCCAGGAGCTTTACCTGCTGCGCCGCACCAAAATTGGTGGTGGTACGCACCAGGATATAGTAGTAGCCAGCCTGTGTACCCGGCACCAATACCTGCTGTTCGGTGCTGTTGGGTCGTTCAAACAGGTAGTCATAATCGTTGGGCGCCGGTACACGGTTGTAGGCCACATACATTTCGTTAGCACCATTGAGCTGATTGCTTTTCAGGTCTACCAGCAGGTCAAGATCGGCACCTACCTGCACTTTGTAATAGAGATAATTGTTGCGGGAAAGACCTCCATTCTCGGTCACATTCAACGCCAGTTGCCGGATGGATACATTCAATTGACCATCGGTTATTTTGGTATTGTCATTTACGGATGTTTCCGAAATGGATTGGGTCGTATTGGTTCTTCCAATGCCATAGTAAGCCCCTTCCAGGATACCCGGAAGCTGGGTTGTCATTGTGGTTACAATGGAATCTCCAGGGTTGATCATCACCTGGCGGTCCCTGTTGACCAGCAGCTTGTCCGCAGCGCCGTCAAAGGTTTTGTCGCCGGAAAGATGCACGGCATCACGCAGGGTACCGATGGCCGGGTTGTCACCCACATTCTTCACCGTATACGCTAGGTTGATGCTTTCGCCCAGCGTAACAGCTTCCGGCAGCAGGAGGTTGCTTACCATCAGGTTGGCCGGTGAAGGAATGGTCAGGTTCACCAGGGCTTTGCCTACGTTGTTGTTTTCCTTCTCCCCTTCAAACACATTTTCTTTATAATCGGTCACGCCAATGATGTAGTAGTTGCCCGAAAGCTGTGGCGGAATGGTCAGGAACACCGAATCGGTATAGCTGCCACTAGGTGCCAGGGAGCCCACGCGGCTGAACGAAGCCAGTCCGGCGCCACCTCTTGGCTCGGGGCTTGCACTGATATAGAACTGTTCTGTCCACCGGCCGGTACGGGTATTGCCTGTACCCTGGTTCTTCACGGTAAATTCCAGTTTCACCTGCTGTCCGCTGAACAACTGGGGTGAGATGGTCAGGTTCTCCATCACCAGGTCAGGGGCCGGTGTGGGCACCAGGGTAATGGCCGCAGAGCGCAGGTTGTTGCGAACACTGTCTTCGTTGCGGATAAAACGATCATTGTCGGCTTTGAGCAGCAGGTAATAAGTGCCGCTGATGCCATGGGGCAGTGCCACGCGGTGCGTCTCGTTGTAAACGCCGCCGTTGGGCAGCACCTCCCTGCGCATTTTCACACCCAGGTAGGTGTCGGTTACTTCCAGCGTGGTATCGGCCGACAGGTAGATTCGGTCGTACCAAACATTGGTGCTTGTCGCAGCATTGCCAATATTGGCCACCGTCCAGTTGACGGTGATGCTGTCGCCGGAGCCGGTAGAAGCCGGACCATTCAGCACCAGCACCCTTAGGTCGGCTGCCTCTTTGTTGGGCACCACCACCACCTGGCCCGGGGTGGCAGATGCCGTATTGTGATAACGCAGCACGTTGTTGTCTTCTTTCGTATGTTCGTACACGTTATCGTCCACATCCGCTACCACAAAGAGATAGAAGGTACCCGCAGCTCCCCTGGGAATAGTGATGGTTGCCTTGCGGGTATAGGTTCCCTGGGCATCTACGGTGGTGTTTGTGCTGGTGGTAGCCAGTGCGCTGGAAGACGCTGCCCGCCAATCGGAGGTGCTCGACCAGTACACCTTATCCAGCCATGCACCGCTTGTTTTAGCACCGCCAGCATTTTTCACTGTCCATGAAATTTCCGTTGGCCGGCCCGCCTCGATGGTATCGCTTACCTGGATGGTTTGTACCTGCAGGTCGGGATAGTTGGCCAGGGCTACGTTTATGGGCGTTGCCGAACGGCGAACGTTGTTGTGATCGAAAGTGTATTCAAACACTTCATTGTTCGCATCCGTATGCACGTACACATAGTACTGGCCCGCAATGCCATCCGGCATCTTAAAGCTGTACGGCATGGTGTAGGATGAATCCGGCTTCAGGTTGTTGCCACTGGTTTTGGTTACGGTAGCCACCAGCGTACTTTGTGCCGGGTCAAAAGCCGGGTGGGTGGAGATATAGATCTTATCCTTCCAGTTGTTTTCCACCGGTTTATTGGCACCGCTGTTGGTCACCTGCCAGTTGATGGGCGTGCTGGCACCCGAAAGCGCAGCAGCCGGTACGTTCACACTGCTTACCACTAAGTCCGGTGGCGGGGCCAGCGTGATCTCGATGGCTGGTGTCCGTTGCAGGTTATTGATATCCGACAGCTCTGTCACCAGGTCATAACGATCGGTCATGACAAAGATGAAGTACTTGCCCACATAATTATGCGGGATCTTTACCCCAACGGCGCGGCTGTAGGTACTGTCTTTTTCCAGGTAGTCTTTTTTGCTGTACCAGGTAAAGGATTCCTCACAGGCAGGCACACCTGTTTTTGAAGACCGCAAGCCTATATAGAGGTCCTGCAGTAATTCTGACTTGCTCAAACTAAAGACAGAATCTTTCGAAATATAAATCGCATCTCTCCAGTATTGCTCTGTGAGTATACACGGAATTACACCGTTGATGGTATTGCCATGGATCGACGGGTAGCCTTTGGTCATGCGGCCCACGGCATTGGCCTGGCCGTTGTTCATCACGGTATAATTTACGGTGATATTGCTGCCGCCGATGGTGAATTCCGGTGCGCCGATCGAGGTTACCACAAGGTCGGACTTGGGCGGGATGGAAATACTCAACATCGTCTCGCCGCCGTTGTCGGCATAGTTGTTTTCCTCGTCGCTTTCCAGCAGTTGCCGGCTGGCATCCGCTCCCACCAGCACAAAATAGCTACCGGCCATGTTCTCAGGTAAAGAGAAGGCAGCGCTTTGCACATAGCTTTGGCCGGCCGGCAGGTAACTGGTATTGTTTACCGTGCCGAGGAGGATGTCGTTATTGGTGTTCAGCACCGTGTCCAGCGAGAGGTACACGCCGTCTTTCCAGCTTTGGGCATTGGTACTGCCGCCGCCGTTGTTCTTTACTTCCCAGCTAACTGTCAATTGTTGGTTGGCATAAAGGAAGGCTGGCGTTTTCACGTTCTGCACAAGCAGGTCAGGCAACTGGCGCAGTGTGAAGGTTTGCACCGGCCCGGCGGTTTGCAGGCAGGAGTTCTTTGCCACTACCTGCCAGTTGTAGCTGATACCATAAGTAAGGCTACCCTGGTAACGGTAGTTAATGGCCGTAATGCTTCGTACGGAAGGCGTAGCCGGACGGGTCGTGCCTGTTGGCCAGATGTACAGGTCGTAGTCGGAAGCATGGCTGCCAGGCGACCAGGAAAGGTTCAGTGGCAGGGATGCATCCAGGGCACCATTGGCAGGCAGCATATTGCCCACAGCCGTTGGTGCTGTTGCAGTGGTAACGTTGATGGTTACACTGTCTGTATAGGTGCAGCCTGCGCCAGTTGTATAGGTTACTTTATATTTTGTTGTTTGTGATGGCGAAACCGAAATGCTGTTGGTTGTTTGTCCGCTTGACCATTGCACATTTGTCACACCGTTCAGCGAAAGCTGGGTAGCATCGCCGCTGCAAAGGGTTGTGGCACCGGATACCAGGATGGAAGGCTTTCCGCTCACCGAAATGGTGGTACCGGCCGAGGTACTGGAGCAACCTTCGGCATCGTTGTACACCACGGTATAGGTACCGCCTTTGGTAACGGTGATGGAAGCGGTGGTTTCACCGGTCGACCACTTGATGCCGGTAGTGATATCCGACGTAAGCGTTACCGATGCACCGGCACAGATGGTGGTTTTATCGGCGCTAATCACCGGTGTGGGGCAAATCTTACGGTTGCCTGCCGGTGCTGAAACCGTTGGCGTTTTGATGCCGTTGGCCGTGATGCTTACCAGCTCGGCATCCAGCAGGTGGCTGTTGCCGGCAGTGGCAGGCACATCGTACACCAGCCAGAAATAATTGGTGGTATCACCAATCAGGGGCTGTGTGCTGCTTAGCTGGAAGCTGCCGTTGGGCGAAGTCACGCTGCCGGCCAGTGTGGACGAAGAGAACACATCACTGCCACCGGTGAAATACAGCTTCGCCTTGCTGATGTCCTGGGCTGCATTGGTAGAGCCGTTAGTAGAGAAGGCAAACACCGGTTTGATCGGATTCCAGGCACCGGTGGTTTTGATGGCCACCCTCAGGATAACGTTGTTGATGCTATTCTTCTGCACACTCACCGTGTTGGGCTGCTCGGCCGTACCGGAAACATACACCATCGACGGTGGCGGGTTACTCACAAGGAAGGTATCCGACACCTGCGTGGCCGCGTTGTAATTGGCATTACCGGGCTGGTTGGCCACGATTGCCACTTTACCAGTACCTGTAACCGTTACCACATCGCCGGTGAGCGACGCCATACCGGCCGGATCGCTGGTGAGTGTTAATTCTACTTTCAGGCCGGAGGTGGCGGTTGCTTTGACGGCAAACGGCTCTGTACCCAGGTAAACGTCGGGTAGGGCTTGCAGGTTGATGCTTTGCGCCGCTTTTTCAATGCGCAGCGTACCTGTTGCCGTGCCGTTATAGTTGGCGTGGTTGATAGTAGCCACTACTTCGTATTCACCCACGTTGACGGGTGCGCTGTTGCTGCCATTGTAGGTAAATGTCACAGGCAAACCTGTCGGTTGGGTAGTGGCAAATGCCTGTCTTACGGAACCAGTGTAAGGCTGCACCAGGTTTCCAAGCGAAACGGTAGCCGCTGCTTTAGCAACGGTAAAGCTGCGTTCTGCAGTAGCACTGTGGTAGGCCGTGTCACCCTCCTGGCGGGCCAGCACTTTTATAGTGCCTGCACCGGTAATGGTCAGTACATTACCGGCAAGGGTTGCCGGGCCGCTGATGATACTGTACGCTACCGGCAAACCGGAGGAAGCCACAGCATTTATGGCAAACGGCGCATCGCCAAATACCTTGTCGGGAATGCTGTCAAACGTAACAGTCTGTATTTCCTTATACAAGCCAAACGAAGAAGAATCTACACAGAACTTCTGCAGGTTGGCGGAGCCGCCGGTAGCACCGGTAAAGCCCCAGTACACCTGGGAGTTGCCGTTGAAAATGTTGGCAACAATATCTCCCGTGTAGGTAATGCGTTCGGTGCTGTCGAAATAAACGATCATGGTCTTGGCAGCGGCATTCCAAACAATGCGGGTCGTATGCCACTTGCCGTCTTCGATATTGGCGTTGGTCACATGCGCCTGCACGGGACTCACAAGGGCACCGGCGCTGGTATAGTCGCCGTTCTTATGAATACCGATGTGATCAAACACAGGATCATCGTTGCGATAGGTATCGTACTCCACCGCCAGCGAAGGCTTGATGCCATCATAACCCAATCCACCGCCACCGCTGCCGGTCGCCGTGCTGTTGGGCTGCAATACAAAGGCAACGCCATCGGCACCGGCGTCGCTGGTACCAAGAAACAGCTTAAAACTGAAGTCAAAATTTTCCTTCAGATCAATAAAGCTTGTGTACCAGACAGAGCCCCATTTGTTGCCGGCATTTGGCGTCAGCAAAAAGCAATTTTCATCTTCTGCCAGGGCATCGCCATTGAGCACAAACTCCGGTGAGGTGCTCCTGATGGTAACAGGCGCCGATTGTGTGCCTGCACCGCAAGAATTGGCATAGGCCACGGTGTATTGTCCATCGGCGGTAGCCGTATAGGAAGTTGAGGTGGCACCGCTGATGGCCACGCCATCTTTGTACCACTGGTTGCTGTTCACACCCTGTGCCGCATTGATCTGCGGGATGGATAACTGGCGACCATTGGTAGTAATGACAGGCACCTGTGTGGGCACTGCACCAAAAACACGCACCTGTAACGTACGCACAACGCCGTTGCCGCAGCCGTTGGCTGTTGTTACAGATAACGTATAAAGCCCCGGGGTGTTCCAAACCACGTTGGTGGTGGCGCCGGTGGTATCAAAGCTGCCGCCGCCGGTAAGGTCCCAGGTATACGAAACGGTTTGTTGCGCTACTGTCATGCCGTAGGCTTCGGTTCCCAGGCAGGTCTCGGCCTTACCCGTAATACTGAAGGTTTGTTCAGGCACACGGTTCACATAAAGCGGCCGGCTGCTGGGGCCACTGGTATCCAGCGGCGAACTGGCCACAATGCGAATGCGATAGCCTGCCCCCAGGGCCGTATTGGCCGGCAAGGTAGCTTTAATGGTATCGGCTGCTGCACCGGACAAAGTTCCAATGTTGACAGGGCTGGCAAAACTGCCGCTGCTGTTGGATAACTGTGCCGTATACACGTTATTGGAACCAAATGGCATGTTGGTGGTGAAGGGAATATCAAACGGGGCGCCGGCGCAAACCGTGTCTGGCAGGGCACCTACCGTAATGATGGTTTCTCCCGGTGCTTTTACTTCAAAAGACCCGGTGCTGGTAAGGCTCCATACGCCTTTGGCATCCTGTGCCCGTACATAAATGCGGTGATTGCCTATTGATACATTGCTCATGTCCACATTGAACAGGAGATTGTCCAGGTCTGTTGCAGGCGTAACGGGAACCGCTTTTCCGTTGCCAAAACCAGGATCTGTATCAATATAATATTCCACCTTCACCACGTTGGGCAGGGTGGCACCGCTTTGTTTTATTTTTTCCTTGTAGAAGGTGCGAACGTTGGTAAGACTCCAATGACCGGTCGCGTCTTTGAAACGGGCATAAATACGGTGAAAGCCTTCGCTTACCGAAGACAGATCTGCCATCAGGGTAACGCCGGAAAGATCGCTGCCCGGCGTAATGGGAATAGGTTTTCCCTTGCCGAAGCCAGGGTCCGTGTCAATAAAATATTCGCCCTGTACAATATTGGGCGGTGTGCTGCTGTTTACGGCAATCACTTCTTTGTAGAGGGTGCGCCTGGCCGTATGCCCCCAGTCGCCGGCCGCGTTTTTAAAGCGGGCATACAAATGATGAAAGCCGGCAGTGAGGCCGGTTACATCAAACGTAAAACTGAGGTTGGCAAGGTTGACGCCAGGCGTCAGCGGGATTTTTTTCCCTTTCCCAAAGCCAGGATCGGCATCAATAAAATACTCACCTTCTGTAACG
Source organism: Flavisolibacter longurius (assembly GCA_013327885.1). Lineage (GTDB taxonomy): Bacteria > Bacteroidota > Bacteroidia > Chitinophagales > Chitinophagaceae > Flavisolibacter. Next base: position 548,776 of record JABUMY010000001.1, on the reverse strand, counting down.
TTGGGGGTCACACTATTATTTGCCAGCACTGTTGATTTGTACAACTGGCGAACATGGGTCAGCGACCAGCCACCTCTCCACAAAGTATCGGCGCTGATCTTATACGGCGCCACATAGCTGCGGACATAGAGCCGGTGAAAACCGTTGGCCAGGCTGTTAACCGGCACCTGGAAAGAAGTGGTAACATCGGCAGACGCCGTCAGCGGCACAGACGTTCCTTTTCCAAAGCCGGGATCTGTATTGACAAAATATTCTACCCGGGTCACGTTCTGTGCACTGGCCTGTTGGCGTGCACAGAATGTAAGCAGGAAGAAAAAACAAAGGGTTGCAAGAAAGCGTACATTACTCATAGCAATGCAGGATGGTTAGGTGCTTCTCCGGGGTAAAAAGAAGCCTGATGAAAAATAGGTGCGAAGGCAAAGGCAGGATGGTTGACCCGGGCTTTGCAAGGAAAAAGCGGTCCGGCACCGGCCGGACGCATGGTAAAAGCAGTTGCCTTAGTTAGCGATCGATTTTACTTTGATGGTAACAGAGATGGGATCTGTATCGCTGCCCACCGGCTTGTTCTCAAAATAATAAATGGCAGGAATGGGGGGCAGACCGGCCAGCACATAAGGCGTGTAACCGCTGAACATACCGGCATCAACAGGGTTTTGCGTGGTGTGTCCGTAACCGGCGCCAATCGCTGGCGAACCCACTTTCAGCTTCCACTGGCCATCGGTGGTGATATCTGTTCCGGTGCCCACAAAAACAGCGGTCATGTCCACGTTGCTCTTGTTGCCATTGGTAGTGCCGAATTGTGTACCGTTACCAATGTTGTTGGCAACCAGGTTGCCGGTACCATCAAAGGTTCCATTCACCATGATATTATTGGTGATACTGCTGTTGAAAGCGCTTAGCCGGCCACGGCGCAAAATATTGTTCTGGATAATGCCCACCGCATTGGCATGCATGCCTACCACCAGCGAGTTGTTGTTCTCCCCACTGCCTGCGTTGGTAGCCAGGAAATTATTGGTGATCAGGAGGCCTGTGGAAGCATAGTTCACATCGACCTTTAACCCGTAGTTCTGCGAGATGATAATATTGTTTACGGGGAGATTGCCATTGCTTTGATGGCTGTTTAGTGATACGGTACCGGTGCTCCAGTCGTGAAGCCCGTTACCAGGCGATGAAAAGCGGTTACGCCGGATCACAATATCGTTGGCGTGAACAGTGATGCCATTGGCCCTGAAGTCAAGACCCATGATAACCGTACCGGCCGCACTGGCATAGATGGTAATGTTATCGGATTTAGAGGTCTGGGCCAGTGCTTGCGCCGTAGGATATTCCTCCAGGAAATAACCGGCACCCAGGATCACCAGCCTTTTTGTTAGCGTAACACTTCCGTAGCTAAAGGGAGAGCCTTCGACGTGCAACGTATCGCCTTCGGCAGCGCCGGTATGGGCCTCGGAAAGCGAAGTAAAGTCAGCCGTTACGCTGTTGTTATTGTTCACCCGCCAGATTTTGGCGAAGGAAACCGTAGAGATGGAAAGCAGAAGAGCAGTAAGGGCAAAAAAAGTAATGGTTTTGCGCATAAACAGTCGATTAAGGATTATTTTAAAAACTAGGTTTCGTTTCAGCACCAATGCAACCCGTAGGCGTACACTGATTTTGACCAAAACTAAAAGCCCTTCACCGAATTACTGCCAGCAGTGCCGCTGGTTTGTGCATGAACTGCCATTATTCCTGCATGAGTTGGAAAAGAGGATCAAAAGAAGTAACGGTCATCAGTAGGTATTATTCTTTTTTTCTATACATTATCGATGTTTGTAAATTTTTCTGCGCTGAGAAGTATCGCAGCTTTGCTTATTTGTGTAGTGGAAGCAGCTATAATGCAAAAGAGAAGGCGTGAATTTTTCCTACTCGCTCCAAGTTAGCTATCCTGCGCAATCTAGGCCGGCATCGCGACGGCAGGTTAGTTATACGATGATAGTTGTGGGGTGCAAACGTTATCGGGTATTGGTAACTGTTGTTTATTGCGACGTCATGGGGTCACAACGGACACGGAGAATACACAGCGTTCGCAACGTTAAAACCATGATCGTTCAGTTGGCATTGCTTTTCGTTTCCAGGTTTCCTTTTCTAAAATGAGCATTGCTACTCTTTCCCCGAAATTTTAAGATAGGTAAACCGGCTGCCGCCATCAACAGGGAAAAAGCCTGACAGAAAAACAAGGGTATCGCCGGCTACACGGAAAAATGTTTTGGTGGCAGTTGTGTCATCGTCAAATACAATGCGGTGCGTAAACTGGCCTGCCGGCAATTGAAGGCCTACCTCTTTTTCAACGGTGGGATCGGCTTCTACCTTGTAGGTTCCTTTTTTGTCCAAGGCACCTTCTACAAAATACTCGTAGTCGGTTTGGGTGAACTGGTAGCGGGTACCGCTGCCCGGCTCGTGCTGGCGGGTGGGCATCATGCCCCGCTGGTCTTCCCGCAGTTCCCATGTTCCTGTCAGCAATGGTGCGGCGTTGCTTTCGGTGGCTACTTTCCGGTTACAGGCAGCCAGCACAACAAGGCTGACAAACAAAACAAAAGGAAGAAGATTTTTCAGCATAACACATTTTTGCAGCCTAAGCGCTACAGGTATAAAGATAGGTGGTGAAGGTGATTGCTGAATCGTTGTGAGCAGTGCGACATTGACGGAAGTAATTGAGGGAAGTTTGGTGACAGGTATATACGTTGAAGATGTGCACCGTTTGCAGGAGGTGATTTAATAGTGTAGAATCAAACCGAATGGGCATCAATCAATTCATCATTACAGCAGGTAATAAATCCAGTACCGATGCTGCTGCAAAAAGTTCCGACCCGGAAACTGCAATAAAAACTGCAATTCTGAATTTGCCTGAAAGCACCGTCTATCATGTCGTTGCCACTGCTCCGAAGGAGCACCGTGTTTATAGAAAGCTATCGCCAATTATAAACTGGCTCCGAAGGTGCCTCGTGTTTCTGCCTCACTACCTGATTCTGTTTTAAATGGTTTTGCGCAAATAGATAGCAAAAACAATAAACAAGTATGTATTCAAGTGAAGACTATGAAGTGGCGTACTGGCGAAAAAAATTTGCATACAATACCAAGTTCATTGGTTCTATCCGCTGTTTCATCAACATATACGCAGGGGATTAATGCAATGGGAACAGAAACACGGGGCACCTTCGGAGCCCGTTTCTATTCTTTACATGATTTACTATAAACACGTGGCTCCTCCGGAGCTCGTCCTCTTTTCACTTTGCAGCCCTGAAAGGGCGACATACATCAGCCCGGCCTGCAAGGGCCGGGAATAGAAAATTAGGATTTTGGAACAGAGCCCTGAAAGGGCGACACAGCAAGCATTATTTCGCAACCTGTTTCGCCCCTTCAAGGCTCCCCTAGTCCTATTTTCATTCTTTACCCAGAGTTTGCACCCCGGGCTGATCTGTGTCGGCCTTTCAGGCCTAGACTGAACGCCTTTTAAAAACTTCTTTCCATATTTAAAAAATAGCCACCGCCTGCATTTTTCTTTACAACGCTTTCTGGCAGGTGTGCCAAATAATAACTAACAATAGATCCAAACTTCATTTTCCATCCCTGCTTAGCGTAGCCGACCGCTTTTCAGCAGCGCACTCACCAACCGGCTATCGTTGCGTTTATCCAGGTTTGGAACTTGCGGCACATTGTCAAGCCACATATAACCGATCGCTATTTCTCTTTTCGTCATAAGCGGTTCAACGAAGGGAATGCCGAATACGATGGAACTTAAATAAAGCGGCCTGAATTCGCCGTAATAAACCGGCTGCCTGTTTACCGTAACCGCAAAGGCTTTGTCGGGACCAAAATTCTTCACGACCGGGTTCACATCTTTCTTCAGGTAGAAGGTGTGCTTTGTTGGGCTGTAGCCGCCAATATCGGCGTCGGCCACAAGGGGTGCACCTGAAAAACTGGCGTCGGTGATCTTGATCGTGGCGGGTGTGGTGGACACATCAACCGTTCGGGTAAAGGATTCCAGCAGGTAGATCTCCACCTTTTCTTCCCCTTCTTTTTTACAACCCATAAAAAGCCCGGCCAATAGACCTACCATAAACAGCCTTTTCATTGCAGCGTTTTTTTGCCTGACAAGAGGAGTTTTCAAAACGTTGCACCTCGCTTCTTTTTTCGCCGGTTTTGTTTTACAGGCATCCTTTGGATGGTAAGGAAACATTGCTCGCCATGCATTTCAATCCTTAGCTCCTGTTTTCCGCAAAAGGGTAATAGCAAGAGGATTCTGCTTACATCTTCAGCATAAACAAAACTGCCGGCGAGGAGCCGGCAGTTTCAAACTCGTAAAATTATTTATTGCGCCAGCGAGATCCGCACCTGCACACCCGCCCTTGTGTTGGTCACAGGTGCCGTGGTGGCGATCTTTGGAATGATCCGGTTTTGCTCAAAATAAAACTTCAGGTTGATGCGCTGGTTCACGACGTAATCAATGGCCGGCGACAGGCGCACCACTTTTTGTCCCGACGTACCAAAGGCCGTGTTCTGGTCAAGCTTGCTGTTGGCCGTGGCATCGTCGCGCAGGCTGAAGTCCACCCGGATGGTCACATCATTATCCAGCGGTTTTGCATTCTTGCCAAACTTCAGGTTGCGCAGGAAAGGAAAGCCCTTGCGGCGCCAGTCAAGTCCAAACGTCACTTCCGTAGAGCGGTTCTCCGCCAACTGGTAATCCACCAGGCTCAGACTCAGCGTTCGCGACTTGCGGTATTCAAACCGCGTTGACAATTGGTTGGTAAACGTCATGTCTGCCGCGATCAGCGGACTGAATTGTTCACTGATGGTCACGTTCGGCACCAGGAAGTAAGGAATAAAATTCCCTGTGCCCGTATCGCGGAAGGAAGGATAGCCGACACGGAACGGATCCTGAAAGAGCAGCGCCGTGGTAAAAGAGTTCATACTGAGCGTACTGTTGTAGCCGTGCCGCAGCGTAAAATTGGTAAAGATCTTTTCCATGCCCGGCAGCCTTGACAAGCCGTTGTAGGTTACCGCCCAGTTGGGCTTGGGCACCATGCGGGAAAAAGGATTGGCCCGCAGGTTGGGATTGGAGTTCTTCACCAGTTCCACCGTTGTGGGATCTTTTTTGGTATAGGCAGCAATAAAGGCCGGTATCAGCACATCCTGCGCATAGCGGCCATAGCCTTCCACGTAACCGTCGGGGGTGCGGCTAGCCGGGTTTGCATATTGCTTGTTATCCAGTCCTAAGCGGTTCGACAACACCAGGCGGTTGGCCTCAAACTGCCGGAAGATCTCCGAAACTTCATTCGGATCAAAACGGGTGAACAAGGTTTGATACGAAATATACGAGATGCTGAAACTACCCGTTGCATACGGATTGTAGCGGCGGATGCCGGAGTTGTTGCCGGTATCTTTTTGCAGCTCCGAATAATCTTTGGAGAAGGTCCGGCTAAGCGTTACATCGATGGTAAAATCGCGGAACGGCTGCACCTGTGCCGTCAGGCTAAGGTTGTTGGTGTACCGCTGCTGGATGAGTGCATTGAATAGTGAATCCCGCGACAGCAGTCCGCGCTGCGCAAACCCGTTGATGTCTGTGGTATCGGGCTGGTAGCCCAGCACATATTTCAATCCCGGGTTGCCGTTGCGGGTGTTCATGCCCAGGAACCGGGTGCTGTCCATATAACCCGGCAGCAGGGTTCCCATGTCTTCGTTGTACTGAACGCCAATCCGCTTGAGCGAAGTGGCCAGCCGGAGAAAGAACTTTGGAATGGGTGCGATATAAGGCGGCTCACCCGGTGCCCGCTTGCGCTTGGCAGCGGTATCTCCTGGCTGCCGCTGCGGTTTCGGTGCCTGCGGGCCATCACTATTCACTGCCTGCAGGAAACGCGACTTGTTGTACAATCGGTCAAAATCCAGGTCGGCAGTGGCATTGCGGGTTTGTCCTGTGAACAAGGTATTGCCCAGCTCACGGGCCAGCAGCGACCCGGCCAGCCAGTCGTATTTGGCGGTATAGCTGATCCGCGCCTGCGTCCAGTCGAGCAGAGGCAGCTTTGCCGTAGGAAGATTGTAAGCAGCCGTCAGCGTTTGGTTGTAACGGGTGTTGCGGCCGCCTTTCCAGAAATTGCTTTTCACCGAATCCTTTTTGGCTTTGTTGTCCAGGCGGCCATAGGGCTCGTCGATGCGGGCATTGTTCTCGGCGTTAAAGTCAAGCGTGAGGGAACGGGTCAGTTCCCAGCGCAGCGAATAAAACCGGTCGAAGGTGAAGAACTTGTCATAGTACTCCGGCAGCTTGAACGGCGAACCCACGTTGCGGTTGCGAAGAGCACCAAACTGGCGGAACACATCGGCCCGTACCGAAATCAGCGAAGGTTTATAGTTGAAATTAAAATCGCGGATCAGCGCCAGCCAGGGCGACTGCGTTTTAAAAAGCTTTTTCAGCGGCTCCACAAACGTGGGTTGCGGCGCAAAATTATAGCCGATGGCGGCCCGTGTACGCTTGATGTCATCGTACTCAATAATCGGATTGCTCCGCGTTTCGTGGGTATAGTTGTAGTTGATGTCGATGTTGGAAATGTCCCAGATCTTTGGTTTGTCGCCAAAGGTTTTGGTGCGTTTCACCGAGGTAAAATTCAGGGTTTTAATGGTGCGTTCGTCCACGGCATCGCTGCGGATCGAGTCGCGTTTGTCGCCCGGCGCATCCCGCAATTTATCCTTCAGGCGGATGTCCAGGTCATACGGATCATACTCGGGATTGGAAACTGTTTTGCTCACCGCCGCATACATCGGAATGCTCAGGGCTGCGTCCTTTGGCATCAGTTTACCCAAGTCCAGATTGGCCGCCACATCGTACTGCTGAAAGTCTTCGCGGCTGCGTTCATTTACGCGTTGTTCCAGAGTACCAAAGCCCACGCTGCGTACACTGCCGCTAAAGCTCAGGCTTCCCAGGTCGGCCAGCCGCAGGTCTACACGGCCAAGGGCAGCGTACCCACCTTTTTCATCCAGCCGTTGCAGGCGCAATTCGTTGAACCAAAGTTCGGCATCTACCATGTCTTGTGCCGCATTCTCCACACCCAGGAAAAAGCCCCGCACTTCGCCCAGGTTCGGGTTTCCTAAAATGGCGTATTGTTTACCATCGATGGTTTCCTGGAAGTATTGCGAAGGCGAACCGCCGGTGTTGTTGCGCCGCGATTTCAGCGCCGTGAGGATGTCAAGATCAAAATCCATGTTATTGGCCTCTGGCCAGATCGTCAGCGAATCGGAGGCGCCCCAAGGCGTGATCTTCAGCGGCACTTTCACCTCGTAGTAGTTGCTTACATAATCGTTGCCGATCCGGATCACCGCATTCAGGTTGTTGTCCTGGATGTCGGTTCCGCCCGGGCGGGTCGATTCGGCGTGAATGAACATGGCCAGGCGGCCGTACTGGCGCAGGTCAAGGTTCATGCTTTTGAACAGGCCGCGGCTTTGGTTGCGGGCCAGGCTGCCCACCCGCAGGCTCAGCGATTGCTCGTTCAGGAGCAGCTGCACGTTGTTGTTGCTGATCTGCTGCTGGCGCTGAATGCCGGGAGGCTGGCGGTACACGATGGGCTGGCGGCGGTCGTTCTCCTCGATGTTTACGGCCAGGATGTCAACCCTTGTGGGGTCGTTTGCCGGCAGGCGCACATAGTTGCCCGAGGTGTTGATCTCGTAATCAAATTTCCGCCACTGGTTGCGCACCAGTTCCAGCTTGGCAAAACGCAGTACGGCCGTGTCTTCAAAGTTGGTCATAAACATCCGGATAAAGCGGATGGATTTAAAGTCAGGGATATTGCCCACCTTGGCCTGGTACTCTTTAATAGGAATGCGGAAAAGGTACCAGCTTTCAGCCCGGGTGGTATTGTTGGCCAGTCGTACGGTAACGGTGCGTTTGTCCGTAATATAATTGGTACCTACCTGCATGTTGGGTCGCAGTTGCAGGCGGTACTGAAAGTATTCTTCCACCTCGTTCAGCGTGTTGTCGCGGTTCAGTTCTTCGCCATCGGGGTAAAGGGTAAAGGCATTGGTGAACTGGTCGTTGGTGGTAGCCACCGGCGAGTTGCCATGCGGGTTGTTGATGTCTTTGTAACGCTCCAAAATACCGGCATCGTCGCCATACGATGGGTCGCGGTAACCACGGAAATTATCGGCAGAAGGATCGGCCGCGGCCTTTTGATAGGCCGGTGAGTTGGTGCCAACAATCGCTCCCAGTTGATTAATATACGGCGCAAACTTGCGTTGCTCGGCCGTGTCGGTAGAGCCATCGTAGCCCACATCCTGGTAAGGCCGGTCGGCCGGGTCGTTGCTAAAGGCATTTGTTACCTGGATGGGGTTGCGGGGCACCTTGGCCCAAACGGTTTCGTCGAGCGGAATGCTTTTTTGCGTTGGCGTGGGCAGGCCGTTCTCGTACTGGCGCTTGCCATCGCGAAGGATATCCTCCGAAATATTTCCGAGGTTAAAATACAGTTCGCCGCCGGTGCTGTTTGGTTTGCTGATAAAAGGATCCTGCATCCAGAATTCAATAAACTCGATGTTGGCGGTTTCAAAATCAGTTTGATCAATGTTGCGCATCAGGCCACCCCAGGTATTGCGGGGCTGGTTAAAAAGACCGTTGGCGCCAATGCCGGTTGTATTAAAATTATAAGGACCTCTTTCGCGGGGATAAAACGCCAGGTCAAAGGTGTTGATGAGGCCCTGACCAAAATCGTTGGTGCGCTGCGGGAAAATTTCCTGCGCCAGCACCTGCCGGGTTTCGGGGCGGGAAAGCTCATCGAGGTTGTTGCGCAGGGGGTTGTTCTGGTTACGCTTTTCCTGCAGCACGGGCTCAATGTTGTACCAGGCAATTTTGCCCCGGCGGTAACCGCTCGACAGGTCGTTGATGCGCTGGGCTTCAGGAAACTGGTCGGGCACTGTCAGGCTGGGAGAGTTTTGGGGCACGGAAGCCATCGTCCAGCTAATGAGCGGAAAGCGCAGGTCAATGGAACTGCGGGTGCCTTCAAAATCGTCAATAAAAATGGCGCCCTGGTTGCCCTTGCCAATTTCCTTGGCGTGACCCGGGTCCAGCACGGCCGCTTCACCATAGGCAGTGATAGAAGACATCGCTTTTGAATTGTAAAACGGCAGCTTGTTTAGCCAGCGGGTCATGCGGGGAAAATCGCTGCGGTAGTCAAAGTCAAGTCCATACATGGTATTGCGGATGGGATCTTCGCCATAACCCTGCTTGATAAAGAAAGGCCGTTCGCCCAGGCGCACGATGGTACCGCCCAGGGTCAGGTTCTTATTATATAAATAGTCGAGCCGCAGGCCCATAAAGTTTTTCTGCTGCAGGCCAAAGCTGGCGTTGTTCTCGTACTGCACCTGCACGGGCAGGCCGGCATTGATGATGGCCTGGTTGATCACCCGAAGGGTTCCCAGGTCGTAGTTGATCTCGTAGTCGATGTTTTCCTGCAGCACCTGTCCGCCGGCGGTTACGGTCACCGAGCCGCGGGGAATATTAAAGCCCAACTGGTAGTCGCCGGTAGATGCCGACTTTGAACGGCCAACGATCTTAAACCGGTTCAGGTTGGCAAAGTTGGAGGCGATGGCTTTGATGGTATCGTAGAGCGGTGTAAACAAATATTTTTCTGCAGTAGCAGGATCGGGATAAACATATTCCAGGTCCCGTCCGAACGGTTCCAAAAACGGAAAGATGATGCGGCTTTGCGGTGAGATGACCGTGTACCCTTCGAGGTAATCAAAACGGCCATCGGGCTGCGGGTCGTTCTGGTTGTTCAGCCGGTCGAGGTTCACCAGGGTCAGGATGGGAATGCCTTTATACTCTGGACGCACATCTGCTTCAGGCAAAAAGCGCTTATCGCCTTTGCTGGGTTCTTCGTACGTTACCTGCAAGTCAAAACCGTTGCGCTCCAGTTGCCCGAAACCAACGCTGTACACGTTTTTCATCATCAGGTCCCAGATGGGAAGGTTGGTTCGTTGCGAGGTAGCCTTCAGCAATTTCAGGTAAAGCACCTTGGTAGTATTACCGCTGCTGTCCGGTGGCACGTCCTGCGAAAATTCACCCACCTGGAAAACCCTTCCGTTATAGGTATACTGATACGCTACACCCAGCACTTCATCGGGCTGAAGCTGCTGGTTTAACGACAAAAACCCGATCTGCGGGTTAAAATAATAATCGGTTGGCAGCAGCTTGCGGGCAAATGTTTTTTCAAAGTCCTGCACCGGTTGCAGCCCCAGGCTGCTCAGTGCCGTTTGTACATCCGACGAATTTCGGGCGGCGGTATTGTTAACGATGGTTCGATACAGGTCGTTGGCATCATTGCTTGGGTACTCCTGCGCGGTTGGCGTCCAGCGGTTGTTGTAAGGCCGGTTCTCGCCAAGGTCCATAAAGCCTACCACATCGCGGGTATCGGTAGTGGCGCCGGTGCGGTTGGTGACCCACACTTCTACCCTTAAGATTTGCACATTGCTCTGCACCACGGGCAGGCGCTGCATGTTCTTGTTATAGTTGTTGCGGAAATACTGGGCTAGCAGAAAGTGGCGGTTCTCTTCGTAATCATCGGCACGGAGCTGGAACTGCTGTGTAGCGGAGCCACCCTGCAAGCCCAGCGACTGCCGGCTGGAACGCTGGTTGGCCAGTACACCGGTAACAAACAATTTTCCAAACTGCAGTTGCGACTTCACGCCGAAAAGTGATTGCGCCCCGGGGATCAGCGTTCCCTTGGAGGCAAAGTTTACCGTACCGGCCTGGAAGGTTTTCAGCATTTCATCTTCCTTGCCCTGGTAGTCGAACTTCAGCTGGTTCTCAAAATCAAAGTTGGCAAGCGTGTTATAGTTGATGGGCAGGTTGATCTTGTCGCCGATCTTGGCATCTACCTGCAACTGTGCGTTCTGGTTAAAATCAAAACCGCCGGTGCGGCGGGCCCGTTCGGGCAGCGTGGGGTTTTTAATGTGCTGTCCCTGGTAGCCGGCGGCAATGTCCACATAACCCGAAGGCCTGATCTCTACTTTGCCGTTACCGGTAATGCGGTTCACCCACTCCCGTGAAAAGCCAAATTTGGGTTTAAAGTTGCGGCGGTTCAGGTCCGAAAGCAGGTTGGCCCGCTGGCGGAAATAGTCCCGTTCATCCTTGCGTCCCTGCAGGTCCAGGAATTCTTTCATGGAAAACGTGGCGGGGCTGCGGAAGTACTGGTCGCCCACTTTTTCCACCACGTAATACTGGTTTGTTTTTGGATCGTATTCGATGTTACGCTTGACAAAGGCCGTATCGGAAAGTGAGAACGGGTTTCGTGAAGGATTGGTGATGCCGTCGCCGCGACGGTCTGTGATGGGATATTTTAGTGTATCTCTCCCGGTAGTGTCGCGTCCATTCTGAAAAGGGGCGAAGCGGGCAAAAGAAGGTATGGATACGGCAGACAACACGAAGGCTGCTACCAACGGCAGGATTCTATAGGATAATATGGTTTTCAACGTCTTTTTCCCCTAACAATTAGTTATGCAATCTCCAGCGAATCAGATCATCTGCAGCGCTTTTTTGATCAGCATTTCAACACTCAGGTTCGGGTCTTGCTGCAGCACTTTCTGAATCGCCCCATCGGCCACCTGGCGGTTTATACCAAGTGCGATCAAGGCATTTAACGCATCGGCTTGCAAACTATTGCCTTTCCAGGAAGAAATATTTACATCGGTTTCTACGGGTTGCTTGGCCAGTTTGTCGCGTAATTCTACCACAATACGCTCCGCGGTTTTGCGACCGATGCCTTTGATAGATTCAAGCACCTTGGCATTGTCCTGCACAATGGCGCGGCTCAATTCATCGGGCTTCATGTAAGAGAGCATCACCCGGGCCGTGTTGGCACCCACACCGGAAACGGTAATGAGCTGCAGGAAAAGCGCTTTCTCCGCTTCATCGGCAAAGCCAAAAAGGATCTGCGCATCTTCCCGCACCAGAAGGTGGGTATGCAGCGTCCCGGACTCTTTGTCCTGGATATGGGTGTAGGTATTTAAGCTAATCTGGACTTCGTAGCCTACGCCATGCACATCAATGTGAACGTAGGAAGGGGTTTTGCGGGCAAAAGAGCCGGTGAGGAAGGCGATCATGGTGCAAAGAAAGGAAGGAATTGAATATCGAACAGAGGAACAAGAAACAAGGAACAAGGAATGTAGAAGTTGAGATGACCCTAGGCGGATTTTGTCTTACAGAATTGATTTAACTTGAGTATACCAAAACGAAATTGCCATGGAAAAGAAATATGACCTGGAAGAACGACTCATAGATTTTGCCGCTGACGTTATTGACATTTCTGAAGCTCTCCCAAGGAGCCTTGCCGGCAATCATCTTGGAAGCCAGCTTTTGCGCAGCGGCACCTCACCTGCCCTGCATTATGGGGAAGCACAGGCCGCCGAAAGCCCGGCTGATTTTATTCACAAGATGAAGGTTTGTTTAAAGGAATTGAGAGAAACCTACAACTGTTTGCGTCTCATCCGAAAGAAGGCGTGGCTAAAAGAAAGAATGGAATCACACGTGAAAGAAAGCAATGAACTGGTAGCCATTTTTGTGGCAAGTATCAAAACCGCTCAGAAAAACAGCCTCCGCAAAGGTAAATGAGGGCTGAACCGCGGAAAAGCGAAAAAAGAATAACGAACAGACGAACAAAGAAAAAGGAATCACGAAGTTTTTATATTTCATTTCTTTCGTTTGCCTTAAGATATATTGCTAGTGCGCTGAAAGGTTGAATAAAGGAACCGATTCGTGTAGTCCGTGCAAAAAATCAGTGTTTGATCCCTTCGACATTCAACATTGCTTGTTCATCTGTTCTGCGGTTCAAATACCTTGTCCGTCTGTTCGTTATTGCCCTTCCCTATCTTTGCCCCCTTAAATTCTACGCTAGATGCCGCATACGCAAAAGATAACCGCCGCCATCACCGCTGTGGGTGGCTATGTGCCCGAAACAAAACTGACCAATGCCGACCTGGAAAAGATGGTTGATACCAACGACGAATGGATCAGGAGCCGTACCGGTATTGAAGAACGCCGCATCCTGAATGAACCCGGAAAGGCTACTTCTGACCTGGCTGCACCAGCTATTTTGCAGCTCTGCGAAAAGCGCGGCATTTCTCCCGAAGAAATCGACTGTATCATTGTGGCTACGGTGACACCCGACATGGTGTTCCCGGCGACGGCCAACATTGTTGCCGACAAGATCGGCGCTAAAAATGCCTGGGGCTTCGACCTCAGCGCCGCCTGCTCCGGCTTTTTGTATTCGCTTACCGTAGGTGCTTCGCTCATTGAAAGCCGTCGGTACAAAAAAGTTGTGGTGGTGGGTGCCGATAAAATGAGCGCCATCATTGACTATACCGACCGTACCACCTGCATCCTGTTTGGCGATGGCGCCGGGGCCGTGCTGCTGGAACCGAACCACGAAGGTTACGGTGTGCTGGACAGCATCCTGAAAAGTGACGGCGCCGGCCGCGATTTCCTGCACATGAAAGCCGGTGGCTCGCTGAAGCCGGCGACAGCCGAAACGGTAGCCGCCAAAGAACATTTTGTTTTCCAGGATGGGCAGCCGGTGTTTAAAGCCGCTGTAAAAGGAATGGCCGATGTGAGTGCCGAATTGCTGGAACGCAACAACCTGACCGGCGACGACATTGCCTGGCTGGTACCCCACCAGGCCAACAAACGCATCATTGATGCCACGGCCAACCGCATGGGCCTTTCCCACGACAAGGTCATGCTGAACATTCATAAATACGGCAATACCACGGCGGCGACCATCCCGCTTTGCCTGTGGGAATGGCGGCAGGAACTGAACAAAGGCGACAACATTGTACTGGCAGCGTTTGGCGGCGGCTTTACCTGGGGTGCAACCCTGGTAAAGTGGGAGTATTAAAGTAAAATTGATATGCAAATATTGAAGGAGTAAGACATAAGTCTTGCTCCTTTTTGTTTCCGTAGGTTGCGCAATCGTTTTTTATAAGAATTCAACTAAGTTTGAATCGCAGCTTTTTTTGTAAGATTTTCCAAGTAAGGCTGGCACGTAAATTCAAACCAACAGGCAACTGCTTATGCGCACCATTCAAACAGAGGATTTGTCCGGAAAACGATTTGCTTCCGGCGTCATTGATTATCTTGTCATTTTTTCCTTTTCAATTCTTTACATTTTACTTTTTGGCGAACCCAATGAAGAAGGCGGCAAAACAGTTTCGGGTTGGCCAGCATTTGTTCCGGTAGCCTTTTGGCTTTGTTGGTTGGTATTACCCGAAGTGCTGTGGGGAACAACTGCCGGTCATGTTGCCAATGGGCTCAAGATTATTTCGGCAACAGGCGAAAGGCCCTCTTTTCCACAGGCGCTAAAACGACGGCTTTGCGACGCCATTGAGATAACCTGGTGTTTTGGATTGATTGCATTCATCCTGATAAAAAATACAAAGTTTCACCAACGAATTGGCGATATCTGGGCCCATACATTGGTTGTAGACAAAGATTTTCAAATGCAACCAGACAATTTTGAATTTGAACAGGAAAAGCAACTACAGCCCTAAACTGTTGTTCGCATAAAACCTGATGGATTAAAACCTGTTATTACTTTCAGGACGAGCCAGAAAACTACGATCCTCTAACCAAACTAAAAATGAACCCGCAAGTCACCAGCTATATTCAGAATGCGCCGGAAGAACAAAAGGCCATCATGGAAGCCCTACGCCAACTGATCCACCAGCAAGTTCCTTCTGTGCAGGAGGCTTTTAAATGGAGTCGGCCCATTTTTGCCACAGATAAAGACATTGCCTATTTTAAAACGGCAAAAACCTATATAACATTTGGTTTTATGCAGGCCGAAAAAATAAAGAGCAACCTTCATCTCCTTGAAGGTACCGGCAAAGACATGCGGCATATTAAGATCAAAAAAGTTTCGGAGATTAACAGGGAATTGCTTTCCGGTTGGCTGAAAGAAATTGCAGGTTAATAACACGAGGGCGTCATTTGGTAGTCTATGGTTAACAGGTAGTAGAAAGAAAAAATACCTTGTAGTATTGAGCCAAATAAAATTAAAAGAAGATTGGGGGCAATGACCCGGAGGGTCTCGTGTTAATAGCCCCGGGTGAAACCCGGGGAATAATTAGCGACAGTGAACACCGACCCCGGAGCGGGTCGAACAGCAGCGCTAAAGAATAAAACAATCCAATGTTCTAAGCAAACAGGTATTCATCCGCATATCTGCCTATCCGCAAATTTGCATATCATTTCTTCCGGCTCCATACAATAAAGTCTGTCTGCGGAATCTTTTCCACCCCCAATGCCCGCAACATGGTCACCAACTGACCGCGATGGTAGGTGCCGTGGTTGAACAGGTGCAGCAGCATCTGGTAAACCGGCTGTTTAAACCGTTCCTTGCGGGAGTTGTAGTAGATAAATTCATGCTGCAGCGCATGTTCGTTGGCGTTAGTTACCCATTGGTGCCAGCGTTTGTTTTGCAGCAGCACCTCCTGGCTTAGCGTTGCCATGTCACCAGTGAATGTGTCACTCGGCCGGTCGACTTTTTCCTGCAACTTCAAGCGCTGCCACCAGATGCTTTCCGCATCGTACATGTGCAATACGGTTTTATACAGGCTGGGAAAACTGCTTTTCACCGCTGCCTGGTGCTGTTCTTCGGGCAACGACTGAATGGTTGAAAGCAGCAGGTTATTTGCCCAGGAATGATACGCGGCGTATTGGAGAATTATTTCCTTCATCGGTAAAATGAGGCCTATTTTTGAAAAGACGAATTAACGAAAAACCTTCGTTTACCATGCAGAAAAAAACTTCCCCGAAAGGCTTTGGCTCAACAGCAATACACGCTGGTCATAGGCAAGACCCGAACTATGCCCACCAAACACCCATCTATGCCTCCAGCACCTATGTTTTTGATACGGCTGAACAAGGCATGCGGCGCTTTAGCGGCGAAGAGGAAGGGTATATCTATTCCCGCTACGGTAACCCTTCCATTACCGAGGCCGAGGAAAAAATAGCCGCCCTGGAAACCTTTGGCCTGGAGATGGAAGCCAAAGGTATCCTCCATGCTTCCGGTATGGCAGCCATTTCTACGCTGCTGCTTTCCACGCTAAGGGCCGGCGATAAAATTCTCACACATTATTCCCTGTACGGCGGCACCGAAACGCTGCTCCGGACACTTCTACCGCATTTTGGTATTGAAGCAGTAACAGCCGACCTGCGCAACCCGGAGAACGTGGAAAGCATCATCCAGCACGACCGCCACATCAAGCTGCTCTACCTTGAAACCCCGGCCAACCCCACTATCCAGATCGTAGACATTGAAGAACTAACGGGTATCGCTAAACGTTATAACCTGGCGGTTGCCTGCGACAATACTTTTGCCACGCCTTACCTGCAGCAGCCTTTCCGCTTTGGCGTGGACTACATCGTGCACTCCACCACCAAATTTTTAAACGGCCACGGTACGGCCATTGGCGGCATCCTAGTTGGCCGCGACGTGGCAAAGATGAAAGACAGCATCACCAAATCGCACCGCATTCTTGGCGGCAACGCCAATCCCTTTGATGCTTTTTTATTGACACAGGGCATTAAAACCCTGGAGCTGCGCATGGAGCGGCACTGCAGCAATGCAGTGGCCGTAGCACAGCACCTGCAGAATCATCCCGCCGTGGCCCGCGTCAATTACGAAGGCCTCTCCTCCCACCCTGCTTATGCCATTGCGCAAAAGCAAATGCGCAAGCCCGGCGCCATGTTAAGCTTTGAGCTGAAGGGTGGCTTTGATGCCGGCGTGGCCTGCATGAACAAGCTGCAGTTTTGCACACGGGCCGTTTCGCTGGGCACGGTAGACACCCTGCTTTGTCACCCGCCATCGATGACGCATTTCAGCGTACCCAGAGAGCAGCGGGAGCAATACGGCATTACCGATGGCTTGATCCGGATGAACGTGGGCATTGAGAATGTAGAAGATATTGTGGCTGATTTGGAACAGGCGATGGGTTGAGTGGTGGATAAGTTAATAGGTTGATAGGTTGATGACGTGATCCAGATTTGATAAATAAGAGAAAAAATGAACAACAATACTGAAAAGATTCCGCGGTCTGAAGAACGCCAAACCCCAAACTCCAAACCCCAAACCGTTATCCGTCGTGCAGTGCGGGAAGATTGCCAACGGATACTGGAACTGGTAAAGGAACTGGCCCTGTATGAAAAGGCGCCGGATGAAGTAACGGTAACGCTGGCGCATTTTACCGAAAGCGGCTTTGGAGAAAAGCCGGTGTGGTGGGCCTTTGTGGCTGAACAGGATGGCCGTGTAGAGGGTTTTGCCCTTTATTATATCCGCTTCAGCACCTGGAAAGGACAGCGCATGTACCTCGAGGATTTCCTGGTGACCGAAAAACTCCGTGGCCAGGGAATAGGCAAGTTGCTTTTCGACAGGCTGATCGTTGAGTCCAGGGAGCGGGGACTAAGCGGCATTGTATGGCAGGTACTGGAATGGAACGAGCCCGCCATCAGCTTCTACAAAAAATACAAGGCAAGTTTCGATGCCGAATGGATCAATTGTGCCGTTGCCATAGAATAGTTGGGGTGCAGGAGTGCCTATAAGTGAAGCGAAACACGCCTGTTGCCTGTTGCTCATTGCCCATTGCTTATTGTCCCTTGCCCCTTGCCCCTTGCTCCCAACTCCCGGCAAAACATTTGCAACAGTACGGTTAAAGGAACTGTATTTATTTGCTATGAGTTTGAAAAGATGGGTGTTGTTGTTTTTCGTTTATGCATTGCAGTGGCCTGCAAAAGCGCAGGTTAGCCACCCGCCCTACCGCTATGTTGCCCCCGACTCCGTGGAAACCATTGTAAGCGACCGGTACAAGGCCCAGAGCTTTCTCCGGCATCTACTCATGGGCAAAAACTACCGCACCGTTTGGCGGCAACAGGTTACCCTTCCCGTTTTCCGCCTTTCCCAATCCGGGCTTAAGATTGAAGAGCTGGGTGGTGGCATGCAAACAAAATCATTGAAACTGGAAGACAAGAACGGCGCCGAATGGGCACTTCGCACCCTTGACAAAGATGTCGGCGGCGCCCTGTCGGGGCCATTGGAAGGCACCCTTGCCGAAAAAGTGGCGCAGGACCAGGTATCTGCCGCCATGCCGTATGCCCCACTCATTATTGGTCCATTGGCAAAAAGCGCCGGTGTACGGGCAGCTAATCCCAGGATATTTTTTGTAGCAGAAGACACGGCCTTAGGCGAATACAATTCCATTTTTGCCGGCACCATCTGTATGCTCGAAAACCGCGATGCCGGCTTTGAAGACACCGACAACACGGAGAAGATGCTAGAAAAGATCATGAAGACCAATACCCACGTGGTGGATCAGCGGGCCCTGCTCCGGGCAAGACTGCTGGACATGATTATTGCCGACTGGGACCGACACTTCGACAACTGGCGCTGGGGCGAACAGGATTCTGCCGGGCTGACCTATTACCAGGCTATTCCCCGCGACCGCGACTGGGCATTTTATTTCAGCAACGGGCTGGTGCCCAAGCTTGCCCGGGTGGCAGCGCTGCGGTTCATGGTCAATTTTAGCAAAAACCTTGACTATATCCACAGCGTCAACCACAAAGGCCGCCGGCTAGACGAGATCTTCCTGCATGGCCTGGATGCAGCCACCTGGCGGCAAACAGTACGACAACTGCAGCACGACTTGGATGACAACGCCATTGAACAAGCCGTAAGCAACCTGCCACCTGCCATCTTTAACCTCGTTGGGCCTTCTTTTATTGAAAAGATCAGGGGCCGTCGCGATGACCTGGAAAAACAGGCGATGAAGTACTACCGGTCGCTGGCCCGCACCGTGCAGGTAGAAGGCAGCAGCGAAAGGGAATGGTTTGCGTTGACGCCGGCGGAAAAGGGTTTTCGCCTGCAGATCTACCAGTTGCAGCCTGGCGGCGAAAGGGGCGCCAAACTTTACGACCGCACCTTTGTACGTTCCGAAACCTTTAAGCTAACCCTGAACGGCTTGGGAGGAAACGACCGCTTTACCATTGATGAAGCGGTGCGTACGCGGATACGCCTTTACCTGAACGGCGGCGAAGGCGATGACCGCTACGAACTGGGCGGTGATATACGAACCGCTGTTTTTGACAAGGAAGGAAAGAACGATTTCCCCGCGGCAAAAAACGGCGCAAAGGTCAGTTTTCGCTAATCCTTGGCCATATTTGCGCTTTTTATTGCCGGAACCATGATCAAATTCAAACATCCTCTTTTTTTCTTTGCAGCTCTTTTGATGCTCACGGTATCGGGCAACGCACAGCAACAATTCAGCGGCTGGGCAGGCTCGTTCAATACGTTTAAGCTGAACAACCGCTTCAGCCTGCATTTTGATGCGCAGTTGCGCTCTACCAATGACCTGGAAAATGTTGGCGCCATCCTGCTGCGGCCAGGATTGAATTACCACCTGAATAAAAACCTGGTGTTCACCGCCGGTTATTTACTGAACAGCAGTCGCCGCACAGTGGGAACAGCTTCCTCGCTACTTTCCGAACACCGCATCTGGCAGCAGGCCCTCGTCAACCAAAAGGTCAGCAAAGTGGCACTGGCCCACCGCTTCCGGTTTGAAGAGCGGTTTATTCCAAAGGCAAAGATTTCCGGGGATGAATTAGCAACCGATGGCTACGACCAGGTGTTTCGCTTTCGTTATTTTATCCGCGGCATTTTACCCCTGGTACCCGGAACGACATTTTCTTCCGGTCCTTTTGCAGCCTTGCAAAACGAAGTTTTTCTCAACACCGGCAACACCACGGCCGTCAACGGAAAAGCGTTTGACCAGAACCGTTTGTATGGCGCTGTAGGTTATCGTTTTCAGGGCAAAATGGATATTGAAATTGGTTATATGAACCAGTACAGCAACACCCGAACGGCATTTGTCAACAACCATATTCTTCAACTGGCTGTTTATAAACGGCTATAGTGGAGAAGAGCAAGAATTTTTTCGCATTTTTGCAACCATAATCATTGCGGATGAAGTTGAATGTTTACCCCTCCCTAGTGGAAAGAAAACAGCGCGGCCGGAAATCGTTTGTTGTGTTGATTGACCCTGATAACGTCACTTCATCCTCGCTTTCTTCCCTGGTGCAACTGGCCAACGGCGCTGCCGTTGACTATTTTTTCGTGGGGGGCAGCCTGGTGGTTTCCGACCACCTCGATGCCTGCATTCAGCAGATCAAACAGCAAAGCAATATCCCGGTGATCCTTTTTCCCGGAAGCCCTTCGCAGGTGAGTCCTTCGGCAGATGCCCTGCTTTATCTTTCCCTGATCTCCGGTCGAAATCCGGAACTGCTCATTGGCCAGCATGTGATCTCGGCGCCCTTTGTGAAAAAAAGCGGGTTGGAGATCATCTCCACCGGCTACATGGTCATTGACGGCGGCGCTCCTACCACGGTGTCTTACATCAGCGGCGCAGCACCCATCCCGGCCGACAAAGCCGACATTGCCCTTTGCACCGCCATGGCCGGCGAAATGCTGGGCAAAAAACTCATTTACATGGATGCCGGCAGCGGCGCCAAAAAACCCATTTCCGAAGAAATGATCTCCCTGGTGGCGCAAAACATTGAAGTGCCGCTGGTGATCGGTGGCGGCATCCGCGATGCGGAAAAAGCCTACCGCAACTGCAAGGCCGGCGCCGATGTGATCGTGGTGGGCAACGCCATAGAAAAAGATCCTTCGCTGTTGGAAGAGATGGCAGCTGCAGTGCATGGGGTGAGTGTGGTGAACGGGTGAGATGATTGGATATTGAGATATTAGGATATTGTTGTATCAGGAGACCTCCTGTTTCAGTTAGCCTGTAGAATTCTTTTTCTTTTCAACCTATCATAAGACTTTACGCTTGTCCTTTGCCGTGATGAAACAGCACCACTATCCAGTACTTACTGCACTCGGCTCGGGTTGATTCTGGTTGGTGTATCTGCACCACTAATAATTGTGGCACTGCCCATTGCAATGGCCCGAATCAAACTGGTCATGTTCTCCACGTTGATCCGCTTGGCCTCATCGCAATCCTGGTGGTAACAGGCATCGTCATCATCGCTGGCCATAATGGTATGGGCCGGGATGCCTTTGCGGGCAAAAGGATAATTATCCGATCGCCGGAACAGGTCTTTTTCATAAGAGGGCTCGCCCCTTATCCTGTACTTTTTATCCAGGTTTTTCCGGAAGATGGTCTGCAGGTTTGAATACGATGCTCCCGTCATAAAAAACGCATTCTTTCCCACCGCAGGTATACCGATCATTTCAATATTGATAACAGCCACCATGGCTTCCGGCTTTATCAGTTCGGCAAATGCCGTGGACCCCAGCAGGCCCAGTTCTTCGCCGGCAAAAGCACAAAAAAGGATTGTCCGTTCATTGTCTGCCCGGCGGGCAAAATAATCGGCTAATAGCAGCAATGCTGTTGTACCCGAAGCGTTGTCGTTGGCGCCGTTGTAGATGGTGCCGGCCTCTTCGCCAATGTGGTCGTAATGCGCACTAAAGATCACGACCTCGCCGGCCCGGCTCCTGCCGGGCAACATGGCCACCACGTTGTTCAAACTGTCCGTGCGGGCCTTGCGCTGCAATCCACGTACGGCAAAAGGTATAAAAAAAGAATCCCGGCCGGACAGCGGCACCAGGCCTGCCTGCCCAAACCGGGATGCAATAAAATCTGCCGCTGCAGCTAATTCTTTTGAACCGTTGCCCCGCCCCTTGAGCGAGTCACCGGCCAGGAACCGGATGATGGCTTCCGCTTTACTGCTTTGTAAACTGTCAGCCGGGTACTGCGCTTTTGCAGCGATGCCGGCAAACAGCCAACAAAGAAAAAGGAGAACCCGCATCATGAGGCACGGATCCCTTCAGGCTTCACCCTTGTGGGTGTGTCCTTTCCGCTTACAATGGTTTTGCTGCTTTCGGCAATGGCTTTAATGATCTCAGCCATGTTCTGCAGGTCAAGCGTACTCACTTCGTCGCTGGGTTTGTGGTAGTGCGGTTCGTTTTCCATTTTGGCCGTAGAAATGGTATGCGCCGGAACGCCGAGGCGGGCCAGTGTTGCGTTGTCGGAACGGTAGAACAACTGCTGCTGCGTGTAAGGATCGGGGTGAAACTGGAAAGCAGAACCTTTGAGGTTAGCCTGCAGGATCTCGCCCATATTCGTTTGTTCGTAACCGGTAATGTAAGCCGAGTTTTTACCCCATTTGCTTTCGGTACCGATCATTTCGATATTGAACATGGCCATCACGCTTTCGGGCTGAAACTGGCGGGAAAAATACTGGGAGCCAAACATGCCGGTTTCTTCGGCCGTGAAGGCGGCAAACACCAGGGTGCGTTCGTTGTTGCCCAACTTTTTAAAATGTTTAGCCAACATGATCACGGCTGTTGTGCCGGCTGCATCGTCGTTGGCACCGTTGTAAATGCTGTCGCCGGCCACAGGCTTGCCAATACCGAGGTGATCGTAGTGCGCCGAAAAGATCACCTGTTCGGCCTTTCTGCTTTTCCCAGGAAGGATGCCCACCACGTTTGCCAGCTTTGTTTCTTCAAAGCTGTGATCGGCTTTTATCTTGAACTCTTTTGGCAGTGCAGTGCCCAGCAGGAAAACCGTATTGTGTTCGGTGCGGAATTGCTGGCGCTTTAAACGGTTCAGTGCCGGGAAGCTCCGCGAAAAACTGGTATCAACAACAACGATGGTATTTTTTTTCGCCTGCAAGAAACCCATTGCTTTGGCGCCAAAACTTTCGCCTGCCTTAATGGAGGCCAGTTCGTACCCCGATTTTTCGTCCACTTCCACTTCGGCATTGCTGGTAAAAACGATCACGTTCTTCACGTCCGCATCAGCGCCATCGGCCTTAAACTTCATCTCCTTCAGCACTGGCTTTACCACAACAAACTCCTGCAGGTAACTCGTTCCCTGTACGGGTTGCAGGCCGGCTTTTTTAAATTCGGCCGCAATAAAGGAGGCTGCCATTTCGCTGCCCCGTGTACCGGCAGCACGGCCCATAAAGCTGTCCGATGCCAGCACGTTTTCAATTCTTTCCACTTCTTTTACGGTGATGGTCCCGGCGCTCTTTTGTGCCTGGCCAATGCCCGGTGCCAGTAAGATCAGTCCTGTTGCGAACGAGAGAAAAACAGTTTTTTTCATTTGTGTGAATTAAATCAGCGTAAGATAAAATTTCCGGGTTTGCGTTCCCGTAAGAGGCTGTTAAAAATGCCCTTCCGTAGGAAAGGGCATGCTGTTATTGTTACAAGAAAAGTTTCCTGAAATTATAAGCTCATCATCTCCTTGAACTTCACCGTTTGCCGGCGGCTCACTTCAATCTTTTCACCGCCTTTCAGCTCCAGCAAAAGACCACCGTTAAAATAAGATTCCACTTTTTCAATGGCCTGCAGGTTTACGATGTGCTTGCGGTTGGCACGGAAAAATGTTTTGGGATCGAGGCGCTCTTCCAGTGCGTTGAGTGATTTTAGAATAAGCGGTTTGTTGCTCCCAAAAAACACCTTGGCGTAGTTGCCCACGCTTTCAAACAACCGCACTTCCGACAGGCGCACAAACCAGCAACGGTCGCCGTCTTTTACAAACACCTGGTCATGCTCACCCAGCAAACCGGTACCACCGTTCACCGAAACCGCGTGGTCGGGACTACCGTTGGTCACCTGCAGTTTTTTTACTTTTTCCACGGCATCAGCCAGGCGCTTGGGCTCAATGGGCTTTAGCAGGTAATCCAGCGCATTCACTTCAAATGCTTTCAGCGCATAATCGTCGTAAGCGGTGGTAAACACAACGGTGGGTGCATGATCCAGTTCCTGCAGCATTTCAAACCCGGTCTTGCCCGGCATTTGAATGTCCAGGAAAATAAGGTCGGGGTTGTGGCTTTCTATTTTCTGCACGCCTTCTTCGGCATTGGAGGCCTCGTCCACCACTTCCACTTCGGGAAATTCCTGCAGCAGTTTCCGCAGTTCCGTACGGGCCAGGCGTTCATCATCAATAATGATAGCTCTCATGGTTTATTTGTTTTCCCCTGTTTGCTGCCGGGGCAGAAACAGGAGTCAATAATACGTTTTTTCACTTTACAACCGAAACAACCAGCCGGGTGCGCATCGGGGGCAGGAATTCAATACGGTTGGACCCGTCTTCTACCGGCTCTTTCCCTCGCTCATCGGCATCAGTACTCTTGCTTCGACCAGCGTATCCGCTACCTGCCTGATGTCAAAGCTGGCCTTGTCGCCATACAGCAAGTGCAGGCGGTCTTTTGTACTGGCAATACCAAAGCCGCCACCGTGTTTTGCATAGCCGTTCAGGTGACCGGTATTCTGTACCAACAGTTCGTGCTGGTTTTCTTTTACATCCGACACGATCTTGATCACACCGCCTTTCATTTGCTTGCTGATGCCGTGCTTGATGGCATTTTCTACCAAAGTTTGCAGCATCATGGGCGGCACCGGGTTGCACAATGTTTTTTCGTCGATCTCGAAATTTACCCGAAGCCGATCTTCAAAGCGCATGCTTTCCAGCGCCAGGTAGTCCTTTACAATCTTCAGCTCTTCCTGCAGCGGCACCGTTTCGGCTTTTTCGGCGCTTAAACTGCTGCGTAAGATATTGCTTAATTCTGTTATGGCAGTCCGGGCACGGGCGGGGTTTTCATCGATGAGGGCCCGGATGCCGTTCAGCGCATTAAAAATAAAATGCGGGTTGATGTGAGCTTTGATGGTGGTGAGCTCCAACTGGCGCACCAGGGCTTCCAGCTTGATGGTGTCCATTTCCTGTTTGCGGGTCTTCATGATAAAATGGTACATGAAGTAGATGGCATTCCAGATCAGCAGGAGTGGAATAAACGAGATAAGATTCGTAATGAAAAGCGACAAATAAGACACCGGCCGCCCCTGGGCATTGAGCCGCAGGCGGAACAATTGCTCAAACGGCGATACCACGCAGGTAATGAAAAATGAAAAAGCGATGGTGAGGAGTAAAAAGGTAAGTATCTGGTAACGAAGGTCTTTGAGCAGAAGCGAAGAGCGGTGGATCACTTCCCGCATAAAGTGGGAGAAGATGATGCCGACCTCCATAAAAAACAGGATGCGCTGGAGGATCTTGGGTTCGTAGCTGTTGAACAGAAGGGCAAAAAACACGTTGATCAGGGCAAAAAGCCCCCATCCGGCAAACTGAAACACCCAATACCGCGACAACCTGAAAGCCTTCATCTGACAAATCTATACGTAATCTAACGAGTGGAGGACCCGTAAATATACCAGTGGATAATAAGTTTTATAAGTGGATAAACTTACAGTGAATTTACAGTTTAAAAAAATTGGTTTGAAAGGTTGCTTTTCAGGGGAGAAAAGCGGTTATTTGTTGTTTAAATCCATCCCATGAAAGCAAATATTATCCGTAATTGCTTTACGCTGCTGGCTCTTTTGCTTTTGGCAAACAACACTTTCGCCCAGGTCCAGGGCAAGGTTGTTATCAATGAATATATGCCCTGGACAGCCAATGGCTGTGGCATCAATTCCGAATTTGTCGAACTCCTCAATTTTGGCCCCGGCCCTGTCGATATCGGCTGCTATATTCTTACCAACGGTAAAAAATCAGTTACCATTCCCGCTCAAACTATTTTGCAGCCAGGCGAATTTTATACCCTGGCCGGACAAGACTACATCCTTGGTACCTGCGCCAACATCGACAGCACCGGCAATGGTGTAACCGCCGATCTGAACTGGAATACCTGCAATTGTACCGACAACACGCCGTCTGCCTCCGACGGGTTTCTTTCCGATGGCGGCAGCAACAATACACCCTTGGTATTGTTTGATGCAAATCTGAACGTGATTGACGCTGTTGCCCGTGCCACACCGGCCGTAACGTTTCCTACCATTACCTCGGCTGCCATGCCTGGAGGATGCGGCAGCAAAACCTTTAACATTGGCAACTTGCCCATCGTTTACGAAGAGCTGGGCATGTCCACCGGCAGGGCCAACAGCTTTGCCCGTGTGCTGGACGGCGACTGTGGCTGGGTAAAAGACCCCCGGCAAAGCGGCAATGCCAGTAACAACAGGGCTGGCCGTACCACCGACATCTCTTACCAGTTTGACATGGTAAGTCCTACAAGCTGTGGCCAAACACCTACCGGCAGTGTCAGCATTTATGTTAAGCACAGCAACTATGCGTCTATTTTCCCGATGTCCTATACCATTGTTGTTGACTCCGACAACAACGGCATTTATGATTTTTCGGACCAGTACACAACCGTGGTGGATTACGATCCGCCTTTTATCGAGATCGATAACCTGCCGGTAGGCCGCTTCCGGGTGACAGTCGGCTCGGTAAAAGGTTGCTACCTGCGTACGTTTGACTTTACCATCATCCCCTGTAACCCCGGCACCCTGCCGGTGCGACTGGATTATTTTAAAAACAAGGGCGGCCAGAACGGCCAGCAGGAACTGGAATGGTTGCTGCACGATGTGCAGAACCTGCAAAGCATCGTAGTGGAAAAAGCGGCCGGCGACCGGAATTTTATTGCAGAAAAGATCATCACCGGCGAAAACGCAAGGGGCAGCAAGCTGTATACGTTTGCGGCACAGGCACCCGAAGCGTTTCCACATTACCGGCTGAAGCTTGTACAGAAAAACGGCAAGTCATTCTATTCACCCGAGGTTTACCTGGGCGGGGCACCAACAGCCTCCGTGCACCGTCTTGGTCCTAACCCTGCTACTGATAAACTTGTTTTGCAGTATCAAAGCGCAGCGAAACAAATTGCTGTTTACACCATCTACAATACCAATGGCATGATGGTGGGTCGCGGTAATCTTTCCTTAAACAATGGCACCAACAATGTGACCATCCCTGTACAATCCCTGCCCCCGGGTACGTACCAGTTGCAGGTAGCAGGCAGCGCAGGTGGTGTGCAACCTATTTCCTTCCGGTTTGTTAAGCATTAAAACAGCTTCCGCCGTTTAGCCGAAATAGAATAATTTTACCGCTTTAAAAAAATCATTGATGCAAATACCTGCAGGGCCGCTGCTGCAAGCGATCAATTCGCCTGAAGATTTGAAAAAACTGCCAAAGGAAAAGCTGCACCAGGTGTGTGATGAGCTGCGCCAATACATCATTGACGTGGTGAGTGTACACGGCGGGCATTTTGCCGCTTCGCTGGGTGTGGTGGAGCTGACCGTTGCCCTGCATTTTGTTTACAACACGCCGTACGACCAGTTGGTGTGGGACGTAGGCCACCAGGCTTATGGCCATAAGATCCTTACCGGCCGCCGCGACAACTTCATGACCAACCGCAAGTACAAAGGTTTGAGCGGTTTTCCCAAACGCAGCGAAAGTGAGTACGATGCTTTCGGTGTAGGCCACTCTTCCACGTCGATCTCTGCGGCATTGGGTATGGCCATGGCCGCCAAATACAAAGGCGAGACCGACCGCAAATCGGTTGCCATTATTGGCGATGGCGCCATGACAGCAGGAATGGCGTTTGAAGCCATGAACCACGCTGGCGTAGCCGATACCGACATGCTGGTGATCCTGAACGACAATTGCATGAGCATCGACCCCAATGTTGGTGCGCTGAAAGAATACCTTACCGACATCACCACCTCGCAGACCTATAACAAGTTTCGGGATGATGTATGGAACCTGCTGGGCAAATTGCCGGTGGGCAAACGCTTTACCCGCGACATGGCCTCCAAGCTGGAAGCCGGCATCAAGGGAATGGTCACCAAGCGCAGCAACCTCTTTGAAGCCCTGAACATGCGGTACTTTGGCCCGATCGATGGCCACAACATTACCAAGCTGACAGATACGCTGAAAGACCTGCGCAACATTCCGGGTCCCAAGCTGCTCCATATCATTACCACCAAAGGCAAGGGCTATGCACTCGCCGAACAGGACCAGACCAAGTGGCATGCCCCCGGTTTGTTTGATAAGATCACAGGTGAGATTTACAAAAAGCGGTACGAAGTACCACAGCCGCCAAAATACCAGGATGTATTTGGACATACAATACTGGAGCTGGCTGAACAGAACGAAAAGATCATGGGTATTACGCCGGCCATGCCGTCGGGTTCCTCGCTCAATATCATGATGAAGGCCATGCCCCACCGGGCCATCGACGTTGGCATTGCCGAGCAGCATGCTGTTACCGTCAGTGCCGGTATGGCTACGCAGGGACTAAAGGTCTTTTGCAATATATACTCATCCTTTATGCAGCGTGCCTTTGACCAGGTGGTGCACGATGCCGCCATTCAAAAGCTGCCGGTAGTGTTCTGTCTCGACAGGGCGGGCCTGGTTGGCGAAGATGGCCCAACGCACCACGGCGCTTACGATATTCCTTATTTCCGCTGCATTCCCAATATGATCATTTCGGCACCCATGAACGAAGCCGAATTGCGCAACCTGATGTACACGGCCCAACTGGACAGCACCGACCTGCCTTTTGTGATCCGCTATCCCCGTGGCGAAGGCGTGATGCCGGAGTGGCGCAAGCCCATGCAGGAAATCAAGATCGGTACCGGCCGCAAGTTGCGTGATGGCAAAGGCGTGGCGATCCTTACATTTGGCCACCCGGGTAATTTTGCCGCTGCGGCTATCCGCGAATTAAAAGCAGAAAACATTGAGCCGGCACATTACGACATGCGGTTTGCCAAGCCCCTGGATGAAGCGCTTTTGCACGAAGCCCTTTTGCAATACGAAAGAATTGTAACGGTGGAAGACGGTACCGTGGTGGGTGGCTTTGGCAGTGCGGTTGCGGAATTTATGGCGCAACACGGCTATAAAAATGACCTTACCATATTGGGTATCCCCGACCGCATTGTGGAGCATGGAACGCTGAAAGAGCTGCACCGCGAATGTGGCTACGATGCGCAGGCCATTGCCGATGCCGTGCGGCAAATGCTGAAAGAGCCGGTTTCGGCCATCACGGTTTCGGCCTAAGTACCAACAACCTTATTTTTCAACAGCAGTCCTTGTGGCTGCTGTTTTGTTTTACCGCCCCTTTTCAGCCTTCAGTCGAAAGAGCACTGGCTGCCGTTTGAATTCTCGTTTTTTCGCTCCATATTTGCCCTTACCGGTTACCGAAACCGGTCCATCCAATATCATGACCGATCCTATTGCAAAAAAACCTGCGGACTTTTTCCGTACCTACCCGCTGTGGGTTGCTGCACTTTTGCTTTTTACCTTTTTGTTACGGCTGATCGAACACCTTGGCGCTGTGTTGCAGGGCACCGGGGGCACGGCATCTGCCCTACTTTACGGCTTGCTCAACGATGCCGGCTTTGCCCTTAGTCTTGCCTTTATGCTTTGCCTACCGCTGCTGCTAGCCTGGTGGTGGAAGCCCCGCGTTTCATTTGTACTGTTTATTGTATTTAGCAGCATCTACCTCCTTGTTTCGGCTGCCCTTAGTCGTTATTACCTTGTTACCAATACGCTGCTTGGCGCCGACCTGTTTGGTTATTCATTGTCAGACATTCAAACCACGGTGCGATCATCCACGTATTTTTCTCTTGCAGACCTGTTGCCTATGGCATTGCTCGTTTTGTTTGTGGCTGCGGTAAGGTGGGTACAAAAACGGTCGCTCCAGGTTTTTCCTTGGGCAGCGGGCCTCCTACTGCTGGCAGGTATGGGCTGCACCTTTCGCTACAATGCTTTTAGCGCACAGCCCGGAACACCCGGTGCAAATCTTTCGGTAAACAAGTGCGCCTATTTTGTAAATGCTAATTTAGCGGACGGCAATACCGGTTCTAAAAAGATCGCATTTGCCCCTTACCCCCTGTTGCGAAACGACAACAGCACCGACGTACTGACACCGTTCTTTGACCTGAAGGGTCAAAAACCAAACTTTGTTTTTTTGATCGTGGAAGGATTGGGCCGCGATTTCACCGGTCCGTCAGCAGCTTATGGTGGCTTTACGCCTTTCCTCGATTCGCTGTCCGGGCAAGGGCTTTACTGGTCGAACTTTTTAAGCAGTGCCGGCCGGTCCTTTGCCGGTCTTCCGTCAATTTTCGGATCACTTCCTTATGCTAAAAACGGATTTTCTGCCCTTGGTGAAGCGATGCCTGTGCACCACTCGCTCATCAGTCTTTTGAAAAAGAGCGGTTACCATACCAGCTATTTTTACGGTGGCAATGCCAACTTCGATGGGCAAGATGTTTTCCTGGAAAGACAGGGCATTGATTTTATTCTTGACGAATCCAGGTTTGGTCCGAATTATAACCGCAAAGCCGGTGGCGAAAAAAGCTGGGGTTATACCGATGGCGACGTTTACCGCCGGTCGCTGGAAGTGTTGAAATCGGCCCCGGCCAAACCATTGCTCAACATTTATTTTACGCTAAGCACACACGAACCCTTTGCCGTTCCGCAGCAAGCAGTTTACAAAGAAAAAGTAGCCGCCCGGCTGGCACAACTTCCTGCAGGCGATCGCCAAAAATTTGCACCATACCAGGATGTTTTACAATCCCTGGTGTACAGCGATGAAAGCATCCGGTCTTTCCTGTCGGCTTACCGGCAACGACCCGATTTTGCCAACACCATTTTTATTATCACCGGCGATCACCGCCTGATTCCTGTACCCGAAGACAATATGCTCAGCCGCTTTCATGTACCGCTTCTAATTTATACGCCGCTGCTGAAACGGAAAGCCAGTTTTCCGGCCCTGTCCTCCCACCTGGACATTGCGCCTTCGCTAGTGCAACTGCTCCGGCACAGCGAGGGCATGCACTTGCCCAGCCAGGTGCACTGGATGGGAAGAGGTTTGGATACGGCAAAGAAGCTGAACACCGCTTACGAAGTACCGCTGATGCGCAATAAAAATTCGCTTGATGATTTTATCAGCGGCGACTTGTTTTTGACGGGAGAAGAACTCTACCGCATTGGCCCCAGCCTGGAACTGGAGCCACTGCGCAACGAAAGGGAGAAGACCCGGCTGCTGGCAAAACGCGACAGCTTCCGGCAGTTGAACCAATATGTTTCCGGCGAAAACAGGCTAATGAAGCCGGACGGCGAATTTCTGACGCAGGCGCCGCAATCGACTTTATTTTCACCGGAAGAAAAGGCAGCCCTGGACACATTGACCGGTGGGCTCACAGGTGCCGATACCTTGTTTACCATTGCCCGGAAACTGGCGCATGCCAAGCAGCATGCATCCGCACGGCTGTTGTGCCGGAAAATTCTGATCGGCAGTCCTAACTATCACGATGTAAGGGTGTTGCTCGGTCGCACGTATGCCTGGGAAAAAAAATACGGGAAGGCGGCGCCCGAGTTTGCTGAAGTGCTCCGGCGCAACCCTACGTATGAAGATGCTTACCTGGCCTGGATCGATGTGGCCACCTGGGTGGACAAAAATGATTCGGCCCTGATACTGGCCAAAACAGGTTTACAGTTTTTGCCGGGCAGCACAAGCCTGAAAGAAAAAAAGGAAAAGCTGCTGGCAAGAAAAAAATAGTTACTGAAAATGATTGCAGTCGCCTGCAGGCGATTGCAGCCACCATTGAAAAACCGTATTATGAACCGCGTACCCCTTCGCTACATAACAGTTGTCTTCTTTGTTTTTTTAAGTGGCTTTTGCCTTTCGGCAAAGGCCCAGAACGATACCCTCGGCGACCCCGACAAAGCCTTTGCACAAGCTAGAGAACTGGCCTTTTCGGGCAAGCGGAAAGAAGGCCGCGAACTGGCGCTTCGCATCCTGCAGAAACACCCGCTTTATTCTGATGTCAAAACCTTTGTTGGGCGCACCTATGCCTGGGATGGCGAATATGAAAATGCAAGAAAAGCATTTGCCGACGTGGCGGCAGCCGACCCCAAAACTCTCGATAACTATATTGCCTGGATAGATGCGGAACGCTGGGCCGATGAGCCGGCCAATGCACTGGCGGCAGCCGAAAAAGGCCTCCAGCATTTTAGCGATGACCCGGGATTGCTTTTCCGCAAGGCAAAGCTGCTGTCGGTTACCGGTAAGATGGCGGATGCTAAACTGGTGGTGCAAAAACTTCTTCGCAAACAGCCGAATCACGGTGATGGTTACCTGCTTTTGCAGGAACTGCGCGGCCAGTTGCTCGACAATGATATCTCCGCCGGTTTTTCCTATGAATCGTTCTCAGCCTATTTTTCGCCGGCCAGCTATGCTTTTGTACAAGGCAGCCGTGCCACCTCTTTGGGCTCGATAGTTGCCCGGGTAAATTATGCCGACCGTTTCGGCAACCAAAGCTTTCAGCCGGAAATAGACCTTTATCCCAGGCTTTTCCGCGGGGTTTATGCCTACCTGAATGCAGGCTTTTCCAATGGCGACTTATTCCCGGAACAGCGCTATGGAGCTGAAGTGTTCGCAAGTCTTCCGCTTAGCCTGGAAGCATCAGCAGGCCTGCGTTACCTTTCGTTTAGTCCCGAAAGCAAAGTGACGATCTATACCGGCTCGGTTGGTTTTTACACCGGCAACTACTGGATCTCGCTGCGGCCCTACATCACACCCGACAGTGCCTCCACGAGTGTTTCAGCATCGGCCACTGTACGCCGCTATTTCTCCAATCCCGAGCATTATTTTTCCGTACGTATCGGGGCTGGCTACTCACCTGAATTGCTCAATACGCAAACCACCACGGGAAGTTCGTCCAAAGCTTTTTATGGCTTGCGGTCGCAATCGGCAACTATCGGTTACCAACACCCGTTTTCCCGGAAATGGGCGGTCAACGGATCGCTGACCATTGGCCGGCAGGAGCCCCTGTTTGCCATTGGTGAATTTGCGGTGAATACAGCCGCTTCGCTTACCGTGAGATACAGGTATAAATAAAGTGCCATTCGCCACAGTTGAATTTCCTTTGGGAGGAAAAAGCGTAATTTTAAAAAAAGAGGTTATGATCCAGACGCCGCCCCGAACGATTATGGAAGTGTTTGAGAGCCTGCCGGAAGGCACGCTGGCAGAGGTTATCAACAATCAACTGATTATGTCACCTGCACCCACACCAAAACACCAGCTCCTGGTAAAGAAAATTTCGTTTGAACTTGAAAAACACGTGAAGGCAAATATCCTGGGAGAGGTTTTGTTTGCTCCTGTTGATGTGCAACTTAACGATACCAATATTTTCCAGCCTGATATCGTTTTTATTCAGAAAAGCAGGATGGGTATTATTCAAGATAAGATAAAAGGTGTTCCTGACCTCGTAGTTGAAGTTCTGTCGCCTGGGTCTGAAAAGCTTGACACAAAAAATAAAAAGGAAGCCTACGAAAAAAGCGGCGTTAGGGAATATTGGATTGTTAACCCCGAAACAAAAGAAGTCACCGGCTACCAGTTAAAAGAAAATAAATACATGGAAATCCCCTCCGAAACTGGAACACTAACGTCAATTCTGCTCGGCACTACCATCCGCTTCTAGTGAGATCTATGAAAAAATAAAGCACTCCGCATCATAGTTGCATGAAACGATTGCTTTTATTATCGGCACTTTTCCTGGTGACCCTTTCAGCTATCTTCTATTTTAGTCAGAAACAAAAAGCTCCTTCTGGTAAACCTTCGCCGGCTGTTACTGCTGCAACAAATCCGGCGCCACCCTATTTTCAACAGTTACAGAAAAAAGCATCGGCCGGCAGGCAATATGCCCGGCAGAATGGACTATCCACGGAAGTGGCTTTTTTGATAGACATGCGGCTGCCCAGCGGCAGGAACCGATTTTTTGTGTATGACTTCATACAGGATACCATAAGCGCTGCCGCATTGGTTTCCCACGGAAGTTGCAACACAGCTTTTCAGCCGGAGCCTGTGTTCTCAAACGAACCGGGAGGTGGTTGCTCATCCCTTGGCCGCTATAAGATAGGCAAGGCTTATATGGGATCGTTTGGCAAAGCATATAAGTTGCATGGGCTGGACAGCAGCAACTCCAATGCCTACCAACGTTACGTTGTGTTACACGGTTACAGCGCTGTACCGGAAAAGGAGACCGAACCCTTTCCCATTGTCAACAGTTTGGGCTGCCCCATGGTAACGTATGCCTTTCTCGACAAGCTTTCCGCTCTTATTGAAACACAAGAAAAGCCGGTTATGCTTTGGATCTACCAATAACTACGTACACTTCTAAACGGTAGGTTGCGCCGGTGCAGGCTGAACGGCTTTTTTATGCAGGGCAATGTAAGCAATGATGGCACTGGCAATCATAAACAGGGCACCAAGAAGAAACGGCGCCCCGGGAAAATAAACCGGTGCCGCCTTGCCGGTGAAATAAGCAAACACATTTGTCATTACCGGCGGGCCAATGATGGAAGTAAGACTCATCAGCCCTGTCAAGGATCCTTGCAGTTCACCCTGTTCGTTTGACGGAACGGCACCAGCCATGATAGCCTGCAAGGCCGGGTTGCAAATGCCACCCAGGCAATAAGGCACCAGGAATACAAACATCATCCAGCTTTGCGTGGCAAACGCAAACAACAACATACCCAGTGCATACAGCGCCAGCCCGGTGTAGATACTTTTTTCGTTACCCAGTTTTGGATTGACTACCCTTGTCAGCCCGCCTTGTACCGCACCCACCAAAAGCCCCACCGCGGCCAGAGACAAACCAATCATTCCCGGACTCCAACGGAAGCGTTCAATGGCAAAAAAGCTCCAGTTGCTGTGCACCGCATGCGAACCGGTATACACCAGGAAGAGCGCAACCACCAGGGCTGCCAGCGAAGGATAGCGTCGCAACTTCAGCAGGCTGACACCGGGTATAGCACGCATCCATTGAAAGGGTCGGCGGTTCTCTTTCTGAAGGGATTCGGGAAGAATAAAATAGCCGTACAAAAAATTAAGCAGGCAAAGACCGGCCGCCACCATAAACGGCACCCTGGTGCCAAAGCCACCCAGCAGGCCACCGATGGCCGGGCCAATGATAAAACCCAATCCAAACGCAGCACCAATAAGGCCAAAGTTTTTGGCCCGGTTCTCTGGTGTGCTAATGTCAGCGATATACGCAGCAGCGGTGGTCATGCTGGCGCCGGTGATACCGGCAACGATGCGGCCAACAAAAAGCCAGGCAAGCGTTGGTGCAAAGGCAAGGAAAATATAATCGATGGCAAAGCCGAAGAGGGAGGCCAGCAGCACAGGCCTGCGGCCATACTGATCGCTGAGATTACCCACCAGCGGCGAAAACAAAAACTGCGTAATGGCAAAGGAAAACAGGAGCCAGCCGCCGATGCGGGAAGCATGGCTCAGGTCTACGTGGCCCAGTTCCCGTATGAGGTCGGGCATTACGGGAATGATAATACCAAAGCCAATAACATCGATCAGCAGCGTCACGAAAATAAAGCCGATGGCAGCGTTGCGGTTCTTTGGCATAAAAAAAATCTAAGCTGCAAAAGTGGTGTTTTTTGGAGTGGCGGCAAAAGAATAAGAAGCAGAAGGTCGGTATCTGTTTTGAACGGTGCGGGTTGAAGGTGCTCTCCTAACAAACAAAATAGTTTACGATGCATGGCATAAAACCGGTTAGCGTTTCATTGCCGTGAAGAAACTATTCCGCACCTTTCCAATCGTTTATTATATTGGCAGCGCTAAACCAATCTGCTACCCGAAATTTTATTAAACTAACGCTTGGATGAATTTATATGTAAGTACCAAAATGAGGATCATCTCGTCCATTTCCATGGTACTAGTCGCTTTTCACCACTCTTCTAATCTTTCATTGCGATACAGTTCCGGCGAGATCGATTACAACTACAATGTTTTTATCCAGCATTTTTTCGGACAGGGCATCACAAGAATCACTGTTCCGGTTTTCTTTATCATCTCGGGCTACCTTTTTTTTCAGCGCATTACAGGGCGGTTTGGTGAATTTATTCCCAAGTTTCGCAAACGGGGAAAATCATTGGTGGTGCCTTACCTGCTTTGGTCGGCCTGGGGCTTGTTTTTCTTTTTTGCCCTTCAGCAAATTCCACAGGCCCGGAAATTTTTCAACAACAAACTGATTGAAGATTTTTCATTTTCAGAGATCATCCATACCCTTCTTCTTGACCCCATTCCCTACCAGCTTTGGTTTGTTCGCAACCTCGTTATCCTGGTAGCATTTTCGCCCGTTATCTTTTGGGTATTGAAATATTTGCGGGTACTGCCGCTCCTTATTTTAGCGGTCATCTATCTCGAGGTGGTTGACTTCAGCTTTGTAGTCCTGAAAAGAGATGCCGTGCTTTTCTTTTGCTTTGGCGCCTACCTGGCCATTCATAAAAAAGAGTTGTTGCTAAAAAAACGGGACAAGAGCTGGTACTGGATCTTTCCCGCCCTCTGGCTTACCCTTGTTACGATAAAAACGATTCTTACCTACCAGGAACCGGAAGAAACCTATGCGCTGTTTTTACTGCACAAAACCACGGTCCTAACAGGAATGGCTTCTTACTGGTGCGCTTATGACCTCCTGATGAAAAACAAAACAAGTCCGCATAAATTTCTTTTGCTGCTTGCTTCGGCTTCTTTTTTCATTTACGCCTTTCACGAACCAGTATTAACGATGATCAAAAAAGGGATGTTTTTTGTTACCGGAACATCAGATGCGGTATCGTTGCTAAATTATTTTCTTGTGCCTACGATTACCATTTTGCTAGGCCTATTAATAGCCCGTTCCTTAAAAAAGTACACACCGGGATTTTATAGCCTCATTACTGGGGGAAGATAGTTTGCTCACTACTGATTTGCGTACGCTATGATTTTTTCAGTCATGAAAGATGAACACTGCCGCTTTGTTTCGTTAGCTTCTATCTGCTTCAGAAAGCATCAGTTTTAAGCAAGGAAAATTTTTGCAGCAGCAGGATAGTTTTAAATTTCGGTCCCTCTGCTTCTAACCAAATTGTATTGGTTTTCTTTGTTATTTTAGGCCAAGAAATCCAATGCATGCCCAGAAACCGACTCCTCTTATTCTTCTTTTTGCTGTTCACTACTTCGCTGTTTTCGCAACCTGTTTATTTACGCACCGGCCCTGTTCAGCCCAAAGGCAATATTTCAACACAATTACTTGATTCGTTTGCCAGGACCGCTCCCCGTTTTGCCGGGTCGGCGTTTGCCGTCATCAGGTTTGATGCGCTCCCGACAACGGCCGAAAAAGAAAAGCTACAGGCATCGGGCATTACCCTGTTGGATTACCTTCCTCAAAATGCATTCATCGCTGCCATTCGTAACCTCCCATCGGCGCAACTGTTACGCACAGTGAAAGCCAGCGCCATCTTCCCGTTGACACCGCAACAAAAAATGCCGCATCAACTGGCGAAGGGAAAGCTTCCTTCCTGGGCAGTGAAAACGGCCGGCACGGTCGATCTTTGGTTATCGTTTTACAAAACCCTCGAAGCAGATTTGGTGCTGCAAGAGTTGTCTAAACTTGGAGTTGATGTTATTGCTACCAACCATATTGCCTATCGCATTATTGGTTTGCACATCGCACAGGATCGCATCAACGAAATTGCCGCCCTGCCTTTTGTTGAATTTATCCAGGCAGCCCCGCCAAAAGACCAACCGCTGAACGACAACAGCCTCGCTGCTGCAAAGGCAGCACCGCTTATTGCGCCAGTAGTAGCCGGCGGCCGCGGGCTAACGGGTGAAGGTGTTGCCATTGGCCATGGCGACAATGCTGACCTGCAGGCGCATGCCGATTTTTCGGGCCGGCTGATCAACCACAATGCTTCACCGTTTAATGCACATGGTGTACATACCGCAGGCATCATGGCCGGTGCCGGCGTTATCAACGAATTGTACCGCGGCTTTGCTCCTAAGGCCAGCATCATCAGCCATTCGTTTAGCGGCATTGTTGAAAACGCCACCACTTACATACAGGATTATGGTATGGTGATCACCAACAACTCCTATGGCAATATCATCGAATGTGAGTACCACGGCACCTACGATCTTACCTCACGCATTCTTGACCAGCAGATGCTGGACAATCCCTCTCTCCTGCATGTATTCTCTGCAGGCAACAGCGGCAACGCAAACTGTCCGCCTTACCCGGCCGGTTACCGTACCGTTTTGGGTGGCTACCAGGTGGCAAAAAATATTGTAACCGTTGGCGCCACCAATGATTCAGGCGCCATTGCACCTTTTTCGAGCCGCGGGCCTGCGCTGGACGGCAGGCTGAAGCCAGAGATCATGGCGATGGGACAAAACGTGATCTCATCCTGGCCCACCAATACCTACCAAAACAACAACGGCACCAGCATGTCGGCACCGGCTGTCAGTGGCGGACTGGCCCTGATTTACCAGCGGTACCGTCAGTTGCACAATGGCACAAACCCAAAAAACGGGTTGATGAAAGCCCTGCTCTGCAATGGCGCTTCGGAAAGAGGCGCTGCCGGACCCGATTTTATGTATGGCTTTGGCAGCATGAACTTATTGCGCAGCGTAGTAGCGTTGGAAGAAGGACAGTATTTTACAGGCAACAGTACGCAAGGGGCAATTGCAACGCATACCATCTCTGTTCCGGCCGGCACGGCAAGGCTTAAGGTTTTGCTGTACTGGAACGATCTTCCTGCTTCGGTCATCAGCACAAAAAACCTGGTGCACGACCTTGACCTGGAAGTGGTGGACCCAGCGGGCAATGTGATCCGTCCGCTAGTACTGGATACGTCCCTGGCCGCACTTGACAGGCCGGCGGTTACCGGCGCCGATCATGTCAACAACATGGAGCAGGTTGTCATTCCAACACCGGTTGCTGGTCAATACACCCTTCGTGTAAAAGGCTCAACCGTTACCACCGCCAGCCAGGAATATTTTCTTGCCTTCGATCCGGTACCGGTTCATCTCACCCTTACGGCGCCTTTTGGCGGCGAAGCCCTAGTGCCGGGAGAAAGCACCAAGATCAGTTGGGACAGCGATGGCCTAACGGGAACGGCTATCCTGGAATTCTCCCCAGATGGCGGCGCTACCTGGTCGGCTGTTGAAACCGTTGATGTGGCAAGAACCGTTTATACCTGGACAGTGCCCACAATAACGTCAGCAAATGCAAGGGTACGCATCACCAAAACGGGCAGTAATGAACGTTCTGCCAGTCAGCCATTTTCTATTTTAGGAGCACCGGTTGTTTCCCTGGCGCCCGTTCAGTGCGAAGATTATATTGCCCTTACCTGGACGACCGTGACAGGTGCCACCGATTACGAAGTAATGCTGTTGCGCAATGATGAAATGGTACCGGTAGCTACCACTAACGCCACCGCCTACACGTTGGGCGGTCTCTCAAAAGACAGTCTTTATTTTGTGAGTGTCAGGGCCAGGCTGGATGGCAAACCCGGGCGAAGAGCAAGGGCTATTTCCCGTACCCCATCCAATGGAAACTGTACGGGGACCATCTCGAATAACGATATAAAAATTGATGCGATCCTTTCGCCCCGATCGGGCCGAAAAGAAACAAGTACCGAATTAAGTAACACCGAAAAGATCAGGGTCCGGATCAAAAATCTTGATGATGCACCGGCGGCCTCGTTTACGGTTGCCTACCGCATCAACGGGCAGGCACCGGTTATAGAAACGGTAACGGTTCCGGTAGCGGCCCGTGCCAGCTACGATCACATTTTTGCCACACCGGCTGATCTCTCTGCTACAGGAAAGTATAACCTGGTTGTCTATGTTACGAAGGCAAGTGATACCAATAAAAGAAATGACACGCTGCGCACCAACGTACAGCAAATCGCAAACCTGCCGCTTTCTCTCACCAGCGATCTTGTTGATAACCTGGAGGCTGCCGAACCCGAAACCTATCAAAGCGATACTACCGGCATTCGTGGTGCTGAACGGTATGATTTCAGTCGCAGCACCGCCTTTGGCCGGCTGCGCACCTTTGCCGGTTCAGGCACTGCCTTTTCGGGCCGCCAGGCCTTTACCCTTGATGCCAATCGCTTTGTAGCCCTTGGCAATGTGAATTACCTGTACGGCACTTATAACCTGCGCAATTATTCCGCAACGACCCATGATGTCCGCCTCGACTTCCGGATTCGTCAGCACGGGCAGATACCCAATCCTGCCAACCGTGTTTGGATACGGGGCAGCGATTCCGATGCCTGGGTAAATGCCTTCAACCTCGATTCGTTGGTAGCAGGCAACTTGTTTCAGCAAACAAAAAGCATCGAGGTATCAGGTATACTGGCAGCCAATGGGCAGAACTTTACCAGCAGTTTTGGCGTACGCTGGGGACAATGGGGCATCTGGCCTGCAACCGATACAGCCGGTGGTGCTGGTTATACAATTGACGACATAAGACTCTACCAGGTGCAGCAGGATGTACAACTGGAAAGCATCCTGTCACCGGCCAAAAATGCTTGCGGACAAACAGGCGCCGCCACTGTGCAAATCAGCGTACGCAACGGGTCGCCACAAGCAATTACAGGTGTGCCTGTCCGTTACCGTATCGATGGCGGTGCCTGGGTTTCGGAAAGTATTGCTTCGCTGCCGGCCCGTTCAACACAATCTTACACCTTCAATACAACCGCTGACCTTTCGGCCCTTGGGCCGCATACGGTAGAGGCAATAGTTGATCTGCCAGTAGACAATTTCCGGGTAAATGATACCGTCACTGTCGTGATCTACAACCAACCGCTTGTGACTTCCTTTCCTTACCTCGAAAACTTTGAAAGCAGCAACGGCTATTTTTATGCAGAAGGTAACAGGAGCAGTTGGGCTTGGGGAACACCAAACAGCCGCCGTATCAAAGGTGCTGCTTCGAGAACAAAAGCCTGGAAAACCAACCTGGAAGGGACCTATACCGAGCGGGAACTTTCTTACCTCTATTCGCCCTGCTTTAACCTGGCAGGCATGAGCAAGCCCACCTTAAGTTTTAGTGTGGCCTTGGACATTGAAGATTGCGGCACGGCTCTTTGTGATGCGGCCTGGGTGGAATATTCTTCCGATGGCCTCACCTGGGAAAAACTGGGCACGTCGGGCAGCGGCACCAACTGGTACAACAAAGCGGCGCCCCGCGAAAACTGGAGTGTGCAGAATTATACCAACTGGCATGTGGCCACACAGGCCCTGCCAACAGGTGTTAGTAACCTGCGCCTGCGCTTTGTGCTTTCCAGCGATGAAGGTGTGACAAGAGAAGGCATTGCCATTGATGATATTCATATCTACGACAACCCCGTTGGGATAGCTGACGGGCTTACCCA
The DNA here is from genome assembly GCA_013327885.1 of Flavisolibacter longurius. Lineage (GTDB taxonomy): Bacteria > Bacteroidota > Bacteroidia > Chitinophagales > Chitinophagaceae > Flavisolibacter. Next base: position 507,670 of record JABUMY010000001.1, on the reverse strand, counting down.
AACAGCACCGGTAACACAGCCGGTAGCGGGCAATAACTGGCAGCATTTTATTGCCGGCAATGGACTGATGGCATCGGTACAGCCGGTAAACCAAAACTTGGGTGCCACCGCTGTGCAAGCGTTTTTGCATACGGGTGCTGTGCGTTTTGACCGCAACCAGTATTACCTCGATCGTAACCTCACCATCCAGGCAGAGAATATGCCCACGGATTCTGTCTGGGTGCGCTATTATTTTTTGGACAAAGAGGCTGATACACTACTAAAAGCAACTGGCTGTCCTTCCTGCTACCAACCCAGCAGTGCGTATGAGCTGGGCATTACACAATACACGGCGCCGGCGAAGTCGCAGGAGAACGGCACCCTTGCCGACAACCTTGGCGGGCTGTGGAAATTTATCCCGCCATCGGAACGGACGATCGTGCCGTTTGACAAAGGCTATTATGCGGAGTTCAAAACTGCTTCGTTTTCCGAGTTCTGGCTGAACAGTGGTGGTGCCGACAGGCTGACACCGCTGCCTGTAAAAATGATTAGCCTTACTGCTACACGGCAGGGAACAGCAGTGCTTTTGCAATGGAAAGTTGGCAGCGAAACTGACGTTGCCCGTTACGAGGTAGAACTGGCCAGGGGGCCAGAAGCAGCCCAGGCCAACCGGTTTGAAAAAATAGGGGAAGTGATAAGTGCCGGAGATTTCGCCGGCCTTCGCGACTACAGTTTTACCGATGCCGAACAAGATAAGTTTGGTGCCCGGTACTACCGGTTAAAGATCGTGGACAGGAATGGGTCCTTCCAGTACTCGCCGGTTCGCATGGTGCCATTTGAAGAGGCTTTGCTCTGGCAGGTTTATCCCAACCCGGGTAGTGGCGCCTTTTCGCTCTTGTACCAGTTGGAAAAAAACAACCCTGTGCAGGCAAGGCTTTACGATGCGAAGGGGCGGTTGGTGAAAGAATTCAGCACAGTGGCAACAGGCTTTCCCCAAAAGCTGAGCATCGATATTTCGGCAAATAATTATGCCAGTGGACTTTACCTGCTGAAGATGGCAGGCGGGAACACCGAAAGTACATTCAAATTGTACAAGCAGTAATCACCAAAAACAACAAAGCTGCATGCGGCAACAACAGCATCCCCGAAGGGTGTTTGTATACCGCATGCAGCCCGTGGCCTGCCGGCATCCTTACAGACGTTACCAGCCTTTTTTGGCCATGCCTGCGTCAATGGCAGCCATTGCCTTTTCCTCGTTGCACAAGGTTGTCAGCTTATTTCCTTTTCCATCGTGCCCCTGCACCATGTAAGCGCCTTTGGCGGTTTTGGTGATCACAGCATCCTGGATGGGAACATTCTTTTCCTTTGTTTTTACATTATAAGCGGTAAGCTTCACGTCTGCCATATCTTTTGGTTTTAAGGTTACTAATGAATTGATTTGTTGATAGCAGGCAAAATGAGGGCCAAGGTTACCGAAGAGACTGTTGCCAACCCGCCTACAAAGCAGAAAGAGCAAAAGCATATTGCAAGGAAAGGAAACGCAAAGATGATTGGACTGCCGATACTGTTTCGAAACGAGCAGTCAGGAGACTGCGTTCGCCCAACACACTGCCAAGGCCAATCGAATACGTAAACCCTTTGCTGCCTGTTGAGCCAAAAGAATAGCCGACCTGTGGTTCCGCAAAAAATGTTTCAGCAAAAAACAGGAGATAGCCAGCCTTTACCGGTACAAGGGTGGCGGAGGGCAACTTGCTGCCATCGGTGCTTTTACCCGAAAACCGGCGAAGTCCTAAACCCAATGTTGCCCCGCGGCCGGATCCGAACAGCCAAGCCTTTGCCTCGGCTCCCAGACCAATCGAGGTCATTTTACCAAAGCTGCCTACAGGCAGGCTGCCTTCGGCGCCTGCCGTCAGCAAAAAGATGGCAGTTGTTTCACCGGCCGGCGGCAGGGAATTATTAAACTGGGCCCGGGCAACTACAGTTGCAAGCAGGAAAAATCCCGGCAGGAACGTTCGTCTAAGCATAAGGTGGATTGATCAAAAAAGTGGTTGTTCCTTCAAAAAGGGAAATTTTCTTCAGCCAAAAAAACAAACTACTGGCTGGCAAGTGCATGTTCAATCCGGGCCAGTTCTTCTTCCACAAAGACATTTCCGCGCAGGCATTGTACCGAATCCAGCACCTGCTCGGGTTTGCTGGCACCAATGATAACAGAGGTAATGCGTTTGTCTTTCAGGATCCAGGCCAGCGACATTTGGGCCAGCGTTTGATTGCGGTCAAGCGCCACCTGGTTGAGCTTTTGAATTCTTGCGATCACTTCCGGGGTAATGCTGTTGGCATCCATGGCACCGTTACCGCGTTCACTGGCGGCCCGGGAATCTTGCGGGATGCCGTTGAGGTATTTATTGGTCAGCAGGCCTTGCTCCAGCGAAGAGAATGTAATGCAGCCAACCCCTTCTTTTTCCAGCACATCCAGCAAGCCGTCTTCCACCCAACGGTCGAGCAGGGAATAACGCGGCTGGTGAATGAGCATGGGCGTTCCCATCGACCGCAGCACTTCCACCGCTTTTGCAGTTTGGTCTGCAGAATAACTGGAAATACCCACGTACAAGGCCTTGCCTTGCCGTACGATCAGGTCAAGGGCCGCCATCGATTCTTCCAGCGGCGTTTCGGGGTCGGGACGGTGGTGGTAAAAGATATCGACATAATCCAGTCCCATCCGCCGCAGGCTTTGATCGAGGCTGGCCACCAGGTATTTTTTTGAACCGGCATCACCGTAAGGCCCAGGCCACATGGGCCAGCCGGCTTTTGTAGAAATGATCAACTCATCACGGTAAGGCTTGAAGTCCTGCTTCATGATTTTGCCAAACATTTCTTCGGCACCGCCCGGTGGCGGGCCGTAATTGTTGGCCAGGTCAAAATGCGTAATGCCACTGTCGAAGCCCGTATGCAGAATGCTGCGGCACCGTTCGTAATCATCGTTGCGGCCGAAGTTGTGCCATAAGCCTAGGGAGATGGCGGGAAGTTTTAGCCCGCTGTTGCCGCAACGCCTGTATTCCATGTAAGCATAGCGACCGGGGGAAGCCTGGTAGGTCATTGGTAGGTTTTCGTTGATGTTTGCTGAAAGACCTGAAATTAAGCGGAAAATTGATTCGTTTTTCATGCCCCTTATTTGTAGTCAAAAGGCAGCATGGTCGCCATCTTTTCCGACCAGGCCCAATACCCTGAACTGATGAGATCTACCGGGTTATAAAACATGCCGTTCGACTGAATGGCAACCACCTCATCGTTGAGCAACTGCACATACGAAACCATGGCATGTGCGCCATCGGGAAAGCGTTGTATATATTCTTTTGGCACGTTGCCATTTTTGTAGCGGACAAACAAATAATCCGGAAACGAAAGCGCTGCCGTCACGGTGTCAAGGGCAAAGGCAATACTGTCGCCTACCAGGATGTCCCTTCCAATGATATCATGAAAATCAGGCTGGCGCCGCACCTTTTGGTAATAAGCGACACTGTCCGGCGATTCCGGCAAGCCAACGGTGATCAAATTGCCGGTTGCGTTTTTAACCACACTGCTCCGATCCATTGCCCGGATCCGCGCCTTTTCCCCGTTGGGAACCTTTTTCATGCGCCGCACTTCAAACCCTTCCTGCTGCAGCGTGTTACGGTAAACAGATCGCATAAAATGCATCATCGATCCGTGATACACGTCGGCCCTTTTCTGTTGCCAGGCGTTTTGCTTTTTTGCCTTCCCGTCCATCAATTCAAAAAACGGGTAACCCACATAAAGCATGTACTTGTTCCCGAAATTGTACTCGAATGTTTCCAACTGGTACTGGATGCGGTAGCCCAAGGCCTTGTTCTCAATCTTGAGCGGTTCCAGCGCATGGGCCGTTAATTTATTGGCGGCTTTTGAATACCGGAAACGGATCACCTCTTTGTTTAGAATCTTGCAATCTTCCGCCAGTGCCGAGGTACCGATAAAATTTTCCAGGAAGAACCGGCCCCATTTCTGCCAGCCGTCTTTTTCGTAAGGTTCAATGACCACCGTCTCCAGCTCCGGTGCTTTTAGCGTAAGCTTCACCGTTAGGAAGCCCATAACCTCTTCTGCAGTGATGGTTTGGTTGCTGGTGACATACCCTACGGATGACACGATCAATTCGTATTTACCAGCGGGAACCTGCAATTGAAATTCGCCTTTATCGTTAGCAGTTGTTCCGATGGAGGTATTGTTCAGAAACACGCTTGCCTTGGGTACAGGACTGTTTTTTTCAGCATCCAGTACCACACCGCTGACCAGCTTTTGCGCTTTTGCCTGCTGCCAAAATAGAACCAGGAGAATAAGTAGCAGTCTTTGCATAGGCTGAAAGTAACGACTCTTCTGCTTTGCATCCCGTTCTTTTGACAAGCGGAAACAAAAAGGCCCGGCTTTATCACCGGGCCTTTCGATATGTTGATTGGTATGCTTATACATCGATGCGGGCATACTTAGCATGGCTTTCGATGAACTCGCGGCGGGGCGCTACTTCATCACCCATCAGCATGCTAAAGATGCGGTCGGCTTCGGCAGCGCTTTCAATGGTCACCTGCTTCAGCGTTCTGGATTCAGGATTCATCGTGGTCAGCCACAACTGCTCGGCGTTCATCTCACCCAAACCTTTGTATCGCTGAATGTTGACAGAACCTTCGTTGCCGCCACCAAATTTTTCCACCAGTGCCTTGCGTTGCTCTTCGTTGTAAGCGTAGGCTTGCTCTTTTCCTTTTTTTACCAGGTAAAGCGGCGGTTGTGCAATGTACACATAACCCTGCTCCACCATCTCTTTCATATAGCGGAAGATAAAAGTGAGGATCAGCGTGGCAATGTGGCTTCCATCCACATCGGCATCGGTCATGATGATCAGCTTGTGGTAACGAAGCTTGGTCAGGTTGAGTGCTTTGGGATCTTCGGGAGTACCGACGGTTACACCCAGCGCCGTGTACATATTGCGAATCTCTTCGTTCTCGTAGATCTTATGCTCCATCGCCTTTTCCACGTTCAGGATCTTACCACGCAGGGGCAGAATGGCCTGGTAGCTGCGGTCGCGGCCTTGCTTGGCGGTTCCGCCGGCCGAGTCACCTTCCACCAGGTAAAGCTCACATTTATTGGGATCTCTTTCCGAACAGTCGGCCAGTTTACCAGGCAGGCCACCACCGCTCAGTACAGACTTGCGCTGTACCATTTCGCGGGCTTTTTTGGCAGCGGCTCTTGCCTGTGCGGCCAGGATCACCTTTTGGATAATGTTCTTTGCTTCCTTTGGGTTTTCTTCCAGGTAAGACTCCAGCACACGGGCTACGGTTGTATTTACAATACCGGACACCTCGCTGTTACCCAACTTGGTTTTGGTCTGGCCTTCAAACTGCGGCTCGGGCACCTTTACAGAAATAATGGCGCTAAGGCCTTCCCGGAAATCATCGCCTTCGATGATCACTTTGGCTTTTTCAAACATACCCTGCTCATCGCCGTATTTTTTAAACACACGGGTAAGGGCACTACGGAAGCCGGCAACGTGTGTACCGCCTTCAATGGTATTGATGTTGTTGACGTAGGAGTAAATATGTTCACTGTAGCTGGTGTTGTAGGTCATGGCTACTTCCACAGCCACATTGGCCTTCTCATCGCGGCCTTCCACATAGAGGGGCTTTGGAAGAATAGACGCACGGCCACCGTTGCTATCGAGCATTTCTACAAACTCGGGAATACCGCCTTCGCTGAAGAAGATCTTGGAATAGGTCATTCCGGCTTCTTCGTCCTTTTCGCGAACATCGTTCAGCGTAATGCGCAGGCCTTTGTTCAAAAAGCTCAGCTCACGCAAACGGCTTTCGAGGATGTCTTTGTTATAAACCGTAGAGGTAAAGATGGTTTCGTCGGGCCAGAAATGAACGGAGGTACCGCGTTTTTCGGTCACACCAATTTCGCGTACAGCATATTGCGGCACACCAATACGGTATTCCTGCTCAAAGATTTTTTCTTCGCGAAAAACCGTTACGTGAAGTTTAGAACTCAGGGCGTTCACACAACTTACACCCACACCATGCAAACCACCGGATACCTTGTACGAATCCTTGTCAAACTTACCGCCGGCGTGCAGTACGGTCATGACCACCTCAAGGGCCGAACGGCCTTCTTTGGCGTGAATGCCGGTAGGGATACCGCGGCCATCGTCTTCTACGGAAATGGAATTGTCTTCGTGTATGGTAACAATGATGTTTTTACAGTGACCGGCCAGGGCTTCATCGATGGAGTTGTCCACCACCTCGTAAACCAGGTGGTGCAAGCCTTTCACGCCAATATCGCCGATGTACATCGCGGGGCGTTTCCGAACGGCTTCCAAACCTTCTAAAACCTGGATGGAGTCGGCACCATAAGCGGGGGCTGTAACGGGTGCCGGCGTTGTGCTCAGCGTTTCTAAAATATCACTCATTTTCTTGCCTTGATTTTTGCACCGTCAGTGGTGCCTGTCTATTCGGGCAAATGTACCGAAAAAGGCCGGCTTTGCCAATGGCCAAACCGTTAAAAAGGACGCCTTAAAAGGCACCGGACAGGATTGCCAGTCATCCGGGAAGATTCCATTTAAAAACAAGGTTTCCACTCCTTTCTTTATCCTAAATTCACGGTTTGATGCCTTTCCCTTTCATTCAAACCGGAAACCACAACATGCAAAACCGTTACGATGCCGTTTGCTTTGGCGAAACCCTTTGGGACCTCTTGCCTACCGGCGCCCGGCCCGGCGGCGCTCCCATGAATGTTGCTTACCACCTGCAGAAACAAGGCTTGCAGGCTGCACTGATCTCCCGGGTCGGGAATGATGAGCGGGGAAAAAGCCTCCTGCAGATCCTGGAACAAAATGGCGTAACCACCACCTTTGTGCAAACCGATAACGACCAGCCTACCGGCGTGGTAAACGCCACCCTGTACGAAAGCAATGAAGTGAGTTACGAGATTGTTGCACCCGTAGCCTGGGATTTTATTGCGTGGGAGCAAAGCCTGACCCAATTGGTGGCAGAAGCCCGGTTTTTTATTTACGGCAGCCTGGCGGCCCGTAATGCAGTAACGGCAAATGCGCTTTGGCAACTGGTGGAAGCGGCGAAGTTCAACGTTGTTGACATCAACCTCCGCTCCCCGCATTATTCTAAGGAATTGGTGGAAAAGCTTCTCAACAGCGCAGACATCCTGAAGCTAAACGAACACGAACTCCCCCTTGTCAGCAGCTGGTTGAACAAAGAAAGTAGTACCGAAAACCAGTTGCGGCACCTGCAAAACCACTTTTCCATTCCCACCATTATTGTTACGCAAGGTGGCAGCGGCGCAACGGTTTGTCACGAGGGTGAGATTTTTTCCCATCCCGGCTACCCGGTCAAAGTGGTAGACACCATCGGCAGCGGCGATGCATTTTTAGCCGCTTTCCTGGCCAAGACAAGTGCCGACGCCTCTATCCCCGATCGCCTGCAGGCGGCCAATGCCCTCGGTGCTTTTATTGCCTCAAAAGAAGGCGCCTGCCCGGATTACGAAGCTACAGCCCACGGCCCCCTGTCTCCCAGTGGGGGAACTTAGGCCGGAGCGAGTTTATTTTCTGCAAACTTTCTTTAGGAGAAACAGTTTTACGCTGGCTTCGCCAGCTTTTTTTATTTCGCACGGAGGGAAGGAGGAAAGGAGGATTTTATTTGCCAGACTTTTCATTTGCTTATTGCGGATTGCCTTTTGCCAATTGCCCCCTCCTTTCCTCCTTTGCTCCGTGCGACCATTTTACCTGCGCAGCAGGAAATATTTATGCTCTCCTAAAAGAAAAAACAGGACACGCTTCAGTGTGTCCTGTTTTATAACCTAAAGTTTGGTTGAAAAAGAAAGGCGGCATGTACCTAAGTTCCCCCACTGGGAGACAGGGGGCCGTTGGTCTAAACCCGTTCTGTCATCAACTGCTTGATAATATTTTCCAGTTCCTGGATGCGTTTTTCGAGTTGGGGAAGGTTGCGGAAAACGGCCTGGCTGCGCAGGGCGCTGGTATAATCGGCCGCCGGCGAACCGGTAACAGCGCTGTAAGGTTCTTTCAGTGACTTGCTCACACCACTCTGCGCATTGATCTTGGAGCCGTCCGCAATTTGAATGTGTCCAACCAGGCCAGCCTGCCCACCGATCATCACATTGCTGCCAATTTTAGTGGAGCCGCTAACGCCGGCTTGTGCGGCAATCACGGTGCTGTTACCCACTTCTACATTGTGTGCAATCTGGATGAGGTTGTCCAACTTAGCACCCAGCCGAATGCAGGTAGAGCCCATTGTAGCGCGGTCGATGGTGGTATTGGCGCCAATCTCCACATGGTCTTCGATCACCACGTTACCGATCTGCGGCACTTTTTTAAACGAGCCATCAGCCTGCGGCGCAAAACCAAAGCCATCGGAACCGATCACCGTTCCGGCATGAATGGTAACATTGTTGCCCAACTGGCAATCGTGGTAAATTTTTACGCTGGGATGGATAATGCAATTCTTGCCGATTACTACGTTATCACCAATGAAAGTATGCGGGAAGATCTTGGAGCCTTCGCCGATCTTCACGCCATCGCCGATATAGGCAAAAGCACCCACAAACACATCGTCGGCCAGTTTGGCTGTGCTGGAAATATAGCTGGGCTGCTGGATGCCTTTTAGTTGCTGCGTGGCCATTTCCTGGTACTTACCCAGGAGCTGTGCAAAAGCACTGTAAGCATCGGGTACGCGGATCAGCGTTGGCTTTACAGTATTGCGCAGTTCGTATCCTTCGTTGATAATGGCAATGGAGGCATTGGTAGAATATAAAAAGTCTTCGTATTTGGGATTGGCTAAAAAGGTAAGCTGCCCCTCTTCTGCTTCTTCGATCTTTCCGAACGAAGAAACGATCACCTCAGCGTTTCCTTCTACTTTTCCATTCAGCAGTATTGCTATCTGGGCGGCTGTGAATTGCATAAAAAGTCTAATAGGTCAATTGGTCAAACCGTGAAAAAAACAAATATCACGATCAAACTGTACAAACGCTAACCGCCAGCCAGTTATTATGAGATTTTTGACTTTTAAACGCTTTCGACCTTTTTTATTTAAGGTAGCAAAGGTAGTATTTTTTGAAAGGGGCAGATATCTTCTCCTGTATCAGCGCATTGTCGACACCCGAAATATCCGAAACGCTTCCATCCTTGAACAGGATGCGGATGTGCTCATCGTATGGGTTGTAGGTAGTGTTCACCGCTTCGCCAGCAAACACAAAATAGGCTGCTTCTGTTTCGGTGATCCCTAATTTGTTGGCAACATCTTTTCGCAGGGCTTCCAGCAGGGTTTTGTCAAACGGCTCGCCACTCAGCTTGATCTTGAGCAGCTTTCTTTCCACCAGTCCTTTGCTCAGGCGGGAGATCACCGGGTCGAAATGACCGCACCAGTTTTTGATGGTGCACATTACATCCGTGTCGTCAAGCTGGGCAAACTTTTCCAGATGGCGAACAAAGTTTCCATCGGGTTTGTGCTCTTTTAAAAAAAATGAAAGATTGGGCGAGGCCATGGGCAGCTCAATACCACTTGCGAGTAATTCGTTGGCTCTTTCAATGATCCGCACCAGCATTTTTTCAGCGGCCATCACCGTTTTGTGCAAATAAACCTGCCAGTACATCAGCCGGCGTGAAACAAGAAATTTCTCCACGGTGAAGATGGCTTTCTCTTCCACTACCAGTTCGCCTTCATGCACGGTAAGCATTTTTAAAATGCGGTCGTAACCAATGGCGCCTTCTACCACACCGGTGAAAAAAGAATCGCGGGTGAGATAATCCATACGGTCCACATCGAGTTGCCCGGAGACAAGCTGGTGCAAAAACCTTTTGGGATATACATCGGTAAAAATGTCGATGGCCGTTTGCAGTTTGCCCCCAAGCTTTTCATTCAGCAGTTGTAAAATAAGAATGGAAATATCTTCGTGGTGAACACCTTTGATCAACTTTCGCTCCAGCGCATGCGAATAGGGCCCATGGCCGATGTCGTGCAGCAGGATGGCGATTTTGGCACCCTGCTCTTCGTCTTTCGTGATCTCCACGCCTTTTCCGCGCAACTCCGAAAGTGCCAGGCCCATGAGGTGGTAAGCACCCAGGCTATGATGCAGGCGGGTGTGTACGGCACCGGGATAAACCAGCGAGGCAAAAGCCATCTGGTGAATGCGGCGCAGACGCTGGTAGTAAGGATGCGAAATGATTTCGAAGATCAGCGGATCATCAACCGTGATAAAGCCATAAACGGGATCGTTGATAATCTTGCGTACATAAGCCATGCGAATAAGGGATAAGTTGCCTCAAAAATAAGCCGGGAGTGTTTTAACCGCTCTTGGTTTCTCATTTGCAGGAGTTACATTTGAAGACAAACGTGAAACGTCAGACGTTAAACCGGAGTCCGTTTCAAACAGCGGTCTCTCCTATCTCCCGTTTGACGTTTGCCGTTTCACCAAAAAGAATAAGCTATGTCCCTTGCCAAGATTTTATGGGTAGATGATGAAATAGAAAGCCTGCAATCGCAAAAAATCTTTTTACAGAATAAAGGATACGATGTACAAACGCTCACCAATGGGTTTGATGCCATCGATTATGTAAAAGAAAACGCCGTTGATGTGGTGTTGCTCGACGAAACCATGCCGGGCATCACAGGTCTGGAAACACTATCAAAAATAAAGGAGGTGAATGCGCAGATACCCGTTGTGCTCATCACCAAAAACGAAACAGAAAACCTGATGGATGAAGCCATCGGCAGCCAGATCTCGGACTACCTTATCAAGCCAGTAAACCCAAACCAGGTATGGCTTTCACTGAAAAAGATCATCGACAACCGGCGGCTGGTGGCCGAAAAAACGACCACGGCCTACCAGCAGCAGTTTCGCAATCTTTTTATGGCGCTTAACTCCAATCCGAATCACACCGAATGGATGGGTATTTACAAAGAACTGGTGCACTGGGAACTGAGCCTACAGCGCAGCGACAGTCCGGAAATGCAGGAAGTGTTTCAAACCCAAAAAGGTGAAGCCAACACAGAGTTCTTTAAGTTCATTTCACGCAACTACACGTCCTGGCTAAAACCCGGTGTAAAAGACAAGCCGGTACTTTCGCATACGCTTTTCCGTGAGAAGGTCATTCCACAGGTAGAAAAAGGCGTTCCCACCTTTTTTGTGCTGATCGATAACCTGCGCTTCGACCAGTGGCGCAGCATCATGCCCATCTTTCTCGAAAGCTTTCGCATGGTGGAAGAAGATACGTTCTACAGCATTTTACCCACGGCAACACATTATGCCCGCAATGCCATTTTCTCCGGTATGCTGCCCATCGACATCGAAAAAAAATTTCCACAGCAGTGGAAGAACGATGATGAAGAAGGCGGCAAAAATCTTTCAGAAGAAGATTTTTTACGCGGCCAGTTAAAGACCCTTGGCGAAAGCAACCTGCGGGTTTCGTATACCAAAGTGGTGAACAACCAGGCCGGTCTTGACCTGGTTAACAATGTACACAACCTGATGACCAACGACCTGAATGTGATCGTGTACAATTTTGTGGATATGCTCTCGCATGCCCGTACCGAAATGGAAGTGCTGAAAGAGCTGGCCGGTGATGAAACGAGTTACCGCAGCATCACCACATCGTGGTTCGAACATTCGCCGCTGCACCAGGCGCTAAAAAAGATCGCCGATAAAAACATAAAAATCGTATTGGCCACAGATCATGGCAGCGTGAAAGTAAAAACACCGGTAAAGGTGATCGGTGACAAACAAACCACCACCAACCTGCGGTACAAGCATGGCCGCAACCTGAATTACGATCCCAAGGAAGTGCTGGCCTTTCGCGACCCGAAAGAGATCGGGCTGCCCTCACCCAGCATCAACTCATCGTACATTTTTGGCGGCGAGGATGTTTTTCTTTGCTACCCGAACAACTATAACCATTACGTGAATTATTACAAGAACACGTTTCAGCATGGTGGGGTTAGTTTGGAAGAAATGATCGTTCCGGTGGTGCAGATGGTGAGTAAGTAACTGCCCGGGGCCGGCACTTCGGCCAATTCTGTCTTCTTTGTATCTTGCGGCCTTAGTGGCAAAAGGCTTTCATTGCAATTTACCGGCATTCTGTTAGCAGTTTCCGGTAACAAATGATACGATGATATGTCTGCCAAAGGAAAGGGCTCGAAATATGAAATACACACAAACCACACTTGATAAAATTGACAAGATGATTGAAGAGAGCGGCTATATCGTTCGGTACGAACGCGGCTCTTTTCAAAGTGGGTTTTGCATTTTGGAAGACAGGAAGGTGGTGGTGCTGAATAAATTTCTCCCGCTTGAAGGCCGCATCAATACGCTCATTGACCTCGTGCCCCAATTAAAGATCGATGCGGAAACCCTTACACCCGATAGCCGCAAATGGTTTGAAGACATCATGGGCCGCTACCGTGCCGCACAGGAAGGCGGGGAAAGTTAATAAGTTAATAGGTTGATAAGTTGACAGGTTAGCCATTCAACTTATCAACCTATTAACCATTCAACCCATTAACTCATTAACCAGTCAACAACGTGAACCCTTCCCTAACCATCACCTTTCTCGGCACCGGCACCAGCAGCGGCGTACCTATGATCGCATGTGAATGTAATGTATGTACCTCCACCGATAACCGTGACAAGCGGCTTCGTTCCAGCATTATGGTGCAATCGGCAAATACAACGTTGGTGGTTGACACCACACCTGATTTTCGCTATCAAATGCTGCGGGAAAATGTAAAGCGGCTCGATGCCGTGCTGTTTACCCATCCACACAAAGACCACATTGCGGGACTGGACGATGTACGTGCTTTCAACTACTTCCAGGAACAAGCGATGGAAGTGTACGCCAACTCCATGACCATCGATGCCCTGATGCGTGAATTTGCCTATGCATTTGCCGATAAAAAATACCCTGGTGTTCCCAACATTGCCCTGAACACTATCGACAACGAGCGGTTTGTCATTGGCGATATACCTGTTTTGCCACTGGAAGTATGGCACCTGAAAATGCCTGTGTTTGCGTTTCGCTTTGGCGATTTTACCTACATCACCGATGCCAATCGCATTGACGAAAGCGAAAAAGAAAAGATCAGGGGCAGTAAAGTTTTGGTGGTGAATGCGCTTCGCAGGGAAAAACACATTTCGCATTTTTCGCTCGACGAAGCCATTGCGCTGGTGCAGGAACTCCAGGTTCCGGAAGCCTACTTCACACATATCTCCCACCAGCTGGGGAAGCACGGGGATGTGGAAAAAAACCTGCCGCAGGGCATCCATCTTGCTTACGATGGATTAAAGTTGACTGTCTGAACCAGGATTTGGATGGATAGAAATGATTTTTAGGATAGGGCAGGTTTGTCTTTACTGAAATCGATATTTCGAAATAACGATTTTTACATCCCATTAATCTAACACATTAACCCAAATCCTGGTTCCGACATTATCTTCACTTCTTAAAACGATTGCTACATATGAATTTCGAGATGGATGAGATCACTGCGCAGGTGGCGCAGACAGCCCGTGATTTTGCTACACAAAACATCAAGCCTCATGTAATGGAATGGGATGAAACGCAGGAATTTCCCCTGCACATTTTTAAACAACTCGGCAACCTTGGAATGATGGGTGTACTGGTGCCCGAACAATACGGCGGCGCCGGTCTTTCGTATTTTGAGTACAAAGCTATTATTGAAGAAATTGCCAAAGTGGACGGATCAATCGGCTTGAGTGTGGCGGCGCATAATTCACTATGCACCGGCCATATCCTTGCTTTTGGCAATGACGAGCAAAAACAGCGCTGGCTGCCAAAACTGGCTACAGCCGAATGGATTGGTGCGTGGGGACTGACAGAACCCAACACCGGCTCCGATGCCGGCAACATGCAGTGTACGGCAGTAAAAGACGGCGACAATTGGGTGATCAATGGTACTAAAAACTGGATTACCCATGGCAAGAGTGGTGATATAGCCGTTGTCATTTGCCGGACCGGCGAGCCTCGTGCAAAGAACAACGCCACCGCTTTTGTGGTGGAACGTGGCACACCTGGTTTTAGCGGCGGCAAAAAAGAAAACAAGCTGGGTATGCGGGCTTCCGAAACCGCGGAAATGATTTTTGAGAACTGTGTTATTCCCGATGCTAATCGCCTGGGCGAAGTAGGCGAAGGCTTCAAGCAATCGCTGGTTATTCTGGATGGCGGTCGCATTTCCATTGCATCGCTTTCGCTGGGTATTGCCAAAGGTGCTTATGAGGCAGCGCTTCAATATGCGCAGGAACGGCACCAGTTCGACAAGCCCATTGCTTCTTTCCAGGGCATTTCGTTTAAGCTTGCCGATATGGCAACAGAGATCCAGGCGGCAGAACTATTGACCCTGGAAGCCTGTGACCTAAAATCAAAAAAGCAACCGGTAACAAAGGTCTCGGCCATGGCCAAATACTACGCCAGCGAAGTAGCGGTAAAAGTTGCCAACGATGCTGTGCAGATCTTCGGCGGTTATGGCTACACGAAAGATTACCCGGTGGAAAAACATTACCGCGACAGCAAACTCTGTACAATTGGTGAAGGCACCAGCGAAATTCAAAAGGTGGTGATCAGCCGGGAGATACTGAAATAGTCTGAACCAGGATTAGGGTGGATTAATATGATTTACCTGAAATAAAAAACGTCGTTCCTAACCAGAACGACGTTTCTATTTACAGATAGCTTTTTCTCCTGCTAATCCTACAAATCCTACAAATCGCGGTTCAGACTTACTTCACCTCCTGCATCTGAACCAATCTATAATAATAACCCTGCTTTTGCAGCAATTCATCATGCGTTCCCCGCTCAACGATCTCACCTTTTTGCAGCACGAGAATTTCATCGGCGTGGCGGATGGTGGAAAGGCGGTGGGCAATCACGATCGATGTACGGTTTTGCATCATGTTGTTGATAGCATCCTGCACCAGGCGTTCGCTTTCGGTATCGAGGGAAGATGTGGCTTCGTCCAAAATAAGGATCGGCGGATTTTTGACGATGGCCCGGGCGATGGTGAGACGCTGGCGTTCGCCGCCGCTCAGCTTTGTGCCCCTGTCGCCAATATTGGTTTGGAAGCCTTTTTCTTTTTTAGTAATGAAGTTGTACGCATTGGCCACCTTGGCTGCTTCTTCCAGATCCTTTTCAGTAGCATCCTGTTTTCCCAAAAGGATATTGGACGCAATGCTATCATTAAACAAAATAGGTTCCTGCGTTACAATGCTGATATGCTCCCGAACAGAGCGAAGCGAATAATCCTTGATGTTCACCCCATCGATCAGGAGCTCGCCGCCGCTGACATCATGAAAACGCGGCACCAGGTCGGCCAGTGTACTTTTGCCGGCACCCGAAGATCCCACCAGGGCCACCGTTTTTCCTTTGGGAACGGTGACGTTGATGTTCTTTAAAATCGGCGTTCCATCGTACGAAAACGTTACGTTGCGCAGCTCAATGCCGGTAGAAAAGTTATCCAGCGTTTTACCCGCAGGGTTATCATCGACAGCGCTTTTTGTTTTCAGGATCTCTTCGATACGTTCAATGGCTGCTGTACCGCGGGCCATGTTGCTGAATGAAGCCGAAAGTGTTTTGGTAGGATTGATCAGTTGGTAAAACAAGCCGAGGTAAACAATAAAGAGGGAACCGGTTAAGGAAAGCTGATCGCTCAGTACCAATTGGCCACCAAAAAAAAGTATGGCTGTAAAGATCATTACGCCCATCAGCTCCGAAGCCGGCGAGGCTAAGTCGCGGCGAAAGCCAATTTTGTTTTTAGCTGTTACCAGGTTATCGTTGATGCTAAAAAAACGGTTGCGCAGCAAGGGTTCTGCATTGAACGCCTTGATGACCCGCAGTCCACTCAGGGTTTCATCCAGCACCGACAGCGATTCGGAGTTGAGGTGCGCCACTTCTGCCGAACCTTTTTTAAGGCTGCGGCTGATGCGGCCAATCACAAAACCCACTACCGGTATACAGAGCAACACAAACAGGGTTAACTGGTAGCTGATAAAGAAAAGTGTTGCCAGTGTCACCAGGATCGTCAGGGGGTCTCTCACCCAGCCTTCCAGTGTACCCACCACCGACGTTTCCACCTCACTGACATCATTGGTGATACGGCTGATGACATCACCTTTTCGCTTTTCTGTAAAAAAGCCAATCGGCAGGTGCAGCACTTTTTCGTACAATTCGGTACGCAGCCGGTTAACAATCTTGTTCTTTAGTGGGTTTAAAATATAATAAGCGAGGTAGAGAAAAAGGTTCTTGAAAAAAATAGAAACAATGATCAGGATACAAATAATGCCCAGGGTAGGAATGCTGCCGCGTTGCTGAATGCTGTCCGTTAAAAAGTTGCGGATATAGTTGACAACGGGATTGGAAGAGTTGCCCAGCATACCGCCACCCTCTCCCAACTGGTTGCCGTTGAAGATCATTTCCAGGAAAGGAAGAAGCATCCCGAATGAAACCAGCGAGAAAACAATGGACAACAGAATAAAGACAATATAGAGAACGGCTTCGCCTTTGTACTGGCTTAAATAGGTAAAAACTCTGGCGTACTTCTTCATGTGTGGCCTGCGGCACTGTTTTGGAAAGACGCAAAGTAAGTAATTTTACCCCGTCTGCCCGGCTTCGGCGGGGACTGACAGTCACAATTAATCAATCTTTATGAAGGAAGGAAAACGGCAAAAGCAGATCGGCGGGCTTATTCAGGAGGAAATCAATGCCATTTTTCAGCGGCTCGGGCTTAGTTTTATCAATAGCGGCATGGTGTCGGTTTCCAGTGTAAAAATCACTCCCGACCTGCTGGAAGCCCGCATCTACTTAAGCATCTACAATGCGCAGGATAAAAAAGAAGTGCTTAAAAAAGTGGAAGACAGGCACTGGGAAGTGAAAAAAGAACTGGCCGCACGGGTAAAGCACCAGCTTCGCCGCATTCCCGAACTGAAATTTTTCCTGGACGATACCTTGGACCAGGTTTTCAAGATGGAAGAACTGTTTGATAAGATCAAGCGGGAAGAAGGTAAGAATGATAATGAAGCGGAGAAGGAGTAGCTGGTTAATAAGTTAATAGGTTGATAAGTGAGATGGGCACAACCTAACTACGTATTAACTAATTAACCTATTAACTTCTCAACCTATCAACTTTTCACCACATCACCGCAAACGCGTAAACTGTGAACTTGTGAACTTCCTTTTCGCCTGGCGCTATTTCAAAGCAAAAAAGACCACCAATGCCATCAATGTGATCTCCTGGATCTCTATTGTGGCTATGTTGTTTGGTACGGCTGCCCTTATCCTGGTGCTGAGCGTATTCAATGGATTTGAAGACCTGGTGAAAGGCTTGTACTCTTCGTTCTACCCCGACCTGCGCATTGGCCCCGAAAAAGGCAAGCAGATCACCCTTACCGCCGAACAGTTGCAAAAGATCCGGTCTGTTGGCGGCGTTAAAGCTGTTTCGCTGGTAGCGGAAGAAAGGGCTTACCTCAAAAACGGTGAATCGTCGTCGATGCTAAGTCTCAAAGGTGTGGACAGCGTTTATGCCCAGGTGACCTCGGTGCCACAACATGTGGTGAGCGGTGAATTCAATACGGGTTCCGAAGAAGATCCCCTGCTGGTGCTGGGCGCCGGTATTGAAAATGCGGTGGCCGTTCGCAGCGACCGCAACATCTTTCCGCTAACGTTATACCTGCCCCGCAAAGGAGAAGTCGACCTCTCCGATCCCATGAAGGCATTGGCGGCAGATACGGTGAACACCGCCGGTACGTTTGTTATTCAACAGGATTTTGACAACAAGTATGCGATCACCAATCTTGCTTTTGTAAAGACCATGCTGAACATGCCCGCCGACGCTTATGGCGCGGCGGAAATTGCGCTTTCACCCACGGCAAAACCCGAACGGATACAGGCCGGCCTGCAAAAGATCTTGGGAGAAGGTTACCGGGTAGAAACCCGTTACGAGCAAAACCGCAGTCTTTACGCCGTGATGCAGATGGAAAAATGGGTGATCTATGCCATTCTTTCGCTAATCCTGGTGGTGGCTGCATTTAATATGGTTGGTGCACTCACCATGCTGGTGCTGGAGAAAAAAGAAGACATCGGTGTGCTGCATGCCATTGGCGCCAGCGGCCGGTTCATAAAACGTATATTCCTGACCGAAGGGTTGTTGCTGGCAACCATTGGTGGCGGCATTGGCATGCTGCTGGCGCTGCTTATTGCGCTGGCGCAGATCCATTTTCAATTGATCCCGCTGCAAGGGGACACTTTCATGATCGCCTATTTCCCCGTAAAGATCAATCCCTGGGATTTTGTGCTTGTTGGCGGGACCGTGCTTTTTATTTCGTTGCTGGCAGCGTATATCCCTGCTCGGAAAGCCGCCAGGCAACAGGTAATCCTGCGGAGTGAGTAGGCGGCCCCCTGTCCCCCGGTGAGGGAACTTAGGTCATTGCCACTTTTCTTTTTTCAGCCTTTCATTAACCAATAACTTTCCACCAATAAAAAATGCCTGTCGCAAAAACAGGCATTTTTCTTTTTATGTACTTAGCAGATGTGCTACTTTAAAGCTTTTGTTGCGTCGCACTCTTGTACTTTCTGTAATACTATTCAGCAATCGAACAAAACCGTTTCACTGTAAGAAAAATAAAACAGCAAAAAGTGTGACCGGCCTAAATTCCCCCACCGGGGGACAGGAGGCTTTAATAGTCTCCCATCGTTTCCGGCAATTGCTCCAGGGCTTTGGCCAGTTGCTCGTCGTTGGGAGCCACGCCGTGCCAGTTGTGGTCGTTTTCCATGAACTCAACGCCTTTACCCATGATTGTCCGCATAATGATGGCAATGGGTTTTCCTTTGCCTACCAATGATTTTGCTTCTTCCAGCGTGTGCACTACTTCGTCCATGTCGTTGCCGTTCATTTCCAGGGTATGCCAGCCAAAAGCATTGAATTTTTCGCGGATGTTACCAAGGTCATTTACTTTATAGGTAGGTCCGTCGATCTGTTGCCCGTTCCAGTCAATGGTCACCACCAGGTTGTCCACGTTGTGGTTGGGCGCAAACATGATAGCTTCCCAGTTTTGTCCTTCCTGCAACTCGCCATCGCCATGAAGCGTATACACCACGCTTTGATCGTTGTTCAGCTTTTTGGCCAGCGCCGCGCCAATGGCAACGCTCATGCCTTGCCCTAACGAACCGGTAGCCACCCGTACACCCGGCAGCCCTTCGTGGGTAGTAGGGTGTCCTTGCAGACGGGAGTTGATCTTCCGGAAAGTAGCCAGCTCGGCCACGTCAAAATAACCGCTGCGGGCCAGTACCGAATAAAAAACCGGGGATATATGCCCGTTGGAAAGAATGAACACATCCTGGTTTTTCGCATCCATGTCAAACGGCTGCGGGGTGTGGTTCATCACTTTAAAATACAGGGCGGTCAACAAATCGGCGCAGCCCAAAGAGCCACCGGGGTGGCCGCTGGCAGATCCGTGCACCATGCGAACAATGTCTCTTCTAACTTGCGATGCTATCTCCGTAAGACTTGGCATAAAATTTTAATTGAGTTGAAACCTTGATTTCAAGAACGGGTCCTGAATTATTGCCGTGCAAAAGTGCAATCTTTTTTATTATAAAAATTCTCATTGTTACTTATTACTTTTGCGGCTCAAGAGTCATGGCGTCTGTCATGCAGAATCCGTATTTGTAACCATGAAAGACTGATACGCATGAAACCAAATTGTTTATCCCATAACCCTGCAGTATGATGAATATGTTGTTGACTGGGTCGGTAGCATTTGTGATCTCATTTATCGCTATACCAACTATTATCCGTGTTGCAGACGAAAAAGGGCTATTTGACTTACCCGATGCACGAAAGCTGCATACCAAGCCAATTGCCTCTCTCGGTGGGGTTGGAATTTTTATTGGATTCCTGCTTTCCCTCATGCTCTGCGTATCACTTCAACTGAATCCTGAGTTTCAATATTTTTATGCCGCTGCCTTTTTGATGTTCTTTTTGGGCATCAAGGATGACATCCTTATTCTTTCGCCTTCCAAAAAATTCCTGGGACAATTATTGGCCGCCGGTATTGTCATCCACCTGGCCGGCATCCGCATCGACAGCATGCACGGCTTTTTAGGCATCACCGATCTGCCGGATGCGATCTCTTATCCCCTGACCTACATGACCATTGTTGTGGTGGTCAATGCGTATAACCTTATTGACGGGATTGACGGCCTGGCCGGAAGCCTTGGCATTTTAACAACAGCCGTCTTCGGATCTTACTTTGCCATGGCGGGTATGCCTGCCTACGCCATGCTTTCGTTTGCATATACCGGCGCCCTTTGCGCTTTTCTTGTTTACAATTATCACCCGGCAAAAATCTTTATGGGCGACAGCGGTTCGCTGCTGCTGGGTCTTGTCAACGCCATATTGGTCATCAAATTCATAACGGTAGCCGATTCCGTTAACGGTTCATTCCCGCTCACCTCATCGGTAGCCATTGGCTTTTCTATTTTGCTGGTTCCGCTGCTGGATACCCTGCGGGTGTTCAGTGTTCGGATCAGCAAGGGCCGGTCGCCGTTTTCTCCCGACCGCAATCATATTCATCACCTCCTGCTCGACCGTGGCCTGAACCACAGGCAGGTTACCCTTGTATGCCTGTTGATCAATGCCAGCTTTATTGCCCTGGCTTACGCCGGCCGCTCGATGGGTTCTACCATCCTGCTTTGCACCATGGTTTGCACCTCGTATTCGCTGGTGGTTTTGTTGCAATTCTGGCGCAAGCGTCCTGTGATGGTTGTGGCAAGCACTTCCCATGGCCAGGTCACCGACCACAAAGCCAGCAAAATTGTAGCTTTTAAGAATGATGAAGCGGCTGTTGCCGAGCAATAGGCCTTCTTTTCATTGCTTCTTCCTTAATTTTGCGGGACAAAAAAATTCCTTCGTATGTCAACAGAAGACGTGTCGTCAACCCTTTCACTTGCGGAAGATTCCATGAAAAAAGCGATCGGTCACCTGGAAGCTGAATTGGTGAAGATCAGGGCCGGCAAAGCGAACCCGCAAATGCTGGATGGCATCACCGTAGATTATTACGGCTCTCCCATGCCCATCAGCCAGGTAGGCAACATTACGGTAATGGATGCCCGCACATTAAGCATTCAGCCCTGGGAAAAAAACATGCTGCAACCCATTGAAAGAGCCATCATCAACTCAAATATTGGCATCAACCCGCAAAACGACGGGAACATCATTCGGCTGTTTTTGCCACCGCTGACCGAAGAGCGCCGCAAGGAACTAGTAAAGCGTTGCCTGGGAGAAGGCGAACATTCAAAAGTGGCGGTTCGTAACATTCGCCGCGATGCCATTGAAGCCATTAAAAGAGCCCAAAAGAACGGCCTGAGCGAAGACGCCGCCAAAGACGCCGAAACAGAGATCCAGGACCTGACCAACCGCTACATCAACGTGATTGACAAACACCTGGCAGCAAAGGAAAAAGAGATCATGGCGGTGTAATATAAGTTTACAAGTTCACTCGTTCACGAGTTCACTAGTTTTTAAAAGCCTTTCTGAATTTTTAAATCAGAAAGGCTTTCTTTTTTCTATTGACTTGTAAACTTGTGAACAAGTGAACCAGTGAGCTATTTATTTGCCAGGTAAACCCCACCCAAAATCACACCCAGGCAACCTACCTGCAAGAGGCTGATTTCTTCGCCAAACAACAATCCCCAGAAAATAGCCACAACAGGCACCGCGTAAGTAACCAGCGATGCAAACAGACCTCCTGCTTTTTTAATAAGGATATAATACAGGGCGGTGGCCACAGAACTGCTTAGAATTCCCAAGGCCACGCAGGCTGCTACGCTTTGCCGCTCGGCGTCCGTAGCAAGCGATACAGGATTCAAAAGCAGCACAATCAACGTTGGCAGAAAAAGGGAGGCAATGGAAACCGTTGCCATGCGGAAAGGGTCGACACCTTTGAGATACGTGGTGATGATGTTTACGTTCAACCCATAAAAAAGTGTAGCCAGCAGGATCAGCAGGGTAAAGCCAACTTCGCTGAGCGTAACCGGTCCACGGGAAATGCTGAGCAGCACCAGTCCCACAAAGCCAATGAGTACACCAACCACTTTTTGCCGCGGCACCAGCTTTTTAAAAAATAAGGCGCCAATAATGATTACAAATAGCGGTGTAAGCGAATTAAGAATGCCGGCCAGTGAACTTTGGATCTGCTGCTGAATGGCAATGCCAAAGAGGAAGGCCGGGAAAAGATTGCCCAATACACCTGTCAAGACAATAAGCGGAATTTTCGAGGCAGGTATCTTACGGATGGCCGCCACGGCAAAGGGTAAAAAAACAACCGATGCCGCCAGGATGCGAATCCCTCCGATCTGCCAGCCGGTTAGGTTTTTAGCGCCTTCCTTCATCAGGATAAAAGAACTTCCCCACAACAGCGCCAAAACAGTAAATAATATCCAGCTGCCGGCCTTTTGATTTTGCATAAGATGCAAAAGTGCGGTAGCTTCCTGTTTAAATACAAGATTTTTTATGGCAAAACTCCAAACCCTCACTACCCGGGCCCCGGAAGACCTCGATAAGAAAAAGACCAAAGAGCTGACCGAACAACTGAAAGAGCAGTTGAACACCCTGCAAAACCTTCTTTATGCCGAAAGTAAACATGCCATCCTGGTTGTTCTGCAAGGGATGGATGCCAGCGGCAAGGACGGCGCCATTCGCAATGTTTTCAGCGGTGTCAATCCCCAGGGTGTGCAGGTAAAATCGTTCAAGGTGCCAACGGAGGAAGAAGCGGGCCATGATTTTTTATGGCGCATTCACCGCCACACGCCGGCAAAAGGCATGATACAGGTTTTTAACCGGAGCCATTACGAAGACGTATTGGTAACAAGGGCAAAAGGTTGGTGCGATGATGAAATGGCAAAAAAGCGCTTTCGGGCCATCAACGATTTTGAGCAGATGCTGGAAGAGCAGAGCAACACCCACATATTGAAGTTTTACCTCCATATTTCACCGGAAGAGCAACAGGAACGCTTGAACGAAAGGGTGCACAACCCCGAGAAAGCGTGGAAATACAATGCTAACGATTTTAAGGAAGCCCAATTATGGGATACCTACCGCAGCCTGTACGAAGATATGTTTGAAAACTGCAATGCCGTTCCCTGGACCATTGTACCAGCCGACCAAAACTGGTACAAAGAATACCTGATCACACAAACCCTGGTGAACGTGCTGACAGGGCTAAACATGCAATACCCTGCTGCCAAAGAAAAAACAGATTAATCTGAACCGTGAATTCGTAATTTAGTTGTTAACAAAAACAAAATACCATGGGACTTGTAAAGGAATTCAAAGAGTTTGCGCTCAAAGGCAATGTAGTTGACCTGGCCATCGCCGTCATCATTGGTGCGGCCTTCGGCGCCATTGTCACATCATTGGTAGAGCACATTATCACACCGTTGTTGCTCACGCCTGCCCTGGAAGCCGCCGGTGCCAAAAACCTAGAAGAACTCTCGTGGGGAGCCGTGAAATACGGTAAATTCCTTTCGGCCATTATCAGTTTCTTAATTATTGCTTTTGTTCTTTTTATGATTGTACAAGCCATGAATAGGCTCAAGCGCAAAAAAGAAGACCCGGCAGCGGCCCCCAAAGCTCCCGAATATTCCCTGCAGGAAAAGTTACTGATGGAGATCCGCGATTCGTTGAAGCGATAAGTAGCTAACAAAGCAGGCTAATTTGGTGAGAGAGTTCCGGCACATTTCACGGAAATCATTGCCCCGCAAGGCTTCCTTGTCGATTTTGCTGAAGAAACGCTATTTTTGAACAGTCCCGTTTTCAATAAAGCGGGACTTTTCATTTTTTTAAACAAGCTTTCCTGTGAGTTCAACCTACCAGATAAAACTTCCCCAATTTGAAGGACCATTTGACCTGCTCTTGTTCTTTATTGAGCGGGACGAACTGGATATTTATAATATTCCAATTACCAGGATCATCAACGATTTCCTGGCGTTTATTCACCAGCAGGAAACGCTGAACATTGAATTGAGCAGCGAGTTCATTCTTTTTATTTCCACCCTCATGCGCATCAAGGCCAAAATGCTGCTGCCCCGCAAGGAGTTGGATGCTCAGGGCAACGAAATTGACCCACGGCAGGAACTGGTAGACAAGATCCTTGAATACAAAAAGTACAAGGAAGCCTCTGCGGAGATGGTGCAGCTGGAAGCCGAGCGCCTGCTGATGGCAAAGCGGGGCAACATTCAAAAAGAGTTGTCGCATATTGGCGAAGAAGCCAGCGAAGGCACCGAAGTGCAAACCATTACCATTTTTAAGCTGATGAAAGCGTTTGAACGGGTAATGCAGCGCTACCACGACCGGATGAACAAACCCACCCACACCGTGGTGCGGTACAATTACAGCATGGAGGCCAGTCGCTCCAATATGATCTCGCTGGCACAACGGGAACGGACCCTTTCGTTTGAAAAAATATTTGAGCAGGTAGAGAACCGGGTACACGCCATTTTTACCTTTTTGTCGATGCTGGAACTGGTACAGGGAAAATACCTGCGGATCATTGTTGGTGAAGGCCGCAACAACTTTTTGGTGGAGTACAACGAAACCGAAGAAGGGTTGACAGATGAAGAGCACATGCGGCTTCTGTAAAGCAGAAATGATGTTTTAACAATAAAAAACCTTTCCACAGGTTTGTCAATAGCGACTTGGCAATATTTGTAAATACGCTCAACAGTTTCTACCTTTTCGCAAAATTCTGAAAGCATGGAAAACCAAAATATCCTTCGTATTGTATTGAGTCTCGCCATTTTAGCGGCTTTTTTCCTGCCGCTGTATACCGAAACCATGTATAACGATACGGCGGTTAGTGCCTGGGCCCTGCTTACCAGCGGCTTTAAAAATATCCGCGGCGCTGCCAATCAACCCACATCCACGCTGGTGATGACCATTTGCATGATCATTGTTATTGTTTGTGTGATCTACCTCTTGGTTGCTTCTGTGCTGCGCAAAACCACAACGGTGCTGTTCAACCTGATCCCGTTTTTTGCCATCATTGCTTTTATCATATTCAACATGACGCAGGCAGGAGAAAACGTTGGCCAGACCCTGCAGTCATTCGGCACCGGGTTTTACATCATGTTCCTCAGCTCGTTCTTGCTGCCGTTCACCAGCATTGCCGTGCCGACTACCACCAACCGTTAAAAAGACGTTTCCTGTTTTAAGAATTTCGGTAATCAATAAGATTCCGGCTGCTGGCTTGCGTGACGAAACCGGGCAATAATGATCTCGTCATTTGTTACCTTATAGCTGATTCGAAAACGGTGTAATTCAAAAGCACGAAATTGTTTTTGATTCTTTTCCTTCCATTTATCCGGAGGGTACATTTCAGGGTGTGGCGAGACTATCTATTTTTTGAAGGATATCTTGCTTTACGCTGTCAGCATTTTGCGGCGATCGTTTACGGATATAGGTTATGGCAGCCTTGAAAGCTGCTACTGCTTCTTCATCCCATTTGATTACCCGGACAGGCATTACCAATCTTTTGCCGCCTGTTTAACCTGGTCCTGGGTTTGAAACTTCCTGGCGTTAACTCTTGCAACAGCTTCATCAATTTCCCGGTTGTATTGGTCAACACTCACATCCAATTCAGGATGAATCATTGATTTGATAACACGCAATACCGTTTCCTGTTGTGCCACGGTTAGGCCGGGCCAATATTGCATCAACTCTTTGTCGAAAGGCGTAGCACCCATAAAACCGTCTTTCTACAAATTTAATTCTTCCGGCCACAAAAGAAAAGGTCTTATTCCGGTTTCATTTTGGCGGAATAGAATAATAGCCAACAGCCAATTATTTTATCAGAATTTAATTTGATCCTTTCTTACAACCCAGCCGCTACGTTCTGCACAACGTTGGCATGCATCCTCTTTAAAAAGCTGTGCACATCCTGCATGTCCCTTGCCGGCTCCACCACGATCATGAACATTTTGCCTACCTGTTTCAGTTTTGCCTTATTGGTACCGGTTTGCAGGTATTGAAGAATATTATTGAAAAGTTCCGATTCGAAATAGGGCGAATCGGGACGGTTGATAAAATAGCATTTGAGCGAATCGTTCTTCAGGATCAGTCTTTCAAAGCCCAGTTCCACGGCCAGCCTGCGGCAACGCACGGTTACAAACAATTCCTGCACCGGTGGCGGCAGGGCACCAAACCGGTCGGTCAGTTCTGTTTCCATGGCTTGCAGTTCTTCTTCGTTCTCGCAATTATCCAGTCGGGAATAGAGCGAAAGACGCTCCGATATATTTTCCACGTAATCGTCCGGGATCAGTATCTCCAGGTCGGTATCGATGGTGCAGTCCTGTACAAAATCGTCCTGCTTTGAAATCTCTTCCTTGAACAGGTCTTTGAACTCAGTACGTTTCAATTCACGAATGGCTTCGGCCAATATCTTCTGGTACATTTCAAACCCGATCTCCGCCATAAAGCCGCTTTGCTCACCACCCAGCAGGTTACCGGCACCGCGAATGTCCAAATCACGCATGGCAATCTGAAAGCCGCTCCCCAGTTCGCTGTGCTGCTCCAGCGTTTGCAGTCGTTTCCGCGAATCGTTTGGCAGGGTGCTCATGGGCGGCGCCAGCAGGTAACAAAATGCTTTTTTGTTGCTGCGGCCCACACGGCCCCGCAACTGGTGCAGGTCGCTCAGGCCAAACTGGTGCGCATTGTTCACCAGGATGGTATTTACGTTCGGAATGTCCACACCGCTTTCCACGATGTTGGTGCACACCAGCACATCATATTTTTTGTCGATAAAATCCATGATGCGCTCTTCCAGCTCGTGCCCTTCCAACTGGCCGTGTGCCCAGCCGATGCCCAGGTCGGGGCAAAGCCCCTGGATGATCGACGACATTTCGGCCAGGTTCTGTACGCGGTTATGAATAAAGAAAACCTGTCCACCTCTTTCTGTTTCGTAATAGATGGCCTCGCGGATAAAATCCTGGTTGAACACCCGCACTTCGGTTTGAATAGGCTGCCTGTTGGGCGGCGGTGTGTTGATGATGGAGAGGTCTCTTGCTCCCATCAGACTAAACTGCAGTGTACGCGGAATCGGGGTAGCCGTCAGCGTCAGGGCGTCCACGTTGGTACGCAGGGTTTTGATCTTTTCTTTATGGGCAACGCCAAACTTTTGCTCTTCATCGATAATGAGCAAGCCAAGGTTTTTGAATTTTACGTCTTTGCCCAAAATGGCATGAGTGCCGATGATGATATCAACCTTTCCTTCTTCGAGTTTTTTATAGGTCTCTTTTTTCTCTTTTGCCGATTTAAAGCGGTTGACATAATCCACCGTTACCGGGAAATCCTTTAAGCGTTCGCTAAAGGTTTTGTAGTGCTGAAAGGCAAGGATAGTAGTAGGCACCAGCACCGCGGCTTGCTTGCCATCCACCACGCTTTTGAACGCGGCCCGTACGGCAATTTCCGTTTTACCAAAGCCCACATCGCCGCACACAAGCCGGTCCATCGGCGATGGCGATTCCATGTCTTTTTTTACATCCAGCGTGGCCTTACTCTGGTCCGGCGTGTCTTCGTAAATAAAAGACGCTTCCAATTCTGTTTGCAGGTAAGTATCGGGTGTGTGCTGAAAACCATTTTGGGCCTTTCGTTGCGCATAAAGCCGGATCAGGTCAATGGCTATTTCTTTTACCTTGGCCTTGGTCTTATCCTTTAACCGGTTCCACACATCGGAACCAAGCTTGTTTACTTTGGGAACGGTGCCTTCCTTGCCGGTATACTTGGCAATTTTGTGCAGTGAGTTGATGTTGACATACAGGATGTCTTTGTCTTTGTAAATCAGCCGCACGGCTTCCTGCATCTTGCCCGCCACTTCTATTTTTTGCAGGCCGCTGTACACGCCTACGCCATGATCGATGTGCGTTACATAATCGCCTGGCTGCAGTTCCCGCAGGGCACGAAGGGTCAACGCCTTGTTTTTATTATAGGCCTGCTTAACGCGGTATTTATGGTAGCGCTGAAAGATCTGGTGATCGGTATAACAAACCAGCTTCAGGTCTTCGTCGATATAACCTTCATGGATAGACGTAGCAATGGGATTGAACGTAATTTCTTCTTTCAGGTCTTTGAAGATGGTATAAAGACGTTCAAGCTGCTTTGGATTTTCCGCAAAAATGTTCAACTCAAAACCCTTGGCCTCCCAGGCTTTCAGGTCTGCTATCAGGCGGTCGAACTGGCGGTTAAAGGCCGGCTGGCTTTTGGTTCTGAAGCTAATTTCGGCGTCAAACGCTTCCGGCTTTTCATAACCAAAATAAACGGCATGCCGTGACGGCAGATCGTCAAAAAAGCTTTGCGCTGTAATGAATTCTTCCGGCTTTACTTCTTTTTTTACCAGCTTGTCTTCCTGCTCTTCTTCCTTTTCTTTTACATTGGGTTGAACGGTGGAAAGAAACAGCTCCAGGTCTTCTTCGGCTGTCAGCAATTTTTCCCGCAACATTTCTTCATCCTGTATCCAAACAATGGTATTCTCCGGCAGAAACTGCAGCAGCGATACTTTTTCTTCTTCCTCAAACTGCGTTTCCACGTTAGGGATAATGCTGACCTGCAGGAGCCGCCGTTCGCTAAGTTGGGTTTCGGGGTCAATGATCCGTATCGAATCCACATCATTGCCAAACAACTCTACCCGGTAAGGCTTTTCGTTGCCAAACGAATAAATATCCAGGATGCCGCCACGAACCGCAAACTGCCCGGGCTCGTATACAAAATCCGTTCGCTCAAAGCCGTAGTCCACCAGCCTTGCATAGAGGCTGTCCGGGTCAATTTCATCGCCTGCTTTCAGGTGAATGATGTTCTCTGAAATGGCTTTGGAGATCACCACTTTTTCAAACACAGCTTCGGGATAGGTTACCAATGCCCCCACCCTGTTACCGGTTTGCGACGAGAACTTTGTCAATGCTTCGGTGCGCAGCATGACATGCGATGCATTGAGCAGGCGGTAATTCTTCCGGTTTTTGTATGAAGAAGGAAAATAGTGCAGGTTGAGTGCCGCGGTAAGGTTCTCCAGTGTGTTGTGAAAATAAGCCGCCTCCTCCGCATCGTTGCAGATAAAAACGTGGTTGAGTTGTGCACAGGATGGGTGCAGGAAAATGCCTGCCGCCACAAACTGCGATGCACTGCCAAACAGGTTTTTAAGAATGACTTTTTCGGGTTGGGAAAAGGTGAGCTTGTCCGCCAGCTGAAACAGGCGGGGGTCAACCTTGTATTTTTCCAATAACGCACCTGCACTCATTAGCTCTCGTCCTTTCTACGCTTTTCGATGAAGGTTGCAAAGATAACATGGGAAACAGTTAGAATGGGCCCGGCGTCCCCAATGCAGGGCAT
Source organism: Flavisolibacter longurius (assembly GCA_013327885.1). Classification (GTDB taxonomy): domain Bacteria; phylum Bacteroidota; class Bacteroidia; order Chitinophagales; family Chitinophagaceae; genus Flavisolibacter. The sequence continues at coordinate 478,235 of JABUMY010000001.1, read as the reverse complement.
CCCAAGTCATTTTTAACGCTCTTTACAAACCCTGCAACACCGCCTTTGTGCAGGAAAACTGCATCGTTGCAACCAATTATCCAACAAGAGCGCCAACCGTGCAAAGAGTTGACCATCATACTGGCAACTTATTGTAAATTCATCACCCATAAGCCTTTTGTTGCAGTGCCTGCGCCGCGTAAAAAAGTAGCGTACCAGAGAGCTTATCCAACAACACATACCCCTAAAGATGAAGATCAGAATTGCTTACTTTTTGATTGCTGTACTGGCCATTGCCTGCCTGTTTTTCTTTTTACCCAGGAAATCCCAAACCAAGGGAGCGTTTGAACCCCAGCGGGTATCGCAGGAAGGAGAAGAGGACGAAGAAGGCGAAGAAGACAAAACACCAACACGGTATGTAAAAGCCCGGTCGCAATACGAATTTGACATGGTAAAGAACCCGGTTACGGGCACCATTCCCGCGGGTATAATGGAAGAAGAAATCGCTTTTGCCAGGCAGGCACCGGAACGCAGTACCTACGCCACGGTGGGTGGTGGCCTGGCCCGCACCCAGGTACTGAACAATTACTTTCCTGCCGGGCCCAATAACATTGGTGGCCGCACCCGTGCGGTGAAATACGACAAGCGGTTTAACGGCACCACCAACCAGGTGATCATTGCCGGTTGTGTGAGTGGCGGTATTATGCGTTCTGCCGATGGCGGCAACACCTGGACCTTGGTAACACCTGCCGAAAACATTCATAACCTTACCGCACTTGCCCAAGACCCGCGGCCGGGTTTTGAAGACACCTGGTATGCCGGCAGCGGCGAATCTATCGGCAATACGGCAAACGCCATTGGCGCTACGTTTTTGGGCTTTGGGCTCTGGAAGTCCACCAACAACGGCCAAACCTGGACAAAGCTGCCGAACCCCGGAACAAATGTGTACGAAACCTGGGATCACCCCTTTGATTATGTTTACAACATTGCCGTGAGCCCTGTGAATGGCGATGTTTATGTGGCTTCCTGGGTCTTGGCGATGAAGTCGAGCAATGGCGGCACGTCGTTCCGCCAGATCTTCCGGGCTGTTGCGGGTCCGGCCACCAGTTCCACCGGCCAAACCGATATTACCATCACCAACGGGGGCCGTGTTTTCCTGGCCGTGAATGGCGGTGCCGATCTTGCCACCCGTGGCGTTTGGTATTCCGATACCGGTGAAGAAACAACATTTAAGCGTATTGCAGGCGGGTCCACACTGGGTGTAGATTCCGTTGCCGGGTGGCGGGGCAATTCGTACGATGTCGCACAGCAATCGGGAGGCAACAACATTTATGCAAGCAAACGCATTATACTGGCCCTGGCGCCTTCCAATAATAACATTGGTTATGTTTTTTACGAAAATGGGCTTAGCAGCGAAGCCGTAGCTGATGGCGGTGACCTGAAGCCGGAAGCCGACCTGTTTCGGTTTCAAATGGCGGGCAATACGTTTACGTGGAGCAACCGGTCGGCCAATATGCCTGATTTTCCCGGCGACAACCTCAGCAACTCCGATCCCCTGAGTTTGCAGGGCGGTTATAACATGGAAGTGGCCGTTAAACCCGACAATCCCGACGTGGTGTTTGTGGGCGGCACCAACCTTTACCGCTCTACCGATGGTTTTGCTACCAGCAACAACACGGCCTGGATCGGTGGGTATCGGTCGGATTTTACCTATACCCAATACACCAACAGCCATGCGGACATTCACCGGCTGAGTTTTCATCCTACCAATCCCAATCGTGCCATTTGCGGTAACGACGGCGGCATTCAGGAGACCACCAATATCATGGCAGCGGTTACAACTGCCAACCCGCTTCCCTGGCGCATGCTACCCAATTATCAAACGCTGCAATGCTACAATGTCGCTATCGACCCCAGTACGGGAAAAAACAATTTTGCTTCTGGTTCACAGGACAATGGCGTTCGCTTTCGCGATAAGACTGGTTTACTGGGAACGCCTGCGGCCGACAGCAACAATCATCGCCTTCTTTTTAGTGCCGATGGTGCTTTTGTAGGCATTTCACTCGACAATAACGGCACCCAATATCTTTACGAGTCTATTCAACTGGGACGGCTGTACCGGGCCCGTTTGACCACACCGTTTTCCGGTGGTACCGAGATCACACCCAATAACCTTACCCCTTCTTCAGCCGGGTCAGAAACCGAGTTTGGTGAGTTTGTTACCAATTTCCGCCTTCAGGCCGACAATTCGGACAACCTTTATTATGTCAATTTCAACCGCCTTTTCCGCACCACGGCGGCATCTACCGTTACCCGTGCCACATGGACAGAGATGACCGGTGTGTCTTCTGCCGTCAACTCGGTAAGTCCCACCACCGGCACTAACATTGCCATCCGGGGCTTGGCCTATAGCCGCGGGCCCTACACCACCAGTCATGTGCTTTATATCGGCACCACCAATGGAAGGATCTTCCGGCTGGACGATCCGCAGAATGCGCCGGCCAACAGAGCGCCTATCAATATCACACCGACTGGCTTAACCGGTAATGTGCAGGACATTGCTGTAAACCCAAACAACGACGACGAGGTGCTGGCGGTTGTTTCCAATTATGGCGTCACCAGCATCTGGTGGACGAAAAATGGCAAATCGGCCACACCAACCTGGAAAGCGGCCGAAGGCAACCTGGTGCTACCCTCTGTACGCAGTTGTATGATCGTGGTGAAAAAAGACGCCGCCAACCAACCTGTAACCGAATATTACGTGGGCACTTCGGTTGGATTGTACAGCACCGTTAACCTCGGAACCGTACTGGATGCCAACCAATCGCCTACCTGGCAGCGGGAAGGGGGACAGGTGCTCAATTATGCCGTTGTGCAGTCAATGGCTTACCGGCCTGCTGACAACGTTTTGCTTATCGGCACGCATGGTAATGGCATCTATTACACCAACGTGGGTACACCCAATTTTACACCTAACCTGAACACAAGCATTCCGCCTGTTACCAACGACCGCAACTTTATCCGCAGCGTTTTACCAACGGCTTCGGCTACCGATGTGCGGTACCAAACTGGGAACCTGCTCGGTATTCAAAAAATACAGGTGCAGGTCATCAACATGAAAGGGCAGGTAGTGTTCCAGGAATCCAGGGGTTACCAGGGCGGGACCGTTCCGCTGCAGCGACTGGCAAAAGGCGTTTATATTCTCCATATTGTCAGCGAGGACAATAAATACCGGCACGTAGAAAAAATAGTCAGGTTATAAATTTTAAACCCCTTTCCCGCAGAGGGGTTTTTCTTTACTAACCTTTTTTTACATCAAAAAGGCTTTGCTGCAAACCAGCTTTAAAGATTAATTGAAATAGGATTACCGTACAAGTAACTATTAGGTAACCAATGATGCGGCGGGTTAAGGCAATTCGTTCTCAAATACAAAACAGGTTCTGAAGTATTTTTTTCCAAGAAATACTTGGGCAATACAATCAATGCCTAAAAAAGAGAAAGGCCGGTAAGAATACCAGCCCTTTTAACCTAAACCGTCCGACTAAAAATATTTTGAGAAGTTAATTTCTGCCGTTTTCTTTCCAAGATTTGTGCCAAGTCGGGTTTTCTGTGGAAAACTTTTTAGCCAAATCATTTCCGTAAATTGAACAAAATCAGCAGTATGGCTCTTCAACCCTGGCGCAAAGGCATTGTCACCCGCATTGAAAATGAAACCTACAATACCCGCCGGTTCTGGATACAGGTACCGGAACTGGATTCGTTTGATTTTATGCCGGGCCAGTTTGTAACCCTTGACCTGCCCATTCACGAACGGCCGGCAAAACGCTGGCGCAGCTATTCCATTGCGTCCTGGCCCGATGGCAGCAATGTGTTTGAACTCCTGATTGTACTCCTGGAAGATGGCGTTGGAACGCCTTATCTTTTCAATGAAGTGAAAGTTGGCTCCGAGCTGACCCTTCGGGGACCCCAAGGCGTGTTCACCCTTCCCGAACCGCTTGAAAAAGAACTTTATTTTATCTGCACCGGAACCGGCATCGCCCCGTTCCGCAGCATGGTGCAACACATTCACCGCCACGGCATTCCGCATCCGCCGATCCACCTCATTTTTGGTACCCGTACCCAAAGCGACCTCTTATATGTGGACGAATTGAAACAATTGGAACAAAAAATGGAAGGGTTTCACTTTGTTCCTACGTTGTCGCGGGAAAAATGGGAGGGCCGGCAGGGTTATGTGCACGATGTTTACGAAGACCTGGTAAAAGCAAAGAACGGGGACACGCCGCCGCCTGCGCAATTTTACCTTTGCGGCTGGAAGGCAATGGTGGATGAAGCCAAGCAACGGATACAAGGCCTGGGCTATGAGCGAAAAGCCATTCACCAGGAGTTGTACGGCTAAGGAATTTTCTATCTTAGCCGCCATGCTTATCCAATTGGCCCTCTTGCTTCTCCGACCTTTGCTATGGATCGTTCTCCTGTTTGGCTATGCCTTCTTCACCAAAAATTTAGCTAGGAAAAAAACAGCGTTTGCCACAGGCTTTGGCTTGCTGCTGCTTTTCACCAACCCGGCTCTCAGCACCTGGGCCCTACAGGCTTATGAAGCCGAACCTGTAACGCTGGCGCCAACACAAACCTTTCATACCGGCATCCTGCCTGGCGGGCTGGTTTCTTACAGCGAAAAAGACGGCACCGGGCATTTCAACAACGTGGCCGACCGGTTTATTCAAACAGCACTTTTGTACAAAGCCGGCAAGATCAAAAACATTATTGTAGCAGCGGGCAGCAGTCATATGACGGAAGCCGCCTACAGCGAAGCAAGCTTTATCAAGGCCAACCTGGTGAAGATGGGCATTCCGGCAGAGAACATCTTTACCGATACCACCTCCCGCAACACGGTGCAAAATGCGGCACGGGCCAAAAGCCTGGCCGACTCGGCGCACCTGCCCGGTCCTTATCTGCTGATCACATCGGCCATGCACATACCAAGGGCTGTAAAGATGTTTCAAAAGGCGGGATTACCGGTTTCGCCCTACCCCTGCCAGTTTCTTTCGCGGGGAAGCGGCAGTAATTTTTTTGAAGACTATTTGATTCCTTCTTCCGGCGCCCTGGCAAGTTGGGAAAACCTGATCAAAGAAGTGATGAGTACGGCCGTGTACCAGGTGTTGGGCAAACTCTAATACCAATTTGCAATGGGCAAGCTGCAATAGACAAGCAGGAAAAGTAGTCCTGGCAATCCCTTCAGCGGAAGGTATATCACTCAACAGAACTAAAAAGGATATAACAAAACGAGCCTGCATAAAAAAAGGCCATTGGAATTTTCACCAATGGCCTTTGTATTTTTTTAAAGACACGCTGCGGCGTGTGCCAACGTTGTTTAAAGAGATTGCAGCACCAGGTTTTTGACCTCGTCGATAGGCACACGTTCCTGTTGCATCGTATCGCGGTAACGCACCGTTACCATGTTGTCTTCTTTGGTTTGATGATCAACAGTAACACAGAACGGTGTACCAATGGCATCCATCCGGCGGTAACGTTTTCCGATGGTATCTTTTTCTTCGTAGAAGCAACGGAAGTGTGGCTTGCATTCATCGATAATGCTGCGGGCAATTTCAGGTAAGCCGTCTTTTTTCACCAGCGGTAACACGGCCAGTTTAATGGGCGCCAGTTTTGCCGGTAACTTCAGCACCACGCGGCTGTCCTGTTTTTCTTCTGTGCTCAGGTCCTGCTCTTCATACGCTTCGCTCAGCACCATCATCACGGTGCGGTCTACACCAATGGAGGTTTCAATTACGTACGGAATGTAATTGCCATAAGGCTTCCCGGTTTCCGGGTTCACGTCAGCATCAAAATACTGCATCTTCTTTTTGCTGTATTCCTGGTGAGCCTTCAGGTCAAAATCGGTGCGGCTGTGAATGCCTTCCACTTCTTTAAAACCGATGGGGAAATTGTATTCAATATCACAGGCAGCATCGGCATAATGCGCCAGCTTTACGTGGTCGTGATAGCGGTATTTGTCGGCAGCAATGCCCAGGCTCAGGTGCCATTTCATGCGTTCGGCCTTCCAGTGCTCGTACCATTCTTTTTGCGAGCCGGGACGAATAAAAAACTGCATTTCCATCTGCTCAAATTCCCGCATGCGGAAGATGAACTGGCGGGCAACAATCTCGTTTCGAAAGGCCTTCCCGATCTGCGCAATGCCAAACGGGATCTTCATCCGCCCGGTTTTTTGCACGTTGAGGAAGTTGACAAAAATACCCTGGGCCGTTTCGGGGCGCAGGTACACAATGTTCTCCTCGCCTTCTTCTGAAGAAACGGCGCCAAACTCGGTGGAGAACATAAGGTTGAACTGGCGCACATCGGTCCAGTTGGAAGTGCCGCTGATGGCGCAAACAATCTTATTGTTTTCGATGAGTGTTTTCAGCCCGGCAAAATCGTTTGCGGCTAACAGTGAGTCCATTTGCTGCAGCAGGATATCCGACTGCTCTTTGTGACCGGCTTTCTCCAACTCATCGGCCTTTGCTTCTATAAGGTGATCAACACGGTAGCGCTTTTGGCTGTCCTTGTTGTCGATCATAGGATCGCTGAAATTATCCACGTGACCACTGGCCTTCCAGGTGGTGGGATGCATAAAAATGGCAGCGTCGATGCCCACGATATTCTCGTTCATCTGCACCATGCTTTTCCACCAGTAATCCTTGATGTTTTTCTTTAGCTCACTGCCCCACTGGCCGTAGTCGTACACGGCACCAAGGCCGTCGTATATTTCCGAAGAAGGGAATATAAAGCCATATTCTTTGCAATGCGAAATGATCGCCTGAAACCGGTTAGTATCTGTTGCCATAATGGCGGCAAAGATAGGTGGGTTTGGGGTTAGGTGTTTGGCGTTTGGAGTTTGGGGTTATTTAGGTCGAAGAGGTTGCGCCGATACAATCAGACATCTTACCGAAAGTTCTATTGCTAATTTTACTGTAGTGAAAAAAGCCAAGTAAAACGCCTGATGAAACAGCTACGCCAACCCCAAACGCCAAACACCAAACTGGCTTACGTTACTTTCACATTGTCGCCGGTATTTTCATTCTCGTCTTTCTTCTTTTGCTCCTGCTGCTTTAAAGAGCCGTTCTCTTCTTCCACTTCCACATTCTTTACCCAAACGGCGTAATGACTGGGCTGAATATGGGAACCGTATTCGGCCGCGTAGTACTTGGTAAACTCGGCACCGAAATACAGGATAATGGCCGAATAATAGACCCATACCAGCAACACCACCAGCGAACCGGCCGCGCCATAGGTAGAAGCCACGTCGGTCTGGCCTATATAGAAGGTGATCCCAAATTTACCGATCATAAACAGCACGGCCGTTACCATGGCACCCACCATCACGTCCTTCCACTTGATAACGGCATCGGGCAGTACTTTAAAAATAACGGCAAACAGGGCTGAGATCACGGAAAACGTGATCAGGAGATTGACGATGTACATTACCACAACCGCCGTATCGGGAAAACGGGACTGAAGGCTCTGCATCAAGGCTTCTATCAGGCCTGTCAAAACAAGGGACACCAACAGGATAAAACCAAGACTGACAATCACCGAAAAAGAAAGCAGCCGGTTGAGTATCATTTTCAGCCAGCCTTTTTTAGGCTTTGGCTTGAGGCCCCAGATCATGTTGATGGAATCCTGGATCTCGGCAAACACACCCGTGGCACCAATGAGCAGGGTAACGATACCAATGGTTGCCGCCACTGGACCACTTTGGTTAAGCGCCGCATTTTTGATCATCTCCTGTATCTGTGCGGCGGGCTGCGCTCCTACCAGGCTTCGCAACTCATTAAAGATGGTTCCTTCGATGGCTTCTCGTCCGTACAAAATCCCGGCGAGATAAATCACCATAATAATGAGCGGGCCAATTGAAAACACCGTGTAATAAGCCAGTGCGGCACTAAGCTTTACGATCCGGTCGTCAATAAAACCGTTGAATGTATTCTTGAGTAATTTCCAGATGCCTTTCGGGGAAAGCTTTTTCGCCATTTCCTTTTTTTATGAGGCTGGTACAAAAAAGCGGCCAGCCATATGCAGCCGCAAAAGGGTGGACCCCAAAATGCCTGCTTTACCGTGGCCGTTGCCGGTTTTTATCCCTTGTGGCAAAGTACAGGGCCAGTCCCAACAGGGTTTTGCCCATCCCCGGCTTTTTGTCTTCCATTTTCACACCCAACTCCCGCATACGGTCGCGGCCGCTGAGGGGCTGCCCTTGCACAGCCAATTGTGGGGCCGGTGGCACCTGGCTGCGGGTCGATCTTCCGGAGGGTGTGGCAGAAGGTGTGCTTTCCTGTGGTGTCTTTTTTGGTTGAGCACCTGGCACGGCGGGGGTTTCCACCCATTCGGCATACCGGTCTGCAGTTATCGTTTCTCCTTTGTTGGTCGCATATACTTTGGTGAACTCGGCACCGAAATAAAGAATAATGGAAGAATAATAGACCCACACCAATATAATAGCAAGTGAGCTGGCTGCGCCGAAGCTGGAACCCAGGTCGCTTTTACTGACGTAAAAAGAAATGGCCATTTTACCCAGCATAAAAAGTATAGCTGTGGCAATGGCACCCGGCAATACGGCCATCCACCGCATTTTGGCATCGGGCAACACTTTAAAGATCACGGCAAAAAGAGCCGTGATGACACCCAGCGTCAGCGCCAGGTTCAGTACATAAAAAAGCACAAACGAAACATTGGGAAAAACTTCCTGCAGCCGGTTGCCCAGGCCTTCGAGCACCGTGGTGGCAATAAGGGAAACCATCAGGATAAAACCAAGGGAAGCAATTAACCCGAACGACAACAGGCGGGTGACCAGCATGGCCATAATGCCGGCCGATTCTTTTTTGCGCAGTCCCCAGATACTGTTGATGGAATCCTGCAGCTCACCAAAGATGGTGGTGGCGCTGACGATAAGCACCGCCGCACTGATTATCGTTGCCATGGTACTTTGACCGGTGAGCGATGCATTTTTGATCATGGCTTGCACCTGCAAGGCCGCTTCGGGTCCGACAAGGGCTGAGATCTGGCCGGCAATATTTCCTTCCACGGCATCCTGCCCAAACAGCAGTCCGCTGATGCTGATAATCAGCACCAGCAAAGGTGCCAGTGAAAAAACGGTATAATAGGCCAGCGAAGCCGCCAGCTTTGTGATCTTGTCACGGCCAAATTCTTTCACGGATTCTTTCAGCGATTGCCACAGGAGGCCAAATGAGAACTTCTTCATACAAACCCTTTGGCAATGCGTTACAAAAACATCGCCAACAGGACCTTGATTTGGGGGGATTATAGGGATGAACGGATGATTTCAACATCGCGGTAAGCGGCAGTTTATCCCATTAATCCAATCCATCCCCCCAAATCCAGGTTCAGACATCTTTCAAATGCTGGTGCCTGTCCCCATCGCGGGTGGTCTTTTTTTCGAAGTTTTTTTCCAGGGCTTCCGTCAGGTTTACGCCGGTTTGGTTGGCAATGCAAATAAGCACCCAAAGCACATCGGCGAGTTCATCACCCAGGTCTTTGTTCTTGTCGCTTTCCTTGAACGATTGCTCACCATACAGTCGGCTCATCAGCCGGGCCACCTCTCCTACTTCTTCCGTAAGGATGGCCATGTTGGTCAATTCACCAAAATACCGCACACCGGTAGTGTTGATCCATTCATCTACTTTTTGCTGGGCTTCCTGGAGGGTCATAAGGGTTTGGGGTTTGGCGTTAGGCGTTTGGGGTTGTTTAGGCCGAAGTTTCTTTATTTCAATCCTTCCGCCATTATCACATTATCGAATTATCACATTATCACATTTCCACATCCGCATATTTGCACATCCGCCTATCCGCACATCAATCCAGGCTTTGGTTGGAGGCGCTGGCTTGTTTTAGCAACTGGTCAAACTGCTGGGGACTAAGGTCGTTGTAAAAGAAATAAACCGGGTCAAGCTTTTGGCCGTTCTTATGCACTTCGTAATGGCAGTGCGGGCCGGTAGACTTCCCGGTGCTGCCCACGTACCCAATCACTTCGCCGCGTTTTACCCGCTGCCCGTTGCGGGCTTTGATGCGCACCATGTGGCCGTAAAGCGTTTCGTAGCCAAAACCGTGGTTGATCACCACGTGGTTGCCATAACCGCCGCTGCTTTGGCCGGCGGTTTTCACCACCCCATCGGCGGTAGCATAAATGGGCGTGCCCTGCGGTGCGGCAAAATCAAGCCCCGCATGCATTTTAATGGTTTTGTAAACAGGGTCGATGCGGTAGCCATAGCCGGAAGCGATGCGGTTGAGGTCTTTGTTGCTCACGGGTTGGATAGCCGGCGTGGCGGCCAGGATGTCTTCTTTTTTATCGACCAGCTTTGCCAGTTCGGTATAGGATTTTTGCTGGGCGGCGATGCGGGCCCGGATGCGCCGGACGGTAGTATCGATGGCGTAAACCAGTTGCCCTTCCGGCAAGCTTTCCACCTTGGCAATTTCCTGCGCTCTTTCCGCTTCTACGGTGCGAAGGCTGTCGGGAATGGGCGAGGCTTCAAAAATGCTGCGGTACACTTCATTGTCACGCTTTTCCAGCGTGGCCATTTGCTGGTTGATGGACCGTACCTGCTCGTTAAGGCGTTGCAACTCGTATTCCAGTTGTTCGTTCTCGGCCCTTAGTTGTTTTTCGTACGGTGAGCCCACAAAGCGAAAAGCAAAATAGGCGATCAGCGCAGCCGTGACAAAAGCAGCGGCAAAAAAACCAAATACCCGCAGCAGCTTTACCCGCAGCGGCGTGATCAGCTTTTCATAGCGAAGCGTATGGGTATTATAGTAGTACTTGATTTTTTTCATGACGACGCCAGCGTGAATGGTGTGTGGTCAGTGGTGAGTAAAGAAACATTCGATCTTCAAACAGAACGCTTCTTTGAGCTAAACGCTGTAATCTACTCACCATTCACTACTCACCACTCACCTTGCTTATCTTTGCTCTCCCTCAAACCGAGGTGCGACAAAATAAGTCTATTCAACGCAAAAAACCATCTTAATTGTAATGACCAGTGCCGAGATACGCAGTGCCTTTTTGGAATTCTTTGCAGGCAAAGGCCACCAGATCGTGCCCTCCGCTCCTATCGTTGTAAAGAACGATCCGACCCTTATGTTCACCAATGCGGGCATGAACCAGTTCAAGGATTTTTTCCTGGGAAACCGGCAGCCGGCCAATCCCCGCGTGGCCGATACGCAAAAATGCCTACGGGTAAGCGGCAAGCACAACGACCTGGAAGAAGTGGGTGTGGATACCTACCACCACACCATGTTTGAAATGCTGGGCAACTGGAGCTTTGGCGACTATTTTAAAAAAGAAGCCATTGCCTGGAGCTGGGAACTGCTGACCGAAGTTTTAAAGATACCCAAGGACCGCCTTTATGTGACTGTCTTTAAAGGCGACGCCAAAGAAGGCCTGCCCAAAGATGAAGAAGCAGCCGCCGAATGGAAGCAGTGGATCGCCGAAGAGCGCATCCTGCTGGGCAACAAAAAAGATAATTTCTGGGAGATGGGTGATACCGGTCCTTGCGGGCCATGCACAGAAATTCATGTGGACACAAGACCGGATGAAGAGCGTAAGCAGATAGATGGCAAGACCCTTGTAAATGCCGACCACCCACAAGTGATCGAGATCTGGAACAATGTGTTCATCCAGTTCAACCGCCTGAAAGACGGCAGCCTGCAGCCCCTGCCCGCCAAGCACGTGGATACGGGGATGGGCTTTGAGCGGCTGGTAAGAGTGCTGCAAGAAAAACAATCGAATTACGATACGGATGTTTTTACCGGAACTATTGAAAAGATAGCCGCCATTAGCGGAAAGCAATATGGTGGCACTGACTCCAAGAGCGACATTGCCTTTCGTGTGCTGGCCGATCATATCCGTGCCATTTCCTTTACCATCGCCGACGGGCAACTGCCATCGAACACCGGTGCCGGTTATGTGATCAGGCGAATCCTGCGCAGGGCCGTTCGGTATTATTATTCTTACCTGGATTACCAGCAGCCCCTCCTACACCAATTGCTACCGGCGATTGCGGCGCAATTTGAAACCGTTTTCCCCGAGCTGAAAAGCCAGGAAACTTTCGTGGCCAAGGTGATCCGCGAAGAAGAAGAGGCTTTTTTGCGGACACTGGAAAAAGGGTTGAAACGCATTGAAACCATTATCGGAAACGCAAAAGGTGAGATCAACGGAAGAGATGCTTTTGAACTAAACGATACCTACGGTTTTCCCCTGGACCTTACCCAACTGATTGCTTCCGAGAGAGGAATGACGGTTGATGAAAAAGGTTTTCACGAAGCAAGAAAAGAGCAACAGGAAAGGGGAAGAAAAGCAGGCGCTGTTGATACCGAAGACTGGGTGGTGGTAAATGAAGGAAGCAGCAATGAATTTGTGGGTTACGATTCGCTGGAAGCCAAAGCCCAGGTGCTAAAATACAGGAAAGTAAAAGCCAAGGGCAAGGAAGCTTACCAGGTCGTTCTGGACAAGACACCATTTTATGCCGAAAGCGGCGGACAAGTGGGTGACACAGGACAGTTGGCAGTAGGCAGTACGCAGTATGCAGTTCTGGATACGAAAAAAGAAAATGACCTGATCATTCATATACTGGACAAGCTGCCCGAAAGCCTGGAGGGAGAAGTCATTGCCAAAGTAGATACCACCAAACGCAGACACACGGCCATTCACCACAGCGCCACGCACCTGCTGCATGCCGCCCTGCGCAAAGTGCTGGGCACCCACGTGGCGCAAAAAGGTTCGCTGGTGAATGCCGATTACCTGCGTTTCGACTTTTCGCATTTCAGCAAGATGACCGATGAAGAGATACGGGAAGTGGAAAGGATCGTGAATGAAAAGATCCGCGAGAACATTCCCGTGGTCATTCGCACCATGCCCAAAGAAGAAGCGGTGCAAAGCGGCGCCATGGCCCTTTTCGGTGAAAAATACGGCGATATCGTCCGGGTGGTTACCATTGACCCAACCTATTCCGTTGAACTTTGTGGCGGCACCCATGTAGGCGCCACCGGTGAACTGGGATTTTTTAAGATCACATCCGAAGGCGCTGTGGCTGCCGGTGTTCGCCGGGTAGAAGCCATCAGCGGGCTGGCAGTGGAAACGGCTATCCAGTCGCAATATGACCTGGTAAAAAGCATCCGCGAAGCGCTGAAGGCACCGAAAGACATTCAAAAAGCCATTGCCGCGTTGCAGGAAGAAAATGCTTCCCTTAAAAAAACGCTGGAAAAATTTGAAGCGGCGCAGTTAAAAACCCTGCGTGATGCCCTGGCCACGAAAACAGAAATGGTAAACGGCGTGCCGTTTATTGGCGAGGAAGTGGAAGTGAGCAGTGCCGATGCGCTGAAAAAGCTGGCCTTTGACCTAAAAACGGTGGCGGGCAAAGCTTTTGTAATACTGGTGGCCGCCATCGACGGCAAAGCCAGCGTAGCCGTGGCCGTAGATGAGGCGTTGGTGGGTGAAAAAGGCCTGGATGCAGGGGCTTTGATCAAGCAAAAAATAGCCCCGCTGATCAGGGGCGGCGGCGGCGGACAGAAAACACTGGCCACTGCCGGCGGACAGGACGTTTCGAACCTCCGGCAAGTGCTGGCAACCGTTAAAGCGGCGCTTTAAACCGTTCGCCAATTTAACAATTGCGAAAAGTTTCGTAATTTGGAATTCCATCCTATATTTGATCTACGAAAACAACCGTAGTAAAAATTTAAAAATAATTCAGCTTATGAAACAGCGTTTTCTAACTCGTGCGATGGCAGCAGGCCTGCTGGTGTGTATGGTTCCCGCTACCCTATTTGCCCAGGATGGCAAAACTAGAGCAAAAGAAAAAGCCGAAAAGCAGCAGATCGTGATTACACGGTCGGGCGACAAGGAAGAGAAAACGATCATTGAAATTGATGGCGACAAGGTAAAGGTGAACGGCAAAGACGTGGCCGACCTGAAGGACATCAACGTGCGGGTGCATAACCTGAAAGGCTCCGGTGCCATTGCCTTTGGTCCCAACCAGAATATTAATTTCGATTTCGATCACATGCAGCCCTCCATCTTCCGGGTGGACAGCAACCGCGCCATGCTGGGTGTTATCACCGATGGCGATGACCAGGGCGCCGAGATCCAGTCGGTTTCAAAAGCCAGTGCGGCTGAAAAAGCCGGCCTGAAAAAAGGCGATGTGATCACAAAGATCAACAACAAAAAAATTGAGACTACCGGCGATGTAACCGAAGCGATCCGGTCGCAGAAGCCCGGCGATAAAGTAGCCATTACCTACCTGCGCGACGGCAAAGAGCAAAAAGCAACGGCCGAACTGGATCGTTGGAAAGGCGTGAACATGACCGCTGTGACAGCCCCACGGGTACTGACCGAGCAGGTGTGGCGCGACCGGGTGAATGAGCGGGTATTTGAACGCATGCCGGGCTTTGATATGGGCACTACTGTATATGCGCCCAGCCGTGGCCCCAAACTGGGTATGGCCGTACAGGATACCGATGATGGCAAAGGTGTAAAAGTGCTGGATGTGGATGATGAAAGCAGCGCCGCCAAGGCCGGCATCAAGGAAGATGATATCATTACGCATGTAAATGGTGAAGCAGTAAAAGGCGCCGATGATGTAAAGCGGCTTGTTACCCGCAGCGCTACGCAGGCAAGCCACAGCTTTAAGATCCTTCGCAACGGCAAAGAGCAAACCGTTGAAGTAAAGGTGCCACGGAAATTAAAAACAGTTGATCTCTAACGAATAAATGAACACAGCGGTGGCTGGGTAAAGGTTATCCGCTGGCAACTTGTTTCATTGTGCAGTCTTTCATGGCCCTGCCTTTTGGCGGGGCTTTTTTTATTTCGTGCCGTAGTCAAAAACGGATATCCCTTGCAGTTACTTCGTCTCTTGTACAAATTCTTTCATCAACACTATTGCTTACAAAAGCCTGTAATCCAAAGTTTGCAATACCCGCTTACAAAGTCAAGATAAAGGGCCGCTGATGGCGGCCCTTTATGAAGATCAATTTATGAATTTGCCTATCGCTGGTCGATGACCATACCGATCTGCAAGTAGTTTGCAGATGGAAGTAAAGACCCGGTAGAATCAAGACGGATACCCAGATAACGACCTTCGCCTGCAGCAGAACCGGCATCCAAAACCTGGATTTCGATATAGCCAAAAGACTTGTTCGCCGGAATGGTTGCCTTTCCGGTCAGGGCCGTATAGTGCGTGCCAGCAACTGCATCGGTAACTGTCAGCGTACCGGCCGCTCTTGACGGTGTCTGTCCACTTATAGTAGCAGGGAAACTGATAGAAGCAATAGGCGATGATACGATCTTGTAACCAACGGTTTCATCTTTGCCCGACTGGGGTCCGACGAGGTTCAAACGAACTTTCACCGTCTTCGCAAAACGACGAAGCGTTGAATCAACAGAGGTTGAAATCGGACGAGCTTCTGGAAGCACCCTTGTAAAAATGGGAAAGCTTACGCCAACGGAGTTGGAGTTTAACGGGGCTGCGTCAATTTCAACAACCGTTTTCCCTGTGTATGTTTTATCGATCTGCTTGATACAAGAAGTCATCAGGATAGCTGCGCAGGAGAGATATAGAATATTCTTTTTCATTTGCTCAGTCGCTTTTTAAATTAATAACCAAAGTTTTGTTGCATGTTTGGATTGCCATCGATATCCCGTTGCGGAATGGCTGGCAGCAATTTAAAATCAGTTGCCGGCAAGTTTACCACGGGGCTAGTTTTTACGATGCTAAGGCCATAGCGTTTTAAATCATAAAAACGATGTCCTTCAAAGGCAAACTCCAACATGCGCTGGCGCAGGATCTCATTCAGCAAGGCCTGGCCTGTAAAATCCTGGCTGACCGGTGTTGTAAAACCAACATAACGGGCAGTACGAATTACATTCAAATCGGCCCAGGCACCGGCTTCGTCATTCAGGTGATAACGGGCTTCGGCTCTGTTCAAATAAAGTTCCGGCCAACGGAATACCACGGTATTGTCCCAGTTGGGAGAACCATTTTTTCCCATCCACTTTGTAACTTCTACATAATGACCGGCTGCATTGGCACCCCATTCGAACAAACGGTTACGAATGTCGTTGCTATACGTGAGCGCCGGCGGATTTACCGGCGGATTGGCTGTTAGGTTAGAACTTGCCGACAAACCTGCCGGGAATCCGCTAATACCAAGTTCCGTTAGAAGAAATGCATTGGGAACCAAGTCGCCCTGCCCCTGCCGGGCAGCCGCAAAGGAGCCAGGTGCAGCCAGTGTTGTATGGGTGGCAGCCAGGGAAGTATTGACGCCGAGGTTTTCATTCAGTGTAGAAAACCAAACCTGGAAGATACCTTCCGGATGATCTGCAACTCTCCATCCTTGTACATAGTTGCTGGTGTTTGTCATATTACCAATGCCACCAGAAAGAGCAATAGCAGCCGTTGCAAACGAATCGGCACGAGACCAATTGCCTTCATACAAGGCAACTCTTGAACCCAATGCCAACAATGCATGGCGGCTACCGTAGTTACGGGCATTGCTGCCACCGCGGCCATTTGCCGGTAATAAGGGAATTGCCGTATAAATGTCTGCCATAATCTGTGCATAGCTTTCAGCTATGCTTGCCCGACCGGGTTTATACGAAATGGCATCGTCTGGCTTATTAAAGCCCTTCAAATTGAGAACAATACCACCTTTGTCTTGTGAAGCCACTACATAAGTGGGGATATAGGCATAATTCTTCACTAGATCGAAGAAATACAGAGCCCGCAGAAAACGAAGTTCACCCTCCCACCGGGCTTTGTCGGCTTCTGTTCCGTCGGGAATTTTGTCAATTACATCCAGTATCAAATTGATTTCATTCACTGCACCATATGACGTAACCCAGCTCGCCATGTTGGCCCCTGATGTGTTCCTGTTTTCTGTTACCAGCCGGTTTGACCGACCATTGGAAAATGTATTATCAGCCATCGCCTCGGCAACCGAAAACATATCGCGGCCATAGAGACGTTCGCTTTTTAATACAGAATACACCGAGTTCAATGCAGCTTCAACACCAGCTTTACTTGTGAGTACAGTGCCGGCATCTACAGAATTTCGGGGCGCTATATCCAACTGCTTTTGACAGGATTGAAGAAGAGCACCGGCAAAAAAAGTAAGAGCAAATATTTTCAATTTCATTTTAATCATTTTTGTTTGGTTTTCTTTCCTTAGAACTTAACCTGCACACCAGCGGTGATATTTTTCGATTGCGGAATCACCCCAAAATTGTCCCCGGTAAATTCAGGATCGTAGCCATTCCATTTGGTGTATGTCCAAAGATTTACACCCTGGACATAAATGCGCACATTTTCAAGATGGTATCTTTTCGCTACCGAAGGCACAAGATCATAGGAAAGTGTGATTTGCTTTAAACGAACATAATCCGTTTTAAACAGGTACCGTGAACCAGTAGCCCAGCTTACACTGTTAAATTCCGTCATACCATTGAACGGGCGAGGCACATCGGTAATTTGACCGGGTGTAGTCCAGCGGGCATCATATTCTTCTTTAGGCGCATTTACTGTAGCACCCCCCATACGCATCATTTGCTGGTACTGGCCATCCTGACGTACACGACCATATTCATATTGGAAGAAGGCGTCCAGTGAGAAACCCTTGAATGAAAATGTATTGTTCCATCCGCCGAAATGCGTGGGGTAAATATTGCCAATTATCTGCCTGTCGGCAGCTAACGGATTATATGTGATGCTACCATCTTTATCGTACCACATTCCACGTCCGGTTGCCGGATTCACACCAGCCCAAACGGATGTATAGAATGAACCTAAGGGCTCACCTACGCGGATAGACGCATCTGTTGGCAGTGATTCCAAGCCATCATACAAACGCAACACCTTGTTTTTCTGAAAAGCAATGTTGAAAGAAGTTTTCCACCTGAACGCGCCGTTCAGCGGAGTACCTTCCAGTAAAATCTCTAAACCTTTGTTTTCAATTGCACCCAGATTTTGCAAGATGCTGCTGTAACCGGTGGTGGAATATAACGCACGGCTTAAAAGCAGATCCTTGTTCACTTTACGGTAGGCATCAACGGTCAGGGCTATCCTATTCTTGAAAAAAGCAACATCTAACCCAATATTGTTCTCTTCACGGGTTTCCCAACGAAGGTCAGGGTTGGCAAGTTGTGTCGGGTTCAAGGCACCGCTGTTTCCATAAATCCTTGATGCGCCGTACAATTGCTGGTAAGGCGTATTACCGATTTGATCGTTTCCTGCCTGGCCAAATGAGTAGCGCAGTTTCAGATCACTGAAAACAGGAAGTTGATACATGAATGATTCATTGATGATGTTCCATGCCGCCTGAATTGACTGGAAAACAGCATACTTGTTGTTTGCACCAAACCGGCTTGAACCATCACGCCGTATTGAATAACCCAATACATAGCGATTCGTGAACGTATAACCCACCTTGGCAAATTGTGAGAAGTTGGCACTCTGGTTCCATGCACCACTTACACTTGAAGCGGTTGCTGCAGAACTGAGATAGCGGAGCTGATAGGTTGGGAAGCCCTGCCCATCTGCCTGAAACCATTGGTTGTTGTCACTTCTAAATTCTACACCACCCAATAAATTAAGGTTATGTACATTATTGAGAGTTGTCCGGTAATTGGCTGTCGTTGTTGAAATAAGGTTCGTATTCCAGTCGTTTTGATTGGACAACCGACCACCAACAGCGTACGCGTCGTTTACCCGCGGATCCTGATATCTGTGGTCCTGCGTCAAGCGGTAGTCTAATCCGATCAGCGTACGAAGGGTAAGATTCTGCGTAGGGTTATAGGTCAGCGCAGCACTTCCAACCAACTGGTTGGTGCGGGTTCTGTATTTTACATAATCGGCAATAGCCAAAATGTTGTGATTGAAGCTACCCACCATGTTTTGTCCCGAACCCGGTAAACCATAATACGTTCCGTCTTCATTATAGATCGGGTTATTTGGTAAGATCATGCTGGCCGCATAAGCAGCGTTACCAAATCCGGTATTTCCGATACTGTAAGGAGCGTTTTGAGAGATCGTGCTTAAGCTGATCTGATTGTCTAAGCTAACCTTTGTGCCAAACTTGTAGTTGATTTTAGAAAGGATCGCTGCACGCTGAAAATCAGTTGGTGCCATGAATGCAGATTGTTTTGAATACGACCCGGAAAAATAGTAGTTCATGTTTTGCGAACCTCCCTGCATGGATGCTTCGACATTCATTAACTTACCCCTGCTGAAAGCAGCATTTTGCCAGTCGAAGGTTGGCAGGCTATCGAGTTTGCCCTGCGACGTAGAGGAAGGCAATCCCATATTGCTTAACACAGTATTGCGAATAGACGTTGCGGAAGACGTTGGGTTTGCGTTTGCCAGGGCTTCGTAGCGCAAATTGTACCACTCCTGCGAATTAAGCATATCAATTACGCGTAATGGTTGCGATTCACCGCCAAATGCATTTACAGTAAATCTTGTTTTACCGGCTCTACCCTTTTTGGTGGTTACCAGTACCACACCATTTCCTGCTCTTGCACCGTAAATAGAAGCCGCAGCAGCATCCTTTAACACCTCGATTGACTCAATATCGTCGGGGTTAAGAAAATTGAGTGGGTTGTTTTGTGTATTGATAGAACCTGTGTTTGTATTGAGCTGTACACCGTCAACAACATAAAGAGGCGTTGTACCTGCATTAATTGAGCCTACACCGCGGATAATTACGCTAAGAGAACCGCCGGGTACCCCATTTGCAGCAGCTACAATTACACCGGCAGCTCTTCCCTGCATTGCTTGCGCAAAATTTGGAATAGGCAGGTTTTCAATATCCGCTGCACTGATTCGGGAGATAGACGCAGCCACGTCTCTTTTGCGGACGGTTTGATAACCTACAACCACAACATCCTCCATCGCCTTGTCTTCTGATTTTAACTGCGTAGAGATGGTGGTTTGCCCATTGATGTCAACTTCCTGTACGGTCAAACCTACAGAAGTAAAGACCAAGGTTTTTGCATTTGCAGGAACGGAAATGGAATAATTCCCATCAGCATTGGTTACAGATCCAATTGAGGTTCCTTTTACCTGGATGGAAACACCTGACAAGGGCTGCCCCTTTTCGTCGGTAATTCGCCCGGAAATTGTTCGGTTTTGTGCCAGGAGTTGTGCGCTGAAACACAACACCCCCAGCATGAGCATTAGCAGTTTTCTCATGTAAATAATAAGAGTTTAGTGAAAAAAATCCAACAGTCAATTCTAAAGCTGGCGAATATAGGGGAAACAATAAAAAAAGATTAACAAAATCGTTAAACGGCAATTTTTAACGGTTTAGCGTAAGCGAAAACCGCCTATAGTTTTTATTAATATATGTGCGTAAAAAATGTTGTCAAATATGGATGGGTTACTTTTACAAACAGTTATGAATGATCAGTACGAAGTTGTTATTGGCCTGGAAGTGCATGCCCAGTTACAAACAGCAACAAAATTGTTTTGCAGCGACACCACGCATTTTGGGCAGGCACCCAACACGCAGGTGAGTGCCATCTCGTTAGCGCATCCCGGTACGCTGCCCCGGCTGAACAGGGAAGCAATTCGCCTGGCCATTACGCTGGGCCTGGCCACCCATTCGCAGATCGTGCAGCGAAACTTTTTTGCCCGCAAAAATTATTTTTATCCCGACCTGCCAAAAGGCTACCAGATCTCGCAGCATACAACCCCTATCTGCAAAGGCGGTTTTGTAGAAATTACGGTGGGAAAAGAAAAAAAAGAAGTACGGCTCAATCGCATTCATATTGAAGAAGACGCAGGCAAAAGTGTGCACACCGGGAGCAGCGGTTATACCCAACTTGATTTTAACCGCGCCGGTACGCCCCTGCTGGAGATTGTAACAGAGCCCGACCTGCGCAGCGCCGACGAAGCCGCTGCGTATGTAACCACCCTGCGCAAGCTGGTTCGTCACCTGGGTGTGTGCGACGGCAACATGGAAGAAGGAAGCCTGCGCTGCGATGTAAATATTTCGGTTAGGCCTAAGGGTGAGGAAAAGCTGGGAACCCGGGTAGAGATCAAAAACCTAAATTCGATCCGTTACATTAAAAAAGCCATTGAGGCCGAAAGTGCAAGCCTGATAGAAAAGCACAAACGTGGCGAAACCATTCTGCAGCAAACCAAGGGCTTTGATGATGAAACCTTCTCTACTTATGTTATTCGCACCAAGGAAGACGAAGACGACTACCGCTATTTTCCCGAACCCGACCTGCCGCCTTTTTTGATCAGCGATGAAGAAATAGAAACGGTGCGCCGGGTCATGCCGCCGCTACAAAATGAGATCAGGCAAAGGTTACTGACAGACTATCAATTGCCGGAATACGATGCCACCCTGCTGGCCGGGGACACCGAACTGGCCCGCTACTTTTTCGACCTGGCCAACGAAACCTCGCAGTACAAAGCAGCTGCTAACTGGGTGATCGGTCCGGTAAAAAATGCCCTGTCCGGTGAGGAAAGCAACAACGACGGGTTGCCGGTGGCACCAACGGCGTTGGCTCACCTAATTGCACTGATCGAGAAAGGCGTGATCAGCTACGGCATTGCTTCGCAAAAGGTATTTCCGCACCTGCTCCTTCATCCGCAGGCCGATGTGGACACTTTTATTCGCGATGAGGGACTGCAATTGCAATCGGGCAGCGAAGTGGACGCCTTTATTGAAGCATCTTTAACCAAACATGCACAAAAAATAACAGAATATAAAAAGGGTAAGAAAGGTTTGTTGAGTTTATTTGTGGGTGAAGTGATGAAACTTTCGAAAGGCAAGGCCAACGCCGAAGAAGTCACCCGCAAAATCCAGGAAAAATTGAAATAAAAAACATGCAAAAAATTCTAGGCCTCATGATCATAGCAGGAATATTTTCCTGCAATTCAAAAGAAGGCGGTTCGGGTTTTGAAGTAGCAGGAACAGTAAAAAATGCAACGGCAGAAATGGTGTACCTGGAAGAGAATACACCAGAAGCCCGTCCCACCATTCTCGATTCGGCCACGCTGAATGCAGATGGCTCGTTTTCACTCAAAACAAAAAACAGGGAAGAAAGCCTTTACCAGTTGCGGCTGAAAAACAAGGTGGTGCCGTTTGCTTTTTTTATCAACGATGCTTCTAAAATAACGGTCGATGCTGACCTGAATAATACCACGCAACCCTACACGGTAAAAAATTCTGCAGCTACCGAAAAGCTGCTGCAATTTGACAAAGCCACCTACGAAAAGGGCATGCAGGTCTTTACCCAGGGTAGTAAAGTAGACAGCCTGCAAAAGGCCGGCGCGGCAGACAGCGTGGTAGGTGCTGCTTACGCACAGGTACAGGCAACTGCGCAAAGCCTGCAGGACCTGGCAAAAGATTACTTAGCGGACAGCAAAAGCCCGGTGCTCAGTCTTTATGTGATCAGCTCTTACCAGAATGCCGTCAGCAACCTTGGCCTGAAAGGTTTCAGCAAAACGGAGATCGCCGACCTGGTAACAAAAGCTGCGGATAAATTTCCATCGCATACCGCCCTGCAGAATGTAAAAAAGAACCTGCCTTCTTCTAAGGCTGCGGATTTTACCCAACCCGATGCGAACGGCAAACCGGTTTCGCTTTCGCAGTTCAAAGGCAAATATGTACTGGTTGATTTCTGGGCAAGCTGGTGCCAGCCCTGCCGCAAAGAGAACCCCAACATTGTAAAGAATTACCAGCAGTTCAAGGATAAAAATTTCACCATCCTGGGTGTGTCGCTTGACCAGAACAGGGATGCCTGGCTAGCTGCCATTCAGCAGGATAACCTTACGTGGACGCATGTAAGCGATCTTAAATTCTGGAACAACGAAGCCGCCACGCTTTACGGCGTGCAAAGCATTCCGTACAATGTGCTGGTGGACCCGCAGGGCAATATTGTTGCAGAAAACCTGCATGGCCCTGAACTGGAACAAACGCTTAGCAGGGTGTTGAAATGAGAACGTTAAAACGAATAGTGAAAGGCCGCCTGGAGCGGCCTTTTTTATTGCTGGCCATTGCAATAACAAGGCAGGAATTCCAATTGGCAGTGGGCTACCTGCAACAGGCAATCAGGAAAAGCAGTCCTGGCCATCCTTTCAGCGGACGTCACACCAAACAACCGCATAAAAAGGGTATATCAGTTCCCGTTGTTTAACAATACAACCGATGTGCAAAAAAAAGCTGCCGTATGGTTCTACGGCAGCTTTTTATGTGTAATCAAAACGCTTTTTAGTTATCTACCATATCGGTATTCAGCGAAAGTTCGCGGGAAGCAATTGGCCAGATATAACCACCATCCTGCGGACCTTTTGCCTGCGCAGAACCTTTGGCAGGAAACGTTTGCAGCAGACGGGTAATATCAAAAGCCCGGAGCCCTTCACCAATAAACTCAATCCTTCTTTCCAGTAAAATGGCATCGATCAGTTCTTGCTGGGTGGTTGCCGTTACGGTGGCGGCAGCATCAGACCGTTGGCGAACAGCGTTTACCAGTTCCAGTGCTCTTGCATTGACACTTCCGGCTGTAGTGCGGGCCAGTCCTTCGGCAAGGTTCAGCAATACTTCCGACCAGCGCATTACCGGTACATAATCGGTATAAGGGCTTGGTGTTTTGTATTTTGACAGGTAGCGCTTGTTGGATGTTGTATTCAGGAAAATAAACTGGCGCCTTTTGTCATTAGCTCCCCAGGCTGTATTGCCGATGATCCCATTCTGGTTGAGCGAATATTCGGCCGACCCTGGCGTACTGCCGTTTTGGTAAAAGTAATAGCCCAACTGGTTTTGTGTTCCGGGAAAGTCGCCGGCTGTTGAGCTCATGGGCATGGATAATACAGATTCAGAAGTAGTGTAGCTGGTAAAGACAGTGGTAATGTCTGACTGCAGGGCATTGGCAACACCGGATGAAGCCGTGAATGGCGCCGCTTGCGGAACGATCTTGTTGGCTTCTTCCACTACTTTGTCGTAGCGCTGCATACCAAGATAAACCCTTGTCTTTAACGCAATGGCGGTGTTGCGGTGGGCACGGGTGGTATTGAGTGCGGCACTGCTGTAATTCAGCGGCAGGTTTTGCTCGGCAAAATCCAGATCCGCCAGTATTTGCGTGTACACTTCAGCTACGGTTGAACGGGCAATTTTTGACGAGCCGGGGCCTTTAATCGCTGTCAGGCGAAGGGGTACACCAGGACGGCTGCCATTGCCATCGGCGTATGGACGTGCATAATGCTGCAGCAAGGCCCAGTACGACAAGGCCCGGATCAAGCGGGCTTCGCCCCTGTAGTTTTTGGCCAACGCCTGTCCTACAACGGTTTCACCTTTTGCATCCATACCTTCCAGGAAAACGTTGCTGCTGTTGATCACGTAATAAGCTTGTGACCACAAGGCTTCTACCGAGTTGGCAGAAGAGTTGGTGGCGTTATGGTTCCATACGTCGGCACCAGTTACCAGGTTACCAGTTTCATTGATAAAATCTTCGCCGCGGATGTCGCCGTAAACTACCACACGACCGCCGTAGAGTGCGCCATTTTTCAAGGCCGTGTACATACCACGTACTGTGTTCAGCACCCGGTCCGGCGTATCAAATGCCGTGGCATCGGCAATGAAGGTTTCCGGCAGGGGCTCCAGTTTCTCACGCTGGCAAGATGTATAGAACATCCCAACACAGCTCAATACCAGAATATATTTTAATTGCTTTCTCATACCTGATTCTTATTTAGTGTATAACAAGTTTTGTTTAGAAGCCTACGTTGATACCAACAATGAACGTACGGGCATTGGGCACAGTATTCCGGTCCACACCCTGGCTAGTGGTGCTGTTACCATTGGAAGAAACTTCCGGATCAGGACCAGGATATTTGGTCAGGATGGCGAGGTTCTGTCCGCGGGCAAACACTCGAAGACTGTTCAGTTTTGCACGGTCAAGAATAGAACGTGGCAGGTTATACGCCAGGCCTACTTCTCTTACTTTCAGGAAGTCGCCTTTGTACACATGAATGTCCATGGGAATAGCCGATCCGTTGGAAACGTTGTCACCATATACAGGCTTCGGCCAGGCCTTTTGATCACCGGGCTTTGTCCAGTAGTTTCCAAGAAGGTCGGTAGAGTTGTTCCAAAAACGTTGGTCATGTAAACCGGCGTTGGTGCCATAATACACATAAAAACCAGTTTGGAAAGTTGTCAGGATGTTCAGCTCCACTCCTTTGTAACGGAAAGTGTTGTCAAAGCCACCATACATCTTTGGCAGCACATTGCCATACATAACGGCATCAGCCGCCTGCGTTATAGTACGGGCTGAACCGTTTGCGTTGTTGTAGCGGGTGCCGTCTTCTTTTGTGTAGTTAAACTGGCCGGTCGGCGCATAAAACTGGTATTGGATTTTTTCGCCCTGTTGGTTCAGGAAGATCCGGCGGCCTGTAGCGGGATCAACTCCTGCAGAACGCACTACCCACAGGTAACCCAGGGAGTAACCAGGCTGTGTTCTGTTAACGGTTTCAAGAGATGTGGCTGTTAGGATCTCGGTGAGGCCTGGTGCCAGTGCTGTTACCATGTTTTTATTGGTAGAAACGGTCAGGGTACTGTTCCAGTTGAATTCGCGGCCCTGGATCACGGCGCCCGACAACATCAGTTCAACACCTTTGTTATACATGGTACCTACGTTTTGTAAAACGGAGGAAGGAAGACCCGTAGATGGCGACTGGGGCACACCCAGGATCAGGTCATCGATATCGTTTTTGTAATAGGCAAATTCACCTGTCAGCCTGTCGCGGAACATTCCAAAAGAAAAGCCCACGTCTGTTTTCTTACTGGTTTCCCAGGTGATCTGCGGGTTGCCGGCGCCGGTAAACAACTGCGAGGCACTGCCACCGTAAAGACCGGAACCAAACGTAGAGTAAACGGCATAATCGCCGATACCACTGATGTTACCTACTTTACCATAGCTACCTCTAACTTTGAAGCTGCTGAATACTTTATCCAGCCCAGCTTCTTGCCAAAAGTTTTCACGGGTAATTTCCCAGCCAAGCGACGCACCCCAGAAAGTACCCTTCTTTTCACCCAATGCCGAGTATTCGTCCTGGCGCAGGTTAGCACTGAAATAATACTTACGGTTAAAGTTGTAATTCAGGCGGGAAAAGCCGGAGAGCAGGTAGTTTTCACCATACCCCATACCGGTTGGGTTGTTGATGGTGTAGCCTGCCTGAACCACGTTATAAGCCGGGTCGGTCAGCGTCTGGCGGTTGATACCATAAGAGCGGCTTGTTCTTCTGTCCTGCTCCTGGCCCACCAACAGGTTAAAGTTGTGGCGCTCTTCGATGTTGTAATCAAATGTTGCTGTATTGGTCCAGATCCAGCGCTTGTAATTACCCTGGATACCGGAAGCACTGCCCACGGCAGCAAAACCATCGCCATGGATTGGCGACTGGAAGATATCGTTATCAACCAACAGGTAGTCGATACCGTACTGCGAACGAAGCGTCAACCAGTTGAAAGGTTTCACTTGTGCATAAACGTTAGACTGGATGTGATTGTTCTCAGCGTTGGAACGGTTGTGGTCGAACATTGGCGCTGGGTTGTAAAAACCTACCTGTGCCAGTGAGTTACCCATGGGTCCTACGACGTTGTTGGGTGACAGGTTGTAAGAGCCATCGTTGTTGTAAGGCGATACGTTGGGTGCATTTACAAGGGCCAAACGACCTAGGCCGGCTGTGGCAAAGTTCTCACCCGGGAGAGATCCGGACGCTGTAGCAGAGCCATTGAATTCATTGGAGTAAGAAATTTTACCACCGATGGTGATACGGGAATTCACACGGCTATCGATGTTGAACAAGGTGTTGCCACGACGGAACGTGTTGCGGCGGATCATGCCTTGCTGGTTGGTAAAGGCAGCCGACAGGTAGTAGCTTGTGTTTTCGCTGCCACCTGATACGTTGATAGAAGTATTGTATTGGAAGCCGGTACGGTAGATAAAATCACCCCAGTTGGTGTTTATCGGATTACCGTTTGCATCGTTTGTCAGGGCAAACTTTGTATAGTTGGGAGAACCAGGGTTTGTGCTGTTCACCCCGGGGTTGTTGGCAGCTGCCAGGTTTTTATATTCCGTGTATTGAAAAGCATCCATTACTTCGGGAGTGCGGAAAGGTTTTGTCCAACCAGTCCAGGTTTCCACGTTTACACGAGCCCTTCCGGAACGGCCTCTTTTGGTAGTAATGAAAACCACACCATTGGCGGCACGGCTTCCATAGATAGCAGCCGATGCCGCATCTTTTGCAATGTCGATGCTTTCAATGTCATTGGGGTTGATACTGGCCAAAGGGTTGGCTGGTGCATTCACCAGTCCAAAGTCACCTGTCGGCGATATCACACCATCCACTACGATGAGCGGATAGGAACTCAAAGAAATAGAGTTGGTACCGCGGATACGGAAAACGGGTGGGTTGTTCAATACACCGTTGGGAACGGTGATCTGTACTCCGGATGCCCTTCCGGCCAGTGCTTGCTCAAAGCTTTGCACAGGCTTGCTGGCAACGGCATCACCACGAACAGTGGCAAGGCTACCGGTTACTTCGCGGCGGCGCTGGGTACCATAACCCACAACCACCACTTCCTGCATGTTTTGTTGTGCACCGGATTGCAGGCTTACACTCAAACTGGTTTGGCTACCAACGGCAATCTCTTGCGTGGTTTGGCCTACGGCCGAAATAATGAGCCTCGAATTGGCAGGAACACTGATGGAGAAGGAACCATCATTGCCTGTAACGGTACCCGTAGTGGTACCCCTGATGATGACGGATGCACCGGCGATGGGCATTCCGTTCGCATCGGTTACTTTACCCGTTACTGTGCGGGATTGTGCCAGGAGCTGCCCACTAAAAAGCAGCACGCCCAGCAAGAGCGTCAGAAATTTTCTCATGTTTGTTAATCTTTGTTTTAAGAGTTAAATCCAGAAGAAAACGAATATAAAACCCTAAACTATTTTAACAAATTTTTTTTCCGCTTATCCCACTATATTTCCACTTATCATATTTTTTGAAGACTTAAACTGAATTGGTTATACTGCATAAAAAGATCAAAAAATGTTTGAATATTTTTTTCCTGTGAGATGATATTTCAGTCAAGAATTGCTTCCCATGTGAAATTTGGCTTTAAAGCAAAAAAATCACGGCTATACTTAGCCGTGATTTTCAGAATGCCTCTTTATCTGAGGTATCCGGTGTTTTGCGGGACGGTTGATTTTACAACAGCTTTGGACCTTCGTTATTGCGATTCCTATCCATGAAAGTAGAGCATTTTACGCCGCAAGGCGGGCGGGCTGAATGAATAACAGGTGGTCCTTCTAGTGAAGTAATGGGTTTATAAGAAACGTTATTTTGATGAAGTCGTCCGGGTGTAATTTGCCAACTGACGCCAACCTGTCTCCGTTTTAAAAGAAATAGTATTCTTTTTTGCAAACGCCTCAACAGCTTCCCAATTTTCTGCGAAAATGCGCTGTGCATTTTCTTTTGTGAGCGATATTTTCTGCAAGTCATTTCCAGCAAGGCTGAAGTAAGCTTTGGTTTCAACGTAGCGGAAGCTTTTTGCGCTGCTTGCATAGGTAGGTTGTTCTACTACATTTTTGTCAATTCTCTTTACCAAAAGTGGCGCCTCTAGTATCACTTCATAGAAATGGTTGGGAATGGCTGCATGCAATGATTTTCCGCGCTTGTAAACTGTTTTAATAAGGCTATCGCCAACAACAATCTCGTTGATCTTTTCTGAAAAGGCAAAAGTGGTTTCATCCTGAAAAAAGACAGGAATATCCTGCACTACATCCACATTTACCAGCATATCCTTGTATATTTTTCCGTTAGATGTTTTAACGTCGGCCTTCATCCAGGATGCAAACAAGAATGTCGACCCTTCATATTCTTCCTGGGGCTTTAAAAGATAGGGCTTACCGCTTACGTCCTGCAAAAATTGCCCGTACGATAATTGAAACAAAAACAAGAAAAAAAGAGTAACAAGTGTTTTCATATTAGAGACTAGTATTTCGTTGGTTCGTTAAAATACAAAAAAGGTTGCTTTATAAGCAACCTTTTTTTGCAGCATGGTGAATGCATCATTGCTGTGCAATGCGAATGCCAACGATGCTATAATTATAGTTTGGCTTCACACCGTTCGTTTCCTGTAAGCGAAGCACTAATTCGCGGGTTCCGGTGCCTGCTCCGGCGTCAAGAACAGGAATGGTTACCGTACCAAAACTACTATTGGCGGGAATGGTCACTTTACCAGCCAATGCACCATAATGTGTACCGGCAACGGCAGGCGAAACACCTGCAACAGGCGAAATCAGGCTATAGTTATTTACAACCGTGTAGTTGATCTCAGTATCCGTACTGCGGTGCGGGCCTACAAGGTTTACACGTAAATTGATATTTCCGGATGTTCTGGAAATAACAGCATCAGCCGTTGTGGCAGCCCTTCCGGGAACAGGTACCCTCGACATAATGGCAAAGGTGATGCTATCGGGCTTTGGTGTGTACGCCGAATTGGGATTCCAGGTAGTGGCATCAAACTCCACAAGGTTTTCGGTGAACTTAACATCCGGATTTTTTATACAACTAATCAACCCGAATGATAGAAATAAGAATAGAATCAGAATATTTTTTTTCATTATAGTAATTTTTAATAACCGGTATTTTGAACAAGGTTAGCGTTAGCCTGGAGCTCACGGGTAGGCAAAGGCGCCAGGATCTTGTATTCAGAGAACGGCACATCGCCACCACTGAACAAAGGTGCTTTAACAATATCCCTGCCCAATCGCTTCAGGTCCCAGAAACGATGTCCTTCAAAAGCCAGCTCTATTCTTCTTTGCTTTAAAATTTCTTCATAGAGGGCTGTTCCCGTTAACCCTACAAATTCAGGAAGGCCTCTGGCGGTAACGATCTTATTCAGATCAGCCAGTGCAGCCGCTTGATCCAGTACAGAAGAACCAGGAGTAGCCAAGGCTTCAGCCCTGTTCAAAAACACTTCTGCAATTCTGATGACAGGCGTGTGGTCAAGGTTGTTAAAGCCATTTTTACCAAGGTATTTGGTAACCTCTACATATACTTTACCACGTCCTGCAGCGCCAGGCTCGTAGAGAAGATTGCGTACGTCAGATGTACGGCTTTCAATAGCTCCTGCATTGTCTTTGAAATTAGCCACTGTGTTTCCGCCAACAAGGGTAATCCCTAAATCATTCAACAAATAGAGAGAAGGAACAACATCGCCAAAACCTACCGTAGTAGAATTTCCCGGTGTGTTGATCGAAGAGAACGTTGTATGCAACGACTCGTTAGGGTTTCCCCCTTCTGCATTGGTGTTAAACGCCACTTGGAACAACGTTTCCGGATGGGTGGGTGTTCTCCAGCCAGCTACATATGCATTGCCTGTTGTCAATTTGCTTCCCGCAGTAGTTACTGCTGAATCAGACCAACGTTTTGCTTCTGCATAATTTTTCCTGTATAGGTTAACACGTGACAGGAAAGCTTGTGTGGCTGCTTTGGCAGCAAAGTTGGGTGTAGTGGCCGAAATGGTGAACGGTGAAACGCCGCCCGTTGTAAGGCGGGAGTTTGCCGCTTCAAAATCACTTACGATCTGGTTGTACACATCCGCAATTGGAGCCCGTGCCGGTAAATTGGATAAAGCACCTTCTGTTGTATTTACACCTTCTAGCATAAGGGGAATACCGCCTTTGTTCTGACTGGCCACTTCTGCGCCTGGAATGTATGCGTAAACCAGTGCAAGATTAAAATGATTCAAGGCACGCAGGAAATAGGCTTGTCCTTCGATAGATGCCCGCTCAGCTGCGGTCAATGAGGTATTGGCCGCTGCAGCAGCAAGAATCAGGTTGGCATCGTTGATATTGACGTACGACAACTGCCAGGTATCGCCCAGGAAGTGTGCCCTGTTACCATTGTTTGATTCGGCCAGCAAACGGCCGGACCTGTTGTTGGCGTAACCATTATCGGCAAGTACTTCAGGCAGCGCAATAAGGTCGCGACCATAAAGTCTGAAGTTTTTTTGTCTTGCATAAATCCCTACTAATGCTGCATTGATGCCTTCCTTGGTATTTAAGGCGGTACTGGCGTCAATGGACTGCTGCGGCTCAATATCAAGCGCCTTTTTACATCCTGTGATTACACTCCCGGCAAAAAAAGCCGAAAGTGCGAATATGATCGAGTATTTTTTCATTGTGTTCTTTTGAGAATATTAAAAACCAATTTGAAGTCCTACAGTATAGTTCTTGGCTACAGGGATCTGTCCGGTACCAGCACCCAAAAATTCGGGATCGTAGCTTGGTGCGTCAGCAAACGTGTAAAGGTTCGATCCTTGCACATAGAATTTAACAGCAGACATCCGTAAACGATTGGCAATGTTCGTAGGCAGATCGTAAGAAAGGGTTACGTATTTCAAACGAACATAGTCACCTTTGAACCACATGCGGCTTCCACCCTGTACGCCAGAGTTCTTTTGCTCTGCAAACAGGTTCATTCTTGGAACAGAAGTAACCTGGCCAGGAGTTGTCCAACGGTTGTCGTATACTTCTTTCAACCAGTTGATACGGCCACTTGCTTCTGAGAGGAAGTTTATCTGACCATCGCTTACCAAACGGCCATACTCATATTGGAAGAATACATCGAGGCTAAAGCCTTTGTAGGTAAATGTATTTGTCAAACCTCCTGTGTATTCAGGAAGCTGGTCGCCAAGAATTCTGTTGTCACGGGGCGTTTGGATCTGGTAAGTAAGATTTCCAGTGCTGTCGTACCACATCGCACGTCCGGTAGCTGAGTTTACACCAGCATACGGCGCAGCCTGTACCAGCAGCAAGGGTTTTCCTACAACATAATCGGTACCGATGTTTTGCGTAGTTCCAAACAATTCAAGCAGCTTGCTTTTATTGTAGGCAAATACAAACGTTGTATTCCAGGTCAACCCACCGGCACGTTGCGGTTTCAGAATACTGCCGTTCAATGTCAATTCAACACCACGGTTTTGCACACGGCCCACGTTGCTGGTGATGCCACCAAAGCCGCTCGTCCAGGCAACCGTTTGATCCAGTAACAGGTCGTTGGTCACTTTATCATACACTTCTACCGAACCATTGATACGGTCTCTGAAGAAACCAAAGTCAACACCAAGGTTTTTTGTTGTGTTACCTTCCCATGTTAATTCAGGATTGGCCAACTGAGAATAGGTGATACCGGCTAGGCCGCTATATGTTGGGCCACCGCCATACAGACCTCTGGAGGCAAAGTTGCCAATCTGGTCGTTACCTGTTTTACCAATGCCAAAGCGTAGACGCAATACACTAATCGCCGTGGCATTTTCCATAAAGGCTTCTCTGTCGATATTCCAGGCCAGCTTTAAACCAGGGAAAAGACCATACTTGGTATTAGCGCCAAAACGGGAAGAACCATCGTAGCGACCTACCACACCAATAATGTAGCGGCTGTCGTAGTTATAGTTGAAGTTGGCAATTACACCCTGGCGGCGGAATCCGCTTGCCTGCTCGTCAAACGTGCTGGCTGTAGCAGCGGAGCTCAGTGTACGAAACTGCGGTGTGGGGAAGCCTTGAGCAGAAACAAAAATAGAACGGCTATCTTCTTTTCTGTACTCATAACCAACCAATCCGTCTATGTTGTGCTTGTCGCCAATCGTATGCCTGGCCGTAAGAATTTGGTTAGTCAGGAAGTTAGTATTCCAGTTATTACCAACCTGGCCCAAACCACCTCTAGGTGCACCATCATTGGTTCTCGGATCCCAGAACTGGTTAACTTCAACGGTACGATAATCCAACGCATAGAAAGAACGGAAGCTCAACCAGTTTGTCAGTTTGTACTCGCCCTGAATATTACCGATGGCTTGGTTTGTTCTTTGATTCGAGGTATTGAATTCGTTTACAGCCAACGCATTCTGGTTTAACACACCCGATAAGTTAGCAGGTGTTTGACCAGGGATACCATAGAAGGATCCGGTAGCCGTGTAAAAAGGGTTGAAAGGCAAAATACCAGAAGCGGCAAATGACAAGTTACCCAAAGAAGATCCACCAGCTCCACCGAAAGGTGCTTTTTGGTTAAACGTACTTAAATTAAGATTTGTAGTAATAGTTAATTTGTCGGTTGCCTTATTGGTTAAGTTGAAGCTTAAACCACTTCTTACAAAATCAGCCTTTGTAATAATGGCTTCCTGAATGTTATGGTTGGCAGAGATACGGAATGTAGTCCGCTCGTTACCACCACTTGCACTCAACTCATAATTTTGTATCCTTCCGTTACGGAAAGCGGCATCCTGCCAGTCATAGGTAGGGATTGTTGCCACCAGTGAATCCAGTCCTTTGTCGCTAAGGCTATTAACCAGTGCTGAAGGTTGTCTGAAATCATTGATCAACACACTTCTCTTTACGGCAAGGCTGTTTGGAGACAGATTGTTTCCGTTTCCTGTTGCTTCTATTCTGGATTGGAAATAATCCTGCGAGTTCAACACATCCAATTTTTTCAAAGGATTTTGACGTCCGAGATATGTATTGAACTGAAATCTTGTTTTGCCTGCCCGGCCTTTTTTGGTTGTGATAATAACAACACCATTGGAGGCGGCAGCACCATATACAGCGGCAGTAGCGGCATCCTTTAAGATATCGATAGACTCAATATCATTAGGGTTTAAGAATGCCAACGGGTTTGATTGGGTAAACGTGCTGGTTGTAGTGGTGTTCAACTGCACACCATCCACTACATACAAAGGCGCATTACCAGCGTTGATCGAACCATAACCACGGATCCGTACAGTAATAGCACCGCCCGGAATACCGTTGTTTGATTGCACAACCACACCGGCTGCTTTACCTTGCATAGCTTTATCTAAAGAAGCTACCGGAAGGTTATCAATTTCCCCGGCACGAATCGTAGAAATGGTTCCGGCTTCATCTCTCTTTCTTCTCTGCTGATAACCGGTAACAACTACTTCCTGCAAATCACGTGACGTGGAAGAAAGTTCAATTGTATAGGTACTGGCAGAAGTAATATCAACTTCCTTCGTTCCCATACCAATTGATGAAACCACTAAGGTCTTTGCACTTGGAGAAATGGTAAGTGTAAAGCTCCCTTCACCGTTTGTAACCGTGCCAATTTCGGTCCCTTTGATTGTAATAGACGCATTGGGGATTGGAAGCCCACTTGCGTCAGCAACTTTACCTGTAATGGTGCGATTTTGGGCAAGTAACTGCGAACTAAGCAGAAAAATGCCCAGCATAAGCATTAAAATTCTTCTCATGTTAGTCAAATCTTTTTTTAGAGTTAGGTCTAGAAGTGAACGAATATAAAGCCAGACGTCTATTTCGACAATTTTTTTTCCAATTATCGGTCATATATATCCGTTCATCATATTTACCTCAAAGCATCAAACGGAATAGTTATCGCTTATGCACTAAAGGAATACTCTTATGAAAATTTGATATTAAAAAATGGCTCTATTTGTAGCAACCAAAACATACAGTCGCGCATCTACCGGATGGCAGGCAAAAAAAATCACGGCAATAGAGCGCCGTGATTTTATACAAAAACGATTGACTTTTTTATTTATTCAAGTTCGGGTTATTCAGGATTTCAGCCTGTGGGATTACAAATGTCAGCTTCTCGGAGTTGTACGGGATTGATACACCTACCTCGGATAAATGATTATCGCCCCTGTTCACTGTAGCTTTGTTCCGCTTCAATGCCATGTAGGCTTTACCCTCACCCCACAGTTCAATCCGTGTTTGCAAATAAATTTCACTCAGCAATGCCTGGCCAGACAATGCATTGATGTAGGCTGCATTGGTGATCCTGTCGGCAAGATACGTTGTTAAAACACCTTTTGCCTCCGCATCTTTTCCCAACCGTGCTTTGGCTTCAGCATTCATCAGGTAAAATTCATCGGCACGCATGTACAAGAGGTCTGTTGTCAATTGTCGTTGACCACCAATGATACGTTCCGGAGAATAGAACTTGTTGATTGGCATGTAATCCAAGTCGCCGTCCGCATATTGATTGTCTATAGCTTGCTGCGTCGATTCAAAACCACCATTTGGCGGATCGAACTGACCTTTCCGCACATCATCGGCACGAATGGCTTCATACAATTTTTGGTCCATTGTTTTGGGATCGCCGGCCCAAGCATAGCTATAGGTAAACAGGTCAACCTGTCCCCACCAGGAAACCAGGTCCAACCCTTGCGCAAGTGTGATGTCCACGCCCCACATCCAGCTTGGAGTGGCTACATTGTTAAAGCCACCCAGTGCCTGTGTGGCAGTTGTTTTGGGATAAGCAGCCATAATATCAGCCGTCAGTGTTTCCACTTGCTGCCAATCCTGTTGCGTACCGCGGGCTGCCAGTACATAAGAAAGCAAGCCTTTGGCTACATTTTGGTCGACCTGGTCTTTACTTGTTCTTTGAAAGCCATCCAGTAAGGAGATCGCTTCTGTAAGGTCTTTTACCATCAGGTTCCAAACTTCGGCAGCTGTACTCTTCGGTAGGTTCAACTGTTTAGGCGATGGCTGGGTATACAACGGTAAAATCTTTTCGGTTCCGGTACCGTATTCCTTCGCATATAATTGGGACAAATAAAAATAGGCGTATGCACGCATTGCTTTCGATTGGCCCATTGTTGCTTTATCTGTTGGGTCTGTCGGCACAACATCATTTCCCCCCAAAACATCAATAATTGTATTGGCACCAAACACCTGGCGATAATAATAACGCCAAGGAATGTAATTCTCGATTTGCGTGAAATCAACCGATGCCTGGTAACGGGCCACACCGGAGTACCAGCCATAGTTAAGGGCACCCAATACCATGTCGGACTGCAACATGTCCAGGTAAATATCGACACCCTTCTGACCAAAATCATCATGATTCAAATCTGTTCCTCCAACGCCTGTTGTGAACATAGTGGTGTACAGCCCGGCAACGCTACCCAGGAGCAGCTTTGGATCCTGGTTTGCTGCTCCACCCAATTGTTCCGGCGTGGTATATTGGTTAGGTTCAGCATCCAGGAAATCTTTTTTGCAGCCGGCTAGCAACGTAGTACCGGCAAGACCAAGGCATACTAAATATTTTGCTTTCATACTTGTTTCTTTAAAAATTAAAATCTTGCTCTTAAACCAACAGTGATTGTTGAAAGTGGAGAGTATCTGTATGTGCTTGAAGCACCTGTTTCTGCAGTGGAAGGATTAAAGCCTTTCCGGGCAGAATGCAACCAAAGGTTATCACCGGCAACAAACAACGAGGCTGACTCTATCACACCCGTTTTTTGCAACCAGTTAGCAGGCAAGGTATAACCCAATCGAATGTTGTTCAATGCGAGGTAATTTGCCTTTGTGATAAACCTGGATGAAAGTGAGTTTACATTCTGATCTTCATCATTTGACAAGCGGGGAACATCAGTAACATCGCCGGCCTTTTGCCACCTGTTACGAATATTCACATGCCAGTTGTTGTTCCCAATCAGGTCATTGTGCATTAGCCCTGCATAGGCACCATCGTAACCATATCCACCAAAGCTGTACAACATTGTAGCAGAAAGCTCAAAGCCTTTCCAACCTCCACTAAGGTTAATACCGCCTCGCAATTTTGGTATGGCGGATTTGCCAATGTAGTACTGGGTAGCCTGAGAGTAGACTTTTGTCACTCCCTCTTTCAACGCACCTCTTTTGCCCGGATTCTCGCTATAGTATTGTTCCAGGTTGGTCACTTGTTCACCATCATCAAAGGCACCGTTGTTGTCGGTATCATCGTAAAAAACGGTCCAGGTGCTTGTTCCGTCAGCAGGGTCTACGCCAACAAAGTTGCGCATGTAAAAATCAAAGATGGAATGATCTTTCGCCCAGCCATAGTTTCCCTGAACATCAATGATTTTGTTGGTTTGTGTTGACGGGTCAATTGGCATCTGCGTTATCTTGTTGGTAAAATGCTCGCCATTGATACCAAGGTCAAGAAAGTAATTCTGCTTTTTCAGCAAATGAAAGGTGAGATCAAATTCAACACCCTGGTTGCGCAACTGGCCATCGTTTACTTGGATCAGCGCAAAACCATTTGACGGCCCTACTCGCCTATCGAAGATCAGGTTATCGGTGTTTTTGATATAGTAGTCAATATTACCTGTGAGAAACGTACCCATTCTGAATTCAATGCCAGCCTGGAACATTTTTGCTGTTTCCCAGGTCAGTTCAGGATTACCCGGCACAGGAACACCAAATGAAGGATTGTCGTTCAGGTTACCAATGTCAATACGGCTATAACCGGGATAGTAGCCAAGACCTTGCTGATCGCCCAAAATACCATAGCTGGCTTTTAGCTTCAGGTAGTTTACCGGCCCCAGGTTACGCATAAAGTCTTCGTTGGTCATTACCCAGCCGAGACCGACGGAACCAAATGTGCCCCATCTTTTACCGGGAAGAAAGCGGGAAGAACCGTCTCTCCTGATTGTTCCGGATACATAATAGGTACGGTTGTAATCATAGTTCAACTGTGCGAAATAGCTTTCCAGCTTGTTGCGGTCTGTATACGAGTTAGCAGTAGGGTTGATCACAATGGCATTGCTCAACTCAGTGCCATAGTTGTCCACCAGGTTGTAACCGGAAGCTGCAGATTGCTGCCATTTCCAGTCGGTAGCTTCATGCGCCGCCAGAATTTCTGCATTGTGCTCGCCAAAGCGCTTCACGTAACGGAGCATGTTCAACAGGTTCGTGTTGATCATTTCACGCCTGCGCTGGAACAAGGAACCATTTTGTGAAGCGGAAGAACCATAAAACTTGTTCTCGCGGTTGACGTAGTTATCGTTGTAGTACTGTACACCCAGCCTGTTTTCCAAAGAAAGGTCTTGTGTAAACTTTATGGTAATTGAAGCATTACCGGTTAAATCATTACGGTTAGAACGCAGGGTGTTTAGCGTGGCATCGGCTATAGCATTGGTCAATGAGCCGAACTTACGGCCTGTCTCTCCATAATCGTAACGGTTGCCGCCAAAGATTGGATCAGGCATAAATGCACCGGATGCATCCCGCATGAACAGTGGGTAGATGGGAGGCATGTTGTCAACAAACCAGAAAACGCTGTTGGAATTGGATTCCTGGCCGTTGTTATTGGTAATACTGTTGGCGTAATTGATATTAAAGGAAGTGGTCAGCCAGGACTTTACTTCATGGTTTAAGTTGATACGGCCATTCAGGCGGCGAAAATCAGAGTTGATAGAATAACCTTCGTCTTTCAGGTAGCCGAACGACGTGTAATAATTGGTGCGGGCATCGCCACCGCCCAGCCTTATATTGGCTTCTCTGCGGATAGAATTCTGAAACGCATAATCTTCCCAATCTTCCGGATCAAATTTGCGGGTTATACCGGGTCTTACCGACCTTGTAGCAGGATCAATCAGTTCAGCACCATTGGCCGCATTCCAGATGTTATTCCGGCGATCGATACCTGCAGTAGAAAACAATCCTGTATTGGCAAAGTTGGTGGGGTTGGCACTACCGCGAGCAACTCCCTGGTTGTACAGGGCTTCCCAGGCCAAACCAATAAACTCTTCGGGCGACTCCAGTACCTCGTAGCGGGGCAACAGGGAGAAATTTGTGCCCACGCGGCCATCTGCCTCAATAAAAGACTGCCTGCCGCGGCCATTCCTGGTTGTAATGACAATAACGCCATTGGCACCCCTGGAACCATAGATGGCCGTGGCAGCAGCGTCTTTCAGCACGGTCATCGTAGCAATGTCGTTGGGGTTGATGGAACTGACAAAACCAGTGAACGGCACGCCATCCACTACATACAACGGATCGCGGTTACCGTTTACCGAACCAATACCACGAATGCGGATGGTTGCCGCTGTACCCGGCTGACCCGATGGATTGATTACCCGTACACCTGATACCTCACCAGCCAAAGCCTGCGATACGTTGGAAACGTTTTTATTGGTTAATTGTTCACCGGATACTACTTTGGCCGTACCGGTAAAGGCCTGGCGGGTGGTGGTGCTATAACCAACCACCACTACTTCCTGCATGGCCTGCTGTGTACCAGCCTGCAGCGAAACAGTGACATTGGTCTCTTCGCCAAGGCTTAGTTCCTGCGTAGCCTGGCCCACAGCCGAAATGGTTAATATGCGGGCCGTGTTTGGAACTGCGATGGAAAACGTACCATCATCTTTTGTTACTGTACCGGTACTGGTACCCTTTACCTGTACGGAAGCACCGGCAATTGGATTACCAGCGGCATCTGTTACTTTTCCGCTGATAGTCCGATTTTGTGCCAATAGCTGCACACTTAGTAGCAGCATACTGAGCATAAGCGTCAGGATTCTTCTCATGATTTTTGTTTTGTTAAATGAAGGGGTGCAATTTGTAAGGACGAACGTTATAAATAGTCTTAATATTTAAGCATTTCGCTGCATTGCATATCACTATTTTTTTTAAAACCCGTCATTTATAATAAACAAATAAAATCAATGTGAGTTCAAAGCAGTCTCTTCCAGGCCTGTCTTCTTTTCAAATCCTCAATTTTTTTGAATGGAATGCCTGCATTTTTCCATTCCTTCAGACAATGTGGTGCCATTAACGCAACTGCGTTTTTCAGGCCAGGTGGAGGAAAGTCAATTCGTTGAATTTTGGATAGGGCAAATTTATTTTTGGCGACGGTATACGGCTAACAGCAATGCCGGCAACAGCACCAGGTTGGCTATAGTTGCCGCCACCAGTGTCACAGACGTTAACCAACCCAATGCCTTTGTTCCGCCAAAACCGCTGAAGCAAAAAATAACAAAGCCGGCAATTAAGACGATAGACGTATAAATAATACTTAACCCGGTAGAGTAGATAGTATCAATCACCGTTTTTTCTACGTTGTCTTCATTGCCTTTCAGCTGCTGCTTGTAGTTGACAAGAAAGCGAATGGTAATGTCAATGGCAATACCCAGCGCCACACTAAAGATCAATACAGTGGAAGGTTTTAACGGCACACCGGTCCATCCCATGATACCGGCGGTAGTGATCAGCGGGATTACATTGGGAACCAGGGAACAAACAAGGATGCGCAGCGAACGAAAAAGATAAAGCATGCAAAGGGCAATGAGTAAAAAGGCCCAAAAGATGCTTTCCTTTAGCCCGTTGATGATAAAGCGTGAACCTTCGAGAAAGGTCACTGATGCACCGGTCAGCTCTACTTCAAATTTGCGTTTGCCCCAAAGCGAATCTTCCTTGTTTGCTTCCTTTTCTTCGGCGCTTGCGGTTAAGGCTTCAATGCTGTCGCGATTGAAGATCTGCTCTGCCCTCGCCTGGATGCTGTCCAGGATAAAGGGCAACCGTTCCGAGCCCACATCTTTCATGGTGACTGAAATCCTTGCCTGCTGCTTTTCTTCGTCCATAAATGAAGACACCAGTTTTGTAAAACCCTTTCCGCCGGCAGCATTGGCGGAATCGGCACTGGCATTCTGCGATAGATAGGGCCGCAGGGCTATTAGGTCGTTGTCGCCCGGCATGCTGTAAAAAGCACTGTCGCCTTCAAAAAAGGCCTGCCGTGCAAACTTCAACCCTTCGGTAAGTGTCAGCGGTTTGCCAATGTATGCCTGCGCAGAAAGGAATTGCACCAAGGAATCGATCTTCACCAGGTTTTGCAGGTTGCGGGTAACACCCTGGCGCTTTTTGGTATCCACCACAATCTCCAGGGGCATAACGCCGCCAAAGTTCTCCTCGAAAAATTTCAGGTCGGTGTAGATCACGTCGTTTTGCGGTACATCATCAACAATGTAGCCCACGCTTTTCAACCGCGTAATGCCAACAATAGAAAAGGCCAGCACCACTGCCGTTACAACAAAAATTAACCGCCGGTGATGGAGCGACCAGCGCTCCACGCCTGCCAGCAATTGCTGCAGCCGGTGATTTTGCAGGTAGCGCATGTGACGCGGTTTTGGCGCCGGCAGCATGCTCAATACCGCAGGAATAAGAAAGAGTGAAATAAAGAACAGGGCCAGGATGTTGACACCGGCAACCGCACCAAACTCTTTTAAAATGGCACTTTTTGTCAGCGCAAACACGGCAAAGCCAATGGCGGCGGCAATGTTGCAAAACAGGGTTACAATTCCCATTTTGCTCACCATCTGTATGATGGCTTCCCGCTTGTCGCCTGTTTCTTTATAGCTTGTATGGAATTTGTTCAGGAAATAAATACAGTTGGGAATCCCGATCACGATAACCAGGGGTGGGATCAGCGC
The DNA here is from genome assembly GCA_013327885.1 of Flavisolibacter longurius. Taxonomy (GTDB): domain Bacteria; phylum Bacteroidota; class Bacteroidia; order Chitinophagales; family Chitinophagaceae; genus Flavisolibacter. The sequence continues at coordinate 436,967 of JABUMY010000001.1, read as the reverse complement.
CGTCAGCAGCGAAATTTTGTATCCCATCAGGTGTAAAAAACCCACGCTCCAAACCACACCGATTCCTACCACCACCAGCGAAAGCAGCATGGCACCAACCGACCGGAAAAAAAGCAAAAGAATTAGCGCCGAAAGCACCACGGAGCCAATCAGGAAAAACTTCATTTCGGCTTTGATACGGTCGGATAAGATCGTGCGGATAAGCGGCAACCCACTCATGCGCAGGTCAATGTTGTGCTTCGCCTCAAACGCTGTTGTCAACGCCATCACCTTGTCAATGATCTGGGTGCGTTCCGGCGAATTAAAAAGAGCGTTGTTCACGGTGGCAGCCATCATCCAGGTGTTGGACTGCAGGTTGTACAGCAAGCCGCGGTAAAAAGGTATGTTCAGCAGCACCGCTTTGCCGCTGTCAATCTGCGCTTGCGTAAGCAGTGTATCGGGGAAAATAGGAACGGCCTGCAGGCGTTCGGAACTTTCGGCCCGAACTAGATTAACGGCCGCCGGCGCCGACAGGATGCCTTCAATGCCTTTTACTTTTTTCAGGTCTCTTTGAAGTGCTGTAAATCCATTAAAAAAGCTGGAATCAAAAAACCGGTCCGTTTGCGCAGCAATGACCAGCATGCCACCGTTGTCGCCAAAGGTTTTTTTAAAACGTTCAAACTGGAGATATTTTGGGTTGTCGGTAGGAATAGCCTTTGCAAAATCATAGCCCAACTTTACCTGGCTGGCGTGATAACCAAAGAAGGCAGTCGCCAGGAAAAGCAGTATAAGTAAAACGGTTTTATAACGCAGTACGGCAATGGCAATGGACTTCCACATGACGGCGAAGATAGAGCAGTTTGGAGTTTGGGGTTTGTGGTTTGGAGTTGGTTGTTGCATTTCAACGTTTCTCATCTTACGTCTCACATTTCCCGTCTCACGTCTTTCGTTTATCGTTTCACGTTTCTCGTTTCACTCTCTTAGCTTTGAATGGTGAGAGCGGTATTCCTTCTTTTTCTCCTTCCCCTTTTTGCAGCCGGGCAAAACAACTTTCCACCATTGGGTATGTGGCGGGAGCATCTCCCCTACCAGGTGGCGCTGGATGTCACGGCCTCCGGCACAACGATCTTTGCAGCAACACCACTGAGCCTTTTTAGTATTGATACAGAAACTGGCGAAACAACTCGCTACAGCGCTGTTTCCGGCCTGAGCGAAACCGGCATCAGTGCCATTCAGTTTGATGCGGCTTCGCAACGGCTTTTTGTTGCCTATAGCAACAGCAATATCGATATCCTATCCGCCGGAAGCATCCGCAATATTCCCGACCTCAAACGCTCTGCCCTTGCAGGCGATAAGAACATTTATGCCATCTACCCCGATGGCCGGTATGCCTATCTTTCTACCGGACTTGGTATTGTTTTGCTGGACGCAGAAAAGTACGAGGCCAAAGAACTCTGGGCCATTGGCAATAACGGCGGCTATGTAAAAACAACCGCAGTGGCCAAAACCGCTTCACATATTTACGCGGCTACGGAAGAAGGCTTGAAACGCTTGCCTGTTAACGCAGCCAACCCGGGGGATTTCAGGTCCTGGCAAACCATTTCTGTGAGTAATGCACCGGCGCGGGCCAAAGCCGTGGTGACGATAAACGGCAAAGCCGTGGTGGTGCAAAATGATTCGCTTTTTGTGGAGAATGGCAACACCTGGTCGTTTTTGTTTGCCAACGGGTTGCCGGTAACTTCCCTGCAGGTTGCGAACGATCGCTTGCTGCTGTCACAGGCAAACAACAGTGGCCCTGCCCAGGTAACGGTGGTGGATGTTAACGGGGCTGTTCAGCAGGTTCTGCAGCAGGCAGGCCGGATCGTTTCGCCGCAAAAAGCCATTTACCACCAAAATAGCTATTGGATTGCCGATGCAGCAGAAGGCCTTGTGCAGGTAAGTGCAGGCGGCATCGAAAATTACAAACCTTCTTCACCGCAAAACATTGTGCTGGGCGAAATGACGGTACAGAACGGCATATTATGGGCTGCCGCTGGTGCGGTCAACAGCAGTTGGAATTACCAATACAATCCGAGCGGTTTGTTCAGGCTGCAGGGTGCAGAATGGTCGGCTTTCAATCGGTACAGCTACCCGCAACTGGACTCGGTGCTTGATGTGATCACTGTCGCTATTGACCCGCGGGATGGCTCGGTTTGGAGTGGCTCTTTTGGCGGCGGACTGATACATAGTAACGTTGATGGACAACCGCAAATATTCAAGCAGGGTTCACCCCTCGGTCCTACCGTAGGCGATCCTTCCAGCTACCGTGTTGCGGGGCTTTCCTTTGACGCCGAGGCCAATCTCTGGATTTCAAATTTTGGGTCAACACGGCAGTTGCACGTTGTCAAACCCGATGGAACCTGGCAGTCTTTTACAGCACCATTTACCCTCAATGAAAATGCCGTAGCACAAATTGTAGTGGACGATGCCGGGATAAAATGGATTCAGTCGCCCCTCGGCAACGGCCTACTCCTTTTCGATCACGGGACCTTTGCATCGACTGCCGACGACCGCTGGCGACTGTTGCAAACAGGTGCCGGACAGGGAAACCTTCCTGCCAGCGAAGTGCTTTGCCTGGCGAAAGACAAAGAAGGCGCCATGTGGGTTGGCACCACCAATGGCATTGCTGTTTTTCAATGCGGATCTGAGGTCTTCTCGCCGGCCTGCGAAGCCATTTTGCCGGTGGTAAAAGAAGGCGCTTTTGCCAATTATCTTTTCCGGGGACAGGAAGTGCGCAGCATTGCCGTGGATGGCGCCAACCGCAAATGGGTGGCTACATCCGGTGGCATTTCCCTTGTTTCGCCGCTGGGTGATAAATTGATCGCCAACTATACCGAAAGCAACAGCCCTTTGCTGAGCAACGATGTCAGGAAGATCGCAATCAATGGTGCCACAGGCGAAGTGTTCATGGCTACAGCCAAGGGCCTGGTTTCACTCCGTGCGGGGGCTGCCGAAGCCGAAGAGACGAAAGGTTCTGTGCTTGTTTTTCCCAACCCGGTACCACCGGGTTATAATGGCAATATTGGCATTCGTGGCCTGCCCGAAAACAGCATGGTAAAGATCACCGAAACGGCTGGAAAGTTGGTGTACCAAACCCGCTCTCTGGGTGGACAGGCCGTATGGAATGGCAAGGATTACAAAGGTGCAAAAGCCGCAACTGGTATATACCTGGTCATTGCCGTTGACAATCTAAAAGGCGATCAAGTGGTAGGCAAGATCGTGTTGGTGAAGTAGGAATAGTTCACACGTCCACGGTTTACAAGTTCACAAGTTTCCGATGAAAAAAACGAACGTTTCTCTAACCGGATGCAACGCAAATTTTAAGAAGAATCTACCAGCTTAAAATCAGCCTTTCCCCTGCTTTACACGTAACTTGTGTACTCGTGAACAAGTGAATTTGTGAACCGCTAAAATCATGATCCAAAAAACAAAAGGCATTGTTCTCCGCTCCGTCAAATACGGCGAAACATCGCTTATCGTCACCATTTTTACAGAGCTTTTTGGTGTGCAGTCTTACCTGGTGAACGGGGTGCGGCAGGCCAGTAAAAAAGGCAGTGCAAAAGCTACGTTCTTTCAGCCAGCATCCATCCTTGAACTGGTGGCTTACCACAACGATTTCAACAAGCTGCAGCGCCTGCGGGAATACAAATGGGATTTTTTATACCAGCATGTACTTTCTGATGTGCGCAAAAATGCCGTTGCGCTTTTTATGGTAGAACTGCTAGCCAAATGCCTGAAACAACCCGAACCAAACCCCGATCTTTTTTATTTTGTAGAAGATGCATTGCATCATCTTGACAGTGCCAACGAAGCCGTGACCGGAAACTTTCCGCTGTTTTTTGCGCTGCACCTGGCCGTATTTTTCGGCTTTCGCGTCAGCGATGAATTTTCAGACGAAAAACACTACCTCGACCTGCAGGAAGGACAGTTCACGGCGCAGCAACCGCAGCACCAGTTTTACCTGCTGGATAGGGAGGCCGCTGCTGTTTCCGATATCTTAAAGATCATGCAGCCGCAGGAACTGGAGCAGGTGTTTTTGAACCAGGAAGTACGCCGCCGCATTACGCATGCCATTGAGCAGTATTATGCGTTTCACATACCGGAATTTGGAACATTACGCACCCTGCCGGTATTGCGGGAAGTAATGAGTTGAGTGGTGAGTGATGGGTGGTGAGTGGTGAGTGGCGAGTGGTCAGTTGTAAATGCGTATAGAAGCATGATTATGTATAAATAGCGAGGGGAGGTTCCACTAAGCACAAGCAGAACAAACTTGTGAACCCGTGAACCCGTGAACTTTTGAACTATCCCAAAACACGATCTACCACCAATTCCGCTTCCGCAAGCACAACCACACCTGGCTTTTTTCCTTTTTCAAAACTTCCCAGCCTGCCATCAATACCCAATGCTTTGGCCCCATTGCTTGTAGCCCAGGTCAGCATTTCTTCGAGCGGTATTTGCGGAAAATGTTTTCGCAGCGTTTTGATCTCATCCACGATATTCAGGCTCCAGTTGCTGCCAAGACTGTCGGTGCCCAACACAATATTGGCGCCTTGCTGCCGCAGCATTTCTACTGGCGGCAAAGCCTTTTCAATGTATTGGTTGGCGTTCACGCAAAGACAGAAAAAGGTTTGGGGGTTTGAAGTTCGATGTTTGATGTTTAAGGTTCGATGTTCGCTGTTGGCGGCTTGCGGTTTAAAGCTTTCCTCTCTCCCGTTTAACGTTTCTCCTCTGTCGTTTGCCGTTTCGCGTTTGACATAAACAACGTCTTCTTCTTTGGTGAAGGTATTGTGCACAAGAATCACGTTGGCAGCGCCTTTCAATTTTTCAAAATACGATTGCAGGCTGCTGCGCTTTGTGGGCTGGTGATGATTGTTGTCAATCTTCATCAGGCTGTACATCCGTTGGAAATCACCCGTTCCCTGCAGAAAAAATTCATCTTCAAAACGCGTTTCCTGGTTGTGAATGGAAACTACTTTCCCGCTAAAAAAAGGTTGCAGGGCTGTCCATAAATTTTCGGAAACAGAGTAAGGTGCATGGGGCACCAGGGAAAGGTTTGGGGTTTGGTGTTTTGTGTTTGGTGTTAATTGGCTGGCAAATTCATCGTATAGGTTTTTTACCGCTTGAAAACGGACGGGGGCGCCTGCCGGGAGCCAGCCGCTGGCTTCGATAAAATTGTAATAAAAAAGATTCCGTTTTTGCTTTTGCGCCAGCGTTGTATTGGTATTGCAAATATCACCAACGGCAACAATCCCGTTGCGGATCATTTCTTTTTCCCCTTCTTCAATTGCCGTAGCGATCTCCTCATCCGAAGCCGAACGTTCCGTCACCACTTTAAAAACAAAATCCACCAGCCCTGTCCCCTCAGGAATTTTTCCCCGCATGTGGCTCAGTTCAAGATGGCAATGACAATTGATAAATCCCGGCGAAAGAATTCCGTCATACATCTCTATAGCATCGCCGGCAGCAGCGGCCGGCAGCAGGTCTTCAACAACGCCATCTTCGGATAACACTAGAACCTTGTCTTTTACAAAACGGTAACCGTCAAAAATGAGAGGGGCAGCAAGTTTACGGGTTTTCATCGGCCCGAAAATACGCCGCTTCTTAACGTCTTATTCGTTTGGCAAAGTTTACATTTGCGGCTCTAATTTTATGTATGCTGGATAAACTGGAAGCCATCAAAGCCCGATTTGACGATCTTGGCGTGGCCCTGACCAACCCTGAAATCATTGCCGATAATAAAAAATTCGGGCAACTCTCCAAAGAGTACCGGAGTCTCGAAAAGATTGTGCTGGCGCACAACGACTATAAAAAACTGATTGATGATGTGGCCTTTTACCGCGAGGCCTTAAATGGATCCGACGAAGAAATGCGGGAGCTGGCCAAGGCCGAGCTGCCGGAAGCTGAAGAAAAGCTCACCAAAATGGAAAGCGTGATTCGCCAGATGCTGATCCCCAAAGATCCGCAGGATGAAAAGAACGCTATTCTTGAGATCCGTGCCGGTACCGGTGGCGATGAGGCCAGTCTTTTTGCCGGCGACCTGGCCCGCATGTACATGCGCTATTGCGAACGCAAGGGCTGGAAAACAAGCATCCTTTCGGAAACCGAAGGCACCGTTGGTGGTTACAAGGAGATACAGATTGAAGTGGTGGGAGATGATGTGTACGGCACCATGAAGTTTGAAAGCGGCGTGCACCGTGTACAGCGTGTACCCGACACCGAAACCAGCGGCCGTGTACATACCAGTGCAGCTACGGTAGCCGTGATGCCGGAGGCTGAAGAAATTGATTTTGAATTAAAGGACAGCGACGTAAAAATGGAAACGGCCCGAAGCGGCGGCGCCGGTGGTCAGAACGTGAACAAGGTAGAAACAAAGGTTTTGCTGACCCACCTTCCCACCGGTACGGTTGTGGTTTGCCAAACAGAGCGTACGCAGTTGGCCAACCGCGAAAAAGCCATGCAAATGTTGCGGACACGCCTTTACGAAGAACAGGTGCGCAAGCAGGAAGAGGAAATTTCACGTCACCGCAAAAGCCTGGTGAGCACCGGCGACCGCAGCGCTAAGATCCGTACGTACAATTTTCCACAGGGACGTGTAACCGATCACCGGATCGGCCTTACCCTTTACAACCTGCAGGAAGTGCTGAACGGGTTTATTGATGAATTGGTGGATGCCTTGCAGTTTGCCGAGAATGCAGAAAAAATGGCAAAGCAGAACTAACTGAGGAATGGCTGTGTAGAAAATTTCACCGTTTCCTCATTTTTATTTTCAATCGATTTAGCAATAAGATTTATACAACAAAAACAATTTGTCAGAAAAACGTCACGAAGAGTGAATTTGCTTTTTTCTTTCCGCCAAATTTTGATTCTGGCACGTTATTTATTATGTTTATAATAGTTCTTTACAGGTTCTAAAAACGACAAAAGCGGTTTTAGAATTTCTTAACAAATGAATTAAAATAATTGGCAGCAATTTTGCTCTATAAAAGATAGTTCTTCTCACATAAAGCAGTCAATTTTCTCATAAGCAGTTAGTTTTGGTTGCGACCCCTGTTTCTACAGGGGTCTATTTTTTTATATACACCCAAGCGAAAACACCGGCTACTGCACCGGCCATGTCAGCCCACACGTCGCCCATATCGAATGATCGGTTTGCGATCAAATAATGCTGTATGATTTCTATGCCCATTCCATAAGCAAAGGCAAGTAGCAACAACAAAACTGAAAACTTTAGTGCAGCGCCAAACTGAAAGCGCCACAAAAAAAGCAGCACGGCAAAAAAACCAAAATGTACATATTTGTCAAAATGCGGGATGATCATTTCTGACTTGGGCAGGGCCGAGCCAGGCAACAGAAACAATACGGTGATAACAAAAAGCCAAAGAGATGGCAACATGCGAATGCGGGCAATTTTTTGGAGCATGCTGCAAAATAAGCGGATAGCGGCTGAAATTAAGAAAGGGAGAAGTTATAGAACTACGGAGATAAACCTATTTACAGAACAGTAGGAAAAAATTACTACGGACATAAACGCAACTGGCGTTTCCAATTGCGTTGCCATCTTTGGAGAAGAATCTGTACACTGCCTTTGCAAGCAAATGCCTTACAACAATTCGTTGCGGTATCAGTTGTACTTAAATGGCGTCACCATTTCAAAGGCAGGAATGTTGACGTCGAACAATTCTTTGTTGTGCAGGTTTTCCATTAAGTAAGAACCATGCATGCGGCCCATCTCTGTATGCAGGTTACAACCGCTTACATACTGGTACTCTTCGCCTGGACTGATCACCGGCTGCATGCCCACAACGCCTTCGCCTTCAACCTCGCGGTAACTGCCATCCGAATCGAATATATGCCAGTGACGGCTATGCAGCTTAACAGGAAATGAATTATGATTTTCTATTGTTATACGGTAAGCAAACATAAACTCCGACTGCAAGGGGTTACTGTAATCCTGCTGATAAAATGTTTCCACGCTCACCTTCACACCTTCCGAAATCAAGCTAACCATGATATGATTTTTGCTAAATGTAAAACAAAGTTGTTGCCACAAATCTGTCCGGTTGTTTTTTGTGGAAATCACGCTCTATCAAAGCCTATTTTTGCGGCAACATAACCTCAAATAGTTCATTATGAAAATAGCAGTAGCCAAAGGCGATGGAATCGGGCCTGAAATCATGGATGCGGTCTTAGACATTTTTAAGGCAAATGGGGTGGATTTGCAATACGAGTTTGTGGACATGGGAAAATGGGTATTTGACAAAGGCTTCAGCAATGGCATGACGCCGCAAGCCCAGCAAACCATTGAAGATTTAGGAATTCTTTTCAAAGGACCCATGGAAACACCCAAAGGAAAAGGGGTGAAAAGTGTGAATGTTACAGCCCGCAAAACCTGGAACACCTACGCCAACAACCGCACGTTTAAAACCCTGCACGGGGTGGACACGGTTTTCAGCAAAGCTGGCATTCCCATCGATCTTACCATTGTACGCGAAAACATTGAAGATACTTATGGTGGCATCGAGCACATGATCACGCAGGATGTTGCCTTAAGCCGCCGTTTTATCACAAGGCCCGGCAGCATGCAGGTGATCCGCTATGCATTTGAAATGGCAAAGAAGACGGGCGCCAAACGCATTACCTGCGGTCACAAGGCCAACATCATGAAGCTTACCGATGGCCTTTTCCTGGAAGTGTTTTACGAAGTGGCCAAGGAATACCCTGAACTGGAGGCTGATGACAAGATCGTGGATGACCTGGCCATGCAACTGGTGGTGCGTCCCAATGTGTTTGAAGTGGTTGTGTTGACCAACCTGCAGGGCGATATTATTTCGGACCTGTGTGCAGGCCTGGTTGGTGGTTTGGGCTTTGCACCTTCGGCTAACATTGGTGATTTCATTTCCATCTTCGAAGCTGTTCACGGTACCGCACCTGACATTGCAGGAAAAGGCATTGCCAATCCTACAGCCTTGTTGCTGAGTGGTATTGGTTTGTTGCGTCACGTTGGCTTACTGGAAAACGCAGCCAATATAGAAAATGCATTGCTGTATACATTGGAACAGGGCGTCCGTACCGGTGATTTCGGTGACAGGAACAAACCAGCATTGAACACAAAAGAATTTGCGGCAGCCATCATTTCCAACTTTGGGAAGACACCGGCACAAGGTGCAAAACCGGTTACACCCAACCAGCCCGGTACACCTGCTGTTTTCAAGTTGATGGAGAACTCGATGATGGTAACCAAGGAAACCGAGCAGGAAAAAATTGTGGGTGTGGATATGTTCATTGAATGCGAAGAGCAGCCGGAGGTGGTAGCCAATCGCTGCATGCACCACGGCGGCACTAAGTTCAAACTGATCAACATCAGCAACCGCGGTACACAGGTATGGCCAACAGGTTCAAAATACACCAACCTGGTAAACCTGTTCAATGCCCGCTTTGAATCGATCAACGATCAACCGCTGAACCAACAGGATATTCTGGGCCTTTACGCCAGCCTTAGCGGCGACTTCAAAATTGCCTCCATGGAAGTATTGAATATGTGGGGTGATAAACGGAGTTATAGCTTAGCGCAGGGGCAATAAGAGAAGTGAGTGAGACAGTGGGATAGTAGGATATTGAATAGTCGATATTTTTCTTTTAATAAAAAGGCTTCAAGTTGTTACTCGAAGCCTTTTTTTATTGGCCATAATATCTCAATATCCTACTATCCCACTGTCTACTCTCCCCTACCCAACCCGCTTTGCATTTTTATACTCATTCTTCAACAACCATTGCAGTACTTTGTCACGTTGGTCGCCCTGTACAATGATCTCGTTGTCTTTGGCCGAGCCACCGGTGCCGCAAAAATTTTTGAGTTTTTTCCCCAGATCCTGCAGATCGTCGTCGGTACCAACAAAACCCTCCACCAGGGTAACGGCCTTGCCTGCACGTTGTTTGGTATCGAGCCGCACTTTTAGCTTTTGCTGCTGTGGCGGCAGGGTCTCTCTTGCTTGTTCTTCTTCATGTTGAAAGCTGAAGTTTGGATCGGTGCTGTACACAAATCCATGTTTATCGCTCCTGTTTTTTTTGCTCATTGTTTGCATTTAAATTAAAATCCAACAAATCCCATCCATCCCAAAAATCCCGGTTCAGACAATCACCGCCTTCAAACTCAGGTCCAGGCTTTTTGCCTGGTGAATCAATCCGCCCACACTGACAAAGTCCACGCCGGTGGCTGCATAACTTTCAATGGTTTCGAGGTTGATGCCGCCGCTGGCTTCTGTTTCAAAGGTTTCACCAATCATCTCCACCGCTTCTTTTACGCCTTCCGGAGAAAAATTATCCAGCATCACCCGGAACACTTTTCCCGCTCCCACCTCCAGTACTTTTTTCACATCGTCGACACTTCTTGTTTCTACTTCAATCTTCAGGTCGGGACGATAAGCCTGTACGTAATCGTATGCCCTGCTGATGGCCGCTTCCAACCCGCCGCTGTAGTCAATGTGGTTATCCTTCAGCATGATCATGTCGTACAACCCAAAGCGGTGATTAACACCACCGCCGATCCGCACAGCCTCTTTTTCCAGCAAGCGGAAATTAGGCGTGGTCTTGCGGGTGTCCAGCAATTTTGTTTTGTACCCTTTCAGTTTGTCGGTATACTGCTTGGTTTGCGTGGCAATGCCGCTCATGCGTTGCATACAGTTCAACACAAGCCGCTCCAGTTGCAGAATGTCGTGTACATGGGTCTCCACTTCAAACGCGGTTTCACCGGCTTTCATCTCCTGCCCGTCTTCCTTGTGGCGGGTAAAATGGCAACCCGGGCCCTTATACCGGAAGATCTTTTCCGCCACATCCAGCCCCGCCAAAATGCCATCCTGCTTGATCTTTAAAACAGCTTTGCCTTTTACACCAGCCGGTATGCAGCAAAGCGTGGAGTGGTCGCCATCGCCAACATCTTCCTGCAGGGACGTTTCAACCAGCTTGTATAACCTTGCCTCAAAATCTTTGATCATAGTTGCAAAGTAACCGCAGATTAACTGGATTACGAACGGGTTTGTCGCGGGGATTTCTACAACGCTTATTTGCTGCTTACAACAATAAAAAAACGGCTGCAAAATGGGCAGCCGTTTAGGACAAAATTCGTATGGTTAAGGACAAGATGGCCATCACGCCATCTTTTGTATTTTTTTACTGGAAGCGAATCTCTTTCAGGTATTGTTTACCGTTACGGTTCGCCATAAAAAACGTGGTGCGAAACGTTCCGCCCTTTGTGGTAAGGGTACCAATGCAGTATTGCGTGCCACCATTCTCGCCTTTGAATTTTACGTCAAAATCACGTACTCCTTTGTTTTGGAAAAAATCCTGCAGGATCACTACGGCCTGAGAGCGGCTGTAGTTGTCGCTTTTTGAGGGCAGGGCAATCTCAATGTTGTCATCGGCAAACTTGCCCAATTGGCTTGCATTACCCGTGCGCAGGGCATTGATAACGTCATCTACGCCGCTTGTTGTTTGAAAGGCTGTCAAAAACAAAAAAGCGCTGGCGCAAAGGAGAGTAATGATCTTTTTCATAGACAATTTGTTAGTCCGGCCTGCTATAAGCGAAAAATATGCCACATCTACAGGTCCAATTTCAGCCGGTGAATATAAACAAAACCTTCACGATTGGTTAGATTTGCAGCCTTTAAAGCAGATTATGACACCAAATAAGAAAGTTATCCTGGTCATCATGGATGGTTGGGGATTAGGCACCGTACCTTCCTCGGATGCCATTCAGAATGCCAACGTGCCCTTTGTATCCTCTTTATACAATCAGTACCCGCATACAACGCTCACCACCTGCGGCGAAGCGGTGGGTCTGCCCGACGGGCAAATGGGAAACTCCGAAGTAGGCCACCTGAACCTGGGCGCCGGCCGCATTGTTTACCAGGAATTGCAACGTATTAATGTAGCGATCCGCGAAGGCGAGCTGGCGCAAAACGAAGTGTTGCTGAACAGTATCCGCTATGCAAAAGAGCAGGGCAAGCCCCTGCACCTTTTGGGCCTGGTGAGTGACGGTGGCGTGCATTCCCACACCAGTCACCTGAAAGCGATCCTGGATACCTGCCAGCAGAACGATTTTAGCAATGTCTTTATCCATGTGTTTACCGATGGCCGCGACACGGATCCCAGGAGCGGACTTGCTTATGTACAGGACCTGGAGGCACACTGCCGCCAGAGCGTAGGCAGAATAGCCACGGTTAGTGGTCGCTATTATGCCATGGACCGCGACAACCGCTGGGAACGGGTGAAGCTGGCTTACGATGCCATGGTGAAGGGCATCGGGCAAACGGCAACCAGTGCAAGGGAAGCCATAAGCCTGTCGTATGCAGAAGGCGTGACCGATGAATTTATCCTTCCGACCATCATCAGGGATGAAAACAGCCAGCCGCTGGCCACAATAAAGGATGGCGATGCTGCCATCTGTTTCAACTTCCGCACCGATCGCTGCCGCGAGATCACCAAAGCACTGACGCAGATCGAATTTGCGCAGCAGGAAATGAAGCCGCTGGACCTGCACTACACTACCATGACAGAATACGACGCCACCTTCAAAGGCGTACACGTGATCTTTGAAACCGATAACCTGAACAATACGCTGGGTGAGATCATTGAGCGGAACGGCCTGCAGCAAGTACGCATCGCCGAAACCGAAAAATACCCCCACGTTACGTTTTTCTTTAGCGGTGGCCGCGAAAAGCCGTTTGAAGGCGAGCAACGCCTCATGGTTTCTTCGCCCAAGGTAGCCACCTACGACCTGCAACCTGAAATGAGTGCACCGGAAGTAACAACAGCCATTCTTGCCGAAATCGAAAAAGAGGAAGCGTCGTTTATCTGTCTCAACTATGCTAATGCTGATATGGTGGGCCATACCGGCGTGTGGGAAGCGGCCATCAAAGCTGCCGAAACCGTTGACAGGTGTGTGGCACAGGTAGTGACAACAGCCTTGCAGCATGGGTACACCATCTTCCTTACCGCCGATCATGGCAATGCCGATTACATGATCAATGCCGACGGCACACCCAATACGGCGCATACGCTGAACCTTGTTCCGCTTTTTGTAATTGACAACAACTGGATGGGCAGCCTGAAAGAGGGCAAGCTTGGCGACATCGCGCCAACCATCCTGACCATGATGGGCCTTGCCATTCCGGAGGAAATGACCGGCGAGGTGCTGACCGCCTAAATCATTCGTAACATTGTGCTGTGAGAAAAAGGGGCCGGCATATCAGCGCAGCTATCTTCAGCACAATGTTGCTCTTTCCTTTGCTGGCCATGCTCCTGCTGCAACTGGGCAAAGAATATATACAGTCAACTCGGGAGGAAAGACTCGAAACAGAAGACCTGGTAACGGTTGTATTGCCGGCCGATAAAGTGGTATGGGAAGAAGATGAAAAAGAACTTTGGGTTGGCGACCGAATGTTTGATGTAGCTTCTTACATTATGCAGGATGGCAACTACCACCTCACCGGTGTTTACGACGATGATGAAACGGAAGTGGCCGGCTCACTGCTGCACATCCTGCTATCGGGTAACAATGCCGGCTTTTTGCAATTCCTTCTCCTGCTGCAAAGCTTTGCTGGCAGCATTCTCTTCCTCTATTTATCAGTGACTTTTTTTGTAAAAAAGAAAAAGGTCATTTTTCTGCGACCAACGCTTCTCTCCCCTATTCATCTTGTGTTGGGTCCCCCACCCCGAAAGCGCTTTTCTTTCTGATCTGCAACATTTTTTACGAAAACAAAGCGTTACATGAAAAAACTGGTAAGCCTGGGCGTTGTGCTCGGCTGTACACTTTTGTCCGCAGGGCAGGACAGCCTGCCCGAGCGGAGCCTGGAAGCCATTACCCTGTCGGTAAACAAATGGCAACAATCCCGCATCGAAGTACCCAACAAGATCACCCGCGTGGTACCGCAACAGATCTATCATTACAACCCGCAAACCGCAGCCGATATGCTGGCGCAAACCGGGACCGTGTTTGTGCAGAAAAGCCAGTTGGGTGGCGGCAGTCCCATGATTCGTGGTTTTGCCACCAACCGCGTTTTATTGGTAGTGGATGGTGTACGCATGAACAACGCCATCTACCGCAGCGGCAACCTCCAAAACATTATCAGCATCGACCCGCTTACCGCCGAGAACACCGAGGTTATTTTTGGTCCCGGCTCACTGATCTACGGCAGCGATGCCATTGGCGGCGTGATGGCCTTTCGCACCCTGCAGCCGCAGTTTGCCCACGATACCAAACTCCTGGTGAAAGTATCGGCCTTTGCCCGGTACGCCACGGTCAATAACGAAAGAACGGCCCATGCCGATGTAGCAGTGGGCACCCGTAAGCTTTCCCTTCTTGCCGCCTATACCCGTAGCCAATTTGACGACTTGCGCATGGGAAAGAACGGAAGAACCGAGAATTACATCCGTCCCGAATATGTGGAGCGTATCGGCGGGCAGGATGTCATCACCAAAAACAGCAACCCAAATGTGCAACGCTTCAGCGGTTACACACAGGACAATTTCCTCGGTAAGATCCGGTACAAAGCCAGCGATGCGGTGGAGTTGCAGTACGCATTTACTTATGCCGGCACCGGCAATGCACCCCGTTACGACCGTCTGATCCAGTACCGCAACGGCGCCCTGCGCTTTGCCGAGTGGACGTATGGCCCCATGCTCTGGCGCATGCATACGCTGAGTGCCTTGCTGACGCAGAAAAAGGGCATAGCTGACAACATAAGTGTGGTGGCTTCATACCAGAATTATGAAGAAAGCCGGATTGACAGAGCCCGTAACAACAACACAAGAACACGCCAGGCAGAAGTTGTGGATGCCTACAGCCTGAATCTTGACGCCACCAAGCGGTTGGGCCGGGGCCAGGTATTTTATGGATTAGAAACGGTGTACAACAAGGTGGGTTCTTTTGGCATGCAGACCAACATTGCCAGTGGGAATTCAGTAAATTTTGCCACCCGCTATCCAAATGGCAGCACCTGGTCAACAACCGGTATTTATGCAAACTACAGGCACAACCTGTCGGCCGTTACGACGCTGAATGGCGGCCTGCGGTATAGCTACAACACGCTGAAAGCAACCTTCGATCCCACCTTTATCCCGTTTCCTTACACCAAAGCAAGCCTGGGCGATGGCGCCCTGACCGGTAGCCTGGGAGCCACCTACCGCCCGGCGAAAACATGGCAGTTCAACGGCAATGTTTCCACCGGTTACCGGATGCCCAATGTAGACGATATAGGGAAGCTGTTTGAAAGCTCTCCGGGAAACGTTACCGTTCCCAACCCGGGGCTTAAACCGGAATACGCCGTGAATTTTGAAGCTGGCATCATCAAGGATGTACCGAACAAATTCCGCGTGGAAGCGAACGTTTTTCATACCATTCTTACCGATGCTGTCGTAAGGCGTTCTTTTACCTTTAATGGCAGCGACAGCATTCTTTTTTCCGGCGTACGCAGCCGCGTGGAAGCCTTGCAAAACGTGGCCAAAGCAACGGTATGGGGTGTACAGGGATCGGCCCGGGTTCATCTTGACAAAAGCCTTTATCTGCAGGCGCATGCGAACTGGATCTGGGGGGCGGAAACCGATGACGCCAAGAACGAACAGGTGCCCCTGCGGCATGCACCGCCATTTTACGGAAGTGCCCATGTGCATTACCGAAAGAACAAGCTGCATGCGGAACTCTATTCCTTTTTTAACAGCGAAGTGGCTTTTAGCGACCTGGCGCCAACGGAAAGAGCAAAGCCCGACATCTATGCAAAAGATGAGGACGGCCGCCCGTTTTCACCCGCCTGGTATACGCTCAATGCAAAGCTTTCTTTCCAGTTGCACAAAAACCTGTTTGTGGCGGCCGGTTGGGAAAACATTACCGATCAGCGGTACCGGCCTTATTCATCGGGAATTGTTGCTGCCGGCAGCAACCTTATTTTTTCACTGCGAATGACACGCTAACTAACGTTTAGGCGCATGGCAGATACTAAGCAACAGGCAAAATGGATCCGTATTTACCGTTGGCTGCACCGCAAGCTGGCCCTGGCCCTGTTCCTGTTTTTTGTGCTGATGGCGGCCACCGGCCTGCTGTTGGGCATTAAAAAGCAAACAGGCTTGCTGGCGCCGACGCAAAAAGGGAGTTCAGGTGACGCAGCCAACTGGCTGCCGGTGGCCCAACTGGAGCAAAGGGCAATTCAATATCTGCACGATTCTGTTGACGCGAAACTTTCTGCAGAATTGGATCGCATCGACATCAGGCCGGGCAAAGGCATTGCCAAATTCATTTACAAAGAGCACTACTACGGACTGCAACTCGATCTTTCCACCGGGCAGTTGCTGTCGGTTGAAAAACGAAACAGCGATTTCATTGAAAGCCTGCACGACGGGTCTATTGTAGATGACCTGCTGGGAACCGGCGGCGAACCCTTTAAGGTGGGTTACAACCTGGTAATGGGCAGCAGCCTTCTCTTGCTGGTGCTTTCCGGTATATGGCTTTGGTATGGCCCTAGACGGATCCGGTCCCGTAAACGGGCCCTATAAAGCAGGAAAGGCGGGAACTCCCCGCCTTTCTTTTTTAAAACAGGTGCAGCTTTCCACCAAAAAATTTGTCTAACTTACATGCAGCCAAAGTATTTCTATGACTGAGGAAGCCCTATTACAAGGTTGCATTCAAAATCAGGCAACCGCCCAGCGAACATTGTACGACCGGTATAGTCACAAAATGTTTGCTGTGTGTTACCGCTATGCCCATAACCGGGAAGACGCAGAAGATATGCTACAGGAAGGTTTCATCAAGGTGTTTTCGCAGATCCACAAGTTTGAGAACCGTGGTGCCCTGGAAGGGTGGATCCGCCGCATCATGATCCATACCTGTATCAATATCCTCAAAAAGAACAAGCGGTTCAACGAAAGCGTGGACCTGATCCATGCCGGTGCCCTGCAGGTGCGGGAAGAATCCATTCCCTCCATTGTGCAGGCCAAAGAAGTGGTGGAGTGCATTCGCATGCTGCCGCTGGGATACCGCACCGTCTTAAACCTTTATGCCATTGAAGGTTTTTCGCACAAAGAGATCTCTGATATGCTGGATGTGGAGGAAAGCACAAGCCGCAGCCAGTACACCCGTGCCCGAAACATGCTGGAAGATATTTTACTCAAGAAAAACATCATCTATAAACCAAAGGAACCCTTATACGCTGCAGTAGGTAGCCGCTAACCATACCACAAAGCTTGACTGATTATGAAGAGTGAATTTCGAAATGAGAACTTTGAAGAATTTTTAAAACGCAATGCCGATAACCTCCGGATGAAGGCACCGGAAAAGATTTGGCAGAACATCACCGGGGAGCTCAAGAAAAGCCGCAGACGATTTGGAGCCGGACTGAGTGCCTTTTTTATCCTGGCTTCTCTGCTGGCTTATTTAACCATTTCCAACACAGCCCGGCAGGTTCGGGTAACGGACATCCCGGTGCCGGCCGAACAAAGCAATTCCACGACAACTTCGTCTGCTAAAGCGGCGGCAACGGGCAGCAGTGCTACTACCACGCAGCGCCTTACTTCTAGCAATACAAGCCAACTTATGACTTCTCGCCTTGAAGGCTTTGCTTCCAAAGAAAATACTGCTGCGTTGGTAACCACAGAACCTTCTGACATTACCGGAACAACAGCAACGTCGGAGGCGGCCCGCTTTGAACCCACCATTGTCGATTCTTATCCTGAAACTGGAGAGGAAAAAGAAGCTACACCAGAATTGCTGAAGCCCGCTTTTCTTTCCCAAACCAATACCGCTCCATGGACCATTGAAAGTGCCTTCAATGCCTACAAAGCGCCACGATCAAAGCGTTTTCAAACCCAGTTTCATTTTACACCAACCATCAGTTATCGCAAGCTCACCGAAAACAAATCCTACCTGCGCAATGTACCGCAGCCATCTGCCAGCTACGCAGCTCTTTACAGCAGCGTAAGCAATATGGTGACGCACAAGCCTGACATTGGCTTTGAACTGGGTGTAACCGAAAAATATGCTGTTTCGCAAAAGGTTCGCTTGCGTGCCGGCCTGCAGTTCAATGTGAACCGTTACGATATCAAAGCCTTCCAGGCACCGAACGCAGTGGCCACCATTGCGCTGAACAACCGCCGTACGTCCCGCGTAGATTCGGTGCAAACAACAAGCACCTACAGCAATGTGGATGTAAACCGCAACAACCTCGGAAGCTGGCTGCAGAATTTCTCCTTCCAGGTTTCCGCACCGGTGGGTGTTGAGCTAACCTTGAAAGGCAACGACAAAATGCAGTTTGGCATTGCCGGTTCGGTGCAGCCCACCTATGTACTGGGCGACAGGGCCTACATGATCACTACCGATTACAAACGTTACACGCAGGTACCCTGGATGTTGCGCCGCTGGAACGTAAACACCGCATTTGAAACCTTTGTGCTGTACAATACCGGCAAAACAACCTGGCAGGTAGGGCCACAGGTTCGCTACCAGTTGTTATCCAGCTTTATCAGCAACTACCCGGTAAAGGAAAATCTGTTTGACTTCGGCCTTAAGATTGGCATTTCGGTCAACAAATAAACCTGGTCTAATTGCTTACAGTTCCCGCTGCCTTGCAATAGGAGCGGGAATTTTTCGTTTCAGACTATCCCTAATTTTACAGCCATGACCCGATTCCTTTCTATTTTCCTTTGCTTCTTTTTCCTGCCTGGTTGTAAAGCCAAAAACAAAACACCGGAGGTTACGGCAGAACAGTTTTTCCCTGTAACCGATTATATCAAGGGTGAGCTGGCCAGACTGGACACGTCGCTGGCCACTTTTTACAAAATTGAAACCGTTGGTGATGTCAGCGACACGGTTCCCATCCGAAACGCTGATGTAAAACGGTATGCCCGCGATTTTGCCACCCTACCTGATATCAGCACCGATGACCTGCGAAAGGATTACCAGGTAACCCACAATTACGACGACATTCTTGATGCGTTTGTCTTTATGTTCACTACCAATGAAGATCACCCCGTAAAACGCGAAGATGTGGTACTGGACCCTGCGCCCAATGCGGCCGGAAAGAACGATATTCAGTCTATTTTTGTGGAGCTTTGGCAAACCAATGGCGATACACTTGTTCGGAAGAACATGCTTTGGGAATCGGGCAAAAACTTCCAGGTAACGACGGTGGCAGAAACCGGCGGAACACAGCAAACAAAAAAGCTGCAGGTAGTTTGGAATGGTTTTGAAGGCCAGAACCGGTAAAGAGGTAAGTTGATACGTTAACAGGTTGATAGGTAAAAAGGGCATTTCTGCCCAACCTGTGAACGTGTGGACTTGGGAACTTGTGAACTAAGATTTTATGACGCAGAAAGAATTTCAGGAGATTGCGGGCACCCTGCCACAGGAGCCCGGCATTTACAAATACTACAACGAAGATGGCTACCTGCTGTACGTGGGCAAGGCCAAAAACATCCGCAAGCGGGTGGGCTCTTATTTCAATAAATCCATCAACAGTTATAAAACTCATGAACTGGTACGGCGTATCCGCCGCATCGAGTTCACCATTGTACATACCGAGCAGGATGCTTTTTTGCTGGAGAATTCGCTGATCAAGCAATTCCAGCCGCTTTTCAACATTAACCTCAAGGACGACAAGACCTATCCCTATATCGTCATCAAGAACGAGCCTTTTCCACGGGTGTTTTTAACCCGGCAAAAGATTGAAGACGGCTCACAGTATTTTGGGCCCTATACCTCTGTTGGCAAAGTGCGGGAACTGCTCGATTTTATCAAGCAAACCATTCCCCTGCGTACCTGCCCGCTGAACCTGACGCAACGCAACATTGAAAAAGGCAAGTTCAAAGTTTGCCTGGAGTTTCACCTGGGCAACTGCAAAGGACCTTGCGAAGCGTTGCAATCCGAAGAGGACTACAATGAGAATATCCGCCAGATCAAAAATATTTTGAAAGGAAATTTGGGCGAGGTGATCCAACATTTCAAACGCGAAATGAAAGGCCTTGCGGAAACGCTTGAATTTGAAAAAGCCGAAGCCGTTCGTAAAAAGATCACCTACCTGGAAAATTACCAATCGCGGTCAATTGTTGTCAACACCACGCTGAAAAATGTGGATGTGTTCAACATTGTAAAAGACACCGAAATTGCTTTTGTCAACTACCTGATGGTGGCTAACGGTGCCATTATTCAAACCAAAACCATCCGGGTGGAAACCCACCTTGATGAAACCATCGAAGAAACGCTGGCCGCGGCCATTGGGCAGCTTCGCACCATCTTCGACAGCGATGCCGTGGAGATCGTGGTTCCCTTTGACATAGAATACGAAGAACCGGGTATTGTGCTGACGGTGCCAAAGGCCGGTGATAAGAAAAAGCTGCTGGACCTTTCGCAAAAAAATGCGCAGTACTTTATCGATAGTGAGGCCAGCAAAGCAAAATTGCGAGCATTGAAAACCGATAAGTCAACAGTGCTGTTACAGATACAAAAAGACCTGCAGCTTTCAGCCGTTCCGCAGCACATTGAATGTTTCGACAACTCCAACCTGCATGGCAGCTATCCCGTATCGGCTATGGTTTGTTTTAAAGGCGGAGAACCCAGCAAAAAAGACTACCGCCTGTTCAATGTAAAGACCGTGGAAGGCATCAACGATTTTGCCACCATGCGGGAAGCCGTTTACAGGCGCTATAAACGCCTCAAGACCGAAGGTGACCCGTTTCCCCAACTTGTTATTATCGATGGTGGAAAAGGGCAGCTAAGCGCTGCTTACGAAGCCATCGAAGAACTAAGCCTGCAGGGACAAATGACACTGGTTGGCTTAGCCAAAAATGAAGAGGAGCTTTTTTTCGTCGGCGACAAAGAATCGCTCAAGCTTCCTTACGACAGCGAGAGCCATAAATTGATCCGGCGTATACGCGATGAGGTGCACCGTTATGGTTTGAATTTTCACCGCGAAAAACGCAGCAAAGGCACATTTAAAAACGGCCTGGAAGACATTAAAGGCATCGGCAACAACACCGCCAATCTGCTCCTGAAAACCTTTCGCTCTATCAATAACATCAAGCAGCAACCGGAGTCGGAACTGGCACGGGTGGTGGGTGTTTCGAAAGCAAGAATTATCAAGAGTCATTTTGAGGGAGAAAGCCCCCTGTCCCCCGGTGGGGGAACTTAGGCTGGTGAGACGTTTACTTCTGCAATTTTTCGATGGGAGAATAGTTTTTTGCTGGCTAGCCAGCTTTTTTATTTCACACGGAGCCAAGAAGAAAAGGAGAGTAGGCGATCGGTTAATGTCAATTTGCAATAGTCAATAGGAAAACAAAAAAACAGAAATCAAATCCTCCTTTTCTCCTTTGCTCCGTGCGACCATTCCTCACTGCTGCGCAGTGAGAAAATGATATGTCACCTCTTGAAAGAAAAACAGGACACGCTGAAGCGTGTCCTGTTCCATAACCTAACGTATCGTTGCTAAATGAAATGAAAAATCGACCTAAGTGCCCCACTGGGGACAGGGGGCCGGGGCTAAAAAGAAAAAGGGCTGGATAGAAATCCTGCCCCGTTTTAAAATCCAATATCCTATGAAAAACCGAGGTAAAAATACAACTCTCGGCCAGATTTCCTATGCGTACTTTCCACATTTTTTAGTAACCCTCTTCCCAAACCCTTGCCCCGGTTCATTTTCAACGAAATAAACATTGAAAAATGTTTTGCAAAGCATCAGCACAATTTCAAATCCTCGAGACAAATATTGCTGACCCAATTCCTGCTAACAAACGTCTCTTTTGAAAACAGGACAAAAAAAATCCTGTCACTCAGGACAGGATTTTTATAGAGAATTAAATCGTTCTTAGTACGACCACAGGTCCTGCTCGTAGTTAAAGATGCGTTCCTTGATGTTCTCGCCTTCCAGCAAGGCAAGGATCGGATCTTTGATCATCTGGCGAATGGTTTTGTTACCCGGGTTGTCAAGCGTTGACTTGGTGATGTAAGAAGAGAACATTCTTGCTTCAAACAATTCTTCCCAGGTCATGCGGCCATAACCCATGTTCTTTGGATTGTACACCTCGTAACGGGCCAGCGTTTTGCGCAGGTCGGGATAATATACCCAAAACAGTACTTCCGTTGCCGGAACCCTTGAACCAGGTCTTTCCCTTTCCATTACGGGAGCAATGCCAATGATACGGCTGATCATGCGGCTCGACTCACGGTCGAACACCCACTCTTCTTTCATACGCAGCTTGGTCACCACCTTTGGATTAAAGGTTTCCTTGGTCACCACGTATTCAACGATCCTGTTGGGGTTCATTGGGTCTACAACCGGGGTTGTGTCAGCCGGTCCGCCAGTGGTCTTGGCATCGATATCGGCGATGGTCAGCGGCGTTGTAAAACGCTCATCGGCAAACGCGACCACCGAATCCTTTTTCAGGGCATCCAGCAGGATGTTCATGAACATCTGGCTGCCATTGTCGTCTTCGGCTTCGTACCGGAAGGTTTGGTTTAGCTTTTCACGGAGGTCCAGCTCACGCCAAACTTTTTCCATGAACAAGGCATCATCCCAGCGCAGGTGCTCGTAAGGAAGCGGCGTACGCTCGTTCACAAAGCTTTTATCAACAATACCGTCGTTGCGCAGCGATTTCATGATCACGCCAGGGCCAGCACCGGTGTCCACACGAATCGGAACATTTCCGTAAGGATTGTATGCAGGCGCATTGGTGTTGTTGTTCTGCTGCTGCGTTTCACCGGCAGGGTTTGTCTGCTGCGGTGTTTCGTTTCTCCGGGTGCGGCCACGCTGGGCATCAGCCGAAGAACTTATCATCGCAAGCAACAAGGTGAAGAAGCTTAGTTTTATAAAAAGGCGTTTCATGGTCTTTCTTATTTAATGTAATAAACCAAAGACGGGATCTTGAATGTTCTTCCATCAGGGCCCCTGGCACGCAACTCGTCGATGGTGATTGTCTTTCCAGGTTTAACGTGCTGATTGACCAATTGTTTTACTCTTGGTGAAAAATAAACACCCTGGTTATTTTCTGTAGCGATATCGCCGTCGTCTGTATCAACACTAACGCTGTAACTGATCACATCGTATTGAATGTCGAAAGGAAAATCTTTGATGTAAGCACCCACACCGGATTGTGCCTTGAAAGCACCAGCATTTACGTTGTCGCCGGAGGCAAAACCACCCACAGTACCCGTTGGTGCCGGAATGGTGCGGACACGGAAACGGCTGGAGCCGGCCATTTTACCATCAACGTTTACCGTGATGATAGCTTCTTCTGTAGGCGTAGTTACCCGTACATTGTACTTACCGGCGCCGATCTTGGAAACAGTACCACCACCGCCGGTCATTGATACCTGGATCTTGTCGTCGCCACCACCGGAAGCTGCAATAGAAACCGGGTTGTCAACACCAATGTAAAGCACGTTCATTTTGTCCAGGGCAATTGATGCATTGGATTGGCCAACGGTGTATTCTACATTGAAGGTTCTTGTTTGGGGATTGCCATCCTGGTCATTAAAGGAAACAGTTACCGGAACGCTGTGGTTGCCGATGGTGCCGGCAGCCATTTTGTAAACGGCCATGCCTTTTTCGTTCAGCGACACTCTAGATCCGCCAATGGAAATATCCGGAAGCTTTGATTTAGAGAAAGCTCCCAGACCCGCTGTGATCTCCAGCTCCTGGCCGGGCATCAGGTATTTTGAGTTCTGGCCTACGATGGCTTCAAATGCATCGAAGATCACCTCTACTTTACCTACCTGCTCGTGCAAGTGTGTCACAATGCGGTTTTCGGTTGTTTTAACGTCGTTCTCAAATTTGCGCAAAATGGTCAACGCTGCCACGGTGGGTACCATGTTAAAGTAGGCGTCTTCCCATGTTTTGTTGCCGCCCTTCAGGCCTTTCGGCATGCCGGGGTCAACTTGCAGGCTGCGCTCAAATTCTGCTTTGCGCTCAGGATGCGCCAGGTTGATCATGGCGGCACGGTATTCAGCCAGTTTTTTCTGGAGTTCTTTTCCTTTGCCTTCTTTTACCATGATACGGGTTGCGATGTCCTGGTTGTCTTCTTTGTACGTAGAATCTTTTTTTCTAGCGGGATCAAAGTCGGCAGCTTTCAGGATATCGTTGCGCAGGTTCTCAATATAATTATACATTGCCGTGGTCAACTGCTGCGCGGTTTGCGCTTTGGGGTACCACTCTGCTGCTTTTACTTTACTCGTGGGATCAGCCAGTTTGTTCCGGAATGATTCCATGATGTTCTCCGTTGAAATATTAACGGTGCTGTTAGTTTTATCCAGGCTATTGTCCACGGTTTTAAATGCATTCAGAATCTCAGCCGAGACGTTCAGTGCTAACAGGGCTGTCAGCACCAGGTACATCAGGTTGATCATCTTCTGCCGTGGCTCTTTGGGAAGTGCCATAAGTTATTTTGGATTTTCTGTTTGAATGTTAAATGTTACAGTTCTTCATAGGTTAGCCGGAGCTTAGCGGCCTTGCATGGCAGTAAGCATATTACCATAGATGCCATTCAGGCGACCAAGGTTGTTTGCCAAAGAGCCAATTTGATCCTGCACTTTTTTCGCATCGTCTGCGCTGTTGGTCATGATCTGGGCGGTTTCGGCCAGCTTGCCGTAAAAACCGTTCATGGCTTTCAGGTGGTTGTTGCTTTCCTGCAGCTCCAGTTCGTAGATCGTGTTCAGCGAAGAAAGGTTCTTCGTCAGCACCTGGATCTGGTCGTGGAAAATGCGGGCACCATCCGAAGCGGCGTTAAAGGCACCAACCGAGTTGGCGGCGTTTACATACGCATCTTTTACCTGTGTCAGGGCTGTGGTAACTTCCCTTGTTTTTTTGGTATAATCACCGGTAGCGGCTACTACATCGGTAATGTCATTCATGTTAGAAATCGTTGTGTTCAGCTTTTTGAAGCCTTCGCTCAGGCGGTTCAGGTTAGCCGGGGTAATGTCGGCTTCCAGAAGGGCTTTGTCCATTTGACCCAGTACACGGCCTTGCGGCGTGATGGCTTCTACCACTGTTTCTTCCCGGGCAGAATTGTCTTTCACTGCAGGGAAAATAAGATAAAGAACACCGTAAAGGGCAAAGATGGCGGCTTCGGTTGTCAACCCGATCCAAAGCCATGTTTCGGCGTCGGGTGAGTGGGTGATTTTACGAAGGGCACCCCAGATTACCAGGGCGGCACCGAAAGAAACGGCTACGTCAACGTATTTACTGATTTTAGGAGGAATAGCAGCTGCCATAATTCTTGATTGTTTTTAATGGTTGATATTTAGATTTTAAAACTTCGGAATTGATAAGAAACAGAGGTTGCGCACAACCTCTTTCTTTTTACAAATAGTTGATTGATAATGATATTAACGACGAGTTGTTGATGCCGGAAGGTCAATTACCGTACGGAAGCCAATGTAGGATTTAGTGGAATCCTGGTATTCGTACGTACGGGTGCCGGTTTGCAGGTAATAACCTACGTCTTTCCAGCTTCCGCCACGCAATACCTTGCGTTTCATTTTGGGAGGATCGCTGTCCTTGGCGTTAAAGCGTACATCCGGGTTCATGTCGTGCTGGAATGTGTACGAACCTTCATAATAAATAGAAGAGGTCCATTCCGCTACGTTTCCGGACATATTATATAAGCCATAGTCGTTGGGCCAGTATGCATCGGCACGAACCGTGTAGAAACCGCCATCTTCAGGGTAGTTACCACGGCCGGGCTTAAAGTTGGCCAGCAGACAGCCTTTTTTGTTACGCAGGTAATAGTTACCCCAGGGAAACATCGACTGGGAACGACCACCACGGGCTGCATACTCCCACTGCGCTTCGGTTGGCAGGCGGAAGTCAGACTCCTGTACGCGGTTCTTGGATTCCAGGAAGTTGTTGAGGTAAAGCGTACGCCAGTTACAGAACGCTTCGGCCATTTTCCAGTTCACACCTACCACAGGATAGTTACCAAAGGCCGGGTGCGAAAAATATCGCTTGGTCATCGGCTCGTTGTACGAATACGAGAAGTCACGCATCCAAACCAGCGTATCGGGGTAAACAGAAACAGGGAAGCGCTCAATGTACTGCGAACGAGGTTTGCCGGCGTTCTCACGTTTGGCGGCCTCTTTCAGGTCAAAGCGCTCAACCTGGTAAACAATTTTAGAAGGATCAAGTTCTTTGCGGCCACGAAGACGATCGGGCTCTGGGAGGATCATGTCGTTCAGTTGCTCTACAACTTTCGGATCGTTCCACTTTAGGGTGCGCATTTTGGCAAAATCAACCACCTCCGAACCGTCGGAAGATTGCTTAACATAGGGGGCGCCCAATTTTTTGGCGGCAACCGAATCCCTTACCCAGTATACAAACTGGCGGTATTCGTTGTTGGTGATCTCTGTTGCATCCATCCAAAAGCCGCTGATCGATACGGAGCGGTTGCGGGCACTAAAGGCGTAAGCAGGATCTTCGTCGCTGGGACCCATGTGAAAGGTTCCCTGCGGAATGTAGACCATCCCGGGAGGTTTTGGCAGGGTGTAGCGGGTACCGGGTGCAATACCATGCACCTGGCCGTCATTGGGTAACACACCGCCTCTGTCTTTTTTCCCAAGAATTCCACAGCTAGCCAATGAAAGTGCCGATAAAGCAATCAGAGTGTAGTAATGGTTTTTCATAATCATAGACTGGGGTATACGGCAAAAATAATTTTTTGCTTTGAAGGATGAGGCAAGGTTAAATAGTTTTTTTCTCATTTCCAATAGTCAATAGTGATGTCTTGACGTAAAAACAGAAACGGACGAAAGTGTTGAATATTGCATAAAGCAGAAAGATTTTGAAAGATAGTGGCTTACAATGGATTAAATGCGTGATTACCGGTCTTTCCCATACGTAAATCCGGCAGGAAGAATTGTGGGTTTTACGCTGCCATACGGTACAAAAAAGGGTATTTCTCCATCGCCCATCTGGCTCAGTTATAACCCCGTTTCAGAAAAAAATCCCGCCTGGGCGGGACAATTTTATTACGGACAGGCCATTTTATTTTTTAGGCACATTGGCCGACAAGTATTTCTCCAGCGCTGCCACCATCGATGGCGCCTGCGGCTGCGGTGCTTTGATCTCCAATTGCAGCCCTGCTTCTTCCACCGCTTTGGAGGTATTGTTGCCAAAAGCGCCAATCACCGTTCCGTTCTGCTTGAACTTGGGCACGTTATCAAAAAGGCTTTTCACGCCGCTGGGGGTAAAAAAGCAAATGACATCAAACGCTGTCTTAGTCAGCATCTCCTTTACATCGTTGCTAACGGTGCGGTACATAAAAGCAAGGGAAAAGTCGCAGTTGTTGGTCTTCAGCCAGCCCGTGATCTCGCTGTCCTGCTGGTTTTCGGAGCAAACATAGAGAAACCGCTCGTTGCTTTTGTGCTTGTTGATGACGTCAAACAGGCTTTTGTTGCTGCCGTCGGCGCCATAAAAAACCTTGCGTTTGCGGTACAGGATAAACTTTTGCAGGTAAAGCGCCACCGCTTCGGTAATGCAGAAGTATTTGGTATCCTGCGAAACGGCCACTTTCATTTCTTCGCAAACCCTAAAAAAATGATCAATGGCGTTGCGGCTGGTCAAAATGACGGCCGAATGTGCGGCGATATCAATCTTTTGCTTGCGGAATTCTTTGGCAGGAATTGCTTCCAGGCGAATGAAAGGCTGAAATGCCAACTCAACACCATATTTGCGCTCCAGGTCGAAATAAGGCGACTTATCACTTTCTGGCCTGGGTTGCGTAATCAGTACTTTTTTTGTGTTTGTGGCCTCTTTAGCGGCCTTAACCCCTGTGTGTTTTACCATAGTGCGGTTCGGCTAACGTTGAGCAAAATTAATATATTTCCCTTAGAAACAGGAACAACAGTTTGTTAATCAGCAGCAGAGGCAGAATCTCAAAGGCTGCGAGGTAAAGCAAAAAGTGAAACAAGTTTATACGGACCATGCGGTTGATGGAGATGTAGGAAAGAAAAAAGCGGTAGGCAAAAAGCGCCGCCACCAATATCAGGCTCAGCGTAAACGAGGCCGTATGCACCGCCCCGTAACTGAATGCCAAGAGAATGGTAAATGGCAACAGCATGACACCCAATACTTTATTGGTAGAAAAGATCACGAATATATAGGTGTCGGTGGCTTCTGTAAGCCGAAAGACCCAGCCAAAAAACTTCAGTACCACGAACTTGCCGGCATAGATCACCGCCAGGGCAATTGCGCTGTAGGCGGCTAGCATCCAAAAGGGCAATTCGTCTGCGGCTATATTGAAATAATAAAAGACAAGGCTTACAAAAACAGCCCCGCTGAGCACAAAAAACACGTTAAAGAGCAAGGAAGGCAGGGGAGCCTGCTGCAATTGCTCCTTTACCTGCCGCTGCCGCATGGTGGTGCGGAAGTAAGACCCGAACAGGTCGGACAGGTAGCGCCGAAAGCTGTTTTTGATGATGGCAAAGAGAAGGAGCAACCCGATTACAGTATAAAAAACAACTTCTTTGCCTTCCCACTTCCGTTCCAAAACATTGTAGCGCACCGGATCGGTAAACCGAAAGAAAAGCCGGGGACGGTAACGGAACGAATCGGAACTAAAGGATGCCTGCAGTTTTGGCCTGATGGTATCGCGGATAGGCGCCGGTACTGCCGCCAGCGAATCAGCCAGGGCTTCCTGCCGGCGAACGGAGTCGGCCAGGCGGGCCGCCTGCAGCGAATCACGCCGCAAACTGTCAGCCGGTGTTTGGGCCTGCGCACAAACACTAAAAAGCAGAATTGTCAGTAACAGAAAAATCCTCACGAGCCGCAAAAATAGTCGCTCTGCAACAGCATTAGAAAAAAGACACAAAACCAATATGAATTTTTGATTGACGCAGGTTAAAATCGGTATCATCACGCTTACCCACAGCCCAGGTTACATTGATCAAACCGGCCTTGGGCTGAAACGAAAGTCCTGCTCCGGCACTGATATAAGTATGCGACTTCACGGTTTCAAAGGGATGCTTTCCCCAACCGCCATCAACAAAGCCAAAAAAATTGGAGTTAAGGCCGGTGAGCAGTCGGAACTCTGCCGTTCCTACGGCGTATTGCGATACAAACTGGCTTTCTTCGTTAAAGCCCCGCAGCAATTTGTTGCCACCGATCTGGAACATTTCGTTGCGAAAAATAACCGGGCTTTGAAATACACCGGCGTTGGCGCCCAGCTTTAGCGCCGTTTGTTTTCCCAGTTGAAAATATTTGGCACCGTTTGCATGCAGCCGGAACTGGTAGCTGGATTGCTTTACCGTATCATACAAGCGTTCAAAGTCAAAAGCAGGATCAGACGGATCCTTTAATTCAAGAATTAGGTTGTTTTTTTTCAGCTTTTTGGTACCGGCTGTTGCCGTCAGTCCAAACTGTACTCCGCGTCTTGGATTGAACCGGTAATCTGTATTATTAAAGTCGTAACCCACTCCCAGGTTCAGCGAACTGACATCGGCTTCCTGTGGCAATTGCCTGCTTTGAATAATGCGGGCCGCATCAATACCACTGACAAGCGTGGAGCGGCGCTGCAAAAAAACGGAGGCCGTTTGCTTTTCGCCCAAGCCGTAATTTACTCCCAGCGTCATGTTGATGTTGAGGAAAAGACTATCAAGCTTGTACATATCCAGCGAAAACCGGGCACCAAATGCCGAGCGGAAAATATAAGGCTGCTCAAATAAGAGGTTCAATCGCGGGGAGCCCCTTTGCAGTTGCTGCCACATCAAGCCAATGGTTTCGCCGGAACCCAGGGCATTTCGGAGCAGCACATTGGCATCTACGGTCAGCAAGAGTTTGCGGTTAATACCCAGCGGATCAGCATTGGGCAGAAATCCCACCAATGCATTAATCTGGCTACTGCGTTTGGCTTTCAGGTAAAGATTGAGGACAGAGCCCGTAGCCATCATGGTCAGGTCGGCCGGCTTTTCTTCTTCTACATACGAAAGTGCGGCCAGTTTTGTGCGGATGCCTTCCAACTGGCTTTTGCGGTAAACCGTTCCGGCAGGAATTTGCAAGTATTGCTGCAGAAAAGTTGGGTTCACCTTGGCATCGCCAATCACCTGTATGCTATCGATCTTGTAGAGAGGTCCTTTTTCAATTTTCAGGAGGGCTGATACACCGTCCGGGGAAAGTGCGATGCTATCGAGGTAGATTTTTCCAAAGGGATAACCGGTTTCCTCCAGGTGGTCCAGTATTCGTCGCTGCCAGTTGCTGATGGCGTTAAAATCCATTGCCCCTTTTAGCGTGGGAAAATGAATCGCTTCCAGCAACGGACCATCTTTTTGAGCTGTACGCAGGGTACCCCATTGGTAAGGCTCGCCCAGGTAAAGTTCAACAAAGGCATGGCCAGAATCTACCCGCATACTGTCGATAGAAGCGGTGAGGTATCCTTTACCCTGCAGCAAGGGCAAGAGCCCGGCCAGATAAGCATTTGCTTCAAAACGGCTTTGGAAAGTGGACGGCAGGGAAAGTGCAGCTAATTGTGCCGAATCAGTGGCGCTGGCAACATAGCGCACCGGGTACACCTGCGCCGAAGCGCCCCACCACAGGAGTGTTAAAACACAAAGGACCCCGATTCTCTGCTTTACCTTAGCCATTTATTTCTCAAACGAAAAGACGAACAAAACGATTAACGAAGTTGGCTGGAATTTATTTGCATATACCTTTTTGCAAGCAGGCCTGCACCTATTGCAATTTTCACTTCACCACATCGCTCCGGTACAAAGATGACCTGGTAAAAGCATTGGCAAAAGAGGCCGAAGCCGAAAATAGCTATTTGGGCGGCGAAACCGTGCAGACTCTTTATTTTGGCGGCGGTACTCCCAGCCTGCTTAGCACGACAGACCTGGACTTCTTACTTTCTACATTGAGGAAGCATTACCCGGTAGCACCCGATGCAGAAATCACTTTAGAGGCCAACCCCGATGATGTCAGTAGCGAAAACGTATCTGCCTGGAAGGCACTTGGCATCAACCGCCTCAGCATCGGTATTCAATCGTTTTTTGAAGAAGAGTTGCGCTGGATGAACCGTGCCCACAATGCATCCCAGGCAAAAGCCTGCATCGAAAACAGCTACGCCGCCGGTATCGATAACCTGAGCATCGACCTTATTTACGGCTCTCCCCTTTTGACTGACGACATGTGGCAGCAGAACGTGCAAACAGCCATTGGTTACGGCATCAAGCACCTCTCCTGTTATGCGTTAACGGTAGAAGAAAAAACGCCCCTGCATAAAAATATTGAACGGCAAAAAACAGCAGATGTGGACAGCGACAAGCAGGCAAGGCAGTTTTTGCAATTAATGAATTGGCTGCGCAACGCCGGCTACGAACACTACGAGGTTTCCAACTTTGCCAGGCCGGGTTACCGCAGCCAGCACAATTCGTCGTACTGGAAAGGCGCTGCGTATGCAGGACTTGGCCCTTCGGCACATTCGTACAATGGCAGGGAGCGAAGATGGAACGTAGCGAACAACAGCCTCTATATAAAATCTGTAAACGATGGTGTACCGCAACGGGAGGTGGAAGTATTGACACCCGAACAGCAACTGAACGAAACCATCATGATCTCGCTGCGAACCATGGAAGGCATCGACCTGCAAAAAATTGAAACGCTTTGGGGTGAAAAGGAAAAAAACCGGATTGAAAGTGATCTTACCAAATACATCCGTACCGGGTTGGTAACGGTAGAAGATCAGCAAGCCAGGCTTACCGACGAAGGCATGCTGCGGGCCGATGGCATTGCGGCGGATTTGTTTGTATAAGCCAATAGAAGTGATTCATTCTTCGTGGCACACCCAGATGTTTTTTGCCAAGGTTCACAAGTGAAAATCGACGCTAACGCTGGCCACCATATGAAAAAAGATTGGTGAGCATGAAGAATTCAGCCTATATATTTTACATTTGGTATAACTGAAAACAGTTGCTGGCCCACAACCTCTTTTATGGCTTACGCAATTGAAATAATTCTAAACCGCCAGATCGCCGACTGCTTAGCGATTCCTGTTTTTATAACAGACACGGCCGGCAATCTTCTTTTTTACAACGAACCGGCAGAAGAAATTCTTGGCAAGCGCTACGAAGACACGGGTGAGATGTCGGTAGACGAATGGGGTACCATCTTCAAAAACAAAGATGACCTAGGCAACCCCTTACCAGCAGAAGAATTGCCACTGGTGAAAACCCTGCGAAATCAAACGCCCTATCACAAAACATTTTGGATTGAAAGCCTGCAGGGCAAGGCGGAACGCATTTCGGTAACCTCCTATCCAGTGATCGGCCGCTCCGGAAAATTTTTGGGTGCGGTTGCATTGTTCTGGCGACCATCTGAAGAATGACGATTACACTACAAGGCGTCCGTGGATCCATCCCTTCCACCCATCCGGAAACAAAAGGGTACGGCGGCAACACGTCCTGCGTGGAAGTTGTGGCCGAAGGCTGGCGGCTGGTGCTGGATGCGGGCAGTGGCATTCAAAACATCCGGAACAACCCGGATATTATTTCAAAACGGGTGGACATTCTGCTGACGCACCTGCACATGGATCACATCCAGGGACTGGGATTTTTCAAGCCGCTTTTTAACCCTTCAGAAGAGATACACATTTGGGGACCCGCCAGCAAATCAGTGAGTTTGCGTACGCGGCTGGGCCGCTATTTTTCACCGCCCTTGTTTCCTGTTTATTTCCGCAACCTTACCTGCCGATTGTTTTTACACGAAGTGGAAGACACCCATTTTACCATCGGCCCTTTCTCTATTCAGTCCTGCTATGTTACCCACCCGGGACCAACAGTTGGCTATCGCATACAACACAACCAAAAGATCTTTACCTATATCCCCGACCATGAACCGGCATTGGGTCGCAATGGTTTGATAAGGGATACGCGGTGGTTATCGGGCAGCGATCTGGCCAAGGACGCCGATATTTTATTGCACGATGCGCAGTACACCGCAGAAGAATATACCGACCGCATGGGATGGGGCCACAGTGCGATGGAAGACACGCTGGAATTTGCTTCACTGACCGGTGCCAAATCACTTCTGCTTACCCATCACGATCCGTTGCGCACCGATGCTGAACTGGCGCAATTGTATGGTGCTTTAAAAGAAAAATATACGTATCCTTTCGCCTACGAAGTGGCTGTAGAAGGCCGACAATTACTGCTTTAGTTTTTGCGGTAAGACCGTTTTGAATAAACGACTTGCTTACACTAATCCGGCAAGACTTTCCCTGGTAGCCTCAATCGTTCTATCCAGATCTTCTCTGCTCAGGGCATGGCTTAAAAACCAGGTTTCAAATGCCGATGGCGGCAGGTAAACGCCCCTGTCAAGCATCGCATGAAAATACTTGTTGAAAAGTGCATTGTTTGCTGCTGCGGCGGACGCAAAATCAACAACCGGTTTCTCGCTGAAATGAATAGAGATCATGGTCCCAAGATGATTGATGACATGTGGCGTTCCGGTCTCCTTTAAGACAGTTTCCAACCCAGCCTTCAGGTAGGCGCCTTTTTCTTCCAGCTCACTATAAACCGAAGGATTTGCCTTCAGGTGGGAAAGCAAGGTATAACCGGCGATCATGGCCAGCGGATTACCACTTAAGGTTCCGGCCTGGTACACATTGCCAAGCGGCGCAATCTGCTGCATAATTTCCAGCTTACCGCCAAAAGCACCCACGGGCATACCGGCACCAATTACTTTTCCGTAGGTCACCAAATCAGCATCAATACCCAGACGTTCCTGAGCACCGCCTTGTGCTAAGCGAAAGCCTGTCATCACTTCATCAAAAATGAAAACAATGCCTTCTTCTGTACACAGCTTGCGAAGGCCTTGCAGAAATCCTTCCTGCGGAATGATGCAACCCATATTACCGGCAACAGGCTCAATGATGATGGCGGCAATCTCACCTTTATTCTCCGCAACCAGTTGCTGAACCGCTTCCAAATCGTTATACGCCGCCGTTAAGGTATCGGAAGAAACACCGGCCGTTACACCCGGAACGGTTTGAATATTGAACGTGGCCACACCGCTTCCGGCTTTTACCAAAAACGAATCAGCATGACCGTGATAACATCCTTCAAACTTGATGATTTTGTTTCGTCCCGTATATCCTCTCGCCAACCGGATGGCACTCATGCAAGCTTCTGTACCACTGCTTACCATGCGAATGAGATCAACATTGGGCACCATGCTTTTTACCAGTTCGGCCATCTCTACTTCCAGTTCCGTTGGCGCCCCAAACGAGGTCGAATCAACGGCCTTTTTCTGAATGGCTTCCACCACGGGTTCAAAGGCATGGCCCATGATCATTGGGCCCCAGGAATTAATGTAGTCGATGTATTGGTTGCCATCCACGTCGTAGAGGTAAGCGCCTTTTGCCCGTTGCAAAAAGACCGGATTGCCACCGACGCTTTTAAAGGCTCTTACCGGTGAGTTCACACCACCGGGAATACTGTTCTGTGCCCGGCTGAAAAGTTGTTCGCTTCTTGAAATATTCATGAAAGTATTTTTTGAACCACAAAGGCAGAAAGACACAAAGAAACACATCGTTCTTCGTGCATCTTTGCGCCTCCATGTCTTAGTGGTTTAACAATCGAACTGCGTCTTTTGCAAAATAGGTGGCAATCAAATCGGCTCCTGCTCTTTTCATCGACGTGAGTGTTTCTAAAATTGCTTTTTCTTCATTGATCCAACCCATTTTTGCCGCGGCTTTGATCATGGCGTATTCGCCGCTGATGTTGTACACACTAACGGGAACATCCACGGCATTTTTTACATCCCGCACAATATCAAGGTAAGGCAGGCCAGGTTTCACCATCACAATATCAGCGCCTTCTTCCACATCCATCAGGGCTTCTTTTACCGCTTCGGTTCGGTTGGCATAATCCATCTGGTAGGTTTTCTTATCACCAAAGCCCGGTGCACTGTCCAGCGCATCGCGAAAGGGTCCGTAAAAACAGGAGGCATATTTGGCGCTGTAGGCCATGATGCCCACCTTGGTAAAACCACTGCCCTCGAGCCCCTCACGAATGGCGCCAATGCGACCATCCATCATATCGCTGGGCGCTACCATATCGGCACCGGCTTCCGCATGGGAAATGCTCATCTTCACCAATGCTTCTACCGTTGCATCATTCACAATTTCGCCATTCTCTACAATGCCGTCATGGCCGTATGATGAAAAAGGATCCAATGCCACATCAGTCATGACATACATGTCTGGCACGGCATCTTTAATGGCTTTGATGCTACGTTGCATTAGGCCACCCGGGTTCCAGGCTTCTTTGCCGGTATTGTCTTTTAACTCGTCTTTGCACTTGATAAAAAGCAAAACGCTTTTAATGCCCATGCTCCACAATTCTTTTACTTCCTTTACCGTATTGTCTACACTGTTGCGGAAATAATTCGGCATCGAAGCAATTTCTGTTTTTACGTTCTCCCCTTCATCAATGAACAGGGGAACGATAAAATCATTTGGTGTTAAAATGGTTTCCGCCACCAAACTGCGAATGGCTGGTGTGGTGCGGAGAATACGGGGACGTCTTTGTAGTATCATGAATCAATACGATTTAAAACTTTATCAGGATTTTTATAATGGTTGTGCAGCCCTACAAGTTCAACCTCATCAGCCTTTATCCTGAAAACGAAAGAATAAGGAAAGTTCTTTAATGTAAGACTGCGAAGTAACTTACTGCTTCCGAAAAAGGAATAAAACTGCGGATTTTCGCTAAGCTTGTTGTACGCCTCCTCTATTAATTTAAGTAAGCGAAGTGCAGAAGCAGGGCTTCTGTCTGCATAATATTTTACTGCTTCTGTAAGTTCTTTTTGGGTAAGCGAAGTAATAACCAGCTTGTACATTACTTGAGCAAAGCTTTTAATTGGGCTAATGACTCTTCTGCCGTTAATCCTTTTTCCCCAGATTCTTCGAAAGCTTTTAACCTTGCTTCAAATTTTTTCACATCATCTTCCGAAAAAACATATTCATTAGAGGTCAGACGCTCTGCAAACTCCATTAACTCACCCGTGATTTCATCATTTGCATTTACCAGTAATTCCATCACTCTCATTTTCTTTTCTGCTATACTCATAAAATCGTTTTTTCAAATTTACATTTTTCTTACAAGCCTTGTCATCCCTAGCAGGTGTTAGAGCGCCTTGCCCATTCTGCACGTTCCTCCTCTGTTGGCACTTTCTTTAACCAGTCTTTTGGATGCAGACAAGCCTGCAATAATTTATCTTCTTCACTTCCGGGAATGGGTTGGTAATTGTATTCAAAACGTACGGTTGGTGGCAGGCTCATTAAAATACTTTCAATGCGGCCATTCGTTTTCAATCCGAACAAAGTACCCCTGTCATGCACCAGGTTAAACTCCACGTATCGTCCTCTCCGGATCTCCTGCCAGTGTTTATTTGCCGGCGTGTACGGCATGCCTTTTCTCTTCTCCACAATCGTTACATAGGCAGGAATAAATGCATCGCCGCAGGCCTTTGCAAAACCAATCCAAAAGTTCAAGTCTTTTGTTTCATCAGCACGTTGGTAATCATAAAAAATGCCACCAATCCCTCTTCGCTCATTGGACCGATGAAAATTCACAAAATAGTTGTCGCAAACTTCCTTGAATTTGGGGTAAAACGTTGGATCAAAACGGTCACAGGCATCCTTGTACGTTTGATGAAAATGCTTCGCATCTTCTTCAAACAGGTAATAGGGCGTCAGGTCCGTACCACCGCCAAACCAACGATCAATGACTTCATCCTTTTCGTTGTACAATTCAAACATGCGGTAATTGCAATGCACCGTGGGCACAAATGGATTCTGGGGATGAATCACCAGCGAAAGACCGCAGGCAAACCATTTAGCACCATTGATCTTTAAACCGGTTCGCATGGCATCGGTTACATCGCCATACACAACAGAAGTATTTACGCCGCCTTTTTCAAACACGGCACCATCCGCAATCACTCTTGTTTTGCCACCACCGCCTTCGGGCCGCTCCCACTTGTCCTCTATGAATTTGGCACGGCCATCTGCCTCTTCCAGCGCCGCACAGATGCGGTCTTGCAGGTCAAGTATATAGGCAACAAACTGTTCCTTAACTGAAGGGTTCATACGCAATTTTATTTCTGCAGAAACTGGAGCAATGGTTTGATGAAAGCATCAAACTTTTCAATGTGCGGCAGGTGGCCCACATTGTCCAGTTCTACCAGGGTTGAATTTTTTATCCGCTGAGCAGTTTTTTTACCCAATTCAGGATACTGCCCCATGGTTTTTCTTTTTTCTTCGCTGACAAGATTTTTCCCGATCGCTGTGCGGTCACGCTGCCCAATGATCAGCAGTGTGGGTGCGGTGATCTTTTCAAATTCGTACACCACCGGCTGTGTGTAGATCATCTCCGCGGTAAGGGCTGCATTCCAGGCAATCAGGGGATAATCCGGATGTTTTGTCCAACCGGCCAGCATAGTCACCCACTTATCGTATTGCGGTTTCCATTCGCCACCGTAATAATTCTGGAGCTGGTAGGCTTTTATTTTTTCAATGTCCTGTTTGATCTCAGATTGATAGGCAACATCAACGGATTGGTAAGGTGCCAGAATTTTGTAATCTTCCAGGCCAATCGGATTTTCCAGGATAAACTTCTCTACCCGTTCAGGAAACATCAGCACAAAACGGGTGGCCAGCATACCACCCATGGAATGACCAAGTACACTGACCTTATCGATCCCTAAGCTATCCAATAAGGTCTTTGTGTTTTGCGCCAGCAGGTGAAACGAGTATTGAAACTGCGCTGGCTTGGATGATCTTCCAAAACCAATTTGGTCGGGAATAACAACACGGTAACCGTTTTGCGATAACACATTTGCGGTACTATCCCAATACGCACCAGAAAAATTTTTGCCGTGCAGGAGCAACACCGTTTTTCCATTGGCTTTCGCCGGCTTTACATCCATGTACGCCATGCGGAGCGATTGCTTTTGCATGTTCAGCGAAAGGTAAGCTACCGGGTAGGGATAGGGGAAATTTTTCAGTTCGGGATCAAGCGGCTGCACCTGCGCACTTGTGCCGATGCCGATCAAAAGAATCCATAAAAACAAACCTGCTTTTTCCATAACAGCTTTTTTATCCTGTTTACATAAGCAGAAAAGTCTTCGCAAATACCTGCGGCCTAAACTCACGATTCACTACACACCACTCACGCCTTGTATTCCTTCACGGCTTCCACAAAGGCTTTGGCGTGATCGACTGGTACATTGGGTGTAATGCCATGACCAAGATTGGCAATGTAATTCTGTACGCCAAAGTTGTCGATCATCTCCTTTACCCATTGTTTGATCTGTGGAATCGGTGCCAGCAGTTTTGCAGGGTCAAAGTTACCCTGGAGTGTAATGTTGTTGGATGTTAATTCTCTTGCAAATTGGGGTGTGATGGTCCAGTCGATACCAATGCCGCTGGCGCTGCTCTGGCTCAGCTCTTTCAAAGCATACCAGGTGCCTTTCGGGAAAAGAATTACCGGTGCACTGTCTTTTACCGCATCGGCAATTTGGAGCAGGTATGGTTGTGCGTACGTTTTAAAATCTTCCGGCGACAAAGAGCCTGCCCAGCTATCAAACACCTGCACGGTATCGGCACCGGCTTTTACCTGCGCTTTTAAATAATCGATGGTGATATCAGTGATCTTTTGCAACAGCGCATGCGCCAATTGTGGTTGCGTGTAGGCAAACTGTTTGGCTTTGTCCCAGGTTTTGCTGCCCTTGCCTTCTACCATGTAACAAAGAATCGTCCACGGCGCACCGGCAAAACCGATCAATGGCACACGGCCATTCAATTCACGTTTGGTCATGGCCAGTGCATCCATTACATATTTTAAGTGATGCTCGGCATCGGCTGTATTCAACGCATCAATATCCTGCTGAGTTTTGATTGTTTTTGGCAGCGAAGGCCCCTTGCCTTCTTCCATCAATACTTCCACACCCATCGCCTGTGGAATCACCAATATATCGGAGAAGATGATAGCCGCATCCACACCCACCTGGTCGATGGGTTGCAGCGTAATTTCTGTTGCCAGTTCCGGCGTTTGACAGCGAGTAAAGAAATCATACTTCTCCCGCAGCTTGATATAATCGGGCAAATACCTTCCTGCCTGGCGCATCATCCATACCGGCGGACGTTCAACTTTTTCCTTTCTGAGGGCTCGTAACAGGAGATCATTTTTCAACTGGCTCATAGCTTGCTTTTCTGTGCTTGTTATTTTTTTGCGGCGAGGTAGTCGATGGCTTCCCTGGCCATGTCTGCTTTGTCAACCTTATGGGCAACAACAATGTTGTGGCCTTTTTGTTGCCGGATGGCTTCTTCAGTGGTTTTGCCAATGGCAAACAACACCGTTCCCTTTGCAGGTTTGTTCGTTGTAAAAAATGCGTTTACGGCACTGGGACTAAAAAACAAAATGCCGTCATATTCTTTTGTAAGAACGGATGGCGTTTCTTCGGTCTGATATACCACCACTTCTTCAATGGTTCCGCCTTCTGACCGGATTTTATTGGGCAATTCATCCCTGCGAATGTTGCCGCAAAAAAACACCACGTCTCTTACCCCATCATCAACCAGGCGTTCGCCAAGGTGCTTGCCGTAATCGGCAGTAGCAACAATTTTATCACTGCCCCAGGCTTCTTCAATCAGCTTGCGGGTGGTGTTGCCAATGGAGTAAATTTTCCAGTCGGGAACAACATCAATTTGTGCAGCTACCGCATCCACCGCATTCATGCTGGTGAAAACAACGGTATGCTTTTCGGTGGCCAATGTTTTGATGCGCTGAAATAAGGCTTCGTCCTGAATGGGCTTGGTATCAATAAAAGAAAGTGTTTCAATGATCACACCTTTTGCAGCCCCTTCTTCCACCACCGCTTTGGGCAGGGGCCGGGTGCTGAGCAAATATTTTTCAGGCTTTTCCATTCCGAACCGTTTGAATGATGTGTTGGGCTTTGGTATCATCCAGCAATTGTCTTGCGGCTTCTTCACCAAGCTGCAGGCTTTCGCTTCCCGCTTTTTCCAGCTTCACTTCTACTAAATCACTTCCATCAGGGCTGCAAATATTTCCGCGGAAAGAAACGGTCTCACCCTTCCATTCTGCCAACGCACTAATCGGTGTTGAACAACCGCCCATCAATACACGTAAAAAATCTTTTTCAAGCTTTGTGCAAAGTTCTGTAGGTTCATCGTTGAACGATTGACAGGCATCGAAAGCCTCTTTGTCGCCTTCCCGGCACACCACCATAATGGCACCCTGCGAAGGCGCCGGCAACATCCAGTCAAGATCTATGGATTTCTCCGGACGCAGATGGATACGCTCCAACCCAGCTGCCGCAAAGATGGCGCCGTTCCAATCACTCTCAGCCAATTTGCGCAGGCGTGTATTGACATTGCCCCGAAGGTTTTCGGTGCGGTGGTTCGGGTAACGATGCAGCCATTGCGCTACGCGGCGAATACTCCCGGTGGCAATGGTGAGTGGTGAGTGGTGAGTAGTGAATGAAGCATCGTTCACCATCGACCATTCACCATTTAGGAAGCCGAGGCTTTGCAGCGTCGATTCGTCTTTATAAACTAGTATGTCTTTGTGCGAAGCTCTTTCTAAAACGGCTGCCTGTTGAATGCCTTGCGCCAGTTGCGTAGGCACGTCTTTCATCGAATGTACGGCAATGTCAATGCGGTTATTGAGCAGGGCAGCATCAAGGGTTTTGGTAAAAACGCCGGTCACACCCAAGGCATACAACGGTGTGACGGTATCAATATCACCTTCACTTTTCATGTACACCAGCTCCGAGGCAACACCGGCTTCCTGCAACAGGCTTTGCACCCGTGTAGCCTGCCACACAGCCAGCTGGCTGTCTCTTGTTCCAATGCGTAAAGGCTTCATTAATTTTTGGTGTTGATAAATTCGTTCAGTGCGGAAAGGTACTGACAGCCCCGCTGATTCTGCACCTTAACCTTGCCGGCTGTTTCGTTCAGCACACGCTGAATGTGTACGTCCATCTTTTTGGGACAGGTGGTGGTTTGCACGTAGTGCGGATGCGCATACAATTCTTTCAGGGTGGACTTCAGGTGCTTGAGCATGGGCACATGCTTGCGCATTTCGCACCAGTCCTGGAACTCCAGCATCAGTTCCGAAATAATGCCTTTTGCTTTGGGCACTTCAGCCTGCCGCATTTTCAGCGTTTCGTCTTTCAGCTTGCTGAGCATATCCACGTTTACCATGCGCACATTGGGCAGGGTTTGGGCATCGTCAGCAACGTTATACGGAATCGAAAGATCAAGAATTACTTTTTCACCTTTACCTTCCAGGTGCTGTTTCAGGATCACCGGCTGTGCCGAATTGGTAGCCACCAACACAATGTCGGCAGCATCCAGCTCTTCATCTAAGTTATCCAGCGAGGCAGAGCGAAGTCCCAGCTCGCCGGCCAGCACTGCGGCTTTTTCCGGCGAACGGTTGATCAGCGTAATATCTTTTGTATCGAGATAATCAACAAGGTTTTTACAGGTGTTGCGACCAATCTTGCCCACACCCAGCAACAATATTTTTTTACCGGAAGGATTTACCACCCGGTTCATAATGTATTGCACAGCGGCAAAGGAAACCGAAACGGTTCCGCCACTTAACGAAGTACTGTTCTTGATGATTTTTGACGATTGCAACACGCAATTGATCAGCCTTTCGGTAAAGGCGCCGACAAAACCCTGTTCCTTGGCGGCTTTTACGGCTGTCTTCAACTGGCCCACAATTTCGTAGTCGCCCAGGATCTGCGAGTCAAGCCCGGCGCCTACATTAAACACATGCTCGATGGCTTCGAGGCCGTTTTTAATGTACGCTGCTTTTTTAAAGGTAACCGCATCGCCAACTGTTTGTGAACAAAGCAGGTCAACCAGTTGTTGACTGTTGTGTGCAAAGCCGTAGATCTCTGTGCGGTTGCAGGTAGAAAGAATGAAAATCTCGTTCAACCCCTGTTGTGCAGCAAGCGTCAGTACGTCTTTGTACTGCTCCTGGCCAATGGCAAACTGGCCGCGAACCGATGCATCTGACTTTTTATAGTTGATGCCTGCTACGTAAAAGTTGGGGATATTTTTAAAGTACTGATTTTCCATTCTGTTCGTCAAAAACGATGGTGCAAAAGTAAATTGAGTAACCCCTGCTTCCTAAAATCTTTGTCATTAGACTGTCATTTGAAAACCTGATTTTCATCAGCTTGCAAAGACGTGATACCAATTGACAGAAAGCGTTTATGAGTTGTAAATACGGATTTTGGCAGGAATTGGTTGTGTCGAATTAAAATAAAACGAGGGAACAATGAAAGGAGTTTCTTCCCAATTGATTACAAAACCAGCAAAGTCTTTCTTGCTCCCTTTCGTGTCATTCGTGAAAAAATTCGTGTTTAAATTCCGGAGTTACTTTTGCAAAAATTATGAAGCGAGCCATTGTTTTAATGAACCTGGGTTCCCCGGATTCTACAGAAGTGAAAGACGTGAAACGTTACCTCGATGAGTTTCTCATGGATGAAAGGGTGATCGACAAACCCTGGCTCCTGCGGGCCTTGCTGGTCAAAGGCATTATTGTACCGTTCCGGGCACCCAAATCGGCGGAAGCTTACAAATCTATCTGGACCGACAAAGGCTCACCGCTGATCGTTATTTCAAAACAATTGCGGGATGCGCTGAATAATGAAGTGGACGAACCTGTGGCCATTGCCATGCGGTACGGCAACCCTTCGCCAAAAGCAACTTTCGATGAACTGGTGCAGCAAAATCCTGATTTGGAGGAAGTGATTGCGGTGCCGATGTACCCGCATTATGCCATGAGCTCCTATGAAACGGCGGTTGAATATGCAAAGGAGCAACATAAAAAAGGTGGCTACAGCTTTACGCTTACTACCATCAAGCCTTATTACGATAACGAAGATTATATTAATGCGCTTTGCGAAAGCATGAAGCCTTTCCTGGAAGGCGATTGGGACCACATCCTTTTTTCGTACCACGGCGTACCGGAGCGGCATATTTACAAAGGCGACATTACAGGACAACATTGCCTGAAGACGCCCAATTGCTGCGATGTGGCCTCGCCGGCACACCAGTATTGTTATCGCCACCAGTGCTGGGTCACCACCAAAATAGTGGCGCAGCGACTGAACATTCCTATGGACAAACTCACGTTTTCGTTCCAGTCGCGCCTCGGCCGCGATCCCTGGCTGCAGCCCTACACGGCACAGATGTTTGAAGAGCTGCCGAAAAAAGGCGTGAAAAAACTCCTGGTGGTTTGCCCGGCGTTTGTAAGCGATTGCCTGGAAACACTGGAAGAAATTGCCGAAGAAGGCAAAGAGATATTCCTACACGCCGGTGGCGAAAGCTTTGAGATGATCCCCTGCCTGAACATACACCCCCTGTGGGTAAGCGCACTGGCCAAATGGGTGAACGAATACGTGGGCGGAAGCAAAGAGATGGTATTGGTGTAAAATGACCGACGGTAGCGAAAGTGTTTGGCAACGATAGGTATGATGCCTGGGCAATTAGTAAAAGAACTTTATTTTTTATTGAACATTCAATGAAAGGAATGAGTAACCGATTGAGAAAGTTTCTTAAAATGCAGAAAGAAGTTATTGCTTTTTCTACTCACCACTGACAATTCACCATTCACAAGATGTACGCTTACCTCAAAGCCCTTCATATCATTTTTATCGTTACCTGGTTTGCGGGCATGTTTTATATTGTAAGGCTGTTTATTTACAATGCCGAGGCTAATGAAAAGGGCGAACCGGAAAAAACCATCCTGCAAAAACAGTTTTCGCTTATGATCAAGCGGCTGTGGATGGGCATTACCTGGCCATCGGCTATCCTCACGCTGCTCTTTGGTCCCTGGGTAATGCTGC
The DNA here is from genome assembly GCA_013327885.1 of Flavisolibacter longurius. GTDB lineage: Bacteria > Bacteroidota > Bacteroidia > Chitinophagales > Chitinophagaceae > Flavisolibacter. The sequence continues at coordinate 393,045 of JABUMY010000001.1, read as the reverse complement.
AGGGAAACTGGGACAAAACACTGGGTGACGAAGCCGGTCGCTGGTTGTTGGTGAAGCTTTTTTTTGTGGCCTTTCTTTATGCTTATCATTTTTCGCTGCATGCCCTTTACAAGCAACAGGCAGCCAGCCGGTTCCTTTATTCTTCGCAAAAACTCAGGCTCTGGAACGAAGTGGCAACGATCTTTCTTGTTCCAATCGTTATGCTGGCAACGGTGAAGTCTAGCCTGAGTTGGCTATGGGGGTTGATCGGGCTTATCGCGTTTATCATCGTTTTAATGAGTGCGATCAAGATATACAAAATTATACGCACCCGAAAAGCCTAAGCTACTAAAAACAGCGCTGCCACAAGGCATTCTTCCCTAAATTGCCGCTTTCCAAAAATCCATCCATGGAAAGCATACAAACCATCGATCCGCCAAAGTTTCGCTACCGCACTTTCAGCGGCCCTTTTGGAGGCCTGCGGCTTCGTTCTGCAAAGGCTTACCTGCAGCTCAAGTTTTTGGGACACTGCCACACAATGGACGATTACGAGCAGCGCAAGCTGCGGATCTTTAACCTGCTGAATTTTTTCCAGGCTTTTGTTGGCCTCTTGCTGCCGTTGCTGGCCATCGTGCTTCCGGGCAGCATTCCCAAAACGGCATGGCTCTATGGCTGTCTGCCGGCACTGACCAATATTGCGGTGCTGGTGCTCACCAGTTACCGCAAGCATGCTGCAGCCCTGCTCACGTATTTTTTTGTGTACCCGTTTTGCATTTGCCTTATTTACCTCAATGGCATGAACCCCGGGCTGGAGCTTTATTTTATCCTGCTTGTTATTCTTTCGGTATTTTTTATTAACGACATTACAACGCTGCTGCTTTCTATCGGCTTTTCCATGATCTCCTTTTTTACGCTTGCCGATGTTTTGGAAAATTTTATTTACGATCTAAGAGAAGACAACCATGCCCTCTTCCTGTTGAACAATGCCGTTACGCTGGCGTTTATTTTTTATGGGCTGATGCTGGTAAAACGCGAAAACACGGTTTACCAGAATAATATCCTGGCCAAGCAACGCAAGCTTTCGTTTAAGAACCTGGAAATTGAACGGCAGAAAGAAGAGATCACAGCCAACATGCGGGTACTGGAGGCGCAAAAGCAGGAGTTGGCCGGGCTGAATGCCACCAAAAACCGCATGTTCTCTATTATCTCCCACGACCTGAAGGCACCCATTTTTGCCCTGCGCACCCTGTTTCAGAACATGCACCAGTTTAATATACCGGCTGCCGATATAAAGGCCATGGTGCCCGAAGTTCTAAAAGACATCAACAATACCACAAACCTGATGGAAAATCTTTTGCAGTGGTCTAAATCGCAAATGCAGACCGATGCTGTGCGGCGGCAGGTATTGCAAATGCGTACGCTGGCAGAAGAGATCACGCAATTGCTGCGGCAGCAGTTACAGGCGAAAAACCTTTCCTTACAGGTGAAGAAAGAAAGCGAAGCACTGGCTTACGCCGATCGCAATATGATCCATTCCGTTGTACGGAACCTGGTAGCCAATGCCATCAAGTTTACGCCAACCGGCGGCAGCATTACTATCGGGATAGAAGAAGCAAAAGACGAAAAGATCAATTTTTACGTGGAGGATACCGGTGTTGGTATCAGCGAAGAAGCCATTGAAAAGATAGGCCGGCAAAACTTTTATACCACAACGGGCACGGCCAGCGAAACCGGTACCGGTCTTGGGTTGCTGCTCTGTACGGAGTTTCTGGTAAAGAACGACAGCCGCCTGGAAATTGAAAGTATACCGGGGAGGGGCAGTCGTTTTTCATTCTGCCTGCCGAAGGCCGATTGTCAATGGGCAAGTGAGAATTAATACGGGTACCATTAGGCTTCCACACCCGCCATCTGGCGGTTGACACGTTCGAGAAGATCGTTGTAATCAAAAGGCTTTGATAAAAAATCATCGGCACCGATCAGTTGCAGGTTGGCATTTTCCGATTCAATGCCCGACATCATAATGATCTTGATACCGCTGGTAGCCGGGTCGCCTTTCAACTGGCTGCACAATTCCCGCCCGTCTTCTTCCTTGATAAATACATCCATCATGATCAGCGAGGGCTGGTGCACCTTTATCTTTTGCAGGGCTTCGTCCACGCAGCAGGCCTGTACCACGGTATAACCCTGGCCTTTTAAGATGATCTGCACTATCAGGAGCAGGTCTTTGTTATCATCCAGCAACAAGATTTTTCTTTCCCTCACGCTACCGCTTTTGCTCCCACTTTCCCAAAAACCTTTCCAAAAATTGACGAAACCGCAAAACCCTGAGTAAAATCAGGAAAGAAAAAAAGCATCAAAAGGGATATTTCCGGATCAGGATTCAAAAAAATGAAGAAGGAATTCAGGAGCAAGAAGGCTGTTCCTGTTCTAAATAAATTATTACCGGTGATTGATTTACTGCTACCGCCCGCTTGTTTCGATGGCGAGGATGATGCTTTGCACCAGGTCTTGGTGCATGGGCTGAGCCTGCCAGCCATCCCCTGTTTTTTCCAGCAAAATTTCAGCAGGAAGGTCGTCCCGAACCCCGTTGTTTGGACGCAGCACCGCTTTGTACGCTGTATCGCTTTCCTGTTTTACGAGATAAGACGCCAAAGAACCATCCACAGACATCACGCAAAAAAATTCCATAAGGCGAGGTTTCCAATTCCAGTGCAAAATTCACCCCTTACTCCGAGCTTACCAATAGCAGAAAGTGCTTCAATGGCTATTTATTTTGCAAAAGGCCCTTTCCATCGGCTGCAATTTGCTTTTCGGCCTGCAGAAAACGCAGCACCTGCCAAGTTTTTTCTTTTTTAATGGTGGAAAGATCGGCCACCAGTTCTTCGGCTGTCCGCCTTTTCGTTTCCAGTTGCTGCCTGATGGCGGCAGCAATGGCATTGAATTCTTCTGCTGAAAAATCAACGCCTTTTTGCGCAAGACAGTTATCGCAAATGCCACAGGGTTTTGCCTCCATATCACCAAAATAATGGCTGATAAACCGGCTCCGGCAGGAGGGCTCTTGCAGGTAGGCCAACATTGTTTTCACCCGTTGGATAAAATATTCCTTGCGCTGCCCGTAAGCTTTCAGGTCCATCGTAAGGTCGGTGGCTGCCACCCGGTTTTTGCGCAGCACCAGTTGCGGCTCGTCGGTTTGCGCCGTGTAACGGATAACACCGAAAGAGCCTATTCGTTGCAATTGCCGGCTTATCTCCTTTTCATCCAGTCGTAACAGCTTGGCCACTACCAGTTCCGAAATAAAAACAGGGTAATCAAAAATGCCTTCGTAGGTGCGCAGCAGTGTCGTCAGCAGGTTTTCATGTTCGGGATGATTTTGGTAAAAATCATAAAGCCCTCTTTTGTTGGTGGCAAAGCCCAGGGTGGACGGGGTAAAATTCTTTTCGTTGTATTCGATCCAGCCATCGCTTTCCAAAGCCTGCAAAGAGTAAAGCGCCTGGTGCACATTCAGTCCAAAATTGCGAACAAACGTTTCAAAGCGGAAGGTATAACTGCGGTCCTGGCCGGTGTGTACGGGCACCTGCAGAAAATTTCCCAGCGCATCGTACACGGCCCGGATGGTTTCAAACGGCGGATACCTGTTTACGTGCAGGTTCTCCAGTTCTTCCACGTCTTTTTGCTGGTACAACAGCACAGCGTAGGCCTTTTTGCCGTCACGGCCGCAACGACCGGCCTCCTGGTAATAATTTTCCAGGCAGTCCGGCGCATCCATGTGCACCACCACCCGTACATCGGGTTTATCGATGCCCATACCAAAGGCATTGGTGCAAACAACAATACGGATCTTGTTATCGATCCATTGCTGCTGGCGACGGCTGCGTTCTTCCTGCTGCAGGCCGGCGTGATAGAAGTCGGCTGAGAGGCCGTGCATCTGGAGCAATGACGCCACTTCGGTTGTGCGTTTGCGTGTTTTGCAATACACAATGCCGCTGCCGCTAACTTTTTTCAGGATATCCACCAGCTTCGTAGCTTTTGCATCCACGTCAAAAACCGAATAGGATAAATTTTTCCGCTCAAAAGACTGGCGGAAAACAACAGCGGACTTCATCTGCAGCTTTTCGCAGATGTCGTTTTGCACCCTTTCTGTTGCCGATGCCGTCACAGCCAATACCGGCACGCCGGCCAGTTCTTCCCGCAAGGCAGCGATCTTTAAATACGAAGGCCTGAAATCATAACCCCACTGCGAAATACAATGGGCTTCGTCCACCGCAATGAGGTTTACGTTAAGGGCGGGAAGGTATTCGCGAAACAGCGAAGTCTCCAGCCGCTCCGGCGAAACGTATAAAAATTTGAAGTATTCCTGCCGTGCATTTTCCAGCGTCCGGATGATGTCTTTGCGCGGCATGCCGGAATAAATAACAAGGGCGCCGATGCCGCGGGCCTTCAGGTTTTCCACCTGGTCTTTCATCAGCGCAATCAGCGGCGACACTACGATGCAGATGCCTTCCTGCGCCAGCGCCGGCACCTGGTAACAAATGGATTTACCACCGCCGGTTGGCAGCAGCGCCAGGGCATCTTTCCCGCTTAAAACAGCGTTAATGATGTCTTCCTGCTGCGGACGAAACGCATCATATCCCCAGTACCGTTGCAGTATCGAAAGGCTGCTTTCCATGCAGTGCAAACATGCAGCTTAATTTTCTTTCAGCAAATTATCTGTTTGCTGAAAGCAAAGAGAAGTTAACGCAACCACTTCGGTGGTTTGCTCTTCTGTCACCAGCTTTAGCTCGATCAAAATATCCACGGCGGCATCAATCACCACGCAGGCATTTTTGGCCTGCTGCAGTTGTTTGCGTTTTGCTTTTCCCTTTTTTTGATAAAGGCCCTGCGAAACAGACAGGTGCGTGGTAAGCGCCGCATTGCGGATGTAAAAAACAAGATTTGACTTTTCATCGGCAGGCAGGTCCTGCGTAAGGGAATAACAGCAAAGAACCAGCTTTTTGGAGGCGGTAAAAAGGTCGAGATGTTTAGAGGAGGATTGTTCGCCCATCAGCTGTTCAGTGCTGAAAAATAAACAATCCGGCACAGAAAATTACCGGAGAACATTTTTCCGGTAGAGCCGAACCGAGTTTACACCCAGCACCACATCGCTAAAGCCCATTACCAGTGCTGCAAAGGTTGGGTTAAGCAAGCCAACGGCCGCAATGGGAATGGCCACAATGTTGTAGGCAAAGGCCCAAAAAAGGTTTTGTTTGATGGTTAGATAGGTGTGTCGTCCGAGTCCCAGCGCCGTGGGAAGTTTTTTCAGGTCGCTGCCCATGAGCACCACGTGGGCACTTTGCATGGCCATTTGCGATGCCTCGCTCATGGAAACACCAATGGTGGCTTTTGCCAGCGCCGGCGCATCGTTAATGCCGTCGCCCACCATAAGCGTTGGCGCTGCGGCCGAGAGGTCAGCCACTTTTTGCAGCTTTTGCTCCGGTGTTTGCTCGGCAATCACTTCTTCAATACCCAGGACATCGGCAATCTGCTTTGATTTTGCATAGAGGTCGCCGCTCAGCAAAATGGTTTTTACGCCTTTCGCCTGCAGGTGCTTCACCACTTCTTTTGCTTCGGGACGGAGCTCGTCCTGCATGTCGATCCAGCCAAGCAGTTCACCGTTGCGAAGGAGGTAAATGTTGTGTGCTTTGTCGGCCGAAACAGCTTCCGCCACTTTGTACGAACCAATGGTATATTCTGCACCCTGCATATCAGTTGCCCGCATGCCAAGGCCTTTTATCTCTTCGATCTTTTTCCAGCGGATTTCGTCTTTTGTACGCCAGGCAGCGGCAATGCTTTTGGCCAGCGGGTGCGAAGAATATTTTTCCAATGAATACACGATGCGCCTGAATTCATCTTCACTTACAGCACCCTCAGTAAACTGGAAATTGTGCACGGTAAACTTGCCTGTTGTCAACGTTCCGGTTTTATCAAATACGGCCTGTTTTACGTCTTTGAAAAGTTCCAGGCTACGGGCATTGCGAAAGAGGATGCCGTTGCGGGCACCACGGCCTAATCCCACAGCAATGGCGGCCGGTGTGGCCAGTCCCATCGCACAAGGGCAGGCAATGACCAGTACCGCTATGCTGCGCAAAAGCGATGGCGTGAATTCGCTCAAAACGATCCAGTTTACGGCAAGTGTTACCAGCGCTATTGCAATCACGGCCGGTACAAAAATGGCGCTGATGCGATCGGCCATTTGCTGCACCGGCGGCTTTTCGCCCTGCGCCTTTTTTACCAGGTTAATGATACCCGACAGCACCGTATCGCCGCCAACAGCCGTTACCTGTGCTTTCAGCGAGCCATCTTCCACAATGCTGCCACCAATCACAAAATCTTTTTTGCCCTTTGCTACAGGCAGGCTTTCGCCGGTCAGCAGGGCTTCATTCACCTGGGCCTCACCCCACAATATTTTACAGTCGGCAGGCACCTGCTCACCGGTGTTGATCTGTACCAGGTCGCCTACTTTCAGTTGTGTATTTTCGATGGGGAAGATGAGCTCCTGGTGCTGGTCGTCAAAAGCGATCATGTTGGCCATCACCTTTTGCGATTTTACCAGGGCGGTCAATGATTTTTGCGTACGCTGCACCGAAACATGCTCAAGGTATTCGCCAAAAAACACGAGGGTAATGATGGTGGCCGTTGTTTCAAAGAAAAGAAAGTCATCACCCAGGCCCATGATGGCCCCTGTAAGGCTGTACACAAAAGCAGCCAGGGCACCCAGCGCAATCAGCACATTCATGTTGGGAATGCCGTTGCGCAGGCTTTTGATGGCCGAGCGGCCGAAAAACGACATACCCACGTAAAACACCGGCAACGTAAGCGCCAGCTGCACCCAGGGATTCATGAGGAAATGGATCTCGAACCCAGGAATCATGTGCAGCATCAGGATAGCGGTAAAGGGCAAACAAAACCAGAACCGCTCAATATGGTTGCTTAAGAAAGGTTTTTTTTCATCGGGCCTTGCCAGGCCGTTGGCAGCCACTTTGTAGCCCATCGACTCAATTTCTTTCGCCAGTTGCACGGGCTTTTCGACTTCCACCACTTCAAACGACACATCACCGTCGATAGCGTTCACCGACACATTTTTAGCGCCTTTGTTTTGCAAGTATTTATTGATGGTGAGGGCACAGTTAGCGCAATGCATGCCATCAACCTTCCATTGTATCTTTTCCATAAATGTAAACGTTCAAAAGTTTACAGGTTCACACGTTATTGAAGCCACCTTATGAACCCGTGAACGTGTGAACAAGTGAACTTTAAAATGCAAAGGTACCCAGGGGCCTTGCGGCGAAAAATGACAGTCCTCACTATCTTTTCAACGCCGTTGCAAAGAGGCGTTAAATTTGTGCATGGACGTTGCAATTTCACTGGACCAGTTGCCCCTTTTTGCCCAACAGTTTTGGGACTATGTGAAGGGAACCACTGTCTTTCTTTTTTATGGCGAAATGGGTGCCGGCAAAACCACGCTGATTGAAACCCTCTGCGTTGCCAAAGGCGTGAAGGAGCGCATGGGATCGCCTACCTTCTCCATCATCAACCAATATGGATACACCGAAAACGGAGAAGAAAAGACGATTTACCACATTGACCTCTACCGCTTGAAAGATGAAGAAGAGATCATACAGGCCGGCGTGGAAGACTGCGTGTACAGCGGCGATATCTGCATGATCGAATGGCCGCAAAAAGCACCGGGCTTGTTTGATGCAACGGCGGCAACCGTGAGCATAGAACCCATCAGCGATACAGAGCGCAGGGTAAAAATCAGCCTCGCTGGCGGCAGTCTGCCGGAACAATTGTAATTTGAGCCACTAATCGGTATAGACCAACTTCTTATGTCGTCAAAGCCATTTGTCAGCACGTCATTTAGTTACGAAACCCTTGAGGAAACCTTAGACATTAAGCCCAAAGGCGCCAAGTTACACATTGGCCTCCCCAAGGAAATTGCTTTCCAGGAGAACCGCGTGGCCCTAACGCCGGATGCCGTGGGAGTACTGGTTAGCAACGGTCACCAGGTAACCATTGAGCACAATGCCGGCGAAGGCGCTCATTTTGCCGACCGCGATTACAGCGAGGCCGGCGCCCAGATCGTGTACAACCGTGAGGAAATCTTCAAGGCACCGATCCTGGTAAAAAGTGCACCCATCATTGACGAAGACCTGCCCCTGCTCCAGTTCAACCAAATGATCGTTTCCCCCATCCATCTCAGCATTTTGAAAGCAGAGCTGCTGCAAAAAATGATGGAAAAGCGGGTAACGGCCATTTCATTTGAAAACCTGAAAGACGATGGTGGGTCCTACCCTATTGTGCGCAGCATGAGTGAAATTGCCGGCAGTGCCGTGATGCTCATTGCGGGTCAATACCTCAGCTCAGCCAACCATGGCAAAGGCGTTTTGCTGGGTGGCATCTCAGGAATTGCTCCTACCAAAGTAATCATTATTGGTGCCGGTATTGTGGGGGAGAATGCAGCCCGGGCCGCCCTTGCCATGGGTGCTTCGGTTAAAGTTTTTGATAACAGTGTCTATCGATTGAAACGCCTTCAGGACGTATTGGGTCATCGCCTGTGGACTTCCGTTATCGAACCGCGGCTCCTGGCAAAACAACTGAAAACCTGCGAGGTGGCTGTTGGTGCCCTGAGCAGTCAAACAGGTCGTACGCCCATTGTAGTAACAGAAGAAATGGTGAGCAGCATGCGCACCGGCAGTGTAATCATTGACGTTAGCATTGACCGCGGCGGCTGCTTTGAGACTTCCGAGATCACCACGCATCAATCGCCTGTTTATACCAAGTATGGAGTGATCCATTATTGCGTTCCTAACATTCCTTCGGGTTTTGCCCGTACGGCGTCACAGGCCATCAGCAATGTGCTGATGCCGCTCCTGCTGGAAGCCGGCGAAGATGGTGGCTTTGAGCAAATGGTGTGGCACCGGGTGCACCTGCGCAGCGGCATCTATATGTTTAAAGGAGCACTGACCAATTTTTATTTAAGCGAACGCTTTAACCTGAAATATACCGATCTGAATTTGCTGATAGCGAGCCAGCGGTAAAGCCCCCACCTAACCTCCCCCAACGGTGGAGGAACAGCCAACACACAAAGGCCAGCTTTTGCACGATACGTTTTAGCCTCTGCCAGATTTTGTGGCGGAGGCTTTTTGTTTTTTACGTCAATAGAATTTCAATAAACAACTCTCATTGTTCAATTCGCAAATGAGAAAACAGCCCTTCTTACTATTCCCAATCCCGCCGGTTTAGCGCCTTATTGCGCATGGGCTAACGCTTCTATTTGCAGTAAGAAATGAATAGCGCAATACAGCGCCTACGGTTTCTTGCGTTATAGGCTAACTAAGATTCTAGCATCTAGCAACGTGAAGTGAAGAATGTAACAAAAGAGTAAGACAGCTCATAAAATGAATATTGAAACGAATTAAGTGAGCTAGTTGTGCGCTGGTCCGGAAAAAGCAGCGGAGCGTTTGCCTTTTCCTTGAACTTTTGGCTCCACCTTTTCTTTCTAAGAGAAAAGGTGGAAATGGACCTATAGAAAAGAAAGACCGAACCTAAAAGCAACCTCATCGCCCATTCTATCAACAGCCAATCACACAGCGTTCGAAGACGCTACATCTTTGTAATCCACTATCGAAATCACCTCCTTACAAAAACTATATTCCACAGCGTCATTCGAACAAACAATCACCAGCCTGTCGCTACAAAACCGCTGTATCAGCGAATGATACAATTCTATCCCCGCAAGATCCAGGTTGCTGCAAGGCTCATCCAGCAGCACAACTGCCGTATCAGAAAAAATTGCCTGCGCCAGCTTTACCCGCTGCTTCATACCTGAAGAATAAAAACGGATCTGCTTGCCGGCAGCGGCCCCCAGGCCAATCTCACGGATAATGTCAGCCGCTGAAAAAGAAGGTAAAAACGGTTTGAACTGGTTGTGAAAATGAAGGAATTCCTGCAGCGTCATTTCTTCGATCACATCCAAATAAGGCGCACAAAATGAAAGCTGTTTGTACACTTCTTCGGTTGCCAGTTGCTTATTGTCCATTGCAAATTGAACAACGCCTTCGCTGAGCTGCAACATACCGCCGATAGCCTGTAATAAAGTAGATTTTCCCGAGCCGTTCGGCCCGGTTATAGCGTAAGCATTGGAAGAAGAAAAATCAAGGGTAACGCCTTTGTAGATCCATTCGCGGTTAAAGCGTTTACCGGCATTTTGAAGCTTAATATTCATCCATGCCGTCTTTTGCATACCGCTTGATCACGCCTGTTTTAGACGATTGCACAAACTGCAGTATTTCGTCCTTCACCTCGCCATCCGGCACTTCGGCCTTGATGCGTTCAATGGCACTGCTCATGCTGTGGTTGCCCACAAACAGCAGGTGGTATATCTGCGAAATGGTATCGATCTTTTCCTGTGAAAAAGCCCTGCGTTGAAGGCCTACGATGTTCAGTCCTGCATAGCTCATGGGCTCGCGGGCCGCTTTGATATAAGGCGGCACATCTTTGCGGATAACCGTGTGCCCGGCAATGTAAGTATGGGCACCGATGCGGGTAAACTGGTGCGCCCCCGCCAGGCCGCCGATGATGGCGTAGTCACCCACTTCCACATGGCCGGCCAGTTGCACGGCATTAGCCAGGATCACATGGTCGCCTAAAATGCAGTCGTGTGCCACGTGGGCATAGGCCATCAGCAGGCAGTGCTTTCCCACTTTGGTTTTGAACTTATCTTTTGTACCGCGGTTTACGGTTACGCATTCCCGTATGGTGGTGTAGTCGCCGATCTCCGCAGTGGTTTCTTCACCAACAAATTTCAGGTCCTGCGGTACACCGCCGATGACAGCGCCGGGAAATATCTGGCAGCCCATCCCGATTCGACTATGAGGCATGATCACCGCATTGGACATAATATGGCTATCATCGCCAATGACAACGTTGTCGTGGATCATGGCAAAAGGCTCGATAGTTACGTTGCTTCCTATTTTTGCGGTAGGATGTATGGATGCCAGCGGAGAGATCATAGTTTTTCTTTGGGTTTCTTTACAATTTGCGCAACCATATCAGCCTCACATACCAACTTGTCGCCAACAAAGATGGTTCCTTTCATTTCGCAAATACCGCGGCGTACAGGGTTCATCAGTTCCATTTTCAGGATCAGCGTATCGCCGGGCACTACTTTATTCTTGAATTTGCAATTGTCAATCTTTAAAAAATAGGTGTCGTAGGTATGATCGGGGTCGTCGGGAATGGTGAGAATGCCGCCTGTTTGCGCCAGCGCTTCTACCTGCAGTACTCCCGGCATTACACAGTTGCCCGGGAAATGGCCCTGGAAGAAAGGTTCGTTATACGTTACATTCTTCACCGCCACTACCATTTTCGGATCGAGGTGAATGATCTTATCGATCAGCAGGAAAGGATAGCGGTGTGGCAGCTTTTTCTCAATGGCATGAATGTCATATACCGGCGGCACATTGGGATCGTACGCCGGAATGGCGGCTTTGTTCTTGAACTTTTTTAAATGCTCTTTTATTTTTTTGGCAAAGGCCACGTTGCTGGAATGGCCCGGACGATTGGCAATGATATGCGCTTTGAAAGGCATCCCCACCAATGCAAGGTCTCCAACAACATCCAGCAGTTTGTGCCGCGCCGGCTCGTTGGGGAAACGCAGCTCCAGGTTGTTCAGGATACCGCCTTCAGCCACCTTTACATTCTCTTTTTGAAACACTTTGGCAATGCGCTGCACCTGGGCATCAGACACCGGCTTGTCCACCACCACAATGGCGTTGTTGATGTCGCCGCCTTTGATCAGGTTGTTGTCGATGAGGTATTCCAGCTCGTGAAAAAAGCAGAACGTACGGCAAGGCGCTACCTGAGTATTAAAGTCTGTAATGTTCGTCAGGTCGGCATGTTGTGTGCCCAGTACCGGCGAATTAAAATCGATGAGCGTATTGATGCGGTACCCATCGTAGGGCAGGGCAACCATCTCAACCTTTTTATCTTCATCAACAAAAACAATATTGTGCTGCAGGGTGTAATAGGTTTTCGGCGCATCCTGCTGCTTTACCCCTACCTGCTGAATCAGTTCAATGAACGGTTCGGCACTGCCATCGAGGATGGGAACTTCAGCCGCATTGATCTCTATCACTACGTTGTCGATGCCGTTGCCTACAAGGGCCGCCATCAGGTGCTCAATGGTTCCCACTCTTGCGCCATTGGCTTCAATGGTGGTACTGCGGTTGGTTTCCACTACGTTGTCCACGTCGGCTTTTACCACCGGGGTATTGGGAAGATCAACACGCTTAAAAACAATGCCGGTATTGGGATCGGCAGGCAACAAACGAATGGCAACGGTTTGACCCGAATGAATGCCAACGCCGCTCATAGAAACCTCGGAGGCAAGCGTTTGTTGCACTTCGGAAAGATTCGACTGCATGCGGCGAAAGTATGAAACAATTCGGCTCAACAAATAAGAACCTTCCATTGAGAAACGCAGAATGAACTGTTATAACCTTCTAAAAATGACATTGCTGTGAGAGAGGTTTTTTCGCCTGCACGGATGTTGGTTGTATTTTTGTGCCCGCATGCAACGATCCGTTACGTCCGAAATTATGGCAGCCGCTGCAAGCCTCACCACGTCTGTGCTGTATGAGGAAAGCCGTCATATTGCGGGCTCCCTGCATTATTCCATCAAGCGTTTTGCCAAACCAGCCACGTGGATGGGCGATGAGCAGGGCCAGCTTTCTTACCAGTACAACGCCTCCAAACCAGAGAATAATTACATCGAGCTTCGGTTTTGCCTTGTTGGCAATATGTATTGCACCAAGTTTCGCTACGAGTGCAATCACTGCAAAGCCAACGAAAGCCATAACTGTGTAGAGAAAGTAGAAACGGTTGATTTTATCTCGTTTGCTTTTTCGTCAACGCTTTTGGAGCAGTTTGTAAAGCAGCAGCTCGATGGACAGCCGCTCTACGAAAAAGTGCTGTCGTTTCAGTACAACAGTTCGTTTTCACGTACCATAAGTCTTTGCGGCCGCACCCGCATGGTGCTGGAAGGCCTGCTCAATCATAACTACAGCGGCAGTCTTGAAAATATTTTTGTAACGGCGCAAACGCAGATGCTGCTTCTCCACAGCCTCGACTGCATGGACGAAAAGGCGCTGAATGTGATCACCTGCAAGTTTTTGAACAATGAGTCGGACCGCGACAAAGTAGCCAAGGCCCGTGAAGTGCTGCTGCAGCACATTGGCGAACCCATTACCATCAAGCAATTAAGCCGCAAGGTGGCCATGAATGAATGTTACCTGAAAAAAGGTTTCAAGGAAATGTTTGGCACCACCATCTTTGAGTTCTACCAAAGCCAGCGAATGGAACACGCCAAATTTCTCCTGTACGAAAAAGGCATTTCCGTTACCGAAGTTTCCTCCCTTTTGGGTTATTCCTCTATCTCGCATTTTTCCACCGCGTTTAAAAAGTATACAGGGCTGAAGCCTTGTGAACTGCTGCTCAGATAGTGAGTAGTGAGTGGTCAGTGGTGAGTTTGATCTTTCATTTTATAACAGTCATAACACGCATAGTCAGTACCTTGCCGGCCGTTTACGTAAAGAAAACTGAGATGAAGGAAACCTACTCACCACTGACCATTCACCATTCACCATGCTAAGTCTTTTAACTGCCACCATTGTTCTTGCTGCCGTGCATGCGCTTATTCCCAATCACTGGCTGCCCCTGGTGGCTGTGGCCAAGGCCGAAGGCTGGAAGAAGAAAGAGATCACGACGGTTACCTTGTTAGCGGCAGCAGCGCATGTCACGGGAACGGTTATCCTCGGAATTATCCTGGGACTGATTGGGAAAGAATTGAAGGAAGAGTACGGGCATTCCATCAATGTAGCAACGGCTGTTTTGCTGATTGCGTTTGGACTGATCTATTTTACAGTCAACCTGCCGCACCACCATCACAGCACACAGGAAGATGTGCAGGAGTACAAACGCTCAAAGCAAAAATGGATCTGGATCTTTGTAGGGATGATGTTTCTTTCGCCCTGTCTCGAGGTGGAAAGCCTGTTTCTTTCGGCCGGTGCGTTTGGTATGGGCGCCGTGTTTTCGCTGGCCGGCACGTATGCCGTCATCAGCATTTTAGGCATCTGGCTGCTGGTAAGCCTCGGTATCAAAGGGGTTGACCTGCTGCCGGCCGAATTTATCGAACACAACGAAAAAAAGATCAGCGGAGCGGTGCTGATACTAGCGGGAATTGTCACGTTCTTCCTGCACTGATTTCGGGAGAAAGTTCACAAGTTTACAAGTTCACTTGTTCACGAGTTGAACAGCCAATACCGGTAAGTAATGCGAATTGAAAATAAACTGCCGCTACGGTTTCACATCTCTCGTCTCACGTCTCACGTTTGACGTTCTTCGTTTCCCGTCCTCACATCTCCCCTACGCTGTTCGAATCAACGATGCCCAGTTTTTCCACGGCCTTTTGGGCGGCAATTTGCGAAGCATCTTTTTTGTTGAAAGCCTTTCCCTGTGCAATGGATTTCCCGTCGATAACGGCCGCAATGGTAAACAGGCGCCTGCCGTTCTCCAGCTTTTCATCCACGGTTTCAAACTCCAGGTTTTTGCCGTTTTTGTTGGCCCAGCCATATAACCGGTTCTTGTGATTGATCTCCAGGTTCTCCAGGTCGTCCATGAACATGTGCGGCATCAGGATGTGATCGGCCACCCACTTGGCGGTTTTCTTATAGCCCCTGTCGAGGTACACGGCACCCACCAGGGCTTCCAATGTGTTACCGAAGATCTGGCTGCTTTTGAGCGAAGCATCGGATTTATTAAAAGCCGTAACTTTTTTCAGTCCCATCTTCAGCGCAATGTCATTGAGTTGCTGGCGGTTCACCATCTTGCTGCGCATCTCGGTCAAAAAGCCTTCGCCCTTGTAAGGATAACGTTTGAAAAGATAGTCGGCCACCAGTGCACTCAGGATGGCATCGCCCAGGTACTCCAGGCGTTCGTTGTTTTCGTCGATACGATCCTTAACGGAACGATGCGTAAGCGCTGTTTTGTAAAGAGAAACATTACCAGGTGAGAATCCCAGTACGCCTTTCAAGTTTTTCTTAAAGGATGGATTGCTGTCTTTTTTATAAAGTGATTTCCAAAAGTCCACAAATGAAAATAAAGATTAATTCAATAGCACAACTGCGCTCACTTAACCCGCCACATACTTTTTGAAAATCATACAGGCATTGTGACCTCCAAAGCCAAAGGTATTGCTCAGTGCTGCCCGTACGGTTCTGTTTTGCGCCTGGCCAAACGTAAAGTTCAGACGGGGGTCAATTTCCGGGTCGTCGGTAAAATGGTTAATGGTAGGCGGTACTACGTTGTGCTGTACGGCCATGATGCAGGCAATGGCTTCAATCACTCCGGCAGCTCCGAGGGAGTGGCCTGTCATGGACTTGGTAGAAGAAATATTGAGGTTATACGCATCCTCGCCAAATACATCCATAATGGCTTTGATCTCGGCCACATCACCCAACGGCGTAGAGGTGCCGTGTGTGTTGATGTAGTCGATATCGGACGGCTTCATTTCGGCATCTTCCAGGGCACGCATCATCACGTTCTTGGCGCCCAACCCTTCGGGATGCGGGGCAGTGAGGTGGTGCGCATCGGCCGTAGCGCCGGCACCGCCAATCTCGCAATAGATTTTGGCACCGCGCCTTTTGGCGTGTTCGTATTCTTCAAAAACAAGTACACCGGCTGCTTCGCCCATCACAAAACCATCGCGGTCTTTGTCGTACGGACGGCTGGCGGTTTTAGGATCGTCGTTGCGTTCGCTAAGTGCTTTCATGGCATTAAAGCCACCCACGCCGGCTTCGCTGATCACACTTTCCGATCCGCCGGTAACAATAATATCGGCCTTGCCCATACGAATAAGGTTAAAGGCTTCCATCATGGCATTGGTGCTGGAGGCGCAGGCACTTACGGCCGAAAAGTTGGGGCCGCGAAAACCATGGCGCATAGAGATGTGCCCGGCCGCAATGTCCAGGATCATCTTTGGGATAAAGAAAGGATTGAAACGGGGCGTTCCATCGCCTTTGGCAAAATTCATCACTTCTTCCTGGAAGGTAATCAGTCCGCCAATTCCCGAACCCAGTACAACACCAACACGGTCAACATCCACATTGTCTTTGTTGATGCCGGCATCCAGCATGCACTGGTCCGAAGCCGCAATGGCGGTTTGCGAAAAGCGGTCGAGCTTGCGGGCTTCTTTGCGGTCTAAAACGCTGGTAGGGTCAAATCCTTTTATTTCGCAGGCAAAACGGGTTTTGAACTTCGATGCATCAAACAGGGTGATAAAATCACAGCCGCTAACACCATTCCGTAAGTTGTCCCAATACTCCGCTATCGTATTTCCGAGGGGTGTAAGGGCGCCCATACCGGTTACCACTACCCGTTTCAGTTCAATCGTTTTTCCAGCACTCATAGTATATAAATCAAAAGTAAAAAGGCAAAGTTCACAAGCAATCGTCAATAGTAAACCAGCTTTTTGACTTTTTGCTTTTGAAGCCTGGACTCCAGGCTTCGCTGTAAAGATAAAACCGCCTTCCGTTACAAGAACATGAAGGCGGATTTGTTATTAAGTTCTATAGCAGAACGGTAATTACTTTGCGTGTTCTTCAAGGTAAGAAACAGCTTGACCAACGGTAGTGATGGTTTCGGCTTGCTCATCCGGGATAGAGATGTTGAACTCTTTTTCAAATTCCATGATCAGTTCAACAGTATCCAGCGAGTCGGCGCCTAAATCGTTGGTGAAAGAAGCTTCATTCGTTACTTCCGCTTCATCAACGCCCAGCTTATCAACGATGATCTTTTTTACTCTTGCTGCAATGTCTGACATATTGTAAAAATTTGGTTATAGTGGTGCAAAAATATAGGTTTTCTGAAAAAAACAACTGTCCATCCTAAACAACCCTAAAACAGTTTCGCACATTCATGGTTTGCACCCAT
Organism: Flavisolibacter longurius; assembly: GCA_013327885.1. Lineage (GTDB taxonomy): Bacteria > Bacteroidota > Bacteroidia > Chitinophagales > Chitinophagaceae > Flavisolibacter. The sequence goes on along the minus strand of JABUMY010000001.1, from coordinate 376,038 downwards.
GCTTTCACACCTGTTGTAAACACCAAAAGGGGTAGTTATTACAAAATTCAAACATGGGAAAGATTTGGATCGTTATTACATTAAACCGAAAGAAAACTTGCTTTGCTGCAAAAAAATGCGTCGAACGAAAGGTGATTTGACCGGTAGAACGGATATTTGTACCAATTGAAGACGACAACCCATTTTTCATGGCGTTAAAGATTATCGACTACGGCACCAGAGAATACAAGCAGATGCTAACGTTGCGCAACAATATTTTGCGCAAACCCCTGGGACTGGATTTTTCGCAAGACGAGTTGGAAACCGAAAAAAACCACATGCACATGGCCGCTTTTGAAGACGACCAGATGCTGGGCTGCTGTATGCTGGTGGAAGAAGACCCGGAGACCGTGCGGCTGCGGCAAATGGCTGTTGTAAACGATGTGCAGGGCAAAGGCATTGGCCGGGCCCTGATGCAGTTTGCCGAAAACCTGGCCCGTGACCGGGGTTACCATCGTATTACCATGCATGCCCGGAAAAATGCGATTGGCTTTTACGAAAAGATGGGTTACAAAAAGATCGGTGACGAATTCCTCGAGATCACCATTCCGCATTATGTGATGGAAAAGGAGTTGTAGGGAGGGTTAATAGGTTGAAAAGTTGATAGGTTAATATGTTGAAAAGCAAACTAACAAATTACTTATTCACCCATTAACTTATTAACCATTCAACTTATCAACTTCTTCCTCACGCTAATCCCCCAAACAAATTACCCGTTGCTCCCTGCAGGGGCGGGTTCTTACCCAGATGCGCATACGCTTTTGCGGTGACCTCGCGGCCTCTTGGCGTTCGCATGATAAATCCTTCCTGGATAAGGAAAGGCTCGTACACTTCTTCCAGCGTGCCGGCTTCCTCGCCAACAGCGGTAGCGATGGTGGTGATACCCACGGGGCCACCTTTGAATTTTTCGATGATAGCTGCAAGTATGCGGTTGTCCATTTCGTCCAGCCCGTGCTCGTCCACGTTCAGGGCACGCAGCGCATGCTGGGTTATGCCAAGGTCAATGGTACTGTCGTTAAGCACCTGCGCAAAATCGCGAACGCGGCGCAAAAGGCCGTTGGCAATACGCGGCGTACCGCGACTGCGACGGGCGATCTCCCCGGCAGCATCGGTAGAAATTTCTGCATTTAAGATTTGGGCAGACCGCAGGATGATGCGCTTGAGGGTTTCGGCATCGTAGTATTCTAACCGTGATTTGATGGCGAAACGCGAAAGCAGTGGCGCCGTGAGCAAACCGCTGCGGGTGGTAGCGCCAATCAGCGTAAACTGCGACAGGTTGATCTGTATGCTGCGGGCATTGGGTCCGCTGTCGATCATGATGTCGATCTTATAATCTTCCATGGCGGAGTAGAGGTATTCTTCCACCACGGTGCTAAGCCGGTGAATTTCATCAATGAACAACACATCGTTGGGTTGCAGGCCGGTCAGCAGGCCTGCCAGGTCACCGGGTTTTTCAATCACCGGTCCTGACGTTTCTTTAATGCTAACACCCATTTCATTGGCAACGATCCGGGACAGGGTTGTTTTTCCCAAACCGGGAGGACCGTGAAAAAGCACATGGTCCAGGGCTTCGCCCCGTATTTTGGCCGCCTTGATAAAAATGCGGAGGTTTTCGATGATCTGCGGTTGCCCGGAAAAATCTTCGATCTGCTTGGGCCGGATGCCGTTTTCAAACTCCTTTTCCGTTGGTGAAAGGTCGTCTTTTGCTGGTTGTAAATTTGGATTTGCCATAATGAGAGAAGCTGTAAGCTATGAGCTATGAGCTGCAAGCTACAAGCTATTTTAGGTTTTGCTTGCTTTCTTACAGGTAAAATCTTTCTTTCGCTAGCTGTAAAGCTAAGGATTTTAGCAAAGAAATGGGCCTAAGAAATGCTTAAAACTCTGGTTAAGGCGAATGGCATTTTGGGGAGAAATGACATAAAAAAAGAGGCAGCTTTTGCCGCCTCTTTTTAACTCCGAAAACTTCTTATTTTTCCCGCAACTGAACGGCTATTCGCCTGTCCTGCCTGCGTTCTTCATCCGTAGCGGTGGCGGGCATCTTGGCAAACTCCGATCCGTATCCTTCGGCACCTACCAGTTGGCCTGCATTGGCACCAGCTGCTTTGATCGCATTCATCACGGCATCGGCCCGCTGCTGGCTCAGCCGCTTGTTATCGGCATCGTTGCCGGTTCTGTCGGTATAACCACCAATCTTGATCTTGGCATTGGGATAGGCTTTTAAAATGGCTGCAATGTTCTGCACTTGCACCTGGCTTGAATCAGTGAGCCTTGCACTTCCCAACTCAAAATTGATGTTGTCAAAATCAAACCACTTGTCGGTTCCCGCTGTGCAGCCGGCATCGTTGAGGCAGGCAACCAGTTGGTCTTCTACCCCGCCCCTGAAGGCATTGATCTCTGTACCACCGGCCAATTGCACCCGTGTGCTTTCGCGGGTTGGCGCCGTCACCACAGGTGCTGTAACCGTTGTACCTGTATCGGTTACCGTTGGCGTTACGGCTGTTGTATCTCTATCCGTCACCAACGCATCATCGTTGTTGCAACCATTGCGGGTCAAAAAATAAATCAGTGCAATGGCACCCAGCGCCAACAGGAGCCAGGGCAGCCAGTTGGTGCGCTTTTCCTCGTGCACGGTTTCGGTGCGGCGTGTTTCCGCCACGTGTGGCGTAGCCGCCGTATGTACTTTCCTGGGCTCATCGCCAAAAAGAAAACCGAGGTTGAGGCCGGCCGGCAGCGCATTCATGATCGATGGCTTTTGATCGGCCAGGTAAGAACTAAGTCCCTGCGCGGAAAGGTTGGATTCCTGGGCATGCCGGCCCAGCACGCCAAGTCCCAGCGGAGCCAGCATGCCAAACAGCCCGCGGGCCGAATCGGACTTGATACCGGCAAAGTTTGAAATGGCCGAAACAACATCGTTGCCGGCGCCGCCAAACGTAGTTTGCAACCAATTGACCCCGTCGGTTAACGCCGAACCCATGCCGCCACTAAAAAGGTTTTGCGGGTGCCGGAAGGCATTGCTGCCGGCGGCGTTGCGGGCATCATCCAGCAAGCCTTGCGTATCGCCTCTTTCCGAACGGTTGATAAAAAGACCGAGCAAGGCCGGTACCGCTGCACTGAGAGCACGGCTGATACCGGAACTGTTTTCGCCAAGGTGACTGCTGGCTTTGTCAACAAGATCAGGCGTGAGGTAATTGCGGAACGCATCCAAAAGATTAAAGGCCATAGTTGAATATTTAAAGGTTAAGGGAAAACGTTTGCCCGACGGTTCAGCTTTCCTAAGTTACCCAATCTTACCGGTAATATTCAATTAAAAAATAAATTAACGACAGGGCAACGGTTTGGGATACCCTTTTTAAATTCATGCAAGCTTCTTTAAAAAAAACCGTTCTGCGAAAACACAAAGGACAGGTTTCCATCTTTACGGGATATGAAATAACTTGGCCTTTATGAATATCCGGACTGCTTATGCATGGTTTTTATTTCTCTTTCTAACCGCAGTTTTTGTTTCCTGCGGTATGTGCAGTAATCCCTGGATAAAACAATAAAGCGGTGCAATTTCCTGTCGACATACAAATTGGGTCCCTTTCGCTATCGCTGCACGCCGTGCTGGAAACGCTTGCATTTTTTATTGGCTTCCGGTATTTTCTTTTCCTGCGTAAAAAGGGAGGCGATAACTTTTCAACGCCGGCACGGCTTTGGGTGATCATTGGAGCCATCTTTGGCGCCCTGCTGGGTTCACGCCTGATTGGTTCTTTGGAACGGCCTTACGAACTAACGTTGACGGACAACCTATTGGCATATTTTTACAACAACAAAACAGTGGTGGGTGGTTTTTTAGGCGGGCTGACCGGTGTGGAGATCACCAAGAAACTGATGGGCGAAAGCCGCTCGTCCGGCGACCTGTTTGTTTACCCCATGATCCTGGCCCTGCTCATTGGGCGGGTCGGTTGTTTTAGCATGGGTGTGTACGAAGAAACCTATGGACTGGAAAGCAGCCTGCCCTGGGCCATGAACCTAGGCGATGGCATACAGAGGCATCCAGTGATGTTGTACGAGATTGGTTTTCTCCTGACCCTTTGGATGGTGCTGAAAAAGGTACAGCAAAACCTTTCGCTGGAACCCGGTGCGCTGTTTAAACTTTTTATGATCAACTACCTGGTGTTCCGGTTTTTTGTTGAGTTGATCAAACCGCATTACCCGGTGTTTGTTGGCTTGTCCACCATCCAGTTGACCTGTGCGGCGGGCTTGCTTTATTATTCACCGTTTTTAATTCATCCCAAAAAACTACTGGCCTCTTATGCCTGAACGTTCACATACTTACTACGACTTTACCATCAGCCTTTGTCCGCACTGCCTCAAACGGGTGGACGCCAAAATTGTGTTTGAAGGCGAGATGGTATATATGCTGAAATCCTGTCCCGAACACGGCTTTCAGAAAGTGCTCATTGCCACCGACAGTGCGTATTACAAAAACATCCGCAACTACAACAAACCCTCCGAAGTGCCGCTGCGCTTCAACACAAAAACGCAGCACGGCTGCCCTTACGATTGCGGCCTGTGCGCCGATCATGAACAGCACAGTTGTCTTACCGTTGTCGAGATCACAGACCGGTGCAACCTTAGTTGTCCTACCTGCTATGCCATGAGTTCGCCGCATCATGGCCGCCACCGCACGGTAGAAGAAGTGGAAAAGATGCTGGACATCATAGTAGCCAACGAAGGCGAACCCGATGTGGTGCAGATCAGCGGCGGCGAACCAACGATCCATCCCGATTTTTTTGCGATTCTTGCTATCGCCAAAACAAAACCCATCAAGCACCTGATGGTAAATACCAACGGTATTCGCATTGCCAAAGATTTTGAATTTGCCAAACGGCTGGCCTCTTACCAACCCGACTTTGAGGTATACCTGCAGTTTGATTCTTTTAAGCCGGAAGCACTGCTGCAGATGCGAGGAAAAGACCTGACGGAGATTCGAAAACAGGCATTGGAGAACCTGAACAAATTGAACCTTTCCACCACACTGGTGGTCACCCTGCAGCAAGGTGTGAACGATGACGAGATTGGTGAGATCATTGAATACGCATTAAAGCAACCTTGCGTGAGAGGCGTTACGTTTCAGCCCACGCAGGTTGCCGGCCGTAACGAAAGCTTTAACCCCGCAACCGACCGTATAACGCTGACGGATGTACGAAAAAAGATCCTGGCGCAAACAAGCATCTTTCAGCCCAACGACCTGCTGCCTGTGCCTTGCAACCCCGATGCGCTGGCAATGGGTTATGCCCTGAAATTGAACGGGCAGGTTTTTCCGCTGACGCGGTATGTTGATCCCGAACTTTTGCTGAACAGCAGCAAGAATACCATCGTGTACGAGCAGGACAGGGGATTGCACGAGCAGATGCTACAGATCTTCAGCACGGGTATATCGGTGGACCGAACCGAGGAAAAATTCAAGCAATTGCTTTGCTGCCTGCCCGAAGTGCATGCACCAGGATTGGGCTACAACAATCTTTTTCGCATCATCATTATGCGGTTTATTGATGCCTGGGATTTTGATGTGCGGGCCATTAAAAAAAGCTGCGTGCACATTGTGCACAAAGACGGTCGCATTATCCCTTTTGAAACGATGAACCTGTTTTACCGCGATGAAAAAGAAGAATACCTGAAACAACTGGTACCGGCTTACGGGTCATAGCCAACTGAAATCGAAGTCTCATGAACAAAGCGATGCGCACAACAGCCATTGTTTTTGGCATCAACATGGTGCTGGTGGTACTGATGCTGCTCGGCCAAAATACCGAAGGCACATTTATCAGCATCGGGCTCCTGTGGATCTTTGGGATGATCGTTCAATTTATGCTGGGTGTTGTATTTGTTTTCATTGAAAGGTTAAGACCCACGGGACAGGGACTTCTGCTGGGAACCTTGCTTAGCCTGGTGATTGGCTTTTCTGTGTGCAGTGCCCTTATCCGGTAGAATATATTTTTTACTAACCAACAATTACGCTCATGCAAAAGATGAAACGACCGCTGTTGATCAATGCAGGCATTGCCTTGTTGCTGGTTCTGCTGGATCTTTTGCTTGGCAGTTCCTCTTCTTCCGGCGGGTACACCATGCCCCGGTTATTTACAAGTGGCACCCTGATCTTGCTTCTGGCGCCTGTCAATTTTGTAATAGGTATGATTCGCAACCGTAACCGCACCGGTGATGGCCAATATTATTTTCTGCTCTCCGGTTTAATATTGCTCATTGGCTTTTCCGTTTGTTCGCTTAGTTAACAGCTATTGAAATATTTTAGCAAAAAGGAGTTGTTTTATTTATAGTAACACGGATAAATCTCACGGGGGAAAACTAAAGTGACATCGCTCCATTATCCAATTATCACATTATCATATTATCGCATTATCTCTTCACCCTGCCTCTCCCATCATTCCCAAAATAAGATCAGCATCGGGGCAGTTCTGCAGGTACTGTTCTCTTTCCGAAAACCGGCACACACCGGGATAATCGCCTTTCCAGCCCTGCATGTCCTTTATAATCTGAAAGTGCAGGTGCGGCGGCCATTGCCCATTCTCGAACGGAATTCCAAATTCGCAAAAAACATCGCCCTTTCGCACTACATCGCCTTCGTGTAAATTTTTCAGGGAGTTCAAGCTAAGATGCCCATATAGCGTATGAAACGAAATGCCATCCAGTTGATGAGTAATAATGATGGTAGCCCCGTAATCGCCGTAAGCATTGTTGAAAGCAAAACTGTGCACAATGCCATCCAGCGGCGCCATGACCTTGGTGTAGGGTTTACCCCAAATGTCGATGCCGAGGTGAAGGCGGCGGGGTTCGGCCCCCTGTCCCCCGGTGGGGGAACTTAGGTGGGAGACACTTTTTTCTTCGGTTACCTGTTCTAAAGCAATGAGAATTTGCTGAAGAACGTTTTCCAAGTTATTTACCACTTCTTCGTTGCTGAAGCGGATGACATCAAAGCCTAACTCCTTTAAACGCCTCGTTCGCTGTTCATCACTTTCTGCATTTTTCGGTAATTGATGAATAAGTCCATCCACCTCAACAACCAGCTTCTTTTTTAAGCAAACAAAATCGGTAATGTAACGGTCAATAATATGCTGACGACGGAACTTATAGTGGGCAAGCTGTTTTGTTTTTAAGGCGTTCCACAAAATAGCCTCGGCTTCCGTTGGTACGGCACGGTGTTGCAACGCATACTCCCGCAACATTCCATAAAAGTTGGGATCAGCAAACCTGTATCCAATTGTTTCTTCTTCCGCCAACGAAAGCTCACGCTCTTCCTCCCCTTCCCACTGGGAAGGGGCTTTAGCACCATCTTGCACAACCGGAGTGGTTGTCGGGGATGGGCCGAAAAGCTTGCTGCGACTATACACCTTCCTGTGCTCATTGTAGCCACCAATGCCGTAAAGTGCCCCGACCTCAGCCAGTTTCCTGTTTACGTAATCTGAAAAGAGTTGGGTATTGGTGAGTGTGTCATCTGTCAATTCGATATTTGAAGCTGTAAAGTCCATAAGCAGCAACCGGTCACATTTTTGCCAGGGAACCACAGGGTGAAAATGGGCAGCAGATGCTTTCAAGACTTCTTCCAGGATTGTCGATGGCATAACCGGTTTCTTTGCTGCGAAGAAACAGCGTTATGCCTGTCCAGTAAAAAAATGGGTTCAGAAAATGACCCTTCTTGTTGAAGTTGTATACGGTTTAAGCTTCCGCCGGTTGGTAACACTGCTGCCATTCTTCTATTTTGGGCAACGGAACCGAAGAAAGCAATCTTTCTTCGAGCAAGGCGCCAAAGGTTTCAAAATAAAGAACCACGTCCTCCCGCTGATTTTTTTTCAGCCAGCGAAAACCACCCGGCAACGCTTCCAATACCTTGCGGTCTTCCAGGTATTCCAGGTTGTGAATATCCGTTGGGGTTAGTCCCAGGCCTTCCAACTTCGACACCAGCAGGTAAGCCGGCACATTGGTAACACCACAGTAGTCTTCGGCAATCTCGGTCCACTCGCCCTGCACGGTTTGCGCATGCCGAACAATTTCTTCGCGACTCAACTGCGTTACCACCTGCAGCAGGTGTCCGCAATTGCACGAACCGTGATGTCCCCAGGCATACGGAGCCCCGTTGCGCAGGTTCTGGGCCGCCTGCCGCAGGGCATTCACAAGAGCAAAGGAAGGATAAGCCATGAGCGTTTTTTTGTAAAACAGTTAAAGCACCAAATGGTTGCCGCTGCCAGCAACCGGGTTAAAGATTTCCCGCAAAAAAGGTGCGCATTTCCTTAGGCTGGCGAAACAACCAGTGTGCTTGTTTTGGATTTTGTGTAACGGCGGGTGCTTTGTGCAATCAGGATGGAACCGATGAGGCTGGGGAGCAGCCAGACCAAAACCGGCGGCAGAAACGTTACATTGGTAACGATGAAAGCCGTCCAGGTGGCAATATAACCGGCACCCATGCTGGTGATATGCCCAGTGATCCAGTGGAGCTTTGTAGCCGGGCCTTTTACAAAAAGCCGGATGTCGGCCAGGGCAAATCCTGACGAAACAAGACCAAACACCAGGGGCACCGGCCAGAAACTGCTACCGCTCCTAAACTGCAAATAAGCCCAGGTTACCAGGCCAAGACCAAAGAGCATGGCCACGGCGGTAATGGCCCAATCGAGGCTTGTTGCTTTTTGGCTCTTTCCCAGCTTTTTGAGGTAGAGGATACGATAGCCTCGCACCACGAAATAATAACTGAAAAAACCAATCATAAACAGGAACGCCAGGCTTTTTAAAATGGAAACGGCAACGGCGGTGACAAAAACGCCGGTCATGCCCCAGAAATACCATTTGCCGGAACGGCGATGGCCGCTTCCGCCTTTTTTGGTTGCGGATGCAATGCCGCCGGCGATCAAGGCCACAAAGCCGGCCAATACATGGAAGATCAAAAGAACAGTTGTTAACGTTTGCATGGTCGATGTTTTTTACAAAAATGACCGGCTGCAAAGGGCCTTTCCAAATCAGTGGTATCACCGGCAAGCCTTTGGGGCGAATTGCCGGCTTGCGGGGCGAACAGCACTGATTATCAGGCTTTTTGGGGTGAATGGGAAAGCTGGTGAAGCTTTTCTTTGACCACATCGGTGAGACTGCGGCTGACAGGAATGGGCTCTTCCTGCCCGTCGAGGTGCAGCTTTAGTCCCTGGGCATTTCCGCTTACCGTGTGCACCTGCTGCAGGTTGACGATATAGGTACGGTGGCAACGAAAGAAGGCGGACTGACCGGCCAGTTGCTCCTCCATTTTTTTGAGTGAGCCGCGGAGTAACTGCGTAGCGGGCTTGCCGCTTTCAAGAAAATGGACCGTTACATAATTGTCGGCCGCGGAAAGGTAAAGGAGGTTTTGGGGCTGAACGCTGACCTCCTCTTTTTGATTATCGCCCCGCAAAACAATGGCTGGAACCGAAAGAGCCTGCCCGGCGATCACCGGTTGTTCTTCTTCGCGGATGTCAGTTGTTACCGCACTAGCTTCCGTGGCAAAACGCCGGTACAAAAGCATCTGCTTTAGAAAAACAAGAAAGCAAACAGGAAAAATGCCAACCTGCAGGGTGATGAGCTCGGCCTGCAGAAAGCTGGCCATCTCTGTTTTTTGCGGGTAAAGCCGAAGCATCAGCACATAATTGGCGGCGCCAACTACGGCGGTCGTAAAAAGAAGGTAAACGATCTCCTTCCAGGTGCGCCAGCCCTCTTCGCGAAAAAGGGTCGGGAAAAGCTTGGGAGCGACGATCTGTACCAGCGAAGCCACCACAAAGGTTACCGCACCAAAGGCCAGGGCATGCAGCCATTTTTGTCCTGCGGGCAATTCATCCAGGCCATAGGGCGCAAACACAACCAGGAAAAACGTTATGAAGAGGCCCACGCCGCTACAAACAACCAGTTTTCGGCCCGCATTTTCGCTGAACGGGTATGGCTGTTGAAGAAAGGATCGCATGGCGGGAAGATATTCCATATCTCAGAGATATGGAATATCTTAAAGGAATGACCAAAACTTACCTGCCCCTGCAGCCCGGAGCCTTTTACCATATCTTCAACCGTGGCAACAACGGTGAACCCATTTTTTTCAGGGAAGAGAACTACGGTTACTTTTTACAAAAACTGGCAGGCTACCTTACGCCTTACCTCGATGTATACGCCTATTGTCTACTGAGAAATCATTTTCATTTTCTGGTAAAAACAAAACGGCAGGATGAAATAGACGCGACGCTACTCCGGGTTCAAACCGGCAACAAGATACTTTCCGACTTCTCACAGGTTATAAGCGAAGCATTCCGCCGGTTTTTTCTTTGTTATGCTAAGTCCATCAAAATACAGGAAGGGAGAACCGGCAGCCTGTTTGAAAAAAATTTTAAACGCATAGAAGTCACCAACAGCGATCACCTTTACTGGCTTGTCAATTACATTCACCGCAACCCGGAAACACATGGCGTTGTTGCTGATTTCAAAAGCTATCCTTACAGTTCTTATGCCTCCATTTTATGCGACATCCCAACAAAGCTAAAACGGCAAGAAGTGCTGGATATGTTTGGCGGCAGGGAGGAGTTTGTGCGGTTTCATCTTACCAATCCAGTGAACAATTCGGACGATTATCTTAAGATTGAATGAGCGTCACCAGGGTATTCCATATCTGGCAGATATGGAATACCTCCAGCACACCGATACTAATCTTCCCGCTTTTTCGTTCTTACGAAACATGAATCCTGTAAAAACCACCAACCCACCAAAAGCTGTTCTGTTCATCTTGCTGTTACCCTTCCTTTTTTCTCAAGGCAATGCCCAAATGCTCACCGGCGTCTGGCATGGCAAGATCAACAAGCAAACGGTAGAAGTAAAGCTTGTCAGAAGCGGCGATAGCATTACCGGCACATCCTACTATTATTCCTCTTTTGGCAATTACCGCCGTTACAGCATCCGCGGCTATTTTGACGAAAAGACCAACCAGGCCGTTTGGTGGGATGACCGCCTGCTGGAAGAAAAAGAAGGCGGCCTGTTTGGCGTTCCGGGCAAAACCCCTCTCCTGTCAAGAGCCGATTTTAATTGTCCCGGCAGCGGCATTATGCTTTTAGACGGATCAAGCAACGAAAAGAACGAAGAGATCAAGGAAGGCACGGTGCACCTGCAAAAAACAGAAAAAGGCCCTCGGTTTCGCGATGAATGGGATTGGGTAATCGACAACTTTACCGCCGGCACCAACGATCCCACTATCATCGACAGCATTTCGCTGGTTGCGTATCGCCCCAAAACAACAATGCCCAGCGAGCCGCCGGCTGAAAGGCCACGCAAACCCGGCATGGTGTCCATCCCTGCACCGGCACCAACAGAAGCAAGGCCCAAACCGGAAGAAACCGTTGCTGTCAACCTGCCTAAAACGGTGGAGCAAAAATTCATCACCCGCAAGAAAAAGGTCTTTACCACCATCCCGGTGCAAGGCGATTCCATCAGCCTTTCTTTTTACGACAACGCCATCGTCGACGGCGATTCTATTTCGCTTTTTCTGGATGGACGCATGTTGTTCACGCATGTAAAACTTTCTGACAAGCCGTATACTGTAAAAATTGCCGTAGCGGATATTGGTGAAGAAAGTGAACTGACCATGGTAGCCGAAAACCTGGGGGCCATTCCGCCCAATACCTCGTACATGGTGGCGCTGGTTGGCGACAAGCGGCATATCGCTAATTTATCAAGCACAGAAGATACCAGTGCCGTGATACGGTTAAAAAAGCCGGGGCGGTAACTTTGGCGCATGACACGCAAACCACCGGCACAGATCGAGGACATGCAATCGCTTTATTACGCCGATGTACGGCCGTACAAAACGCAGTTGCAAACCAAAATGCCAAAGGCACCGGATTTCCTGGTGATCGTCTTTTGGCCGGTGGATAAAAGCTATTGCATCCTGGGCACCGACGCCAATTTTGAGCACTGGGACGAATACACCAATTATGCGTTCAAGGAAATAGATCCCGCACTGGAATTTACCGATACCATCCTGCGCCTGCCGGATGATTTTCGCTGGCTAAAAGTTTGAAGCGAACAGCGATTTTTCTTACAGCGACAGGGTTGCCAGCACGGCAAAATGATCGGAGGCAAAACGGCCACCCCAGGTTTGCGAAAGTGTTGCATGCTTCTTTACTTTCCACGGTCCTTTCAGGAAAATATAATCAATGGGCAGGTCATTCGACTCCTTTGAACCAAAACCGGTGAACGTACCGGAAGGCCCGTAATGCGGTGTGGCCGAAACCGATTTGGCGTCTGTTAAGTGCAAGGGATTGGCATTATCGGTAATGACCATAATGGGTTCGTCGCTTGGGACGGCGTTAAAATCACCGGTAACAATGGCCGGTGTTTTTCCCGCAAGCGAGGCCACTTTTTGCAGGAGAAGCTTTGCACTTTCGCGTCTTGCTTCTTTGCCGATATGATCGAAATGCGTGTTGAATGCGTAAAATGTTTTCCTTGTTTTTTTATCGCGGAATTGCGCCCAGCTTACAATGCGGGTAATGGCCGCATCCCAGCTTTTGCTGCCGGCAACTTCCGGTGTTAGCGACAACCAAAACGTGCTGGACTGCAATAGCTGCAGTCTCGTGGTATCATAAAAAATAGCGGAGTACTCGCCTTTTTCCTTGCCATCATCGCGGCCCACGCCAATGGACTTGAACTGCGGCAGGCGCTCCCTTAGGTCCACCATCTGGTTGTGCAAGGCTTCCTGCACACCCAAAAGGTGCACGTCATGAAAAAGAATCTGTGCCGCTACATTGTCTTTGCGGTGGGGCCAGGCATTCAGGCTGTCCCTCTCGGTATTGAGGCGAATGTTGAAGGTCATCACCTGCAGGTCCTGCGCCAGGAGCGAAAATGTAAACAGGCAGCAAAAGAAAAAAAGGCTTGTCTTTTTCATACCGGCAAGTTTACAGAAAATGGTGGGAAACAAGGATTGTTTTTGTGTGACCAGCGGCTGTACTACTATTGAACTTCTGTTGCGTCGCACTCTTTTACGTTCAGGAATTCTATTCCCCATTTCTGTAACACAACGTGCACAAAGGAGCATAGCGAACACAAAGCTTTGTGACCTTTGTGCTTACCTTGTGTTCTTCGTGCTCCCAAAAAAAGGCGCCATCAAAAACTGACAGCGCCTTTTACTTATGTTTTGTTTACGTTTATACGACCACGTTGATCATCTTTCCTTTTACAAAGATCAGCTTCTTCAAGGGCTTGCCCTCCATCCATTTTTGCACCACTTCATGCTGCAGCACCACGTCCTGCACCTGCTCCTGCGTAGCCGCTAGATCAAGCACCAAGGTGGTCCGCAATTTACCATTGATGGAAACGGGGTATTCTTTGGTGGACTCTACCAGGTAGCTGCTTTCGAATTTGGGATAAGTAGCATCCAGTACGGAGGTTGTATTACCCAACTGCTGCCACAGCTCTTCGGCAATGTGCGGCGCATACGGCGTTAACAGGACCAGCAAGGGCTCCAGTACCTCCCGCTTGTGGCATTTAAGGTCGGTCAGTTCATTCACACAAACCATAAAGGCACTGACGCAGGTATTGAAGGAAAACCGTTCGGTGTCTTCTTCAATTTTTTTGATGGTGCGGTGCAACACTTTTAGTTCTTCGGGTGTTGCTTTTTCTTCTGTTACCAGTTTGCCTTTTACCTCATCAAAAAAGAGGCGCCATAGTTTTTTCAAAAAACGGTGAACGCCTTCAATGCCTTTGGTATCCCAGGGCTTGCTCATCTCCACGGGCCCAAGGAACATTTCGTACATGCGGAAGGTGTCGGCACCGTAACGTTCTACAATTGTATCGGGATTCACGGTATTGTAAAGACGCTTGCTCATCTTTTCCGTCATCGTTCCGCAGATGTACTTACCGTCTTCTAAAATAAACTCTGCGTCCTTGAAATCTTCTCTCCAGTTTCTGAACGCATCAACATTCAGTTCCAAACCATCAACAATGTTTACATCCACATGCAGTTCATCTGTTTCATATTGCTCTTTCTGCCCAGCCGAAACATACTGGTGCGTTCCCCGCACCCTGTACACAAAACGACTCGAACCTTGGATCATCCCCTGGTTCAGCAATTTCTTAAACGGTTCATCAAAGGTGATCAAGCCCAGGTCGTACAAGGCTTTTGTCCACATGCGGCTGTACAACAGGTGACCCACCGCATGTTCGGTTCCACCCACATACAAATCAACCTGGTTCCAATAACTGCTGATGCTTTTATCGCAAAAAGTTTCCCCGTTGTGCGGGTCCATGTAACGGAGAAAGTACCACGAAGAACCGGCATAACCAGGCATCGTATTCGTCTCCAGGTCCTGCGCTGTCCACTCAGGAATGTTGGCCAGCGGCCCTTCGCCTTCCGGCCCCGGACCATAACTTTCCACGTAAGGCAGTTCCAGCGGCAGCTCGCTTTCATCGAGCGGGTAAGCAATGCCTTCGATCCACTTCACCGGAAAGGGTTCGCCCCAATAACGCTGCCGGCTAAACGCCGCATCCCGCATTCTAAAGTTTACTTTGCGTTTGCCAATGCCCAGTTCTTCCAGTTTTGTAATCACCACGTCAACAGCATCCCGCATCACCATGCCGTCTAAAAAACCGCTGTTGGTAAGAACGGCATCTTTGGTAGGATTGGCTTCTTCGCCGTTAAAGGCATCACCCAAAATATTGGTGATATGAATATTGAAATGATTGGCAAATTTAAAGTCACGTTCATCGCCACTGGGCACGGCCATAATGGCCCCGGTACCATATCCCGCCAGCACATATTCAGAAATCCAGATCGGGATCTGTTTTTTGTTGAAGGGGTTTACCGCAAAAGCGCCGGTTGGCACACCGCTGATCTTTTTCTCGGCCATGCGTTCGCGTTCGCTGCGGCTTTTTACATAAGCAATGTATTCTTCTACGGCTGCTTTCTGATCCGCCGTGGTTATTTTTTCTACCAGTTCGTGCTCAGGCGCCACCACCATAAAATCCACACCAAAAATGGTGTCGGGACGGGTGGTGTATACCCGTAACAACTCGTTTTGTTCAGCAATGGCAAAATCAATTTCAGCACCGCTGCTTTTGCCGATCCAGTTGGTCTGCATTTCCTTCATCGCATCGCTGAAGTCCACACGCTGCAGGCCTTCGAGCAGGCGGTCGGCGTATTCGGTAATGCGCAGGTACCACTGGCGCAGCTTCTTTTTTACCACGGGATAACCACCGCGTTCGCTCACGCCGTTCACCACTTCATCGTTGGCCAGCACCGTACCCAGAGCTTCGCACCAGTTCACCTCGCCATAGCCGCAATAGGCTACGCGGTATTCCATTAAGATGGCCTGCTGCTGCTTTTCGGTAAAGCTGAACCAGGCATCGGAAGTGAAGGTAACATTCGGGTATTCCGGTATCTGGAACTGGCTGTTGGGAATGGGGTGATTAAAGTTTCCTTCTTCCTCAAAAATTTTGACCAGGCCTTCGATGGGTTCTGTTTTGGCCGTTTTACGGTTGTACCAGCTTTTGAACAATTGCAAAAAGATCCATTGCGTCCACTTGTAATAGGCCGGGTTGGAGGTGTTCACTTCGCGGCTCCAGTCGTAACTGAAACCGATCTTATCCAACTGGCTGCGAAAGGTGGCAATGTTTTTTGCCGTGCTTTCTGCCGGGTGCACACCGTGCTCGATGGCGTACTGTTCGGCCGGCAGGCCAAAGGCATCATAACCCATTGGGTGCAGCACGTTAAAGCCTTTCAGCCGCTTGTAGCGGGCAAAAATATCGGAGGCGATATATCCCAAAGGGTGTCCCACATGCAGGCCCGCGCCGCTTGGATAGGGAAACATATCCAGTACATAATACTTGGGCTTGTCGCTTTGGTTAGACACTTTGTAGGCCTCACTGCTGATCCACTGCTGCTGCCACTTTTGCTCAATGGCCCGGAAGGCATACTCCACACTCCCGGCTCCTGTTGTTCCTGTATTGACGGTTTCGCTCATGTTACATTTATTTTGACTGCTGCACACCACGCACAATTTGCAAGGGAGAAGCACCCGGACATCTTTAAAAACAGAAAAGTCGTTCTGGTGGAACGGCTTTGCGATCTTCCTCACCACAAACCTCTTATAAATAGCGGTTCGGATAGCAATATACTGCTGCAGCAATCGTTAGGGAAAGGCAAAAATAACTGTTTCAGCCTTTTATTCTGCGCAAATGCCGGTTGCGGACTTGACGCATACAGGCAAACCTTTATTTTTGTCCACTTCAAACGAGTTTACAGCATGGCACAAATCGGCAAAGGTTCGTCAAAGCGGGGAAAACCGTCCTATGTAATGAGCATCATCGGCGTTACGCTGGTGTTGTTTCTCCTGGGAATTGTAGGGTGGATGGTGATCAACACCAACCAGCTAAGTGAATACTTTAAAGAAAATGTAGAGGTAAAGGTGTACTTAGCCAACAAAGTTGCGGCCAAGGACAGCGCGGCGCTGATGGCTTTTATTGCCTCGCGGCCTTACATCCGCAGCTATGAATATGTGACCAAGGACGAAGCCAAGAAAAAATATCTCGACGAAGGCAACGAAGATTTCAGCACCATCCTCGACTTTAACCCGCTTCCGGACGGTATCTACTTTCGCCTGAAGACGGAATATGTTGACCCGGACAGCCTGCAGAAAGTAGCCGCCGACATCAAGCAGGGACAAAGCACAGGATTGGTCTCCGATGTTTCGTACCCGCAGGAACTGGTGTCGAACATGAACAAAAATTTCCGCAACATCAGCCTGATCATCCTGGGTATCGCCATTATTCTTTCCATTGTGGTGATCTTCCTGATTGATAACACCATTCGCCTGGCCATGTTCAGCAACCGCTTTTTGATCAAAACCATGCAGATGGTGGGTGCCACCCGGCAGTTTATTGCCCGTCCGTTGACGGTACGTGCCATTATCAATGGCGCCATCAGCGCCGGCATTGCCATCCTGCTGATTTATATTGTAATGGTGGTGGCCGAGAATTTTATTCCCTGGCTCAAAGTGGTTCGATCGAGCTCCACGCTGCTGATCCTGTTCCTGGTACTGATGATCATTGGCATTACCATTACGTTTCTCAGCACCTGGCGAAGCGTATCCAAATACCTGCGCATGAAGCTGGATGACCTGTATTAAGGGTTTGTAGTTTGTGGTTAGTGGTTTGTAGTTAGGGACGCCTTTTTTAGACAAATGCTCGGCAACCACAAACTATAAACGACAAACCACAAACTTCCTTTACTTTGCCCCTCAATTGAATTTCGAATGAAAGCAACAAAACCTATCGCACCGGTGAAAGCACCAAAGCCAAAAGCCGAAGCGCTTTTTGGCAAAGAGAATTACAAGTGGATGCTGATCGGCGTGGCCGTTCTTACCCTTGGCTTTTTGCTGATGGCCGGTGGCGGCAGCGAAGACCCGAACGTTTTCAACCCTTCGGAGGTGTACAGCACACGGCGCATTACTATTGCTCCTATCGTTATCCTGATCGGTCTTGCCATTGAGATCTATGCCCTCTTCTGCCAACCGAAAAACAGGGGAGCTGCGGACTAATGAATCTTTTTGAAGCCATCATTATCGCCATTGTAGAAGGCCTCACCGAGTTTTTACCCGTATCCTCCACCGGCCACATGATCATTGCCAGTTCGGCATTCGGCATTGGCCATGAAGACTTCACCAAGATCTTCGAAGTTTCCATCCAGTTGGGAGCTATCCTTGCGGTGGTGGTGCTGTACTGGAAAAAATTCTTTCATTTCACCCGCTACCAGTTTTATCTCAAGCTGCTTGTCAGCGTGATCCCTGCACTTTTTTTTGGTTTTTTGTTCAACGATTTTATCGACCAGATGCTGGGCAGCCCGGTGATCGTAGCCGTATCGCTGGTACTGGGCGGCATTGTGCTCTTGTTTGTTGACAACTGGTTTCCCCAAGCCGCAAAAAATGAAGAGCAGGACATCCTGGCCCACCATCTTACCAAACAGGAAGTAGTGGAAGCCGAAGAAAAGCTAAGCTTTAAAAAAGCCTTTATCATTGGCTTTTGGCAGGTGCTGGCCATGATCCCTGGCGTGAGTCGCAGTGCGGCTTCCATCATCGGTGGCATGCAGCAAAAGCTTAGCCGCAACTTTGCCGCGGAGTTCTCGTTTTTTCTAGCCGTGCCAACCATGTTTGCCGCCACCATTTATTCACTGGTGATGAAAGACTGGGGAGAAGAAAAGCAAAAAGGTTATGAAGTCATCATGGCTTCGCAGGAAAACATCACAGCATTTGTTGTAGGCAATGTGGTTGCTTTTGTTGTAGCCCTGCTGGCCATCAAATTTTTTATCGGCTACCTGCAAAAGCATGGCTTCCGCCTGTTTGGCTGGTACCGCATTATTGCAGGCATTATCCTGCTGGCACTGGCGTATACAGGTTATCTTACCTAAGTGCCGGTTGCAAAAACGTGTTGACAGCTTTGCAACAGGAGCCACCAATTCATCTTACTATCATCAACAAGAAATAAAAAAGACACCCGCTGCGGTGTCTTTTTATATTTTTATGCCTATATGCAAACTGCCTCCAAAAAAGTTATCAACGGCTGGGCAATGTACGATTGGGCCAACAGCGTTTATAACCTGGTTATCACCACCACTTTTTTCCCTGCTTATTATGCTGCGGTCACGTCCACCGAAAAGTTCAAAGGTGGCATCAACTTTCTTGGCCGCAATTTTGTCAACACAGAACTGAAAGATTATTTTTTAGCGTTTGCCTACATTATCATTATTCTTTTATCGCCAATTCTTTCTTCCATTGCCGACTACAAAGGCAATAAGAAATCTTTCATGCGCTTTTTCTGTTACCTCGGCGCAACCGCCTGCTCGCTGATGTTTTTTTTCGATGAAAGCAATGTGCTGTTTGGCTTGTTTATGCTGCTGATGGCCTGCGTTGGGTTTTATGGCAGCCAGGTGTTTTACAATTCTTACCTGCCGGAGATCGCCGCCGAAAAAGACATTGACCGCATCAGTGCACGGGGTTACACCTTTGGTTATATCGGTAGTGTGCTCATGCAGATCATTGGCTTTGGCCTTGTGATAGCCATGCCCAATTCGGCCCTGCCACTCAAGCTTACGTTTTTGATCGTTGGCTTGTGGTGGATCGGCTTTGCACAGATCCCGTTTAAGCGACTGCCCCGCTCACAGCCTGCCGGATCAGAGCGCAAGAATATTCTGACCAACGGTTTTCACGAACTGCAAAAAGTGTGGGACCAGATCAAGCACATGCCTGTGCTGAAACGCTTTCTTGTTTCGTTTCTTTTTTACAGCATGGGCGTACAAACGGTGATGCTAGTGGCCATTGATTTTGGCATTAAAGAACTGCAACTGCCCGACACCAATCTTATCATTACGGCTGTTATCATACAGGTGGTGGCCATTGCCGGCGCCATTGGCATGTCGCGCCTTTCCGCACATTGGGGCAACTTCCAGGTACTGATGCTGACAGTAGCCCTGTGGATCTGTCTTTGCATCGGCGGCTATTTTATGCAAACCGAAATGCATTTTTATATTCTTGCTGCACTGGTAGGATTGGTAATGGGTGGTGTGCAATCGCTCAGCCGCTCTACCTACGCCAAGCTGATGCCACCCACAAAAGACACGGCATCGTTCTTTAGCTTTTACGACATCACCGAAAAATTTGCCATTGTGATCGGCCTTTTTGCCTTTGGCTTTATTGAAGGCGCTACGGGATCCATGCGCAATTCGATCCTGGCGCTGGTGGTGTTTTTTGTGATCGGTTTTATTCTTTTGTGGTTTACCATTCAAACATCAAAACGGCTTGCACAGCAATGAAACTTTATACCATAAACACCGGCAACTTTAAGCTTGACGGCGGCGCTATGTTTGGCGTGGTGCCCAAAAGCCTATGGAACAAGATCAACCCTGCTGACGAGGCCAACCTTTGCACCTGGGCTATGCGCTGCCTGCTGCTTGAAGAAGAAGGAAAGCTGATCTTGATTGACAACGGCATCGGCAACAAGCAGGATGCAAAATTCTTTGGACATTATCACCTGCATGGCGATGCCTCGCTGGATGCGTCGCTGGCGCAGCACGGTTTTCACCGCGATGATATCACCGATGTTATTCTTACTCATTTGCATTTTGATCATTGTGGCGGCTCCATTATCCGCGAAGGTGACAAACTGTTGCCTGCATTTAAAAACGCCACCTATTGGAGCAACGAAGAGCATTGGGAATGGGCTGTGAACCCGAACGACAGGGAAAAGGCTTCTTTCCTGAAAGAAAATATTCTACCCATACAGGAAAGCGGTCAGTTGCAGTTTGTTGAACTGCCCAATGTCGATTGGGATGCCACCAAACCGCTGCCGGAACAAACATTCGCGGCGAACATTTCGCTCAGGTTTGTAGAAGGACATACGGCCGGCATGATGCTACCGCAAATCACTTACAAGGATAAAACAATTGTATTTATGGCCGACCTGCTGCCCAGCGCAGGCCATATTCCCCTGCCTTATGTAATGGCCTATGATATGTTTCCGCTAACCACGCTGCAGGAAAAGAAAAGCTTTTTGACGGAGGCTGTGGAGAAGGATTACATTTTATTTTTTGAGCATGATGCGCAGCACGAATGCTGCACCCTGCAACAAACAGAAAAAGGCATCCGGCCAAAAGAGTTTTTGAGGTTGGAGGAGTTGGGGTAAGTGTAAATGCGCACCACGAAAGGCTAACATTTTACCCGGTATCGTTTTGGATTTCGCTTAGCTCATAAAACGATACTGTTCTCCTGATTCATTTGTAACCGGAATTACAAACCATCTATATAAGCGCAGCATGGCTGATCCAGCATGGAACACTCACTGACTCCGAAGGAGTCTCGTGTTTATAGAAACCAAGATGTAGTAGAAACCGGCTCCGAAGGAGCCTCGTGTCGCCTGTCAATCTACCCATGAAAACAAATATCTTTCCTCGAATGGCACACTGAACTTCTCCAGGAACGAATGATATTCTTCCTTGAACGTTTTCTTTTTGTGATGCTCTTCCTGATTAAACACATAGCTGCAAACACGTTCGACTTGTGAATGACCATAAGAAAACACACCATACCCTTCCTGCCAGTGAAAAACTCCCCTGACCCAGTTCTTGGCCCGGATAAATTCATTGCTCTGCACTTTGATCTCTTTGACAAAATTTGGGATAATGAGCGAAGGCTTGACGCTGGCAAAGAGATGCAGATGATCGGGCATGCAATAGACGGCCAGCATTTTGGCGCCTCTTGCTTCCACCAGCCCTGTTTATGTACTTATGTAGTTCTTCACGGCAGTGTTTTGGAATGAGGCTTTGACGGCCCTGCACAGCAAATACAAAGTGCAGGTAAATGCGGGAGTAGGTTCCGGCCATAAACAGAAGATTTGGTGTCTTCTAAGATACGACGGCGGCAGGTAACACGAGACTCCTTCGGAGTCAGGTCAAATTGTTTTGGATTATTTCTATAAACACGGGGCTCCTTTGGAGCCTGCTTTATTGCGGCGGTTTCTTTATCGTGGTGGGCGCCTTCTATAAATAAGTTGCTGGTTTGGACCTATTATTCTACTTGATGTCTTCTGTACAACCTGACAGTCCTTAGGGGCAAAACAGAGAGGTCTGCATAATAAAGCATCTAGAAAACTATGTCGCCCCTTCAGGGCTCTTTGTTCTCGCTATAAATGTTTAGCCCAGGGCTTGCAACCCTGGGCTAATTTATGTCGGCCTTTCAGGCCTTATCGCAATCTCTTATCCTTTATCCTCATTACTGCGACAAATTCTGCCCGTTAAATTTTTTTAAGCTGCTCAGCGGGTACCGCAGGTTGCGGTAACTCATCATGTCGATCTTTACGCTTCCCACAACAATAGGGCTTTCAATGCGCAGGGGTACCCGGTTGGCATCATCACTTACCCAAACGGTCATTTTTTCGCCGCCTTCAAAGATGGTTCCCTTGATCAGCAGCGGCCTGAATTTGTGCGCTTTGAACTTACCGTATTTTGTCTTTACATCTTCCCGGCCCATGTAGCGGATGTACATGTCGTACACTTCATTATCCAGGAAAAGCTTAAAGGGAATCTTATCGTCTTTTTTGTATTTGTCAAAGTCAATGTTGCGGGCACTGTACACAGCACTGATCACATCCTGCACACAGTCCGGTACTTTGTACACGCCGTTTTTGGTAACCGCCGTATTGGCCGCGTGATTGAAGGTGATGTTCTCGTAATGCTTGTGATTTCCCTCGCTTACATCCCGCACAAACTTCAGGGGCTGCATGGTGGTGGTATCAATGTACGATTCGTACTTGTCACGCACTTTAAAGATCCAGTCGTACTTCGTATTGGTGGCACCGTTAGCCGTGATGTGAAAGACCGGTTTGCCGTTCAACCGCTCTACCGAATTGGTAAAGGTAGCATTGCCCGCATTTACATAAATACCGGCCACGGTGTAATACACAATGTACATGATCTGTTCGCTGTTTTGGGTGGTTACGTTGCGGCCCCCGCAGATCTCAGCTTGTGGCAACGGGGCTTTTGTAGTGGCACCAGGACCCAACAAACAAATAGCAAGCACAAAACAAATACTAAGTTTCTTCATTTTTCGAAAGCAGTTTAATGTTCAAAAGCAGCAGCGCTCCAATCAGTGCCGGCAGTATCAGGTTCAAAAACCAGATGGTGACCGATGTAAGGCCAATCCCCAGACTGTTGGCACTGAACAATCCTAGCAGCCGCAAGCTGATCTCCCCGCGCAGCCCCACTTCTATCAGGGCAATGGACGGAATGACGGCAAGCGCTAAAAACACCACGCTCATAACCGACATGGCCACACCCGGCGACAGGTTTACTTCGAAAAGATAAAACATTGCCGTGTACTGCAGCAGGAATACGCCATAACGAAGAGACGAAAGCAACAATATTTTTGTTAAAAAAGAACCGTTAAACTTTTGCAAGGACTCCACCAGGTATAAAAAATGATGGGTGCGCAGCCAACGGCTGAAAAATCTCACCACCGCACTCACCTTGTAGTAAACAAAAAATATACAGGCGGTGACAAAGAGCAACCCGTACAAAAAAAACTGGTACCAGATCAGGGCATGCGGGTAAGCCTGGAGCAA
The DNA here is from genome assembly GCA_013327885.1 of Flavisolibacter longurius. Taxonomy (GTDB): domain Bacteria; phylum Bacteroidota; class Bacteroidia; order Chitinophagales; family Chitinophagaceae; genus Flavisolibacter. The sequence continues at coordinate 352,851 of JABUMY010000001.1, read as the reverse complement.
TTCTTTCTTCAACAGCACCAAGCCGGTCATACCGGCGCAAAGTGTTACCAGCAATTGCGCAATGCTGCCTACAATGGCCAGCGAAATGGTTTTAAGGCGGCTTCCTTCGGGTTGGTACACCATGCGGCCCAGGTATTCACCAATGCGGTTGGGCAGCGCCACCGAAAACGAAACACCCGACAGCACGGCTTTGTAAGCGGTAGAAAAACGTGTCGGCCGCACAGTACTTACCAGCAGCCTCCATTTTTGCGCTTCCAGTCCCCAGTTGACAAAAATGAGGGCTACCGTTACCACCAGGTAAAGGATTTTAACAGAAAGAAAAGAAGCTTTGATTCCCTCCCACGACTGCGCTAAATGGGGCTGATGACGAATTTGCTGAAAGATAGAAAACGACAATCCGGCGAATAACAGGGGACCCAAAAAGTATTTGAGAAAAATTTTGATAGTTTTGTTCCGGACCATTGAAAAACATCAAAAGTAATTCGCCAGAGGCGGACAAAATTCAAAAAGGGTATTTCTTTCAAACAGAGCGTTTTTTGAATTTCGACTTTTGCCTTTAAAATAACCTTCCTTGCAAAAGCCTTTGACCATATTAGGTATCGATCCGGGCACCCTGTTCATGGGATACAGTGTGATAGAAGTGGTGGCCAACACCATCACCATCCGCGAAATGGATGTATTGAAACTCGCCAGTTCCAAAGACAATTACTACCGGCTGCAAAAGATCCACCAAAAGGTGATGCTGTTGATGAACAATTTCAACCCCGATGAATTTGCCATTGAAGCGCCTTTTTATGGCAAGAACGTACAAAGTATGCTGAAGCTGGGAAGAGCACAGGGAGTGGCCATTGCTGCCGCGATGGAAAAAGGCGTTCCGATTACCGAATACTCACCGAAAAAAGTAAAGCAATCCATCACCGGGAACGGAAACGCCGATAAAGAGCAGGTTTGGCTGATGCTGCAGCAGATCACGGGCCTACCCGAAAAGCCAGCCCAGTTCGATGCGACGGATGCGTTGGCCGTAGCAGTGTGTCATCACTACAGCACCCGCATTCCCGGCCTGAAGATGGTATCCAAGCCGTTGGCAAAAAAGAAATCAAAAGCTAGCTGGGATCAATTTGTAACTGCCAACGCACACCGCATTAAGCTGTAGGCTTTTTCTTTGCCGGCGCTGCTTTTGGTTTTGCAGCAGGCTTCTTTGCTGCGGCCTTTGCTTTTGAAGCGGCCACCGGTTTTTTTGCCGGTGCTTCCTTTGTCACGGTTGCCTCGTCTTCATCTCCCTCTTCTTTGGCTGTTGCATCCGGTGTCAGGCTCTCGCCTTTGCGGGCCAGTTGCGGAAACTCGGCGCCAAACCACCCGCCTTCGCTTTGGATGTACATCATTTTACCAAAGGCCAGCTGGTAAGCCGAATCACCAACCGTAAAGTCAATGACACCTTTGGCTTCTTTCAGGCCCGAGAGTTCAAACGGCATGTTTTCATCGCCTTTTACAGCCGATGTATCAAGGCTAAAGCTGGTAAGTTGTGCCTGGCTCCAGTTCACACCTTTTTGCTCGCCTTTTTCAATGATGCGGTGAAAGGTCTTTGAAAAATCTTCCTGCATTTTGTTCACCATTTCGGGCTGCATGAACATGGCTACCTGTGTATCGATCAAGCTGTCGATATTGAGGTTCTTTGTTTTTTCATCCATGCCCATGACTTCCTGCATCTGCTCCGACTTCATGGCGCCTTCCATAATGGTGCGCATAAAGCGGCCAAATTGCTGCCCGTTGGGATAAAGTGAAACAAAGGCTTTTTCATCCTTGGCCTTGAGGGTAGCAAAGATCCGGTGCACAAGACTGTCGGGGGTTTTTACCTGCGCATGAAGAAGAGGCCCCGTTGCCAGCAAAGCAACCAGGAATACAAAAGGCTTGGTGATTTTCATTATGATTGATTTAAAATTGAAAGGATTTTTTCCTGGGCGTTGCGAAGGTCTTCTTCCGCGGCTTTGGGTTTAGGCTGGGTAAAATTCAGGTCGTTGGATGAATTGATGGGAACGAGGTGAATGTGTGCATGCGGCACTTCAAGGCCAATGACCGATATGCCGCAGCGGTTGCAGGAAAACGCTTTTTCAATAGCCTTGGCAATGGGTTGGGCAAAAACCAAAATTTCGGAGAGGTAGTCTTCGCCGAGGTCAAAGAGGTTGTCCACTTCTGTTTTGGGTATCACCAGCACATGGCCCTGCCGGAGCGGAAACACATCCAGGAAAGCAAAAAACTTTTCATTCTCGGCGATCTTAAAAGCTGGAATTTCTCCCTGGATGATTTTGCTGAAAAGGGTCATGTGTTCAGGAATATGCGAATATGAAGATAGGCGAATGTGCGGATTCGGGACGTGCAAATGTATGGATGTGATTCTTGTAAACGTGAGGGAAATTCCTAGAGACGTTTCACCAGAATTGCAGGTAAAAGATCAGTCACTTTATCCATCCGCACATCCGCATATTACTTTATCCGCATATCAGATAGAAATATCTTCTACTTTAAACTTCATCACACCGGCGGGAACGGTTACTTCGGCTACTTCGCCAACGGCTTTGCCCAGCAGGCCTTTGCCAATAGGTGAAGTAACGGATATTTTTCCGGCCTTCAGGTCGGCCTCTGTTTCGCTAACGATCTGGTAGGTTACTTGTTTTTTGGTGCTCATGTTGGTGAGCTTAACCTTGGTGAGAATAGACACCTTGCTGGTATCAACGGCTGACTCGTCTAAAACACGGGCCTGCGCCAATTGACCTTCCATGACGGCGATCTTTGCTTCCAGGATGCCCTGGGCTTCTTTGGCAGCATCGTATTCAGCATTTTCCCGCAGGTCACCTTTTTCCCTTGCTTCGGCAATAGCCCTGGCCGCTGCCGGCCGCTCTACACCTTTCATGCGCTGCAGGTCAGCTTTCAGTTGCTCCAATGCATCCTTGGTCATGTAGTTAACTCCGCTCATATCAAACAGGTTTAGATAGAAATGAAAAAAATAGCAACGCTCCGTTCCGGGAGCGTTGCCTCAATTGTTACAAATATAAAGGAAAAACTTATTTACAAAACGGCCTTTTGCAGGCTAACAGCTGAGTTTCCAGCCAGCGAAAAACAACGTTTAACCCTTCAGTTTTTTTGCCTGCTGCCAGCTTCGTTGCCTGTGCAGCTCGTTATTCAAGGTATTATTCCGGCAGAAATTCGAACAGCAAAACACTTTTTCTCGGTTTGCTTTTCACCAGCCGTTGTCCAATCAAAACATTGCCGCTTGTGTACGCCTCAGCTTCCAGCGCCGGACCATCCCTGCACAAGCCCCAGCTTTGCCAGCAGCACTTCTGCCATGCGCAAATAACCTTCGTGGCTGTAGCCGGCAATGTGTGGTGTGATCAACACATTAGGCTGCGCCGTCAGAAAACGCAACTGCTCTTTTTCCGCTTCGGTGTAGGTTGCCAGCTTTTCATTTTCCAACACATCCAGCGCTGCGCCGGCCAGCTTTTTTTCCTGTAGGGCTTTGATGAGAGCTGCCGTATCGGTAACCGCCCCGCGACAAGCCGAAAGAAAGAACGGCGGCTGCCAAAAGCTGTTGAAAAAAGTTTCGTTCGCAAAATGATGGGTTTCTTCCGTTAATGGAATGTGCATACTCACCACGTGGGCCTGCGCAAAAATTTCTTCCAGCGTCGCTTCTTTCACGTATTCATTGCCGAAACCCTGCTTGTATTTGTCGTAAGCCAGCACAGTCACAGCAAACGGTGCCAGCAGTTTGGCAAACTGCGAGCCGTTGTTGCCATAGCCAATGATACCCACGGTTTTTCCGCGCAGTTCAATGCCACGGTTCTCAGCCCGCAGCCAAAGCCCTTCTTTTACTTCGTTAAACGAGTGGGAAATATTATTGAGCAGGCAAAGCAACATGCCCAACACCTGCTCGGCCACGGCATTGCGGTTGCCTTCGGGTGTGCTGATCAGGCGAATGCCTTTTTCGGCTGCATACACATCGTCTATCAGTTCCATGCCGCTGCCGAGGCGACCGATCCATTGCAGGTTGGTAGCGGCATCCAGCATTGCTTTATCAATTTTGATACGGGTGGTTACCACCAGGCCCTGTGCACCCGGAATAACGCCGAGCAGTTCTTCATACGTAATAGCAGGACGGTAATCAACGGTATAGCCATTCTTTTCAAATACCTCCCGCAAATAATCGTGTACCGGGGCTGTGATAATAATGTTCATGGAAAAAAATTAGATGACCGCGTTGACGTCAAACATGAGACGCCAAACGTGAAACTGTAGTGTCTTTCTTATTCAAATTTGTTTTAGAGTAGCTTATTTCAATCTATTAACCTATTAACTATTCAACCCATCATGTTATTCGAAAACTCAGCGCAGCAAAATCGTCTATACTAAGCTGCTCCGCCCGTTTGTTGAAAAGGGGATCCTGCAGCGTATCGCTGTCAAACAAACCCTTGCAGGCATTGCGCAGGGTTTTGCGCCGCTGGTTAAAAGCCGTCTTCACCAGGTTAAAAAAAGCTTTGCGGCTTTTGATGGACAGCGGTTCTTTGCGCGGCAGCAGCCGTATCACCCCACTCATCACCTTCGGTGGCGGGTTAAAGCTTTTTTCGCTTACATCGAAAAGGTATTCCACATCGTAGAACGCCTGCACCAGCACAGAAGTAACGCCGTACACTTTATTCCCTTCCTTTGCAGCTACACGCTGTGCCACTTCTTTTTGAAACATGCCGATCACACATTCCACGCCACCTTCCCATTCCAGTATCTTAAACAATATCTGCGTGGAAATGTTGTATGGAAAATTGCCCACCACTGTAAACGGCTCTTCAAACGGCTTGTCGATGTCGAGAAAACTTTGGTGAATGATCTTGTCCTGCAGCACAGGATATTGCTGTTTCAGGTACACCACTTTTTCTTCGTCAAGCTCTACGGCTTTAAAGGTGACGCCGGGCAGTTCCACCAGGTATTTCGTCAGCGCACCGCCGCCGGGGCCTACTTCCAGCAAGTGGGTAAACGGGAACTGCTGCAAGGCATCCACAATTTTGCGACAAACATTTTCATCTTTTAAAAAATGCTGTCCCAGCGATTTTTTCAATGTGTACATCGGCACAAAAGTACGCCAGGGGCAAAGAATGCCGTGTAGTGCTAAACCGTTCGCAAGTAGTGGAGGACAAATGCGGTCAATGACACACTGCAAAGCGACCACCAGCGCCGTTTGCCATCATTGCAATTCTTTGAGCATATTTGCACTATGAACAAACCTGTCATTGGTATTTCCTGCGGCGATATAAACGGCGTTGGACCGGAGATCATCATCAAAACCTTTTCGGATCATCGCATCCTGGAATATTGCACACCCGTGATTTTTGCTTCACCCAAGCTCCTGAACTTTTACCGCAAGGCGGTGCCCGATGCCCATTTCAACTACCAAAGCATCCGGGATTTTTCAAAGCTCAGTCCCAAGCAGGTAAATATTTTAAGTGTGTGGGAAGATGACGTCGCGGTTACGCCGGGGCAACTTACCGAAACAGGCGGCGCTTACGCGGTAAAATCCCTGCTGGCTGCTGCCGATGCCTTGCGGGCCGGTCATATACAGGGACTGGTTACAGCGCCCATTCATAAAAAAAATGTGCAGAGCGAAGCCTTTGCTTTTACCGGCCATACGCCGTTTTTAAAAGCGGTTGGCGGGGCAAAAGATGTGCTGATGCTGCTTTATGCCGATAACCTGCGTGTGGCCCTGGTAACAGAGCACCTCCCGCTGAAAGATGTGGGACCGCAGATCACAAGAGAGGCCGTGCTGTCGAAACTGCAACTGCTGCACAACTGCCTGCGCAAAGATTTTGGAATTGACAAACCCCGCATCGCCGTACTCGGACTAAACCCCCACGCGGGTGATGAAGGCCTTGTTGGCGATGAGGAGCAAAAGATCATTTTGCCGGCTATGAAGGATGCCAAGCACAAGATATTTGCCTTTGGCCCTTACAGTGCCGATGCTTTTTTTGCCCGTCGCAGTTACCTGCAGTTTGATGCGGTGCTGGCCATGTACCACGACCAGGGTTTGATCCCGTTCAAAACCATTGCCGGTGGCGAAGGCGTCAATTATACAGCGGGTCTGCAGTTTGTTCGTACCTCTCCCGACCACGGAACCGCCTTTGACATTGCCGGAAAAAACATTGCCGACCATACCTCCTTTATGACAGCCGTTTTTGAATGCGTTGACATTATCCGCCGTCGGGGTGAGTACGAAGAGCGAACAAAAAACCCGCTGCGCAAGATCACGGCCGAAGTACTCAAGAATGTAGAGGACGAAAAGATCGAAGAATAGGAATGAATCCTTCCTGCTGCTGCAGGTAAAAGTTGCAATGGCAAAGCCTTTATCCAACCGGTAAAGGCTTTTGTTTTAAGGGATGATTTGCAAATAAATCATCAGTTGTCCGCAAGCGAAATTGGATTTCATTTTCATAGTTATGAATCGCGGAAGAAAAAGGCGAAATCAGCCTCAAAGGCTTGCAGGGCTAAACTTTCAACAATTTTTTCTTTATTTGTAGCTGACTGTTTTTCAGCTGTCATCACCAACCAAACAACTTGTTGTGAACAACCTAACTGCCTATCGCTCACCTATCACCCTGCTTTCGTTAAGCGCAGCGGAAAGTGCAAACTTTTCAGAAAAAATACTTCTCCAGGCGAAACAAAAGCTTGCCGGCCAAACGCCGCTAAACGAAGAACTGGAAGCAGCCCTTCACAATGTCAATGCAAGTACCTGGCCGTTTCATAAAACGATTCGGGAGCAGGAAGGACTGCTGCTGTTTTTGGAGGAAGGCCGGTTTGATGAAGCCGCACTGGAAAAAGCTTTTTTTCTCCGTTACAATCCTTCATTTGTACAATTTATTTCCGGGCCGTTTGCCGTGGCTTTTCAAAAAGCTTCTGCTACCATCTGCCAGGAAAAAGAAGTGTATCCAGCCCTGCGAAAACTGCTCAACTATGCCACTTTTATCTTACCCCAACACGAAGCATTCGCCTTTACGTCGATCAATGCATACCTGCAGCAACATACCCGCTCCCTGGCTTTGCTAAGCTGGGAACAATTTGTAGCAAACGAGGAGCAACTGGGTTTTGTGTTTTCCAGTGATTGGATCGCATTGATGAATGGCCTGCCTGATGCCTGTGCAGCCCAACGGAACGAGATGATAAACACGCTGCTGCAAATTTTGAAACGTTTCCGGCTGGATGCGTCTCCTGACTATCTGAAAGCTTTTTGTCGCTGCGTGTATAGCCTGAAAATGGAGCCAGAAGCAAAGCAGGAACTACAGGACTATGCAGCCAGCTTTCGCTCCCCGCAACCTGCAAAGAAAGAGGCAGCGGAACCAGCAAGCCGGCCCTGGGCACTGTACATTGGCGGCGGTGCGGCACTGTTGCTGGCCACGGCATTTTTGTGGGTCTATCTTGCGGGGAAAAAAGGGCAACGTCCGGAGCAACCGGAAGATAAATACATGGAAGCGGTAGAATCTGCATCCGCTTCTGACCAGTTAAACAGCAGTGTGAATGAACGCAATCTCAAAGGGTTTCTTTATTTGTCGACAAAGCAGAAAAACGTTGGCACGCCCATGCTGCTGGAAACCGGTGCCACACCCCTGCCGGGTCTTACCAAACTACCGGCCAACGATGGTAACAGCACCCTCACCGTACGCAACGAAACCGGCTCCGATGCCCTGCTTTTTTATTTTGGCAGCGACAACCTGCTGGTGAATAAAAACTCACGTATTGTATCGGTGTTCATACGACGCGGAGAAGAATACCGCTGCCGGTTTCAGCCTGATTTCGGACGGTTCAATTTCGTGTTTGGCAAAGAATGGGTTAAGATGGATATGCCGGCGTCGTTTGCTATTCAAACAGGCTCCAACGATATTCCTCTCATTGGCCAGGTGCAGAACGAGCCGGCGGTGTGGACCATACCAGATTTTTTTAAAAACGTATCGCCGGAGCAGCCCTATCTCCAGCATGATCTTTTGATCACGAACATTGAGCAGCAAACCAGTTCCTCAGGCCACAAGCTTTTTTACACACTCCTGAATGAAAAAGACAACAGGAAGGGATACGGTGACGAGGGCTTTGCAGAGATTGTGCTCCAGGAAACAAAAGGCGAGTTTTCTATCAAGGCAAAATCATCCATGTTCGTTTATCGCAGCTTCCCCACCTTTCGCCCCGAAGACTTTCAGCAAACTCCTTAAGAACTTACAGGAGAAAGCGTTCTTCTTTCACACGAATCAGTATTCAAGAACACAATTGTTCTAAACTTTTTGTATTGCGCTAACGAAGAAAGAAGGCGAAACAATGCCGTAATAAACCACTGCGAACTGCTTTCCGTTCGACCGGTGGTATTGCTTTTGCAGCGTTGTTTACTCACACTAAACTCTTCTGTTATGTTCAAACGATTTTGTCTTGTTGCCTACATCTTTTGCTTTTCGTGCAGCAACGATGCCGCCGATACCGCCTCCGAAAAAGCAGCCACGCCGGCCGCGCCGGGTGAGGTAACGACTTCCTTTTCAAAAGAAAGTGAGTTGGAGATACTGGCCGAATGTGTTGACAATGCCAAGGAAAACCTTGGCGATGCACAAGCTTATGCACTGTGCAAATGTGTGCTTGGACAGGTGCAGAAAAAATATCCCGGTGCCGATAGCGCAGCTCTTATCACCTACCTGAGTGATACGACGGAAGTGGCGGCCATGGCCAAGGAATGCAAGTAAGGTTGGCTGTTATGCTACAGGCTTTTTTTAGCGAAGCTCTTTTCCACATCAGCAGCCGGTTTTCATTTTTGGCACTATTTTGTTTTTACAGTTTGGAAACGAATTGTAATATGGAAAACAGAAAAGAAAACGGTGCAGAAAGAAGAAGAAGAAAGGTGATGAGTCGTCCTGTTTTGGTGCGTTCGGAAAGACCCGGCCAGGTGGCTGCAAGTGCTAATTATTCAATGCGTCCTCATACCAGTTCCATCTGGAAAGAAGCCTGATTGCCGCTAACCCAAACGGCGCTTTAGCCGCCAACACGTTTGAAAGAAAAACAATACAATTTTACCGATAACAAAGAGGCCACAGGCCGGTATGTTTGCGCAGCCTGTGGCGCCCCTTTGTTTGGCGAAAATTCCCGGTTTGAAGCTGGCTGCGGCTTCCCCTCTTTTTGGGCACATTTGCAAGCAGGGGTGGAGATCGTTAAGCTAACCACCTACGGACGTAAACGCCTTCAGCTTCGTTGCCGGCAATGCGGGCTTCACCTCTGTCATTTATTCCCGAACAAATTTACACCTACGGGTGTCCGTTACTGTGTCAACTGCGCTTCCATTCGTGCCGATGAAACCTCCTTTTTAACAACAGAATTCAGCAATCAATTTATGGCTTCAACCAACTTGCCCATCGATAACTTTTTACAAACCCTCCGCGACAACAGGAGCAGCGAAAGCAATTTTTCTACCCTGCAAAAGGAACTGGACAAAGCGATTGCAGCGGCAGCGCAATTGGGTGAAACAAACCTGCATGCAGAACTGCAGGAGATCAAAGAAAAATATATTCCAGAATATGAAAATGCGCTATCGGCCGGCAGTACCGCATGGCCGGCCTATGAGAAGTTTGTTACACAGTTTGAACGGGTGCTGATAGGGGCTGGGAAAGCTGCTTAACGCTGCTTTAGCGGCTTTGCGTGTGTACCCTTTTCAGGCTATTGTTTACGGTTTCCACGGCTTCCTCGTAAAGTGTTTTATCACCTTTTGGCATTACCTTTAGCAGGGCCTTGCATTCCCGCAAAAAGACCCGCGCAAAATCGGAGTCCTGCTCTACGATCTCGCGGCAATTGTCAATGATATCGGCGTACTTCACTGTTTGCGACAAACCGCTTGTTTCCCCGATGCGTGCCGATTCTTTTTCTTTTCGCTTGCGACGGTTCCACCGCGGGTACGCCAGCTTGGTGAATTTATCGGTAAGCTCCACAACCAGGCTTGTTGTTTGCGCAGCGTCTTCTTCACTCATTACAGTAGTGAGGAATTGGTGTAGTTGCGGTTCGGTAACCGTTGTATCTTCCAACACATCGTGTAGTAGCGCGGCAGACAAAACCGGCAAACTATTGGTGTGCCTGCGGCAGATCTCCATCACCCGCACCGGGTGCACAATGTAACGGTCAGGAGAATATTTTCGCAGCTGCGAACCATGCGCTTTGTCGGCAAAATCCCTGATCGTTTCCAATACGGCCTCCATAGGTTTTGTACAACAAATTATACGCCGTTGTTACAGGCTGAAAGCAAGGAAAGCAACAACCACATTTTCACCTACGATCTTTGCTACCATTCAACCTGCCTGGCCACGGTCTGTTTCTTGCAGCAGTTCAAAAAAATCTTTTCATGAAAGCCTTACGCAAGTATGCGCCGCTTTGGGTGCCCCTGCTCGTTGTAGCCGGATTTATTGGCTATGTTGCTTACCGTACCCGCCGCATTCCTACACCCCGCCGGCGGTGGCCCCGCTTCGACGACCCCGAGGCAGAGCCGCTGAACGCTTCCACCGCCACTGCCCTGCAGGGCCTTTACACCATTGCAGAAGGCGCTGCTTTTTTTGGTGAGAAGGCCGTGATCAAATGCAGCTACACAGTGGAAGATGAAGAAACGGTCTACCATCTTTCGATCTTTTGCGAAAAGGACGGCGCCTATATTCTTTGCGAAGGCAAAAAAAAGGGCAACAGCATTTTGCTGAAAGGCCATTGGCGAAGGGCTTCCGAACCCGGCACCGGGCATGTATGGCTGGTGATGGAAGGCGCGGAGTCGCTGAACGAGGGAACTACTAATCAATTGCTGCGGGGATGGTTTGGCGACAAGGACAAGCAGCCGCAAAACAGTATTGTTCTGCAGTACGATCATCCTCTGCCCGACGTGCCACCACTGGATGTAATTGCTCACCGCGGTGGTTCCCGCAACGTGGATTTTTTGTCCATTTCCGAAAACACAACCGGCATGGTAAAACTGGCGGCGCAACTCGGCGCCAATGGCATCGAGATCGATGTACGGATGACAAAGGACAATGTGCCGGTGATCTTCCACGACAGCTTTCTTTCCATTCATACCGTGCAGGGCATGCTTTACGGCGGACTGCTGCACAACAAAACGCTGAAAGAGCTAAAGCAACTGGAGCTGCGCAATGAAGGAACGATACCCACGCTGGAAGAAATACTGGATACAGCGCTGTACCAAACGCCGCTGGAAATTGTTTGGCTCGACATGAAAAAAGAATGCGACCTGGAACAGATCCGCAGCATACAGGAAGCCTATCACCAAAAGGCAAAAGCGGTCGACCGCAAATTTGTTATTTACATTGGCGTTCCCGACGACTTTATGCTCAACTGTTTTAAAGGGCTTGCTGATTACAAAAACGTTCCGTCGCTCTGTGAACTGGATCCCGAAACGGCACTCTCCCTGAATGCAGAAGTATGGGCACCGCAATACACCGGTGGTTTTCAGTCGGACGATGTAGCAAAGGTGCATGCCGCCGGCAAAAAAGCCTATGTATGGTCGTTAGACCGGGTTTTTATGGTAGAGAATTACCTGGAAAAAGGAGAGTTTGACGGCCTTGTGACCAATGCATCGCCTGTTGTAGCCTATTGGTATTATACAGAGGGATACAAGCTAAAGCGAGTAGTAAATAGAGAGTAGCAAACAGCGAGTAGAGAATAGCGAGTAGCCACTCAATGTAAAACTCTTTTAAAAATCAAATCCCTCCTGGATTTCAGGAGGGATTTGTACGGTAAGTAATATTCGGTTTTAAAGACTACTCGCTACTCGCTATTCACTACTCGCTCCTCACCTACCACCCAATGCCGTAATCCTCACCGTGGTTGCTGGAGCCGCCCCAAAGGCTGCCGTGTTTCCAGTCAAAATAAATGGCGTTGATAGGACCGCTGCTCCTGTCGGTAAAGCTGAGGGTATAACCCATTTTCTTCAGCTCTTCCCGTACCGCTTCCGGTGTATTGCTTTGCAGCAGGATGTTACCCGGCCTAGGTTGGCGATCGCTTGTCTTGCTACCACCCAGCGAAAGCCACAATTGGTTGGAGTTGATGTTGGCGGCTTCGGAAGCCCTTTGCACCGTCATGCCAAATTCCACCACGTTCAAAAAGAACTGCAGCAGGTTTTGGTCCTGCGTATCACCGCCTTGCACAGCAAAGGACAAGTAAGGCTTTCCGTCTTTCAGCGCCATGGATGGCGTTAGCGTAACCCGTGGCCGCTTGCCAGGCGCCACCACGTTAAAAGGGTTCAGCGTTGAATCCAACACAAAGCTTTGCATGCGCTGGCTCATGCCCACACCGGTATTGCCGGCAATGGTGGCCGGCACCCAGCCACCGCTTGGCGTAATGGAAACCACCCAACCTTCTTTATCAGCGGCTTCCACGGTGGTTGTTCCGGCCCAGAGCTTTTCTTCATATTCAACTTTGCCAAGGCTGTTGCGCACATCATGCGCCGGGGCAAAATTCCGTCCGCTGGTATCCATCTCGTAACCCCGGTTCTTCAGCAGTTCAACATAAGGGTTCTTTTTTCCTTCAAACGGAAAGGGATCACCGGGACCAATGGCCGCATCGTTCTTGTCAAACCGGATAAGTGCTGCCCGTTGCTTTGCGTAGTCCTTGCTCAACAAACCTTTTATGGGTTCCTGCGGCGGAAAATAAGAATCGCCATAATAAAAATCCCTGTCGGCAAACGCCAGGTTCATGGCCTGGTAAACGGTATGAATGTATTTGGTGCTGTTGTAGCCCATTCCTTTCAGGTCAAAATTTTCGAGAATGTTCAAGGCCTGCAACAACACGGGACCCTGCGTCCATTGCTGAAGCTTGTACACATCAATCCCTTTATACGAAACTTTCAAAGGCTCTTCTTCCAGCGGTTTCCAGTTGGCAAGGTTTTGCAGCGTAATCAACCCGCCTTGCTCGTGCGCACCGCGAACAAATTCTTTGGCAATATCACCCTTGTAAAAACGGTCGTAAGCAGCCATGATAGCCGCCTTCCGGGAGGCGCCTTTTTTCTTTGCTGCCTTTTCTGCTTCCACCATTCTGGTAAGGGTTTGCAGGAGGTCTTTTTGCACAAAGATCTCCCCCGCCTCGGGGGCTTCCCGCTTTTGGCCCAAGTGCGGCAGAAAAACCTTTTTGCTGTAAGGCCACTCCTTGATCTGCTCTTTGCCCCGCTCAATGCTGTTGGCCGTTTGTGCATCGATAGGATAACCGGCCGCCAGTTGCATGGCCGGTGCAAGCACTTCTTCCAGTGTCATAGTACCATACTGCGCCAGCATGTAGAGAAGGCCGCCCGGCGTTCCCGGCGTGGTAGCTGCCAGTGGACCGTATTCAGGTGGGAAATTGTAGCCTTTGCTTTTAAAGAATTCCGGTGTGGCGCCGGTGGGAGCAACACCCATGGCGTTAATAGCAATTACCTTTTTTGTTTTCGGATTGTAGATAAGTGCCTGCGTTTCGCCTCCCCAGGAGAGCACATCCCACATGGTGCACGTTGCCGCTAACATGGCGCAGGCTGCATCCACGGCGTTGCCGCCCTTTTGAAAAATGGCGGCGCCTGCCGTTGCTGCCAGCGGCTTACCGGTAATGGCCATCCAGTGTTTACCGTGCAGGGGTGGCTTTTGGGTTTGTTGTGAAAACGCGGGCAGGAAAAGCCCGGATAAAATGAACGCTGTAAAAAATCGTTTCATGCAGGTAAGCTTGAGTTCTTAAAGATAAGCCCCTGCAGGTTGTATTTAGCTGCCGCCTGCAGCAGTTTACCGACCAATGATTAACTTACAGAAATCTCTTAAACAACAAGTATGCACCCAAGGCTGATCACTCTTTTCCTCTGCTTTTTTGCAGCAGGCGCATTTGCCCAAAACCAGGACTCACTCTACATGCAGGAACACTACGAGAAGGTGGAGTACAACATTCCCATGCGGGATGGTGCCACGCTTTTTACACTGGTGTACATTCCAAAGGATAAAAGTAAGCAATATCCCATCCTGCTCAACCGAACGCCGTACAATGCAAGCAGCTACGGTGATTTTAAAACTTATGATCACCCCTCGCAATACCTGGTTCGCTCGGGTTACATTCTTGCATTCCAGGATGTGCGTGGCCGTTATATGAGCGATGGCTTATACAACAACATGACGCCGAACATACCGGGCAATGATGTAAAGAATAGAAAAGCCATCGATGAAAGTTCCGACACCTGGGACAGCATCGACTGGATGATCAAAAACATCCGGAGCAACAACGGGCGGGTGGGCATCTACGGCATTTCCTATCCTGGCTTTTATTCGGCTGCTTCGCTGCCCGATGCGCACCCGGCGCTGAAAGCCGTTTCGCCGCAGGCACCGATCTCTGATTTTTTCTTTGACGATTTTCACCACATGGGCGCTTACCTGCAAAGCTATACGCCGGCATTTGCCGTATTTGGCTACCAGAAAAAAGAAAAGACAAGGGCCGACTGGTTTACGCCGGAACTGGTTCGCCTGTACAGCAATCCTGTAAAAGATGCCTATGACTTTTATCTTCGCCAGGGACCACTGAAAAACATCACCAAAAATTTCCACCACGATAATTTTTTCTGGAACCAGATCATTGAGCATCCTAACTACGACACCTTCTGGCAGCGCCGCAACATTCTGCCGCACCTGGTAAATGTTAAACCCGCGGTAATGACGGTAGGCGGCTGGTTTGATGCCGAAGACCTCTATGGTCCGCTCAACATTTACAAGCGAATTGAAGAAAGCACACCGGCGGCTAAAAACACGATCGTAATGGGCCCATGGGGACACGGCGACTGGGCCGGGGAAGATGCGCAAAGCACACACGGCCACATTTATTTTGGCGACAGCATTTCCACCTTTTACCTACGGGAAATAGAAGCCCGCTTTTTTGCTTATTACCTGAAGGACGAGGGCACCAACAAACTGCCCGAAGCCTACATGTTCAATACAGGCAGCAAACAATGGCAGCAGTTTACCAGCTGGCCACCAAAAGACGCACCAACGCTGCGCTTTTATTTTGGTGAGAATGGCAGGCTTTCTGTGAACCAACCCATACCGGAAGCAAAATCGTTCAGTTATGTAAGCGACCCCTTAAAACCGGTGCCTTACACCTCCGAGATTGAAGGACTAACGTTTACGCCAAGACGTTTTATGAGCGACGACCAGCGGCCTTCATCCCGCCGGCCAGATGTGCTGACGTTTGAAACCGATACACTGACCGAAGACATTACCATTGCCGGCGAGATCAGCGCTAAGTTAAAAGTGGCCATGACCGGAACTGATGCCGATTTTATCGTAAAGCTGATTGACGTGTACCCGCAGCATCACCCGGAGTATGCACACAACCCGAAGAATATTACCATGGGTGGTTACCAGCAACTGGTGCGGCACGAAACCTTTCGCGGTCGCTTTCGCAATTCGTTTGAAAAACCCGAACCCTTTTCACCGGGCCAGCAAACCAGTGTAACCGTGCCCCTGCAGGATGTGCTGCACACGTTTAAAAAAGGCCATCGCATTATGATACAGGTTCACAGCACCTGGTTCCCTTACATCGACCGCAACCCGCAGAAATATGTGCCCAATATTTTTAAGGCTGATGAAAAAGACTTTATCAAATCCACCATTTCTGTTTCCTCTGCATCGGTAGTGGAAGCCGGTGGCGACCTGAAAAAGGGCCGGGCATTTTAACACATTTCTTTGCATAACGCAAAGCAAAGGCTGGTCTTGTACCAGCCTTTGCTTTTGGCCTACGTCTATTTGCGGCAGCAATTTTGTGCTACCCATAGTAAACCGCTTATTATGGATAAGAATAAAAAATGGAACGAAGGCGACGAAGCCGGCAAGCACAAGAACATGGGTATAAAAACCGTGGAAGGAATGGACAGCGAAGGCCACCTGCATGGCAGCAATCAAGGAGCATTTAACGAACGCAGTGCACAGGAGCACCAGCGCAGTGATAAAAACCCCTTAAACGAAACCGACGATCGCGGAAACGTTCCGGGAACGGAGAGTTTGTAAATGAGGCGATTGTATATTGGTAATTGATTACAGGTTATTGGTTATTTATTATTAATTATTGGCACTGCCCACAAAAAATTTATGTGCCAGGATAACCATTATCCTATTATCCTATTATCCTATTATCCCATTATCACATTATCACTCTCTGATCTGCAAAATAGCTTTTGCCAGTCGGATGCTTTCGGCATCGCCGGTATGCTTCATGGGCTCATCGGAGAGCTTTACCACCGGCGTCCAGTCTTCACCTTCGGGCAGGGCCTCTGTCATTTTCATAACAATATTCATGGGTTTTAAGCCCACATCATTGGTAAAGTTGGTGCCAATGCCAAAGGAGATGCCGATGCGCCCTTGGCAGTGCTGTACAATGGCCGAAACTTTTTCGAGGTTCAGGCCATCGGAGAAGATAATGTTCTTGGAGCGGGGGTCGATACCCAGCTTTTGATAATGCGCAATGGTCTTGTCGGCAAACACCAGGGGATCACCGCTGTCGTGGCGAACGCCGTCAAACAACCGTGCAAATTTTTTATCGAAGATCTCAAAGAATTCTTCTGTTGTAAATGTATCGGAAAGGGCTATGCCAAGGTCGCCGCGAAACACATCGATCCAATGCTCCAGCGCCATCGTATTGGCCATTTTAAAGCCAAACCGGGCTGCATGAAACATAAACCATTCGTGGGCATGCGTACCAATTGGCTTTGTGCCGTGTACCCTTGCCAGGTGTACATTGCTGGTTCCGACAAAAGTGCGACCGTATTGCTTTAAGGTTTTTACCACAAGGTCGTGCACCGCAAACGAATGCCGGCGGCGGGTGCCGAATTCGGCAATGTTCACACCCATCCTTGCATAAGTCTCTATTTTGTCTCTGGTTTTTTCAGTCACCTGCGCATCGCTTTCCCGCTCACTGCTTTGCAGCGAATAATAATTTTCGCAGATGAGGCAAAGCAGCGGCACTTCCCAAAGAATGGTGCGGTACCAGTAGCCTTCCACAGTCACCTCCACTTCATCGCCGGTTTGGGCTATCTGTACCTCGGAAGGATCGTAGCAATAGCCTTGTAAAAAATCAAGGTAAACCGGATCGAGGTAAGGACAGGTTTGCGCCAGCCAAGCCTTTTCTTCAGTGCTCAATTTTAGCGTAGCCATGGCGTTTACCGACGCCTGCAAGGCTTCAACAAAGCCGGGTGGAAAGACGTGCTTTCCGCGGTTGATAAACCGGTAGCGGGCCTTTGCCCTGGGAAATAATTTGACCACGCCTTGCTGCATGGTGAATTTGTAAAAATCATTGTCGAGCAGGGAAGGAAGGGTAACCATAAAAACAAAATTCGGTGATTGCTTTTTGGTAGTTGAAAAAAACATGCCGCCTGCTATTTTTGCAGCACAAGCCAACTTAGCTCAGCTGGTAGAGCATTTCATTCGTAATGAAAGGGTCGTCGGTTCGAATCCGATAGTTGGCTCTTTTACCGTAGCGGGGGTGAGATGGTAGCGTTTTTTTCGTTTCCGGCACAGCTTTCATTGTACGTTTCCCCGCTTCTCCGATGCGTCTCCCGCCAAGAAATCGTGCGCCTAAAGATTGTCCTTGCGGGGACGCATCGGCTATCGGAGTTGAATCTATCACCTTCAGTCCTGCACCAGCGCTAAAAAATCACGGTAATCTTTCAGCCATATATTATCCCCTTTTCCTATCTCGTAAAATTCAGCGGAACTGTGCTCATATTCATAAGGTTCATTGCAAAGCTTCCACCGTCCGCGGCAAGGGTTGGCATGCAGGTAATTCAGCTTCTGTAAAATAAATTTTTCGGTGCGGCATACTTTCACATCAAATGTATCCTGCCAGAGTTGATGCAGCTTGCCTTTTTTGCTTTCCACAGGACTCACGCCTTCTTTGAGCAGATGCAACACAGCATCGGCACCTTTTGCTTTTAAGCGCCTTATGATTTCGTAACCTATAAAACGCTTGCCATTGCCAATAACGGTATTGAGCGGCTGCCCGGTTGCACAGAAGTATAAAAGCAGGTGTACATGGTTGGGCATGATAACATAGCCTAACGCCTGGTGCCCTTGCCTGTTTAAAATGCCAAAGAGGTTATAGACTTCGCTGTAAGCATTTACCATTTCGAAAAGCCGCAGCCAGCGATAACAGGTGAAGGTGATAAAATAAATGCCGGAATGGTGTACCGGTGTATGAATGGCCATACATGTTAAGTTACACCAACCGGTAAAGTTTTGCAAGATGGGATGATTTTGATGCGGCTCCGGATAGCCGATGCGTCCCCGGGAGACAAACTTTAAACGCAGGATTCTTTGGTGGGAGACGCATCGGGGAAGAGAGAAAGTATGATACACCGACTGGCAAGCTTTTGCAAGTGGGAAGGCTGTTGGAAAGCTGGCCGATGCGTCCCAGCAAAATTCACCTATTGTGTGTAGTGGCTGCAGCAGGAGACGCATCAGGCAAAAGAGCAAAGCTTTTATCTCGTCATCATCTTCACCATGGTAGCAGTTTCCATAGCTTGCCTTTGATTAAATTTTGACGCCATCTTATCCAGGTTAATAATGTCGATGATGGTACCAATACCGCAAAATCCAAATGTTACCAAATAAAGAATACCCATTCCAACATCACTGATCACAAATCGCTGGATGCCAGCCACGCCAAAGAACCCGATCAAGGTTAAAATAAGCAGGTCCCTTTTTTCCTTACGCTTGGTTTTAAAAAGCGTGTAGAATTGAAATTGCTGGTTTTCTGTCATTCCCGCTGTCAGACTTTGTATCATTATCAATTCATCCGGTTGCAAATCAGGAAGCATCATAAGCATTTGTTGCTGGTCCATGTAGGAGTGGTTTTTTTGCTGAAATAAATGATTTAAGAATCGTGTATAAAATACCAAGCGTCGCTGGCACGCCCAGTACATGTTCCTGGAAAGATTGCCTGAATTGAAAGTGCAAAACATAATGGATCGCATGCCCTATCCCACATCCAAAACAAGCGTCAAAGCCAATGAATTTGAACAAACAAAAAGAAATTGACTGCGCGGATGGTTCTAAAAAGAAAAGCAGCAGGAGAGCTAGCGTCCAAATGACTGGTTCCGCAAAGTGGCGCATGTTAGTTTTCGTTGGGTATAATGTTATTGAATAAAGTGCATTTCCACAACTAATTCTTACAATAGCTCATCCCGTTGCATCATCCGCAACCGCATTTTTCAACAGGATAAAAGCCACACAGCAGTACACAAAAAAGAAAAGCCCGCATTTTCTGCAGGCCTCTACTTTGTTTACTCGGAAAGTTTAGGTTGGTCGTTAGTTTTATTCTTAGTCGTACTGTTCTCGTTTTGATTGCAAGGCAAGATTACGCCAGCAAACGCAGGAATTTTATTTGTTTAGCTGAAGCCGAGTAAACTATCGTTGAAACCACAGAAAGCAACCCGGCAACGATCGTTTTTCTCCGTCTCCAAACAAAGCTTTGTTTTTGTATGGAGCCGGCTATTCCCGTGTAACCATCCGGAACCTTCACGTTCGCAACAACGCGAAACGCAGGTCCAAACAGCATTATAATCAACAGCCATCGCCTGGCTTTTCGTCCTGCAACGGCATCTTTTAACCAAAAAAATAACGCCACAAAACCTTCCCACCCCTACATTTACACCCTTTTTAAAAATCAGATACGTGATGCAAGACATAGAATTACGCTTTCCTACCCTAAAGGTTTTGATTGCATTTAAGCAACAGTCGCAGGTAACAGAACTACGCATTGATACTGTTGCCAAATCACTGACAGGCAAGTTTTCTGATGAAGAAGTTTTTGCCGCCAAACGCCTTTTCAAAGCCCGGGTACAAGAGCAGTATACAATTGAACTGGCAGGCCCCGTTGCAGTGCTGTAAAAAAACCTACGTAAAAATGGCCTGCGCTGTTTCTTTTTTCAGTTTGCACAACAGCCTTTCCTCCCGAATTTTGCACTATGGTAAAAGACCTTGACTGGTTGGTAAAAGAGTACGGTGTTTTCTTCCAAAAATTTGGAATTGACAAAACAACCCTCACCAGTCATTACCAGGAATGGAAAAATCAAAGCGGCCAGTCGGCTGTAACGGATTACCTCTGGTACCTGTTTCATGTGCTGATTGGTGAAACCAAAAAACAGGTGGCCAACCCTTCCGATCTCCATCGCAACCTGCACGAGATCTACCTGCTCATGCTGGAGTTTCGCGTAAATGTGGAGGGACAAAAGGACAACGCCCTGGTACAACTGATCATCAAGAACAGGATCCTGCAATGGCAGGCCGAACTCCCTTACCCGTTTCACCTGCAGGCAGTAGCACTCAATTGCTGTGCGCATTGCGAAAGCATCAACGGGCAGATCTTCACCCCCGAGCAGGTTATGCACAACACGCATTTTGCAACAGAGGCTTGCACCAAAGAAACAGGCTGCAGTTGCGGCTATATGCCGGTAGCGGCAGCCAGCCTGCAATAGATACCTTCCAAGAGAAAAAAATAATTGCTTAAAAATTTACCTGCAGGCCCAGTCCCGGCAACGGAATGCCGTTGTTGCCAAAAGCAGTTGGCGGCTCCGTTAACACAAGGCGGGCCTCCCGCTTTAGCGATGCGGCCGAAACAAACAACGGGATGCTGCACACGGTTGTTGTAATGCCCAGGCTTGCCATCAGGATGCCAATGACGCGGGTTGGCGACCGCTTTTCGTCCATGCCGGGACCAACGGGCAAGGGCTCGTTTGGCTTTTTGTACAGGTAAATGCCGATGCCTGTCAGCACCGGTCCGGCTACAACGGTTACAATGGCTTTTGTTTTTTCCCGCTTGCTTTTGTACAGCAGGAATTCACCCAGGTCTTTTTTAGAGAGATGCTGCCCGGCAAAGGCTTGTTCCCGCTGCGCAACCGCCTGGCTGCAGAGCAGGAAGAGGGGGAGTAGAAGCAAGAGAGATTTGCCAGGTTTCATAAAATATTGCTTGACGCAGGGTGAAGGTACAAAAGGAAAAAGCGTTGTGCTGTCTCTTTCGACGAAAAGGCCGGCAAGACCTGTACAATTTGTTTGCACCAACAACCGCATTTCTTTGCCCTGCGGTAAATTCGCTCAATCATGTTAGAACCACAAACACTCCGCTTTCTTACGGAGCTCAAAAAGAATAACAACAAACCCTGGTTTGATGCCAACCGGGCACAATACGAAGCGGCCCGCATCGATTTCTCCAACTTTATTCAACTGGTGATCGATGCCCTGCAGAAAAGCGATACCACCATAAGCGGCCTGATGGCAAGAGACTGTCTTTTCCGCATCAACCGCGACATCCGGTTTTCAAAAGATAAAACGCCGTACAAAGCCAACTTTGGCGCCAGCATCAAACGCGGTGGCCGCAAATTGGGTTTTGCCGGTTATTATTTTCATCTTGAGCCGGGCCAAAGCTTTGCCGGCGGCGGCTTGTGGATGCCCGAAGCCCCGGCCTTAAAAGCCGTGCGGCAGGAGATCGATTACAACGGCGATGAGTTCAGCGGGATTATTGAAGACAAGGCTTTTCAAAAAATCTTTGGTGACCTGTACAAAAGCAGCGAGGTTAGCCTGGCCACCATGCCCAAGGGTTACGAAAAAGACCACCCGGCAGCACCCTACCTGCGGCTGAAAAGCTTTATTGCCGAAGTGCGGATTTCGGATGAAGAGCTTACCAAGGGCAGCCTGCACAAGAAAACGCTGGCCGCTTTTGAAGCCATTCAACCGCTGTTAACCTTTATTAATCGCACGATCGGCGAAACAGGAGAATAAGCAAGACGGTTTCCTGCACTTTTGTGGCTTCCAGATCAATGAAAACGCCACGCCACGCAGCTGCTTATCTTTTTCTTTCCGGTATCCTTACCAGTGGCAATCTTATTTTCGGAAGCCCGGTATTGAGCCTTGTTTGCCTGGTGCCCCTGCTGCTGGTGCTTTTTCGGAGCGGCAAGCTTTCGTTTTTACAGGCTGTTCTTTTCGCGGTTACCAATGCCCTTTTTCTTTTTTCGTGGATGATTGGCGGTGCCGGTCGGTTTACCGGTAACGGACTGCTTTACGGTATTGGCGCTTTTCTTTTCTCCACCTTGTTTTTTTCGGCTTACTGGGGTGGCGCCACCTGGCTTTGGGCTCGCTCATCGCAAAAGGTAGTAAAGCAGCCCCTGTTGGCTGCGCTCTTTCTGAGTGCCGGCTGGGCCCTGGCCGAAGAGGTCTTTTTCCTCTTTATTCCCAATCTCCCCTGGTTTAGCTTTCGGGTTGGCCATGGCCTGAGCAACAATATTTTTGCCCTTCAATATGCATCGGTTGGCGGTGCAGGACTGATCAGTTTTCTCGCCGTTTTGCTCAACGTTTTCATCGCCCAGGCACTGGCGCAAAAAGCGTACAGGCTTGCTTGGAAACCCGTTGTGGCAGCAGCAGCAATCGCCTTGGGTGGCTGGCTGCTGCTGTTCTCCTTTGAAAAGGCTGGCAAGCCCGAAGGCAGCTTCAAAGCTGTCATTCCCACGCAAAACTTAGCGCCGGAAGAAAAGTGGAATGAAGCCAATGGCAACGCATTGGCAAAACAGTTGATCGGCCTTGGCCAAACGGCCGCTACGCACCAGCCGCAATTGATCGTTTGGAGCGAAAGTGTGCTGCCCTGGACCTATGACCCCGGCGACGACCTCACCAAAGAGCTGCTGAAGACGGCACCCGGCGCGGCCCATCTTCTTGGCATGAACACAGCAGCCGATGCAGATCGTGTTTACAACTCAACTTATTACTTTGACCCCACCGGAAAACAAGCTGCCGTTTACCATAAGCAGCAACCACTTTTTTTTGTTGAGAAACCGGCGCTTGGTGTTTTGTTGCCGTTCTTATCCAGCGGTGGCTTTAACGTAAAAGAAGGTACAAACTCTTCGGTGATAGCAACGGCTGTGGGCAAGGCCGGCGTGATGATCTGCAACGAATCGATCATTGCATCGCTGGGCCGCAAGGCAGTACAAAACGGTGCGCAGTTTCTTGTCAACAGCAGCAATGATGGCTGGATCAGTGGCTCTTACCTGGCAGAAGCCCATTGGCTGCAGGCACGCCTGCGGGCTGTAGAAACAAGGAGGGACATATTGGTAAACAGCAACAAGGGCTACAGCGGAATTATTTACGCCTCCGGCAAAACGGGTGAGGCTGTGAAAAGCGATGAACCCATTGTCACCCCGGTACAGGTTAGCCTGAACAGCAGCATCACCCACTGGGTGCGGCTCCCTTTTCTTTTTCCTGTACTGTACATGAGCATTGTCATTCTTTCTTATACAATTTCTTTACATATTGCAAAAAAGGCTATTGCAAAATAGATTTTAAACCCTTTATTTTGCCGCCGTAATCCAATATTCATTTTAAACCGTTCTAACGTGAGAAAAGTTCTACCCCTCCTCTTTTTGCTGGCTTTTGTCCAGCAGGTTCAAGCCAATATTGTTCAGGGAAATTATCGCTGGCGCAACGACGATGGCAACGAAACAACCGCCACCTGGAAAGCGGCACAGAATACACCAATCTCCAACATAAAGCCGACGGATGTGTTGCGCATCCGGTTTGACCTTTACAATGATTATTCCGTTAGTGCGCCTAACAATTCTAACATAGCGCTTTGGTATAACGATGGCACCACCGAAAAGCAAGTGACTTCTTCTGCCGACGGTGCTTTTGTGCTGGTGACTTCAGCAAACCTTTCCAATGGCCAAGCTACCACAGCGCAGTTCAGTGGCGCCTTGTCCTTTGTCCCCGGAAAAGTGGTTTCAGGCTCAGATGCGGTGAACATTCAACTACCGGCCAGTTCGCGAACGGAATACGAATGGGTCATCAAGCCCGGTGCAGGACTGGTCATTCCCAAAACCTACACCTTTAAAATAAAGGGGGATAACGTAGCTGCGCCCAGTGGTCCGGCAACTACCTTGTTTACCTCCAGTACGCTGCCGCTCAAGCTGCTTTCGTTTACGGCACAAGCAGCCAACAAAAGCGTTGCCCTGCAGTGGAAAACTGCGGAGGAAGACCAGGTGTCGCATTTTGAGATTGAAAAAAGCACCGATGGCAGTCGCTACCAGGTAGTAGGAAATGTAAAGGCTGCGGGAAACGGCGGCAAAACCTATCAGCATACCGACAACAGCAACCTGGTTGCCAACACATCGTACCGCCTGAAAATGGTGGATAACAACGGCAGCTTTACTTACAGCCCGGTGAGCCATGTACGCATGGCAGGAGGCAACAGCAGCCTTTCGGTTTATCCCAACCCGGCAAGGGACCGACTGAACATCAGCCTGACAACGGCTGCCGGCCCGGTAGTGGTTTCGTTGCAGGATGTGTCCGGACGAACCATCAAAACATTTACCGCCCAATCCAACGGCCGAACGCTTAACGAAATGGCTGACATCAGTTCACTGGCACCAGGCATTTATTTTCTTTCGTTTGGCAAGCAAACGGTACGCTTTGTAAAAGAATAATTTTTAAAAACAGACAAAGAAGAAGCCGTCTCAAATATTTTGAGGCGGCCTCTTTTATTTCAAGCCCGGAGGGCTTTCCCTTGAATAGCCACCGGTACAACCGGTGGTAGAGGTTCGATTGAATTCATTGACCCCGGAGGGGTCACCCTTTTATCCTCAATCACATGAAAAAATTGGTTATCTTCTTGGAACCAAATCTAGCTGCATGACCACCTACCGGCAAATCTTCTACCACCTTGTCTTCAGTACAAAAAACCGTGAATCGTCCCTAACTCAAAACCACCAGGAAGCTCTTTATCGTTTTATCTGGGGTGTCATAAACAACCGCCGCTGCCACCTTTACCGCATTAGCGGCACAGAAGATCATCTTCATATTTTCTCAGACCTGCACCCCTCTATTTCCCTGGCTGACTATGTAAAAGAAATAAAAGTAGCCAGCAGCATTTGGATGGGGCAGAATAAGCTGTTTCCGCTGTTTACCCATTGGCAGGAAGGCTATGGCGCCTTTACCTGTTCGGTAAACGAAAGAGATGCTGTTATTGATTACATCAAACAACAAAAGGAGCACCACAAAACCGAAAGCTTTTATGACGAATACAAACGGCTGTTGACAGAAAATGAAATTCCCTTCGAAGAAAAGTATTTGTTGTAACGAGATCTTATGCAGAATGGGCACTTGGAGATGATTAGCGTAGTAAACGGGAGACCCCTCCGGGGTCTGTGCCCCTCTCGCCATCGTCTTCCACCGGTTGCACCGGTGGCTATTCAGGGGAAAGCCCTCCGGGCTTGAAAACAGCCATTTGTATCAAATGGTTTTGAAAGGACTTGAATGTTCTATTTGTAAAAACAGCAGCCAACATCTACCCAGTAATAAAAGAGGCTGCCTCTTTTTAAGACAACCTCCTTTTATTGACTAACCCACTATAATAACGGATAAGAATCTTGGCTTCTGACCATTTAACCCGTAACGGAATCAAACAATACTGCTCGTGTTCCCACTCTCGTCTCACTTCTTTCGTTTGACGTTTGCCGTTTAACGTCTCACGTTTATCGCCAACATTACAATGCTGCTGACAATTGCGAAGCGTTTTCCAGAATGCCTTTTTGCAGCAGGTATTCGGCTATCTGAACGGCGTTGGTAGCAGCGCCTTTGCGGAGGTTATCGCTTACGATCCACATGTTCAGCGAATTGGGTTGGGTTTCATCGCGGCGGATGCGGCCCACAAACACTTCGTCTTTTTCGTGTGCCCAAAGCGGCATTGGATATTGCTGCTGCGAGGGATCGTCCTGGACAATCACCCCGGGAGCTTCGCTAAGGATCTGCTTTACTTCAGCAAGATCAAAGTCATTTTCAAATTCGATGTTTACGCTTTCGCTGTGACCGCCAATCACCGGGATGCGAACCGTGGTGGCTGTTACCCGGATGTTTTCATCACCCATGATCTTTTTGGTTTCGTTCACCATCTTCATTTCTTCCTTGGTATAGCCATTGTCAAGGAACACATCGATCTGCGGGATCACGTTCAGGTCAATGGGATATTTATAGGCCATTTCGCCTTCTTTTTTATCCCGCTCATTAAACAGTTGATCGACGGCTTTTTTACCGGTGCCGGTAACGCTTTGGTAGGTAGATACCACAACACGCTTGATACCGTACTTTTTGTGCAGGGGTTGCAGTGCCACTACCATTTGAATGGTAGAGCAGTTGGGGTTGGCAATGATCTTGTCGGATGCGGTAAGAACGTCGGCATTCACTTCCGGAACAACCAGTGGCTTGGAGGGGTCCATACGCCAGGCGGAAGAGTTGTCGATGACTGTAATACCGGCTTCAGCAAACTTGGGTGCCCACTCCAGCGACGTGCTGCCGCCGGCCGAAAAAATGGCTACGGCAGGTTTCAGTGCAATAGCGTCCTGCATGCCTACGATGGTGTATTTTTTTCCTTTGAATTCGACCTCCTTGCCAACAGAACGTTCAGAGGCAACGGGAATCAATTCACTTACGGGAAAATTCCGCTCGGCAAGAACCTGTAACATTTTGGTACCAACAAGACCGGTGGCGCCAACAACTGCAACTTTCATGTTTGTTTTATTTGATGGTTTTAATGAACAAAAAAAAGCCCTCCCGTTAGGGAAGGCTTGTAAGTATATCGACATACCAAACGTTACACACCTTCCCTTTCGAGAACCGGTTTCTTTGTGCGTTTTGTATGTTTTGCTCCTTTCATGTTGTTGCGAATGTAATTCAGAAAGGCATTAGCGCCAAATCCGTTTTTCATTTTATGTAATATTTTTTATATTGTTGATATGTCTCCCGCCAAACTACTGCTTGCGACCCTGGCTATGGTCATGGCCTCCGCTGTTGCTGCACAAACTGCCCGGCGTTTGGATGTTTTGATCACCGAAATAATGGCCGATCCCAGTCCCGTTGCTGGCCTGCCCAATGCAGAATACATCGAGATCAGGAATGTATCTACGGCCGCTTACAACCTGCAGGGCTGGCGCATTGCCGACGCCGGTGGTACGGCCACCATCACCACTGCCTTTGTACTGCAGCCCGACAGCGCCGCGATCCTTTGCGCCAACAGCAACGTGGCACAGTTTTCCTCTTTTGGCCGAACCATCGGTGTAACCTCTTTTCCTTCGCTGGATAATGAGGGTGAAATGCTTGCACTGCTATCGCCACAAAACAGCGTTATCCATGCGGTGCTCTACAACAGCAGTTGGTATAAGAATGAAGTAAAGAAAGAAGGCGGATGGAGCCTGGAGATGGTAGACATTTCAAACCCTTGTAGTGGTGGTGATAACTGGAAGGCCAGCACCAGCAGCAGTGGCGGTACGCCGGGCCAGCAAAATTCAGTGCGAGGAAACAATGCCGATGCTACGCCACCACAGCTCAAAAAAGCGGTTGCCCCTGCCAGTGATAAAGTCATTCTTTCGTTTAATGAGCCACTCGACAGCAGTATAGCGGCCATCACCGCTAATTACACCATTCAGGGGTTAACGGTCGTTTCTGCCACACCCATCCCGCCACTTTTTCAGCAGGTGCAGTTGCAACTGCAAACGGCTTTGCAACCGGGGCAGGTACACGTTGTAATAGCTACCAACCTTACCGACTGCAAAGGCAATTCAATTGGTGCCTATAACAAAGCAAAAGTGGGACTACCACAGCCTGCAACCAATACAGATGTTGTAATCAATGAAATTCTCTTTAATCCGGCAGCGGGTGCCAATGATTACGTGGAGATATTTAACCGCAGCGATAAGGTCATTGATGCGGCCATGCTTTTCCTTGCCAACCGCAACAGCAGTGGTGCCGCCACTTCGCTTCGTAAATTATCCGAAGAAGCCCTGTATCTTTTTCCTGGTGATTATATGGTTCTAACCGAAGACGGAGACGGCCTTGCCAAAGCCTACCATGTCAAAAACAGCGATGCCGTGATGCCTGTTTCTTCGCTGCCTTCTTTTCCCGATGACAAAGGAACAGTTGTACTACTGAATAGCACAGGTGAAGTGGTAGATGAACTGGCTTATCATAAGGACTGGCATTTTGCGCTTGTAAACGAACCCGAAGGCGTATCGCTGGAACGCATGGACCCGGCAGGTCCAACGCAGAATAAGAACAACTGGCATTCAGCCGCTGCCACGGCAGGCTACGGCACACCCGGCTACCAGAACTCACAGTACAGGGCAACCGAAAAAGCATCCGCAACCATTTCCATTTCACCGCCTGTATTTTCACCGGATGGTGATGGCTTTGATGATGTAGCAACCATACAGTATCAATTAACAGAAACAGGCTTTGTGGCCAACGTATCCATTTTTGACGCCGCCGGCAGGCTGGTTCGTTACCTTGTAAAAAATGACCTGCTTTCGCAAAAAGGCTTTTGGAAATGGGATGGCCTGGGCGAACGAATGAATCAGCTGCCGATGGGTGTCTATATCATTTTTGTTGAACTCTTTAACCTGGAAGGCAAACGCCAACACGTTAAAAAAACGGTGGTGCTTGGGAAAAAGTAAATCCACATCATGAGTAAATTTGAAAAATTGGTGCAAAGGGTATTATCCGGCACATCAGATAACAATATTGGGTTTACTGAATTGTGTAACTTGCTTCTAAGCTTAGGTTTTGCTGAAAGAATAAAAGGCAGCCATCATATTTTCTCGAAGGAGAATGTTGAAGAAATCATTAATCTGCAGCCGCAAAACGGAAAAGCCAAAGCTTACCAGGTAAAGCAAATACGAACAATTATTCTTCACTATAAGTTAAACGGACCTGATGACAAGTAAATACGAGATCATCCTTTACTGGAGCAAAGAAGATGAAGCTTTTATTGCAGAAGTACCCGAACTGGCAGGTTGTATGGCCGATGGAAAAACCTACTTAGAAGCTTTGGAAAACGTTCAGATTATCATGGAAGAATGGATGGAAACAGCAAGATCATTGGGCCGTGCCATACCCGAACCAAAAGGACGGCTGAAATATGCCTGAGAAGCAAAGACACCACACAGCCGAACAAAACCATGCAGGGACAAACCTGCTGTTCCACCCCGTATTCCTGATTGCTCTTTTTATTTTATTGGCCAATGATTTTTCTTGGAAATATGCGTTTCCAAATTTCCTCACCGGCAAGCTGTCAGATGTTGCAGGATTGATCGTATTGCCTGTTTTCTGCCGCGTTTTGTTTCCCCTTGTTTCAAAGCAAATGCTTTGCCTGGCGGTTGCTGTTTTCTTTGCCTGGTTTAAGTCGCCTCTTTCACAACCGGTGATCAACAGTATCAACCAGTTTTCTCCCTGGCCGCTCCACCGTGTGGTTGACTACAGCGACCTGCTTACCTTGATTATTTTGCCATTAGCAGTACACATCAAACCAAAGTCCATTCGACTGCAAGACACTGCCCTCATTTGCCTGCGCTGGACACTCGGTTTTCTTGCCTTTTTTAGTCTTTGTTCTACCTCGGTCTACCGCGGCCTGTTCCAGGCGCATCCCGCCATGGAGGAGGTATATTTTGGCGAAAGCATTACGATAAAGCATCCTGCGGAAGAACTGCTGCAGAACCTTGCGGCCAAAGGAATTACCTACCGCATGGACTCGGTAATGTTTTATCCTATCACCAACCAGCACGACCTTTTTTACAAAATACGGCCCGCCACTGATACCACTACTATCTGGCAGCCTGTGTCGATGAAACAGGATTCCCAACTTTATGTAAGGCGTGAAGGCAGTCCTTTTTACCTTATCCCGGAATGCCGCACCGAAGACAGAACTTTCCGGAATGTGCGATTCACCCTTTCAGAGAACCGTAAAAAAACAAAAACAACCCTTACCGTACAGACCTTCCAAACAGATGGCTTGCGTGGTTACGTGGCCTGGGACAAAAAAATGAAA
This sequence comes from Flavisolibacter longurius, assembly GCA_013327885.1. Classification (GTDB taxonomy): domain Bacteria; phylum Bacteroidota; class Bacteroidia; order Chitinophagales; family Chitinophagaceae; genus Flavisolibacter. Next base: position 322,962 of record JABUMY010000001.1, on the reverse strand, counting down.
AAGGAATACAAGACCGTTTTTACAACCCTCTTTTCCCCCAACTAAAAAAAGCGCCGTTCCTTGTGAGAACGGCGCCTTATAAAACAGTTATGAAACCAGGTTTCAAACAAGCTCAATGTCAAAGCTTACCAGTTGCTGAAACTGGGCAAGGCGCTTGTCAATATCTTCTTTGGTGATCTCTTTCAGTCGCTGCGGGCCAAATTTTTCCACGCAGAAAGAAGCCATGGCCGAGCCAACAATGATGGCCGTTTTCATGTTCTCGAAAGAAATATCTTTTGTGCGGGCAATATGACCAATAAAACCACCAGCAAACGTATCACCGGCACCGGTAGGATCAAATACATCTTCCAGCGGCAGGGCCGGTGCAAAAAACACCTGGTCTTCGTGGAAAAGCAGCGCACCGTGCTCGCCTTTTTTAATGATCAGGAACTTCGGTCCCATTTTCAGGATGGCCTTGGCTGCTTTTACCAGCGAAAATTCATTGCTCAATTCTCTGGCTTCGGCGTCGTTCACCATCAGCACATCCACCTGCTTCAGCACTTCCTGCAGATCGTCCATAGCGCTTTCCATCCAAAAGTTCATGGTATCCAGCACAATCAGTTTGGGACGCTCTTTCAGTTGGTCAATCACGCTTTTCTGCAGCTTTGGCATCAGGTTGCCCAGCATTAAAAATTCGGCGCCCTGGTAAGCATCCGGGATTTGCGGGTTGAAATCGGCCAGCACATTCAGGTCAGTCACCAGCGTGTCGCGGGTGTTCATATCCATGTGGTAACGACCACTCCAGAAAAACGACTTTTTATCTTCTACCACTTCCACTCCATCCAGCTCTACGCCGCGGGAACGCAGTTCGGCCATTTCTTCCTCGGGAAAATCATAACCCACAATGGAAACCTGTTGAACAGACGAAACAAAATTGGATGCAGAGTACGCAACATACGTGGCCGAGCCGCCGATGATCTGGTTGGTTTTACCAAACGGAGTTTCAATTGCATCGAAGGCCATGGTGCCGACAACAATAACAGACATAAATTTTTGAAGATTTAGATTTTAGTTCACTCAGGAACGCCATCCATAACAGAAAGGCGTGCAAACCTACGGCTTTTTGCCCCATTTCGAAAGCTTTGAGGCTCAAAACAGCTTGTTGCCATCGCTTTCCATCGGTAAAGAAAATGATAAAATTTTCCGAAAGAAGACAATTCGCACACGACAACAATTTGCCAACGCAAAAAGGCCCAGTCTTTACCTTTGGCGCTTTACGATTGCAGTATGATTCATTTTCATTCCCTACGGGTAAAAAAAACAGTGCAGGAAACCGAAGATTGTGTGACCATCGAATTTGAGATACCGGAAACCCTCAAAGAAACCTTTCGCTTTACGCAGGGACAAAATCTTACCCTCAAAAAAATGATCAATGGGCAGGAGTTGCGGCGCAATTATTCCATTTGCACCAGTCCATTCGATAACCGCCTGGTAGTGGCCGTAAAAAAAGTGGCCGGCGGGCTTTTTTCTACCTGGGCCAACGAAAGCCTGAAAGCGGGTGATGTGCTGGAGGTATTGCCGCCCACCGGAAATTTTCACACACCGCTCCATCCCGATCAAAAAAAGCATTACGTGGCCTTTGCGGCCGGCAGCGGCATCACGCCTCTTCTTTCCATTATCAAAACAACGCTGCTCACAGAACCGCAAAGCAGCTTTACGCTGGTGTATGGCAACCGCTCCAAGGCTACCATTCTTTTTAAGGAAGAACTGGAAGCGCTGAAGGATAAATTCATTGAACGTTTCCGGGTCTACCACATCCTGAGCCGCGAAAAAACCGATGCGCCCATCAACCATGGCCGCATCGATACCGAAAAGCTCTCCCTTCTTTTTGACAAGGTGATCAACCTCGAACGATGCGATGAATTTTATTTGTGCGGACCCGAAGAACTGATCTTTTGCATTCGCGGTTTCCTGGCGGGAAGAGGAGTGGCCGAAAGCAAAATTCACTTTGAGTTGTTCACGGTTCCGGGACAAAAACGTGAGACGACAAACGTGAAAACTGAAACATTAGAGGAAACCAGGCCCAAAGCGCAGGTAACGATAAAAGTGGATGGAATCCATTTTGATTTTGATCTTGCCTATGAAAGTGAAACCATTTTGGATGCAGCCCTAAAGCAAGGCGCCGACCTGCCGTATGCCTGCAAAGGCGGCGTGTGTACAACCTGTAAAGCAAAACTGGTGGAAGGCAAGGTGTCGATGGATGTAAACTGGGGATTGGAGCCCGATGAAGTGGAAAAAGGCTTTGTGCTCACTTGCCAGTCGCACCCGCAAACAGAAAAGGTGTTTCTTGATTTTGATACGAAATAATTGTCTGAACCGGGATGTCCAGGATTTTTGCGATGATCAGGAAGAACCATTTCTCCAAAACAAAGAAGCGTTCCTTTACATGAACGCTTCTTTTTAATATCCTATCCATCCCACGCATCTAACAAATCCCGGTTCAGACCATCCCGGTTCAGACATCCTGCTTGCTGGCATCATTCGTAGGATTGATCACTTTTGTATGCGCTGTTGTTTCGGGTTGATTGGTGGTTGTTGGTGTATTAAAATTCTTTCGCAGCGTATCATAACCACCCTGGATAGAGTCGCTGGCCGAACGGTGCATATACGTCATGGCGGCCATACCAAATGCGGCCAGCATAGCACCGTAAAAACCAATGCCTACAAAATCAAGATTACCGGAGGCGTTAATAAAATTTACCAGCATGACAAGGGAAGCCAGTCCGCCGGCCACCAATGCCAGCAACCAATACATCGGCTCCAGGTTTTTGGTTTGGTCGCCCATTAACGTAAGCGCACCGGCACCCAAAAAGCACAAGAACACCAAAATGCCCCAACCGTGCATGCCATTTGTGCTACCGCCAAACGGCCCGAATGAAAAGGACACCCAGGGCAAAAACATGGCAATTAGGCCAATAGCTGCCGCAATGAGGATCAATTTGCGTTGTTTGCTCATTGTTTGAAAGTTCATGGTATGTGGTTTTAGTTGATAAAAATTACGAATAACTTTCTGTTGAGGCAAAATTGCTTTTACGGCCGTGCCGGCTAAACAAAGCAAAAACGGTTATTGTATGTTGCGTTGTTAGTACTTCTTAACACCAACCACAGCGTTGTTGCATTAAATTTGCGGGTAACGATTGCAATATGATAACACAGGATTTTGAAACTGCATTTCAGCAAAAGATCGACAATGAAGTGCGCATTGAACCCAAGGACTGGATGCCGGAAAAGTACCGGCAAACCCTCATTCGCCAGATCTCGCAGCATGCGCACAGCGAGATCGTGGGCATGTTGCCTGAAGGTAACTGGATCAGCCGGGCGCCATCGCTGAAACGCAAGCAGATACTGATTGCTAAAGTGCAGGACGAAGCCGGCCACGGGCTTTATCTCTACAGCGCTGCCGAAACCCTTGGCATCAGTCGCGACGAAATGATCGAGCAACTGCACAGCGGCAAAGCCAAATATTCCTCCATCTTTAATTATCCTACACTTACCTGGGCCGATATGGGCGTAATTGGCTGGCTGGTAGATGGCGCCGCCATCATGAACCAGGTACCGCTTTGTCGTACTTCGTATGGTCCGTACAGTCGCGCCATGATAAGGGTATGTAAGGAAGAAAGTTTTCACCAGCGCCAGGGTTTTGAAGCCTTGCTGGTTTTAAGCAGGGGCACAGCGGAACAAAAGGCTATGGTGCAGAATGCTATTGACCGCTGGTGGTGGCCAAGTCTCATGATGTTTGGTCCCCACGATGCCGAAAGCACCAATACGGAAAGCAGCATGAAATGGAAGATCAAGCGCTTCAGCAACGACGAACTGCGTCAGCGTTTTGTAGACATGTGTGCCGAGCAGGTAAAGCTCCTTGGCATGACGCTTCCTGACCCGGATTTGAAGTGGAACGAGGAGCGAAAGCATTACGATTTTGGAAAGATAAACTGGGAAGAATTTTGGAACGTAGTGAGTGGAAACGGCCCTTGTAACAAGCAACGGCTGGATGCAAGAAGAAAGGCCTGGGAAGATGGCGCCTGGGTGCGGGAAGCGGCAAAAGCACATGCCGATAAAAGAGCGTTAAGGGCCAAGCAACAGGCTGCGTGATTTTTATGGACTTGGCTTAAATGCTTCTATTAAGCACCGGTTGCGTCGCACACTTGTACAGCAACAATTCTATTCAGCAAAACAACAAACAACATGACCCTCTTCAGAAAATATTTCTACGGTGATTATGGTGATAAGGAAAGTGCAGCGACCACTCCTCCACCTCAGGTGGACAGGGGCGCTGAATGGCCCTTGTGGGAAGTGTTTATTCGCAGCAAGCAAGGCCTCGATCATAAGCATGTAGGCTCGCTGCATGCAGCCGATGCGCAAATGGCGATTGAAAACGCAAGGGACGTTTATACAAGACGGCTGGAAGGTGTAAGTATTTGGGTGGTGGAGAGCAAACACATTCATGCCTCTAATCCCGATGATGCCGAAAGCTTTTACGAACCGGCACAGGATAAAGTGTACCGTCATCCCACTTTTTACGACCTGCCCGACGAAGTGAACCACATGTAACCGCGGATTTGCAGGATTTTTGAATGATCAACAGGATTGCTTTCACCAGTCAACTTATCAACTTGTCAACCCCGCAACTCTTTTTATACACCCTTCACCTGGCCGATAACACCTTGCTCCTTGCCCAGCGCAACAGCGAATGGACAGGTCACGGCCCGGTGCTGGAACAGGACATTGCCATTACTAATATTGCCCTAGACCTGCTCGGACAGGCCCGTAATTTTTATCAATACGCAGCAAACCTTTACAACGAAAGCAGTGCCGATGAAAAAGCGGCGCTGGAAAAATACATTCCACGTTTATGGCAAACATTCAACCGCGAATTGCAGGAAGATGATCTCCCCTATTTACGGGAAGAACAACAATGCCTGAATGTATTGCTGGCTGAATTGCCCCGCGGCGATTGGGCGTTTACCGTGCTACGCCAGTTTTTCTTTAGTGCCTGGCAGCACTTTCTTTACGAAGAGTTGCAAAAAAGTGAGGATAAGCAATTGGCCGCCATCGCCGAAAAAAGCAGCAAAGAAGTAGCGTACCACCTGCGCTGGAGTGGTGAGTGGGTCATTCGACTTGGCGATGGAACAGAAGAAAGTAATCGTCGAATAAAGGCAGCTTTATCTGAACTATGGATGTTCACCGGTGAATTGTTTCAACCTGCAGAGTATGAGAAAGGCAACGCTGTTTCACCCGAATCACTGAAGGTGAAATGGCTGCAAAAAGTAGAAGCGGTGTTTGAAGAAGCAGGCTTGGAAGTACCCAAACAAAGCTGGACACAAATCGGCGGTAAAGAGGGGCGGCATACGGAGCACCTTGGCTACCTATTGGCGGAAATGCAATACCTGCAACGCACTTACCCCAATGCAACCTGGTAAGTATGCTGACATTCACACGGGAAAATTTTCACTCCCTTTGCGATGGCCTGGCAGCAAAGGACCCGCTGCTGCAAAGCATTCTTACAGCCTATGGTTACCCGCCCTACTGGACAAGGCCAAACACATTTGAAACCCTTGTACTCACTATCCTGGAGCAGCAGGTTTCGCTGACTTCTGCCTACGCAGCGTTTAAAAAATTAAAGGAAAAAATTGGAGATATTTCACCCGAAGCGGTGTTACAATTATCGGATGAGGAATTGCGGGGATGTTATTTCAGCCGGCAGAAGATTGTGTATGTGCGGGGGCTAGCCGACGCCATACTTTCAGGAAAGATCAACCTGGAAAAATTTATAAAAGAGGAAGATGAGGTTGTGCGAAAAGAGTTGACCGCACTGAAAGGCATTGGCAACTGGACAGTTGACATTTACCTGCTGCATGCCCTGCAGCGCAGCGATATTTTTCCCATCGGCGACCTGGCGCTGGTGAATGCCCTGCACATGCTGCAAGCGAAAAAATTGCCAAAAGAAAGCTTGTTAGCGCAGGCAGAAAACTGGCGGCCCTACCGCTCACTGGCCACAATGATGCTATGGCATTTTTACATCTGCAAAAAGAACATAAAGCTCCTACACTGACTGTATTGAGTTGGACAGTTGTGTACAGCAGTTGCGTTTATTGCAATGCCTTTGCTCGATTTGTGCATTATCAGGCAACCGGCTCGTTGATGACTTCGGCGTTGTGTTGCTCAATGGCAAGCTGAATTTCCTTTTCCGTAAAGGCTGCAAACAGGATGTTTTGTCCTAACAGGATAAAAACCTTTCGTGAAGGCAGGGCATTGCGGAATTTTTTCAGGTCGGCAAGGCTGGGAAACTGCAGATAGGTTTGTTGCGTAAGCATAAAGTATTGGCAGGTAGATACAAAAGTAGAAACATTGAGTCGTCTCTCCCATCAGATGATTTATTGTTCAGAAAGGCAAACGGTTAAAACGCGTTTTTCTCGCCACGGATCACATTGTAGGCAGTCAGGAAAATAATCCTTACATCCAGCCAGAGGTTCCAGTTTTCGAGGTACCAAATATCATATTCCACCCGCTCTTTCATTTGCTCAAGCGTTCGTGTTTCACCGCGATAACCATTTACCTGAGCCCATCCCGTTATGCCAGGCTTTGCAAAATGGCGCACCATGTACTCCTCCAGCAATTGCGAATAATCATCGGTATGCTTTAGCATGTGTGGCCGCGGTCCCACAATACTCATATCACCCATAAACACATTCAGGAATTGCGGAAATTCATCCAGGCTTGTTTTGCGAATAAAACGGCCAATGTTGGTGAGCCTGTCATCATTCTTTGTTGCCTGCCGCTTGTTTGCATCGTTGTTACTGCGCATACTCCGAAACTTGATGCACATAAAAGGCTTGTTGTTTAAGCCGCTGCGCATTTGCCTGAAGAAAATGGGGCCTGGTGATTCGAGCCAGATAAGCAAACCAAGGATCGGTATCAGCCACGACAAAATAAAAATGATCACCAGGGCACTGAACACCACATCCAGCACACGCTTTTTCATGCGGTTCAGGCTGTCTTCCAGCGGTTCGCGGCGCATGGTCAAAACAGGTATGTCCTTCATGTACTCAACATGGTAGGTGCGGTTGATAAAAAAGCTCAGGTCGGGTATAAACCGGAAACGGATACAGGCCTGCTCTGCCTGTTTCATGAGTTGGTAAATTGTAAAGTTGTGCTCGGGGGCAATGGTAGAATAAATTTCTTCGACATTGTACTGGTGGGCAATTTCCATTGCATTTTCCAATTGCGACAACACCGGGTAATGCGTCAGCTCTGTTACGTTTTCTTCCTTCTCGCAATAACCAACGATCTCGGTAAGGTTGTCCTCATCCTCTAGGTAAGTCGTCAGTTTTTTCGCCGTTTCGTTATAACCGATGATGATGACCTTGCGGCAAAACATTTGCTTTTCCCGCATGTAACTGCGTACCATCAGGAACATGAGGCGGTTCAGTAAAAGCATAATACCATAGCTAAGCAGGATAACAGTGATGAACAACCGCGAAATCTCGAGTTTGCGGGTAAAGAACAGGTACATCATGATCAACAGCAACCAGTAAAAATAGGTGTGCATGGTACGGCGGGAAAACATTTCAAAAGAACCCATGATGTTCTCGCTGTACAGGTGACTGATCCAGCTTGTCAGGAGCCAGGATGTATTGATCCACAACCAGAAATACGAATACTCCGTCGTGTCCGACACAATTCCATCCTGCATCAGGTAACGTGTAATAAAGTACACGGCATTGAGGGACAAAAAGTCCAGGGTTATCCCAAAGAATTGCAGTAAACGGGAGAAACGATTATTCATTGTTGTTCAAAATGAGGTTAAGAATCAGGCTTTGGTTTGTTTTGGATTCTAGGATGATAAAATGGCAGCCTTGCTGCTCTTTTTGCCTGTGTATCCAGGCTGGTAAAGCCTTACCAAAAACTCAAGGAAGATGAATTGACTGCTTGCCTGCTTAACCTGTCAAGACTGGCATGCGCAGTTGTTCAAAACGAGGTGCCGTTATGCTGCCGTGTGCAGTTAATAACAATCTTATACAACGGTTTCTTCAACCGGCTGCCGTATTGCAGCCGGCAGTAGCTTTTGTTTCAAAACAGTCTTGTCCACCTCTGAAAGAAAATGTGAGAAAATGCCATCGATGGCAATAAAGTTTTGTGCGTATTTCCTTGCGTTCTCTTTCTGCACTTCATTGCCTTCGCACAGCGTTTGCAAAATAGCGGCGTTTAAAAGCGCCTGGTCTCCCGGTTCAATTACAAGCCCCATATCGTGGCCGGTAACCACTTCAAAAAGGCTGGTGCCTTCTTTTGCCGTAGCTATCACCATTCCGCCAATGGCCAAAATGGTGGTAAGCTTTGAAGGCATGACCAGGTCGGCTGCGTCAGCCTTTTGAAGCACCAGGTGCACATCTGCCATGTTGAGAAACCTGTTCAGGCTTTCGAATGGCTGCAAGGGTAAAAATGTTATGTTGGCTAATTTGAGTTCTGCCGTCAGATCGGCGAGCTTTTGTTTGTATGGTCCCGAGCCGCAGATGACAAATTTTAGATCGCTGTGTTGCTGCAGGGCGTTTGCTGCGTGCAGGATCGCTTCCAGTCCCTGCTTTTCGCCGATAGCGCCGGAATACAAAACAACTTTGTCTGTGGGTGCAAAGCCATATTCTTTTTTCAACAATGCTTTTTCGGCAATGGGATAGAATTGTTTTGTATCGACCCAGTTTGGAAATAAACAAACGGGCCGCTTTGTCTTGCGTTGCACTTTCTTCAGCATGCCTTCCGAAATGGTGCTGACAAGGTCTGCACCATTCAGAATTATCCTTTCGGTGCGGTAAAGCAGTTTCAGAACCGTTTTTGAATTTATCATCTGCAGTTGCTGCGATGCCTCGATCTGCAAATCCTGGATATGGTAAAGAAAAGCAGCGCCTTTCACCTTTTTGTACAATAAACCAAGCAATCCGATGTGAAAAGCAGGCGCTACGTTCATTACCAGGTCGTACTTACGGGAGAACAAAAGCGGCAGCAACCGGAAAAACGCACTCAGAAAAAAGGTGGCGTCTGAAACGATCCGGCGCAAACCGGTAGGGTTATTTGGTACATAATGCGGGCAACGGAGAACCGTAACCGTTTTTCGTCCTGCAACCTGGATGCTTTCTTTCGTATACCAGGATGAATATTTTTTATAGTCGCTCTGTATTTTCCAATGCGGGTAATAAGGATAAGTGGTTATCACAGTACAATCATAGCCATTTGCGGCCAGCCAATTGATCATTTCCCCATTGTATTTTCCGATCCCCGTTGGTTCGGGGGAAAAATTTCCTCCAATTAAAAGAATTCGTTTGCCTTTTTCCATTCGTTACTAATTGCGGTGTTGTTCATTTAAAAATCGCCAATCGGAAATCTCACTCACTCCACTCATTTTCTATTAAAAGAAGCAGCAGTATTGCCGCTTCTACGACTGAAGATTAAAAAATGAACATCTGATTTTCGTTCATAGATAAGAAGCCATTGGATTACGTTACCCTTTTAAAGTTTAACGCTTCGGCATATTATGCGTAGATGTACGTGAACAATATACACCTGAACCTGTTTCTACTTTTATTTCGCAGGCTTTGCGTTGCTCTCTGTTTTCACAGCTCCATGCTCGTTGCCTGCTATCGTTAGTTTGTAAAATCCTACCTTCCAGACTGCCCCACCTGTACACTAAAACTGTGCCGTGCAAGTTTGTTTGCACAAACGAAAACGGTATGGTTTTAACTCGAAAGACAATTGCTTTCTAACAATCGAATGAAGGGCGCCTTCTTTTGGAAGACGATGGTTTGAGATGTGTGATGTTCTGTTCAACCTATCAAAAATATTTCAAACAGGTCACTTGGTTAAGACTGCAACTGGCGCAGCACTTTTTTCAGCTTCGAAATGACCCTGTTGGGAAAGGAGGGATTCGGCTGCTGGCATTGCCTGATGGCCACTGCGAGTTGTTTGTCCACCTCAGGGTAATGGATGTTTGTTACTGCCATGTATTGCTTCAACCATTCCAAAAAATGAAGCCTTGCATTGATATATTTCCCGTCCGCTATCATGCGGTGCATCAATGAATCGTTTCGTTGCCGGTATAGATTATTGCAGGCACCTGAAACATACACCACTTCATTAAGGTAAAACTTGCCTAAAAAAACCTGGTCTTCATAGCCCTGCAAATAACCGGTAAACGAATCCTCGAAATTGTGGTACCGAACAGACGCCTCTTTTTTTACCATGATTGCGGAAGGACAAGGAGCGGCACCTTCACCAAGCGGGTAAAGTTGCAGGGAAAGCGATGGCGGCGCATACAACTTATCAGGAGTTGCTCCAATCGGTATTATATTGTCCTGCGCATTTTTGTCCTCCCAACTGTACCAGTAACTCGACGCTTCGCAGATCATGCTCACTTCCGGATGCTGTTGAAAGACCTGCACCTGTTCCTTCAATTTTGCAGGCAACCATTTATCATCAGCATCCAAAAAAGCAAGTAACTCGCCTTTTGCTTTAGCTATGGCTACGTTACGGCTGGCAGAAAGGCCTTTGTTAGCGTGGTTCGGATGATCGTTGTAAAATATTTTGTCGGGCCAGTTTTCTGCGTATGCTTTTGCGATCTGCGTACAAGCATCAGAACCGGCATCATCTATCAGGATAATCTCCCAGTTGGTATATTCCTGCTGCAGAACGCTGTCGATCGTTTCGTGCAGAAAATCCACTTCGTTGTAGAATGGAAGAATAACAGAAACCAATGGTGTTGCGAAAGCGCTCATAAACGGTTAACTATTTTTAAGCCAGTTGCGGAGTTGTTTTTCAAATTCTTTTCCATTCCAGTTTTTTACCTGGAACCTGCCTGCTTGGTAACGATCCGATTGTGGTATGAGCACGTTTCCATCGGTTGTGAATGCTGCGTTGAGTTGCATTTCCTTTACAACGGCAAGCGTATCCGCGTTGTATTTACCATAAGGATAAGCAATGGTATCGGCTGAAACGCCGTACTTGCGGTTGAGAGCTTCTTTGCAGGTACTGATTTCTGCCGCCTGCCGCGTTGCGCTACTGAAACGAAGATCACAATGGCTATGTGTATGGATACCGACCTCAAACAAATGATGTTGTGCCATTTCCTTTACCTGGCTACGTGTCATGGGAATACTGCCTGCATCCGGTATGCTGTTGAAACCTGCCCATTGGCGTATGCGGGTCAACGTTGTTTTTATCTCTGTAGCCGGCAGGGGTTTTAACCGCTCCCAAATGGCCAGATAAAGTTCGCATCGTTTGGTAGGAGGCGACTGTTCATACATCCATGTTGCGTGCAGTTGTTTCTTTTCTGCAGACAACCTTGCATCTTCACCTAAGCTAAATGTAAAGTTCTCATCGCCGATGGGAAGTGAAATATGTTCAGGCAGTGTTTCCTGTAAAAGAAAAATCGCATCCAGTTCATCCCACCAAAACAGTTCTTGGGTATCGGTATAGCCGGTAGCAATGAAAAACGTTGCTGGTAATGCATATTTTTCCAAAACAGGTTTGGCAGCAAGGTAATTGTCGGTATAGCCGTCATCAAACGTAATGCAAACAGCTGGTTTCAACTTTTGTTTGACAAAGGTTTGCTCCAGCAATTCATTTACCGGCACTACCAACCCCGTGCTTTTTAGCACCTGCATTTGCGCCTCAAAGTTTTCGGCGCTAACGGAAAGTTCCCAGGGATCCACTTCAGGTGAAGCCACACGATGATACATCAGGGCAACAGGAAACTTTATTTTTTTAGGCATCAATTGCTGAAGCCGATGATAAAATCCCACCTGTTTTTATGGTTTGACAGCTTTGCCGGTAACAACGACCTGGAAACGGTCATCTTTAAAATCGAGCTGCTTTTTTTTGACTTCTGCTACGGCCATGCCATACAAAAATGAACAGGCTACGAATACATTGCCATGACAGTTGGTATCTACTTTATCATGCGGAAAGGTTTCCGAAAGAATCATATTCAGTGATCGTTCCGTAAAGGAATACAAGAAGTTCCATTCATCAACATTCACGGGTGTTATGCCGGGTACTGTTAACAGTAAGACACCACCAGGTTTCAATATGCGGTAACAAGTCCTGATCACTTTATGATAATCATATACAAGGTGTAGCGTTTGCGTAAGCACAATGGCATCAAACGTATTGTCTTCAATCTGCGGCACATCGCTCAGGTCACCGATAATGGTTGCATGCGGATTGTCGTGGTTTACATGCAGGATATCGCTCTTGGTTACATTCTTTCCGCCAAAGCGCATGGTGTATTCGTTGTCGCCGATTTCCAGCACCCGGCCTTTTATGCTGGCGGATTCTTCCTGTAGAAAGTTTTCAATATAATACCGGTCTACCGGTAGTCCCCGGTCGTATCCAAACCCATCGCTGAAAGGATGCAGGCTGTTCATATGGCCGCGGCGTACACTACCAACAGAAGGCCGGTAGCCATTGTTCAATCCTAACCGGTTCAATAAACGCCGGCTAAAATCAGGAGCGATCTTTTGCAGTGATTTTATCATAACAGTTGGCAATTAAATAACGATAAAAAAGTTTTGGTTTATATTTTTTTAAAATAGAGACTGATTCTTTTGCTGCTTTTTTATTGGTGTCACGCACCTGGCAATAAACAAGCGGGCTATAATAATCCACCCATCCCTTTATACCTTCCTGCAATGCATCTTTTTCAGCAACGGAAGCCACTTGTGTTTCCTGTCGCGTCAATACAGTCAAGGCACTGCTTAACATCAAGGTTGCATTTCCCGACATATTGCTGGCATGCATCCGGTAGCAAGCCAAAGCCTCTGGGTGATGAATCACCGGGTATTTCCTGGACACGTTCAGGTAAAGGTCGTAATCCTCGCATGCTTTTAATCTTGTGTCAAACTGGAATTCGTCAAACACCCAACGCCGGTACAACACGGTGCCGTGCATGCCAACATAATTCCCCTGTAAAAAATGCCGGTAATGATCCGATGTCACTTCCCTGCCTATTCTTTTCATTCTATTTACATCCAGGTCCAGGAGATCATATCCACCCGACACAAAAGCTGCATTACTGTGCGCCTGCAACAGCTCCATGTTATAAGCAATGGCGTGATGATACAACAAGTCATCAGCATCTGCAAAGATCACATAGTCGGCTGAACTGTTTCTCACCCCGGTATTGCGTGCCGCAGAAAGTCCCTGGTTATTTTGATAAACATACTTTAGATGCGGGTAATGGGACAATACCTCTTTTGTATTGTCCGTTGATCCATCATCCACCACGATAATTTCCGTATTGGGATAGGTTTGTTTTTGAATGCTTTCAATTGCATCTGGTAAAAACTGGGCATGGTTGTAACTTGGAATAATCACAGAAACCAATGGCAACACGGAATGGCGAATAGCTTCCTTCACAACAAACGTTTCAAATTTGGTTAAACGTATTGAATCTTAAACTAGAAACCAATTTTGTATACAAAACAGGAGCAAACGCAGTCCACTTGTTACTTTAAGAAATGTTTTCAGCAGATGAAACAAAACCTGCGGGTGTTTGCTAAACCGCAAGGCTGTTTTGAGTTCTTCCCTGGCTGTTTTTTTATTTCCTTCTTCCTGCCAGTTCCGTTCTGCCGCCATAATGTTGAAAAAGGCACAGTCTTTTTTTGCGATGCGAAGCAGGCGCTGTCGGTGTTCTTCCGGCAGGTGTTGCTGTATTGCGTGAATGGCTTTTAGGTAATCATCCACCGCTTTGCCATGCGATACCTTATTTGAAGAAATGGAGTGCCTGTGTACACGGTATTCGGCCAATGACAAAGGCGAGTAGGCAACCGGGTAATAACGGGCTATGCGCACCCACATTTCCCAGTCCTCGGCATAGGTCATCCCGTAAAAGCTACCTAACTTTTCATACACGGCACGCCTTACCACGGTAGCCGCGTATTGCGTTCGTTGCCGCTCGGCAATGCGAAGCAGCCAGTTGGGCAAAATGCCTTCCTGTTTTGCTTCCGGTTCTACAGTATGTGTTTTTGTGCCGGCTTCATTAATAAAATCATAGCGAGAAAAAGCAGCACCAGCTTCCGGGTAGGTTTCAAACAAGGCCTGCATCTTACTATAGAAACCTGGCTTTACTTTATCGTCACCGTGTAAAAGGTGAACAAGCTTCCCTCTCGAACGATTGATACAGGTTTCAAAATTGCGCAGGCTGCCTACGTTTTTGGGCTGCCGAAAATAACCCACTCTTCCCCCACCAATTTTTTTTACCAAGGCCTCTACATCGGCATCCGTACTGCAATCATCTACCACTTCAATTTGCATTTCATTCTCACCTGCATCCTGCGCCAACACGGACTCCAGTGCATCCGGGATAAAAGCCGAACAATTGTATACAGGAATCATTACCGACCAAAGCGGACGGGAAGTCGTATTTGCCAGTGGCAAAATAAGGGGCGGTGCTGAAGGGATTCGTTCCCTTTGTCCCAGGTCAACGCTTTCCATTCACAACATTTTGCAATAAAGCTTCACTACGTGAAAGAGGATGGTTGGCGCCTTGGAAAATGACAGGGATTCTGCCAGTTGTTTTTTCACCAGCTTTTTGTTCTTAGTAACTTTCCAGGTTTGCTGCGCATGGGTGATATGTATCCGTGCATAATAGCGGTGTGTTTTTTTCAGGATAGCTTTCCGGTCATCTTTTGGTAAATGTTCCTGTATATGACCAATAGCCTTGTTAAGGAACCGGAACAGGTGATCATTTGCCATATCGGCAACGGTCATCGACTGGCTATGAACCCTGTATTCTGCCAACAGGTCGGGTGTGTAGGCCACCGGGTAGTAACGGGCTATCCTTACCCACATCTCCCAGTCTTCTGCGTAACTCATACCGTAAAAGCTACCCAATCGTTCATACACTTCCCGCTTCACTACCATGGATACATATTGTATGCGCTGCATTTCACCGATCCGCAGGAGCCAATTGGGCAAAATGCAATCCTTTTCTTCTTCCTTTACCCATTCCAGCACTTCCTCGCCTTTTCCATTGATGAAATTGTATCGGCAGAAAGCAGCGCCGGCTTCCGGAAATCGTTCAAAAAGTCCCTGCATTTTTTTATAAAAACCAGGCCTCACCTTGTCATCGCCGTGCAAAAGGTGAACTAAATGACCTTTTGATCGGTTAATAGAGGTTTCGAAGTTGCGGATGCTTCCCACGTTTTGTGGCTGGCGAAAATAAGTTACCCTGTCTCCACCGATTTTATGCACCAGCGCCTTCACATCTGCATCCGTACTGCAATCGTCCACTACTTCTATTTGCATCAACTCCTCACCCAGATCTTGTTGCAAAACGCTGTCCAGCGTTTGAATCAAAAAAGTGGCGCAATTGTAAGCGGGGATCATCACAGAAAACAGGGGCCTGTTTTCTGCAGGAGGCAGGGGCGCAATTATTGGCGGTGTTAAAGGAATTCTTGTCATTGATAAGCAGATAGCCAGGCAAACAAATATATCATATTGCGGTTTCAGCGCATAACTTATCTTAAAAAAATATGACTACAGAATAGCTTTTACAGGATTGAATACAAAGGACAAACAATATTTCATTTTTTCCCGAATCCAAAGGACTTACGCACCCCGAGCATTACCCCAACATTGTCACTAAATTCGCCTTTATCAAAACCAACAGCGGCAATCAAACTAATTTGACCATAAGTCAAATAACTAAATTCCTGCAAGGTGTGCCACTGCTCTTTGGAAGCAGATGTAGCAGTTTGGCCATATCGGCCAAAGTTCTGCGTATAGGTGATTAATGTCTTTGCCTGCAGTTTATTGAATAAGGTATACAGCACACCGAGGTGCCCACTAACAATCCTGTTCACAATTACATTCGAATTTCCGGGTATAGTATTATTGGGGGCGTCCCAGTCATATGGTTGAACATCTGGAAAATAAAACTGTCCCCTGTTACGGTTAACAAAAAGAGGAGTACCGATGATTCGTCCTTCGTATTCCCACCCTGTTTTATAATATCCGTTGTTGTAGTAACTCTGCCTGTCACGGGCTTCAACAAAGCTCAACATATCGCGTGTGGTCAGAAACTCACCGACAACTTTTTTAATAGTGCCTTTTTTCTTTGAAACAAATGTGATTCCCAAAAGCCTGTCTACATTTCTGGGATCAACATCACGTCCGGTTTCGAAGGGTGTTTGATTATACCCACGCAGTAGCAGGTTTTCATTCTCCCACGTAAGGCCAGCTTCTAACAATCCCCTTTGATCGCCGGCTCTATTTGGCGGCCTGCCATTTACATCCGTCCCTACACTACCGTCATCAGCTTCCCGTACAAGAAGAACATCAAGAAAACCTTTAAACGAACGTTCCAACTGCACACTGCCTCTCTTTCCGCCCCACTCGCCAAAATGCTGCACACCACCGTAAAGCTTCAACTTCTTTTTACCAAACCGGAGGTAGAACAGCTTCTCATGGTAATAGGCATCTTTCATATAACGGTTGTTACCAAACCAGCCGTGGCTGATCTGACCTTTAAACTGCACCCAGCCTTTTGTTAAAGGAACATCGGTATAGTCGATGACACTAAATCCGACTTTGGGGATAGGCAACGCATTGCCACTAATACCCAATGAACCGGAAGAAAGATCAGGGTCAAGATCACCCGTGATTTCTGCAAAACGACCGGCCCGGAATTGCCAGTTTTTATAGCCGGCTTTTACAAAAGCCTCTTTAAAAAATGTTTCCTTAAAATGGTTGTTGACATATGCGTCTAAGCCATACTGCAGGAAAACCTTTTTTACACTGTCTGCATCCCGGGTAAACAAATCATGCTTGTTGATAACCCGAACGTTGGTAGAAAAATCGCTCTTGCGGTCTGCGATGGTGCCAAATCGTTTTGACACCAGCCACAAAGGTTGGTAGTCTTCCGAGGCGGCTGTTGCAATTGTTCCTACCTGTACGTGCAGGGAATCCAGGAACTGCGCTTTTGCAGTCAGCACAACGGTGTAAAAGGCCAGGAGCAGCAGGCACTTTCTCATGTAACGTAATTTTGATTGGTTATCACTTTGTTGGTTCGCCGACAAGCAGAAAGTTATTTAAATTTTTAAGGGGGTTGTTTGGCAACTTCAGGCATTCAGGAGGACAGAACATCAGGTTGTTGAACCTGTAAGTCCTGCGCTGTTCCAGGGCTCCGCAGGGGCGCTGTTTGTTCCGGGTTAATCCTGTTTGCCTTCCCATTCTGAAGACTGTTTTCCGTAGAAAACCTAAGATGGAACAGGTTTGCATCCGAAAGGGATCCCAACAGAAGAAAAAGTGCCCGTAAGAACAGCACCATTCCGGTCATTTCAAACAACTCCTCAAAGCAGGAATAAAGGCCATAATTAAGATCAGGATAGGTATTGTTCCAGATGTACCTGTCACCCAGCCATTCTATTGCAATAGCCCCGGTTATGTACACCAATCCTGCTGCTACGAAACGGTTTCTTGTAACGGCAGGAAGCTGCCAAACAAATCGAAAAAAGTAGATGGAAAAAAGTCCCAGCAGCAACCCAAAAGGAACAATCCAGTACCGGCTTTCGTTTGCTTCGATAAGGTTAGGCGCCAGCCGGTAAACAACACCTCCGATCCTTTCATGCGTGCTTGTTAGTTCATCAAACGCCAGGAACAGGAAGATGGCTGAGAGCACTTTCCAGTAATGCTTTTTTTTCTTTTCCGTTTGTTGGTGTTTGGCAATAAATAGAAGCAAAAGCGAATTGGTTGCGATCAACCCCACCGAAAACAAAGTGGGAATATTGTATTCGCCATCCAGGTTGAACAGCGGGATGAATCCCAATGCTGTTTCATAACGCAGTTCCCAAATTAAGTAGGTTGCCACCAGGCCCAATAGGAATAACACACCGGTAATGGCAAACACGATTCTTACAATTCGGTTAACGGTAAAGGAGAGGGCGGCTTGCATGTAAATTTATTTAAGGCAAAAGAAGATTGACAGCAATGGTTACTGGCACATCAGGTGTTTTCCTGAAGCACCGACGATGGTGATGCTAGTTTTATCACCTGTTTTTCGCCTTGCTTTGTTTTCAGTTCTTTTATCTTGCAATAGACCTGGACAAAGTAGGCCATTTTCAACAATGCAAAGGCCAATCCACGAACCCCATCCCGAAAGCCACCCATTAAAAAATAGCAGCCAAAAAAGAAAACAGGTGCAATCAAAACACTACCCGATAATTTATATTTCAACCGTTGTTTCCAGTTGAAATTTTTCATTTCAGCGGCACTGCTGGTGAGCTTCACATAGCGGGCTGCTTCCCAGCTTGAGTACTCATTGTGCTTGGCCACGTAATGACTGATACCCCTGTCGTCAAGATGATCGATCTTGCTCTTGATATGGCCAATTTCACCTTCCAATACCGGGTGCTCGTGGACTTCCATATCAAGGTGACTCCACTGCTCTTCATCGATCTTTTCATATTCGCCGGCGCCTACTCTAAAAAGGGCCAGCTTTTTCAGGGGATAACCGCCTTTCAACTTTTTCCCCATAAAATAAATGGAGTAGTTCAGCCAAAAACCGGTCTTGTCAGTGTTCTGCAGGGCTTCTCTTAGTTCGGTTTTGAACGCCGGGGTGAGGTACTCATCTGCATCCAGGAAAAGAACCCATTTTGTGGTTGGCCGATAATTGCGCAGGAACCAGTTCCGTTTTTTCGGAAATCTCCCGTTCCAGGCAAAATCCACCACGCCAACGCCAGCTTCTGTTGCAATCTGCCGGGTAGCATCTGTGCTTCCGGAGTCGATAATGACAATTTCTTTTGCCAGGTCATCGCCAATGGCTTGGATACAACCGGGCAGGCCTTTCTCTTCGTTTTTAACAGGAATCGCAATGGTCAGGTCTAATCGCTCAGGTCTCATGGGGTCAAACTTGTTCTTGTAAGATGCCGGTAAATTTTCTTTCTTTCTGCGGCGTACAGGGATGGCCAGCGCAAACCATCCAGGCGGGCATGTCACGGCTTACCACCGAACGGGCACCAATCACGGCACCTTCTTCAATGGTAACACCAGGATGGATAAAAGCTTCTGCCGCCACCCAAACATGGTCTTTGATGGTGATAGGCTTTGTGATCAGCGGAAATCCCGGGTCGGTATAATCGTGTGTGCCGGCCACAAGGTGCGCTCCTTGCGAAACCACTACCCTTCGCCCCAGGCTTATCTGTCCTTGTGAATACAAGGTAACACCGTTGGCAATGCCGGTTTCATCACCCACTTCCAGGTTCCACGGCGCCCAGATCCTGACACCCGGATAAACATGCACGCCTTTCCCAATGCGGGCACCAAACAGCCGCAAAAGAAACGAGCGCCAGCGATGCAAAGGGCGGGGTGAAAGCCGGAAAAAAACTAGGTAAACAAGGTTCCACACAACGCGAGCCAATCGGTTTTTCATCGAAAAAGAAGCACCGGTGTGTGTGTTTTGATTATGCATATAAACTGAAGTGCAAATTTATTTGGTGATCGCTGGCGTGGAGGCGGCAAAGACGGTACGGACAGGGATGGGAACCAGTTCCAGCAGCAGAATACCCAAAGCGGCACCCGTCATGTTCAGCAGCACGTCATCAACATCAGGCACACCAATGTGAAAAAACAATTGCGTTGTTTCAATCCCGCCCGTGGCAAGCAGGGCAATCAGCAATATTTTTTTCCGGCTGTTCACGCCAAAGGAAAAAAGAAAAAAAGGCAGCGGTACAAAAAGAACAATATTACCCACAAGGTTCAGCACAAAATTGCGTTTTCCTTTTTCATCGTGGGGTGCCAATCCATTATAAGTATTGAGTTGGTTAACAACAGGCACAACGTTGATCAATTCCCTCCGACGTGTATCCTGCATGGCCTCCCGGCGCCGGGCAAAAAAAACCACATAACAGACCAGGAGTACATAAACAAGAGCACTCACAATTTTCAGCGTTTTCATCATACGGTTTCCTGTCTTTGCACTATATTTTTCAGAACCTGCTGCATCATTCGCTTGGCAGCCGTTTCCACATCAAAATTCCGTTCAAAACACAATCTGGCGGCGGCACTGACATTTTTCTTTTTCTCGGCCGACATTTCCGTCCAGTTCCGAACCAGAGATGTTGTGCCGGCAAGGGTATTCTCTGCTACAAAACCAGCGCCAGCCTGCTTGATCTCCCGCCAGATATTCACCTGGTTGGAGATAAGAACCGGTTTGCTGCAAGCTAGGGCTTCTGCCACGGCAATGCCAAAATTTTCCTGGTGACTGGGCAGAACAAAAGCTTCACAGGCGTAAAAAGCGCCCCACTTTGCATCCCCGCTCAACATGCCGGGAAAAAATACATGCGCTTCCAGCCCCAGTTTGGTCACCAACTCATTTAGCGATTGTCCATACGGCGTATCCATTCCCGGACCTGCTACGAGCAGAAAAGGCAGCGTAGCGCCATCGGTACCTTTTGCCTCCTGTGCCTGTAAAATAGCGGCATAGGCTTTCAGCAAAAGATCAATTCCTTTCTTTTGGTGAACACGACTTAAAAACAGGAGGAAAGGTTGGTCTTTTACTGTTGGCGGGCAATGCTCCAGGAAAGCCACTTTCATGTTCGCATGAAAGGCAGGGGGTGTGGCGATACCATAGCCAATATTGAGTTCTTTTTTTGGACGGTAGGTACGAAACGTTTGCCGAGCCAACCGCAGCTCTTCCTGGCAGGTGAACAACATAGCGGTTGCGTTGTTGGTAATGTCTTTCTCTATAAACTTCCAGTAAATATTGTTGCGGATCGCTTTCAACCGGCGTTCCGGTGCGTTTTGAAAATAAGGATCCAACATGCCGTGCGGCATAACAAAAATCCTGGGAACATTTTGAACGCCTT
Organism: Flavisolibacter longurius; assembly: GCA_013327885.1. Classification (GTDB taxonomy): domain Bacteria; phylum Bacteroidota; class Bacteroidia; order Chitinophagales; family Chitinophagaceae; genus Flavisolibacter. Next base: position 302,074 of record JABUMY010000001.1, on the reverse strand, counting down.
GTTTCTCCAGCCATTTTACCGCTTTCAATACTGCATAGCCATGGTACAACCAAAGCCCGTGGATCATCACCGCCTGGAAACGGGGCAGCTCCTTCTTTAACCAGGGGAGTAACTTGCCGGCATAAGCCCATGGCCGCTGGCAGGGGCCAAGTGCATGTGTAATAAAGCTGTCTTTTCCAATAAATGGTTCAGCCGGGTCATCAAGGCACACTACTTCATTCCTGTAACCCATGTTATAGATCTCGGGCAGGTAATTTCGCAGTCCTTGCATAGGCCCTCCATGTTCAGGGTTTAAGCTGGCAATAACATGCAGGATCTTAATTGCGCTCATTCTCCGTCGGTTTAGTCTTCATCACGTAATTTTTCAGTACAGTCTTATAAATGGCTTCTATTTTATCGATAGCTTTTTCCGTATTGAACCGCTTCGCATTTTCAATCCCGGCATCGATGACATTCCTTAATTCATTCTCAGTAAGGCTTACAACCTGCTCAATCAGTTTTGCTCCTTCCTGCAACCAGCCTTTCTTTTCTTCGCTGTTCGTTGGCATCCGTCGTAGCAGGAAACCCGCTTGCCCTGCAACTTCTTTCATCGGTGCTTCCGCTGTTGTCAGTACCGGGCAGCCCGAAGCCATGGCTTCGGCAATCGGCCAGCCAAAGCCTTCTGCCAGAGAAGGAAAAATGAGCAGAGACGCTCCGGCGTAAGCCGTTCGGATAACCTCATCTTTGGCGCCGGTTATAAAATGGATATCTTCTTGATACGGTGATTGCGCCACCGCACCTTTAATATTTTCGTTGGGTGGCAAACCTACCAGGAGCAATGGCAGTTCCTGCTTAGAAAGTTTCCGCCATTCCGAATACAAGCCAACAACGCCTGCCCTGTTTTTATACCACTGGTTGCCGCCAACATGCAAGAGAAACCCTTTCTCCAGTGAAAGGCCCGTGTCCTTACTCAGTTGCTTTTTGGCAATTGCCTTATCAAGAGGCTCGAAATTTTGATTCAACCCATTATAGATCACTTCCGAGATAGCGGGTTTTCGGTCCAGAAAGCGGTGTAGATCGCTGCGGGTTTTTTCGGACACGGCGATAAAATTTTCGCCTTGCCTATATCCCCGTCGAATATAGGATTGGTACCATTTGCCTGTCACACCGGTTGGATTCTCTACGATTTCTCCCAACGCCGACTGCTGCGCTAAAAAATCATGGCAATGAATCACATGTGGTCGTCTTTTGGCCAAGGGTACCCAAGGTCCCAATGCCTGGTCGGTAAACACCAGTAGCGCCTGTTTGTTCCGTCGCAAGTTTTTTTGCAGTTGCACAGGGAAGATGGCGTATTGATCAATATAGCCAAGCCATTTTTTTAAGCCTGCAGAAAGGGGCAGTTTAAAAAAGTAAGGCTTTGGATAATAAACATGAACCTTGTGTCCACGCTTTTGCATGCCCTCAATAAGCATGGACGCAAAACGCGGCATGCTTTGGTGTTTATTGAAATGTGGGTGGGTAATAAAAAAGATTTCCAAGTAGGTACGTTTATGGTTTTGGCGTCCCGCTAATTTGACGGCCTGTATTCATTGAGGCTAAAACAAGCCCCGCCGATAAAACTGTGAAGCCAAGGTTTGTAGGCTGAGACCATTGTCCTTGCGGAATGTTCAACAAAGCAAAACTTACCAATAACCATGGCAAGATATCCCCGGAAGAAAGCCTTCGAAATGCTTTGAGGGTTAGCGTTGCGCTTAAAGCAAGACGTATTAAAATGGTCAAAACCCCTAATAATGGCCCCATTTCACCAATCAAGCGTCCCCATTCGCCTTCCGAAATAAGAAAGGCCATACGCCCTTTCATCAACATGGCGCCCACATTGGTTCCCATTCCAAGACCTTGTCCAAAAAAAGAATTGCTTACAGGGTTATACGCTAAAGCTCCTAACATACCTCCTAAATAACGGTCACCAAGTACACCTTCGAGGCCGCCCTCTGTCTCATTGGCCGAAGTGAACCTTTCGGTGAACGCTTCTGTCGCAGTTTGAAAAAAAGGCGTCATGCTTAAAAATGCCAGAGCAATCATACCGCAAATCCCTGTCATGATCATTCCTCGCAAATATCGAGGCTGGTAAAGGCTTGCTATCATGGTAAACAAAAGAACAACAGCGATGGAAAAAAGCATTGTACGGCTGATAGATAATGGGATGGCTGCAAGCAATGCTACTGTGGCGATGATCAATAATAACTTATTTATGTTACTTCGTTTCAACCAGAAATAAAAAATAAACGGTGCAACGAACCCATAAAACTGTGCTAGGCCATTAGTAAAGGAAAATGTTCCCGGTGGTCGGAAATACCCTAAAGCCCCACTAAAGCCAGCTCCTTCTGTATCGCCTCCAACACCGCGGTTTACCCATGCAGACTGAGGGCTATAGAACTGCATTGCAATCAGAATGGTCATGAAAGGCAGTAAGTACAGTAAAAATTTGCCGATTTTCAATACGTCTTCCCTATCGAATATTCTTCCAATAACAAACAACAAGGGGAATTGTAAGATGAAAATTCTGGCTCCAAAAACTGCCACCGGCAAGTTGCCATGCCCCAAAAGTAGTGTTGTAAAAAAAGAAACGGCACAAACTAAAATCATTGCAAAAGCAAAGAAATTAAAATTGAGCAAACCTCTTTTGAGTGCCATAAAAATAATCCAAGCGGCAACTGGGTCTCTGACAATTAAAAGAGCTGTTGATAGCCCGGGCAAGAACCATTTTCGGAGTGCTCCCTCAAAGATGAGGAGCAAAAAGTAAAGCCAAATCCCCTTTTTCAAATTGCTGTTTGCAACTGCATTATTCATTATCGGGTCCTTATAAATTGTAAGTTTGTAGAGTGCTCTTTTCGCCAAAAGAAGCCTCGTCAAAAAAAGCAGTTAGTTCTCTCAAAATTGTTAGTGCATATTTTCTCCAGGTGTATTCAGAAGCATGTTCAATTGCCGCTAACCCCATTTCACCGATTCTATTACGATTTGAAGCAAACCAATCAATTTTTTCTGCAATTCTTTCCGGGCTTCTTATAGGGACAAGAAAGCCAGTTTCGCCTTCTTTAATGAGGTCTGCACCGCCAGTATTGGGCGTTATTATCAACGGTAGTCCCTGGCTCATGGCTTCCTGCATCACCAGTGCTCTCCCTTCAACAATGGAGGGCAGGCAGAGAACATCACAAGTTCGCATCAGCTTCAACACTTGTTCGTGTGAGCGGCCTGGCTCATAAATAAATGTGGGAAATTGACTTTTATAGAAATGCATTGAGTCCAATAAAGAACCCATAACCACCAACTCAACCTTTTTGCTCTTTACTAGACGCATCCCCTCCATAAGATCACCCAAACCTTTTCGCTGGCTCATTGATCCCACAAATAAAATACGTAAAGGTCGTTCACGCTGAGAAGTTGTATGGTCCTCCTTAGCAGAAATAGGTGTTATTTTTTTTTCAGGAGATCCAAAAGCAGACATTATAACCTTTTTGTGTCCCGCCCACTGCGGTAAAGAATCAATCACAAACTGCCCTGGACCTATTACAACATCTGCCAGCTCAAGTTCTCGGGTTTTCCTATCCAGTTTTTCGTTTGAATCTTTTACTCCTCCACCCAGCGTCGTCTTCCATGCGGGCATTCTTTCAGCTTCTTCCTGCAATAAATTACGTAAGGTTTGCCAGTAGGCAATCGGCAAATCGTAGATACATTTCAGTCCAAGTTTTTTTGCTTCCTGAAATGTTTGAAGGGCGCCATCCTCATATGCATAAACTGCATCCAGTCCTTTCAACCTTCCCGAACGCAATCTTTTCATCACTCGATGATCCAGGTCACGGTAAACAGCATCAGTACTGAATATACCTTTTTCATGTGCTGTGAGCCCATTAAGTCCTGCCTTTTTCGCTAACAGTCGCCCTACTTCTTTTGCTGGAAACATTTTTGTGGCAGAAGAGAGGAGCGGATCAAAACTGCGACGCTGTAACTCAGAAAATGGTTTTAAATGACTTAACCGCTCCAATAGGGAACCGGGAAATGTTGCTATTGAGGTAACAAACTCCGTTAACATACCTGCATTAGCAAGCTCTCTGGCGACAGCCCTTACATTCGCATTACCTGTCGGATGGGAAACAATAATTTTCATAAACTACTTGAAAGAAAAACTTAACAATCAACTGGCAAATCCTTTCTTGTTACAACAATTGCAATGCTAACTGCTTTTTCTATACACAGTACTTGTGAGTGTTTTCTTTATGATTGATTTTGCTGTTCCTTGGAATGTATTTACAATTTTTAATAGACTACCACAATTGTTTAAGTACATCCAGGTTACGTATTTTGCTTTCGGTGCAGACGAAAGACCGGCAACAGCTTTAGCCAATGTAAGTTTTTCCTCCTTCGAGTAAACGTCCATAGCTAAACAACTGGCATGCGAAGCTGCAAAATTGGCCCTTTGGCGCTCTAATTTTTTCAAATCCCAATTTCTGCTTATGAAAGCGGGGGTAAGAACATCTTCAAATACTTTCCGCAAACCCGTAATCTCATTAAACTTTCTGCGCAACCTAACTTTCTTTCCGTCTACCCACACCCGATAACAGCAAAGAATTTGATCTATATATACATTACCATAACCAGCAGCGGATATGGCGGCCGTCATATAATAATCCTCACCAAAATCAGGACATCCTTTTAAGTATTGAACTTTCACTAATGCTTCCCGTCGGAACATTATGATGTTTGCTGCCACCTTATAACCGTAAATTGCTGCCCGCAAAGCCTCATCTCCTGAACAAAATCCTGGCTTGCGAAAAAGTCTTCTGACTCTTGTAGGGTTGTCGTCTGCATCAATTTCCTGAACGGCTGCATGTGCATAACCTGCTTCCGGGAATTTATCTAAGTAAGAGGAAACCACCTTAATATAATCAGTTAGCAAATAATCATCTGAATCCAATCGAACAACGTATTCTCCCGTGGCACTCCGCAAACATTGATCTGTATTTGTTGCGATTCCAACATTTGTTGATTGATGGATAACTTTTAATATAGGAACTTCTGCTGCTAACGCCGTAAGCACTTCTGTTGTATTATCCGTACTGCAATCATTTGAAACAATAATCTCAAATGGCTTCAAGGTTTGATTAAAAGCGCTTAATACTGCCTTTTTCAGGTAATGGGCCTGATTATAAGTAGGTATGCAAACGGAAATTTGTTTTTTCATGCTGTGTAAATATTATCAGCTTCAACAGTAAGTTCTAAGTCCATCATCATTTGTTTGGCTGTGCTTTTCAGTATATCTGGGGTATGTCTTTGTTTTTTATATTGGAAGCAAGCATGCAAGTTGCCTGGTTTATATTCTATAACATTCATTAAAGTTGGAATGATATTCCATCTTGGCTTCCATGGCTTTGAAACACTTACAACAGGTAAACCATGGGCTAACATTGCTGCCACGGTACCACTTTTGTCAATAAGCGATACCGGATAGGTTGTAATGCCGATATCTGAAAGCTGCATGAGATCTGAAACCACTTCCCCAGGCTGTTCTCCTTTAACAATCACCTCTATTCCGGTGGCAGTGCAGGCTTCAACCCAATTCCGTTCTTCTTTGCCCGTACGGCCTACAACCGTCAACCGAATCGGAACACCTGAATCCTGACCATAACGATTCAGATCTTCTACAAACTCTTTAACCGCACCTCCGGGATGAATGGTTCCAAACATAATCAGGGACAATCTTTTTTCATGATTTGCATGCTCTTGCACAAAATTCTTATCGGAATTGTTGTTCACTGAAATATTTGGAAACAAAGGCAGCAACTTCGGCGTAAGTCCCAACTTTAACAGACGATATTGGTAGACTTTGGCTTGTGTATGTACAACCTGAGGCTTAAGCTTTGAAATAATTGACTTAACAAGTTTTAATTGAATAGCGCCCCATAATTTATGTTTAAGTGTGGTATTCTGCTCCATTCCAAGCCACAGTTCATGGAACATAATATGCCATCTCTGCTTTTTTCCAATTTCAAATAAAAATTTGCGCAAACCAATTGGAATTCCCTTGGGATGATACGAGAAGATAACGAACTGAAGGCTTAACCAATCAGGTTTTTCTATAGCAATCAGTTTTTTCACGACCGGAAGTCTGCTCGCATAAGAAAGAAAAATCGGAATTCGAACAACATTTATAGAAATATCATTTTCAATTTGCGATTCTCTTGTTGTCTTCTGTACATGTTTATCAGCTATCGCAACAATTCTAACGTCATGCCCTTGAGCTATTAATTCTGCTGCTAGCCTGCGAGTGTAATCGCCTACTCCATCATGTCCCGGCTCTAATGAACCACATAAGAAAATAATTTTCATAGAATTTTCTATCAAATAAGAACGATAAGCTTCGCAATCAAAAAAGCAAACGATAAGTTGTTTACTACAATACTGAATTTTTACGTCTACTTAAAAAAAAGTAGACAACAATAGAGGAATATTATCGACTAGTCAAAATGAGCTTGCATTTATTTAGTAAACGTTGGGAAATTGTCCAATGATTACTCCATTTGGTATTAAAAGACTTCCATCTTTCTATTTCCTGTTTTTTGGTATATCCCTGAGTGTTTTGAATAAGGGAAAGCAATGTTTCAGCATAATAATACTGTATTAAATCACCCGCAAAAAAACAGTCCCAGTTTTCTTTTGCCTTTTGGCCGAGTTGCTGAAATCGGCTTTCATGCTTCTGCAAAAAAACATCAATCTTTGTTACGCAGTTTTCCGGATAAAAAAGCGCAAATTCATCCCAGAGAGGTCCTTGCGGTCTCACAAAATCATCTGAAATAATGACCGGGCATCTTCCCAGGGCCATACTTTCATAGATTCTTGGGCTTGGTGGTGCCCAACCGGCCGGACACAAGGAAAATTTTGCGCTTAACACCAGCGCAACATAGGCCTTTTTTTCGTCGTCCCTGTGATTGTACCAGCTATGTGTATGTTTAATGGAAAAGGAGGGATCGCTTTCCCATTTCTCTACCAACTGCTTTCGAATAGGGTTAGATTTTATATTCCCAAACCATCCTGCCAGGTACTCTGCTTTTCCCTTTTGTTGGTTAGTAAAAACATATTCATTTGCAAAACGGATATAGGGAACAGCCCTGTGAAAACGCTTGTCGAACCGCCTTTTGGGAATAGACGCATACAGCCCCCTGAACACACCGGTTGCACTGTCATCTTCACTGATTGTAAAAATCTTATCGATATAATTACTGACAAACCGATCGGCTAATAATTTATTGACGTAACGATGATCCTTGTATTCGTTACTCTCCTGAATAATGATGGCGTCTGCTTTATCCGGACTTGACACTTCTTCTGCCTGGCCACTATCCAGGATGGCTTGTTTCACAAGGGTAAGAATGGGTGTTTCCGGGTAAGAAAATATGAAGTCGCTACTATCAGCAAAAAACAGTTTCATAAGTTATACAAGCAATCGTTTGGTTTAATCGGTGAAAGGGCAAACGAAAAAAGAAATATTAAACGCGTTTATGGTATGTTTTAATCAAATTGAAGATACAAATCGGGACAATTATTTTAATGAATTTAGCCGTTTTGTATTTGGCTAAAACGATAGATTGTTCAGACCGGATTTGTGCGGTTACGACCGTTTGTAAAACCGCCCGATCAGTGCCGCAATTTTATGCGCCGTTTGCTTGCGGGTATGATAGAGTGACGGATAAAGAACAATTGGTCCTTTTACATTCTGCCAGTAACAGTGATCGATCCGTCTTGGAGGATTACCCTGGAAAGCCATGTTCAAGGCGTTGCGGTTCCATGGTTTTGATTTCCCAATGGCATGCGGCAGCAGAGCGGCCCCTGCTACAAAGCCCATGCCTTCTTTCCCCACAAAACTGGTAATCCCATCCCAGGCTTCGATCGCTGCATTTAAAGCGTCTTGGTCAGTTTTGCTAAAGTAGTAATGAGGTTGTGAATTCACTTTTGATTTTGATACTGCATTCTCAAATTGTGATACACCTAAACCGCCTATTTCCATGGCCATTTTCTCCTGGATCAGTTTCCAAGTCTTCAGAAAGCCCTTGTCTTCAACTTTCACACCAACAAATCCGCCATTGGCATAAGTGGCTTCTTTAAAATGCAAATCAATTCCATGATCCGAAAAATACTTTCGCCAGGCCTTGCGGCGCGGATGATTGACCGGCAGGGGAGAGTTTACATCTTCACAAACAGCAACCCCAAAGCCAGCCCACTCCGAAAAAAAACTCCAACAGGTATCAACAATAATATCTGGATCCAAATAAAATAATTGCGCTACACCGCTTGCAGGCCCATCCCACAATTCCAGCATAAAGTCAGGCTTGTAATTGGTAAGATGGTAATCTGTTTGCAGTGGGAGAAAATGAATGGTGAGGTCTTTATTAACAGGCAGGGTAACTGCTCCCTTCCACAACAACGTTTCATTGGCCTGTGCTTTGGCAGCCCAGGGTGGTAAGCCCCCCCTATAGCCTGCATAGATATCGCCTGTAAATCCCTGCGCATACAGCGAGTTAGCTAGGGCAGCCAGGCCAAAATGATAACTACCTTCAAACAGCGTACAGATGGCACTGCTTGTCTTACTGCTTTCCTGTTGCATCATTGAATGGGAAATAATATCGGACTTTCCTTTGCCGGTTGTGTCTGTGTCTGAAACTTGCATTTTTGTTTTCACTGTCGAATTATCTTTTAACGAATGGCCTTTCAATTTTTCCTACGGGCCTGGGTTTCTTCTTGTGAACAAAAGTAACCTCTTGTATAAAAACCCTAAAGAAAGAATGTATTAAGCAGGGAATGGCCTCTAACATAATTTAAAAAGGATCATAGTGTTTTCGCCATCTGCCAGCCAAACATTTATTACTAAATCCCTTCGATCGGCTTAAGCCTGCGATAGGCCCTTCCTAAATTGTAATAAAGTGGCCATCCGTTGTTTGTGTACAACAAACGCCGTATCAGCCAGTTTTTATCGGCCAGTTGTTTTGCTTGCACAACAAATTCATTGGCGTTTTCCGCCAGCAAACGGTTTCGCCAATAATTATTCTTCACTTTCTCATTGATCAGCAAAGCCATGATCACCCGGTTGGCCCTGCGGTAGGCCTCTCCCACTTTTCGGCTGTTCATCTTTTTGAGTTGCTCCGCTATGTTTACATAGAGGTAAGGAAACACATCATACATCTGGTTGAGGTAAACAGTTGAATCCTGTTCAGGATATTTTCGCCAGTAGCTGATCGGATCGGGATGCGCATACAGCTTAAAATCAGATGCATTGCTGTAGATCCAAAGCAGGTCGTTACTGCTGTGTAGGTCTGTTACAAACGGGAAGCGAAGCATTTTTTCCCGCCGGGCTACAAACAGCACCGGGAACCGCATGCCGTAGTCCACGGCATCTTCCAAAAGCTGTTGGCTGCTGACCGGCCCTTCCGGGTAAGGACGTTCCGACCAGGCATCTTCCAGCGACTCAATAAAACAGGTAAAAGGCCCGAAGAAAATATCCACTTCAGGCATCACGCTATATGCTTTTAAAAACCTGTCATAAATATCCGGCGCAATGATATCATCGCTCCCCAGGATGGCCAAGAACTCCCCGCTGGCCAGTTCGGCACAACGGTTTTGGTTGCCATAAATGCCGTAGTTTTTTTCGTGTTTTACATACCGAATGCGTCCATCCCCTTTTGCCTTGCAAATCGTTTGAAATTCATCGTGACCGGAATGGTTATCTGCCACCAATATCTCGGTGCAACCTTTTACTGCCAGGGCAGAATCCAGGGCTTCTTCAAAACCAAACAGCCGCTCGTAAACCGGGATAGCGATGGTAAAACTTGGTGACATGCTGGTTAGGAAATGAATGGTTCGTTACTGTGAAAAATTTGACGCAGCAAGGTTTTATATAGCCAATAATAGAAGCTTACGCCTGCAAACTGTTCACTTCTTTACTAACAGATATGGGCATTGTAAAATAAAGGTCCTGCTCTTTTCTGAGTTGATCAACCAGTCTTCCCTCCGGCAGGATAACATCATCGTAGGTCAGCGCCTGGTCTTTGGGAATAGAGCGCTTTAAAACACAACCTTCGGCAATGCCGATGGGGAGTAAATTTTCTTTTGCCCTTGTCTCCGCATTTTCACAGAGTCCATAGGTCATGTAGTGTCCGATGCCATCAAGAGTGGCACCTTCCTGTAAATCCGTTTTTGCGGTTGCCACAACTTCTACGTAGGGCTTGCCGATCGGCGTCAGGGCTGCATCGTGAAACAGTACGGCCCTGGCTACGGTAAGCGGCACTTCAAAATGACAAAGGTGATAAGGCGTATAAAAACAATACAGCGGTCCTTCGCCTAATTTATACAGGTTCAGGTAATGCTTTTGTGTTGGATGATCATGTGTACCCAGCACAAACACACCAGGACCGGGTTCGGCACCTACCACGTAATCAACAATGCCCAGGCCTTCCAGCAATTCTTCCAGCGGGTACAGGCTGGCTACTTCTTTGATGGGGGTTCCGGGTGCAACGGTGGGTCCAAACATACCGCGTTTGGCAACACGCATACCGGTGCCGTTGGCAACGATGGCCTGTTCAAACGATATTTTACTGCCATCGGCAAAGGATGTTACCATCGAGGGATTCTGTCCCCATTTTTTGGCAAAGCCTTCCTGCGTGGTCGGGTTGCGGTAAGGGTCGTGCAAGCCTTTGATATTGCCGCAAAGCACCGGTTTGACACCGATGGATTTTACAAAGCGGTAAAGGTTCATGATCACACCCGGCTGGTCGCCATCGGCATTGGTATAGACAACGCCGGCTTTATCGGCGTATACTTTCAGGATCGGCCCTACAGTTCCATCCACTTCGGCATTCATCATAATGATATGCTTTCTGTTTTGGATGGCCCGCATGGCAACCTGGGTACCAAATTCCACGGCACCGGTAACCTCTATCACCGCATCAATGCCTCCTGCTTCGCAAAGCAAAAAGGCGTCATCCGTTACACTGCATTTGCCCTTGCGGATGTTGTCTTCCAGCGTGCTCACAGAGCCTACTTCAATCGTATCCAGTACACCCGCATCTGCATAAGCCTGTTTGGCTTTTTCAAGGCTGCGGTTGGCAATGGCTACCAGCTGCATGCCGGGTACGTAATTACAAATTTGCAGGGCGATGCCTTTGGCCATAAAACCGGCACCTACCATGGCTACACGTACAGGATTATTTTCTGCATGGCGCTTTGCCAATGCTGTATCAACAAGGATCATAAAAAATTAGTTTGGAAAAGGGAAAGGGTTTAGGACGCGGCAGGGGTTTCCTGCATAACCAATGCTCCCGGCTCAAAAGGCGCATGCGCTTCATCTTTGGCGGAAACAAGCCTTGGTGCAAAGGGCCACTGAATGCCAAAAGCAGGGTCATCCCAGCGAAAGCCTCTTTCAGCCGCCGGTGTATAAAACTGGGTTACCTGGTAGGTCACATCTGTGTTGTCTTCCAGTGTAAGAAAGCCGTGTGCAAAGCCTTCCGGTACATACAGCATCCGGTAGGTTTCCGCCGACAGTTCCACGCCGATCCATTGCTTAAAACTGGGCGATTCGGGACGCAGGTCTACGATCACATCGTAGATAGCCCCCCTTGTACAGCGTACCAGCTTGGTTTCGCCGTAAGGCAATACCTGCATATGCATGCCGCGCAGGGTTCCCTTTGTTCTATTGTAGCTTACATTGGCCTGCACCGCATTGGTGTTGAGTCCAAGCGCTTCAAATTCACGCTGGCAGAACGAGCGGCCAAAAAAGCCGCGATCGTCTTCCAGGCGCTTAACGTCGATAAGGTAAGCACCTTGTAAATTGGTTTCGGTAAAGATCATTGCAGTTTGTTTTTTAAACGGTTGTCAATGCAGGTGTTCCCTGTGTAACAGGTAAGGCCTGATGTTTCCAGGTTAATTGTTCATCAATCGAAGCTGTTTCCTGGAGCGAAGTCAAAACTTTTAAGCGCATCAACAACGAGTTCCGGAAATCACCATCCTTAAAATCCATTGCCACAAGACCATCGCGAAGCTCTTTGATCGTTTGATGCAGGGTGTACACGGGCTGGTGGTCTGGCGCCAGTCTTTCAAAAAGGTCAAAGCTTACACGGTAGGAACGTTTATCCGGAGCCGCGTCTTTGTTGATAAAGACCTCGGTGCCCGGGATCACTTCTGTGACCGCTTGGGCAAGATCCGTTACCTGGTAATTCCATTGGTTGGAACCGGCATTGATGGCCAGGAAGTTTTGGCCGGCCACGTCACGCACAAGGGCCCAGGCAATGGCCCTTGCCATGTCTTTTACATGAATGAGGGGTCGCCAGGGACTGCCGTCACTGAGAATATTGATCTTACCGGTAGCCACAGCGCTGGCAACAAAATCATTTAACACCAGGTCCAGACGCAGGCGGTTACTCATCCCACAAGCCGTGGCAAACCGAAGACAGGTGACGGTAAAGTTTTCATCTGCCAGCGGCTCCAGTTCTTTTTCTGTAAATACTTTCGATCGGGCATAAGCCGTCAGGGGATTGAGCGAAGAACTTTCTGTTCTTGCACTGTCTTCTGCGGCACCGTACATGCTGCAGCTGGAAGCAAAAACAAAGCGTTTCACACCGGCTTCTTTTGCCAGTTGCGCCAGTCGAATGCTGGATTTATAATTGACATCGAGTGTAATGTCTTCATACCGTGTACCCATCGGGTCGTTGGAGATAGCGGCCAGGTGCACGACAACATCCATACCGTTTAGTGCAGCAGAAGGTATTGTCCGGATATCACCAAAAGTCTGCTGGTCTAGTTTTGTTTCCGGCAGAACCGGCGCATTGGTCAAACAGGTAGCAAAATAGCCCATGTCGTAACCCGCGATAAAGGCGGCCGGATAAACAGACCGTAAATGGGCAACAACACCGGGGCCTACATAGCCCATGTTGCCTGTGATTAAAATTTTCATGAAGCAAGTTTATGTTTGGGGGATGATTACGATTTGGTTGTGGCAATGGTATCTGTCTGCATAACGAGGTTAAACCAGGGCGCTTTGCCGTTTTGCCAGAGTTCTTCCAGGTAGGTTTTGTCCCGCAAGGTATCCATAGGCTGCCAAAAGCCGGTATGGCGAAAAGCCGATAACTCGCCCTGGCTTGCTAGTGCTTCCAGTGGCTCTTTTTCCCAACTGGTATTTTCATCGGCAATGTAGTCAAGCACTTCCGGTTCCAACACAAAAAAGCCACCGTTGATCCAGGGCATTTCTGATCCCTTGGGCTTTTCGGTGAAATGTTGGATCCTGGAATCTTCGGAACCAAGGTTAAAGGCGCCGAAACGGCCGGGTTGTTGTACGGCTGTCAATGTAGCAAGCGTACCTTGTTCGCGGTGAAACTTGATAGATGCCGCGATATCAATGTCGCTTACACCGTCACCATAGGTCATGCAAAACGTATGGTTGCCGATATAGTCTTTTACCCTTTTCAACCGGCCTCCAGTCATTGAATTGTGGCCTGTATGCACCAGGGTTACTTTCCAGGGTTCGGCATCATTGCGGTGCACATCCATGCTGTTGTTCCGCATGTTAAAGGTCACATCGGAATTATAGAGGCAGTAGTTGGCAAAATATTCCTTGATCATGTGTCCTTTGTACCCAAGGCAAATGATAAAATCATTGATACCATAAGCCGAGTAGATCTTCATGATATGCCACAGGATGGGTTTGCCGCCTATTTCCACCATGGGTTTTGGCCGGATGCCGCTTTCTTCACTGATACGGGTGCCGTAGCCGCCGGCAAGGATAACTGCTTTCATATTGAATTTGTTTTGGTTGATGTAGACCTATTTTTGTTATCAACTGTGTTTGTGTGGGCTTATCCTCCTTTCATAATTCGCAGCAGCAGGTAAGTGATATTTTTTACTACTTCCCCTGCCATGATAAACAGGTTGAAATATAAAATGCCTGTTAGGGTTGAGATGTCAAATAAAAAAATACCGCCAACAATAAATAAAAAAGACAACGGGATCGATACCCATGGTTTCATGATCCATCCACGGCAACTGGCAAACTGGTAGGCCAATCCTGCAATCATACCCACACAGGAAACGGCCACACTAAGAAAGAGCTCTTTCGTCAGCATGTTGTAATTGCCACCGAGTACCCATAACAATTCGTTGGTAAAAAGCTTTACAAAAAGCAGGATAAAACCAATGATCAGGGCAAAAACGCCAAATGCCTGAAAGATCCGTTTTAGGAGAAGTGCTTTGTCAAATGCCAATCGTGCAAAACGGGGTATAAAAAGTGTTGCAGCTAGTACATTTAACAAGGTAAGTACCATTGTCAACCGGCTAAGCGCACCTAAACTTGCGATTGCCGTAACCGTACCAAAAAGAGAGATCATCCACAGGGTAACCTGGCCCGACACACACACCCAGATGGTTCCCGGCATTACACGCTTAACAATTGCTAGGATCTCTTTTCGAACCCGGGGATCCGCCGGTTGCTGCCAATCGGCATAGGCGTCAGATATTTTTTGTAACCGGAAATTTGCCCAGAACCGTGGCAGGCCATTACCCAAAATAGCAATGAAGGCCCAGGGGAAAAAAAACACGGTGGCGCCGATCAAAGCTAGGCGCCCGACGTTTGCCTGCAACTGGTTTTTTTGCAGGGGCAAAATATCCTGCTTGAGCTTAGGGGCCACTTCTAAAAGCGAGGTGGATAGCGCCGCAATAAATGCCACCAATATTGATCCCAGGATCAGAAGGGCAGTTACCCAGCTGGCCCCGTTGTAAAGCAGGAGGTAAAGCAGTATGGGTGCAGAGATCAAGAAGCTGGCAATGCCAAATTTTTTCCGCAAGGCCGAACCCGTTACTAGCACGGCGCCAAGCTTGTTTTTGTCCTGCCACACTTTCCCTCCCTGCGCCATCACACCGGTCGAAATGCCGCTGTCGGCAAACATGGTGAGAACACCAAGCATAGAATTTCCCAAGGTATACAAGGCATACTCATGGGTAGGCAAAAAGCGAATGATCAGGATCCCGCTTATCACACCAATAAACTGAACAACCACCTGGGCCCCACCAGTTATGGATAGAACCCGTGTCCATTCTATGAACTTAAAGCCAAAGTGCTTCCTTTGTAAGCCTTTCAAAATCGCGATCATTCAACTGCGTTTAACTCTGGTTGACGGTAACCAAGACAGTTTCCAAACTTCAACTTCGCGATGCTCTGTCTTGGTAACGATCCGTTTGACCTGAGTTAGTTTCTTTATACCGTTTTTTTGTTCTTTTTCCAGTTAAATACCCTAATGTTCTTTCCCTTTCCGCTCTCGTAATAACCGTTTTTATCATCATAGCCATAACCGTAATAGCCATAGCGGCCGCCTGTTTTGACATCGTTTAAAATAACGGCCATATTCTTCAGTTTTCCGGATTGATACAAGTCCTCTATAAATTTCAATTGTTTTTTCTCCGTATACCGTTGCCGTATAATGAACAAAGTTGCATCGCAGTAGTGGTTAAGCAAATAGGCATCGCTCACCATACCGGCTGGCGCTGAATCCACGATTACATAATCGTATTGAAGCCGTAAGCTGTCGATCAGCTCAGCCACTCTTTCGCTTAACAAAACATCCGCAGGATTCAAGGGCACGGGACCAGATGAATACAGGTGAAGGCCGGGAGTTTGCTCCACTCGGTGAACCATCTGTCCAGGGTCAGAAAACTCACCGTTCAGGTAATTGGTAAGGCCTTTGGTGTTCTCCAGGCCCAGTTCTTTCGAAATAGAGGGCTTCCGGATATCAAACTCCAGCAAAGCCACTTTTTTACCCGCCATAGCCAATACGGAGGCCAGGTTGATACTGGTGGTTGACTTGCCTTCATTGCCGACAGAAGAAGTGATCAAAAAGACTTTTTTGTCTTTGAACATAAACGAAAGATTCGTGCGGATCAGTCGCAATTGCTCACTCAGCAAATTCCTGCTCTTAGGCGTAAGAATTCTGCTTTTTGTTTTGGAAGAATGGGCAATGTCGCCAATAACAGGAACGGCAATTGATTTTGTTATTTCGTCGCGGGTTTCAATTTTATTATTAAAGAGTTGTTTTACATAAATAAACCCTAATGGAAGAAAAATCCCTAACAAGGTTGCTGTCAGATAGATGTTCATTTTGTTTGGCTCTACCGGCCCGTAGCCGGAAGCCGGATCCACCTGCTTGTAATGCGACACGCTGGCTGAAGTACTGGAGATGGCGGCCTCTTCCCTCTTCTGCAACAAATACAGGTAAAGACCTTCCGTGATCCCTTGCTTTCTTTTGATCTCCTGCATCACTCTTTCGTTGTGGGGCAGGGAAGAAAGAAACTGCCTGTGTTGTGAATTCTGACCGTGCAGGCGGCTTTCCTGGAGATTCAGGGTTTTGGAGATACCACTCAGGCTTTCTTGGATACTGTTTTTCAAATTGCCTAACTGATTGTTGATATCCTGAATCAGCAAACTGTTAGGGCCAACAAGGGGAGCCTCACGGTCTTTTTTCAATTGAAGCTCATTATATTGACCAATCAGGGCACCCAGGGTAGGATCATCCAATCCCATGGAAGAAGGTACCAGTTTACCGGAAGTCCCCCCCCCTTTAAAATAGCCGCTGATCATCGATACGATCCCCTGTTTGATATTGATCTCCTGGATGGTATTGGAGATTGTATTGGAATTGCCAAAAGACATATCGGCCTGGCTCTGTATATTGATAAGGTTGCGTGAGCCCTGGTAATTTTCAAGGTTTCCTTCAACGTCCTTTAACTCACCAGAAATGGCACTCAACCGCTCGTCGATAAAACGAACAGTGCTTTCGGAAAGCTTGTTCCGCTCTTCAATATCCATCAGGTTATACTCTACGCATACAGCATTCAAGACGTCTTCGCTACGCTCCAGGTTTTGCGATTTCAGTGTTAATTTCAAAATGCTGGCATCTTCATCATATTCTTCTGCGCCAAAGCTTCCCTGTAATGAACTTGCTTCCCTCGCTACCGAACGCCAGCGAACCTGGTAGGTGGCTTCCGGATCAAAATCCATGGTCTTCTTGGGTACAAGGATATAGGTGTTGGTTTTTAGCACGAACGGAACATTCCAGCTAAACGCATACTTCTGCTCATTGTCTTCTGAACCGTAAAGAATATCACCACCTTTTGAAGACAAGTTTGTCAGCTTCAGTCTTACCGTTGAAACACTGTCCTTTAATTGTCGAACAATAAACTGGAATGGCGCGCCTTTATAAACTTCCGTTGTAAGAACTTTGCCTTCCAGAAAATAGCTAGTATTAAAACCGTATTTCGCCACTACCCGGTTCATTAATGCGTTTGCGTTCAACTGCACAATTTCCCGTGCAATATTTGATTGCTGCTTCCCACTAAGCGCACTGGACACCAGGTCTTCACCACCATAATATTCTTGGTCGTTTGTTTTGATCATTAACAAGGTAGAGGCCTCATATTTTGGCGGTGTCACGCGGATATAATAATAGCCAATACCAATAAAAATGGCCAGTGTCAACAGGATATACGGATAATAGGCAGCATATTTCGAAAATGTATTTTTAATGCTGTCACCTTCCCCCTGCGCACTCTCTATAAACGCTTTGTTCTCTTGCATGATTTATTGATTGAAACGAATAAGTAAATTAGCAACCGTAGCGGCGATACCGATAGCAGTTAAGATTAGTCCTCTCCTGCGCAATGCTTCAGGGTCTACAGCCATATTCTTTAGTTTATTTTCAGAGGGACTGACATAAACAATGTCATTGGGCTGCAGTTGGTAAGCAGGAGAAGCAAACAAGTTGCGACTGTTACTGAGGTTAACGGTATAATGTTTACGCTGTCCATTTTGCTCCCGGATTACCTGCACATTGTCCCTTCTGCCGAAGTCCGTCATATCACCTGCAGCTGTTAGGGCATCAACAATGGTTACACGGTCGGTAGGAAAACCTTTAATGCCAGGCTGCTTCACCTCACCTAAAACACTGATGTTGTATTGCAAAAACCGCACATTTACCATGGGGTCCTTTACATAAGAAGCCAGTTTTTGTTCAAGTGCTGTCTCCAATTGGTTCTTTGTCAGACCCGCTGCTTTCACCTCGCCTACAAGTGGTATTTCAATATTTCCGGCTGCAGATACCTGGTAGCCTATTGGCAACGACCCGCCACCGCCTGTGCCGCCCGAGCTACCTGAACTGGCAGAAGAAACACCACTATTAAACAAGTTGAATAGTGCGGTTTGTTCTTGGTTGATGCTTTTACTTAACACCTGGATACTCAACAGGTCATTGGGCTGAATGGCGGTTTCCTTCAGCGCTGTAGCCAGGCTGTCCCTTGAGTTCTGGAACAACATATACTGCGTCAGGTCTTTCTGAGGGGTACAGGCTGTAATGGCAAAGACAATAAAAAGAGCAAGGGCCGGCAGAACTGCGGCCTGTTTTTTTACATTCATAACGAGGGATCTTTAAGCGATTTTGAAATGTTTAAGTGCAGATGGGGGCAGTTGCGAATTCGATAAATTGCTTTGGGCACTGATCACTTCAATGCTTGTTCTTTCCAGTTCGGCCACCATGGCATACCCCAGAGAAGGCAGGATGACTTTGACTTTTTTCTGGAACACTTCAAGCACCGTGCCTTCAAGGCTCATCAACGGGCCACTGATAACCTGAACGGTATCGGCAGGTGATACGGTTACCTTTTGCAGTTGAACAGCCCTGTATTCATTTAAAAACTTTTGAATGGTGATGATCTCTTCCGCCCGGATAACAGCCGGTTTACCAAGCCAGTAAACGAAATTGAGAACACCGGCCGTTTTCTTTACTTCGGCCAGGTCAGAGGGCGTTATATAAACAAAAACATAAGAAGTAAACAGGGGCTCTTCGACCAGCTTTTTGCGGTCATGCCATTGTTTTACAACTTTATTTAAAGGGCAATAGTTTTCAATTCCCTTCCGGGTCAAAAGCTCGGCAACTTTTTTTTCCCAGCGGGGTTTGGTATAAACAGCATACCAAAGGGCCTTTGCATTCATATAAGTAGGGTTGGGTTGCAAGTTTGGTTTTTTTCATGGCTTCGCCGATCCCAGTAACAGTTTTCGTTTGGGTGTTGTTGGCTTTTACTACTGACAATGATTCTTTTGGAATGTTGGCAGTTAGTTTTTCATCTGGATCAGGGTTCTATCTAATCTATTCTTTCCTATGCTAAAAACAGAACCTTCGCTCCAAATCAGCACATAAATGTATATTTTTTTTTGACCATTTCTAAATTCCCGGACAAATAAGCGGCTTGAGCAAAAATTATAAACCGGAGCCATTCCTTTTGCAGCAGGACCATCTTTATACAATTCAATTGCCAACAGAATCCAATCATTTTCAATACCTTAAGACAGAAATATGTAGACAATTCGCAACAGCCTCATCCACACTCATCACCTTGGCCCTTCCCTATCTCCAGCAATGCATACAGTTACTGCATATAAACAAAGCCGCAGATAGGTTAGCAGCATGCGTCAAAACAAAACATGGTTCAGGAAGTTGTATCGCAGTATGAAGATCAGAATAGAAACCGGCACCAATCAAAACCAAACGCTAATCATCATAGGTCAACAACTTACAGATTGCCGAAATACTTCTAGAGTTTGGAATTTCATAGGGGATTCTGGTAAGCGACTGTAAAAATAGAACACTTGTCTATAAATGAAAGCCCTTAGCCTGTTCTTTTTTGTTCACAACCGCTACTTCGTTTAAAAACTCTTGCAGGTGAAGAAAGCCGGTCTGCGCTACAAGGTTAGCGATCTGTGGCCTGTTGGTTTTTGCTTTTGGTGTGAAAAGGAGGTTTTCTACAGAGAGGTAAACAATGTTGTGAAACTGCCGGGATAAAAAATAAAACTTCATGGGATTTACCCGGCGAAACGCTTTTTTTGCTTTCTCCTCCTCTTTTAGCATGGTATACGCAGCCGCTTCGTAAAGATCAAAAGGAGAAAAGAGGTTTCTGTCAACAGCAGGAGGGTAATAATCTGTGCGTTTCTTCCGGGATTCCTGGATATAGAATAGCGCTTCAAGTGGCTGGCGGGTAAGCACCAGAGCTTCAGTCATAAACAGTTCAAAGCAGGGAAATGCCTGGTAGATATCCCGCGAAGGCAGTAAGTGTCGGAAGCATTCCCTTGCGGCGGTTACGATGCTGAAAATTTCCGTTGGACTCCCGTGATGAAAAAAGAGTTGCGCAGCAAAAAAACGTGCCGCCAGAAAAGGGTGTACCCTTTCGTCTATTGTATCCTGAAGCAATTCATGGTAATGCCTCGCCAGGTTTGTGCAATCATTTGCCAGGTAATAGCGCAAGCAAAGCAAGGCATGCGTGAACAGCCGTCCTTCGCGGGTATTTTTTTCCGAAAGGTAATACCGCAGGCCAGCGCCAAAATTTCCGTTCAGTTGGTCAAGGTTAACAAACTGCTCAAAGAAAATATCCTGCCCGATCCGGGTCCTGGCAATACTCCGCTGAAACGTATCGATCAGGGAAGGATGCTTTTCCAGGAAAAGGATTGTTTCCCGTACAATCCCCGTCCAGGTAGGATCTGTATAAGTGGTGGCCGCAGCCCGGCTAAACAAAAGATCTGCGTACTGCAGGAACGGAGAAGATTGCACATCATCGGCGTTTGTTTGCGTATTTTGGAAAGCCTTATAATTTTCGAAGGATTGGAACCCGCAAAACCGCGACAATATATCAAGGGTGGTGACCGATGGTGGGTAAACGGCCTGCACAAGGCCAAAAAAACGGCGGAGCGTGTTCACATTCAGCCGGAAGCCGGTGCGCAAGGTTATTTCTTTAGAAAGGGTCAGGCAATCCGAATAGGTTACGATTTGTTTGCCGTAGATTCTCTCCACTTCGCTTTTCAGGGGGTCGTAATTTGGCTGCATACCATCTCCTGTTTTGTATTCCAAACAGCCAAAATAGATAAGTTTTCATGAATGCAGATCAAATCTCACCAAAAACAAAGCTTCTTTTAGAAACTTCTGAAACTAAAAGGTCGAAAATCATTTGTTTTTAAACAGACTTAAAGAAGAGAAATTTTTACACAACGATTGTGCAAAAAACCAACTCTTTTCCTTGATCATTCTTTTCGTGAAATCTTTTCTTTACGTTTTCAGTTATGACGCCTTGTGTAATCTACAGGTACGTTGGGAACTTCCTGGGAACACTTTAATGATTTCCACTTTGAAGAGTGATAGCATCTTATTTACGCAAGTGCTTTTTTACTTTATACCTAAGTAGGTTACGAAAGTGCCATTTATCCTGTAAAAATTGTGCGTAATCTTTTATATAATCTGCAATTGTATACCTATAAGCTACTAACTCATAAGCTGCCTGGCTTAGGTGGCGAAGACTTACATGCGGCGAAAAATGTTCTTCCCACTTTACCCGCGCCATTTTCCCCATCTCGGCCGCCTCCCCTTTGCGTTCGCGTAAGATTGCCGGTATTTGCTGTATATCTGACTCCGCCACTGAGATTGAAAACTGGTCCCAATCCACGTTTGGCACCTTTGGCCATTCGTCACTGACAATGACGGGCACTCTCCCCAATTGCATGGTTTCAAACAGGCGGTACGTACAGGGACCAACACCCCGGGGACAAAGCACAAAATAACTCTCCTGCATCACCCGGGAATAGGCAAGTTCGTAGGCTACTTTCTGTTCAGGTTCCAGTTCCCAGGCCCGCGAGCCTGTTGTATCTTTTATATACGCATCAGCAGGATGATCAAGACCGAGCAGCTGAGCCCTTAACTTATGGGTTCTTGCACCAATGAAATTGTACAGGTATTCCCGCTCCGCCTGAAATTGAATGGCGGCATTGTTGATGGCATCGTTTTCACAAAGTCGGGCAATGTAATGCGCCGTACGTTTGTGCCGTGTATTGAACTGCCAGGTTTCTATAGAAGGCGAAAGTGTGGGCAGAGGTGTGATTGACCGGTCTGCATCATGGTACAGAACGCATTTCTCCTTGTATTTCCGATAGATTTCATTTTTTAAAACAGCCCGGAAATAAGGATCATGCCCGGGATGGTTCTCAGCAAAGATGATAACATCGGCGTCCGCAGGATTTTCTGTGTGAAGCGTTGCAGCCATTGGATCATGCGCCAACAACCACTCCTTAGCCCTCACATCACCGTATGCTGATGTAAGAAAAACTTTCATTGGTTAACGTAATTTTCGAAGCGTCTCGTAATACTTTCAGATAACATAGCGATGTGGCAATGCAGTTCGCATTTCCCATCAATAGGCCAACTGCCGGCGCAAAATATAACATTGACATTAGATTTCAAACTACGTCTGGAGTCGTTCTGCTAACGGCAGGTGTTGTTAACGTCAATATTGGAACCAGGTTTCCATCCCTTCATTTCCACATGCAAAGGTAGCCCGATAGATTGGACAGCATTTCTACGCTATGGGCAATTAGTAATCGATATAGAGTACTGTATAAAACAAAAGCGGGATTTGCAAAATTGCAATTCCCGCTTTTCCAAGGATATTCTTTCTGCCACCATTGACTGGTTGCCGAAAACACGTTCAAATCAGTGTAATCGTGCAGCCCTGCTTATTCTGAATCCAAAAGCGATCAGGCTTAAAACGACACTCTTTCAATGCCTCTTTTCCGGTACCTGTTGTTTTCCATCATAGCTACAACCTTGCTGAAAAGCCCCTGATTGTATGGGTAAAAAAATATTTAAAAGACCGGTCACATAGCCAATCCTTTAGAAACGGCCTCTATCTAAAAACAGGCAAAATCATTGTTTTTAAAACCGCGGGCATTTTGTGTCATGCGAAGAAGAGTATTCCCTGTCAAGGAAACCGGCATAGGTTACGCTTAACTCATAACCGCCTTTTCCATAGCTTGTGGAGGCCAGCTTTGACATGTTAACATCATAACTCATCGAAAACGAGAAAGGCCGGTAATCAAGCTGCACAACCGGAATAAATGCGTCGCCCCAGCGATAAAAGGCACCCATCCGCAAAATGGCATCGGGTTCATCGCTGTAAGCACCAATTTTGTAACCCAGCAAGGCACCACTGATCAACTCCTTGTAAGCACCCTGCTTTACATAGTCGTTGTGGATGGTTGTGGTAAACTGCTCGCCGATAGCCAGCTTTGCATCGGCACTAAAGACCATTTTGGCCGGCACGGCGATGCTTTGGTTATTAAAGAACGAATTCTTTGGCTTGGTAAAATGATGATAAGCAGCTCCCAAAACCAGCATGTCTTCCGGGTTTTCGGTGATCTGGGTATTCAAGCTGATACCGGTGCTACCATCGAAATAGCTGTATTGATTCTGCAGCAGGTCCGACTCGCCATCACCGTGACCATCATACGTACTGTTGGTTGTCATCAGGCTGCGGTCAACACGGCGTTGCACCAGTCCCCCCATAAAGCCTACAGAAAGAAAAACAGCTTTTTCATCACTCAGCGATTTGTGATAGTTGACCGCTGGTAAAAACTGCGTGGTGGTAAGGTTGGTCGTTCCTGCCTTGTCGTGAAAAAGCTGCAGACCCACAGTCATGTAATCACTTGTACCCATCGCCAGTTTGTATTCGGCATTGAGTGACGTGGTTTTGTAGGCATTGGTAATGCTGTTCCACTGCGAACGGTAGACACCTTGAATACGCACATCACCATTGACAATGCCGGCGAGGGCAGGGTTGCGGTAAAGCGGCGTTCCAAAAAACTGCGAGAAGTGTACATCCTGTGCAAAGCTGCTTAGGAAAAAAAGGCTGCTGCATGCAAGCAGCCATAGGTGGCGAAAGTTTTTCATACAATTGGATTTGGGTTTTCAAAAGATCGGACAACAGCTCTAGCAGGTAGTGTTTCACTGTTTTAATTCCTGCCCGGACGATTCAATATCTTTTTGATCGGTTTTATTGGTTTTTAAATTTGATTGCTGCCTGGAAATTTGACCTGTTAACGCAACAGGGTAACATCTCCTTTATAGGTTAATACTTCATTGTTGGAGCAAACCACTTCACAGGTGTACAAGAATACATCAGAAGGAAGTTGCTGCCCTTTGTACCGGCCGTCCCAGCCTGCAGCAGGATTGTTGGCCTGGAAGTTTTCGTTGCTGAAAACCAGGTCACCACTGCGGTTATAGATCTTCAGGGATTTGATACGACCGATACCATTGCCACGCGGGTAAAAATTATCATTGCGTCCATCCTTGTTAGGCGAAAATGTATTGGGAATAAACAAGTTTCCATTGCTGCAGATCACACGAATGGTTACGTCATCCTGCGCCTTGCAGCCACCGTTATTGGCTACCTCAACACGATAGGTTGTTTCGTTCTTTGGCGCCGCATCAGGGAAAGGACAATCGGCACAATTCAGGGTTTGGGAATTACTCCAGCGATACGAAGTCACATCATTCGAATACGTAGGTTTCAGCTTTATTGTTTGCCCTGCCGTGAGGGTTTGCGCCTCTCCTGCTTCTACGGTTGGTGCCGCCCAAACAGTAACCTGCACCTTGGCCGTATCCGCAAAGCAGCCCGCCGCATCTTTTCCCACTACTGTATACTGCGTAGTAACGTTTGGCGATACGCTGGTCACAGCAGCGGCTGGGTTGTTGACGCCAACGGAAGGCGACCAGCTATAAGCATCTGCTCCCCGTGCAGAAAGGGTAACGGTTTTTCCGATACAGATATCATCTACCGGGTCAACGGTTACGTTGATCGGCTGGCGCACCGTTAGCAAAACAGAATCTTTTGCACTACAACCAAAATCTGAATAGCCGGTTACGGTAAAGCTGGTAGTGGTAGCCGGTGCGGCCATAGGGCCTTCGCAACTTGTACAACTTAGTGCCGGCGAAGCGCTCCAGGTATATTTTGCTGCGCCGGTTGCCTGAAGACGTTGAACCTCGCCTTTACAAATAGCCATGTCAGCACCGGCATTGACCTGTGGTGCCGCATGTACAGTAATATAAACAGATGCTGTATCAGTAGTGCTACCACCATTACTTTTTGCCACTACTTTATAAAGCGTAGATACGGTTGGCTTCACCGTGATCATCGCACCGCTGGTTTGCTGCAGGCTGCCAGTAGATGACCATTGGTACTGATCGGCACCGCTGGCACGAATCTCAACGGTTTCGCCTGCGCAAATGTCTTTTTTTGCTTCGATCTTTAAGGCAGACGGCCAGGCGGCGGCAATCTTAACCGTAACTACATCAGAAGCACTACAGCCATAGGTGTCAATACCCGTTACCTTGTATTGAGTCGTCACTTGGGGGCTTGCCACCGGATCGGGACAACTTGTGCAACTCAGGCCCGCTGTATTCTCCCAGGTATATTTTTCCGCACCACTGGCCTTTAGGCGAACCGAACCACCTTGCGTAATCTCTGCGTCCGGTCCCGCATTTACCTTGGGCAAAGAACGTACGTTGATAAAAACTGAAGCTGTATCTGTAATGTATCCGTTGTTGTCTTTTGCTACGACTTTGTACAATGTCGAAACCATGGGAGTTACCGAAATGATGGACCCAGAAGATTTGGGCAGGTTGCCTGTAGATGACCAGAGGTATTGATCAGCACCGCTAGCCCGGATTTCGACAGTTTCCCCGGCACAAATATCATTTTTAGCTTCGATCTTAAGGGCAGATACTTTGGCCACAACCTTTACCGCAACTACATCCGACGCACTGCAGCCATAAGCGTCAGTACCGGTCACTTTGTATTGCGTCGTTACGCCGGGGCTTGCCACCGGGTCGGGACAGCTCGTGCAGCTCAAACCTGCTGTGTTGTCCCAGGCATATTTTTCAGCACCACTTGCTTTTAATTGAACCGAACCACCCTGCGTAACCTCAACATCAGCACCGGCATTGACATTGGGCGCAGAACGTACCGTAAGAATCGCATCCGCACGTCCGGAGCAACCTGTTTTATCCAAAACAGTCAGCGTAACAGGATAGTTTCCCGGTTTTGTAAAATACTTTGCCGCTGGATTTTGCCCGGTTTCAATTACACCATTTCCAAAATCCCAACGCCAGGTATAGTCTGCTGTATTGCCTGTTTTGGCAACACCTTTCAGGCTGACTGACTCCGTAGCACAAACAGCCATTTTTCCCTGGATCTCTACTGGAATGCCTTCTGTAACCTGTATATAATTTGATTTCGTGATAGTGTTTGTCGTTCCTGATTGAGACGTAACTTTCAGGGACACGGTATAGTTCCCGCTTTTTTTGAATAAATGGGTGGGGTGCTGCTCTGTTGACGTAGTTCCGTCACCAAAATCCCATAACCAATTTGTAATTGCTTCAGCGCCGGCAGTTGAGCGATCAGAAAATTTTGCGGAAAGGGTTAAACATCCAACCGTATCGGCGGCCGAAAAATTGGCGACCGGTGCTGCTTTTTGCTCGCCACCCAAAGGAATCACAAACGTTTCCAGGGTATTCAGACCCGATATCTTCCAGCGCATAACCCCACAATGATATCCTTCTTCACCCTGCCATATGTATATCGAATTTCCAATTTTAGTACTTGCAATTGTCTTAGTGTTACCGCCCATTTCAGGATAACCTTTGGGGAGAACAGCAGTAGAATTTGCAATTGCAACGCCAAATTGCATGAGCTGCAAGCCGTTATTATAAAGCAAATGATGCATATTCGTTTGGCCACCGTTCCAGTTTTCACCATTATATTGCCAATGCACAAAATCACCTATAGCTGCCGCACTTGATCCCGGGTAATTCACAATATTTCCTGTTTCGAAACTACCATCTGATGGGTATGGAGTTCCTTTAGGGTTATTGACTGATCTTGCAGCTCGCCATTTCCATTTCTGAGGCTTTGATATGCCATATTCTAAGGCCCCGATATGATGACCCTGCCCTTCCTTACTACCGTCAAAAATGATTATCTTATTATCATCTGTAATTGCATTAAATCCCCCGTTCACCCCAATTGTTCTATCCGTCGTTTCCACATGGGCCACAACTGTATAGTCAGTGGCCCAAGTTGGGTCTTGATAAGTTTCACCCTTCCAAATAACATTGGTGTATCCTGTAAATGCATACCGTCGAAACCTGTTCCCACCGTTAAATCGCTCTGTTTCAATCAAAGATCCATCGGGCAATATTCTTGTGCGGAATGTCCTCGTTCTGCCCTCCTCTCCAAAAGTTGTAATAATACGAGCTCCTTTATCGGTTAGTTCCATAATATAAAATCGGGCATTTGCAGGATTTCTCGCACCTGCAATGATCTTTTTGTTTGACATTGTTTTAACCCATGCAATTTGTACTGCCCCAGCGCTGGTAAATGGCCAACTTGGCTCAAACTGACGTTTTAATTCCCAGTCGTTTTGCAACTTTCCTGTATACCCAACCTTATATTCTCTGTATTCAACAAAAAGCCTTGAGCTATCAGGCGCAGGCATGAATAAGCTATATGTTGCACCCTGCCATTCTAAATGATGTGTCTTTTTAAGAGAAGAATTAAATCTGAGAATTCTATTGTTCCCATCATCACAAAGCCAGATAGTTCCATCACTTTTTACGTGAAGCCCTGCAAGCTTCCCGTGAGATTTCGTAAAATAAAACCTGTCATCAATAACAACACTATTGTTGCTATACCCACCAAGTTGGCCGAAATAACCAACATTATTGAAGCTTTTATCCATTGCTCCATTATCCGTACGGTATCGTTTAATAACCTGCTGATCGCCACCCCCATCTGTTACATAAACATATTGATGACCACCTACTGTCTGTATGGAAAGTGAATGAGGATCACTTGTTCCCGAAAGTGTTAGGACAGGTGTACTATTTATCACCCCTCCTGAAACTAAGAATTTACCAATAGTATTTGTCCCATAAATCATCCACAGGTACTTACCATCACTGGCCATCCTACCTGGCGAACTAATTGATGTTGTTGTCGAAACACTTACACCAGTCACTTTGTTAAATACACGTACTGTATTTTGATCTTTTTGTGCTGAGTATAAAAAGTTGTCATCAACTGCAACTCCCGAAAAATTATACTTCCAAGAGGCAAATCGAGGTAAACCACTATTCAATAAGATGACAGAAGGATAATTATAATTGCCCGGTGATATACTTTTTCCAGCAACAGAAAATGGAGCTAATTCATCTGTCGCAAGATCAAATTTCATTATAAATACATAATTATTTTGGACATTCAAAGTTGCTGACTGCCATGTAATGGCGGGTACATACAAATACTTCCCATCGGATGCGATATGGTATGTGCTTCCTAAGCCGCCAAGTTTTTCACCCTGCTGTTCTGCATAATTTGTAGTGCGGCTTTTCTTTAAATACACAGCTACATCTGTACTATCAAGATGAAATTTCCGTAACGTAATATTATTTTCAGACATACCGGTGCAGTAATACACCCAACCGTTGGTATGTTCATAAATATCAATGGCAGCACCATAATAGCCATTGTGTTTTTTGCTACCTCCCCAAGACTTATTGCTGATTTGTGAAGACGTGTTTAATGCTGCACCCTCCCATTCTGATTTAAGATTATGAGAAACCAGCTGAATAGAGTACTTTCCTTTTGGAGCGATATTGCCAAGATCATCATTTCCATCCCAATTATAAGTATGTTTTCCTGCAGCGAAGACTTTACTTGTAAAAAGAGTTTTGATCAGGTTCTTATCTTCATCGTATACACCTGCCGACAGTTTTTTAATTCCATCTGAGGTGAATTGAAAGGATTGCTGTGAATTACATAGATAGGTTAGTAAAACACATAAAAATGTGAGTAGTTTTTTCATAGGTCATTGCACTGTTTCGGATGAAAACATGGTAACTATTTTTTTATACTTATTTGAACAACCTATGAATACAAAACTTAGCAGGCCTATTCAAAATGAGGCATAAAATCAACAATTACAAAAAATTTTCATCAAAGAACATAAGTTGGTTAACTAGATATTGAATTAAAGCTAAGTTAGACCGCGTTTTGCAAAACCTATGCCTCTTATTTCTTTTTTTTGCCCTTCTCAAAAAATAGGGTGAATACACTTTGCGCCCCCTCGTATATCTACGAAATAGAAAAGCATTTTTGCCCGGACAACACACCAGAAAACCATCGACGTACAACAGGAAATTAAGCCGAAAAATTGCGTAAGTAGTTTCTTTTGACACAGATAAGTAGAAGCATTTATTTGCATTCGTTTAATGCTTACTTAATGGTTTGCGCAATTTAAAAATCAAGACAAAGAAGAAATATTTTTTTCTGGATCGAAGCTAACAAGTGAGATGGATGTATTCTTTCAGTAAATGATAAAAGAAATAAAGCGAATTCCATTAAGGAAATGTGATGACCATCCTAATTTAAATGAAGGCAACACGCAGCCACTAAAAACAACAGCAGTTTTGATGATATTTTTTAAAGAAAAGCAGCATCCGTAAATCAGATCAGGCTCGAACCGTTTGGGTATATACAAAAAAAGTTGTGAGAGCAAAAGCTCTCACAACTTTTATATGCCTGCCGCCTTTAAGATCAATTACGGCAATTCTGTAATACGGTAAAACTAATATACGTTAGATCTCTGTAATCGTTGCATACATCACAACGTCATTAAAATCGTGATCGCATTTATCACTTGTTCTGTCAATGTCCTCAAAGCCGATCAGGATTTTGTTTTCTGGCTCATATTTCATCAGCACCACATGCTTCTTAAGCTTTGGATCCACTTCCGGGTTTAATGCATCGCTGTAACAATAGTGAACTGCTTTGTTGTTGATCTCTTTGCTCTCACCATTCCAGCTGTTTTTCAACAAAACAAGCCCGATGGAAATGCCCGGCTCAAAGGTTCCGATTTTCACTTTGTGTCCTGGCGCCAGGGCCGTAAGAAATCCAGCGTTTGGAAACACATGGAAAATCTTCTTGATCTCGCCAGGTGTGGAAGGTGGCGTAGCAGTTGGATAGGTATAAAATCCAATCGTATTCGTTGAGGCTGTGCCCTGGGAAACAAACGTCAGGTAAACATCAGACTTCTTTGTGATCTTCATGTCTACGGTAGGCGTTTCCAGCAACGCGGGATTGGTCTTACGCAAATCTTGTTTTTCTGGCAGAGCAGTCTTGGAAAATTCCATCAAAGCGGTAGAAACTGTTTCTTTCTGCAGGTTGCTGGGACGTCCTTTGTCATCGTAAGTCGCCAAAACTTCGTACTCGGTTTCGGTAAAAAGAACAGGTTTGGTTACAGGCTCTTTTTGACAGCCAACCACAAAAAACAAACCTGCAACAAATAAAAAAAGGCTAGGAGTTTTCATAAAAGGTTATGTGTATTAATAAAATATTGATTCAATTGTCAGTTTTTCTTACATTGGTTTGCTCAAAGATTATGGAATAGCTCAGCAGTTGCAGTAAGGTCAACACGCAAGGATGGGTCTACCTGCTATCTAATCAATAAAAAATTATGCCAAGCTTATCAATAACGCCAAAGAGCAAAGATAGTTAAGGGTGTCTGTAATCCAAGAAGAGAGATAAGTTCTTTTCATATATGAGCTTGTTGGTAAGTCCTACGAAAGACTTGTTAGCCAAAGAAATAAGCTTTTGCTGCAGCACATTCCCGATTTATAATTTCGACCTTTAGCTTGTTCCGGCTGTAATATTTTTACATCTTTGCACTGGTACCCATGGCATTCACAGATTTTTTTGCACAGGTTGAATAAACTATTTTTCAGATCGTTTCCTTCTACGGTGCAATGCTAACCGCACAAACAAAAATGACCCACCAAACAATTGATTCGAAAGCCGCTGCCAGTAAACTGGTAAGTTTTGACGTATTTGATACCCTCTTAACCAGGAAAGTTGCCTTGCCGGAATCGGTCTTTTATTTTACGGCACTCGCAGCAGCCAAAGAAGGGCTAATCGGATGTTCGCCGGAAACCTATGTAACTATACGCAAAGAAGCCGAGAGGGTTTCGAGAACCGGCCAACCCGACTGGCAAACAGATGCGCCAAGGATCTTTCACCTCCTGGCAAAGCTGCTTATGGTTTCCCCGGCCGTGGCAGACCGCTTACGGGAAATCGAGATCGAGTGGGAAAGAAAGCTTTTGGTTCCGGTGCCGGGAGCGTCCCAGTTGCTTGCCAAAGAACGGGAAGAGGGCTACGCCATCGCATTTGTTTCGGATATGTATTGGAGCAACAAAGAGATCGGGTTGTTCCTGTCAGATAACAATCTTTTTGCCCAGGGCGATCAACTGCTGGTTTCCGCAGATCATGGCGCCTGCAAAGATTCGGGCAAGCTGTTTGAAAAACTGGTGAGCGATAATCCGCAGGCACGCAAAAAAGAAGTAAGGCATCATGGCAATGACCATTTCGTGGATTTCCGGGGTGCCCAAAAAGCAGGTCTTTCCTGCATTTTACACAGTCGCTGCAACCCTACACGCTATGAATTACTCCTCGAAAAATTCAGGGATGAGACCAATGGTTTAACCAGTCTTCTTGCCGGTACGGGCAGGTTGTTGCGGCTGCAGCACGATAATGGTCCGCTGCATGCTGCCGGCATTGCAAGGATTGTTGGCAATGTGGTAGGCCCTACCATGGTCATGTACGTGTTGTGGATGTTAAAAGAAGCGCAGAACAGGGGTGTGAAGCAGCTTTGCTTTGTGTCGCGGGATGGCTATGTACCTTACCTGGTTTGCAAAAAGATCAGCAAGGCATTGGGCTACGATATCAAATCTGTTTACATGTACGGCAGCCGGCAATCATGGTTCTTGCCTTCGCTAACGGAGTTTAATGCGGCCTCTTTTGACTGGATCGTTGATAAATATGAAGGCACTACCGTTGAAACCATTTTCAAACGGGTTGGTGTATCCTGGCAGGACCTGCAAAACCTCGTTCCGGATTTGACCCAACATTTCACCTCACCCGACATGGCCGTAAATCCGGCCATCCAGGAAAAAATAAAACAACTTCTGACAACCAATGAGAAGCTCAGATCGCACATCCTGGCTGTAGCTGGGGAGAAAAGAGAAATGCTGCTTTCTTACCTGGCGCAGGAAGGCGTAGACTTTAAAGAAAAAACCGGGATTGTGGAAGTTGGCTGGTCAGGACGAACAAGAGCTTCCCTTCGGAAAATTGTAGGCAGCGAAAAAGCCCAGAACCTGCAATGGTTTTATGTTGGCCTGTTGTATAACCGCAAGCACGAACAACCCGAATTGATCAATACGTTCATGCACGGACTTGAACTGCAGCACAGGGCGACCGAAGGACTGCCCTCGATCGTAGAGAGCTTTTGCTTTGCACCACATGGTTCCGTCATTGACTTTGTTTCGGAAGGCGGGAAAGTTTCGCCGGTATTTAACCCGGTAGGAGAAGCAGAACTGGATGCCTGGGGACGGCAGCACTTCTTTTCCTGTATGGAAGAATACTGCGACCTGCTGCCGCTGGACATTATTCGTTCTTTACATTATTATAATTTACGCAATGCTGCATTTAACCTGCTGGATACATTTATAAAAAGCCCTTCCAGGTCTGATGCAGAAGTCTGGGGAAGCATTCCGTTTATACACGACCAGTTTGGTAAAACCCAAATGGTGCTGGCGCCTAAGGTCAGTGTAAATAAAAAAACAATAAAGGATGCTTTGTTGTTTGGTCAATTCAATAAAACGGCCCGCGGCGAATGGGGTGTTTGGGGTGGCGCATCCTGGGCTATCAGGGACTGGAAAGCATTTCCACTCTACTTTTTTACGTTTGCCGGGCACATGCGGGCGAACTGGAAAAACGAAACTCGCCGGGTTTACCAAGAAACCAAAAAATACATCAAGACCTTGGTGATGCCGTCGGCAAAATAAAAGCGTACACACAATAAACCCGATACGTTTCTGCTTACAGGAACGTATCGGGTTAATAGGCAAAAAAGCCGGAGTAAATCAAATCTATTTATGCTTTCATCGGCATTTTAACCAGGGGAAAAGCAATGGCCTCCAGCTTTTCAACAAACACCCCGTAATTGAGTCTTGTGGTATATTCGATCCTAGCATTGCGGGACATTTGCTGGTAAGCATCCTTGCTGGAATAAATTTTAGCCCATCGCAAGGCAAGCGCTTCGGGGGTTTCGCCCTGCATCAAAAGCAACCCGTTTTTACCATCTTTGATAATTTCGGGTATACCGCCCGTATCCCTGGCCAACACCGGCAAGCCATAGGCATTCGCTTCGCAATAAACACAGCCAAAACACTCGGCAACAGAAGGTACCAGCAAGGCCTGGCTCGACTGCAGGAGTGATTCCAACAGGCGGCTTTCTTCGGGCTTGTCCTTACTTAAGAATCCCAGTTGCTGTACATACGGTTCAGAATCTTTGTCAATGACAGGACTACACCCAACAATGATCAGTTGTGAAGGGATGCCCAGTTTATTTAACTCTTTTACAAACCGCAAGGCATCGGGTCCGCCTTTTCTGCCCCAGTTTACACCAAGAAATAAAAAGCGACAGGTGGTGGCTAACGAACGCTTTTCAATCCAGCTCTCCACATCGTTTTCTGCAGGCGCTTCTTGCAGGTTGGCCCCAAAGGGAATGGTAAATATTTTGTTCGGATCAACTTTGTAATCAGTGACGGCGCTCTGGCTTGCCCATCCTCCGGAGAAAACAGCAGCAGAGGCTTTGTCCAGTGCCCGCTGATACATGTCATTACCCGCCTGGATGCTTCGCTTTGTCAGGTTGGTAAATTCAGGATAATAATCAACCAGGGAAGCAAACGTGGTATCGTGAACAACGATGGAGGGAACATTGAAGGTGCAATACGCCAAAAAATCACTGTGCATAATAACCACAAGGTCTGGTTCGGCTTTTGCCACCGCACGGTCAAGCTGCCTGCCGATATCTTCTAATAATTCTTTTTCAACGATAGAAAGAAACCACTTTTGCTGTGTCTTAAAATAGATGCGGCGGAGCCAGTCATAGTGCCAGGGTTCAGTGGGCTTTCTTAATGCAATGCTGACCACTTCGTGGCCTTTTTTCTCTAAAGCGGCAATAATATGGGCGGGGGTACCCGACCAGGTTTTTACACTCCGGGGGTCATGTAAGCTGGCAACAGCAATTTTCATTTTCTTGGTTTGTTGGTACAAGGGACTATAAACGAAGATAATTGGTTTAAAAGCATACAAGCAGTTTTTATAAAATAATGGCTTGCTATTCCAAGATACATAATCTGTGCCAGCAGGAATTCAAGAAATAAACAGATTATATTTTGTTTTTGCGCTATATCATCGCAAATTTGTAGCGCATTCAGGAAAAACGGGAACAGGCGGCCTGGCAAAAGCACGGCATTTTATACAGCCTTCATAGCCTGGCCGGCACTATTACCTTTCACCAGTTTACGCCCCCTTGACAATATATTTTCCACACCAGGTGAAAACCCGCACAGTATTTGCTTGAACGCAGAAATTTTTATAAACCCATGGTGGGATCTCCTAAATTGACCATTGCCATTCCTGTGTATGAAAGAACATTTGGCTTTGAAGAGGCATTGCGTTCGGCTTTAGCAGTAAAAGAATGTTATGAGGTGCTGGTGGTTGACGATGCCTCCAGGCATGACGAATTTGAAAAGATCTGCAGTAAAAACACAGATCTCCGGGTGCGGTACGAAAAGGCCAGCCGCAACGCCGGCATCTTTGGTAACTGGAACCGCTGTGCCCAACTGGCCAAAGGTGATTTTATAACGATCCTTTGCAGCGATGATATTATAGAGCCGGACATCTATACACGCTTCAGCGCAGTAATCCGGCAAGACCCCAACATTGATGTTTTTTTTGGTTCTTTTGTCACGCTGAATGAAGCCACCAAAGAAACAAAGGTGATCAGGTCATTTCCGGCGGGCCCTGTCAGTGCAAAATGGCTATTGGAAGACGCGGCTGAAAATGGACCAGGCTTCCCGGTACTGACGGTAACCAAGCGGGAAAAGCTTCTTCAGTTTCCTTTTGTCGAAAACCCACACAGCGGAAACGACTGGCTTTGGATCTATAGCAACGCGTCTAATTTTAAGTTGTATGCGGATGCAAAACCGCTCTCTTTCTGGCGGCGCCACCCTAACCAGGATGCCAAAAAATCAGAGGCGATCACCACCGACTGCTGGCCACTGATGTATGCCAATATTATAACGCAACTAAAAACATTTCACAGCAAAAAGGTTCGCAAGGCGAGGCGAAGGGCAATTGGCGTGGTGCTTACCTGGCTACTGAACGACAAGCAAAAAAATGGAAGATGGTACCATCGGCTGACAGGGCCGGAGCCAAACCAAAATCCTTTTATCGGAACGGCAAAAGAAATTGCCGACAAAAACTGGTTGCTGTCAACCTTTCTGCGGGCGGATGCTACCTGGCCGCTTTTTTACAATATCGGGCGGATCTCTCGAAAAATGAAACTGTATTATCCCATCTTTTAAGATGCTGCGTTTCTAACAGGGTTATATGACCGCTGCATCGGTGTAGCTGGTAAGAAAAAAGCAGGTTACCGATTGTATCTGAACGGTATTCGTGATATTTATGCGAAATACAACAATAAATGGCGCACCGCTATGACGTTGTTGTTGTCGGATCTGGCCCCAATGGACTGGCAGCAGCAATTGCCCTGCAACAAAAAGGATTATCGGTTAAAATTGTGGAAGCAAAACCAACGGTTGGTGGCGGCATGCGTTCCCTTCCGCTAACCCACCCGGGCTTCCTGCATGATGTGTGCTCGGCTGTCCATCCCCTGGCGCTGTATTCTCCCTTTTTTAAAACGCTCCCGCTTGAAAAATACGGCCTCGAATGGGTATTTCCCGACATTGCACTGGCGCACCCGTTCACCGATGGAAAAGCAGCCATCTTAAATAACTCCATTGAAGAAACGGCCGAATCACTGTCAATTGATGCTTCCGCTTATAAAAAATTTATTTCTCCGCTTGTCAAG
Source organism: Flavisolibacter longurius (assembly GCA_013327885.1). GTDB lineage: Bacteria > Bacteroidota > Bacteroidia > Chitinophagales > Chitinophagaceae > Flavisolibacter. Next base: position 266,154 of record JABUMY010000001.1, on the reverse strand, counting down.
AGTTGGGATAACATTGGTCCTGATCTGCTGGGGCCTCTTTCAATTCCCTCCTCTCCTTTTCAACTGGCGAATTTTGGCAGGCATGCGATCCGCTCGGCAACAGGGCTGGCAAACAGCCTGTTTAAAGGTGATCATGCAAAAGGGCTGTTCGCCGGGTTAGCAGCGCATACCATCAAGCCGCTGGAACACAGCCTGACCTCCGCCATTGGTTTGGTGCTGTTGGTTGTAGGCCACAAGATCGGCTGGCCTTTTCCCAAGGGGGGAACACAGGCACTGGCGGACGCATTAGCCGCTTATTTTGTTGCCATCGGCGGTGAAATTGAAACGGGTAAGGAAATAACATCCTTGCGACAGCTCGATTTTGCCAAAATAAAAATATTTGACCTCACGCCAAGGCAACTGCTGAACATCGAGGCGCTCCATTTTCCGTCCCTGTATAAAAAGCAACTGGAACGTTATCAATATGGTCCCGGCGTTTTTAAAATCGACTATGCGCTGAGCGAACCCCTTCCGTTTACAGCCCCTGCTTGTAACCGGGCAGGCACTGTTCATCTTGGCGGCACCATCGAGGAAATTGCTAAGGCAGAAAAAGATGTTTGGCAGGGACGAATACCGGAAAGGCCTTTTATTCTGCTGTCCCAGCCCACCGTATTTGATAAAACCAGGGCGCCTGAAAATAAGCATACCTGTTGGGCCTATTGCCATGTGCCTTCGGGTTCGGACAAGGACATGACTACCTTAATGGAGCAACAGATTGAACGGTTTGCACCCGGTTTCCGTGACCTGGTGCTGGCCAGGCATACCATGACGGCTAAAGAAGTAGAAGCATACAATCCAAACTATATTGGTGGTGACATTACAGGCGGCGTGGTCAACCTCCGCCAGTTGTTTACGCGGCCGGCCATCCGTGTTTCGCCTTATGCAACACCGCTATCCGATGTTTATATCTGCTCATCGGCCACGCCGCCAGGCGCCGGAGTTCACGGGATGTGCGGATACCATGCCGCAAAAAAAGTGGCCAGGGATCATTTTCGGTAGGAAAGAAAAAGGGTTTTACTTCTTGACACAAAATGAATGCATGATTGTACCCTAATGCGCACAAGGCTGCGGGTCATATTTATTGATCAATCGAAAGGCAAACAAATTCCGTAACAGCAGTGAATTCTTTTTCAGCAACGGATCGTTTGTCTCTATTGCGGTTTGCAGGTCAAACAGTTTCGGTTGCCCGTTCAGGAGGTATTCCACACGCTGCGGCCTGCGTATCGCCACAATTTCCTTGAAGGAGAAATAAACCATCAGCTTGTTTTCATTAGCAATTTTTGCCAGTACCGGGTCTGTTGACGATACGATTTCTATCAGGTCTTTCTGAAAATCGAAGATTTGCAAGCTTGCCGGCATAATGTAATGATTGGAGATGCCACCCTCTGTACGCAGGTTAGAAAACATGGCGTAAGAGTTTTCTGTTTTTAACCCCAGGTAAGGGCTTAAGCCATTCAGGAAAACAATCACGGGAAGTATCGCCAGCGACCATTGCGGCAGTGCAAAAGACAGTTGGGGCCGGGGCGTCTTATCACTCAGCATATAGGCAAGGAACAGCAGGATAAATAGCGTACTGTAAACTGTCCAGAAAAGATAAAGATGAAATGATTTGTAGTCCGGAAGCTTTTTTGACAGGATAAGCACGGCTCCCACAACCGCCGCCACGGTCCCCATTACCAACACCAGTTTCCGGTAAGAAAATTTTGGTTGAAACAAGCTGCTGGCACGGATGGAGCCCACAATTTTCGAAAGGAAACGGCTAAAGCTTGCCGGTGCAAAAAGAAAATAGAGCGCAAACACCATCGACGAAAAATCATAGTAGGCGTTGAAAGAACTATAGCCCAGAATACAGTGAAACACAAGTCCTACCAGGATGCCGAAATTCCTTGTTTTGCGGATGCAAAGCAGAACAGGAATCAACCCTTCGATAAAAAGCGTGAAGTACGCATTGATAAATTTCATTTGCGGCGTAACAGGAAAAAGCCAGTCGAGGTTTTGCGCATCCAGCAATACAGAAGCGCAACTGGTTTCCGGTGTAAAAAAGCCGGCATTTAATTTCTGAAAAACCGCATAGAAATAAAGGATGACCACTTCAATTCTTACCATGCGGCCAAAGACATCATAGAGTTCGCCTTTGTCAATGCTAAATTGTTTCTTTTTTATGACCAGGTAAAGGGCCGCATGCAGGATACTCAGGTTGACAAAAGCCGTAAACAACCAGTGATTGCTGATGCCCGGCATATAAAAAATAACGTCGGCCAGTTGCAGGAGTATTAACGCAAAAAAGCCGGTCAAATGACCCGGGCGGAAAAAAAGAAAAACAGCCGCAACCGATAGAAAAATATGATGAATGGAATCATCAAATGCGTTGGAATACGCCATGTGAAACAAGGTCGCAAGGCTCCACAAAACGGTAAAATAGCGAAACTGTTTTCCCTGCAAACCGGCGGCAGGCACGGCTTCTTCTCGGGAGTGGGTAACGGACAAAAATGCCTTCATAGATTTTGACACCAGCATAGAAGCAAACTAGGGTGAATTAATACTAAAAATACCATTCCAGCATTCTTCTGTTTTACTGATAACCGAACTTGTGAAGCAAAGTATAAAGCAATACGTCAGCTGCAAATTTCTATTCTCAAAACGGAGTACTCGCCAGTAATTTTGGTGCTCCAATGTAGCGTATTTTTTGAAAATGTGCAATGCAGGTAAAAAAATAGAAAGAAAACGTGCCATAAATAACTGCCTGAACCTCAACCTTAAGCAGGGTACTAGGTGACGAGGCAAAAAACCAGGTTTCTCTTTCTTGCCTTTTTTTTCAACAGGTGTTTAGACGATCGGCAATTGACAGAATTCTTTTAAAAATAGAATTGCCTTTTTTGCTTTAATAAAAACTTATTGTTGCCTGCAAACGCAGGTGGGGCTTGAAAAGAACTTTGGAGGAAAGACGGCTGAATCCTTTTAAAACTAGGATATTAGTCTTAGCATTGCATCGAAAACACCTTATGAGATATGGACAAATATGACCTGATTGTTGTCGGCTCCAGCTTTTCTTCCACTTTTTTCCTTAAAAAATACCTTGAAAAAAAGCCCCAAACGCAGCGCATACTGGTGCTCGAACGTGGCTATTTACATACTTACCAGGATCGCATGGCGGAGCGGAATGAAGTAGAAGGCACCAAACGCAATCCCAACCCGGAAAGTACAGATACCTTCATCAATACAAATCCCAAAAAGCCTTGGGTGTTTACCGTTGGTTTCGGGGGTAACTCCAATTGCTGGTATGCCTGCACACCCCGTTTTTTGCCCAATGACTTTCGCATGAAAACCCTTTACGGGGTAAGCGAAGACTGGCCGATCCAATACGACGACATTGAATATGCATACAGTGAAGTGGAGGCTTATATGCATGTGGCCGGACCGGAAGAAACGCCGTTCCCCAGGAAAAACGCCTATCCCCAGCCCCCGCATTTATTTACTGATGTAGACAAAGCACTAAACGCAAAATACGGCAGTCTTTATATTAACCAGCCAACGGCAAGGGCCAGGTTAGCAGTGGCCGGGCGGAATGCCTGCTGCGCCAGTGCTACCTGTCACCTGTGTCCTGTCAATGCCAAGTTTACCATCGAAAATTCAGGTCTTGCGGTTTATTCCGATCCCAGGGTCACCATCCGGTATGGTGCGCAGGTTACAGAATTGACCCTGCAAAACGATACGGTGGAAAGCGTGGTGTATGTTGAAAAAGGTGTCAGCAAAACCGCCAGGGCCGAAGTATATGCCCTTGGTGCCAATGCTATTTTCAATGCACACATTTTGTTGAACTCGGGTGATAAAAATAAAAATACAGGTGTAGGCCTGGGCGAGCAATACGGTGTACAGGTAGATGTGTTGCTGAAGGACATGAAAAGCCTCGGGGGCAGCACCTGGGTAAATGCCAACGGTTATATGCTCTATGATGGTGACCACCGCAAGGACGCTGCAGCCTGCCTGATCGAATCCAGCAACTACCCCTTCATCCGGCCCGAAAGAGGCAAATGGCGTAACATGGCAAGCTACCGGCTTGTGTTTGAAGACATCCCGGAGGCGCACAATTATGTTACGACCTCAGAAGACAGGCTAAAGCCAAAAGTTGTTTTCAAAGGCCCCAGCGAGTACGCATTAAAAGGGATGGAAAGAGCAAAAAAAATGTTGCCCGAAGTGCTTTCTGTTTTGCCGGTTGAAAGCATCCATTACCATGAGCCCCATGATTCAGAAGCACACATCCTGGGCACAACCCGCATGAGCAAAGATGCCGCTACAGGCGTGGTGGATAAAAACCTGATTCATCACCAATACCGTAACCTGTTTGTTTTGGGAAGCGGAACGTTCACAACATTTACACCGGCCAACCCGACACTGACACTATCCGCATTATCCTTGTACGCAGCAGATAAAAGTTTTTAAATGGAAAGAAGGAAATTTTTGAAGATCGGTGGCATCATGGCAGCCGCCGCAGCCGTGCCGCCCATTGCACTGAATATGCATGGTGTGATGTCATCCACCATTCAATCCATCCTGAAACGTGAGCTGCACTACCTTACAATTGACCCCAAAGGCCTTGCACAGTTCAGCGATGACTACATTCGTTTTGTTGAGCAGTTTCCTACGTTAGGACAACAAAAGTTTCGGTTGCGTATTGCCGGCGAATACCTGTTCAATAAAAATGCACAAACCTCTGCCATCGTTGAAGGAATCGTGAAACGGTTTCTATTGAGCAGCGATTTTTTTGTGAATCGCATGGATGAAAGCAAACCAGTGAAATACCTGGGCCTGCACGATAACAACAAGTCAGCCTGCTTCAATCCTTTTTCGCATATGTATTATCCGCCGCAGAACATCGTTCAAGGTTAGGTGATTAAACTTTTCCAATAAGTTGCTGAGAACCTAACCCTCAAACAAAAGGTTATACACTCCCGTTTTGGCTGCAAATCCCTGCGGCCATTACTGCCTGTTTTCCTGTGTGCCTTAAAAAAGGAAACCCATTCGGTACGGTTGAGTTAGCGCTTCTAATCACTTGGGAGCGGCTTTCGTCTATGGTTTTTTTGTTATATTTAGAAACACGACATCCCGCCTTTACGAAAGTTTGCGCTTTATGGAAAAATCATTTGTACCAAATGCAAAGACAGTCACGCCACTATTGTGGAAAATCACGATGTTGCTTTTTCTCTTGGGCCTAGCCAGCGTTACCCTGAAACATGTCTTTGGAGTACCCAGTTTACTGGGGCTTATTGGCCTGTTTGACCTTAATGGGGAAGGTGGATTTCCAGCACTCTTCTCCACCGCGCTTCTGCTGACAAGTGCAGGCCTGCTTTGGCTAATCTATACCATGGAAAAAAAGAAAACCAGCAAAGCGCATCCCTGGAAAATACTTTGTTTTGTTTTTATTTTTTTGGGATTGGATGAGTTACTTGTCATTCATGAAAAGTTCGACAGGTTTCAGACGGTTCTTAATAACTATTTTCAATTACCGGCCGGTTACTTGTATTGGGTGGCAACCTACGGTGTTCTGCTGACCGCCTTTGCCGTTTATTTTATCCGCTTTTACCTGCAACTGCCAAAAGACTCGCGTTTGCGATTTACCGTTGCAGGAATCGTATATGTAGGAGCTGCCCTGGGAATGGAAATTATAACCGCTTTTCTTACAAAAAAACTGCACCTAGGCCCTTATCCCGTTAGCCTGCTGGAAGCACTGGAAGAAGTAATGGAAATGATTGGTGTAATCCTGTTTATTCGGGCCTTGCTTCTGCATATCCGGAACCAACAAGCCTACCCTGTTCTGAATCTAAGCATTCAATACCGCTCCGATGGCGAGAAAGAAGAACCTTATTTGAAAGAGGCAGGGGTTAGAACAGCAATTTTGCAGAAAAGTGCAGAAAAAAACTGAACAAGTAACAAGGTATTCACCACCTTGCAAAATAAAGTGCTGCCGTATCACAATGCAATTGTTACAGCAGCATTTCCATTATAAGATCAAACTACCGGACCTTAAATGCCAAGAAGCTTTTACATATACAATCCCCCATCCACGCTGATCACCTGGCCGGTAACATAGCTGCTCAGGTCAGAGGCCAGGAACAAGGTTACATTGGCAATATCTTCTGCCGTACCAAACTTACCCAAAGGAATACCCGCTTTGTATTTTTCAGACTGCTCGCCTTCTTTGAGATAAGAGGTCATGTCTGTTTCCACAAAGCCAGGGGCAATGGCATTGCAGCGGATGTTGCGGCTGCCCAGTTCTTTGGCCACCGATTTGGTAAAGCCAATAATGCCGGCTTTGGAAGCAGCATAGCTTCCCTGTCCTGCATTGCCCATCAGGCCAATTACAGAACTCATGTTGATGATGCTGCCGCTTTTTGCTTTCATCATGGGCCGAACCACCTGCTTGGTCATGTTGAAGACACTTTTCAGGTTGATGTTCATCACATCGTCCCACTGCTCCGGTGTCATGCGCAGCAAGAGATTATCCTTGGAGATGCCGGCATTGTTCACACAGATATCGATCGTACCAAATTCTTTGAGCACGTCGGTAACAAAGGTTTCGCAATCGGCAAATTCGCCGGCATTGCTGCGGTAAGCCTTGGCTTTTACACCCAATGCTTTTAATTTCTCTTCCAGCGAAGCGGCCTTTTCGGCACTGCTCTCGCTTACATAGGTAAAGGCTACATGGGCACCTTGTTCCGCCATCTTGAGGGCAATACCTTCGCCGATTCCACGGGCCGCCCCGGTAACGATCACAACTTTATCTTGGAGGAGTTTCATACGCTGGTTTTGTTGCACGCAAATGTAGGTGTTTCCTGTTTTGAACGCCTTTACTTCAACAGGTTTATACTAATGACAAAAAGAACAAACTTGTAAATTATCTGAACGATGATGTAGTGTGCAAAATAAAACAGGATAGCAACCAGGATGGCTTGCCAGGTCTTTAGCTTGTAAAACCGCCGTGTTGCCAACACAACATACAGGAGCAGCACTGCGTACAAAACCACCACGATCCACGAGTCGGTAAAGCGGAAAACCTGGCCGGTGACAGCCTGGTAAATAACCTGTAAAACAAAAAGTAGCAGGGGCAAAACCATAAATCCCCAGATCAGGTATACACTATTGATCTCGGTGGCAAACACCATCTGGTCGAAATAAAATTTCCGTCTATTAAAGGTTAGTGCCCAGAAAAAAAGCGCTGTCAGGGGCAGCAAAAGAAGCAGCAGGAATTTGGAAACCTTTGTGGATTGTTGTTGAAAGGCATCTGCCATTTGTACATCGTTCCATTGGTGCAGCCGCATCACTTCTGCCGTTTGCTGCCGCGCAAATTCACTGTAAACATTCCCACTCAAATGAAATTGCAGGCGCATGTTCAGCCCTTCAAAAACCGGGAACAACAGGTAAAGAACGCAGAGCAAAAGGAAAAGCGACAAGGGCTTGAAAAGCGATTTGCGAATACCATAACAATAATCGGCTGAAAGCTTTCCCGGCCGGGTAATAATGTACCGGAGCGTGGTAAAAAAAGTACCCTCGAAGTGCGTTAAGAAATGTACGCCTTCATGCACAAAATGCGAAAAGGTACGGTCATGTTCGGTGTATACTTTTTCACCGCAATGGTTACAGTATCTGCCGGCAAATGACTGTTGGCAATTTTTACAGGTATTGTTGGTGAGTGGTTGCTCCATCGTACTGCTGAGCGGCATTTTGCCGGTTGGCTTTGTTAAAACGAAAAGGTAGCAATAAGCTCCGAAAATGAAAAGGGAAGTTCATGTTGTTTCTACCAGCTGAAAGATTGCAGCGAAAGCATTCTCCATCTGTGCCGGGAAAAATTACTAATTCAACTTTGGTCAACCACTTGTTTGGTTACGATGACTGCGCAGCAGCAAAGCGACTGATCTCTTCCACATAGGTTCGCTCGTTGCTCAAACGCGGCACTTTATGTTGACCACCAAGCTTACCCTTGCTGCTTAACCAGGCGGCAAACGTTCCTTTGGGAAGAACCTTTACTTCCGGCAGCCGAAGGGCAATGTCTTTGTGCCGCTTTGCTTCGTAATCGCTGTTCACACGCTGCAGGGCGGCATCCATTGCTGTTACAAACTGTGCTAAACTATGCGGTTCCCGTTCAAATTCCAGCAGCCATTCATGGGCACCGTTTCCTTCAGCAGAAAAATAAACCGGTGCGGCCGTATAATCCGAAACAGCAGCCCCCGTCTCTTCGCAGGCAAGGGCAATGGCCTTGTCTGTATTGTCTACAATAACTTCCTCGCCAAATGCATTGATATAATGTTTGATGCGGCCCGAAACCTTTATCCGGAAAGGATTCAGTGATGTGAACTGAATGGTGTCGCCAAGCAGGTAACGCCAAAGGCCGCCATTGGTACTGATAACAGGCGCATAATTTTTTCCGATCTCGACTTCATTTAACTGCAGGGTTTGCGGGTCTTCTTTTTCCCATTCCGACGGCGGCATGAATTCGAAAAAAATACCGTGCTCACACATCAGCAGCATACCCTCCTGCGAAAGATCATCCTGCGCCGCAAAAAATCCCTCCGACGCATTGTACATTTCCATGTAGTTGATGGGCGCCCCGATCAGTCTTTCAAACTGTTGCTTGTAGGGTACAAAGCTCACGCCACCGTGCATGTATAACTCCAGGCTAGGCCATACTTCCTTGATGGTTTGTTTGCCGGTAATCTCCAGGATGCGCTTGAGCAAAACAATCAGCCAGGTAGGCACGCCGGCCATAGATGTCACATTTTCGGTGATGGTGCTTTGCGCCAGCTTTTCGATCTTTTCTTCCCATTCATCCATCAGGGCAATGGAAAGATCGGGGGTGCGGATCCAATTGCTCCAGAAGGGAGAGTTCTGCAGGATCACGGCACTGAGGTCACCATACTGTACGCCTTCATTGTATTGGTTGATCTGGTGACTGCCGCCAATGACCAGCCCTTTTCCCGTTAGCAGGTCGCTTTCGGGATGCGATGTATAATAGAGCGACAACACATCTTTCGATGCTTTGTAGTGGTTATCCTTTAAGCTTTCTTCGCTGATGGGTATAAACTTGCTGCGGTCGCTGGTGGTGCCGCTGCTTTTGGCAAACCAGGCAACGGGTGTGTTCCAAAGCACATTTTCTTCGCCCTGCAACATGCGATCGATAAAAGGAGTGATGTCCTCGTAACGGTGAACAGGAACCGCTTTTTTAAAATCGGCCAGCGACTGTATGTTGGAGAAACCGAATTTGCGACCAAACTCCGTGTATTGGCCGGCGGCCAGCAGATCCTGCCAAACGGCATACTGGGCCTCCACCGGTTCGGCCATCCACTGCTCAATGGACCAGAGCCGCAAACGGGCCACTCTTGATATCGCGGGAGAAAGTAGTTTCACCGTGGCAAGTTAAAGGGAAAAGGGCAATAATGGACAGCGACCGGCGAACGAGAAAATGCTTACAGACTAAACGATACGCAAATTACAAATGCCCTGTGGTGCCTTTGCAAAGAATTGGCTTTACTTAAAACTACAAAAGGGTAAAAATTCCTCATTTACCAGTAAAAAATTACTTGGCTGACAACCTGCAATAGCTAAGCATTTTTAAGTATAACAGCCTGTAATGCTTAAAAAGAGCGGCAACTAAAAAATCAACATCGTATACCAAAACCCATTTCTGTTAGAAGAAAGGCAAATACAAAAGGTGGTCACTGCAAGACCACCTTTTACCACGAACAGGCAGAGAATTAAAGCTTCACCAGACTGACAGTAACGCGGTCATTTCCCTGTACCAGTTCCACATGGTATACACCGGCTTTGTAGCGGCTTCCCAATTGAATAGTGCCTGCTCCCAGGTTGCTGCGGGTTTCAACAACTCTTCCCTGTGCATCCGACACACGCAGGGTAATGCGCTTTTGACTTTTACTCTGCAGAACCAGGGTAAAGTTGCCGGCACTCGGGTTAGAAAGTACGCTAACAAGAAGTTCTTTCTCTTTGCCGTCTTTATGGTTTCCTTTGTTTACAGTTGGGTAACTGTTTTTGCCCATGTTCTTGGGCACGGTGACCACAATGCTTTTCTTAGTGCTGTTTCCACTGCCATCAGTGGCAACAACAGTAATGGTATAGATTCGGCCATCGCCCAACCGTTCTGCCCGTAGCTGCACACGGTGAGCATCCACAATAATCCAGTCGGGAGACTTATCCTCAGGATCAGTGCTGGCCTGCGGTTCATTGCTGCTAACGGAAAGCGTTGCCGTTGCACGGCAATTGTCGCTGAGGGTATAGCCAACCCATACATCCACCATTTTATGATTCGGGGGCCAAAGAGTAGTGGTACTTGCTGAAACATTGCTGATAACCGGAGCCTCTTTATCATTTATTGTAACTGTAAAGGAACAGGATTTAGAAGGATCGTCGGCAAGGGTATAAGTAACAAGCGTAACGCCTTTATTGAAAACCTTCCCACTGACACTACCTGTTCCGCTGCCTGTGGTAGCACCTCCCAAAGTATATAGCACTACTGCACCCATTGGGGAAACAACCGGGTCAATGCCGTTTACAACCGCTGTGCACAAACCTGCATCAGTCATCACTGCAATATTCGATGGGCAGGTCAGCGTGAGATATCCTATCTCTTCCAGGATATAGGCCACGATCAGTTTATCCCCTACGGCAAAAAGCCTGTTTTCCTGCCCATTTTGCTGAATAGCAAGTCGCTGCAAATTGAAAAGCAAGCCCTCGCGGAAGGTGAGTTGTTTGCCATCATTGTCGAAGCGCATGTCAAGGGAGCCATTACTGTTCAAGCGAGCCAGGGCAAAAGAAGTTTGGCCGGAAGCCGGGTCGGTTGAATTGCCACCTACAATCAGTTGCGTCCCCTGCCATACATAGGCTTTCGGAATATCCTGGCCGCCAAAATCGATCTGTACGCTGCCGTTGTTGCCAAAGCTTTCGTCGATGGTCCCATCGTCTTTATAAACGGTAACGAGAAAATCTGTATTACCGGTAGCCGGGTTCTCAACAGAGCGAAGATCAACGGCCTTGCCATTACTTGCTGGTGGCGGTGTGTACGCATCATCCGGGAAAGCAGGCATTGCACTCATGTTACCAATTGAAAAATTATGAAAGATAAAACCCTGAACTTCAGTAACAGTTTCTGTGTAAGGTCCAGGAACAACCATAGTAACACTGCCATTATTTTCCACAACTGCTCCAACGGGAAGGCGTGGAAAACTCGACCAGCCTTCATAAAAATATTCATGGTTGCCATCACTATAGCTATAATCATGATCATAAAAGTAATGGCGAGACTCAACCTCTGTTATTTCTCCATCTGGATAAAGGACCCTGGCGAAAAAGCTGGTAGAGTTGACTACACTAGAAAAACTGATTCCGGCAACAACTACCAGGTCATTTTGTAAAGTGATAGATTGCACTTCTTCGAAAAAGAAGAGTGCAGGTACTTCATCTGAGCCCACTTTTACCTGTTGATTCAATGTACCATCCGGATTGAACCGAAAAATGTAGGCATCACTGCGGAATCCGCCATCGGTGCCGGCTACAGTGATTCGTCCATCTTCCTGCCTGACAGAGCCTTGGTAGACGAACATGCCATTGGGAAGGTAGTTACCTACCATCACAACCCCGCTGTTGCCAAAGGTGACATCGACAGTACCATCCTTCAGGAACTTGAAGATCATTTCTTCATAAACAGCATAATACCCGCCCTCTTCTGCAGGGTAAGTCTTGTGAGGAAGTACGAGTGGGGGACTGACCGGAGGTCCGAGAACTTTAATGCCGTTATCACCGTACGCCGGATCAAGATGGCCCACCTGGCTGAATGCCGCCGTGAGCATACACATCGAAACGAGTGTTAGCAATAGCTTTTTCATACCTATATGTTTTGATTTGAATGTTCACTTATCAGGTTGCATTCAATATGGTACGAAGAACTTGGCTCTGCCTGGAATGGCCGGCAAATGCATTATCTGAGGCAGGAGGAAGAGATGCCTGTGCAGTCAACCGTCTATTGTATCGAACTGTGCATCGAGTGTTTCTATTTGGGACAAACAAGGTAGGAAAGCAACGCCATCGAAAACAATGATTACTATCAGTTACGTCGCTATCATTGATCAATCATTTTTAAGTAAGTAGAGGTTTAGTAGACTGTATCCATTTGCGGTAAAATGACATAAGCAGTGTCGTTGCTTCGCAACAAAAGAACTCTTGTAGCTATAGCCGCTCAAAAATTCTTTTGACGAAAAAATCCATTTATAAAAGATAAAACGCAAATCTCCTCCTCCTACCCTTTCCTACCTTCGCACCATGAACAAAGCCATTGCCGACCTCCGGATTGACTATTCCTCGCAAACGCTGCTCGAAGACAGTGTAGCGGCAAATCCCATCGCACAGTTTCAAACCTGGTGGGACCAGGTGATCGCTTCCGAAATTTCGGAGCCCAATGCGATGACACTGGCAACGGCGTCTGCGGATGGCCTTCCCTCTGCCCGCATTGTGCTGCTGAAGGGATTTGATGAAGAAGGCTTTGTTTTTTACACCAACTACAAAAGCTTCAAAGCAACTCAGGTAAAAGAAAACCCAAAAGCCTGTCTTGTTTTTTTCTGGAAGGAACTGGAGCGACAGGTTCGCATCTCCGGGATTGTAACAAGAGTAACCGAAGAAGAAAGTGATGTGTATTTTCATTCCCGCCCGGTGGGCAGCCGCATCGGGGCCTGGGCATCGCCACAAAGTCAACCCATTGAAAACAGGGAGTGGCTGGAGCAGGTATTTGAAAACAAGAAAGAAGAATTCCGGGAGGTAGAAATCCCACGTCCGCCGCACTGGGGCGGTTATCGTGTAAAGCCGGTGATTGTTGAGTTCTGGCAAGGCCGCTTTAGCCGCCTGCACGACAGAATCCAGTATACATTGGACCCAAACGGTGCCTGGAAAATCGAACGACTGGCACCCTAATTAGTTAATAAAGTTGATAGGTTAATAAGTTGATTCGAAAATCGCGGCAGTGCATGCCTCATTAACTTATCAACCTATTAACCTACTAACTTATCAACCTTCTGTAGTTTTCTTCACAGCAGTACCTGGCTGCGTGCCGGTTATCTTTTTATCACTGGCTGGCCTTGCCTTGCCAAATGAGCCTTTGAAGATTTTTCCTTTTTTGGTTTTCTTATCACCTCTTCCCATAATAAATATTTAATGTGCAAATGTACGGCAGAAAAAGAAAAGTCTCCTGATCGCCAGGAGACTCTCAATTCGGTTCAGCAGTTGATTACAACTTGGCAGAAAGCTCTTTACCAGCTTTGAAGCGGGCAACTTTGCGAGCTTTGATCTTGATCACTTCGCCGGTTTGGGGGTTACGACCGTTGCGGGCAGCACGCTTGGAAACAGAAAACGTTCCAAAACCAACCAGGGTTACTTTACCACCACCTTTCAGTGTTTTGGTAACTGCTTCCACAAAAGAATCCAATGTGGTGTTAGCCTGCGTCTTGGTGATGCCAGCATCTTCGGCAATCTTCGCGATCAGTTCAGCTTTGTTCATAGTTATTTTTTTAAAAAATTAGATGGCAACAAAAATAGACGGTTTTCCATTGCAACAAAATAAATTTCCGCTTTTTTATACAATAAGCTGCGGCCTGTAACCCGCTACTGACAAGGGTTTGCGAAAAACAGTAATATTGCATTTCGCATCCTTGCACACCATATTATATTTTTTCAATTCACATTTACAACAAAGAATCAGTGCGTTTGGCAACAAACTTCCGCACCGCATTCAAAGCCGTTCACATACATTTTATTCGCTTGCATTGTCCCGCACCACCTGCATTACACTGCGAAATGCAATAAACCGGTTACCCCATTTCAGGTACGACAATTCCTGCAACCTTCCTGCATGCACCTGTATGTACCGGTTATAATTAGCCTTGGACTCAGCATTATATTGAATGGCGTAGGTAGGTCCTTCGGTTTCGTCCACCTCCAAAAGTCGCACGACTTTGTTGCTGCTAAAGCATCCCGTTTGCATGACTTCCGGAATATGTTCTTCCAGCAGCCAGGCCAGCCAGGGTTCGGCAATAGTGGCATCTACTTTTATCGTTACGTTGTAAATGATCATGTTGTTGCATTTAACGCTTGCACATCAATTTCTGCATACACCGGACAATGATCGCTGTGCTTTATATCATGGTAGATCTCCGCATCCTTCAAATAAGGTTTTAGGGTATCCGTTGCCGATATATAGTCGATGCGCCAGCCTTTGTTCTCCAGCCGCACTTTCGGAAAGCGCTGGCTCCACCAGGTGTAGCGGTGTGGCTCCTGCTTAAAGTGGCGAAAAACATCCGTCCATCCATTGCTGTAAAACTTGTCCATCCAGGCACGCTCTTCGGGCAAAAAGCCTGACGTATTCTTATTTCCTTTCGGGTTGTGAATGTCTATTTCTTTGTGCGCAATGTTGTAATCGCCGCAAACGATGATGTAAGGGTTCGTTTTTCGCAGGTCCTGCAAGTAATCGTAGAACTCATCCAGCCACTGGTACTTGTAGGTTTGGCGTTCATCGCCGGACGTACCGGAAGGAAAATAGGCATTGATCAACCGCAGCTTTCCAAATGTCAGCTGGATCACCCTTCCTTCATCATCGCTCACCTGGTGACCGGTACCGCATTGCACGCTGTCGGGATGGGTCTTGGTAAAAACGGTAACGCCGCTGTAGCCTTTTTTCTGGGCGCAAAACCAATGGTCATGATAGCCCAGGTCGTGCAACGCTTTTACATCCACATCGCTTTGCTGCGCTTTGTTTTCCTGGATGCAGATCACATCGGCAGGATGGGTTTGCAGCCAATCGGTAAAGCCTTTTTTCATGGCTGCCCGCAAACCATTTACATTGTAGCTAATGATTTTCATGGCAGCGAAGATAATAGCAACTGTTGGCGCAGAAAGGGCTGAAATGAAAAATGGCCACCCGTTTTAAGGACAGCCATTTTGTATCTGATGCAAAACGCTAATATTGCTTTTCTAACTTGTAAACCCGTGAACTTGTGAACCCGTAAACTATAACCTACGCAACCATTTCAGCTTCGGAAACTTTTCTCTTCCCGGCTGCCTTTTTCTTGCGGGTGCGGTTGTACCACATAATGGTGCCGGTGATGGGAAAGGTTACACCTAAAAGGCAGGTTATAAAGGCAATGATCTTGGAGGGCATGCCCCAGATGCTGCCCGTATGAATGGGTTTAAAAGACGACCGCACCTGTGCGCCCAAGCTTCTTTCGCCAAAGGCCATTTTGCCCAGTACGGCACCCGAATATTGGTCGACATAAACGGCGTCGGTCGCCGATTCATGTACTGCACCGGCGCCGAGCCGCGATACGCTGATAGGTTCTGTTGAATCTTTTGGCGCCGCGATGTTGAAATATTCGGCGGAGGGATATAGGGTTTGGGCTGCTGCCAAAGCCTTATCGAAAGAAATTCGCTTGGCATCGGCAATAAACGTTGACTTTGGCGGCTCAGGGCCTTTCATGGGCGAATTGGTAACGGTGTAAATGCCCTTGTTAAACCACTCGAATGACCAGGCCAGGCCGGTAAATGAAAAAATGAAAAGAAAGATGGCACTGTAAAAACCAAACACCAGATGCATGTCGTGGTTGATCCGCTTCCAGCCGGCGCCCCATTTAATGTTGATGCGCTGCTTCATGATCTTGACCGTTTTAGGCCACCACAGAATGATGCCCGTGATCAAAATAAAAAGAAAGAGCAGTGTAGAAATGCCTACGATCAGCTTACCGATGCTGTTGTTGCCACCCAGCAGCCAGCGGTGCAGGGCAAATACGGTGTACCAGCCTGTTTCGCTGTAAGTATATTTATCCAGCACCTGGCCGGTGTAAGGATTGACAAAAATGGTAAAACCCGGCTGCCGTTGAGGAGCAGCGCTCTTCGCACCTTCTTTTCCTTTGCCGCCGGCTTTGTCCCCTTCGGCCTTTTTCTCTGCCGGTTTTTCGCCAGCGACTTTTGCCCCGCCTTTGTCAGCTTTTTTACCAAAGGCTACACTTAGTTCTGCAGAGCGGTCGGCTTCCTGGTAAAGCTTGATGCCATTCACTTTAGCATCGGGATAGGCTTTTTTGACACTGCTTACCAGGCTATCGGCCGACAGCCGGTTGCCCGTGGCTTCCACGTAATAACGTTCTTTGTTAAAGACCATCATCAGGTCCTTTTCAAAAACAAGAATCGCCCCGGTAAGGCAGCAGATAAGGATGACCAGGCCGGCGGCAAAGCTTAAATAAAGGTGAATGCGGCGAAAAAAAACTTTCATGAAGAGTGCAGGTTTGCGGATGCAAAAAGAGGCAAAACATTCGGTGTTCTGCCTCTTTTGAATAAAGTTTAATTAAAATTTATAGGAAACCGTTGCCACAAACTGTGTTGGCGGAATGGGGTTGATGCTGTAATTCTCATGCATAAAATAGTTGAATGTATTGGTTACGTTGGCCACCTTTCCAAGCAGCGAAACTTTTTTCCAGGTATAGCCGGCCGACAGGTCAAGCGTGGTGAAGCCGTCTACGGGAATCAGCCTTGAATAAGCCTGCGATTGGTTGGTGGTGTTGTTCCAGCCGCCAAACCGCTCGCCAATGTAAAACACCGAAGCGCCAATCCGGAAGCCTTTCAGCGGCGTGTTGTGGAAGGTGTAAAACACCGTTCCATTGGCCGTGTTGGCCGGGTTGTTTACCAGTCGTTCGCCTTCTTTGTTGCTGCCCGTGCTTTCCGGCGTTTTGGTGTAACGGGCATAGTTGTAGCTGTAGCCGGCGGTGATGTCAAGTCCTTTGACCGGGTGAGCGGCGAAGTCCACTTCTACCCCATCGCTGATGGTTTGTCCTGTTAGTGCTTTGATGCTTGAAATGGTATTCACCGATCCGTCCGGCAGGAAGGGCAGGGTTTGCACCAGGTTGTTGTTGACAATACGATACAGGGTTACGTTTGCAGAAAGCTTTCCGTTCAGGAACTCGTTCTTAACACCTACTTCAAATTGATCGATGATAGACGGCGGCAACACGTTTCCGTTAATATCCTGCCCGCTGTTCACGGTAAAGGAATTGGCATAGCTGGCAAATACAGATGTTGTTCCTGTTGGCTTGTACACCACACCTACCCGTGGCGAAAAGGCGTTGTCGTATTTTGATTTACCGGTGACTTTAACGCCAGTGGCCAGGTTGGTAGAATCAATGCCTTTTGCTTCTACATAAGACCATCTTCCGCCCACCAGTACATTAAACTTCGGCGACAGCTTGATCAGGTCCTGCACGTAAATACCGGCGCGGTTCGATTGGGCCCTGCGGTCGCGGATAGCGGTAGCTACGGGAATACCGGAGCGGCGTTCAAATTTGGCCGGGTCAAAAATGTTGATCTTGTCGTAGGTAGATGAAGGAAAACTAAAGTCGGTGTTGTCGGTTACCGTAAGATCGGCATCTATGCCGGCCAGCAGGTTGTGCTCCATGGTGCCGGTGGCAAATTTACCCACAAGGTTTACTTGTGCCGTAGCATAATTCTCCTCATTTTGCTGCCTGCCTAGGGGTCTGTCAAGGTCGCCGTTGGCCTTGGCCTGCAGCCGTTCAATAGCCAGGTAGTCACGCTGGTAATTTTGGTAAGAAGCAGAGGTGTTCAACTTCCAGGCATCGTTAAAGCGGTGACGCAGGGTAACGGTAGCCGTCGCCTGGTCAACCTTGCTGTACTGCCATCTTTCGCCAAAAAAGGCGCCGCGGGGCAGCTCAGGAACTTCGGTGTTATCCCAGCTGGGAATGCCAAAATCAGGGGTAAAATCGTGCTTCAGGTAATCGCCTTCCAGCACAATATCGGTTTTATCACTCAGCTTGAACAGCAGCGAGGGGTTTACATAATAACGCTCCGAATTCACGCCATCGCGGTAGCTGCCGGCTTTTTCGTACGTACCGTTAACGCGATAAGCCACGGAAGAAGAAAGCGGTCCGTACACATCAAAAGAAGGTTTGTACAGGTCAAAGCTTCCAGTGCGCATCGATACTTCGCCGCCAAAATTAAACTTCGGCTGCTTGGTCACCATGTTCACGATTCCGCCGGGTGCCACCTGGCCATATAAAATGGCGGAACTTCCTTTCAGCACTTCCACCCTTTCCAGCGAGCTCATTTCGGGCATGGTACCGGAGTTGACACGGGCACCGTTCTTAAACAGGTTGGTGTTGCCAAAGCTGTAACCCCTTGCGCCAAAGCTTTCCTGCACAGCGCCGCGGGTGGTGGTTACATACACACCGTTTACATTTTTAATTACATCGCCCAGGCGCTGCGCCTGCTGCTCACGAATCAGTCCCTGGCCTACAACCGCAAGGCTTTGCGGCAGGTCCATGGGATGTACTTCGATCTTACCAATGGAAACCGGCTTGCTGTTGAGGCGCTTGCCCGATACCACAACAACCTCGGTGAGTTGCTTGGCATTTTCGGAAAGGGCAATGGAAACAAATGCGGATTTATCTTTTTTTACTTCGATCTGCTTTTGCTGGGGCTTTAGGCCAACCATCGAAATTTCAAGGGTGTACACACCTTCTTGCAGGCCTTTGATAGCAAAAAAGCCATTTTCATCGGTAAGTGTGGCCACACCAGTTTCTTTAATGATCACGGTAACAAAAGAAGCCGGTTGGTTATCGGTAGTGAGCACGGTACCGGTAATGGCACCGGCCGGAATTTCGGAAACAGGGGTAACGGGGGTGGATACGGACGCCATTTCAAATTGAGCAAATCCATTCAGGCTGAGAGCCAACAATCCAAAAACAATCACATTTCTCACGATCAGGTATATTTTTTTGCAAAGAGACCAAAGTTTAACCACCGGGAGGCTCCGTACCGGGAAAATCCGTTTACGGAAGAAGGAAAAATTTGGTTTTTTGCCGGTTTGAAATTGATAAGGACAAGTGTAAAACTGCTTAACACCACCTTGGGGGAAGATGATTTTTGTCAGGAGGAAGGCGTTTGAAATCAGTTGCCGTCTGAAATGACAAAACGGTGACAGAGCCGTAAATGCACTTGTTTTAACAGATAGCAACTGACAGCAACTGGGTCAAAACTTTTACAAACAAATTTTAGGGCTGCAGCATGAATTGGGCAGAAGCCACTTCTTTCCCATTCAGCACAATGGCCAGTTTGTGTTCACCGGGGTAATGTTTACGGGTAGTAAAATCCTGGAAGCGCTGCTCCTTGGTAATAACATGCGTTTGGGAAGGCTGAAATAGTTTTTCGGTAAGCTGAAAGATCTTACGGCTTTGCTTGCCGTTTGCCTTTACATAATAAACGGCATATTCCAACCGGATCTTTCGCGGTAAAGTCCCTGTTTTTAGCGCAAACGAAAACTGAAGCCGTTCACCAATTTTCAATTGCCGTTGTGAAATAACAAGGTTTGATAACCGGCAGTCGGAAGCCTCTTCCAGGCCAAAGAGAACATATGCCGAAGCATTGGCTTTTTTCAGAAGCGAACGGCAACCGTGCCGGATGATCCAGTCGGTTTCAGGACCAATGCCCTTCCATGTTTTCACAAGGCCTGTCACCACGGCAGGATGATCTTTGCCAATATCGTTCAGGTTATTGGCTACGCTTCGGCGCACAAAAAGCGATTCATCCGCCTTTAGGTTTTCAAGAATGGGAAGGAGGAGCGAAGGGTCTTTTTTCAGCGAAGGAATGGCCATGGCCCAGGGCAATCGCGGCCGGCAGCCTTCGCTGGCAAATCGCCGCACACTGGCATGCGGGTGCCGGCTCCAGGCTAGCATTTGCGCCATTACTTTTTCGGGGTGCGCCAGTAAAAAAGGCCGTATGGCAAACTCGCAACTGGCAAATTGCGTCACCTTTTCCATCGCCGCAAGCGAAGTTGCGAGGTCGGCCAGCCCGTATTGCTCAATAAAATCGGGAAGAAACATGTATGCAAAGCCGCCCTTTTCGCCCCGCTCTTCCAAAAGAGAAATAATGCGCAGAATTGAAGAGACCTTGGCAGGATAGTCGCCCGGCAAATGGCTGTGCAAAACGGAGGAGAGATGGCGCATCCGCTGTTTGAGTTCAAGGCCATTCCATGTATTGTCGAAAACAGCCGCCTGAAAATCGTTTGCCCCAAACCCCGGGATAGCAGCAGCAACGGAAGCAAATCGTTTGATAAAATGAGTGTCGTAAACGTTTTTTAGCGGTTCAGGCATTGTGTGCAATTGAAGGGCAAATGTACCTGCTAATGCCGTTGTTGGGATAGTTGCTCAATGAGCTCAGGTTCAGTGCCGAAGGGGGAAAGGAAAGATGGAAATACTTGCATTTTGAATTTTATGCAATTACCTTAGCCTCTTATTGGTTTATTATTGCCAATAATTCAAAACAGATTTTTTCGCACAAGCGATTGCTTGCTACAAACTTTTTGCTCGTTTTCTGTAACCAGCACCTTACCGTGTTAAAACCAATTCAACTATGAAAGCCTTTAAACAGGCTTTTTGTGTTTGGTGTTTGTGCCAGGAGCGAGATGACAACCGGTTTGTTATGAGAAAAATTAAATCTGAAACGAGAATAAATCTTAATCCGTACGTCCAACAATGAAATCATTGCGACTTGATAAAGACGCCATACAAGCATTGCAAAGGGTTGCAGACCGCTATGCAATTGAGCTACCAGCAGTTTTTGTAGCTGCTTTTCAACTTGTCTACTACCGTTCATTTGAGCAAGACCATATTCGCGTTGGTTACCGGCATCAGAAAAATGTAGTTGCTGAGACTGGTACGGATATTATAAGTTTAAATGCCCTCTTCAAAAAATTTCCCGAATCCGAATCATTTCCTGCGTTGGCAAGGCAATGCAGTGCGTTTATTGCTCAAAATGAAACCGGTACTGAATCTGCCTGGACAGATATACTTCTCTTTAAGGATAGCAGCACCGTTGAAAAGAGTACGGAATCAGAAAAGGATCTTGTACCGGTTTGGATACGATCGGTACCCACCCTGCACCGAATAATTACTGTCACATTTGGCACGGAGGCAGTAGTGATCACGATCGATAACCTGACAACAACACAGCATAACCTCACGGCAGAAATTCTTCTGGAACGTTTCCACGAAGCCTTGCGTTCCATCACGACAACACCCGAACAAAGCATTGACACGATCAACATTCTACCGGAGAAAGAAAAAAATCTCCTCGTAGACGGATTGAATCATAGCCATGTTGCGTATCCAACGGGCCAATCAATCCTTGATAGGTTTACATCGCATGTAAATGATCGTCCTGACACGGTTGCCGTGGTGTATGAAAAGGAAAGCCTGGATTATGGGGAGTTGGATCTTCGCTCTACGCAAATAGCCAGCGCTTTGCTAAAAAGGGGTGTACAACCCGGCACTTTGGTACCCATCTGCATGGAAAGGGGCACCGGATTCATAGCAGGAATGTTGGGAATTTTGAAAGCAGGTTGCGCCTATGTACCCATCGATCCGGAAATACCAAAGGAGAGGCTATTGGCTATCCTTGATGATACTGCGGCAAACGTTATCATAACAGATAATGCAAATGCAGCCAGCTTATCAACTTTTTTAGAGAAAAAAGAAAGGCAGCAAGTTTTGATCAATAGCGAAGAAGAACTACCCAAAATTTCTTCTTCTGAATTACCCAAAGTTGTTGTTACACCGGAAGACCTGGCCTATGTTATTTACACATCTGGCTCTACCGGCAAGCCCAAAGGTGTTATGGTAACACATGGCAACCTGCTGGATTATCTCTACGGGCTAGAAGAAAAGATTCAGGTTAGTGATTGCCGGTCCTTTGCCGTGGTTTCTACCTTTGCCGCCGATCTTGGCCACACGGTTGTTTTCGGTTCGCTTTTTTGCGGCGGCACCCTGCATATTCTTTCCAAAGAACGGGCAAGCAATCCGGCCCTGATGCACGACTATTTTGCCACACACGTTATCGACTGTGTGAAGATCGTTCCCTCGCATTGGCAAGCCCTTTCTATTGGCGACAAACTCCTCTTACCAGCTAAAAAAATCATTTTTGGTGGTGAAGCCCTACCGGTTGCTGCCGTGAAAGCAATTCAGGCCACCGGCACCTCCTGCCAGGTCATCAATCATTACGGACCAACCGAAACAACCATTGGCAAACTGCTGCATGTAGTTGGTACGCATATCGATTACAGCAGGCAGGTTCCATTGGGCAAGCCATTTTCCAACACACGGGTTTATATTCTTTCGGAGGCCAAACAGCTTTGTCCCATTGGCGTAGCGGGAGAATTATACATTGGCGGCGATGGCGTGGCAAAAGGCTACCTGAATAGCGAAGCCATGACCGCTGAACGTTTTGTGGCGGACCCTTTTCATCCGGAAGAAAACAGAAGACTCTATAAAACGGGTGACCTTGTCCGGTGGCTGCCCGATGGTAACATTGAATTCCTGGGCAGGATAGACGACCAGGTAAAGATCCGGGGATACCGTATTGAACCCGGAGAAGTGCAGGCGGCGATCCTGCAACATCCATCCATCCTTCAATGCCTGGTGATGGCAAAACAAAACAAGGTAGGCGACAAGTTATTGGTGGCCTATATTGTTTCGGAAAGCGAGTTTGACCGAAACGGGCTGCTCCAGTTCCTGCAGGGCAAGTTGCCGGACTATATGATTCCCTCCCGCATTGTCCCGCTCTCCTCTTTGCCCCTCACCAGCAATGGAAAAATTGACCGCCAGTCCTTGCCTGATGTTGTTTCAAAAAGGCCGGATCTGCCAGTGCTGTACAAAGCACCGCAAACGGTATCGGAAAAAAGAATGGCAGCGTTGTGGGAGACCTTGCTGGATCTTGACAAAGTTGGTGTAAACGATAACTTTTTTAGCCTGGGTGGAAGTTCGCTCCTGGCCATAAAAACCATTGCGCAACTAAAAGCCTTGTACAACTACGACCTGCCGGTGACCAAACTTTACCAGTTGGGAACCATTGGTAAGATGGCAAATGCACTGGACAACGCTGACGAAGAAAATTTCTTACCGGCAACAGAAGCGCTTCACGCTTCCGCCGATCATGAAGTTGCTGTAATTGGCATGGCCGTTCGTTTTCCCGGCACCAGCACGGTGGAGGACCTTTGGACGATTCTGAAAGAGGGCAAAGAAACCACCCGCTTTTTTACCGACAATGAATTGGACGCCTCCATTCCGCAAAGCCTGCGCAACGATCCGAATTATGTAAAGGTCCGTGGCGTTGTAGACAATGTAGAAGAATTCGACGCGGCCTTTTTTGGTATCAATCCAAAGATGGCCGAGCTGATGGACCCGCAGCAACGCATCTTCCTTGAGATTGCATGGGAGGCATTGGAAGGCGCAGGTTATGCTACCGAAAATAACAACGCATCGGTGGGTGTTTTTGCCGGCTGCCGTTTCAACTCGTATTACCTGAACAACGTATCAAGTCGTCCTGACCTGGTTGACAAAGCCGGCTTTTTGCAGGTAATGACCTTTAACGACAAAGACTATATTTCTTCCCGCACTGCTTATACTCTCAATCTCAAAGGGCCTGCGGTTACGGTGCAATCGGCCTGCTCCACCTCCTTGCTGGCGGTTGCGCAGGCAGTGGAAAGCATCCGCAAAGGACAATGCACCATGGCCCTCGCGGGTGGTGCCATTGTAACGGTGCCGGTGGCCAGCGGCCACCTGTACCAGGAAGGCGCTATGATGAGCGACGATGGGCATTGCCGCCCTTTTGACGCGGCTGCAAAAGGAACCGTCTTTAGCGATGGCGCCGGGGTAGTGCTTTTGAAAAGCAGGAAAGAAGCCGAAAAAGATGGCGATTTTATTTATGCAGTCATCAAAGGCGTGGGTATCAACAACGACGGTGGTGGCAAGGGAAGCTTTACGGCGCCCAGTGCCGATGGACAAGCAACGGCCATTAAAATGGCAATAGCCGATGCCGGTGTTGCACCATCTACCATTTCGTATATAGAAGCACATGGCACGGCCACACCGCTTGGTGATCCTATTGAAATGGAAGGCCTGAAAAAAGCGTTTGGACAGCAGGCGAAAAAACAGTTTTGCGCCATCGGTTCCATCAAAAGCAACATGGGTCACCTGGTAA
The DNA here is from genome assembly GCA_013327885.1 of Flavisolibacter longurius. Lineage (GTDB taxonomy): Bacteria > Bacteroidota > Bacteroidia > Chitinophagales > Chitinophagaceae > Flavisolibacter. The sequence goes on along the minus strand of JABUMY010000001.1, from coordinate 242,037 downwards.
CGGCGGCCGGTGTGGCAGGCTTGATCAAAACCGTTTTAAGCCTGCACCACCAACAACTGCCCGCCTCACTTTTTTACAAGAACCCGAATCCAAACATAGATTTTGAGAACAGCCCGTTTTATGTAAACAATACACTCCGCAGCTGGGAATCGGAAACAGCCAGGCGGGCCGGTGTCAGTTCTTTTGGCGTTGGCGGCACCAATGTGCACGTGGTATTGGAGGAGTACGAAAATTCGAAACAGCAGCATACGCCGGTTCGTACCAAACAACTTATTCTTCTCTCCGCCAAAACAGAAAAAAGTCGGGATGCTTATGCAAAAAAGCTGGCTGCCTATTTACGGGAAAACAAGGCTGTTGACATTACTGCCGTTGCCCACACCTTACAGAGTGCCCGGCAACAGTTTGGCGCCAGGCGTTTTTTGGTAGCGGAAACAATCGACGAATTGGTGCAAAAACTGGAAGCACCGGTGACGGCTTCGGAAACAAAGCTTGTAAAAGAAGCGGCTGGCAGTGTAGCCTTTCTTTTTCCCGGCCAGGGCTCGCAATACCTGGACATGGGTCGTGCCTTGTACGAAAAAGAACCGGTTTTCCGCGAAGCGATCGATACCTGTGCTGACCTGCTGCAAGCGGAAATTGGTAAAGACATTCGAACCATTATCTACCCGCAAACAGCCAGCGAAGAAGAGGAACAGGTATTGAAGGATACCCGTTTTGCACAACCGGCACTTTTTTGTATCGAATATGCATTGGCGCTAGTATGGCAAAGCTGGGGCATCAAACCTGCTGCCTTCATTGGCCATAGCATTGGCGAATTTGTAGCGGCGCACCTGGCAGGTGTATTTAGCTTGGCAGATGCATTAAAGCTGGTAGCGGTACGCGGACGTCTCATGAGCGACCTGCCCAAAGGCAGCATGCTTTCAGTAAGAAAAGGTTCAGCAGCTATTGAAGCAATGCTTCCGCCGGAGATTTCGCTTGCGGCGGTAAACAGTCCTAACCTGTGCGTGGTAGCCGGACCGGATAGCGCCATCGAAAACTTTTCCAAAACACTGGAAGAAAAAGGCATTGTCAACAAGCTGTTGCAAACCAGTCATGCCTTTCATTCCCACATGATGGACCCTGCCATTGCGCCTTTTGAAGAAGTGGTTCGGTCCGTACAACTAGCCAACCCAACGAAACCGATCATCTCAACCGTTACCGGCCAATTACTAGCGAATGAAGAAGCCACCAGCAGTACGTATTGGGCCAACCACCTGCGAGTAACGGTTCGTTTTGCGGATGCGATCAAATGCCTTTGCAGCGACGGCAATTATAGCTTGCTGGAAACAGGACCACGCAATGTGCTGGCAACCCTGGCCCGCCAGCAAACGTCACAAAAAGCAATTGTGGCAAGCCTGGAGGGAGCAGAAAATTCGCCTGCCGACGAAAGCATGTTAAAAGCCCTTGGCCAGTTATGGCTGCACGGCGCGGAGCCGGATTGGACTGCCTTTAACGGCGGGCAGAAAAAACAAAACCTTCGCCTTCCTACCTATGCATTCGACCGCAAACGGTATTGGATCGAAAAAGCAGCACAGACCCCAATTCCTGCTGCTGTCAACAACCACTCTCCTGTGCCCGAAACCATTCACCCTGAAAACAGCCAACCCCAAAAGCAACAAATGAGAAAAGAGGCACTGATCGAAAAGATCAAAACAATATTGGAAGATGCGTCCGGCATCGAAATGAACGGTGTTGAGCCGGAGGTTTCGTTCATGGAGATGGGACTCGACTCCCTGCTCCTGACACAGATCGCGTTGATTCTGAAAAAAGAATTTAAGCTGGCCATCACCTTCCGCCAACTGAACGAAGACTATAGTAACCTGGATCGGCTTGCCGCTTTTATTGATGCCAATTTACCACCGGAAGAAGCACCTTCACAGTCTATGCCGGCGCCGCAACTGGTGCAACAAATCCAAAGCCAGGCACCGCCGTTCAATTTTTCGACAAACGGTGATACGCCACTAGGCCTTATTGCACAGCAACTGCAACTGCTGGCAAAACAAGTGGCCTTGTTACAAGGCTCACCTGTACCAGCACCCATGCCCGTGTCTGCACCAACGCCGCAATCATTTACGGTTAGGGATAACAGTAAGTCTACAACCAACACGGAACTGACACCCGAAGAAGCCATCGAAATCAAAAAGCCCTTTGGTGCTACGGCCCGCATCGACAAGCAGGTAACCACACTAACGCCGGCGCAAAAAAGCTTTTTGGAATCCCTGGTACACGAGTACACAAAAAAAACAGCGGGCAGCAAGGCCTACACGCAAAAACACCGGTCACAAATGGCCGACCCGCGGGTGGTATCAGGCTTTAAGCCGCTGACAAAAGAGATTGTTTATCCCATTGTGATCAACCGCTCAAAAGGGAGTCGTTTGTGGGACGTAGACGGCAACGAATACATTGATGTGCTCAACGGCTTTGGGTCCAACATGCTGGGCCATCAGCCGGAGGCTATTGTTCGTGCCTTGAAAGAGCAGGTTGACAAAGGTTATGAAATTGGCCCGCAACACGAACTGGCAGGTGAGGTTTGCCAGCTGGTTTGCGAAGCCACAGGCTTCGACAGGTCGGCACTTTGCAGCACCGGTTCCGAGGCTGTTCTTGGTGCTATGCGCATAGCCCGTACCGTTACCGGCCGGCCCCTGATCGTTGCCTTCAACGGATCCTATCATGGCATTGTAGACGAAGTGATTGTTCGCGGCAGCAAAAAATTAAAATCATTTCCGGCAGCGCCAGGCATTCTGCCGGAGGCGGTGCAGAATATGCTCATCCTGGATTACGGTTCGGAAGAAAGCTTACGCATCATCAAAGAAAGAGCATCCGAAATTGCCGCTGTATTGGTTGAGCCGGTACAAAGCCGCCGGCCGGAATTTCAGCCTTTTTCGTTTTTAAAAGATCTCCGCAAGCTGACCGAAATCACCGGTTCCGCTTTGATCTTCGACGAGATCATCACGGGTTTCCGCATGCATCCCCAAGGTGTTCAGGGTATTACCGGCATCAGGGCCGATCTTGCTACCTATGGAAAAGTGATTGGTGGCGGCTTGCCGATTGGTGCCATTGCCGGCACTAAAAAATTTATGGATGCATTGGATGGTGGCTGGTGGCAGTTTGGCGATGCTTCCGTACCGGAAGTTGGTGTTACTTATTTTGCCGGCACGTTTGTACGTCACCCCCTGGCCTTGGCCACCGCAAAAGCATCCCTACTTTACCTAAAAGAGAAAGGACCTTCGCTGCAGCAAGGCCTTACCCGGAACACAGACTGGCTGGCCGGCACGTTGAATGCTATTTGCGAACAGCATGGCATGCCGTTGCACATTGTTCATTTTGGTTCCCTCTGGAAAATAAAATTCAAAGAGGAAGTTCCCTACAGCGAATTGCTGTTTACGCTGATGCGGTTGAAAGGCATTCACATCATGGACCTGTTTCCCTGCTACATGACGGAAGCGCATACGCAGGAAGACCTGCAGGCTGTTGTACGGGCTTTCCGCGAAAGTATCCAGGACCTGATCAAGGCCGGTTTTTTTCCGGCAACAAATGCCGTTGCAGCGGAAGATTTCACCCGCTTCCAGGTGCCGCCGGTAGAAGGTGCCCGCCTGGGAAAAGACCTGCAGGGCAACCCGGCATGGTTCGTTCACGACCCTGAAAGACCCGGCAAGTATCTACAAGTTGACCTGTACGAATAAACACCAACCAATGAACAGAAAAGAAAGCCCAGGATTTGTTCCGGTAGACTTTGACCCGTTTGCGCAAATGGAGCTGGAAGCCGGCGTTCCGGCTACCGAACCGCAACTGGAGATTCTTACTGCCTGCCTCATTGGCGGCGAAGACGCGAACCGGTCGTATAACGAATCCAATTCGTTGCGACTAAAAGGATCACTTAACTTGCCTGCACTGCAACAGGCATTGCAGGAACTGGTGGCTCGCCACGAAGCATTAAGAGCAACGTTCAGTGCCGACGGAACGTATCTTCTCATAGGCAAACCTTACCCCCTGGCGGTGGATTGCCAGGACCTTACACACCTGTCGGCAAACGAACAACAAGCTTCTTTACAACAGTTCCTGCAACAGGAGGCAACAACTGCCTTCAACCTGCAAGAAGGACCTCTTTTTAGAATCGCGTTGCACAAACTGGAGGCAGCGCAGCACCTTCTTACCCTAACCGCACACCATATTGTTTGCGATGGCTGGTCGTTTGGCATTTTGCTGGAAGAACTGGGCCAGCTTTATTCTGCCTTTGCCAGGAACGAGGTGCCGCAACTCATAGCCTCTCCTTCCCTGCTGTCGTATGCGCTGGAGCAGAAAAAGTTTGCCGGCAGCAAACGATACCAGGAGATCGAACAGTACTGGATCGACCAATACAAAAACGATGTGCCTGTGCTGGACCTGCCAACCGATTTTCCGCGGCCCACAGTACGCACCTTTACCGGCCAGCGACTGGATGTTGCTTTGCTGCCGGAAACCACCAAAGCTTTAAAGCAGTTGGGGGCGAAAGCAGGATGCAGTTTTGTAACCACACTTTTAGCGGCATTCGAACTGTTTATTCACAAGCTTTCGGTGCAGGAAAAGATCGTCATTGGTTTGCCTGCTGCCGGACAGTCGGCAACCGGCCATTATGGCCTGGTGGGACATTGCGTAAACCTCCTGCCGCTGCGCAGCGAAGTGGATGCAGAGCAAAGCTTTCTCGACTTTCTGAAAAAACAAAAGTCGGTTGTGCTGGATGCTTACGATCACCAGTTGTTCACCTTTGGCAGCTTACTGCAAAAGCTCCCTATCCGTCGCGACCCTTCCCGTGTGCCGTTGGTGCCGGTTGTTTTCAACATCGATATGGGCATGGATAACAAGGTGGCTTTTTATGGGCTGACACACGAAAAAATATCCAACCCGAGAGCCTTCGAAGCCTTTGAAATTTTCCTGAACATAAACGGCAAAGCGGACGCACTTACGTTTGAATGGTCGTACAACACGCAGTTGTTCCAGGCATCTACCATTCAACGGTGGATGGGCGAATTTGACTACCTGCTTCAATCCCTCATCAGCCATTCCTCAGCATCCATCAGGCAGCTATCGTTAACCGATACACGTAAAATACGGGCCGCTTATGACAAGCTGAATGCTACGGAACAAGCGTATCCGAAAGAAACGCCGCTGCACCAGTTGATCAGCCGGCAGGCGAGCCGCTTTCCCGACCAAGTGGTTGTCACCTATAAAAACGAAAAGCTTACCTACGGAGAACTGGAAGAAGCAGCCAACCAATTGGCAAGGCTGTTGCAGGAAGCCGGCGTTAAGCCCGGCGATACGGTGGGGTTGTTGCTGGACCGGTCACCAAAACTGGTGGCCCTGTTGCTGGCGGTGATGAAAACCGGTGCAGCTTATCTTCCCATTGATCCTACGTATCCCGGCGACCGTATCAATTATATGCTGCGGGATGCACGTGTGAAAACGGTTGTCGTTTCGCATACCTATCAAACTAAATTTGACCTGCAAGCCAGGATACTTGTAGCAGAAGATGCCTGGCAAAACAGGACGGCTTATGCAAAGGAAAACATCCCGCTTTCGGTGAGCAGCGACCAATGTGTTTACCTGCTGTATACATCCGGGTCAACCGGCAAGCCCAAAGGAGTGCCGGTGCGGCATTACAACCTGGTGAATTTTTTGTGCAGCATGCAAAGCTCACTCCGCCTAACGGAATCAGACACCTTGCTTGCAGTCACCACCATTTCCTTCGACATTTCCTGCCTGGAACTTTACTTGCCGCTGCTGAGTGGTTCGGTGTTGCAACTGGTAGATACGGAAACAGCAAAAGACGGCTTCTTGCTACGGGAGGCGATAAAGCAACTGCGTCCCACCGTGATGCAGGCAACGCCATCAACCTGGCAAATGCTGCTGGATGCAGGTTGGTCAAAAGCACAAGCCATTAAAACCATTTGTTGCGGGGGTGAAGCCCTTTCGAAAAACCTGGCAGATGCCTTGCTTCTTCGCTGTACCTCGCTATACAATCTTTACGGACCCACCGAAACAACGGTTTGGTCTGCGATCAAGAAAGTTTCGCTACTCGATGACATCATCACCATTGGGCGGCCCATTGCCAATACGCAGCTTTATATCCTCGACAAAGAGCGCAACCCTGTAGCGGTGAACGGGACCGGTGAAATTTATATTGGCGGCGATGGGGTGGCCGGTGGCTATCTCAACCGCCCGGACCTGACGAAAGAAAAGTTTGTTGTCAATCGATTTGCCAACAACGGGTTGCTTTACCGCACCGGCGATCTAGGAAAGCTTTTACCAAATGGAGAGATCCAGTGCTTGGGCAGAATTGACCAGCAGGTAAAGATCCGCGGCTACCGGATAGAGCCCGAGGAAATTGAAGCCTGCCTGTTGCAACAGCCTCAGATCGGCCAGGCCGTAGTGGTCACCAAGCAGCGACCTGGTGGTCATGTTGCCTTGCTTGCCTATGTGGTTCAAGTCCCCGGTGTGCACCACCAGGACCGGCAGGATTTTGCGGTTCAATGCAAGGAAGCGCTGAAGAAAAGCCTGCCGGCCTATATGGTGCCCAATGAAATTATTGTATTGGATAAACTACCGGTTACGCCTAACGGTAAAATCGACAAAAATGCACTACCCGATGTTGACGTAAACAACACAAAAAAAGAAGCAGCGACAACGCAGCCGGCAACCCCACAGGAAAAGATCGTGATGGATGCATGGCGTACAGTATTAGGGATTGATAACATCGGACGGCAGGATGATTTTTTCGACCTGGGCGGACACTCGTTGTTAGCCGTAAAGATGATGCGGTTGATTGAAAAAGAATCCGGCATCCGGTTGCCGCTGGCCATTTTATACGAGCATTCAACCGTAGAAAAAATAGCGGCAAGGCTCCAAACCAATACGGATGATGGCGACGATGACTGCCTGGTACCGGTACGTCCGGGAGGCACACGGGTACCGTTCTATTATGTGCATGGCGCCCTGGGCAATGTGTTTGGTCTTCCGCTGCTGGTAAAACACCTGCATCCGGAGCAACCCATTTTCGGCCTCCGCGCCAAAGACCTCACGGGCAAGGGCAAAATGCCGGACAATGTGGAGGAGATAGCGGCTTCTTACGTGGCAGCCATTCTGCGGCAAAACCCGAACGGGCCTTACATCCTGATGGGCTATTGCTTTGGCGGACTGGTAGCCTTTGAAATGGCAAGGCAAATGCAGCAAATGGGCAAAGAAATAAAGAAACTGGTATTGATTGATACGGAGGCCAACAAAGCCCAGGAGCCGGATGCCATTTTTGCCAGGCAGTTCAAAAGCTGGATGCAGTTCGCCCGGAGGAAAACGCATGATATCAGCTATTTCCTGAAAGACCCGAAGGGAAAGATTCGTTACGAAAAGCTGAAGCTGACCGAAACATTGGTGAAAGCAAAGCGTGACCTGGTAGGTCCCAAGACCGATCCTTTTTACATTGCGGCGGAACTTGAAAAACGCTGTATCGCTGCAGGCAAAAAATACAAGCCAGCACCTTACGAAGGCGATGTTTGTTTGTTGCGGGCCGGCCAGCGAATCCGTTATACCCATGACGAGCAATATTTGGGCTGGCGTCCCTTCGTCAAGGGTGAGATTAAGATCTACGATGTACCGGGCATACACAGCGAAATTTTTGCGTATGAGAACAGCGGCACAACTGGCGCCGTGTTGCAACGCTGCCTGGACGACGGTAAAACAGAAAGCAGGATACTAGCGCAGAAGACCTTCCATTCCGAACCTTCGCTGATATGACAGAAACGGTTACGGTTACCTGCTCGCAGTTGGATGATATCATATGGGAGCCACTCTCATCGAATCACCTGGCGGACGGGATCATTCATGTATGGAGAGCACCCCTCCATCCGTTGCAGTTTTCGCCGGATGATTATTTACAGGAACTGCCGCCGGATGAAAAACAACGGGCTGCACGCTTTGTACAAACAGAGGACAGGAATCGTTTTTTGCTGGGCCGCAAAATGCTGCGCTCTTTGGTTGGTTATTTTTACGGTACCCCACCGGAATCGGTAAAAATCAAAACCGGCAGCAACGGAAAGCCTTTTCTTTCAACCAATGAGGAGAGACCAATTTTCTTTAACCTTTCGCATGCCGGCCATTGGGTGCTGCTTTCTATGGGTCTATCTGAAAGCGGCGTGGACGTGGAAGCCATTAACCACATAGATTCCCCCGAAGATCTTTTTGCGGCTTGTTTATCACCGGAAGAACAAGAAGCTTTACAGGAAGCACCGGATAAGCGCCAGTTATTTTGCACCTATTGGACCCGAAAAGAAGCGCTGTTAAAGGCTACGGGAATTGGCTTAGTTGACGAACTCACCGCTATTCCCTGTTTGAACGGTGCCAATAGGGTAAAAGCCAAACTTGTCCGGTGCAACCAGGATTGGGATATACAAAGTTTCAAGCTTGATGAGCAGCATATTGCCAGCATAGCGTTGCTTCCGGGCAGCGCATGCAGGTTTCATGACTTTACTGTTACCAGCCAGTTTCCATCATAAAAGAAATTAGGTTCCAGCACTGTACCTAACGGTTTTCCCCCAGTTTTCACAATCCCTCCCCGACGTATTTTCTTACCTTTGCCACCATTTTTAAATCAGTAGAAAAGCCCCATATGGCCAATCGGTATAAAGAATTTAAACATCTCAACCTGCCTGCCATTGAAAAAGAAGTACTGGAACGCTGGCAGCGGGAAGAAGCCTTTCAAAAAAGTATAGCCGTTCGCGAAGGCGCACAACCGTTTGTGTTTTACGAAGGCCCACCCAGCGCCAATGGCATGCCAGGCATTCACCATGTGATCTCCCGTACACTCAAAGACCTGGTTTGCCGGTACAAAACGATGCAGGGTTTCAAGGTGGAACGCAAGGGCGGCTGGGACACCCACGGCCTGCCGGTAGAACTGGGCGTAGAAAAAGAGCTCGGTATCACCAAAGAGGATATCGGCAAAAAGATCTCCATTGAAGAATACAACCAGAAGTGCCGCGAGGCAGTACTCCGCTATAAAGACAAGTGGGACGACCTGACCACGAAAATGGGTTATTGGGTTGACCTGCAAAATCCCTATATCACCTTCACCAACGAGTATATCGAAACGCTGTGGTGGTGCCTGAAGGAATTGTACAGCAAAAAGCTTTTGTACAAAAGTGTTTCCATTCAGCCTTATTCCCCTGCGGCCGGAACCGGTTTAAGCTCCCACGAGCTCAACCAGCCCGGTACCTATAAAATGGTAAAGGACACCTCGGCAACCGTTTTATTCAAAGCGAAGCAAGCCCCAGCCTCACAATTTTTATTTGATGCTGCCGATAACAACGAAGTGTTTTTCTTGGCTTGGACGACCACGCCATGGACGCTTCCTTCCAATCTTGGATTGACGGTTGGACCGAACATCGCTTATGCCTTGGTGAAAACCTTTAACCCTTATACACACGAATCTCAAAACGTTGTGCTGGCGAAAGCCTTGTTACACAAATACTTCAAAGCCGAAGGCGAAAACGCTGATTTTTCGGCTTACAAGGAAGGCGACAAGGTGGTCCCGTACCGCATCCTGGCCGAGTTCAAAGGAAAAGACCTGGAAGACCTGGCCTATGAGCCCCTGCTTCCCTACCCTGCCAACTCGCTGGAAGCCGTGCAGGAAATCACCCCCGATGCGGCCCCCTGGCGTGTTTTGCTGGGTGATTTTGTAACCACCGAAGACGGCACGGGTATCGTACACACGGCCCCGGCTTTTGGTGCGGATGACTTTCGCGTTGGTAAAAAATATGGCATCGGCATCCTGACGCTGGTTGACAAGGAAGGAAAATTTGTGGATGGCCTGGGTGAATTTTCGGGCCGCTACATCAAAGACTATAAAAACGAAGAAGGTTATGTTGACGTGAATGTTGACATTTCGGTCAAGCTGAAAAAAGAAGGCCGGGCCTTTAAGGTTGAAAAATACGAGCACAGCTACCCTCACTGCTGGCGTACCGACAAGCCGGTTGTGTACTACCCGCTGGATGCCTGGTTTATTCGCACCACGGCGGTAAAAGACCGGATGGTGGAACTGAACAAAACCATCAACTGGAAGCCGGAAAGCACCGGCACCGGTCGCTTTGGCAACTGGCTGGAGAACATGGTGGACTGGAACCTGAGTCGTAGCCGCTACTGGGGTACACCCCTGCCCATCTGGCGCACCGAAGACGGAAAGGAAGAAAAATGCATTGGCTCTATCGAAGAACTGAACGCCGAGATCCGCAAGGCCAGCGAGGTATTGGGCGGTGATGTGAATACACATTACCTCCACGACGGCATCCTGGACCTGCACAAGCCTTACGTGGATGAAGTGGTGCTGGTTTCCGACAGCGGAAAACCCATGCACCGCGAGCCGGACCTGATCGACGTTTGGTTTGACAGCGGTGCCATGCCCTATGCTCAATGGCACTATCCCTACGAGAACAAGGAGAAATTCAGCCAGAACTTCCCGGCCGATTTTATTGCCGAAGGCGTTGACCAGACCCGCGGCTGGTTTTATACCCTGCATGCCCTTGGCGTAATGCTTTTCGACAGTGTGGCGTATAAAACCGTGGTTTCCAACGGGCTGGTGCTGGATAAGAACGGCAACAAAATGAGCAAGCGCCTGGGCAACGTGGTGGACCCCTTTCAAACCATTGAAAAGTTTGGCGCCGATGCCACCCGCTGGTACCTGATCACCAACGCTTCGCCCTGGGACAACCTGAAGTTTGACCTGGAAGGCATTAAAGAAGTGCAGCGGAAGTTTTTTGGCACCTTGTACAATACCTACCAATTCTTTGCGCTCTACGCCAATGTGGACGGCTTTACGTTTAAAGAGGCCTACATCCCGCTGGCCGAACGCCCTGAAATTGACCGTTGGATCCTTTCAAGCCTGCAAACCCTGGTGAAAAAAGTTACGGCCGCTTTTGATGCCTACGAACCTACGCAGGCGGGTCGCCTGATAGAAGACTTTGTGGATGAACACCTTAGCAACTGGTACGTACGCCTTTGCCGCCGCCGGTTCTGGAAGGGTGAGTACGAAGGGGACAAAATTGCCGCTTACCAAACCCTTTACGAATGCCTGGAAACGGTGGTTCGCCTGATGGCGCCCATCTCTCCTTTTTTCAGCGACGAACTTTTCCTCCAACTCAACGCCGTTACCGGGAAGCATCCTGAGGCGTCGGTTCACCATATTCTTTTCCCCACTGCCAGCGAAGAACAAATAGACGCAAGGCTGGAAGAGCGGATGGGCCTGGCGCAGGACGCCTCGTCCCTGGTGCTTTCGCTGCGGAAAAAAGCCAATATCAAAGTGCGGCAGCCCCTGCAAAAAGTGTTGATCCCGGTGCTGAGCCCGGCTATGGAACAACAATTGCAGAAGGTAGAGGACCTTATCAAGGCGGAAGTGAATGTGAAAGAAATTTCGTACCTGACAGAAACCGAGGGCTTTATTAAAAAACGTATCAAAGCCAATTTTGTGGCCCTGGGCAAACGCTTGGGTCCCAAGATGAAAGCAGTTTCCACAGCCCTGCAAAACTTTTCCCAGCACGACATTTCATTATTTGAAAAAGAAGGCAGATATTCATTGCCCCTAAATGATGAGGCCGTAGAATTAACCTTGACGGATGTTGAGATCACGAGCGAAGACATCCCGGGATGGTCGGTAGCCAGCAAAGGCCCGCTGACGGTAGCCCTGGATATCAACATTACGCCGGAACTGGAGCATGAAGGCAATGCCCGCGAGTTTGTGAATCGGATCCAGAAGATCCGGAAGGACAGCGGGTTTGATGTAACCGACCGCATAGAGGTGCAGGTTGAAGCCGCCAACGGCGTGGCTGCATCTCTCAGTAAGTATATTAATTATATTTGCGCGGAAATTCTGGCAGACAAGCTGGAGATTACATCAACGATTGCCGATGGCATTGAGATCGAGGTTAACGAAAACCCGTTGAAAGTCATCGTATTAAAAAAAGGGTAACAACCGTATGGCAACAAAAAAGGTAGCAACCAAAAAGTCAGGCAAAGCTGCCCAGCCCGCAAAAAAAGCACCGGCTAAGCCTGTAAAAAAGGCGGCAGTAAAAACTGCACCGCCCAAAAAAGCTGTTAAAACGGCCCCCGCCAAGGCAAAAGCCCCGGCGAAAAGCGCTCCGGCCAAGCCTGCGAAAGCCGCACCGCCGGCCAAAACGAAGCCGGTTGCTTCCAAGCCGGTCGCAAAAGCGCCGGCCAAGCCTGCTGCCAAAGCCAATAAAGTTGTTCCTGCAGCCAAAAAAGAGGCTGCTAAAAAACCCGCCCCGGCCCCGCAGAAAAAAGTATCGGCTGCTCCCCAGGCAAAGAAGGTAGCGGAAAAGGCCCCGGCCAAATCCGAACCCGTAAAAAAGCCCGAGGTAGTAGCGCCAACCCGCGAAACCACCAAAGAAGCAACCAAACCGTTGGAAAAAAGCCCCGCAAAGGCAAAAGAACCCGCAAGGCCTGCGAAAGTGGTGATTCCAAAAACATCAACAGACAAGGTCATCAAGTATGAACCTGATTTTACCCGATCCATATTGGACAATTCACAAAAACAAGAAGAAAACGGCCCGACTATGCGATACAGTGATGCAGAATTGATAGAATTCAGAGAGCTAATCAACAAGAAATTGGACATTGCGAAGAAAGAGCTTGCTTACTTACAGGGACTGATCACCCGCAAGGATGAAAGCAGTGACCTGGACGAAGGCCGTTACATGACGATGGAAGACGGCAGTATGAGTATGGAAAGAGAACAACTGAGCCAGATGGCCAGCCGCCAGATCCAGTTTATCGACCACCTGGAAAAAGCGATCATGCGGATCGAGAACAAGACCTATGGTATTTGCCGCGTTACCGGGAAGCTGATCGACAAGGCCCGCCTCCGTGCCGTGCCCCATGCCACGCTGAGCATTGAAGCCAAGCAAATGATGAATAAATAAGCGTTTAAAACGCATTTTGATAAAGTCCTGCAACCGCGGGACTTTTTTTATGCCCTCATTTTCAATAACATCGACCCAAACGACCGACTCGCCAACGGCCGTCACCAAAAGCGAATTCAACCGGAAAAGAGGCTCTTATTCCATACAACCGTATCTTTAGACAGTTGCCCAACGCTATATTTTACATTGTCAAATTCTTACCAAACAGGCTGGCACCTTCCGGCCGCCAAACAGAGGAGGCCCATTAAACGATGACCGTACAATTTGGATACGACAAAAAGCAGGTGGTTCAGGCCTTGCGTTACCATTTTTTAGCACGCAAGGAAATAAGGCTGATGATCATCCTGGTGAATGTATTTGCGCTGATGGCTGCCGCCCTTTTTTATCTAAAGAAGATCCTACCGTTTGCTTTCTTTATGAGCACCTGCCTGTGGATCGTACTGATGCTCTCGTTCTGGTTTATTCTGCCGGGGGTGGTGTACCGCCGGGCAGCTACCTTTCGCGACCGCTTTACCATGAATTTTGAAGAAGCCGGCTTTTCACTGGGCAACGAACGTGGCGGCCGCGAATGGAGTTGGAAAACCGTCAGTTATTATCTGGAAACGCCGTACTTCTTTCACCTGTACTTTAACCCTACCTCCTTTTTCCTGGTGCCGAAAGCTGCGTTCAAAAAAGAGCAGCTTACCGAAATGCGTGACATGCTGCGCAGTAAGGTTCAATCCCCGTCTTCCTGAAGTTCAATGGACAACAGTCAATGGACAACAGTCAATTGGCAACTGGCAATAGGCATAAATGATAGCAAGCAAAAGATTGTCTTTTTGCTGAATAGAATTACCAGCCGCACAAGTGTGCGACGCAACCGGAGATTAATAGTAGTACTTCAGCTAAGTACATAAAAAGAAAAAGAAAAAAGCCTGTCGTTGAAACAGGCCTTTTTTATTGATAGAAAGACATTGCTTGATGAAGGACTGAAAAAGAAAAGTTGCCCAGACCTACGTTCCCCCACCGGGGGACAGGGGGTCTACACCTCCTTCACCACTAACCGGAACCCGTTACCGTGAATGTTCACAATCTCGATATTGGTATCGTCTTTCAGGTATTTGCGCAGCTTGGCAATGTACACGTCCATGCTGCGGCCGTTGAAATAGGTATCGCTGCCCCAAATGCGCTTGAGGGCCTGCTCCCGTGGCAGCAGGTCGTTCATGTGCTCGCAAAGCATTTTGAGCAACTCGTTTTCTTTTGGCGAAAGCGTTTGTGTTTTGCCGTCATGCGACAACTCCCGCAGCTTGGGGTTAAAATGGTACGAAGCCAAGTCGTACTCACGGTTTTCCTGCTCGCGGTTCAGCTCTTCGTTGCGCTTTAAGATGGCTTTGATCTTGTGCAGCAGCACTTCGCTGTCGAAAGGCTTGGTGATATAATCGTCGGCACCCAGCTTGTAGCCCTGGATGATGTCTTCCTTCATGGTTTTGGCACTCAGGAAAAACAGGGGCACATCGGGGTTGATATCGCGGATCTCTTCTGCCAGTGTAAAACCATCCATATTGGGCATCATGACATCCAGCAGGCAGAGGTCGAAGCTTTCGCGTTGAAAAGCAGCCAGTCCCAGGCGGCCGTCCCGCTCAAGCGTTACATCATAATCGTTCAACTCAAGGTAATTCTTTAAAACACTGCCTAAATTCGGATCATCCTCGCATAATAAAATCTTTGCTCTTTTGTCTTTTTCTGCCATGAGATTGGGTTTTTAGTTGCGTATAAAATTAAGGCCTTTCCCCTTATAAGTTGCCAATGTATCCTATGCAAAAATTCTTCCACCCTACTTTTGCAGGTAATTGTAAAGCAATTTGTATGGCAATGCATGTAACGCCGGACAACCGGTTGAAAAAGCTGATCATCATTGGCGACAGGGTGCTGGTTCGTCCGACCAAGCCCGATGAGCGTACCCAAACAGGCCTATACCTGCCGCCTGGCGTGCAGGAAAGGGAAAAGGTGCAACAAGGCTATATCATCAAAACTGGCCCTGGTTATGCCATTCCGTCCAACGCCGAAGACGAGCCATGGAAGGCACTGGAAGACCAGGTAAAATACATTCCCCTGCAGGCCAAAGAAGGCGACCTGGCCATTTTTCTGCTGAATGGCGCAACGGAAGTAATGTACGAGGGTGACAAATATTTTATTGTACCGCAAAGTGCCATTTTGATGCTGGAGCGGGAAGAGGATTTATAGAAAAGGTTGAGACTAAGGTTTAGGCCTAGCAGAATAAGCGTAGGGACACGCCGCGGCGTGTCCGCATAAAAAGTAGTCAACAAAAGGACAGGCATCATTTTTAACCTGAAAAAAGTACCATGGAACAAAAACCCGTTATCCCCCCCAAAAATCACATTTACCTGGATGGCCCCAGAACAAGGCGCTATGAATTGCGGTTTGCCTGGAAAGTGTTCACACAGTTTGTAAAAGCGTTTCGAACCCTGCACTACATCGGTCCCTGCATCACTGTTTTTGGGTCGGCCCGGTACAAAGAAGACCATATTTACTACCAGCAGGCAGTGGAATTTGGAAGGCGCATTGCGGCGTCGGGCTTTACCACGCTGACCGGCGGGGGCCCGGGTATTATGGAAGCAGCCAACCGCGGTGCCTACGAAGCCGGCGGCATGTCGGTGGGCTGCAACATCCAGTTGCCATTTGAGCAGGTGGGCAACCGGTATGTGCACCGGTCCTACACCTTCGAGCATTTTTTTGTACGCAAAACCCTCCTCGTTAAATACTCCTATGCTTTTGTGATCATGCCCGGCGGCTTTGGCACCATGGATGAATTTTTTGAAACGCTGACGCTGATCCAAACCAAAACGCTTACCGCTTTTCCCATTGTGTTGTTTGGCAAAGCTTACTACAAAGAGTTGTGGGAAGCCATGCACGACATGGCCAAGCAAGGCACCATCTCCGTTGAAGACATGGACCTGGTGCTGTTTACCGATGACATGGACGAAGCCATGAACCATATTTTAAAATACATCCGCAGCAACTACAAGGTAATGCCCTACAAACCCAAGTGGTGGCTGCTGGAGAGAATGAGCAATATTGTGCGCCGTGAACAGCAGTCATGAAGAATAGCGGACAGAGAATAGCGAACAGATGAACAAGGAACAAGGAATGATGAAATGTTAAACACGAATTTTTGCACAGATTGCACGAATACTATTCTCTGATCTATCTTTTTCAGCCTTAAGCAGCCTGTCAGATAGCAGAAGGGAATGATGAACTTTACGTACTTCGTGATTCCCTGTTCCTTGTTCATCTGTTCTGCGGTTCAAATTTCCTTGTTCGAAAAACTGCGGTTCAACTTCTTCTTCCCTATTTTCACATCCTTAAATTTTATTATGACAGCCATTGACATATTGGGCATGACAGCGGGTTGCATTTCCTCCATTACTTTTTTGCCGCAGGTCATTAAAACCTGGAAGACCAAATCGGCAGCAGATATTTCGCTGCTGATGTTCACCTTCGCCACCATCTCCGTGATCATGTGGCTGGTGTATGGCATTATCCTGATGAACATCCCTATTATTTTCACCAACAGCATGGTGCTCCTGTTTTCGCTGATCATGCTTTATTTTAAATTCCGGTACGGAAAAACAGAAGCGGCGCAAACCACGCCATAAAAAGCCCATGAAGATTGATACTGTTATTTTTGACCTTGGGAATGTATTGGTAAAATGGGACCCTGCCAACCTGTACAAAAAGATATTTACGGACGAAGCGGAACGCGACCATTTCCTGCAAAATATCTGCAGCATGGAATGGCATACGTTGCAGGATGGCGGCCGCTCCCCGCAGGAAGGCACTGCTGACCTGCTGAAACAATATCCCGAATACGAATCGGCGATCCGTGCTTTCTACGACCGCTGGGAAGAAATGTTTGATGGCGCTATTGAAGGCTCGGTAGCCATTCTGAAAGAAATAAAAGAAGCCGGTTACAAAGTCTATGCACTGAGCAATTGGAACAGCGAACTGTTTCAGCGTACGCTGCCCCATTTTCCGTTTATGAACTGGTTTGACGGCAAGATCATCAGCAGCGAAGAAAGCATGAAAAAACCGGACGAGAACATTTATCACCTGTTGTTTGAACGCTTCGGCATCAACCCTAGAAATGCTGTTTTTATCGATGATAACAGGGACAATATAGCCACCGGCAAACGCCTTGGACTCCATGGCATCTTATTTACCTCACCCGAAGACCTACGCACCCATTTACAAACCCTTAAAATTTTAACCTGACCATGCCCGTTACCACCATCATTTTTGACCTTGGCGGTGTGCTTATCGACTGGAACCCCGCTTATGTTTTTGACAAGCTGATCACAGACGAAACAAAACGCAGGCAGTTTTTTGCGGAGATCTGCACGTCTGACTGGAATGAAGAACAGGATGCCGGCCGCAGCCTGCAGGAAGCTACGCAAATGTTGGTAGACCAACACCCCGAATGGCAGGAATACATTGAAGCATACTACGGTCGCTGGGAAGAAATGCTGGGCGGACCGATCCACGAAACCGTAGAGATCTTCCGGCAACTGAAAGAGAGCGGCCAATACAAGTTGTATGCGCTGACCAACTGGAGCGGTGAATTGTTTCCCATTGCCCTGCAGAAATATGATTTCCTGCACTGGTTCGATGGACGCCTGGTGAGCGGCGATGAAAAAACACGCAAGCCGTTTCCGGAATTTTACCAGCTTTTACTCGACCGTTTTGCAATTAAAAAAGAGGAAGCCGTTTTTATTGACGACAACCTGCGCAATGTGGAAGCGGCTGTAAAACTTGGCATTTCATCCATCCGTTTTACAAGCCCGGCACAATTGAAAGAAGAACTGCAGAAACAGCATATTTTGTAGCGGGCTTTGTACCGCGAAAAAGAGAAGGTATCTTGCAGATACAACCAAAACAATGGAAACAAAACAACAGCCAATCGGTGAAGCAATGCCTTCTCCTTCTCAAGAATCCCTCTTTAGCAACCTGGCCGATTCCAAACCATATGAAAAAAGCTTACGCACAGCCCGCATCTGGCTCTACGTCCTTACAGTCCTGCAGATAGGGCTTGGAGTTTATGAATACAGCACACTTGACCCCGATCTTGCTTTGTTTGCGCTTCTCATCGACGTCGGCATAGGAATTCTTTTTTTTGGCCTTGCCCTCTGGAGCTATAAAAAGCCGGCCGCATCTTTTCTCACGGCCCTTATTGTTTATGTGGTCATCTATATCGGCGCAGGCATTCTGGAGCCGGCAAACCTTTACAAAGGCGTACTCCTGAAAATCTTTATCGTCTTCGCATTGGTAAAAGCGTACAAGGATGCCCGTGAGGTAGAAAAATGGAAAGAATCGATTGGCACTGTGTAAGCTTCACTGATGGGCATCTCTTTAAATCTACACAAAAAAGCCTTTATAAAGGGCTTTTTGTTTTTTGCAGCTTCCAGTACTTTCGCTTACACAAACCCTTTTTTATGCGTAACCTCCTGCTTGTTCTGCTTTGCTGCACTTGTACTTTGTTTGTTAATGGCCAGGGGTTTTTAAAAAAGCTGGGCACCAACAAAGTAGTCAGCAATGTGCTGGAAGGAAAACCTGCCATTTCCACCGCGTTCAAAGATGTTGACCTGAAGAATACCCTGCCGCCCGACTTTGGCGCCGACAAAACCTTTACGCCACTTTCGTCGCTTACCCGCAACGATGATGGGCTTTATGAACTGGGCACAGGCTTTTACGAAACCACCAACCTGAGTTACTGCCTCAAGGCGGGCACCAACGGTCCGGCCAAAGGTGATGTATATGGCAATGCCCCGGTGCTTGGCAAAATGGACGACATCGTGCTGACCATCCTGCAACAGTCGCAGGACCTTTGGCGCGGCAATGCCAACGGCACAACGCTGACAAACAAACTATCGGGAATGATCGTTTCGCAAAAAGATGTGCAGTTGCTATTATGGGCTATTATTGCCAAAGCCGATTTTGATGACATGCAGGGCAAGACCAAAGCCGTGGCGCTTGCGCTTCTTTCGCCGCAACAAATTGTAAAGCTCAATGGTGGCGCGGTAAAATCGGCCGTGAATTTTGCCAGCGACAAAGGCTGGATGGAAAAGCCTGCACTGGTACGCACCATTGAAGAAGCCGAACAATCGCTGCGGCAGTTATACAAATCGTCTACCAGTACCTACGAAGATTTTGAACGCCTGGCCGTGCTGGCAGGTATGAGCAACGAACCGCAACCGGTGGAATTTGGCACCTGGTTTCAACACAAAGACGGCTATTACGTTCGGTACGAACCGCAGGGCTATCCCCGCACCCATGTGAAGATCTATGTGCCGGAGAAAAAAAATGTAAAGCTGAAACTTACCGGGGTGATTGCCACACCCTCCGACTCCCGGCAGCGCTTGGCACAAACCGATATGAGTGTGGATGAATATGGGAAGCTTCTCCAGTAAGCTTTCTTATTTTATTGCATAGCTTACTCATCACCCGCCTTCGTTTTTTGGCGCCGGTATCCTGCTCCAGAAAGCATCCTGGTAGGTTTCACCAATGGGAATATAAGCGTCGCCGATAAGCAGCCGCCGTCGTTCAATGGCTTTTATTTTATCGATGGCAACGATGTAGGATTTATGCACACGAAGAAAAGCGCTGCCGAGTTGGTCTTCAAAACTTCGCAGGCTTTGCAGCGTAAGAATCTTTTCCGTTGCCGTATGAATGGCCACATAATCCCGCAGGCTTTCCAGGTAAAGCACTTGATTAAGTTCAATGCGCACCATACGGTATTCTGACTTTACAAAAATGAAATCATTGGTCGCTGCTGTTGCCGGCGCAGCATTGGGCTCCATCCTGCTTTTTGCTTTGTTTACGGCAATCATAAAACGCTCCAGCGAGAACGGTTTTAAAAGATAATCTACCACGTCAAACTCATACCCCTGCAAGGCATAATCCTGGTAAGCGGTGGTCAGTATCACCTTGCATTTACCGGCCAAAATTTTCATGAACTGGATGCCCGTTAGTTCCGGCATTTGAATGTCTAGAAAGACGAGGTCAATGTTTTCTGTCTGCGCTGTTTTCAATGCATCAAAAACATCGGTGGTGGCTTTTACTAACACAAGACCGGGCACTTTGCTTACATAACCTTTCAGCAGGTTAAGGGCCAGCGGTTCGTCATCTACAATCAGGCAGCGCATAATATTAGTTTACATGCAAAACAAGTTGCGAATGGTAAAGATCGTTTTTGCCGGACACTTGCAGCAAAAACCGTTCGGGATACAACAGCTCCAGCCGTCGCCGGATGTTTTCGAGCCCCACGCCGCTGCTTTCGTCTTTGTGCAGCCTGCCAATTTTGTTTTCGGTTTCAAACCGCACAGTGCTGCCGTTGCAGGCAAGTGTAATGCGCAAAGGCATTGAAGGATCTTTAAAATAGCCGTGCTTAAAAGCATTCTCCACAAAGCCAATCAGCACATGCGGCGCTATTTCATGCTTCTCCACATCGCCTTCGGTTTTTATTTCCAGCGGAAGCTCCTGCGGAAAACGCAAGAGCTGCAGCTCAATAAAGTTTTGTACGTAATGCCACTCGCGGCTTAACGGCACTTTTTCTTTTTGCTCATACAAAAGATAACGCATCAGCTCCGCCAGTTTCAGTACGGCTTCGGGTGCCTTCGGCGATTGTTCGTACACCAGCGAATAAATATTGTTGAGGGTATTAAACAAAAAATGCGGGTTGATCTGCGAACGCAGAAACTGCAGTTCGGCTTCTTTTGTTTTTTGCAGCAATGCTGCCTGTGTTTTTTGCGACGTCACCTGGTTGTCGAGAAGAAAAATAAGAAAGCCAAGAAAAATATACACCAGTGCGTAGTAAAGATTATCCAACGCATAATAGCCAAACGAAACGTTTCTAGAATAGTTGTGATAGCCAAAAAGTGCGGCCGAAAACACTTCTTCCAGTAAATAGCGCCAGCCAATAAAAAGCACCAGCACACCGGCAAGTGAAACCAGCAAATGCCAATAGCGCCGGCTGGGAAAATACTTCCGGAACACGGCCCGTGTAAGCACCAGCGTGGTAAGACTGTAAATCATTTGCGTAATGGCAAAAACTCTGAAGGCCCGGGAAACGGTGATGGGCTCATTAAATTTAAGTGCGTTGATGAGATCAAAGCCCCACACCATCATAAACACCACCACCGCATACACCGCAACCAGTTGCTTTTTTGTCATGCCACTAAAATAGGTTTTGCAAAAGCAGAAGGAAAGCCTTGTCTGCAAACAGGCTGTATTCATCTGCCAACCGGCGAAAGGCTCACCAACCGCCATTTGCAGACAAAACAAAATGGTTGGCAGATCGGCTTTTTTACCTTGGCAAAAAGAGCGAAAGTTTGAAAAAATGATTTGTATGAAAATGTATATGCTTCCTCTTTTCTGCTTCTTTTCGTTACTGTGCAATGCCCAAAAAGTTGACTGGGCGAAACTGAATACACTGCAAAGTGACCGCATTCTTTTGAGCGGACAACGCCAACCCACAAAGGTGTTGTTGTTGGGCACTTTTCACTTTGCTTACCCGCAGGCCGATGCACACAAAACCGATCAAAAGAATTTCATTGATGTTTTATCGGCTCAACGCCAACGCGAATTGGAAGAACTGGCTGCTGTCATCAAGCGCTTTCAACCCACACGCATTTATGTGGAATCAGTAAAGCAAGCCTACCATGATTCGCTGTATGCGGCTTATCTGAAGAACGATTACAAGCCCGGCGCCAATGAAATTTACCAGGTGGGCTACCGGGTGGCAAAGCAGCAAAATTTGTCCCGTGTGTACACGGTAGATGCAAGCCCGTTTACACAGGAAAACTACAAACGGTTTCCGTGGATTGACAGCATGTGGAAGAGCAGCAATCTTGTTGATACGGTACGGGACCAGTACTGGAACAGGATGTACACGGCCATGTACAACGCCGGCGACTCCGTGCAAACCAAATTGACCATGCTTGAAAACTTTTTGCTGATGGCCGAACCTTCAACATTGAATCGCATGCCCGGGCATTACCTCGCCGGTGGGTTTAACTCGATGGACAACAACGGGCCGGACCTGTTGTCGATGTGGTGGTACAACCGAAACCTGCGCATCTTTAATAATATTTTGAAAACAAAGCCGAGTAGTGAAGACAGGATTTTGGTGTTGTTTGGCAATGGCCATATGCCCATTCTCAAACACTGCTTTCAAAGCTCACCGGAGTTTGAAGTGGTGGAATTGAAGTCGTTGCTGAAATAACAAAAGCCCGGAGCGTTCCGGGCTTTTGTTTTATTCTAACACTGGTCGCAACCATCTTTCTGCTTCCTCAAGGCTCATGCCTTTACGCTTTGCATAATCTTCCAGTTGGTCTTTCCCAATTTTGCCTAGCCCAAAATAATGGCTTTGCGGATGCGCAAAATACCAGCCGCAAACCGATGCAGGCGGGTTCATGGCCAGGCTTTCCGTTAGCTCGATGCCGATGTTTTCCGTTACGTTCAGCAAGGAGAACAACTTCAGTTTTTCGGTATGATCGGGGCAGGCAGGATAACCAGGCGCCGGACGAACACCTTTGTATTGTTCTTTGATCAGTTCTTCGTTTGAAAGGCTTTCATCTTTTGCATAACCCCAATGCTCTTTTCGTACTTGCTCATGCAAACATTCTGCAAAGGCTTCTACAAAGCGGTCGGCAAGAATTTGTACCAGTATCTTGTTGTACTCGTCATGCTCGCTGATAAATTTATCGATCCATTGCTTTGCGCCGTGAATGGTAACAGCAAAGGCGCCCATGTAGTCGGTGCGGCCCCCTCCCGAGCTTCGCTCCCAACCTACGGTTGCCCCGGTGGGGGAGTGACCCAACACACCGGCCTCGCTTTGCGAAGTGCTTGTATTCTGTTCAACCTCTCCGACAAGCGTGGGCTGTGCGCCGGTGGCCTTCCCACCGGGAAGGTCGGGATGGGCCGGCATCACAAAATCGGCGAGTGAGTAAGAAGGTTGTCCAATGGCTTTTTTCATTTGCTGGCGAAGCGATTCCAGGTTAACCTCACCCTCTTTTGTCTGCAAGGTGATGGTGTCCCGGTTGTTGCTTACCGCCGGCCAAAAGCCGATGACACCACTGGCGGTAAACCATCTTTCTTCCACAATCTTTTTCACCATCGCCTGCGCATCGCTGTACAATCTTGTGGCTTCGGTGCCGAAGATTTTATCAGTCAGTACTTCCGGGAAACGGCCCGGCATTTCCCAACCGATAAAGAACGGTCCCCAGTCGATATAGCGGGCAATGGTGCCGAGATCAAACTCTTTGAAAACCTTTACGTCATCAATAGCGGGTTTTGTTGGCTTGTAATTCTTCCAGTCGAAATACTCTTTGGTTACAACGGCTTCTTCGTAAGGAATAAGCACCTTGTGTTTTTGCTTGTTGGCAAACTGCTCCCGCAGCCCTGTGTATTCTTTTTGTGTTTGCTGCAAAAAGCTTTCTTTTCCTTCTTTGTTCAGCAGGTTGCTCACCACCGTCACACTACGGGAAGCATCCAGCACATGCACCACGCCCCCATCATATTCCTGCGCAATTTTTACGGCTGTGTGTACCCGTGAGGTGGTGGCGCCACCGATCAGCAGGGGTTGCGTCATGTTGCGGCGTTTCATTTCTTTGGCAATGTGCACCATCTCGTCCAGCGACGGTGTAATGAGTCCGCTCAAGCCAATCACATCCACGCCTTCTTTTTGTGCCGTTTCCAGTATTTTATCAGCCGGCACCATCACACCCAGGTCAATCACGTTGTAACCGTTGCAACCCAGCACCACGCCAACAATGTTTTTTCCAATGTCATGCACATCACCTTTTACCGTTGCCATTAGGATCTTGGCAGCACCGGCAGGCGAAATTTCTCCCCTTGCCGCTTTTTCTTCTTTTTCTTTTTCGATGTAAGGCGTCAGGATGGCTACCGATTTTTTCATCACCCTGGCACTCTTCACCACCTGCGGCAAAAACATTTTACCACTGCCAAACAGGTCGCCAACAACATCCATTCCTGCCATTAATGGCCCTTCAATCACATCCAGCGGTGCCGGGTATTTTTGCCGCGCTTCTTCCGTATCGCCATCAATGTAGTCGGTAATGCCATTGACCAGCGCATGCTTCAGCCGCTCTTCCACCGATCCGTTTCTCCAGGCTTCGTTCTTTACTTCATTCTTGTCTTTTGCTTTTACCGTTTCGGCAAAATTTACCAGCCTTTCCGTTGCATCGGGCCGCCTGTTCAGCACTACATCTTCGCAAAGCTCCCGCAGCTGCGGCTCAATTTCATCGTACACAATCAGTTGCCCGGCGTTTACAATGCCCATGTCCATACCGGCCCTGATGGCGTGGTACAGGAACACAGCATGAATGGCTTCCCGTACGGGATCGTTGCCGCGAAATGAGAACGACACATTGCTCACGCCACCGCTCACTTTTGCCAGCGGCATTTTTTGTTTGATGATGCGTGTGGCTTCAATAAAGTCAACAGCGTAATTATTGTGTTCTTCGATGCCGGTGGCAACGGCAAAAATGTTGGGATCGAAGATGATGTCCTGCGGCTCAAAGCCAACCTGGTTTACGAGGATATCATACGCTTTTTCGCAGATGGTCACCCTTCTTTCCAGCGTATCCGCCTGGCCTTGTTCGTCGAACGCCATTACCACCACCGCAGCGCCATAAGCCTGGCAGATGAAGGCCTGCCCAATGAATTTATCAACGCCTTCTTTCATGGAGATGGAGTTGACAATGCACTTGCCCTGCACGCATTTCAGTCCCGCTTCAATGATCTCAAACTTCGATGAGTCGATCATGATGGGGATCTTGGCAATATCCGGCTCTGCCTGCAAAAGATTCAGGAAGGTGGTCATGGCTTTTACGCCGTCAAGCAGCGCATCGTCCATGTTGATATCAAGTACTTGTGCGCCGTTCTCCACCTGCTGGCGGGCAACGGAAAGCGCTTCTTCATACCTGCTTTCACGCACAAGGCGTGCAAATTTTTTAGAGCCGGTTACATTGCAACGTTCGCCCACGTTCACAAAATTGGATTCGGGACGAATGGTCAGCGGCTCCAGGCCCGATAGCCGTAAATACGGTTTAATGATGGTTGCTTCGCTCATAGTTGTATTTTGAACCACAAAGGCGCAATGGCACAATGGGTTGCTAAGATTGATTTAGGCAATTGAAACGTTTTCTTCTATTTCGGTTTGGATGGTCTTCTCTACCACCGGCAGCGGCCTTGGCGTAATCTTCCGCACCTGCTCTGCAATATGGCGGATATGATCCGGCGTGGTACCACAGCAGCCACCCACAATATTCACAAAACCTTCCTTCGCCCAGTCTTCAATAAAATGCGCTGTTTGCTCCGGCTGTTCGTCGTATTCGCCCATAGCATTGGGAAGGCCGGCATTGGGATAAGCCGAAGTGAAACATTCGGCAAGTGTGCTCAGTTCTTCAATGTGCGGACGCATTTCCTGTGCACCCAGGGCACAGTTCAGCCCAATGCTCAACGGGCGGGCATGCCGGATGGAGGTATAAAACGCTTCGAGGGTTTGTCCGCTCAATGTGCGGCCGGAAGCATCCGTGATGGTACCGCTGATCATGATGGGAAGCTCGGGCTGGCCCGCATCCCTGAAATATTTTTTCACCGCGAAGATGGCCGCCTTGGCGTTCAGCGTGTCAAAAATGGTTTCGATCAGAATAAGATCAACACCACCATCCACCAATCCTTTTACCTGCTCGTAATAGGCATCAACGGCTTCATCAAACGTCAGCGCACGATAACCTGGATTGTTGACATCAGGCGAAAGCGAAAGGGTTTTGTTCAATGGTCCTAATGCACCGGCTACCCATTTTTGTTCGCCGGAACCCACCAGCGCCGTTGCTTCTTTGGCAATGCGGGCAGCGGCAAGATTGATCTCGTAGGCAAGACTTTCCATGCCATAATCAGCCAGCGAAATTTTCTGTGCATTGAAGGTATTGGTCTCAATGATGTCCGCCCCGGCATCGAGGTACTTGCCATGGATTTCACGGATGATATGCGGCTGCGTCAGGCAAAGCAGGTCGTTGTTGCCTTTAAGGTCCGAAGGCCAGTCTTTAAACCGTTCGCCGCGATAATCTTCTTCGGCCAGCTTGTAGCGCTGGATCATGGTGCCCATGGCGCCATCAATGACCAGTATGCGTTCTTTTAAAATTTCCTGAATGGTTGCCATCGTGTACATTTTATGTGAAACGGAAAACGTGAGAAGTGAAACAAGATGCATTTACACGTTCATGAGTTCCTATGTTCACCAGTTAAAAAAACAACAGGCTGAAAAGAGTACGGCCTTAACGTTTGGCGTTTGACATTTTACGTCGTACGTACGCAACCAATAAACGTCAGGAAAACCTATAGTGGAGAGTTTCTTGCGTTTATTAGTTCTATTAAAGGCCGAACAATAAACAAATCCGCCTGTGGCGCAAAAGTAAGGCAAATCTTCATACCCGCAAGCCCTGGAACCTTTGCGTGTTAAGTGTTTGAACCTCAGCTCCCGCAAGAAAAATATATTTACCGACCCAGGCATAACTATAAAATTATAAGTGTAAGTTTATAATGCTTACTGCTACCGGCAATCCGCCTCTGTGATAACCTCCTGATCTGCCCCTGCTAACGCACCATCAAACCCCGCTATATGGCCATTTTTAATCTTACGCTGCGCAACGAGTACCAGCATTTATTCAATACCTGCGAGATTCCACAACGGCATTACGCAGCCATCGACGCCTGTGTAGACAGGATCCTGGCTGGCCGCCCCCGTTACGAGGCTGTTGCCCAACGCACCGGCGTACCCTGGTATTTTACCGGCATTTTGCACAACATGGAATGCAGTTGCCGGTTCAACACCCACCTGCACAACGGCGACCCGTTAACGGCACGAACCGTGCACGTACCCAAAGGTTTTCCCAAAACCGGCACCCCGCCGTTTACCTGGGAAGAAAGTGCCGAAGATGCCTTGCGCCTGAAACGGCTGCACACCTGGACCGACTGGAGCATTGCCGCCACCTTGTTCAAAATGGAAGAATACAACGGTTTTGGCTACCGGCGCCACGGCATTCATTCGCCCTACCTCTGGAGTTTTTCCAATCAATACACCCGTGGCAAGTTCACCAGCGATGGCATATTTGATCCAAGGGCTGTGTCCAAGCAAATTGGTGGCGCTGTGCTCCTGCGCCGCATGAGCGAACGGCAACTGGCCGTAGCCGGTGAAGTGGATGTGATCACGCTGATCAAAAAAGTAGGCGCCGAAGTGGTGTTCAATCCCTCTACCTACAACAAGGGCGCCGAAACCCTGCAGGTGCTGTTGAACAGTGCCGGCCAGCAACTGCGTGTTGATGGCAAGGCCGGTAAGATCACCTCCGATGCTTTTCACCGCATCAGTGGCCAATACCTTTTGGGCGATAGCCGCCGGCAGTCGGCGCCATTGCCTGCCTGATGTTGTGATCAACCAGCAAAAGCGAATCATCTTATGGACGAAGCCTGTATTCATTTTATCGCACCGCAACCATTTTACCATACATCCGGGCACTAGCTGAACACCCGCAAAAAAGTAAGCACCTGGGAAGCTGAAAACAGGAACCAAGAGTAAGCAAACAAACCTTCAACCATGGCCATCCAATTCTTAGATCCTGAAACAACGTATATCTCTGCCCGCAACAGCAGCTTGGCAAAAAAACTCTCGACGCTGGGCACCCGCGGTGCCTTGCGTGAAATTGATACGTCGGCCGATGTTACGGGTATTGAGCTGCGCATGTTGCCGCCTTACATCAAAGACAATCGCACCGAAAAAGTCTGGCCTTTTCCCGGCTACGCCAAATTGTATTGCCTTACGCTGCTGGCCAGCAATGTAACCAACCAACTGGTGGGCACTATCGACCTCCAAGGCTTTCCCCGCATCGACGACAAAGAAAATCTCCCCATCAATAAAACGGTTTACCTCTGGCAGGCAGAGAAAAAAGAAGACAAGGCGCCCAACCAGCTCCATGTTTTTTGCTCGGTAATGAAAAGCAAGCAAAGCCTGCGGGATGTGGGTGAAATACTGGGCAAGGTAAAAGAAGACACCGAATACAAAGACCTGGTGGGCAGCCTTGCCAAGCTGGCAAAAGATGCCGCTAAATTCAACATTGCCACCGAAATTTTAACTAACGTGGCTTCGGTGGTTGGCAAGTATTTGGGCAAGGTAGAAGACAAGCCGCTTGGCACGGTCATCAACAGCTACACCACCCTGTTTGGCGATTTTGACAAGCTTGGTGTAACGCCGCTGGTTTATCCCACCCGCGATGTGGACTTTAATTTTAAAATGGTCGTTCGCAGCAGGCAGGAAACGCTGGCAACCTCACGCATGATCACCGAAGCGCCGGACGTCAACCTGCAGCCGCTTTGACCAGAAGTTCTTCAACCGATTCTTCACCGTTAAATAAATAACCATGGCCAGTACTAACAACCAACCCGACAACCTGTTTGGCAAACAGGGCGACCGGCCCCGCTTTACCGGCAAACGCATTCTCACCATGAGCAATGATGCCAAACGGTCTTCCATTCAAAAGCTTACCCGCGGCGCTTCGCTGAAGATGGCCAGCATCAATGACTTTAAATCCGACATGACCCGCTATAACGAAGCCTTTCAGCAGGCCGACGGGATCTACTTCGACAATTTTAAAGTGGCGGTTGTGAACGAAGGCAACGAAGACCAGCTAAGCTTTATGATGGCGGCCAGCGCCGGCACCAGCGACCAGGTGCGCAGTGAGCCCGAACGTTATGTGTATGCCTTTCCTGCCACCGCTCAAAAAAAGAAACTAAAAATTGCGGCCATTCCCGACAGCGACGAATTTTCCTGGGGCTGCCAGGCTATCAAGCTGCCGGCTTCCAAATGCACAGGAGTTGGGGTGAATATCGCTGTGCTGGATACAGGCCTCAATCTAACGCACCCCGATTTTAAGCGGCTGAAGATCCAGCACAAATCATTTATCAAGCGGCAGGGTGTGGAAGATGCCAATGGCCATGGTACGCATTGCTGTGGCATTTCGGTAGGCGCCATTCAAAAGAAAACCGGTTGGCGTTACGGTGTTGCCAAAGATGCCAACCTTTTCGTGGGCAAAGTGCTCAGCAACCAGGGTGTTGGTTACGATTCGGGCATCCTGGCTGGTATTGAATGGGCCCTGCAGAACAAGTGCAAGGTCATTTCCATGTCCTTGGGTTCGGGAGTCGAAGAAGGCGAAACCTTTTCTCCTGCCTACGAACGGGTAGCCCGTACGGCGCTGGCTAACGGCTGCATCATTATCGCTGCTGCCGGCAATGAAAGCGAACGTGAATTTGGTTTGATAAAGCCTGTGGGTCACCCGGCCAATTGTCCTTCGGTAATGGCGGTGGCCGCACTGGATAATGACCTGCGGGTTGCCGATTTTTCCTGTGGCGGCTTGAACCTGAATGGCGGCCAGGTAGACATTGCCGCACCGGGTGTTGATATTTACAGCAGTTGGAAAGGCAGAAAGCACCGCACCATTTCGGGTACGTCGATGGCTACGCCATTTGTAGCCGGCATTGCTGCTTTGCTCTGGGAAAAATACCCGAAAGCAACGGCTGCGGATATCTGGATGAAGCTTGTGCAACTGGCACGCCGGCTCAATCTTCCTGCTACGGATGTGGGTATTGGCCTGGCGCAATGCCCGTCTTGAGCCAGCAAGCAATTGAATAACGAAACTTACCTTGCAAAGACATCAATCGCTTTGTATGAAAAAAGGGGCGAAAAAAACAAAAAAATTTATTGCTGTTGTTGAAGAAGAGCAGGCGGAAAAGATTGCTGACATTGCCGACGAGTTAAAAAAAGAAGGCGCCAAAATCGACCAGGTGATGTCGTTCACGGGCATCATCACCGGCACGGCTCCCGATATGCAAAAACTCAACGGCGTTCGCGGTATAAAATCAGTGGAAGAAGACCGTGAAAATTATGCACTCTGACAACGCTTACCGGCTGCTAACATAACTGTCAACCGGCAGGCGGTTCTGCAGGCTGCGGGCCAGCGTCATTTCATCGGCATATTCCAGTTCGCCGCCAAAGGCAAT
Source organism: Flavisolibacter longurius (assembly GCA_013327885.1). GTDB lineage: Bacteria > Bacteroidota > Bacteroidia > Chitinophagales > Chitinophagaceae > Flavisolibacter. Next base: position 211,921 of record JABUMY010000001.1, on the reverse strand, counting down.
GCCTCGGGCAATGGTGGTTACTTTGCAGGTTGCCGGCAATTTTTTCTGAATGTAATAAATGGTGGTGTCGCCCTGGATGGTGGGGCTTAGCGCAAAGATCACTTCTGCTGTTTCTTCTTTCTGTACGCGGTGAATCAGGGTGTCAATGTTCAACTGGTTCGGGCCTACACCGTCAAGCGGTGAGATAACGCCGCCGAGTACATGGTAGGTGCCGCTGTATTGCTGCGTGCTTTCCAGTGCAATCACATCGCGGATGTTTTCCACCACGCAAACCATTTCCTGCTTGCGCATACTGTTGGCGCAGATAGAACAAATGTCGGCATCGGCCACATTGTGACAGCGCTGGCAGAATTTGATCTCGCTGCGCATGCGGCTCATTACCTCGCTGAAATGCTGCACATCTTCACTCTCCTGCTTCAATAAATGAAGCACCAGCCGTAGGGCTGTTTTTTTACCAATACCGGGCAATTTTGCAAATTCGGCCACCGCATTTTCCAGGAGAGAAGAAGAGAATTGCATAGTGTACAAATGTACAATTTTGCCCCCGCAAACCGTGTTAAAAAGGGCTTATAACGACCGCTCAAATTCGTTGTCCCAGTCGGCTTTGATGGTGATGTTTTGCCGGATGGGAAGAACGGTTTCCGGCTGTCGGCGGCCACCAAAAAAATCACCCGGGTCCCATTTGCCATTGCCATTTTGATCATACAAAATGCGCAGCTCGTATTCGCCGGGAGCAAACAGCCTGTCGGTGTACACACCGCTGCGGATGGGCACGGCTTTTACCACTTGCGAGTTTTGTACAAACAGCAGCACCGGGTTGCGGGCCGTATCGGCTCCGCGAATGCGCAGGTTCAGCCGGCCGTAATCGCTGAGCTTTTTGGTGGTGAAATTCAGCGTATCGGTTTTCAGCAGCCGGCGGCCCAGCGTATCTTCTGCAAACGTACGGTTGAGAACAAGATTATACCGGGTGCCCTCACGCCAGGGCGACCGTATATGCAGTTCCGTTCCGATGGAATCGAGACGGGCGGTAAAGGGAGCAGGCGTGAATGTACTGTCGGTGCTCAGCAAGAGTTGCGTTGTATCCAGGTTGCGGATAGGCACAGGAAAGGTCAATACAAAATCGCCTTGCAGGTCAACCGTACCGCCGGCCGCGGTAAAGCGCAACCGTTCAGCACCACCTCCGGCCGGTGCCGTGCTGCGGGTAGCAGGTGCAGCCGGCGTGCCCGTTGCCGGTGCTTCTTTGTAAGCATACAGGACAATAGAATCAGAACTGCCTGCTACTACTGGCGCATCATTAAAAGCAAAATACTGGGTAGCCTTGTTCTGGTAGCGCCGCACAATGCCGGCATCACCCAGGGCATAAATGGCAAAGGTGTCGCGGGGAAGGTTGGTAAACAGGAACCGCCCGTCACCGTTCACACGGGCCACGTAGATCGGCCGTTGTTTGATCACGGCAGAGTCCTCCAGGTTGCGGTGCAAGAGGATGGTGAGGGTTGAATCGGTTTTGCCGTTTTCGGCCAGGAGAACACGGCCGCTCAGCGTCAGCGAGTCAAGCACATTGCCGGTGGAAAACACATAGGTAAAATTGCGCACCGGGTTGTTTTCGTTGATATCGCGGATGGCATTGCCAAAATTGAGAATGTAAGTAGTGTTGGCAAGAAGGCTGTCGCGAAAGCGTACCGATACCGTTTTCAGTCGTACCGACACTTCGGGATTGATCTCGAAAGTTGGCGTAAAAAGAAGGTTGTTCTGCACTTCCTGCAGGTCAACGTATTCGTCAAAAACAAAGCTGATACGGTTCTCCCTAAAGTTCAGCGTGGAGTCGGCAGGCGTGGCTGAGACGAGCTTTGGCGGCAGGCTATCCCGCGGACCACCGGAAGGAGGAATAATATTGGCGCAGCCGGCAGACGAAAACGTCAGGAAAAAAGCGCCGGCCAGCAGAATGAAAAAAGAAAAGATTGCCTTACGCATGGAGAACAAACTTAAGGCGTTCCGGGTGATTAAAAGGAGGGGCTGTCATAAGGTTAGATTAAAAAACGGCCCACCCCGCCCCTCCCGGTGGGAGGGCCCAGATCGAAGACACTGGTTTTGTTGGCAACATTCATTTACTATTCGAATCCAGCACAAATGATAAAAACTGACCGCAGAAAAAATAGTTTGTTAGTCCTGAGCCCCTCCACCGGAGGGGAAGGGGGAGGCTTCCTTACGCCGTATTGGTTCTGAATTTTTCCTTGCGGGGGAACAGCAATTCAACGGTAAAAATGAGCAACATGCTGATGGCCGTGGTGGCGCCAACCTTAATGAGGAAACTAAGCCAGGTACCAAATTGCAGCCACTCGAGCAGGGTAAGATAAAGATGGTGCACGATGGTCATTACCAGCGCATACACGCTGTAAGGCGCCCAGCCCATCGCTTTGGGCGAAGGTTCGCGGTAGTTGAACTCCTGCGTGTCCTTGGGAATCAAAAGGGTGATGATAAAAGGCCGCACAAAGGCTACCAGCACACAGGCGGCGGCATGCAAACCGGGTTGCCACATAAAATAATCAAGGAGCAAACCGGTGAAAAAACCAATTACCAGCAGCCCCGTTCGGGAAATGGAAAACGGCAGCCAGAGAATAAAAAGAAAGTAGAGGTAAGGCACTACAAACTGGTGCAGGAAAGGAATCTTGTTCAGTACAAAAACCTGCACCAGCAAAAACATGATCAGCCGTAAACTATTTCTTACCAGGTCGCTCACCGTTGTCCTTTTTTTTGTTGTTCCAGTTTCTTTTCCGTGTCGGCAGCCAGCTTTAGTTGTTCTTCCCGTGTGAGGTTTTCTACTACAAATACCTGTTGCAGGGTAGAGAAGTTGACAGCAACCCTTACTTTCAGCAGGTAAAAACCGGTGGCCGGGTCGTTGGTTATTTCATTCACCGTACCAATAAGGTAATTGGGTGGGAAGTTATAGGAATAACGACTGGTCACTACCGAGTCGCCCACTTTTACCTCCACACTTTTTGAGATACCCTTCAGCAGTACGTAGCGGGGATCTTTTGCTTCCCACTCCACCTTGCCCAGCGTACCCGATCTCTGGTGCGCCGCACTCACGGAGTTCTGCACATGCAAAAGGCTCATCACCTGGCTGAAGTTAGGGCTTACGTTGACCACCACGCCAACCACACCACCGGTTGAACTCAGCACCGCCATTTCATCCTTGATGCCATGGTTGCTTCCGCGGTTCAACTGGATGTAATTCTGCTCTGCACTGATAGTGTTGTACACTACTTTCGCATCCCGCCAGAGGTAACGACGAATGGCACGGGTGGTATCAAAACGAAGGGTATCTGTTTTTGCCACCACACCGGTATCCGGAACAAAATAATTCGCCTGCAGAAGGTTCATCAGCGAATCGTTCATGCGGTGTACCCGCCGCGATTCTTCGCCCTGGTGAAAATAGTCGTCCAGCTTATCCACCTGTGTGTTGATGCGGCCCGTCAGTTCCGAAGCCACGCCCAAAAAGGCAGCGCGGTGAAAGCGGTTGTAGTTGAACAGCATCCAGAGCGAAACCGCCTGCAGCACAACAAAGGTGATAAATGTAAAATACCGGCGAAGAAAAGCAAAGATGTTAAGCATGGGGAGGAAGCTACTGGCTACAAGCTACTGGCTGCTGGCCGAAAGCAATGGTCGTGTATAAACGACCAGCTTGAAGCTAGCAGCCAGTGGCCAGAAGCCTTTATCTCATTACAAACGGATAGCGGTCGTAATTTTTAAGGGCCAGCCCGGTACCGCGAACCACGCTTTTCAGCGGGTCGTCGGCCACGTGAACCGGCAGTTTGATCTTTTGGCTCAGGCGCTTGTCCAGGCCTTTCAGCAGGGCACCACCACCGGTGAGGTAAAGGCCACGGCGATAAATATCGGCGGCCAGCTCGGGCGGCGTTTGCTCCAGGGCTTTCAGAATGGCCTCTTCAATTTTAAAGATGCTCTTGTCCAGTGCTTCGGCAATCTCCTGGTAGCTTACCATGATCTGCTTGGGAATACCGGTTACAAGGTCACGTCCGTTTACAGGAATATCATCGGGAGGATTGTCAAGGTCCTTCATGGCGGCACCGATCTGGATCTTGATCTGTTCGGCCGTACGTTCACCAATCAACAAGCTGTGGTAACGGCGCAGGGCTTCCATAATGTCGGCGGTAAATTCGTCACCGGCAATGCGGATCGACTGGTCGCAGACAATACCCGCAAGGGCGATCACCGTAATACCGGTGGTACCACCGCCAATGTCAATGATCATGTTACCCACGGGTTCTTCCACATCAATGCCAATACCCAGGGCGGCTGCCATGGGCTCGTGAATAAGGTAAACTTCTTTGGCACCGGCCTGCTCGGCACTGTCGCGAACGGCCCGCTTTTCCACTTCTGTAATGCTCGACGGAATGCAGATCATCATGCGCCAGCTGGGGGGAAACAAGGGTTTTTTTGGATAAACCAGCTTGATCATTTCCCGCAGCATCAATTCGGCAGCGTTAAAATCGGCAATCACACCATCTTTCAGCGGACGGATCGTTTTTATGCTTTCGTGGGTTTTTTCGTGCATCATCAGGGCCCGTTTACCCACGGCCAATACTTCTTTTGGATTATTTCTGTTGAGGGCTACAATCGAAGGTTCATTCACCACCACCTCATCATTGTGTATAATGAGCGTATTTGCAGTACCCAGGTCAATCGCAATCTCCTGTGTAAACCAGTTAAAAAGTCCCATACTGCTTTTCTTGGATTTTAATTTTAATTGTGTGCAAAGGTGGTGCAAAAGATTTGATATACAAACAAGAAAAACAGCCGGGGGCCGCTATTTTACGATTTGCACCTGCTGCGGTCAATAGTTTTGTCTTAGCTTTTGCAAAAACGCTTCCACGGCCCGCCGGATGCGGACGGAGGTGGACTGGTGGTTGTTGACTAACACCGAAAAAATCAGCTCCCTGCCGCTGGCCGTGGTCAGGTAGCCGCTGAGGGCCACAACACCGGAAAGGGTGCCGGTTTTGGCGTGGAGAAAACTGCTGTCCCTTTTGTAATAACCGGTCAGGGTTCCCTCGTTGCCGGTAGTAAAAATTTCGCGGATCCTGTCCATCCCGAATTCGGCTTTGATCTTTCCCAGGATGGCCACAAAATTTTGCGGGGTAAACAGGTTGTAGCGACTCAGTCCTGAGCCATCGGCCCAGCGGGGCTTTTGGGCCAGGTCACGGAAATCCGTTTTCAGAATGGTATCAATAATCGCCGCATCGTTCATATAGCCCAATACTTCGTTGCTAACCATCAGGAGGGCCTGCTCGGCAAAAAAGTTATCAGAGCGATGCATGAGTGGTTTCAGGAGGGAATCCGTTGGCTGGGAATAGATAACTGTTTTTTTGGGTGAATATGCATAACCGGGGGCAACGCTTGACGGCACCACATCGGCCTTGAGGGTGTCCTCCAGCAGGGAAGACACCAGTCCAATATCGGTTCGCAAGGGAATGGTCGCTCTTGAAAAATTCGTTGTTGCCTGCCGCAGCAAAAACGTGTCGTCATCCAAGCCTCTTTCTACGGTAAACGCTGTGTTTTTTAACTGCCGGGTCAATGGCTCGTAACCGATTGCCTGCGCACCGCTTATCGGCACCGAAAAAGGGACTGTCCGCAACACATTTCCAACCAGCGTAAACGTGGCTATGTTTCCATAAACCGGCAACGGCGACCGTTCAGCCATGTAGGCGGCGTCATAATCGTTCCACGACCAGCCACTACCCCACCGCTGGTCTCGCCAACCATCGGTTGCCAATAAAATCTTTTTAAAGTCTTTCATTTTCTGGAACAGGGGCTGGTACCGAAACTCCGGGTGCAAAAAGGTGGGATCACCTGAAGGAAAGAGGCGCATATGGCCTTCTTCATCTGTAGCAAAACGACCTGCTACCAGGCTATCACCCAAATATTTCATGGCCGCATAAGCCGTCACGATCTTGGTATTGCTGGCGGGCACAAAAAATTTATCGTCCTGGTGGTTATACCACCATTTGCCCGTGGCGGGCTCATAAATGCTGATGCCTACGTGGGCTGTTTGCAGGGCTTCGGTAGTAAGGAGATCTTTCTGCGCTGTCTTTTGCAAATTGCGGGTAGTGCCACAGCTCGTTGCCAAGATCAAAAAGGCCAGTCCCCAAGGGTAAAAGCGTAGTTTTTTCGAAACAACCTCTGCCGTTAATAAAATCTCATATATATTTACTTTCTTTACTACCTGCTTATATCCTCTGTCTTGCCGTCCTGGTGTCCTGCTGATCAACTGCTTATTCATTCACTCAAACTTAAACCGAATGCGAATTATTTACACCTGCTTTCTTGTTCTTTTCTTTGGAATTTCTTCTTCCCTCTCTGCTCAAAACATGTTTATTAAACTCACCGGCGCGGATGGCGTCATTGCCGGCGAGTCGGTAGCGGATGGTTTTAAGGACCACCTGGAAAGTCTTTCTTTTGCACAGGCCAGTTCAGCGGCCTGTGCCGGCGGAACCAAAGAAGGCTGCGTGGCCAATACCGGTAATTTTTTCTTTACTGTTCGTCTCGACAAATCGCTCAACCCGCTGCGCAGGCACATGTATAAAGGAACGCCATTAACCAGAGTAGAAATTTTCTTTACCAGGAACGGGGATATGGGTAAACAGCAAACCTATTACTCCATTCGCCTGGATGGCGTGAATGTGGTCAGCATCAATGAATCAGGAAGTGAAAGCGAAAGGAGTACGATCCAGCTTGAATTTGAACCACAAAAGATTGGTTGGACATATACTCAACCCGGGCCGGATGGCAGGCCGTTACCGGCAGTAAAATTTGGCTGGGACCGCACCAAGAACACCGAATGGATTTTCTAACCGGTTAAACCATTTTTATGCGATTGGTATTGACAGTTATGGCCCTTTTCTGCCTGGCCGAAACAAGCGCACAGGTAAACAGGCCGCCCCAACGCCACCGGGTTAGCTATGCAAAAGATTCGATCTTTCGAAAGCCTGCCGTTCAAAGAACGGTACAGCCCAGCATTTTTGCCAGGGCGATGGGAACCACGTCGGGCTGTAACCTGCTTTGTTCACCCTTACCCGCAAAATTCCTGTCGCTGAAAGCCGAACGAAAAAGCGAAACAAGGGTGGTGGTAAAATGGGAAACCGCCAACGAAATGAATATGACCGGGTATGAAGTAGAGCGGTCGCTCGGCAATGCTACCCAGTTCGAAAAGACCGGTTTTGTGCCTGCAACGGGTGAAACCAATGGTTCTTTCAGCTACGAATTTCCGGATGCCAATGATTTTTCAGGCATTTCTTATTATCGTATCAAGCAGTTGGACAGGGACGGAAAATACAGCTACTCAAAAAATGTAGCGGTAAAAGGCTACAGCAAAAGCGAAGGGCTGGAAATATTTCCAAACCCGGTGCAAAACGAGCTGCAGGTGGTGATAACGGTAATCAATGGCGGCCCGGTTGCCATTCATCTGCTGGATGTTAACGGCCGGTTGGTGCAACAACACCAACGGGTACTGTCCAAAGGCGGCAACATGTTTACCCTGTCCACAACGGCACTGCCGGCAGGAACCTATTTTCTGCGAACAGTAACACCGTCGGAAAAGCCCTTTTCCCTCCTTTTCATCAAGAAGTAAAAACAACATGGCCGGTGCCGGGCGGAGCCATTGTGCTCCTGCACCGGCACCGGCCACTAATCATTTAGCCTTTTTTTCATTTCCCCGCATCGTAAATTCGTGACCCTAAAAATCTTAGAACACATGAGAACCTTGTCCAAAGCTGTTTTGGTTGGGGCGGTGGCCACCGGTGTGCTTGCGTTTGCCCCCAACGAAAAGAAGCCTAAGTACATCGATCCGGCCAACATGGACCAATCGGTAAAACCCGGCGACAATTTTTACCAGTACGCCAACGGTGGCTGGCTGAAAAAGAATGCCATCCCGGCGGCAAAAACAAGCTGGGGCTCTTTTAATGTTTTGCGGGAAGAAAGTTCGCAGCGCCTGCGAACCCTGCTGGAAGAAGCAGTTAAAAGCAACAAAGCCGACCGGCTGACGCGGCTGATCGGTGATTTTTACCGCAGCGGCATGGACTCCACCGCCATTGAAGCCCGCGGCTATACGCCCATCAAACCCGAACTGGACCGCCTGGCTGCTATAACCGACAAGCAGCAGGTAGTTGCCGAAGTAGCCGCCCTCCGCACCAAGGGAATTGCCTCTCCCCTGTTTGGGATGTTTGTGGCGCAGGACCGGAAGAACGTGACCCAGTACGTTGTGCAGTTGGGACAAGGCGGCACCTCGCTTCCCGACCGCGATTATTACCTGAAGACCAATGCCCGCAGCAGCACCATCCGCAAAGCCTACCGCGATCACCTCGAACGTATGTTTGCCCTGGTGGGCGAAAATGGAGCTACGGCTGCCTACAGCGCCGATGCCATCCTGCGGATTGAAACCGCGCTGGCCAAAGCCCAGATGAGCCGCGTGGAAATGCGGGACCCGTATAAAACTTACAACAAATTCGCTGTAAAGGACCTGTCGGCACAAACCACGGGAATGGACTGGGCCTCGCTGCTCGGCGCCATGAATATCAAGTCGGTGGACAGCATCTTGGTAACCAATCCTTCCTTCCTGAAAACAGCCGATATTCTGCTGGCAGCGCTTCCCCTGCAGGACTGGAAAGCCTACCTGCGCTGGAATGTTTTGCGCAACGCCGCGCCTTACCTGAGCAAGGCTTTTGTGGCAGAAGATTTCCGCCTGTCGCAGGTGCTCACCGGCCAGAAAGAGCAAACACCCCGCTGGCAACGAGTGAGCAGCCTCATTGACCAGCGCCTGGGCGATGTGCTGGGGCAATTGTACGTACAGAAATATTTTAAAGGCGAAGCCAAAACCCGGATGGTGGAAATGGTGAACAACCTGCAGCTAACTTTTGCCGACCGCATTAAAAAGCTGGACTGGATGAGTGCCGCTACCAAGCAAAAGGCCCTGCAAAAGCTCAATGCCTTCAGCAAAAAGATTGCTTATCCTGATGTGTGGAAAGACTACCAAGGTGTAAGCATCTCTCCTGATGATTTTGTTGGCAACCTGCGCAGCACCTCGGTTTGGAGCTACAATTACATGACAGCCCGCCTCGGCAAACCTGTTGACAAAACCGAATGGGGCATGACACCGCCTACCATCAATGCCTACTACAACCCGGTAAACAACGAGATCGCCTTCCCAGCCGGCATTCTGCAATTTCCTTTCTTTGATTTTGGTGCCGACGATGCCCTCATTTACGGCGGCATTGGCGCCGTGATCGGTCATGAAATGACACATGGCTTTGACGACCAGGGCGCCCAGTACGCCGCCAGCGGCAACCTGGAGAACTGGTGGAGCAAAGACGATCAGGCCAAGTTCAAGGCAAAGGCCGACCAAGTGGTGAACCAGTATAACGCCTATACGGTGTTGGATACATTGCATGTAAATGGCCGACTGACCCTGGGAGAAAACATTGCCGACATTGGCGGACTGAGCATTGCTTACGATGCCTTCACCAAAACAAAGCAGTTCCGCGAAGGCAAAAAGATCGATGGCTTTTCGCCGGCGCAGCGGTTTTTCCTGAGCTGGGCACAGATCTGGCGCATCAACATGCTGCCCGAAGCCCAGGCCCAGCAAGTGCTGACTGACTCACATTCTCCCGGCATTTACCGCACCAACGGCGCCGTGGTGAACATCGATGCCTGGTACACAGCCTTTAATGTGCAACCCGGCGACAAGCTCTTTGTGGCACCGGACAAGCGTATTCGTATTTGGTAATACATCAATTTGGTTATTGATAAAGGTCCCGCCGGTGGCGGGACTTTTTTGTTTGAACCGCAGAACAGATGAACAGGGAACAAGGAATATCGAAGTATTCAGCCCCACCATTCCAACCGATCTCTAAACATGTTGCTAAGGTGAGGAATGTTGAACAGGGAACTCCCATTTCAACATTCCTTGTTCCTTGTTCGCTTGTTCGATATTCAAAATACTTTTCCCAGTGCGAAATATTTATTAATTCTTTTCCCTCTCCTTTTGCCTTCTGGCAACGATTCAGCATTTTTGTGGTGCAGTTGCCTTCCCATCCCGGCTAAGTTTTTCAATACCTATGTCTGTTTTCACACAATCGAGAAGCTACATTGTCCGCATCATATTCGCCGTTGTTTTCCTTATTATCCTGATACGGTTGTTTACCCTGCAGGTAATGAGCAACAAGTACCAGCGGCTGGCGCAGGAAAATGCCGTTTTTAAAAAAATCGTTTACCCGGCCCGCGGCATCATCTTCGACCGCAAGGGCAAGGCCATTGTTACCAACACCCAAATGACCGACCTGATGGTGGTGCCCTCGGAAGCTCGGGGCGTGGATACAGCTTACATCTGCCAGTTGCTTGACATCGATACCACGGAGTTCAAGGCACGTATGCTGAACGCTATTATCAAGAACGGCCGTTCCCGTCCATCGGCCTTTGAAAGCCTGCTGACGCCGGAAAAACATGCCCGCCTGGAAGAAAACAGCTGGCGCCTTGGCAAGGGCTTTTACCTGCAGGACCGACCAGTGCGCATTTACCCCGCCGGCGTGGGTGGCCATTTTGTGGGTTATATCGGCGAAGTGGATTCAACCATCATTGCCCGCTCGGAAGGCTTTTACCAGATGGGCGACTACGTGGGCCGCACTGGATTGGAATCGACCTACGAAAAAGTGCTGATGGGACAGCGCGGCGTGCAATACCTTATCAAAGACAACCGCAATAAGCTGGTAGGCCGCTTTGAGAACGGCGAGCTGGATGAGCAGCCCATTGCCGGCCGCGGGTTGCATACTTACGTAGATGCGGAACTGCAGCAACTGGCCGAAAAGCTGATGCAGAATAAAGTAGGTGCCGTGGTGGCCATCGAACCCAAGACCGGTGGCATTCTCAGCATGGTATCGGGGCCAAATTTTAACCCCAACGAATTAACCGGCCCGGCCTTTAAAAAAACGTATGGCAAGTTTGTGCTCGATGTTTCCGGTCCCCTGCTGAACCGGGCCATCAAGGGCCAGTACCCGCCGGGATCAACCTTTAAGCCTCTGGGTGCGCTGGTTGCCCTGGACGAACGGCTTATCACACCTTCGTTTGGCTATCCTTGCGGCGGACGCTATTATGCCTGCGGTCATGGCAAACCCGCCTGTACCCACGCCGGCGGCGGCCACGCTGCCGACCTGCGCCGGGCTATTGCCAACTCCTGTAACTCCTATTTTGTACACATCTACCGCATGGTGGCCGATAACCCCAAATATGGCGGCGTAAAAAACGGCTATTATAAATGGAAAGAATACATGAACGCCTTTGGCCTGGGCCTGCGCCTGGGTATTGACCTGCCGAGCGAGGACAAAGGCAATATTCCCGACACATCAGTGTACAACAAAGTGTACCGCAATGCCTGGAACTCCTGCACCAATCTGACCCTCGGTATCGGTCAGGATATGATGACCTCTACACCTTTACAGTTGGCCAATGCCATGTGCATTATTGCCAACAAAGGCTATTATTACACACCACACTTTGTCAAAAGCATCGACAAGGAAGAAGCCGATACAGTGCTGCGTCCTTACAAGATCAAGCACGATGTGTTGACGCACATTTCCGATTCGGCTTTTAACGTGGTTTCCCTGGGAATGCAGGATGTGGTGACCAACGGTACAGCACGCAGCGCTGCCATTCCCGGGGTGAACATCTGCGCAAAAACCGGAACGGCGCAAAACTTTACCATGCTGCGCGGCAAAAAAATAGAGCTGAACGAAAACTCCATGTTCGTGGCGTTTGCCCCCCGGGAGAATCCAAAGATCGCTATAGCCGTAGTGGTGGAGAATGCCGGTTACGGCTCTACGGCCGCCGGTCCCATCGCCTCGCTGATGATTGAAAAATACCTCAACGACACGCTTAGCACGGCCAGCCAGAAAAAGGCTGATGCTTTTGCCCAGCGTGACCTGATGCCAAGCATCCTTAAAGTAAAACAGTACATCGAGGACTCGCTGCGGGCCCGCTATTATTTCAACCTCACCAAGGACAGCAACTACATTCGGAAATACATTCGCGGCAACAGCGCACCGGCTAAAAAAGATTCGACAAAGCCTGCTGCAACAGCCCCTGAAAGAAGGGTGGCATGGCAGGGAGAAGGCAACAGCCTCCCGCCTGCTGAACGCGAAAAAGAACAAACGGTTTTCTGGCACCGCGATGAAATGTGGGACGACAGGAATGGCAAAAAAAGAAGGAGCATAGCATAATGGCGCGGAAAGAAAGCGGTTTCTCCCGGAACATCGACTGGAGCTTTATCTGGATCTATCTTTTGCTGGTAAGCATTGGCATCATGGCCATTTTTGGTGTTACCTACAAGGACGGCGACCCGATGGTAGCATCTTTTTTTGCCTTTCAAAGCGATTACAGCAAACAGCTTCTTTATTTTTTTATTGCGGCGGTGCTGGGCATTTTTATCCTGCTGACCGACAGTAAATTTTTTCCCGCTACGGCCAATCTTTTTTATGCCGTGGGCATTGTGCTGCTCCTGCTGGTGTTTCCGTTTCACTCCGAGGTAAAAGGAACAAAATCCATTATCCGCTTTGGCTCTTTCCAGTTTCAGCCGGCGGAGTTGTGTAAGATCTTCGTGTGCCTGGCGCTGGCCAAATACCTTTCCCTGCCCAACATGGATTTCAGCAAAACGCGGTCGCAACTGATTGCCGCAGGCATTGCACTTTTTCCGGCTGTACTAACCCTGATGCAGAGCGAAACAGGGCTGGCGCTGGTGTATTTCGCATTCTTCCTGGTGATGTACCGCGAGGGCCTGCCATCCACTATTCTTACCGTCGGCGCCACCATTGGAATAATCGTGGTATGTACGCTGCTGATGGAAACCGAAGTGCTCCTGATCGTATTTACGGTACTGGCGGCGATCATTGGCTTCTTTGTGTACCAGCGCAAGCGGCGGCGGTTTTCAGCCCTCGTACCGGTGGTGGTCATTTGGTTGCTGACGATGGCCTTTGCCGGTGTTGGCGTGCCTTATTTTTTTAAGCACATGCTGAAGCTGTACCAGGTAGAACGCATCTACAGCACGGTGGGCCGCGAAATTCCGCTGGAATACATACAGGTGCATAAAAAAGAATATGCGCAGATGACGGCGGGTAAACCCAAAGACACCGACTATAACGTAAAGCAATCTAAGATTGCTATTGGCTCGGGTGGCGTGATAGGCAAAGGCCTCTTAAAAGGAACCCAAACACGGTATGATTTTGTTCCCGAGCAGCGCACTGACTTTATCTTTTGTACCATTGGCGAAGGATTTGGATTCGTGGGCACCACCATTGTGGTACTGATCTATGTGCTGCTTCTTTTCAGGATCATTGCCGCGGCCGAGCGGCAGCGCAGTGTGTTCAGCCGTTGTTATGCCTACGGTGTGGCGGCGGTATTCTTTTTTCATATCGTCATCAACATTTGCATGACCATTGGCCTGGCGCCGGTGATCGGTATCCCGCTGCCGTTTATCAGCTATGGCGGTACGTCGCTGCTCACGTTTTCCATTATGCTGTTTATTTTGGTACGGCTGGATGCCGACAGGCAGATGGTGTTGCGGTAGGGCGGCCTCCCCCGGCCCCTCCGGTGGAGGGGTGACCCAAGCACAAAGCCTTGCTTTTGCACGATACGTATTTTGCCTCTGTCAGTTGTCTAGCGGAGGCCTTTTGTTTGGGGAATTAAGAATTGTAAACCGTAACATTTGATATGCGTAGGGACACGCCATGGCGTGTCCCTCAGAAGCCCGAAGGGCTTCAATATGAATAGCACCAGGTGAAACCCCGGTGAATGAAGATGAATGATGAACCAGAACCCTGAAGGGGTTCCCTGTTTATCGCTGCTAATGTTATCGGCTGCAGACCATCCATTGGTTTTCACTTGCAACACTCCCGCATCATTCCTGCCGCTAATTGACCTTGTGCTACCTTCGCTGCTGATATAAAAAGACAAACGAAAACAATACAGGCATGCAGGACGATACTGGCAGAATAGAAGAAGCGCAGTCGCCCAAGGATGGTAGCGCCATGAAGATCATTCCGCTTTCCGAAGGCAGCTTTACCATCGATAAAACAAAGCTTTTTGTCCCGTTCAACGAAGAGACCGATGTGCTGAATGAACGCAATCGCGGCAGCTTGCTGGTAGAAATACAACCTTTTTTGGTGGTCACAGCAAAAGACGTTTTGCTGCTCGATGCAGGCCTTGGCTTTTTTGATTCGCATGGCAAACTGCAGATCCATGAGAACATCCGCAAGGCCGGTTACCAGCCGGAGGATGTTACCAAGGTTTTGCTTTCACACTTACACAAAGACCACGCAGGTGGCATTGCCAATGCCTCGTCTTCCCGCTTTGGCGAAGGCAATGTGTTGAACTTTCCCAATGCCGCTTATTATGTTCAAAAACGGGAACTGGATTTTGCCTGGCAAACCGGTGCCCCTTCGTTTTTACCCGATGAAATTGAGCCGTTGTTGCAATCGCACCAGGTACATTTTATGCACGACGACAAAGGTGTGATCGATGACTATATCCACTACGAGCATACCGGCGGGCACTCACCTTATCACCAGGCATTCTGGATCAAACAAGGGGCTCAAACAGTCTTCTTTGGTGGCGACGAAGCGCCGCAATTGCAGCAGATGAAAGTGCGGTACAAAACAAAATATGATCACGATCCCGAAAAGGCCATGCAACTTCGTATGCAATGGTGGGAACAGGGAAACAAGGAAGGCTGGACGTTTTTGTTTTACCACGATATTAAAACACCACTTTACGGCCCCCTGTCCCCCGGTGGGGGCACTTAGGTTAGAATACCTTTTCTAACTGCAGACTTTCTTTAAGCAATATCTTTCTAATATGATTGCTTTTCCAATAAAGCACTATAACAAAGGAAAAACGTTCATATTATCATATCAACTCTTTAACCTTCGATATGTCTGAAGAACAAAATAGCAACAACCACCTTAGTTCCCCCACCGGGGGACAGGGGGCCTCTTCAACCGGAGGACAGGGGGCCCCTGTTCACTACCACGACTACCTGCAACTAGACAAAATACTCGGTGCCCAATTGCCCGAAAGTGATAAATGCAATGCGTCGGCGCATGACGAAATGCTGTTCATCGTTATTCACCAAGCGTACGAGCTTTGGTTCAAGCAACTGCATTACGAGGTGGACTCGCTGCATGCCATCATGCGCAAGCCTTCCTTGAATGACAATTCACCGGAACTGCAAACAGTAGTGCACCGCCTTAACCGCATGGGTGTGATCCTGCGTGTGCTGGTACACCAGATCGACATTCTGGAAACCATGACGCCAATGGACTTTCTGGATTTTCGGGATACGCTGCGTCCGGCATCGGGTTTTCAAAGCTGGCAGTTCAAGCTGCTGGAAGCAAAGCTGGGACTGAAGTTTGAATACCGTCATGGCAAGGAATATTATACGGCGCAGTTGCGGCAGGAGCATATTGATATTATCAAAAAAGCAGAAAGCGAGCATTCTTTTTTACAACTGGTGAACGACTGGCTGGAGCGGATGCCTTTCTTTGAGAACAAAGACCTGTGGGTGAATTTTTCGCATGCAGACTTCTGGGAGTCGTACAAGGAAGCATATACAAACAGCTTGGCGGAAGTGGAAAAAAATAATCTGGAAGCGTTTGACGAGGTCTTCTTTCAGCAACGCGAATCGCGTTATACGTTTTCGGCAAAGGCCAATCGTGCGGCCTTGTTCATCATGCTGTACCGCGGTTACCCGTTGCTACAATTGCCCTTTCAATTGCTGAATAATTTATTGGACATCGACGAACAACTAAGCACCTGGCGGCACCGCCATATGAACATGGTTCACCGTATGATCGGCACCCGCATTGGCACCGGTGGCAGCAGCGGGAAAGATTACCTCAAATCAGCCGCCGACAAACATTATATCTTCAAAGAAATTGCGCAACTCACATCTTTCCTCATCGAGCGGAGAAAGCTTCCGCAATTGCCAAAATCGGTGGAAGAAAAGCTGGGGTTCGGCCCCCTGTCCCCCGGTTGAGGAACTTAGGTCCATGCGGCTTTACTTTTTCACGCTATCATTAAGCAATACCTTTCCTGTAATAAAAAATGCCTGTTTTAGAACAGGCATTTATCTTTTAATGTACTGAGCTGAAGTGCTACTATTTAGCATACGTTGCGTCGCACTCTTGTACTTTCTGTAATTCTATGCAGCAAATAAAAAACCATTTTGCTGTAAGAAAAATAAAACCCTAAAAATGTGACCGGTCTAAGTTCCCCCACCGGGGGACAGGGGGCCGGCCTCGGTCCCGAACTCGTATCCAATATCCTTTCTAAAATATTTTCCTTCAAACTGTACGCTTTCTATCGCCTTTTTACTTTTAGCAATAGCGCCTTGCAGGCTTTCGTCAAGCGCTGTTGCGCAGATCACACGGCCACCGCTGGTCACCACTTCGCCACCAGCCTCTTTGGTGCCCATGTGAAAGAGCAGCGTGTCGCCTTGCTGCGCCAGACCTTTCATCGGGAATCCTTTTTCATAATCGCCGGGATAGCCACCGCTTACGGCAACCACTGTTGTAGCGTAGCGGGTATCCTGTTCAATGACCCGGTAAGCCAGTTCGCCTTTGGCCGTTGCTTCCAGCAGTTCTACCAAATCCGTTTTAATGCGCGGCATCACCACTTCCGTTTCCGGGTCGCCCATGCGGCAGTTGTATTCAATCACCATGGGCTCGTCGCCAACTTTTATCAATCCAAAAAATACAAAGCCTTTGTAGTCCAGGCCATCTTTGGCAAAACCGGCAATGGTGGGCTCTACAATTTTGGTGATCACCTTTTGCATGAAGGCTTCACCGGCAAACGGCACCGGGCTTACCGCACCCATGCCACCGGTGTTCAACCCTGTATCGCCTTCGCCAATGCGCTTATAGTCTTTTGCTTCGGGAAGCAACACATAATTCTTTCCGTCTGTCAGCACAAATACCGACAATTCAATGCCATCCAAAAATTCTTCCACCACCACTTTGCTGCTGGCATCGCCAAACTTGGCATCGCGAATCATGGCGGTAAATTCTTCCACCGCTTCTTCCCTGCTTTGCGCAATGATCACACCTTTGCCGGCAGCGAGGCCATCGGCCTTTAACACAATCGGCAACGTATGCTGCTGCAGGTAGGCAACGCCTTCTTCAAAATTATCCGAAGTGAATTCTTTGTAGCCTGCTGTTGGAATTTGATGCCTTTCCATAAACGCTTTTGCATAAGCCTTGCTGCCTTCGAGCTGCGCCGCTTCCTGCGAAGGACCTACCACCAGCAGTTTGGAACCGAATTCTTTTTTGAGCTGGTCTACCAGTCCTTTTACCAGCGGCTCTTCGGGCCCAATGACCACCATGCCTATCTTTTTTTCAACACAACAGTTGCGGATCGCCTCAAAATCGGTGGCGGCAACCGGCAGGTTGGTACCGCATTGCGCCGTGCCCGCATTACCGGGAGAAATGAACAGGCCGGAGCAGTGTTTGCTCTGCGAGATCTTCCAGGCAAGGGCATGTTCCCGCCCGCCGGAACCGAGTAAAAGAATATTCATAACAGGTTATTGCTGATGCGGTGCGAATATCGGTACAAATGGGCAAGACCGTTTTTGAAATATAAATTCCCTTATTTTGAGCACTTTATTTTTACAACGAAGATTCATTCATTAATTCCTCCTTATGCCGGAAATAAAAGCCTCCGATGAAATCAGAACAGACTTTTCGGAAAACCCGAAAGGTCACCCGAAAGGGCTGTACGTGTTGTTTGCCACCGAAATGTGGGAACGCTTTAACTACTATGGCATGCGGGCCATTCTCATCCTTTTCATGACAAAGGCGCTTCTTTTTGATGATGCCTTTGCCTCCAACCTTTACGGCAGCTACACAGGCCTTGTGTACCTCACGCCACTCATCGGCGGTTATATAGCCGACCGCTACTGGGGCAGCAAACGCTCCATCATCATTGGCGGCCTGCTGATGGCCATTGGCGAATTCCTGCTCTTTTTCTGCGGATCACTTTATGAAACTTCCTCCGGTCTTTCCACCTTTCTTTTTTTCTCCGGTCTTGGTTTTATGATCGCGGGTAACGGTTTTTTCAAGCCCAATATTTCTTCGCTGGTAGGGCAACTCTATCCCAAAGGTGACCGTCGCATTGACCCGGCTTATACTATCTTTTACATGGGCATCAACGTGGGTGGTATGTTAGGACCGCTGATCTGCGGTATTGTTGGCGATACCGGCAATCCGGCCGATTTTAAATGGGCTTTTCTTGTAGCGGGTATTGGCATGTTGCTCAGCGTAGTCATTCAAAAGGTTTACCAGGATAAATACATCCGCAACCCGCAAGGTGTTGCCTTGGGCGAACCTGCAGCCGATGCACCGAAGCAGTGGCAGAACCCGCTATTTGTTGTTGGCGGACTTCTTTTATTTTCCGCGGTGGCCATTGGCTTGTTGTATGTCGATGCTACACAGTTCAGCTACCTGTCTTACCTTTTGCTGGGCGCCGTGTTGTTCATTGCCTTTATTCTTTTCTCCGACAAATCGCTTAGCGGTCCTGAGAAACAGCGCATCAGTGTAATTTTCATCGTGGCCTTTTTTGTGGTGTTTTTCTGGTCGGCGTTTGAGCAGGCCGGCGCTTCGTTAACGCTTTTCGCCGACAGGCAAACCGACAGAACCGTCAACTGGAACATTTCTATTTACGTGGTGTATGCGTTACTGGTAGCACTGATCGCCTTTTTCCTGCGGCTTTGGCGCAAGGCGGTGAAGAACCTGTCGGCTAACGACAAATCGCTTCTCAATGGTGTGCAGATCATTATTTTGATCCTGGTGCTGGGCACGGCCTGGGTCATTTATTCACTGGCAACAGGCGGCCAAGCAAGCCTGGTGCTGAACGAAATTCCGGCCAGTACGTTTCAGTCGCTCAACTCCTTTTTTGTTATTCTTTTTGCCCCAATGTTTGCCTGGCTTTGGTTAAAGCTGGGTAAATGGGAGCCCGAAGCTCCTACTAAAATGGCCATTGGTCTTTTCCTGCTGGCGCTGGGTTATCTCTGGATCGCTTTTGGCGTAAAAGATGTTTCGGCCACCACCAAGGTGAGCATGATGTGGTTGATTGGCATGTACGCCCTTCATACCTGGGGTGAACTCTGCCTGTCGCCCATCGGTCTTTCGCTGGTGAACAAGCTGGCACCGCTCAAGTTTGCGTCCCTGCTGATGGCGGTTTGGTTTCTTGCCAATGCGGCCGCCAACAAACTGGCTGGCATCCTGAGTGCTCTTTATCCATCGGGTGGCAAAACAACTTCCTTTGTCGGCTACGAGATGAAGGACAACTACGACTTCTTTATGTTGTTTGTGTTTATGGCGGGTACAGCTTCACTTATTTTGTTCCTCATCACCCGCAAACTGCAAACAATGATGAATGCAGGAAAATAATTTTGCAAATCCTTTGTGCAAAGGGTGGCTATATTTAGCCACCCTTTTCTATTACAGAAATCAAAAACAAAAAGACAATCCGTGTTCCTGAACAGCAGAACATACCATTGGCTTTTATCCTTTTTGTACTAAACATCTGACTAACAAAACAAGATCGCCATGTGGAAACAACATCCAAAGGCCCTGCCTTTTCTTTTTTTCTCCGAAATGTGGGAACGCTTTGGCTATTACCTGATGATCGGGATTTTTACGCTTTATCTAAAAGATGTAAAAGAAGGTTTTGCCATGACCGAAGCCGAATCGGCTGACCTGTACGGAACCTTTATCGCCCTTGTTTTTTTAACGCCTTTCCTCGGTGGCCTTCTTGCCGACCGCTATATGGGTTACCGCAAGTCCATTGTTATTGGTGGCTTGATGATGGGGGTAGGGTATTGCCTGATGTCCATTCACAACCTGGGTATGCTCTATGCGGCGATGTTTTTGGTGGTGATCGGCAACGGTTTTTTCAAGCCCAATATTTCTACCCTGCTGGGGAATGTATATTCCACCCCGCAGTACGAAAAGCAAAAAGACGTTGGCTACAATATCTTTTACATGGGCATCAACGTGGGTGCCTTTATCTGTAACTTTTTTGGCGCCGCCCTTTACATTACTTACGGCTGGGGAGCGGCCTTTATTGCCGCCGGTGTGGGTATGTTCATTGGCGTGATCGTGTTTCTTATCGGCACAAGGCATTACAAAGAATACGATGTGATCAAAGGCGTAAAGGAAGGCGATATGTCCATGACGCGGATCGTGATGCTGATCCTGGTGCCTTCGCTCCTTGCCGGCGTGGCCGGCTGGTACCTGCCCAATCTTTTGCTGGGTCATCCGCTGGTGGGCAGCGAATCCACCGATGCTTTCATCTTTGCCTGTTTGCCGGTGATCTACTTTTTTGCTTCGCTGTATTTTGGTGCGGAAAAAAGTGAACGCAGACCCATTGCTGCGCTGCTGGCCATCTTTGCCGTGGTGATTCTTTTTTGGGCCGTGTTCAAGCAAAACGGATCGGCGCTGAACAACTGGGCCGACCGCTATACCAACCGGGAAGTAAGTGGTGTAACCGGTGAAATTTTCTCTGGTCTGCGGCTGGCCGATACCTTATCGTATACCAGGCGGGATGTGCCTGTTTACGATGAACAGTTCCGCATCCAAAAAGAAGACGGCAACGTATTGCGGGAAGAGAATTATCACTATTATTTCCGCAACGTAAAAGAAGATAACCGCCCGGTGGATGGCAACGCCATGACGCTTTGGGCCACCAACCTTAGCCAGTCTATCAACCCGTTTTGGGTGATCGTGCTAACGCCGCTGGTCGTGGCTTTCTTTAGTTTCCTGCGCCGCCGCAACCGCGAACCATCAACCGCTACCAAAATTGCCTGGGGATTGTTTATTTCCGGCTTATCGGCATTGGTGATGGTAGCCGCGGTGTATGCCAGCAACAACGGTGGTGAGAAGGCCAGCGTGGCCTGGCTGTTTGCTTCTTATGGTGTCATCACTATTGGCGAATTGTTTCTCAGTCCAATGGGTCTCTCGCTGGTATCGAAACTAAGCCCTGTGCGCATTACCTCGCTGATGATGGGTGGCTGGTTTTTGGCCACGTCCATTGGCAATAAATTGTCGGGTGTGCTGGCAACGCTGTGGGATACCTACAGCAACAAAGCCAATTATTTCTGGCTGAATTTTGCCCTGCTGATGGCCGCCGCCGCCATGTGCTTTTTGATGCTACGCTGGCTGAATAGGATCATGGCGGAAAAAGGAGTGAAGTAGTGAGTGGTGAGTGAATAGCAAGTAGCCATTTTGGTATGATGCCTTTTACACGTTAACCTCCTGCAAATGCGGGAGGTTTTTTCTTCCAAGCCCGGAGGGCTTTAATGTGAATAGCGCCGGGTGAAACCCGGTGTATGGATTGCATTGACGGGAGAACCCCGGATGGGGTTCAATGTTTACTGGCAACATGCACTTCAGCGGTTTCTATAACATCCCAATGATTTCCAAAAAATCATTTTTATCTTTTCGAAAACAACTGCGAAATGGGAACCTATAAACAACTGTTTTATCACATTGTGTTTGCCACGAAGAACAGGGAACCGACACTAACGCAGTCCAATCAAGAAGCCTTGTACAAATACATCTGGGGTATCATAAAAAATAAACACTGCCACCTTTATCGCATTGGTGGTATAGAAGACCATCTTCACATTTTTTCAGACCTACACCCCGCCCTGTCTCTTGCCAATTTTATAAAGGATATGAAAATGGGAAGTAGCTGCTGGATAAAAGAAAGCGGGTTGTTTCCTCAATTCTCAGGTTGGCAGGAAGGGTATGGTGCCTTTACTTGTTCTGTGAAAGAAAAGGATGCCGTGATTGACTATATCAAAAACCAAAAAGAGCACCATAAAAAGGAAAGCTTTTATGACGAATACAAGCGGCTGCTAATGGAGAATGAGATTCCGTTTGAAGAAAAGTATTTATTGTGAGTCTGAAGTAATGGTAAACATTCGACCCCTGCAGGGTCGAGGTCTTTCTTCCGTTACTTTTCCGCCGGTTACCACCGGCGGCTATTCACATTGAAGCCCTCCGGGCTTGAAAGTAAAATAGCTGCTCCGACTCTTCTGAACAACCTCTCTTTGTTATTTGTCCATTGACCCTTGCCAATGTCAACTGGCGATTGCCAACTAACTCTTGCCAATCGCTCATCATTCATTGGCCTCACTTCATCTGCTATCGTTCCCTTGCACACAAAATCCTACCGCCTTTCTTCCTACATTTAACCATCCCAAAACCTTTGTATGGCTGAAACAGAAAAAGCGTTCAAACCGTTTATCCCTGCAGAAAAAAAGATCCCGGAGTTTACCCTCAAATCCATTGTCACCGGATCGGTGTTCGGGATCATCTTTGGAGCCGCCACGGTATACCTGGCACTTAAGGCAGGCCTCACCGTTAGTGCCTCCATCCCGATAGCGGTACTGGCCATTGCCCTAAGCAAAGCCTTTTTAAAAACAACTATTCTCGAGAACAACATCATCCAAACCACTGGTTCGGCAGGCGAAAGCATTGCTGCCGGTGTGGTGTTCACGCTACCGGGCTTTTTGTTTTTGAGCGATGCGGCCAGCGCCGATTTTTTCAACTATTTCACCATCCTCGTACTGGCCATCTTTGGCGGCATCCTGGGAACCTTGATGATGATCCCCCTGCGACGTTCCCTTATTGTAAAAGAACACGGCGTGCTGCCCTATCCCGAAGGAACCGCCTGCGCTTCTGTATTAAAGGCGGGTGAAAAAGGAGGCTCTATTGCCAGGACAGCCTTCCTTGGTTTGGGAGTGGCCGGCGCCTATGCGTTGTTGCAAAAAGTATTTCGTGTGATTGCCGAAGCGCCGGAATTTGCCACGCAACAAACGCAGCGCTTTTTTCCATCGGCCAAGATCAGTGGTGAGATCACACCGGAATACCTGGGTGTGGGTTATATCATCGGTCCGCGCATTGCCGGTGTGTTGGTAGCCGGTGGTGTGTTAAGCTGGCTGGTGCTGATTCCGCTCCTGGCATCATTGGTGCCGGCCGACATAATTGCCGCACAATTGGTAAAACAAGGTTACCTGGCCACCATCACCACACCCGGCGGACCGGGAGGCTGGGACCCTGCGGCACAAAATTTTGGCGACTGGACGACCGCCATCTACCGTGCCTACATTCGGTCTATCGGTGCCGGCGCTGTAGCAGCCGGCGGTTTTATCACACTGCTGAAAACGATTCCAACCATTATCTCTTCGTTTAAAAGCAGCATCGGCTCCATTAAAAAAAGCGGTGTGGAAGGTGTAGAGGAAGAAGGCGTGAAAAGAACCGAACGGGATCTTTCCATAAAAATAGTGGGCATCGGCAGTTTAGTGCTGATCCTTTGCGTAGCCCTGATGCCTTCCTCCCTCATCCCCGGGCAAAGCATTGGTGCCAAGCTTTTGCTGGGCATTCTGATCATCATCTTTGGCGCCTTCTTCGTAACGGTTTCTTCCCGCATTGTGGGTTTGATCGGTTCCAGCAACAACCCCATCTCTGGTATGACAATCGCCACCATCATGGGCACTTGCTTGATCTTTTTAGCCGTGGGCTGGACGGGTCGCATTTACGAACCCATGGCCCTTGTGGTGGGGGGTATGATCTGTATTGCCGCTGCCAATGCCGGTGCCACCTCGCAGGACCTGAAAACCGGTTACATTGTTGGCGCTACGCCAAGAGCACAGCAAATTGCACTTTTTGTTGGCGCGGTGGTTTCGTCGCTGGCCATTGGCGCCACGGTGAAGATCCTTGACACACCAACAGCAGCTATGGCCGCGCAGGGCATTAAACATGCCATCGGCACCGAAATGTACCCGGCCCCGCAAGGTACCCTCATGGCAACGCTTATCAAAGGCATCCAGTCGCAAACCCTCGACTGGCAGTTTGTACTGGTCGGTGTGTTCATTGCCGTCACCCTCGAACTTTGCGGCATTAAATCACTTTCGTTTGCCGTAGGCACCTACCTGCCGCTTGCCACCACCCTCCCCATTTTTATTGGGGGTGCCATTCGCGGCATTGCCGAATGGCGACAGCGTCGCAAAGGCGTGGTAACAGCTTCCGAAGAAGAAGACCTGGGCAAAGGCAACCTGTTTGCCACAGGCCTTGTAGCCGGTGGCGCACTGGCCGGTGTGATCGTTGCGTTTTTAGCGGCGTTTGAAAACACCAATGCAGGCCTGCAAAAACTAAATGCGGAACATGCACTGAAAGAAGGTCTGAGTGAGGAAGGTTACAAATGGCTCGGCGTCCTGTTCTTTGCCCTGCTGGCGTTTATCCTTTACCGCATTGCCACCAGCAAGGTGAAAGAAAGTGAGCAGATCGACCTGCGGGAATAGGCCTACAGAGACATTCCATATCTTTAAGATATGGAATGTCTTAGCAAACAGAAACCCTCTAAAAAGAAGCAAGGCCACCCTGATAAGGTGGCCTTTAACTTACTGATATTTTTCACGTGTATTAGATAAACTTCAGTTTTTCGTAGTCATGGCTTAAGATCGTTTTATCGTCGGCGCTTAACCAATTCGAAAGAATGGTTGAATATACGTTTTTAAAATCAACTTTAAATTTCAGGTCACCATCATCCAGGTCAGCAAGATTGGGCAGGGCATTCAGCAATCCTTTTTCTTTTAACCCGCCGCTCAAGAAAAACATGTTATTGGCCGTTCCATGATCGGTGCCGCCGCTGGCGTTTTGGGCTACCCGCCGCCCAAATTCGGAGAACGTAAAAAAGAGCACATCGTTGAACCGGTTGGCAACCTTCAGGTCTTTTACAAATGCAGCCACCGCATCGTTCATTTCTTTAAACAACCGCTGCTGCTGTCCCTCTTGTCCCACATGCGTATCAAAGCTTCCCAGCGAAACATAATATACGCTTGTGTTGATATCGGAAAAGATCAGCGAGGCAATGGTCTGCAGGCTTTTGCCCAGTTCCGTGTTGGGATAACTGCCGGCTGAAGGGCGCATTCGTGACTGCTTAAAAATATAGTCCGCCGAAGAAACCGTACGGGCAACGGTTTTGTACAGGTAGTCCACCGGCTCTTCGTGGTGATGGGCATGGACTGCAGCAACGTCCTTAAAGAATTTTTCATTGCTGGTACCAAAAAGCCGCCGGGGGTCTTTCAGGGCCAGGCCATTCTCGCTTTGACCCTTGAGGGCAAGACTCAGCACATCATCGATCTCCAGTGCCTGCGTGGGTTTGTCGCAGCCCTTGCACTGCGCATCCAGGTAACGACCGATCCAACCCGTGTGCAGGTACTCGCTGCTCCTGCTGGCGGTATGCCAGATGTCCATGCTGCGGAAATGCGACCGGTCGGGATTGGGATAGCCCACGTTGTTCAATACGCCCAGCGAACCGTCGTGGAAAGCATCGGCAAACGCAGTCAATGCCGGATGCAGCCCGGCTTCATCGGTCAGCGATAAGGCCTTTTCTTTTTCAATACCCAGCTTTGGCCGCGACCGGTAATAGATATCGTTGCCGACCGGGATCACGGTATTCAATCCATCATTGCCGCCACTGAGTTGCAGCACCACCACTACTTTGTTGCCGGGTGGTACCAGGGCAGCACCTTCAAAAGCTTTTAAAAATTTCGGCACCATAAACGATGCAGTGGCCAGTGACCCAACCTGTATAAACTCTCTGCGTTTGATCAGCATTGTTTTGTTGTTTAGGCTTTGCTCTTTTGCTCGTAGCTGACAGCTCATAGCTCGCAGCTTATGCTAACAAAGTTGATATTCCGGTGTGCTCATTACCTGCAACGTAGCCGTTCGCACAAAAGCTTCGCGACTGCTGTTGTCGGCGTGTTGCTGGATAAGCGCTTTCGGGAAAGAAGGCTTTACCTGGAGCAGCACGTTGTTGATGCTATCCACCAGCGCTTCTCTCGGCGTAGCCGCAAAATGTTTTGCGTATGCAGTCCAATCAATTTCGGCTACGATGGGCTTACCCACCCGGACCGCTGCTTTTTTTATGCTGTTCCCTTTATTGCTTTCTTCCATCCGCCCCATCATTTGATCGTCATCTGCTTTGGGCCGAATGTTGAATTCGTCGTTGTCGCTGATCAGTTGCGGCAGGCGCATGCGAAACAGCAGCGTCGACGAATCGATCCAGGCTTTGCCGCCGGGCCAGCCGGCCACGTTCGGCGGATAAAAAAGTGTTTGTCCCAGGAGCTTTTGCACCAGCAATTGCGCATCGCTGTTCTGGATCTCCATGGGCAGCATGCGGCGAATACCGGCCAGCAGTTCCACCGGGCTTTTGATGCGCTTGCCGATGTTCTTTTCGTTGTAAAACCAGTCGGCGGTAAAGATGTCCTGCAGCAGTTGCCCGATGTTGTAATCACTCTGGTAAAAGCGTACAGCCAGAGCATCCACCTTTGCCGCATCTACGTTCTCGTTCACAAAATACTGGTATATCTTTTCGGTGATAAAGCGGGCCGTTTGTCCCTGTGCCAGGAGTATATCCAGCACGTCTTCGCCGGTAAGATTCCCGGTCTTTTTCAATACCGTTTTTGCTCCGTTGTCATGCTGAAACCTGCGGAACACAAACTCACCTTTCAGGTTAGCGCTCCAGCCGGTAAACGCTCTTGCCGCTTCTTTTACATCGGTCTCGGTGTAATGGCCGCGGCCCAGCGTGAACAGTTCCATTACCTCCCGTGCAAAGTTTTCGTTGGGATGTCCTTTGCGGTTTTGCTGCGCATTCAGAAAGAACAACATTGCCGCCGTTTTGGAAACACCGTGCAGCAGGTCGCGAAAAGAACCCAGGGCATGCTGGCGAATCACATCCAGCAGTTGCTGCTGGTAAAATACATTGAGGTTGCGGGAAGCAAAATGGCCGTGCCAGAACAGCGCCATTTTTTCCCGCAGCTGTGCGTTGCTGCTCACCATTTCGTCGAGCCAAAGCAGGTTCAGGCTGCGGATGGCCTGTCGCGTTTGTTGCTGAACGGCTCTTCTCTCTTCGGCCGAAAGCATCTGTCGCATGCCTTCTTCCTGGATGCCTTTGACCAATCCTTTGAGGTAATCATCAGCAGCATCGAGGAACTCAGGTTGTTTGGCGGACGCTTTTTGCAGGGCGCCAAAAAGCTGTTGCGGCGACAGCGTTTGCAATTGACCCAACTGGCCTGCCGCCGGACCAAAGCCGGCCCGCCACATGAGGTGCTGGTTTTTTAGCTGGTTAGATAACATGGATTGAAATAGAAGAGTGCTGTGACAACAATTTGCCCGGTACGTTTAATGGGCGCTTTTCCATAACGTTTAAAATGGCGGATTATTTTTATTCAACTTCACCCATCCTGCGTAAAGAAGAAATTTCCACACAAACGTTCAGCTGTTTGTTCGTAACTGGCATTATTGACCTATTAGGAAACAACAAGAAATACGTTGGTGTAGTCAAATAAAAGCTTTCCTGTGCTATCACAGGAAAGCTTTTGCCTAGCAGTTTCTTTGTTTTGTTAGTATTATTTACCCAGCACAAAACGAAAACCTACCGTCAGTGGTGCTGATGTGCTGACATTGGTATAAAAGCCAAACCCCGATGAGGTTTGCTCGCTACCGGAGGGAGAAGCTGTCTTGCTATGGCTATAAGAAATGTCCAGCAAATTATTTAAGCCTATCTCGAGGTGCATTTTGCGGGAAACGGCATAGGCAACGCCGGGGTAAAAGTTTATACCGACACTCTTGATTTTTTGATCCATTTGCTGCCAGGAACTTCTTGTTTCCTGTTTGGTTCCATTATAAAAAACTGATCCTTCGCCAAACAGGTAAAACTTCTGGCTTAAGTTCATATAGCGACGGTAAAAAAAGCCTGCCCCGAATTGGTTGGTCCGCTGCCAGTTCTCTGCTGTACCATCCTCAATTTCCGATTTGTTCTTGCCATAAGACAGGCGCAGCCCGATAACGGTGTTGTTCTGAACGGCAAGCCCCACGGCCGGATTGATGCCAAAGGAAGTGGTGATCGTTTCCCGGTTATTCGATTCGGAGGTGCCCTTGCCACCGCTGATGCCACCACCCAGCAGCACGGAACCTTTAGTGATTTGCGAGGAAGCGGTAAAAGAAAAAAGAATAGCGCAGGCCAATGCGAAGAGTAAATTTTTTTTCATGTGCAGTTGATTTAGGAAACGAATATGCAGCAACACAAAAGAGAAAGCAATGTAGCCAGGTGGCTTTAACAAGCATTTAGTAAGCAGTGTTTACTGATCAGCATTCGGCGCAAGACAACTGCATGTTGGACTTTGCTGCACCGGTTTTTAATCGGCCAAATATTTAACCCAAGTTATAGCGTTACCGCTTTGTTCTTTTTGAAAACCCATGCGCTGTAAAAACTCCCGGTGACCGGCATTCACCACTTCGGTATACACCAGTTTACGTATGCCCTTTGCCGGTAGGTAGTCGCGTTCTTTTTCAAAAATAAAAGTGCCGACTTTATAATCCCGAAACTTGGGAATGGTGTAATTGCATTTTACAACCGCTGTTCCATCGTTATCCTTTGTAGCCACAAATACGTTGGCCAGTTCCATATCCCGCAGCACTACAAAGCGTACATCATTGCTGTTGTCTTCCAGCCGGAAATGAGGGAAATAGGTCTTCAGGTCCGCTTCGTAAAACCGTAGAAACTTTGCAATCAACGTTGCATCGGGCTTGAACTCCAGCAGCTCAAAATCTTCCTGCCGGCGGTAGATCTTTACCAGCGCCGCTACGTTAATAAAAAAGAGCAGGGCATTGGTAAGAATAATGGGCAGGGCACCGATCAGGATGCCGTACACTACAAAAGCCAGGCAGCCACCTGTATTGAACCAGCGAAACCGCAGGTTGTTGGTAGCCAGCAGGGAAAGACCCAGCAGAATCGAAGCCAAGTAACCGATTCCTTCTATGATAAACTGTGACATCGCATTTCGCGTTAAACGGCAAAGGTAGCAAAGACTGTTCCCTTGCCACTGTTGGGCACACCTGTACGGGTTAAAATGGCCCTGTGCTTGCAGATGCGCAAAATGCGCTTTACCTTTTGGATATGGCTGCAAAGATCTGGCACAAAGCACCGTTTGTTCGCCTGCTGGTAGCACTGGCAACCGGCATCCTCGTGCAATGGTATGCAGCCCTTTCGTTAACGGTGGTCTTGCTTTGTTTTACCGGCAGCCTTTTGGTGGTGGCAGGCATTGGTTTTACGGGTGTGGGAAACCGTTACCGCTTCCGCCACGTGCAGGGATCGGCCTTAACGCTGCTTGTAGCGCTTACGGGCTGCGTGCTGGTTTGGGCAAACGACATTCGCAACGATCAGCAATGGGTAGGCCACCATTACCGGCAGGGCGACCTTGTTTCCCTTACAGTGCAGGAGCCCCTGGTAGAAAAAGCAAACTCCTACAAAGCAATGGCGTCGGTGGAGGCCGTTTTTCATAACAAGAAAGGGAAGACTGTAAAAGGCGAGATCATTCTTTATTTTAAAAAAGATGCAGTGCCACCCGGCGTGGGTTATGGCAGTCGCCTGCTTGTTGCCGTTCCTTTGCAAGCCATTCGTAATGCCGGCAACCCGGGCAGCTTCGATTACAAAACCTATAGTCTTTTCCAGGGAACCACGCACCAGGTTTATCTCACACCGCCGGATTATGTTGTGCAGCCGGGTGTTGTTCGAAACAGGGGTAAAACCTTTCTTTTTCAAAGCCGTATTTGGGTGGTAAGCACACTTAAAAAATTTATCCGCAGCGAAAAAGAGCAAGGCCTGGCAGAAGCGTTACTGATCGGTTACAAAGACGACCTGGATAAAAACCTGGTGCAGGCCTATTCAAATACCGGCGTTGTGCACATCATTGCCATCTCGGGACTTCACCTCGGTATTATCTACGCCATTCTGCTCCTGCTGACAAAGCCCATGCGACGATCAAAACACCTCCTGTTGCCGCGGCTTCTTATCATTCTTGGCTCGCTTTGGCTCTTCAGCATCCTGGCCGGTGCCGGGCCTTCCGTGCTGCGATCGGCACTGATGTTCACACTTATCGCCATCGGCGAATCCACCGCCAAAAAGACCAACATCTTCAACACACTTTCGTTTTCTGCCTTTGGACTGCTTTGCATCAATCCTTTCTGGCTTTGGGATGTGGGCTTCCAGCTTTCGTATGCGGCGGTGCTGAGCATTGTGTTGTTTTTCCGGCCGGTGTACAACTGGTTTCACCTGCCCAACAAACTGATCGATCTTACCTGGAAGCTGACTGCCGTTACCATTGCCGCGCAGATCCTCACCCTGCCCATTTCCATTTATCATTTTCACCAGATGCCGTTGCTTTTTTTAGTGACCAACTTTATTGCGGTGCCGTTAAGCAGCTTAATTCTATTGGGAGAGATCCTGCTTTGTGCGCTGTTTTTCCTGCCACCGGTAGCCGCTCTCCTCGGTTCCGTTCTTCGCGAACTGATCGTATTCATGAACAGCTATATCGAAGGACTGGACAAACTGCCTTTTGCCACCTGGAACCTGCTTTCCATTTCCATTTTGCAAACAGTGTTGCTGCTCATTTTTGCCATTGCCTTTTCTTATTGGCTGATGGAAAAAAGCCTCCTGCAGGCAAGGCTTGCCTTTGTTTCGCTTGCCCTGTTTATGGTGCTGCGCGGCGTTTCGTTTTACGAAGCGTATGCGCAGAAAAAACTCATCGTGTACAATGTGCCCAGGCACCCTGCTATCGACATCATCAACGGAAGGGATTACGCTTTTCTTGGCGATTCGGTATTGCTCTACGATGGCTTTGCACGCAATTTTCACCTGCAGCCTTCCCGCGTATTACACCGGGTATCGCCGGTTGCCACCGATGCATCGAAAAAGTTCTTTAGCCTGGACGGCAAAAAAATTCTCCTGCTGGATGAAGCGTTGCCTTTTGCAGAAGCACAACCCAAACAGCCGGTCGATGTGCTGATCCTTTCTAAAAACCCTAAAATCTACATCAGCAAGCTGCTGCAATCGTTCCACCTGAAGCAGGTAGTGATTGATGGTTCCGTACCACCCTGGAAAGCTGCGCAGTGGAAGAAAGATTGCGATTCTTTACGCATACCGGTATATGACGTAAGCGAGAAAGGCGCATTTGTCACGAGGTGGTAAACGCACCTGCCGTACTTTTGCCGCTCAATCTCAAATCCTTCTGCAATCATGGACAAAAAGATCTCCGCTGCACTCATCTCCGTTTTTTACAAGGATGGCCTTGAGCCGGTGGTACAACAGCTAAAGGCGCAGGGCGCCACCATCTATTCTACCGGGGGCACGCAAAAATTTATCGAAGACCTGGGCATCGAGGTCGTACCGGTTGAAAATCTCACTTCCTATCCTTCCATTCTTGGCGGACGGGTAAAGACTCTCCATCCTTCAGTATTTGGCGGAATTCTTGGGCGGAGAAGCAACGAAACCGATGTGCAGGAAATGCAGCAATACAACATCCCCACCATCGACCTGGTGATCGTTGACCTGTATCCTTTCGAGGAAACGCTGGCGCAAACCTCGGAGGAAAAAGCCATCATTGAAAAGATCGACATTGGCGGGCCTTCCATGATTCGTGCCGCAGCAAAAAACTTTGTGGATGTAACTGTTGTTGCTTCCAAAGCCGACTACCAGCCGCTGGTAGACCTCTTGCAGAGCCAGGACGGAAACATTACGCTGGAGCAGCGCAAAGCCTTTGCCGCAAAAGCCTTCCGCGTGGTGGCCGACTATGACATTGCCATCAACAATTATTTCAACTTTAATGAACCCCTGACCGTGCTGGGTGCCGGCCGGCAAACGCACCTGCGCTATGGCGAAAACCCGCATCAGAACGCCGTTTTCTTTGGCAACCTTGACGAGTGCTTTACGCAGCTCCACGGCAAGGAAATCTCCTATAACAACCTGGTGGACGTTGATGCCGCCATTGAATTGATCAAAGAGTTTCAGGAAACCACGTTTGCCATTATCAAGCATACCAATGTGTGTGGCATTGCCATCCGCTCTACCATTGCCGAAGCCTGGAAAGACGCCCTGGCCGGCGACCCCGAAAGTGCATTTGGCGGTGTGCTTGTTTGCAACGGCGAAGTAGATGCAGCAACTGCAGAAGCCATCAGCGAGATCTTTTTTGAAGTGCTGATCGCTCCTTCCTTTTCACCCGATGCATTGCAAAAGCTGCAGGCCAAAAAAGCCCGCATCTTATTGCAGTTGAACAAAACGGCCACTACACCCAATATTTACAAGAATGCCGTCAACGGTACCCTGCAACAGGGTAAAGATGAAGGCAATTTTGAGAAATGGGAAGAAGTGGGCGGACGCCAAACCACCGATGAAGAAAGGTCCGACCTGGAGTTTGCCAACATTGTGTGCAAGCACTTAAAAAGCAATGCCATTGCCCTGGTGAAAAATAAACAACTGGTGGGCAAGGGCTGCGGACAAACGAGTCGTATTGATGCCCTGCGCCATGCCGTGGAAAAAGCAAGGCAGTTCAATTTTGACCTGGGCAGCGCCGTTATGGCCAGTGATGCGTTCTTTCCGTTTAATGATTGCGTGAAGATGGGACACGAAGTAGGCATCGCCGCCTTTATTCAACCCGGCGGCTCCATTCGCGACAAGGACAGCATTGAATATTGCAAGGAAAACAACCTGGCACTGGTAATGACCGGCATGCGGCATTTCAGGCATTAACGGCCCCCTGTCCCCCGGTGGGGGAATTTAGGTCAATGTTAGTTTTCTTTTTCAACTCAAACGTTAGGTTATAGAACAGGACACGCTGAAGCGTGTCCTGTTTTTTTCGTTTAGGAGAACATGGAATTTTTCCTGCTGCGCAGGTAAAGTTGTCGCACGGAGCAAAGGAGCAAAGGAGAAAGTCAATTGGCAAAAAGCGACCGGCAAAAAGCAAATTAGATGGCTAACAAATAAAAACTCCTTTCCTTCTTTGCTCTGTGCGAAATAAAAAAGCTGGCAAAGCCAGCGTAAAATTGATTTTCCTAAAGAAAGTTTCTAAAAAACAAACTCGCTTCGGTCTAAGTTCCCCCACCGGGGGACAGGGGGCTGTACATCTTATGCTTCATCAACCCCCACTTGCACAAACGGTGCACGATCGATACCCGCAGCACACCCAATCCATAGATGGCACTGCGTTTAAAATTAATGCTGGAGGCTTCTT
The DNA here is from genome assembly GCA_013327885.1 of Flavisolibacter longurius. Classification (GTDB taxonomy): domain Bacteria; phylum Bacteroidota; class Bacteroidia; order Chitinophagales; family Chitinophagaceae; genus Flavisolibacter. Next base: position 178,737 of record JABUMY010000001.1, on the reverse strand, counting down.
CAAAATACTTGGTAGGGCAAGTCACTTCAGCAATCTCGTAACCGAGGTAAATGATCTGCGAAAGCATTTCGTTGTCAAACACAAAATCATCGCTGTCGATCTCGTAATTCACCCGTTGCAACACTTCTTTTGAAAAGGCCCGGTAGCCCGTGTGGTATTCCGACAGCTTTTGATTGACCAGGATGTTTTGCGTAAACGTGAGCAGACGGTTGGCGATGTATTTGTAAATGGGCATGCCGCCGCGCAGGGCACCATTGCCCAAAATACGGGAGCCGAGCACTACATGGTAAAGATCGTTGGCAATAAGGTAAGCCATGGACGGGATCAGTTGCGGTGTGTACTGGTAGTCGGGGTGCAGCATGATCACGATATCGGCGCCCAGTTCCAGGGCCTTGTTGTAACAGCTTTTCTGGTTGCCGCCATAACCGCGGTTGCGTTGGTGCTGCACCACGTGGCGGATACCGATCTCCTTTGCTTTCTGCACCGTGTCGTCCTTGCTGAGGTCATCCACCAGCACCACGTCATCCACAATATCGAATGGAATTTCCTGGTAGGTTTTCTCCAGGGTCCTGGCGGCGTTGTAAGCCGGCAGCACCACCACTATTTTTTTCCCGTTGAGCATGTGGCCGCAAAAGTAAGCCCAATCAAAACGCAAACGGCAAACCGGGCATCCACCCTACTCCACGAGGATGCGCTGCACGTGCTGCGGAACCCTGTCGGAAAGCAACCGCACAAAATAGATGCCCCTTGGCAAGTCCGGCAGTCCAACGGTGATGGTGCCCGTTTGATTGGCCAGTCCTTTCTGGTAAACCGACTGGCTGGATGTGTTCACCACTTCCAGTTTCTCGTAAGGCGTTCCGGTTTCAATGTAAAACGTGCTTCCCTGCACAACAGTGGGAAATACCTTCGTACGGGCTTCTTCGTCCAACACCTGCACGGCGGGTGTATAAGCCAGGATCTGTCCATCCCGCACCAGGGCCAACCGGTAATACACCAGGCCCGCATCGTTAAAATGGTGACGGAACACATAGCCGTTGCCGGGTTCTGTCCGCAGCAAGCGTACAATGCCGGCCTGCTCAAAACGGCGCATGTCGCGGCTGTATTCAATATAAAAATCCGTTACGTTCTGTGCGCCGGCAATTGTCCACGACAGTTCGTTGGCACCGATAATGCGGTTGGCCTTTACATTGCTGATGCCGGCATAACCGTTGGCAAACGAAATGTTCCGCGGGAAGGTATTTGCATTGGCAAGTTCCGGGAGGCGTTGCTTGTAATCATCGATCTGCCAATAATCACCACTGGATACAGGCTGTACAATGGGTTGGGCGTTGGTAAAAAATCCTGCCGCTAAAAGGGTAAAAATCATCACTTTTTTCATACACACAATTTCTAATGGGTAGTCAAACAAAGTCAGTGCCGGGTTCTGAGACGATGGGCAATAGACAACTAGCAATTAACAATGGAGAAGCAATTTTGAAAAGGAAAACAGTGCTGGAGGGTTAGCAACAAAAAATGTCCTTACTGACACTTTCTTGGAAAAGTGGTTTCAACAGGCTTTTCGAACACAAAAAAAACGTCCACAGAAACAGGACACTTCATTGCCAACATTGCTTTATTTTCACGGGCTATGTCAGCCCTTACATTTACACTCATCCAGACAGGCCTGCACTGGGAAGACAAGCAGGCAAACCTGCAGATGCTGGAAGAAAAGATCAACAACATCCAGGAAAAAACGCAGGTGGTGGTGCTGCCCGAAATGTTCAGCACCGGTTTTAGCATGAAGCCCGAAACAATGGCAGAACCCATGAGTGGCGAGACCGTTGCCTGGATGAAACGCATCGCTGCCGAAAAAAAGATCATTCTTACCGGCAGCCTTATCATTGAAGAAGACGGCGCTTACTACAACCGTTCCATCTGGATGCTGCCCAATGGCCAATACGGCTCTTACGACAAACGTCACCGCTTTGCTTTTGCCGGCGAAGACAAGCATTATACGGCCGGAACAGAACGCTTTATTGCTTCTGCCAACGGCTTTAAAATAAACCTCCTGATCTGCTACGACCTGCGCTTCCCCGTATGGGCCCGCCAACAGGCCTCCCCCCTGCCCCCTTCAATAGAGGGGGAGTCAGAGCCCAGCGCTGCATTTGAATACGATGTGCTGATCTATGTGGCTAACTGGCCGGAGCGTCGCAGCACGGCCTGGAAAACCTTGCTGCAGGCAAGAGCCATCGAAAACCAGTGTTATGTAATTGGTGTGAACCGCGTGGGCAACGATGGTAACGAAATTTACCACAGCGGCGACAGCATGGTCGTTTCCCCGCTGGGAGAAGTGCTTTACCACAAGGCGCATGAAGAAGACATCTTTACCATTACGCTGAAAAAAGAAGAGCTGGATGAGGTACGCAGCAAGTTCCCGTTCTGGCGGGATGCAGATGGCTTCCAGATCTTTACTTAGGTGATTTTTCCCGGATCAGGCTTTTGACCTTTTCCATTTTGTAATCTTCGCCTTTGCGCAGTGCCTCCACCGTTGGCAGCGCCGGCACATCCGGAATCACGCCGCGGCCTTTTTCAAACTTGCTGTCAATCACCAACCGGAAGAGGGGCAGGCGGTAGCGCACCTGCGTATGCGGCAGGGTTACATCCGGTATCAGCCAGGCACTGTTGCCATAGGCACCGCCACCGGTTTCTTCTCCCACCACAATTACATTTTCCTGCTCCTGCAGGGATTTGGTGAAAAGCGTTGCGGCCGAAAACGTGTTGCCGCCCGTGAGAATATAGGTGGTGCCATTGAAGTTGTGCTTTCCCTTCGGCTTAAATTTCCTGTTCTCGAAAAAGCGAAAATGGTACTGTCCATCGCTCTTTTTTTTGGTAAGAAAGCGGAGAAAAAGCCAGTTGAAAAAATTGTTGCTTCGGTATTTGCCGTAATCGCTGCTGCGCCGAACGGCATAGAGCGTATCGGCAATGGTAAAGGGCTTGTCGGCAATGTATTTGGTAAGCAGATTGGAAAAAATGACGCTGCCGCCGCCATTGCCCCGCATGTCCACCACCAGGTTAGGCACGCCCCGTTTTTCAATCTCTTTGAACGACCGCTTAAAAAAGCTGCGAAGGCCATATCCTTTGGTGAACGTATTTACTTCCAGCACGGCCATCTGTAAAGCAGAGTCAAAACGCAGACTGCGCATGGCTTCCCGTTCCCATTTTTTGCGTTCGCGGCGCGACGGGCCTTTTGTGGAAGAACGTTCCATCCGCGAAGAATCGACCTTTGGCTGGTAAAGCGAAAGTGTGGCGGTTCGCAGCTGTCCCAGGGTATCGATGTATTCAACCGGGGTCTTTTGCTTAAGCCCGAAGGCCGACGCATAGAGATTGCGAAAGGCGCTGCCGTTGCTCAGGGTTTGGTATTGGTGGGTTTGGTTAAAGCCATCGGTGGAAAGAAACGAAAAAAGGGAGTCCAAGATGGCAGCCATGGGGCGCCCGTCGATCTTTTGCAGGATAACGCCGCGGTGTACACTGGAATCGTTGCGATTTAGGTTGCCCATCACCACCGCCGTGTCGGACCAGGCTTTTATCAAAAGCGGGAAAGGCGCATTTCGTGCCGTTGCTTCCGCGGCTGCCCTCGACGGACGAACCGTGGTGTGCCCGCAGCGAATTTTTGAAATGACGTAAGAAAGTACGGTGCGAAACTGTCCTTCGGTGAGCGAATCTTTCAGTTTGCTCTTGCCCACGTCAAAATAAAAATCCATGCTGTCTTTTGACGTGTACCAGTACAGGCTGGGGTGCGCCTCTTCCAGGCTGCCGCGAAACACGGCATAATCTTCCTGTAACTGCTGCGGCGCATATTTTTTGGATGGGTTGTACCGGCTGGCGCTGCAGCTTTGCAGCAGCCATCCCGCACCTACCAACAGTAAAAAATGAAAGGCCCTCATTTACGCCCCTTTAAACGCATTCCAGCCCTGGGCTGTAATGGGATGCTTGCCGCCGCCTTTGGTGATAATGTGAGCACCGGCTTCGCTGTCGGTAAGATAACCTACCACGCTGATGTCGGTATTGGAAGAGATCTTTTCATAATCGTCCTGCTTTACCGTAAACAGCAGCTCGTAGTCTTCGCCGCCGCTCAGCGCACAGGCGGTGGGATCGAGGTTAAACTTGAACGCAGCGAGCCTGGTTTCTTCAGCAATCGGCAGTTTTTCTTCGTACAGCACACAGCCTGCATTGCTTTGCCTACAGATGTGGAGGATTTCCGAGCTAAGGCCATCGCTTACATCAATCATGGCTGTTGGCCGGATGCCGCTGCTGGCAAAGTATTCAATGATATCCACCCTGGCTTCGGGTTTCAGCAATCGTCCTACAATGTGCTTTTCGTTTTCCAGGTCGGGCTGCACGTTGGGGTTTTCGAGAAAGATCTTTTTTTCCCGCTCCAGCAACAGCAAGCCAAGGTAGGCAGCGCCCAGGTCGCCGCTCACGCAAAGCAGCTCACCTTTGGCAGCGCCTTTCCGTGTTACAAAGGCATCCGGTGCTACTTCGCCAATGGCGGTGCAGGAAATGATAAAGCCTTTTTGCGAGGTGGAGGTATCGCCGCCCAGCAGGTCCACTTTGTACTGGCTGCAGGCTGCGTACACGCCTTCATAAAATTCGTCCAGCGCTTCTACACTAAAGCGGTTGCTAAAGCCAATGCCGATGACGATCTGTGTTGGCGTAGCGTTCATGGCACACAGGTCACTAACGTTTACGGCTACTGTTTTATAGCCAAGATGCTTTAGCGGTGTGTACATCAAATCGAAATGCACGCCTTCTATCAGCAGGTCGTTGGTGACAACGGTTTGCTTGCCAAAATGATCGATCACAGCCGCATCATCGCCAACACCAAGGATGGAAGAAGCGTTGTGTATCTCTACGTTTTTGGTCAGGTGTTCAATCAGTCCGAATTCTCCCAGGGAGGACACTTCCGTTCGTTCGCTCATAACAATGAAATTAGGATTGTTGCGGAATATTTCCTTTTACCCATTCGATCAATTCATCATGAATAATACCGTTGGTGGCAATAATGCCGGGCTTGTACGGCGAGTAAGGATCGCCGCCCATCTGCGTTACTTTTCCACCGGCTTCCTCTACCAGCAAAAATCCCGCAGCACTGTCCCAGGCCTGCAGCTTGTGCTCGAAAAAACCGTCAAAGCGACCGCAGGCCACCCAGGCGAGGTCAATGGCAGCAGAGCCTAAGCGACGCACCGGGATGCCGCGACGGATAAAGCGGTCGAACACCTCCAGGGGGCCGTTGGGCTCATCGAGATAAGTGTAAGGAAAACCGGTGACAAGACAGGCGCTTTCCACCGATGCTTTTTTGCTGACCGAGATGGGTTTGCCGTTCAGCGTGGCGCCCTGGCCTTTTTCAGCCAGAAACAGTTCGTTGATAAACGGGTTAAAGATCCCTCCCAGGATCATTTTTCCTTCATGCTCCAAACCTATGGACACACAGCAAATAGGAATGCGGTGTGCAAAGTTTACCGTGCCATCAATGGGATCGATGATCCATTTGTATTGCGAGTCCTGCACCAGCTCACCACACTCTTCGCTCAGGATCTGGTGACCGGGAAAACTTTCTTTGATGGTGGCGATGATGACTTCTTCGGCGGCATGGTCTACTTCGGTTACCAGGTTGTTGATGCCTTCTTTGTTAGAGATCTGGAAATCCGATTCATCGAAGCTGCGGATACGGGTTCCGGCGGCGTCCAATGCTTTTAGGAGGGTGTTTTTAAACATGCGCAAAGATAACCGCAGAACAAGATGCTTTCGGCACTTCGGTGGCGATTTGTCCGTTAAGCATTTCCGTACTGTACCGGTCTGTAATCTAACCTGCGCTGTCCTTTCAATTGGCTGCAGGCAAAGGCATCACCGGCGCCGGCGTAATGTGCTCCAGGGCAAAGCTCACCACTAAGGTGGTGCCTTTTGCTTTTGTGCTTTCCACGGAAAACACGCCGTGCAGCGATTCCACTCTTTCCCGCAGGCTTGTCCCGGCCAAAAGATCGTTTAGCACTTCTTGTTCAAAACCAGCACCATCATCGGTGATGGTAAGTACAAGCTGCTTCCCTGTTTGCGCCAGGTGAATGGTTATTGCCTGCGGCTGAGCCTCCACAAGACAGTTGTTGAGCGCCTCCTGGCAGATGCGAAAAAGATCAAGCTTTACTTCGTGCGGCAACGCTTCTTCTTCACAAAAAATAGCCTGTGAACAGGCAATGTTGTGCTGCAGGGTAAATTCAGCGCAAAGCCATTCCAGGGCCTCTGCAAATCCAAGGTCTTCGATCATGGCAGGACTGATGGAATAAGACAGGTTGCGGATGGACTGGATCAGCAGTTCCGAAGCCGACAGGGCATGCTCGATACGGTCCTGCAGGGCCGCATCGGCTGTATAGTTCTTTACCCACTGTATGTCGGCCTTGACAACCGCCGCCAGTTGTGCCAGTTCTTCGTGCAGTTCAAGAGCTACCTGCTTTTTATCTTTTTCAAGGCTGGACTTAAAATGACGTACCAGGGTCTTGAACCGGGTGAAGCGTTCTTTCAGGCCCAGCTCCTGCTGTTTGCGGCGGGTGTTGTTTTTGGCAATGGCAAACACCACTTCGGCGTCTTTAAAATAAACCGACGTCCAGTGCAGCCAAACCACGTCACCGCTTTTTGTGAGGTAACGGTTCTCAAAATCATGCAAGGTTTCGCCTTCGAGAAGGGCCGCTCTTTTGTAAGCAGTAAGGGCCTTGTCGGCGGGGTGAATAAAATGAGCAATGGGATGCGCCAGCAGTTCGTTCACGGAATAGCCGAGCGTTTTTACCACCGAGTCACTTACCTTGACAAAATAGCCGTCCTTGCCGGCAATACAAACAAGGTCGGGGGTTTTGTTTAAAAACCGGATCAGCATTTTTTTCAGGCCAGTGGCTTCTTTCATAACGCACGTTAACCCGCAGGACACAGGCCTGCGATGCTTAAAAATACAACATCTGCAAGCGGCAACATACTTCTTGCTGGCAAATGACTAAAAACTGACGTTGCTATCGCATGTCAAGTGTCGGCTAGTACTTCTCACCTGACACCTGGAAATGCAATGAAATCGCCAAGTGTTTGACTGCTTAAAATTTTACGGCGGTACCGGTGGCCACCACCATCAGCATGCTGCCGTTGGCGCCGATGGTTTCAAAATCAAGGTCGATGCCGATAACAGCGTTGGCGCCCAGGTACTGCGCTTTGTGTTCCAGCTCCCGCAGGGCATTGGCGCGGGCCTCTTCTATCACCCTTTCGTAGGTGCCGCTGCGGCCGCCGACGATATCGCGGATGCCGGCAAAAATATCCTTGACAATGTTGGCGCCAATGATGGCTTCGGATGTTACGATGCCCAGGTATTTCTGTACGGGCTTTCCTTCGATGATGTTGGTTGTGGTGAGTAGCATGAATGAATTGTTTGAAGAAAGGTAGGAAAAATGGAAATGGCATTGCTATGAACTGACTACCGCAGGCTTTTGCGCCGACAATTACGACTTTGCTTTTATCAATCCAGAAAAAGCAGTGGCTTGCAAACAAAAAAGCCACCTGCAAAGAGGTGGCTTTTCTTATGGTGAATTACATCTACTGCTTTACAAACATGGTTGACGTATTGTTACCAATCACTACATAGGTACCTGCTGTTAGTTTGCTTACATCCACGGATGTGTGCAAAGCACCGCCTGTTGACTGCACCTGCCATTCCAGCAAGGTTCTTCCAGACAGGTCTTTTACCCGCATTTGCACAGGGCCTTTGGGTGCGGCCACCTGCAGTTGCAAATTATTCTGCACAGGATTCGGATAAGCCCGAAGTTGTGTGATGGATTCTTCTACGCGAATGACAACAATTGAACTGTAGGAATCTTGCCCGTTGCTGCTGCTTGTTTTCAAGCGGTAATAGTTGACCGATGTTGGTTTGTAGTCGGTAAAGGAATAGTCGTTTTCCGCACCGGTGCCAGTGGCCTTCACGGTCCCGATCTTTAGAAAGTCGGTGCCGTTGTTGCTGCGCTCAATTTCAAATACCTCGGCAAATTCACCGCGAAAAGCTTTCCAGTCTAATTGAACCGTACCGGCATTTTTTGTTGCCACAAACGAATTGTTTTTAAGCGGCAGTAAAACCAGGGTTGCATAGCCTGTGGTGAAGTTGGAAGTGGTGCCTGTTTTGGCAAAATTTACCAGTGTGGCAAAGCTACCCGGGGCAGCCAGGTCAGCAACACCTGAAATAGCAGTGTTATTGCCATTGCTCACACCCTCGTTAAACGTATAATAAGCGGTAAGGCCTGGCGTGGTGGGCTGAATCTCTTTGTACATGGCTTCCTGAATCTGTGCCTGCGTACGGGCAACATTCCATATCCTTACTTCATCCATGGTACCGGCAAACGCATCATTTCCCCAATTAGATGAAGCGCCAAGATGCAAAGCTTGGCCATTCAAGGGAACATTCGTACTAAATGGTGCACTTTGTACCAACACGCCATCGACATACAATCTGAAAAAACTTCCATCAGCTGTCATAGCTACGTGGTGCCATTGATTAATCCATCCTGTTGAAATTGGATAATGTAGCTGAGGGTACTGCGTATTTGAGGAAATAAACGCGGAGAGTGCAGGCTCGGATTCCATGCCCGGCATACCCGGCATCCCCATATCATCATTCATAATATTGAGGCAAAACCACGTGTAACCATTATCCCCTTTGTTGACAATATAACTGGTATGATTATTAAAGTTCGAAGGTTTTATCCAGGCTTCAAACGTCATGATATTGCCCGTAAGTACACCGGATTTTTCAGGGGCCTGTACATAATCATTTTGACCATCAAACTGAAGGCCTTTGTTTTGCGAAAAACTGGCGATGGAGAACAACGAGGCAAGAAACAGAGTAGCTGTTTTTTTCATAGGATTTGATTAGAGTACGATAATATGCAGGATTTTACTGCAGTTAGCAGGCGCAAAAATAATTGAGCCTGAATAAGATCAAAGCATTTTCGAGTTTTTTTTATTTATCCGATATGTAATTTGTTGTTACAGGCTAGAGCTTGCTTTCACCGTGTGGAAGCACTGACTACCCAATTTCCTTCGTACGCATCTTCCCTTAAATGGAATAACGTTTTGCTCATTAGCGACATTTTTTGCCTTACTCTCCTGCGGCGCAAAACTTGCTTGTTTCCTGCCGCATGGATAAGCAATTCCCCCACAAAGCCGAAGAACAATACCTGATCAATGAAAGCCCGGAGATAACCGTGGGTGAAAATACCATTTGGGCCCGCCTGAAAGCTTTCCCGGCCCTGCAGAACCGCAACTACCGCATTTATTTTTTCGGGCAGTTCTTCTCCCTTATTGGCACCTGGCTACAGATTGTGGCGCAGGGTTGGCTGGTGCTGCAACTCACCTCCTCGCCTTTTTTGATTGGCCTGGTAGCCGCTCTTGCCACCACGCCTTCGCTCCTCTTTTCGCTTTTTGGCGGTGTAGTGGTGGATCGCTTCTCCAAAAAGAAAATTCTCTACTTTACCCAAAGCAGCAACATGGTGCTGGCACTGACACTTGGCGCTCTTACCAACGCCGGACTGGCCACGGTGCCGGTGATCGGCACCATTGCTTTTTTAATGGGAACGGTCAATGCCGTGGATGCACCGGCACGGCAGTCGCTGGTACCCGAACTGGTACAAAAACTCCACCTGCCTTCGGCCATTGCGCTGAACTCCGGCATCTTTAACGCCGCCCGGGTCATTGGGCCGGGACTGGCCGGTCTGCTGATAGCCTGGGTGGGCATTGGCGGCGCTTTTATTGCCAACGGGCTGAGTTATATTGCTGTGCTGGTGGCGCTTCGGTTTGTACGCATCAACGAGCAGCCGGCCGCAAGGGCCCTGCAACCTCTGGTAGCCATCCGCGAAGGCATCGTGTATTCGTTCTCGCACCCGGTTATCCGCGTGGTGCTCCTGTTTGTAGGCGCTGTGTCAATTTTTGGCTGGTCGTACACCACCATTATGCCGGTTATTGCCCGGGAGAACTATGGGCTGGATGCCAAAGGGCTGGGCTACCTCTATTCTGCTACAGGACTGGGTGCCCTGCTGGCAACCTTCCTAGTGGGTTCACTGGGTGGCAGGGTATCGCCGTTGCTGTTTATCCTTGGCGGCAACACGCTGTTTGCCATTAGCCTCCTGCTGTTTAGTTTTATCCCGCAGTTTCCGCTGGCGCTTGTGCTGCTTTTTTTTATCGGCCTTGGCCTGCTTTCGCAATCGTCCATGAGCAATACGCTGGTGCAGGGAATGGTAAAACAGGAGTTTCGCGGCCGCGTGATGAGCATGTACATTCTAATGTTTTTGGGAATGGCGCCTATCGGCAATTTCTGGATCGGCTATCTTACCGAGCACCTGGGGGTGGAAGGTGCTTTCCGTATTAACGCGGCCATTATTTTTCTAACGGGCCTTTTTATCTTCCTCAAACGAAAGCGCATCATTGCCCGCTACCGGTTGTACAAATGGCAGCATGCTGAAAGATAAACCGGTCTTTTCCCGCTGCACTTTTGCGGTGATATTTTTCGTTTGCGCACGGCCTGCGCATTGTCCGCCCGGGGTTTCGCAGATGGCTTTGCGAGAGGGGGCTGTGGCGAAACCCCCGGGTTGCTCTAACTGCTTTTACTTCGGCCGTTCACTCGTGGCCGTTCCCTTGTAGCGGCTTATTCCTATTGGACATTTCTCTAACCTCTGCAAGTTGTAACAGCTCAATGCTACGAGACAGCTATGTGAACACGTTTACGTGCTGGCAACCACCCGGGGTGGACGCCACAAGACAGCCCACAAGGCCCTCCGCGAAGACCCCGGGCGGACGACAGAACCTTTCATATAACCAGGTTTTGTTATGAATCGGGAGCGAAGACATTCACAGGTAGGGATCGACGTTAGTTTAACTTACCAATCTAAAATCCTTTTCCAGTCATGTAAAAACTGTTTCCACAACACTTATCGCCCAAACAGTTTAGTCACCTCGTTTTTGGTTAGGATAACAGAACCTTCTTTTGTCGTTAGCATAATGGCCTTGCCGATGATCTTTGGCGAATGCTGCACCATCACCAAGGTATTGCCCAGCGTAAAGGTTTTTTCGTAGGCTTTCTCTTTGGCACCGTCGCCTTCAAAAAACGACAAGAGCAATGTTTCCAGGGCCTGCAAGGCAGCGCCTTCATTCATGAACCGGATGCTGAAGTAATTGATCACCGGCATGTCGCGGTTATTGCGAAGAACCTTTTCGTCTTTCAGGTAAAGCCAATAGGTAGTATCGTTGCGTTGTACGTTGTATTGCAGCCGGGCCTTTGTGGTTTTCAGCCATTTTACCTCGCCAACCGTTTGCCATTCGGGGGCAGGGCCAAGTTCTTTTAACTGCGCAAACGAATGAACAGACAGCAGCAAGACTGCAAAAAGCATGGCAAACCTGAAGCGTTTTATTTTTTCCGGATGTTTCATTGCAGATAGCGTTTAGAACAGTGACCTTTTACCGTCAGCATACTGTCTGTGGAAGTGCAGCCGCAACGGCCGTTTCCTTGATCCCTGCTTCTCTTTGCCATGCAAACAAGTTACAACACTTATGGCTCTACCCAAACACTGTCAACGATGTATTCGCTGTCGCCGCGCCAAAAAGCGGCGCTGTTCTTTTGCTCGTAATGCACCGTGATGTTATCGCCCTGCAGGTCCGCCATTTTTTTGGCCACGGCTTCATTGGTCACGGAAAAAAAGAATTTCTCCGAGGCAATGGTAACACCCTGGTTTCCTTTTACACTGCTCAGGATCATTTCGCCTTCGTAGGTTTTAAACAGGTTGCCCCTTCGGGAGAATTTTTGCAGGAGGCCAAAGCGGTTGCCGTCGCTGTAGGTGTAGTAATACCGCCACCATACAAATGCCCCAAGGCCTAACAGCAGCACCAGGGTTGCTATGCAGCCAATGCGCATAAAAATACCACGGCGACGGCGCGGTGGGTCAACAGGAGGCAATTGTTCCATACCGATTCTTTGTTACAAGTATACGCAATTTGATGGCGGTTTTTGAAGAGACTGTCTCCGCGCAGCTTTCACCATTTGAAATTAAATGCAACACTGGCAAAAAACAGCTACCACCCATTTTACGGTTCTTTTACCACCCACACACTCACACTACCCGGCGATACCAAAAATTCGCCCCACCCGTTTTCATCAATCACCACCTCTTCGCTGCATTTTCCCAGCAGGTCAACAAAGGTTTGGCCGCTGTACCGAGCACCGATCTCCATGCTTTTTTTGTCGGCATCGGCATTGGTCAGTAGCACTGCACAGCCGCTGTGCTCTTCATCACCTTCCCTTGTCCAGCCAATGCAATTGGGATCGTCAAAATAATCACGCTGCATTCCGTAGGCATGGTTGCGGCGTGCCTGCAGCATGGGTTCCAGCTCTTCTACTTTATTCAGGAAGATCTCGTAATCGTTGCCGTCTTTTCCTTTGTCAATGTAGGAAGTACCATAGAGGTCGGGGTAAAAAATACAGGGGTAACCATCCTTGCGCAGGAGGATGAGTGAATAAGCATGCGGCTTGAACCATTGCTCCACCGGCGCTTCCAATGCCTGCAGGGGTTGCGTATCGTGGTTCTCCACTACCGTAACGGCTTTTTCCGGTACGGCTTTCACCAGCGATTCGTCCAGGATGATCCGCAGGTCAAACGTATTGCCGGCCTGCGAGGCATTGTGCAGGTTGTGGTGCAGGGCCGAATCAAAAAGGCTCATGTGGCCTTCCGTTGCTTCGAGGTAGCGCAGCAAAAGGTGCAACTGTCCCGGCGCCCAGTATTCGCCAACGGCAAACAATTCTTTGCCCGTAGCCTCCCGCAGCTTCACCAGCCACTCGTTGTAAAATTTGGGAGAGATGTGCTTTACGGCATCGAGCCGCACGCCATCAAAACCGACTGTATCGTGGTACCATTTTCCCCACCGGAGCAGCTCCTCCCGAACGGCCGGGTTGCGAAATTCCACATCGTTGAACATCAGGTAATCGTAGTTGCCTTTTTCATCATCCACCATTTCTTCCCAATCATCGCCCCACTCCTGCAGGATGTTGAAGATGGCCGTGCGGCCGGTACGGTGATCATAATCCACGCCACTAAAACACTGGTGTGTCCATACAAAATCAGAATATTTTCCGCCGCGGCCATCGTGCTTGAACAGCGTGTAGGCTTCAATCTCTACCGGCTCCGAAACGGGAGCATTGCGGTCTTCGGGGTGCACCTCCACAGCCTTAACGGTTTCGGTTTCGTCGCCGCCACCCAAGTGGTTTACCACTACATCAACAATGGCCTGCATGCCTTCCTGCTGAATGGCTTTTACGGCGGCAATGAATTCTTCCTTTGTGCCATATTTGGTGGGCACCGTTCCTTTTTGGTCAAACTCACCCAGGTCGTAAAGGTCATACACATCGTAGCCCACGCTCTGGCTGCCGGCTGCCGCTTTACAAGCAGGAGGCAGCCAGACGGCATTGATACCCAGTTCCGCCAATCGTGGCGCTTCCGCCTTTACCTGTTTCCAAAATTTACCATCCGCCGGTATGTACCAGTGGAAATACTGTATCATAGTGCCGTTCTGCATAGATTCTTTTTGTTCAACCCGGTTAAAAGAAAAAATCGGGCCCGGCCGTTTCTGTTGAACAGGAACGGGTCAATGATGTGAGCAACTTCCACTTTTTTTGGATAAACAGAAATGGTAGTAGGATGCCGCTGGTAGATGGGGCGAATTACCACCAACTATTACGTGGATAAATGTATTTGCATGGGCGTTAATTCCTGGTGCAATAACACGAAGCCTTCCGCAAATTCCGTATATGAACGGGAGCCCTAACATATTCCATCCATGACTAACCGATTTGCACGACACCATTTCAACCCCACGCACCTGCTGATTTTGTTTTTGCAATGTATTCTTCTAGCGATGTTGGTCGGCGGCACAATACTTTTTCCGCATCCCCCGTCAGCGATTCATTTCGCCCATCCAATACGTCGGTAAAAAGATACTGAACCAGCCCAATAAAATCTTCCGGCACCCCGTAGGCCCTGAGCATAGCAACGTAATCGTTCATGGCGATTTCTTCAAAAGCAATGTGCTTTCCTGTTGCCTGCGCTATCTGTGTTACCACGTTTTCAAACGAAAGCAGTTCAGGACCGGTAAGCTCATAATTTTTTTCGTTGTGGCCCTCTTCGGTAAGCACCTTTACGGCAACATCGGCTATATCATCAGCAGAAATAAAAGGCTCCAGCGCTGTTACTTTCGGTAGCACCAAATGGCCTGCCTGGATGCCGTCGAGAAAGAACCCTTCGCTGAAATTTTCCATAAACCAACTGGCCCTGATAACGGTCCATTGCAAGCCCGATTGCATCAACAGTTTTTCGCAGGCCTGCGCCTCGGGTTCGCCGCGACCGGAGAGTAAAACAAGGTGCTGTACGCCTTCGCCTTTTGCCACGGCTACCAGGTTGCTGATGGCCTCTTCGGCACCGGGTACAGCCAGGTCGGGCTGAAAGGAGATGTAAACTTTTTCAATGCCGTTAAAAAATGGCGGCCATCCATTTGGGTTGTTCCAGTCAAAAGGAATGTCGGCTTTGCGAGAGCCTGCACGAAACGGGATGTTCATGCTGGTGAGGCGCTGCACTATACGGCGACCGGTTTTGCCGGTGGCGCCCAATACGGCTGTTTTGCTTTTCATGTCTGTTTGTTTAGAGCAAAACTATTTTGGCGTCGTGTGGCAGAATTGAACAAAACCGACAAAAATCCTAGCGGCCCTTTTTGTACTGCGAGGGCTTTTTGTCGGTGTATTTTTTAAAGCTGCGGATAAAGTGCGACTGATCTGCGTAGCCATTGTTGAAGACCACTTCGGTTAGCCGTGAGTGGGCTTCCGTTGAAATTTGTGTGAGCGCCGACTGGAACTGGATGATCTTTGCAAATTGCTTTGGGGAAATGCCTACATGCTCGATAAACTGTCGCTGCAAGGTTCGTTCGGTCATGTGCAGGTGTTTGGTTAAAGCGCTGATGGAAATGGTGCCGTTGCTACTTACGATCAGGTCCACCACGAGCGGCAGCTTGTTTTCTTTGGTTTGTGTGATGTGATGCAGGAGTTGCTGTAAATAATCCTTAACAATGCTTACCTGTTTTGATACCTCTGCTTCTTTGTGCAGCCTGTCGATGGTGCTTACCGTATCTACTGTTTTCACCCCGCTTAAATCGTAGCAATCGTCATTTAATTCTTTGGGATTGACGTTGAATAAAATTTTTGACGCAAACGGATACAACTGGAAAATAACAAGCCGGTAAGGTCCTTCGATGTCAATTTCGATTGGCTTGATGGTTTGTCCGTACAGGAAAAAGGAACTTAATTTTTTGTTGGTGGGAAGAAGATATCGCTCCTCGCCTGCCTGGCAAAAAATGATGCCGGGATAGCCATCGGCATAAAACGGCAGCCGGTGGTTTTTTGCTTCGTTGCTCTCCAGCACAATCACTTTTTTTACGTAATAGTTCAGTGGTGGCTCCAATGAATACGTTGTTTCCATTTGTTTGCGCTATGGTTGGTAAAAGATACGGCAAATGGGGTCAATTGATTTTATAATGAGACTTGCTGTTGCCGCTGCAAGGCAATTGTTTTGGCGATGGAAAAGATGGTTTTAGTGATGTTGCTTGAAAGAGTTAGGCAGTTGTTGTGGAAGCCAACGGGAGCGGAAGTTACTTTTTTGGACCTCCGTGAATTTTCATAACGACCAAACACCAGCCGTTAACAGTTGCAGGTAGTTTATGTTTCGAAGATCAAGAATAGTAGATAACGGTAAAGGCGGTTTAGATAACTTTGGCAAAAGCGTCTATTGAAATTGTATGAATAGAAGGAAATGAAATTGTTTTCAAAACAGCGAAATGTTTGTCTTCCGTGACAAGATAATCTGCTTGCGCCGCAATTGCACAATCACAATACTTGTTATCATCGGGATCAGCAGAAATCAGGTGCCAGTTGTAGTAGGTTGTCAGGAATTGCACGTTTGGCAACTCGTGCAAAAGCGCAATAAATGCCTCGGCTGTCAACTCTCCATATTTCTGAGCAAGGATTTCTCTATACTCCAGCAAAATATCAGATGTTACCGCCAGCGTAAATTGACCTGCTACCAAAGCTTTATAAATAGGGTGGTAAAACGAACGGGAAGTAAGGCAAATCACCAGAACATTGCAGTCAATCACCACTTTCATGTTCAGGCTGATTTACGGAAGTGTTCTTTCTTCCACGCTTCAAATATTTCTGCGGTGTAGGCCCTTTCATCAAAAGAGGCGTCGGCACTGCGCACCACTTTATCAGAAAGCCAGGCAATGAGCAGCGATTTAATTTCGGCAAGATCTTTTTCATCCTTTACATGTTGTAAGACTTTCAGGACTTCAAGCTGCGCATTGTTCATTGATGGTACCATGCTATAAAAATAAACAATCGGGGGGACGTTTGTTTCAAACGAACTCCAGCGTTGGAAGTAGAATGCGGAAATATATCAGTATATGAAACAAGTTCCTTCTTAGGAAAACCGCCTCTATTCTCGTTGGCCTCCTGCCAACGGGTCTATGCCGCATAGTGTTTTAGCCAATCAAATTCCGTTTGCCCTTTCAGGTAGAAATGTGCGGAAGACCACTTGTATTCTTCCGGCAGTGGCGCCAGGTTCCAGTGCGGTTGGCAGGGGTTGTTGTGAATATAATTGAGCTTTTGTAACAGGAAAGGTTCAGACCAGCACTCCTTTACCAACGAATCCCGCTGCCAGAACTGGTACAGCCTGTCCTTTTCGGCTACAAAATAAGGAGCTAATTTCCGGAGCCTTCATCCTCCAGGCGACGTTTAAACTGGTGGGCTGTGTAGCGTAGTAATGCTCCCTGTACTTCGGGGCGGCCATGGTTGTTGCTCATGCGCCAGAGCAGGTGAATGTGGTTGGGCATAATCACAAAACCGTAAACAATGCAGCGGTCTTCACGGGTGAGCCAGGCCAATGAATCGATTATGATCTGCTTGTAGGTATCGGCTGCTAACAAGTGCTGCCACCGCAAGATGGTGGCGGTGAAAAATTCTACATGGTGGTTGTAGAGCGGCATTGGCTGATGGCGTTTTGGAAGGTGGTAGTCCTGTCGTTTTGTTAACCGTTGGCGTCCTCGCCAACAGAATGTGCGCAGACCGGCCAAGTAGAATAACAGTCTGCCGTATAGCTTCCGTTCCGCCTCTGAAAATCAACAACCATAACACTTTCTCATCTACCCAATTTAAACATTTCCCTGCCACCAGAACCCGGCCCTTTTTTGTACCTTGCTTCCATGTCTATTCTTCAGCAAATGGAAAGCAAAGGAACGGCCGCTGTTAAGCATCTTCGGAAGCAAAAACTGGCAGCCGGTGTTCCATTTATGATCAACTCAAACGAATTACCCTCTAACCAGTGCTACCTTGAATTTCCAGACGGCTCCATTCAACTTGTTTCACTCTCGAAAAACGGCAGGGATTTCAACATCATTCGTGATCTAAGTACGCAAGAGAGCCAGCAGGTCAGGGTGAAATTTGGTTTGGCTTAAATAACTGCTCATGCCGGCGTTGCATATAATTACAGGCTCAAATGGTGCCGGTAAATCAACCATCGGCGCTACTTATCTTCCTCTCTCGCTGCAGCAATTACCGGTGTTTGATGGCGATAAATTGTATATGACCAAGCAACGGGAACTCTGGAAAAGCGGCATTACAGCCATCAAGGAAGCAAAGAAGCTTGCGCTTGCTTTTGTAGAAGAAACCTTTGACAAGCTGGTAGAAAATGCACTTTCTAATCGTACTGATTTTGTTTACGAAGGACATTTTAAAAACGAAGCAACTTGGGATGTACCCAGGCGTTTTAAAGCTGCGGGGTTTTCCATTCACCTGATCTATTTTGGGTTGGCCGACACCAATCTCTCCGGCTTACGGGTGCTTGACCGAACAAAAGAAGGCGGGCACTATGTTGACCCCGAAACAGTATCAAACAACTTCTATGGCAACCTTGCAAAACTGAACGAGCATTATGACATGTTTGATACCGTGCAACTTGTAGACACATCAGAAGTAATCCACAAATTGCTGGCAGTTTTTGAAAACGGACAAGTGCAAAGCGCTGTTTCGGTGGCAGAATTGCCGCAATGGTTTATTGCACATTTGCCGTTGCTTACACAAAAAATCGAAAGTTATTGACCGGCACCTTTTCGCTTCCGTTGGCGTCCCCGCCAACGGTATGTGCGCAGGCCGGTTCAATAGAATTACCAACCGCACAAGTGTGCGACGCAACGGAAGTTTAATAGTAGCACTTCCGCTTAGTACATCCCTTCGGCTTCGCTCAGGATGACAATCACTCCCCTTTCAACCGTCGCTCCAGATACACCGCCGTTTTACTTCCTTTCGCCTGCGCTACTTCCTCCGGTGTGCCCTGCGCTACAATGCGGCCGCCTTCTTCGCCGGCGCCAGGACCAATGTCAATCACCCAATCGCTTTGTGCAATCACGTCCATGTCGTGTTCCACCACAATCACGGTGTTGCCGGCATCTACCAGGCGGGCCAATTGCACAATCAGCTTTTGCACGTCGGAAGGATGAAGGCCCGTGGTGGGTTCGTCCAAAATATAAAGCGTGTTGCCCTTGCCCAGGCGTTGCAGTTCGGTGGCCAGCTTAATGCGTTGTGCTTCGCCGCCCGAAAGCTCGGTGGCGGGTTGTCCCAGCCGCAGGTAACCAAGGCCCACTTCGTGCAGCATTTCCAGGGCACGGCTCACGGCGGGGTCTTCGTCAAAGAAGGCCAGTGCTTCGTCTACCGTCATGCGCAGCACATCGGCAATATTTTTTTCCTTGTACGTAACCTCCAGCGTTTTGGCGTTGTAGCGGGTGCCCCCGCAAACCGGGCAGGGTGCGTACACGCTGGGCAGAAACAGGAGCTCCACCATCACCGAGCCTTCGCCTTCGCAGTTGTCGCAACGGCCCTTGCCCACGTTGAACGAAAAGCGGCCCGCATCGTACTTGCGGCTTTTGGCCAGGCCGGTGGAAGCAAAGAGTTTGCGTACACTGTCGAATAGCCCGGTGTAGGTAGCCAGGTTGGACCGCGGCGTGCGGCCAATGGGTTTTTGATCAACCCTTACCAACCGCTTGATGGTTTCCATACCGGCGACGATTTTTCCGCCCAGCGTTTGCACGGCATCTTCGGGAAGAAGCCCTTCGGCCTCCTCTTCTTCCACCGGCAGATCGTGGCCCAGCGCATCGGCTACCAGTTCTACCAGCACCTGGCTTACCAGGCTTGACTTGCCCGAGCCGGAAACACCGGTAACCGCCGTGAGCACACCGAGGGGAAAGGCGGCATCGAGGTTGTGAAGGTTGTTTCGGGTAACGCCGGAGAGTTTGAGCCAGCCGGGTTGGTTTGGGGTTTGGCGTTTGGGGTTTGGGGTTAAGGAAGCCTCTGTTATTTGACGGTAGTTTTCGTTCGTTTTTCTTGTTTTTCTTTCTTCTGACTTCTTACTTCTGTCTTCTTCT
The DNA here is from genome assembly GCA_013327885.1 of Flavisolibacter longurius. Classification (GTDB taxonomy): domain Bacteria; phylum Bacteroidota; class Bacteroidia; order Chitinophagales; family Chitinophagaceae; genus Flavisolibacter. The sequence goes on along the minus strand of JABUMY010000001.1, from coordinate 159,183 downwards.
TCACCATTGCCGATTGTCGTTTGCCGGTTGCCGAAGAGGTATTGCGCCGTCTTTGAGGCCTTCACTTCTTTCAATCCTTCCAGCGGGCCGCTGTATAAGATTTCGCCGCCCTTTTCGCCGGCAGCAGGACCTACATCTACCACCCAGTCCGCATGGCGAATGACATCAATTTCATGCTCCACCACAAAGAGCGAATTGCCGGATGCTTTGAGTCGATCGAGGGCCCGCAGCAAAGCTTCTGTGTCTGATGGATGCAGCCCGGCAGACGGTTCATCCAACACGTACACCACGCCAAACAAATTGCTTCGCACCTGCGTGGCTAAGCGAAGCCGTTGCAGTTCGCCGGGTGAAAGCGTAGGCGTGGTGCGTTCCAGTGAGAGGTAACCAAGACCAAGATCGAGCAAGACGTTTAGCCTTGCTACTAAATCTTCGGCAATGCGTTGGGCTACGATGGCTTTTTCTTCGTGACCGCCTTCGCTGTGTTTTTTAACGCAGTCGGCCGATCCATCGGCACAAGGCTTGAAAATCTCCAATAACTTTTTTAAGGGCTGGCGGCTCATTTCGGTAATGTCCATGCCGTCGAACGTCACGCTGAGCGATTCGCGGCGCAGCCGTTTGCCGCCGCAGGTCGGGCATTCGCTGCTCACCATAAACTGCTGCACCCGTTTTTTCATCATGGCGCTTTGCGTGTTGCTGAAGGTGTGAAACAGGTTGCGTTTGGCCGAGCTGAAGGTGCCCATGTAACCCGGTTCCATTCGGCGGCGAATAGCTTGCTTCACTTCCTCATGCGTAAAGCCGGGATAGACCGGCACCTGTGGTTGCTCGTCGGTAAACAGGATCCAGTCGCGGTCTTTTTTCGGGAGCTTTTTCCAGGGAATATCAACGTCGTAGCCAAGAGTGATGAGGATGTCGCGAAGGTTTTGTCCGCCCCAGGCGGTGGGCCAGGCAGCAATGGCTCGTTCGCGAATGGTAAGGCCCGGATCGGGCACCATGCTTTCTTCGGTAGCATCGTACACCCGTCCCAGGCCGTGGCATTGCGGGCAGGCGCCTTCGGCAGTGTTGGGCGAAAAGGCTTCGGCGTAGATAATGCCTTGTCCTTTGGGATAATCGCCGGCCCGGGAATACAGCATGCGCAGCAGGTTGGAAATGGTGGTGACCGAACCTACCGACGACCGCGTTGACGTACCGCCGCGTTGTTGTTGCAGGGCAACGGCCGGTGGCAGGCCTTCCACTTCATCTACCACCGGCACAGGCATCTGGTGAAACAGGCGCCGTGCATAGGGACTGACACTTTCCAGGTAACGGCGCTGCGCTTCGGCGTACAAGGTGCCAAACGCCAGGGACGATTTTCCGGAGCCGGAAACACCGGTAAAGACAACGAGGGCATCCCGCGGAATTTTGAGGGAAACGTTTTTGAGGTTGTGTTCGCGGGCACCGCGTACATGTACAAAGCCATCATCGGTACCCCTGTAAAGAGAAGAATGCTGCATGAGGGCAGTGAATCAATTGCCATGCCCTGCTGCACTTGTTGCTTGCCGCAGCTGTTTTGCAAATGCAGCTATTATTCTATTACAAAGGTGAGCGGCTGGGTGTGATAGCTGCGTACGGGTTTGCCTCTTTGCTTGCCGGGTGTCCAGCGGGGCGATTTCTCCAGCAGCTTCACCACTTCTTCTTCCATACCCATGCCATTCTCAGTAATAGCTTTAAAGCTGGACAGCGACCCATCTTTTTCCACAATAAACCGAATGGCTACTGTACGTTGCCCGGCCGGCCACTGGCGTGAATTGGCCTTTGTCTGCAACATATGCTGCAGGCCATTGGATAAAAACCGCTTCCAGCCATTTAGCCCTCCCGCCGGTACGGCTTCCTGTTCTTTGCAGTCAGCTGTGTCCAGCGCCTGGCCGGTTTCGGTAAAGCAGTTGCAGGAAAGCAGTTTGCCCCCTGCAAAATCTTCTACTGCCCATTCGGCGCCGTTCTTATGGTAGTATATCCAGCGACCGGCTTTGGCCGTATCGGCCGTCCATCGGCCGGCGCTGGCCAGGTTGCCGTCATCGTACCAGCTTACCTGTACGCCGTTGCCCTGGCCGTCAAAATGGAGCGAATCCTGTAACATCCCGTTGCTGTGCCAGCGATATGAAATACCGGTTAAATACCCATTTGTATAGGTAGAAGAATCGGTCAGGTGGCCCTGGTCGTCGTAGCCCAGCCAAAGGCCTTCTTTTTTGCCATTGAGGTAAATGCCTTTCGACCGCGGGAACCGGGTAGGATGGTACCAGTTTACGGGCCCATGCGCCGTGCTGCAGGCTTCGTCTTTGTACCAGCCCTCCATGGCCAGGGTTCGTTGCGAAACAAAATAAACTTCGCGGTACCAGCCGCTGTCCTTTTTTTCGGTGACGGCAAAATAATAGCCGCCAACTTTCGCCGGTTGAAAGGACATATCAAAAAATTCTTCGCGTTTTTGTGCCGATACAAGTAGGTTAAGCAGGAGGCTTGCTGCAGTCAGGTAGGTTTTCATGCCCGTTTGGTTGTGGGCCGAAAATACAAGTTTCTGGTGAGCGGAGATGAAGCAAGTAGTAAGAAGCAAGTAGCGAGTGGTAAGGAAAGATATCTTTTCTCACCACTGACCACTCATCACTCACCAACGGGCCTTGTGCGCTGGCTAATTGTCAACGTCTTTGAGCGATGGCCGTTTGTCGGCCGGGTCGCGGCGTTCGTAGAGAAGACGAAAGGCGGAAAGGTCAGGCTTGACCTGCCGCTTGCGCTTTCGTTCATGCTGGTAGATGGTTTGTCCCAATTGGTACAAAAACGGCCAGCCAACGGTGGTGTATTCATACTTGCCGTCATTGAGCACCTCGTCACTGTTCACATAAACCGTGGCTGATAACATGTACTCCACACCGTTCTTAAAATCGGCTACGTACGACACATCGGTAAGAAAGCCGTAGGCCCATCCAACTTTGTTGAACACCCGAACACCTTCCGGCATTTTACCCCCGCTGTCGCGGAAAAAGAATTTTACATAACTGTCGTAAAACTCGGATGTGTCGTACTTGGGATCGGGTGTTTCAGAAGGGTGTTGCGAAAGGTATTGTAGCAAAAAACGGCGGTCATCTTCTGCCAGGTTAAAGCGTTGCTTGGCCGGTACCGATTCGGGAAACATGACCGACTGCAGCATTTGTTGCATGCTGAGCAGGGAAAGCGAATTGTGCGCCGTAAAATCAAAAGGCTCGTTGATGACGTTGTCGTTCCGGTCCCAGTGCGCCTTGCCCAGTTTGATCACCCGGCTAAAATGGAACGAATCCTTATTGTAGGCGGCAGGTTGGGTATATATGACCTTCCCGTTTTCATCCAAAAAACGAACCGCATTGGTATGGCGGTTCTGGTCTGGCGTCAGCCCCAAGAACTGTCTTGTTATACGCACATCGGTGTATCCCTTTTTGTGCAGGCTTCGGGCCGTTTCACCCTGTCCGACAAATTGGTAAAGCCGGTTATAGGGATCGTTTTCACTGACCAAAAAAGCCCGCTTGATGAGGTGGGCAATTGTTGGCTTTCCATTGCTGGCCGAGGTATCGGTGTACAGCGCTTTTTGCCAGGGCTGGCTGCTGTCGAACTGGATGGTGGTTTGCCGGGTAATATCTTTGCGGCCCATCGCCTGCAGTTTTTCCAATGCCAGGAAGGCCAGCGGCATTTTCACCATCGAAGCCGGGTTGAAATAAAGCTCCGGATCGTAATGAAAATAATGGTTGGTGAACAGGGGTTTGTTCTGCTTGTCGCGGTTGATCTCCGTATAGATGACCTGTAGCCGGTAGGTTTGCGGATCTTTCAGGACCTGCTGAAACAGGCTGTCCTTGTTAGTTGCCAGAATAGAAAGTAGGGCGTTGTCGGTTTTGGGCTGCGCGATGGTCATGGTGCAAAGGAGCAGTGATAAGATGAATACAGGAATCCGGGCCATGCCACCAAGATACAGCAGCAAACAATACACCTCGCTAGCGCCCATCGATGCAGGCGCTTGTAAACCTCTTTCCATAAACCCTGGATGAACCCTGGATGTCGTATACACAAGATGGGCCGTGGCCCTATTTTTTCTGTGCATCTTACTAAAACTTCAACCCCATGGCAGAAAAAACAACCATTTTAGAAGGCTACAGCGATATGGAAAAAGGAGCCTACCTGGGCGCCATTGCCTCCCTGGCCACTGCCGACCACAAGGCAACCGACGACGAGATCACTTACATCCGTGAGCTCTGTTTAGCAGCCGACCTTTCGCAACCGCAACAGGAAATGGTTGTGCAGGCGGCAACCGACATGACCGGCGATGACCTCAACCGCTGCCTGGATGTGCTAAAGGCCAGCGAACTGAAATACTCGCTGGTGACCGACCTGATGGCTTTTGCCAAATCCGACAACGATTATTCGGAGGCAGAGCAGCAAAGCATTCACAAGATCAGCGAATACCTTGGGCTTAACAACCAGCAGTTTGACCTGCTGGACCAGTTCTCCCGCCAGGAAATCCCGACCTCGCCGGCCGAACAACCCGAACACAGCCAGCAAAACTTTTTTGGCAGCGGCTTAAAAGAAAAAATGCAGGGTGCCGGCATCAATACCAGCGGCCTGCTGAAAAGCGTTTTGAGCATTGCGGCTCCTATGCTGATCGGTGGTATGCTTTCGGGCCGCAGGGGCGGCGGACTGGGTGGCGCCATGGGCGGTATGCTCGGCGGCGGGCTAGGCGGCATGCTTGGTGGCGGCGGACTTGGGTCCATCATAGGCATGCTAAGTGGTGGCCGTGGTATGCGCAGCACCGGTGGCTTGTTGGGAAGAATGCTGGGCAAACGTTTCTAAGCCGAAAAGAATAACAAAGGTGTGCACGCCTCCGGTGCTTATAACTGGATGCGCTGCACACCTTCGTAGTTGATAGGTATATTAACGAAGATGCTGCCGCGACCTGCACGGGCTGTGCCGGTGATCTTTACTTTCACATCCGGGTTAAGCCAGGCCTTGAGTGCGTTGCTGATAATGTCTTTGGCCGTTGCGGTTAATTGCAAGGGCACGTAGGAAGTATCTTTTCCCGGCAGGGTGATGAGTGAGTCAACGGACGAATGTCCCAGGAAACTGTTGTTCACAAACACATCGATGCTTGCTGATTTCAGTTTTAACGCATAGGCATTGGGGTTATACAGCTTGACACGGGTGGAAAGTACCGTGTTGTTGACACCGACCTTTTCTACTTTAAAATTTTCATAGCCCAGGTAATCGGGGCTTTTGGGCTTGCTGCAACTGCTTATCATAAAAACAAAGCCTGTCAATACAACGATCCATTTCATAACGTAAACTTTTGTTTGTTAGCCGAACTTTTAAGCTGCCTGTTAGCTTGTCAAAGCGGGTGACGGTTACTATAATTGAAAGTCAAAATAAAGCCAGAGATCGCATGGCTATTCTACTTTAACGTTCGTATAGCCAAAGCCGCTTCCTGGTTATACATCAGCCTGTCTAAGTGATCCTTTGTACAGCGAAAAGGGTAAATCCCGGTACACATTTCAAACAATAATTCTCACTGAAACCACAGGCCGCTTGACATGCCTTCCGTCTTTTACCTCACTGCATTCCATTTCAAGCCTTTGTTTTTCAAACGACTATCGTACAAATTCTTTGCCTTCTTTTGGCGACAAGAACAATTGAGAATCTTGCGTCAAAAGCTACCATTCCGCACATTAGAATTAAAATTAATTCTGGCACGGTTCTTTAAATACTAAGTGAAAATACCTTTTATGAAACGCATTTATTTCCTTATTATGTCCGCTTTTTTTAGCGTGATGGCAATGGCGCAGGAAGGTGGTGGCGCTGACCTGGATGTGAACATTACAAAGACAACAGACACCGCCAGTTTTCCGTGGCTTTGGGTAGTGGGTGGTATTGTGCTGCTGGTTTTGCTGATCGCTTTGCTTGGCGGCCGTGGCAGGGACAAAGTAATTGAAAGAAAAACAGTGGTTCGAGAATAAACTTACCCTTTGAAACAATTGTTCTTACCCTAAGGCAAAACAAATTCACCCTACAAGCAACGAAACAACGATTTTAGTTGCGCTAAAGCCCTCTTCGGAGGGTTTTATTTTTGTATGCCGTAAAGCGTTACCGGTGGGTTGATGCTAACATAAGGTTCGGATGCAGGCTTGTTACCCACGCTGTTTTCATACACCGGCTCCACTACGCGGATAACAATACCCACAAGGATGACCGTGATAGAAAAAAGAAACATTGCAAGGGTAACAAACTGGAAACGCCTGGACCGATCTTTCACCGCCATGGAGATTTCGAAAGGAAATATTTTTCGCATAGGTTGGGTATGATTTGGTGTTTTTGGCCGGTTTAGGACCGCGAATGTAAAGAAAAACCGGCAAATGGACGCAATTGATTCCTTTCAAAAGCCGTTCTGCCTGATAGCCAGCGTACTAGCTTATTTCTTGTCAGGGTTGACAGGCTACAGTTCCAGGCTGGCCCTGCTCCTTCCATCCACAAAAAACCGAACGGTTTGCGCATTGCCAACATTGGGAATGGTGGCCGCCACAACGTTGCTCCTGGTGCAGGTAGCACACGGTTGCGCATACACGTTAATTTCTTTGCCCACTATTTCTGCGCGGCTAAAGTGCAGGGCTGTTGCGGGAACTGACTTCATTACAATGGCAATCACCGTTTGCCCATTGAAGCCAGGCCGGCGTACGGTTGCATTGCTAGCCTCAAAAGAAGCATTGAACGAGGCTTCCTCCCTTACAACGCGGAACAGGGTGTCGGGTTCACTTTCGCCGGGGGCATAACGATATCGGTAGCCTTCTAACGGCATCAAACCAATTTGCGAAGGCAGAACCGGGCGGGAGGAACCGCAGGAAAACAGGAACACAACCAGTGAGAAAAAAGAGAGCGGAAAGTGGAATTGTCGGCGAGGCATAAATTCCATGCGTTTAAATTTTTCCTGCCAACAACAGCGCTTGCATGTAAATGGATAAAAACGAAAAGGAAAGCGAGGCGACAGGAAAAGTGGAGAAAGTGGCGTTTCCGGGTGAGTGTAGGCTATACCTTCCCGGCACAACCTGCACCGGTGAGAGCAGAAAAAAATTACCGGGTCTTTAAGGGACCCGGTAATGAAAAGATTATTTCTTTACGTGATTGTTGACAATCTTGGCAAGCTCAAACATCGAGATCTGTCCTTTGCCGAAAAGCGATTTCGTTTTCTCATCGGCGTTGATCATACGCTTGTTCGTCTTATCCTGCAAGTTGTTCTTCTTAATGTAATCCCACACTTTTTTCACGATCTCTGTCCGCGGAAGGGGCTTGCTGCCCACTACGCCTGCCAGGGTATCATCGGGTTGCAGCGGAGCCATAAAAGCCGCATTGGGCTTGCGTGTTGACTTTTTCGCCGCTGTCTTTTTCGTAGCTGCTTTTGCTGCTGTTTTGCCGGCAGCTTTACCTGCTGTTTTTGTTGCCGTTGTTTTTGCAGGCGCTTTCTTCGCTGCTGTTTTTTTTGTTGCTGCTTTTTTCGAAGCTTTTGCCATAATGTTTAGAATTTAAAAGGTCGTAAGAACTGTTTTTATGCATACTAATTTACGCCTATCTGTTTGATGTTACCAAAAGAGTTTTTACCCATGCGAAAAATATACCAACATAGGGACAAAAACGGCAATTTTCCCTGTGGGCAAAAACTTTTTTACCAGAACCAAAATGACGCAAAAAACAGGATCATTTTAGTCCATTTTAGCCCCGTTTCACCCCACCGCCTAAACGCTTTTATCAGCAACTGCGGACAGGCTTTTTTGCATCACTTGGTGTGCTATCCCCACTTCAAAAAAAGGCTCGCCAACCGGCACATAACCGCATTTTTGGTAAAACGGGATAACGGTATCTCTTGCATGGAGTTTCAGGGTGCTGTATCCCTGTTCCTTCGCAACACCTTCGGCAAAGGAGAGCAGGCTTCTGCCTACACCGGCCTGCTGCTGCGAGGCATCTACGGCCATTTGGCGCAATTGCATGGTAACAGCATCCACTCCTGTCAGAATGCAGCATCCCAATAATAACGCACCCCTGTAAGCGCCGATCAAGGTATCAGAAGCTTCTTTTTCGGGATTGATATACGAACGCGGAATACCAATGGGGTTCAGCAATACCGCCATGCGCAGGGCAATCATGGCTTCGTAGGCCGGCGTACCGGTTTGAATGATCTGAAAGTTGAGCGTATTCACAGCTTGCAAAATAAGCTAACGGCGCTGGTTGGCCGTGCTTAAAAATGGAAACAGCTTCCCAGTATGGAAAGCTGTTTGCAGGTTATATGTAAAATGAGACCTTCTACAAAAACAAAAGCCCAACCATAGGGTACGGTGGGCTTTGTTCATCCATCCTTGTTTGCGTCCAAAACTAGCTGTTAAGTATTTTCGATCCGTGCAAATACTGCTGTGATGGGTGGTAAATAAACAAACAAGTACCGTCTTTCAGGATGTTGATCGCTTCTTTGGATTGCGCCTGTGGTACAGCAGGACAACCAAAACTACGACCCATATACGAAGATTTTACGCGGTGTGGTCCAATGTATTCTGCGCCATGCATCACAATGGCTCTTGCTTCGGCATTGTCGTTAAAGCCACGCTCCATGCCGGCAAGGCGGAGAGAAAGACCGTGCTTTCCAAAATACGTTTGCTTCGTAACATAAAAGCCAAGGCTGCTTTGCAGGCTTTCGGGTATGTTCGAGAAACGGTCGGCCGTATTCAATCCGGAGTTCTTACCGTGAGCCACATACGTATTCATCAGCACTTTGTAACTGGCCATATCAACAATGTACAAACGCTTTTGCTTTGACGACTGGCTGAAGTCAACAATGGCAAGAACGTTGCTGTTCTGCAAAGAACCGCGACTCTTCAGGTATTGATGACCTTTGTAAGCTTTTTGCATGACATCGCGGGAAAGACCCATGCTCTCCAGCTTCAGGCTGTCGTACAACAAGTTGGATGCGGCTTCAAGCACGGTAGCATTGTTATTCTTTTCGGATGTGTTTTCTGCTGTGGCTGCTTCGTTTGACGTACTGGTAACTGCCGAACTCTTCACGATGTACTTGTTACTTTTCGCCTTCAACGTAGGCACAGCAATCAGGACAGTCAGCAGGCACGCAAGCGATGCCGGGAGGAGAATCTTTTTCACTGGCTTTGTGGTTTTTTTCGGTGTTATTGGATAAACGATGCGAGTGTGAAAATATTATCTAACATTCGGATTTACAACCTGTAGGACCTTGTTTTTTCAATCGCAGATCAAAATTAAGCAATACTACCGGGATAGTACGTGCATTTACGTTAAAACTATCTAGTTATTTTACTCTTCCCCTCTGATACCTCGCGTTTTTTGACAAAGAATTCAGATGAATAAATGCGCAACAGAAGTATAAAAAATGCGATCAGCACAGGCCCAAAAACAAGACCGATAAAACCAAATAACTGGATACCGATCACTACGCCAAAGATAGTGATCAGCGGGTGAATGTCACCTAGCCTTTTGTTTACAAGTAAGCGAAACACATTGTCCACCAGGCCAATCACACCAAAGCCCCAAATGGCCATGGCAATGCCTTTACCGGTGTGGCCCTGCACAAACAACATAATGGTAAGCGGACCGTAAATAACGGCAGCCCCTACAATAGGTAACATGGCGGCAATGGTAGTGGCCACAAACCAAAGCCAGGGTTCATTGATACCAATCACCAGGTAACCGATAAGCCCTACGATACCCTGCACCAGTGCAATCAATGGAATACCAATAGCGCTGGAACTGATAATAACCCGCATTTCACGGCCCAGCATATCTACATTGGAATCTTTTATGGGTGTGTATTCATATAGCGCTATTTCCATTTTGCGGCCATTCACCAGCAAAAAATAAAGCAGGAAATACATGGCTGCCACAAGGGTGATGCTGTTGAAAGTAACGCCAAGTATTTTAGGCAAAAGATCAGTGATATAACTGCCTAAGCGGTTAATGGTATTAGGATCGAGTATCTTGTACCCGATCTTGCTTTCCACTTGTGTGATGGCAATTTTCAGCGAGTTGATCAGTTCATTAGAATGCGCCACTACGTAGCTGATCTTTGAATAAAGTATGTTTCCCAATAAACCTAGTGGAACAAGAATGACAAAAAACGACAGCAGCATCAGCACCACCGCGGCAAGCTCTGGCCGCCATTTTCTTACTTCTACCAGGTAAAACATACGTCGGCGGAACAGCACATAAAAAGTGACTGCTCCCAAAAAAGCCGAAAAGAAAAACCAAAGCTCTCTTGCCAGCACAATACCCAAAAACAGGATGAGTGCAATAAAAAAAACCTGCTTGAGAAGATTATTATCGATGGTGGAATTGTTCATAATGCACTGCGCTTGAAGAAAGAAATTGAAAGCCGAATTTACTCCCTATTCTAAAACAATCAGACGAAAGACGGGGAAGTTCACAAGTTCACAGGTTCACAAGTTTACAAGTTGAACAGCCAATGCAAGCATCAAATGAAAGAATGAAATCATTAAGAGTTACAGTACCACTTCTCTCGTCTCTCCTCTCACGTCTGCCGTCTTACTTCTCACGTTTCACGTCCTCACACCTTCACCGTCTTCCACCTTCCTTTTTTAAATAGGATGAAGGCCGCAATGGTGATGGCGGTTTCGGCAATGGGAATGGCAATAAACACCCCGGTTGGTCCCCATTCAAAATAGTGGGCAAGCAGGTAAGCCAACGGAATCTGAAAGGTCCAGAAGCCAAACACGTTGATGATGGTAGGTGTGCGGGTATCGCCGGCGCCGTTAAACGCATTGATCAGCACCATGCCCACCCCGTAAAAAATATAACCGCAGGCAATAATGCGCAGGGCCGAAACGGCATAGGCATGCACCTCAGTTATCTCCGTAAAAAAGCCTACTACCCATCCCGGGAAGCCCAGGAAAAGAACCGATACCGCACCCATAAACGCGGCATTGTACCGGGCTGTCTGCAGTACGGCCTTCTCAGCCCGCAGGCTGTCGTTGGCACCCAGGCTTTGCCCTACCAGTGTGGTAGCCGCATTGCTGATGCCCCATGCCGGTAGTAAGAAGAACATAATAATGCGCAGCGCAGTTTGATAACCTGCCGACGCAGCGCTGTGGCCGGTTTCGGCCACCAGTTGTGCCAGGAAGATCCAACTGCAGGAAGCAATGATAAACTGCAACGTAGCCGGCCAGGCAATTTTTACCAACGATCTTATCAGGTCCCATTCCGCTTTTAAGGAAGCCGCTGTCAGCTTTACGATGCTTTTCCCGTTGAACAGGTGATAAAGCTGGTACACCACACCGGCACTGCGGCCAATGGTAGTGGCCAGGGCAGCACCGGTCAGGCCAAATGCCGGAACCGGTCCCCAGCCGTTGATGAGCAAAGGACAAAGAACAATGTTGAGCACATTGGCCAGCACCAGGCTGCGCATGGCAATGGAGGCATCACCGGCACCGCGAAAAATGCCATTGATCAAAAAAAGAAGCATGATCACCACGCTGCTTCCCATCATAATACGGGTATAAGGCAAGCCCATTTCTACCGTAGCGGGTTCTGCGCCCATCAGGCGCAAAATATCACTGGCGTACACCACGCCGGCCGTGCCAAAAAGAAGAATAATGGCGATGCCCAGCCAGATGCACTGCATGGCCGCCGCGGCGGCGCCCTTTTCATTTTTTTCGCCGATGCGCCGCGCCACGGTTGCCGTCGCTGCCATGCTCACACCAATGGCAATGGAATAGATAAGGGTTAAGACCGATTCGGTCAGGCCTACTGTAGACACAGCATGCTTGCCCAGCTTGCCTACAAAAAAAAGATCGACCAGCGCAAATACGCTTTCCATTCCCATTTCAATGATCATGGGAATAGCCAGCAGAAAAATGGCTTTGCGCAAGCTAACGGTGGTATAATCCTGCTGTTCGCCTTTTACGGCATGAATAAATAATTGAAACGTCTTTGCAACTTTCCGCTGCACTACTGCCTGCGACATTTGAAACGAATTTTAAAAAGAGGAAATAAAAAAAAGAGGCGGTTTGCCTTGGAACATAAATGGCCGTGACGGGCAGACTAGATGAGCATATGCGGTCAATTGTAGAAGGGCAAATGTATTATTTCTTTTCTAATGCGTCCAAATAGAGTTGGATGAACGGTTCGATTTCTTTACGACGGTATTGCATGATAAACCGCGGGTGCGGTAATGGAACGATTTCCTTAAACCAACCAAACCGCTGATTAAGACCAGACAAGTAGCGGAAGTTTTTTTCACCGCCGATGCAGAGACAGCGATGGCGGTCAACAGGCAGGCGCAGTTGCGCTTCGATGCTTTGAATGATGAAGGGCTCTACGGCCTGCTGCAGTTCTTTATCGTCGTAATAGTTGATGTTTTTACCGCCCTTTACAAAACCAAGCGGACAAACAGATCCGATAAAATAATTTTTATAAAACGCTTCTGGTCCGCCAAAGGCTTCAATCATGGCATAGATAAATTCAGCAGAGATCTCGGAGCCTTGCTTGAAAGAGTGCGTTATCCCGCAGTTCTCCGTCAGTTGTTTGGCCGCGGTAAAATTGACTCCCGTAACACCGGCGCCAAACCGGCCTGGGTTAATCCCAAGAAAGAGTTGCCGCTTGCCGGTATCGTTAAAATATTTTTGAAGAAAGCGCCGGAGTACAGCCAATACTTCCTCGTTCTGCTGTGGGTACAACCACTGAACACCATTAGGCAGCGTTTGTGAAGGTTGCAAAGAAGTATAAAACTGGTAGAGTTGATCGGCCCAGGTTTTCATGGCCACGAAATTAGCAAGTGAATAGCGTTTCAAGGCAGGCAATCATCTTGGTTCAAGTACTTGCTGCGGGTACAAAAAAAGCAACCTGCCCGATTGCTTTTTTTTACTTGCTTTAAGCGTCGTAAATGTTCTCCAGGGAAATAGTTTCAAGGTAGGGGTCCAGCCGGTCGGTGTCGGTAAAGGTTGTCACCTTCAGGGCCACGTTAAAATGCGTGTGCCAAACCACTTCAATATAAATGTCGTATAACTGGTAAAGCTTCAGGGTATGAAAGCCATCACGACGCTCGGCCAGCAGCACGCCTTTTTCCCAAAGCGATCGTGCCCTTTCTATCTCTGTATTGGTTGTATAAATTCTTGCTGTCATGACTTGGTTTCTATTGGTATTGTTTAGACAACAAAACTGCGCAATGTTTAATCAGGGGTTCTATTTATTAGGCAAAGGCTGTTGTTTTATCGATTAATGAACAAACGTGTTCGATTTATGTTTTGTTGCTTCCTTTGCGTATTCCAAATTAGCTTTTTTATTAGAAAATAGGATTCCATTTTACGCACAAGAAATGCCCACGGACTGAGCAGTGGCATGTTTTTTACACCATTTTAAAGAAGAACAAACAGCATGAAAGACGGAAAACTCGGCATTGCCCTCCTGGGCCTTGGCAAATACAGCGAAACCGAACTGGCCACTGCCCTGCAGCAAACAACACACTGCTACCTGGCAGGTATTGTGACCGGGAGTCCTGAAAAAAAGGAGCGCTGGCAAAAGCTGTACAACCTGCCCGACAACGCCTGTTACACCTACGAAAATTTTGACGAGATCCGGAACAATTCCGACATCGATATTGTTTACGTGGTGGTGCCCAATGCCCTGCATGCCCAATGGGTGATTCGTGCGGCCGGGGCCGGCAAGCATGTTATCTGCGAAAAGCCCATGGCCATCACCGTTGAAGAATGCGACCGCATGATCGGTGCGTGTAAAGAGGCCGGCGTTATGCTTTCGCTTGGCTATCGCCTGCATTTTGAGCCTTACAACAAAGCAGCGATGGAAATGGGACAGCAAAAAACCAGGGGTGCTGTTACACTGGTAGAGGCCGATCATGGCCTTGCCTTTCCACAGGGCTGGCGGATTGACAAGGCCCTGGCGGGTGGCGGCCCGCTGATGGACGTAGGCATCTACTGCGTGCAGGCGGTACGCTATGCTACAGGCCTGGAACCGGTAGCGGTAACGGCGCAGGAAGGCTTTAAGCAGCATCCTGAAAAATTCAGCACGGTGGAAGAATCCATCAGCTGGCAGATGGAGATGCCCGGTGGCATTGTTGCCAAGTGCACCTCTACCTACAGCGAAAAAACAAACCGTCTCCGGGTAGAAGCCGAAAGGGGTTGGATGGAACTGTCTCCGGCCTTTTCGTACCGGGGGCTTAAAGGAAAAACAGACGAAGGCGAAATGGAACTGCCGGAGGTAAATCAACAAGCCGCGCAAATGGACGATTTTGCGCTTTGCATCAAGGAAGGCAGGCCAACGTCTGTAGGTGGCGAAGAAGGCCGGCAGGATGTAAAAATCATGCAGGCTATTTACAAGGCAATGGAAACCGGCGAACGGGTATTTGTACAGGAATAACCGGACACCAAGGGGAAGAAAAATAGTTGTAAAACCTTTCAAATTACATTTTATGAGCCAGGCATTTGTACGGGAAAGTGATGAGCAGTGGCTGCACGATGTGCCGCCGACCATGAATGCGCTTTTGGTTTACCTAACCAGGGAGAACAACGGTATCCGGGTGTATGAGCAAAGCACTTCGCTCCATCCCCGCACCGGCAGGGAAATTTACCACATGAGCAACGGCCTTTCCTACACCAAGGACGATGAAGGCAGATGGAGCGTTGCCTGATGCGAAAAACAGCTACACATGCCCGTTATCCAACATAACGGACCTGTTCTATCCCTGCACACTTTGTCTCCATGCCCATTAAAACCAACAATATTTAAATCCTTCTTAACCTTAACCTTAACCTTAACCTCAACCTCAACCTTATCCTTAGCTGTAGCCTCAACTAAAAACACCTTACCGAAAACGCTCATACCGTGCCCGTACAAAATTGAAGATGCCATAGGCGATCAGTCCCAGGCCTAAAACACCCAGCAGCACCGAGCCATAAGGCGACCCTTCGATGAACTGAAACGCCTCACCCGTACTGCCGGCTTCGGAGGCCCGGGCATGCACGGCCGCCCGGAAAAACAGGAAGGCGATCACCAGCCACACGATACCGCGACTGATGTACCCTACTTTGCCCGAACGGAGAAGGAGGGCAGACTCCGAGGAATGCAAGGAAAGGCCCTGTACATGCTTGCGGTATTTTTCGGAAAGACCGTAATAGATCTGGTAGCCGCCAATGATGGCAAAGAGCAAACCGCCCAATCCTACCAGCACCTGCCCAAAGGGCTTTGTCAGCAACTCGCTGGCGATCTCCTGGTTTTGGTTGCCGCTGCTGTCGCCTCCGCCCGTAACCAGCCGCAGGGCAGTAAGGGCAACCGCCACGTAAGCCAGCCCGCTGAACAGGTACCGAACCTTTTTCTTCCAATCATTTTTTTCGTCCTTACGAAAGACCTGGATAAACCGCCAGGCTGCATAACAAAAAAGGCCAATGGCAATGGCCGGAAGCAAGAGTTCTCCCGCAGGCAGGTCTTTGCTGAACTGGAGTGCTCCTGTTTTGGTAGCAGCATCGCTGTTCTGCCCGCCGAGTTCAAAGGCCGCCATAAAGGCCAGCAATCCCAATAAAATATAAACAAAGCCCTTGGCCACCAGCCCGGCTTGCGCAATGCGGGTTACGATCTGCGGTTTCATATGTTTAGCGGGAGGAAAGAACCACCCGTTCTGCCAATTTTGCAAATACAATACCCTTACCTTGTATTGACAGCTTTGCGCAATGGCCTGATAGGAGAATGACGGGCTATTCCACGCTTACCTATTAATAGTTTCAGGGTGTACCCAGGGTTTCTCCTTCCTCCTGTGGAAAACTTGATTCGCTGTGGCGTTCGCTTTTGTGCACATCTCCCTGCGGTTGCGCAGCATCGTTGGGATCTGCTGTGGGCAGTTGTTGCCCCGGCCGGGCATTGCCGGTTTCCATTGTTTGTTTTTCCGTGAATTGGCTGTCCTGGTTTTGTTGCTTCTTTTCCATAACAAATTGATAGGTGAAAGAAAATGTGCGACAAAAAAGTGCCAAGAACATCTTCCCACGAAAAACAGGTTTTACACCAAACAACAAATACCCGAAATGTCTACTGGCATGGTTTTGCAAGGAGATAAACGACTGATACGATTCTTCGGGGTAAGCAGCGATGTGAAGAGAGGTTTTTATGTGTGTTGCGAGAATGCTGCTTACCCTTCTTTTACAAAGGCGAGGTTATAAAAAGGCTTTGTTGTTGCTGGTTTTTACCCAAATGATGAAGCAATAGCACAACAGCAAAAACTCAACTACAGATCACTGCCTGCGCTTTTCACCAACGATTCTATATTGTCATTTGCATGAAAACAATTTCCCTGCTCCAGCCCTGGGCGTCGCTGGTAGTGATGGGTGTAAAAACCATCGAAACCCGTTCGTGGCAAACAGCTTACCGTGGTCCCCTGCTGATCCATGCCAGCAAAGGCAAAAAAGGCCGTATTCTTTGCAGCCGGCCCCTACTCTCTCCACACATTCCCGATTTTTCAGCCCTGCCCTTTGGCGCCATCATTGGCAGCGTAACACTGGAGGACATTGTACCGGTAGAAACCCTCTCCCTTTCGGCGCCAGCCATAGCCGCCAGCACGCTTGAAGAAAAGGCTTTTGGCGATGACACAAAAGGCCGCTATGCCTGGATCTTTTCCAACCCTGTACCCATGGAAGCGCCGATCCCTGCCGGCGGCACGCTTGGCCTTTGGGATTATTTTCCGCAGTAAAAAATACAGTTTTTACATTCGGCCGGTGGCTACCTGTTTTGCTTTGGCAAAGGCATTGGTAAGATGATGGCGCTCACTTTCTTTATGCGGGGCGGCTGTTGTTTTTTCCCTGCGTTTACCCAAAAAATAATAAAGGGCAAAACCAACCACGGCCGATACACCTGCTGCAACAATATATTTTCCTTTCATACTTCTCGTTTCCCCTAAGCCGACAATTGCTGTGCCATGCCTTTATTCAGGCAATAAACAATGTACAATTTGCAGTTGGCAAGAGATGACCGCCTGCCGTCATCTATCATTGCTTGTTGCCTATTGCTAATTGCCTGTTGACATCACTCCCTTTCCACCTCGCGGCCCAGCTTGAGCTTGAGGCGCAGGCGGGCCATTTCCCGTTTCAGCAGTTTTTCTTTATCACGGTTGTACGCAGCTTCTTCGTATTTCTGCTGGCGTGCCAGCTCTTCACGCCATTGCTCTGTGGACATTAATTCTTTTTGCAGCGCATTCAGTTTTTGAATCATGTTGTAGCGTTTAACTAACCATTTTAAAAATATAAAATCTGCAACGGCACCCAGGCCAAAAAGCCCAAGGGTGAGCATCCACACAACGGCCGTTTTTTTCTTTCGCAGGTAGATCCTGTGAAAACCCAGCAAGCCAAAAATGCTGAGCACCCAAAACAGATAGGCCCGTTGTACTGATTTGTATTTTGGCATACAAAAGGGTAACGAGGGATTAAATTAGCAACACTGACAAACAGCAAAAAACAAAATAGTTATACACAGGCCTTGCTCAAATGCTACCGGCGCCACAAGGCAGCACGGTGTGCTATTTCGCATTTATTGTACAGGTGCGGATTTATTTTTTCACACCGCCTTTCTTGCCATTTTTAGGGGAAAAGGGAGGCCGGCAACGGGCCATTTGCGTATTTTCTGCAACCATTCTTCGTACAAATACGCGGGCCGCTCCCCTTTTTGCGTAAATCGTGAAGGCCAGGAAAAAGGAAAAACTGCTCTAGCTGGCACAGCCGCGCCATTCTATCTTTGAAAAGAAGTTGCGGGCCATCTTTTCCCTGTTGCAAAAGACCGTTTCGGGGAAAATTCAATTGGCATCAACTTACCCTTATACCCAATCCGCCACCCGTTGCAAAACCATCACCAATCCACCCTGCAGAGAATTTGTACCCGTTGTAAAACGAAATAAAAAAATTTCGTAAACGCCTAAAAACTCTTTACTATGCTAAACACTACAATGCGCATATTGGTGGTAGATGATGATATTGACCTGTTGATGCTCCTGGAACGCAAACTGCAGCAAAACGGGTACAAAGTAGAATCAGCCGTATCCATGGCCGAAGCCGAATATGTAACAGCTCATTTTAAACCCGACCTTGTTCTGATTGATATTAACCTGGGGGGTGATGATGGCCGGCAGCTTTGCTGGAAGCTCAAGCATCCCACCGATGGCCGGCAAACAAAAGTGATCCTGATGTCGGCACTGTATTACCCCACATCGCGTACGCTGCTTTTTGGCGCCGATGATTTTTTAGCCAAGCCGTTTGTAACCGAATTCCTTTTACAGAAGATCAGTGCACAGCTGGAGGAAGATCCCGCTACCGTGGCGCTGGTGCCTGAAGTAAAAGTTGCCTAACGAATTATTCCTGTTGAAAAATTAAAATCCATTGCTGCTTCCGGCACCGCCGGCCGTTAAACAGCAATGGATTTTTTGTTTTGCGCAAGCTTGCTTATGCCGGTTCGGCATTCATCCGCAGCTCCCTTTTCTCCTCCTTTACATCGGTTTCTTCCAGAATGCGCTGGTGCCGAGCATTGCTGGCAATGTAAAGGGCAAAGGCTGCCAGGGCTGCGTCTTTCAGCAGGTTGGTTAGCGCCATGGTCTGGTAGGCTTTGTCGGCAGTTTCGAGATAGTTGGGCAGGTGAATGGTAAACACAAACGAAAACAGCAGGATGGCCAAGAGGTAAGCCGCTGTACGCACCCAAACGTTGATCAGAAACGAAACGGCTGTAAGGATAAACGCTGCCCCCGTAAGATAAACCCAAACCACCCCTCCCGGCAAAAACTCGGGAACTTTCACTACCAGGTCGTAAGGATACAAAAAATGCCGGATGCCAAAATAGGCCATTACTATGGCGAGGGTGTAAATGGCGAACCGGGAGATGACATGCTGGTTCATAACCATTGATTTAGTGTACACTAAAGTTACACCCATTCCGGGGGAAGCGGCCCGGTTTTATACCCCATTTCAACCGCTGGTAACTATTTAAGAAATCAGAATATCATGGCCCGGGCTGCTTATCTATAGCAAGAAAATTTGGATAAAAAAACGGTTATGCAGAAGGCCTGCATAACCGCTATACATCTTTCAATTATTTGTTTAAAACTGGAAGCCGATACCCACTTTAAACGCACGGTTGTAAGCTTCCATGCTTTGACCCGAGTTTATCCTCGACAGGCCGTGGTCGTACGAAGCCTGCAGGCGCAAACCATTGGTAAACTGGTAGCCCACACCACCTGTCAGCGAAACATCCATGTCGTTGAACTGGTCTTTTACATCACGCTTGTCGTTGATGAAATTAAAGCCCAGCGCACCGGCCCGGGTGTGCAGCCCTGCATTGGAAAGAAACCCTACCTGCGGACCGGCAAACAACTGCAGGCCACTCAGGTTTACTTTTGCCAGCACGGGTACTTCAATATAGCCAAGGGTGAGTTCTGATTTAGCACCAACAAGGTCGGCACCGTCAATTCCAAACTGTCCGCGAACGCTATAACCCTTCTGCGCATACGTAATTCCGGGTTCGATAGAGAACTGTTCTGACACGGGAATGTTAACAAAGCCACCGGCATAAAAACCGGTTTTATTTTCGGTTGACAAAACGCCACCGGTGTATTTGATCAGGCTTTGCAGGTTTTCAGCCGCATCGCCCTTGACAGAAGAATTGGTAACACCACCGCGAACACCAAAAGACACCGCCGACTGCGCCATTGCGGCCACAGACAAAAAGAAGAGTGAGGATAAGAATAAAGCTTTTTTCATAAAACAAAGGGAACGTGGTTTTGTGCGTTCTTGTAATCGGATGGCAAAACATTGCCCATGTTTAGTTAGCAATTGTTAATGAAGATTTCTTTAACAGAGAAGCAAGTAGCGAGTAGGGAATAGCGAGTAGCCATGCTGTCCGAGAAGCGTTACGCTTTGCAAGCTATCTATTTATGCTGGTTGTATTTTTTTATAAGAAAAGACGCACATAGAGGCTACTCGCTACTCGCTACTCACTATTCACCACTCGCTATTCAACCTACCAACTGCACAAACAACTTCTCCAGCGCTTTGTCCAGGTCATCGCAAAAACCGGGATGGATCTTCGAGGATTGCACTACCGTGCTGCGGGTGGCAGTAAGCCAACGAAAACGCGAAGGAAGATCGAGCCGCGCAATCGGGCCACCGTCCTTGCTGCCGCGGCTAATTTTTTCGAAAGCGGTAAGATAGTCCTGCACTTCTTCAAGATCAAGTGAGGGGCAAAGCACCAGCAACTTTTCTTTTGGCAACCGGAAACGGGTTTGCAGGTAACGCTGCTGCTTGCTATAAAGAACAATGCCCACGTTCACAAATTCTTCCCGCTCTACCCGTGGCACCACCCGCACAACGCTGTATTCAAATAAATGCTTGCCTGGCATGGAGCGCTTCGTTTAAAAAAGTGGAAGAATGAGAAAGGCGGTTGCGCAGGAACTCTTCGTAAACAGGGCGCACTTCGGCAGGACGGGGGTAATTGCCATGCTGGATCCAGTCATCAGGAATCAGCGCAACAATGGCGTGCAGCTTTTCCGGCGTAAGCTGTTGCCGAAAGGCTGCGTCCACCGCTTCCAGTTCGCTGGCCCACGGTAGCAGCACATGGTCTTTTATTTGTACAAACGGCCGCTCCGAACTTTCTTTCCAGTTGTCCCAGTTGTGGTGAAAATAAAGCGAGGCGCCGTGATCGATCAGCCAAAGTTCTTTGTGCCACATGAGCAGGTTGGTATTGCGTGCCGTGCGGTCTACATTGGTAAGAAAGCTGTCCAGCCATACGAGTTGCGAGGCCAGCAAAGGATCGACCTTTGTTACCACGGGGTCGAACGTAATGGAGCCGGAGAGGTAGTGCAGGGAAAGATTCAAGCCGGCACTGGCCTTTAGGAGGTCCTGTATCTCTTCGTCTGGCTCTGTGCGACCAAAGGCTGGGTCTACTTCCGAAAAAACAATCTCCGGTATTTTAAAGCCCAGCGTTCGGGCAATTTCCCCTCCCAGCAGTTCGGCCACAAGGGCTTTGATGCCCTGGCCGGCACCACGGAATTTGAGCACATACAAAAAATCGTCGTCCGCCTCCACAATGGCAGGCAGCGAACCGCCTTCCCGCAGGGGCGTTACATAGCGGGTAACCGTAACCGTTCGTAAGGGCGAGTGTTCTTTCATGCAAAACGATGGTTGCAAAGTACGGCCAGGAAATGAGACAATTCCCTAAAAAGAAATGACACCGCTGCAAGGCTCTTTCTTTTAGGAAGCCGGCAGACTGTCTCTACGCAAACCGGCGTGGGGTTTTGCGCGGCCCGGGGCCGGTATTTCCGCGTAGTTTCCCGCGGCCCGGACATCGTATCTGTTGCAAAAAAGTTCAGTAGTAATGCAATTGATTTCCAATGCACTGCAATCTAATTTCGCACCATGCACGTCGAAATAATCCAATGTCCCCAATTCGGTACCGTTTTTAAAAGGCAGGATGGTCTGCGCTTTACCTTTGATAACTATGTCACCATTATTTTCAACGAAAGTTCGCGGCTGATGCTAAGGGTGAAAACTTCGCTCGGTCACATGGCCTTTCCCTTACCCGATGACGATACCATCTTTCGTTTTTCGGAGATCATCGAAAAAGGAAAATTCCGCAACCGCCCTTCTTCTTACGAATATGTAGAGGCCAAGCTGGTAAAAGGCACCATTGAATACGATGCCTACCTGCCCTGGGATGCAGAATCATAAGCAACAAGCAAAATAATTTTCAGCCGTTTCTTTCAACAGGAACGGCTTTTTTATTTGGGTATTATACCAACCTGTCATTTTGCAAAAAATGCATTCAGAGGAAACGGAATTTTTGAAGCAGCAAATCAATGGGAAAAAAGCAACGGATACAGTAACACGTGGCTCCTTCGGAGCCTGTTTCTTATTCTAACGTATTTTCTATAAACACGGTACTCCTTCGGAGTAAAATAGCTGTAGTGATTATCTCTGCACGACCTATACGATTGCAATTACCTCTTCCACCTTTATTGGCAATTACGGGACGCTTGTTTGCGGACACGCCGCGGCGTGTCCCTACGAATGCCAAACGCTTCTTTATATGCGCATCGATGACCGAACGTCTTAACCTAAACCTCAACCTACACCTCCTTCTCGCCTAAGTCCAATAATCAAACACCGTCAGCTCAGCCCTGGCGCCAAAGCGAAAAGGCACGGCCGATGTACCAAACCCTTTGGACACATAAAGAAAAGGCGCTTTGTTGTTATACCATCCGCTGACATAACCACCGGCTTTTTTGGGCAGGAAGGGCACATAAAATGGCAGGCGAACCTGTCCGCCATGGGTATGCCCTGCAAAGATGTACCGCAGGGAGATCTTGCCGCTTTCGGCCCGTTCGGCATTGATAGCTGCCAGCGCCTTTACCGCCTCTTCACCCTGCAGGGGACTGTGCACCAGCAGCAGGTGATTTTCTTCCCTGCCAACTTCCCGTACGGCTTCGGCAAGGTTGCCATCGGCTTCGATAAAGTCTTCCAGGCCGGTGATGGTAAACGGAACATCGCGTACCCTGAGTTGTACGGTTTCGTTTACCAGCAGTTGGCCGCCATTGCGCTCCACCAGATTGCGCAGCGTTTGCCGGCTTACGCCGTTTTTGTTGTCGTGGTTACCCGGAATGGCAAATAGGGGAGCAAGCCCCTGCAAGTGGTGCAGGAAACGGTTGGCCGGCGAC
The DNA here is from genome assembly GCA_013327885.1 of Flavisolibacter longurius. Taxonomy (GTDB): domain Bacteria; phylum Bacteroidota; class Bacteroidia; order Chitinophagales; family Chitinophagaceae; genus Flavisolibacter. The sequence continues at coordinate 136,436 of JABUMY010000001.1, read as the reverse complement.
GGCAGGCCATATTCGTCAATCAGGTCGCCGGTGGTAAGAATAAGGTCGGGACGCAGGGCCTTTATTTTTTGCGCCAGCTTCTGGTGGTAGCGCTTGTAATACTTTTTAAAATGGATGTCTGTAAACAGGAGAATGCGTACCCGTTTATCTCCCCCACTGTTGCCAATCCGGTAACGTTTTGTTTCAAAAAAATACCGCTCACCCCACCAGGCATCGGCCAACACCACCGCTCCGCCTAACAAGACAGCGCCGGCCACCAGATTCCAACCTCGTTTCTTCATACGTTGTACCGTTTTTCTTCACCCCAACAGTGAAATAACCGTTCCAGCAGCCCGTTGCTAAAATTTTATGATAAACGGTAGCCTCCCAAAGGGCCGAACACCTTAATTTACGCACCATTCTCCCAAACCTTCACGAAACCGAAACGGCCCCGAATGGGTTACTGTCATTTTTAAAACAAAAAACACATATGAAGTTTACGCATCTTCTTTTCTTTTTGCTCCTGGCCGTTGCGGTACAGGCACAAAAAAAGTATGAGTGGAAAACAGCCACCAGCGGCGGTTACACCTACAAGTATGTTACCAACGACCCGATGGCCACCCGCTTTTACACCTTGAAGAACGGGCTGACTGTTGCCCTTTCGCCCAACGACAAAGAACCCCGCATTGCGGTGCGCATTCCCGTACGGGCCGGCAGCAACACCGACCCCAAAGACCACACCGGCCTGGCGCACTACCTGGAGCACATGTTGTTCAAGGGCACCGATAAATTTGGTTCGCTCGACTGGGCAAAAGAAAAGCCGCTGTTGGACAAGATCGATGAACTGTATGAGCAGTACAACTCCACAACAGATGAAGCCAAGCGCAAAGAAATTTACAAGGAGATCGACCGCGTTTCCGGCGAGGCCGCCAAATTTGCCATTGCCAATGAATATGATAAACTGATGGCCTCCATCGGATCGCAAGGCACCAACGCCCATACCTGGGTAGAAGAAACCGTGTACCACGAGAACATCCCTGCCAATGCCCTGGATAAATTTTTAGCGGTGCAGTCCGAACGCTTCCGCAATCCCATCCTCCGCATTTTCCATACGGAGCTGGAAGCGGTTTACGAAGAAAAGAACCGTTCGCTGGACAACGACGGCTGGAAGGTGCAGGAAGCTATGCATACCCTGCTGTTCCCTACGCACAACTACGGACAGCAAACCACTATCGGTACCATCGAGCACCTGAAAAATCCTTCGCTGAAAGCCATCCGCAACTATTACCACCAATACTATGTACCCAACAACATGGCGATTGTTATGGCAGGTGATTTTAAGCCGGATGAAGTAATCAAAAAGATCGATGCTGCTTTTGCTTACATGAAGCCAAAGCCGGTAGAAGAATACAAAGGACCCATTGAAGCACCGTTGGCGGGTCCGATTGTAAAAGAGATTTACGGCCCTTCGGCTGAAACCATGCGTATTGTTTACCGCACAGGACCGGCGGCCTCAAAAGACGCTGACCTGGCCTCGGTGGTTTCCTCCATTCTTTCCAACGGAAAGGCTGGCCTGCTTGACCTCAACCTGAACAAGCAGCAAAAAGTACTGGGCGCCGGTGCCGGTATTCGCCAGTACAAAGACTATGGCGTGTTCCAGTTGCTGGCCAATCCAAAGCAAGGCCAAACGCTGGAGCAGGTAAAAGACATTTTGCTGGAGCAGATCGAAAAGCTGAAAAAAGGTGAATTCGACGAATCGCTCATCAAAGCCATTGTAGCCAACTACAAGCTGAGCGAAATGACCGCCATGGAGAGCAACACCTCCCGTGTGAACAGCATCATGGATGAATTCATCAAAAACCAGGGCAAGGACTGGGATAAGAACGTGGCCTTCCTCGACGACATTGAAAAGATCACAAAAAAAGAAATCGTTGACTTTGCCAACCGCTTTTTCACCCCTACCAATTATGCCGTGGTGTATAAGCGCAAAGGCGAAGACAAGAACATCGCTAAAGTGGAGAAGCCTTCCATTACACCGGTAGAGACGAACGCCGGCAAGCAATCGGATTTTGTAAAAGCCATTACCACCACACCGCTGCCGGATATTGCACCGGTTTGGGTGGATTACAACAAGGACATTCAAAAAGCCAAAACAGGCATTGCCGATGTGATGTATGTTCCCAACAAGGACAACAGCATCTTCCGCCTGAGCTATTATTTTGAGCAGGGCAACTTCAACAACCGCATGCTGCCCATTGCCCTGCAATACCTGCAGTTCCTGGGTACCGATAAGCTAAGTTCCGAAGAGATCACGAAGCAGTTCTATAACCTGGCGGCTTCATTCTCGGCCAATGCCGGTAACGAAGAAACAACGGTTACCATCAGCGGCCTGCAGGAAAACTTCAGCAAAGCGGTGACGCTTTTTGAAGACCTGCTGCGCAATTGCAAACCCGATGCAGCGGCCCTGGAAGCGCTGAAAGACCGCATGCTGAAAAGCCGGGCCAACAACAAAACCAACAAAGGCGCCATTGCAGCGGCCATTCAGAACTACGCGATCTACGGCCAGAACAATCCTTACAATTACGTGCTGACCAACGAAGAGATCAAGTCGCTGAAAGCCGAAGACCTGGTAGCCCTGTTGCACTCCCTGCCCAACTACAAACACGAAGTGTTGTATTATGGACCTGCGCCGCTGTCAAAACTGAGTGCCGACATCACCCAACTGCACACGCTGCCTAAAACCTGGCAGGAAACACCGAAGGCCATCCAGTTCAAGCCCCTGAAGCAAGGCGCCAGCCAGGTGCTGTTCAACGATTACGATGCGGTACAATCCGAGATCTATTGGGTTCGTGACCTGGGACAATACGATGCGAAGAACACCGCCAAAATCGGTATCTACAACAGCTATTTTGGCGGCGGCATGGGATCGGTGGTTTTTCAAACCATTCGTGAATCCAAAGCCCTGGCGTATTCTACTTACGCCTTTGTGCAAACGCCTTCAAAAAAAGAAGATGATTACACCTTTGTAGGCTATGTAGGCAGCCAGGCCGATAAAATGAACGAAGCCATCAGCAGCATGAACGAACTGCTGAAAGACCTGCCAAAGACGGAGCAGAACTTTGTGAACGCCATCAAGAGCCAGAAAAAAGACATCGAAACACAGCGCATCACGAAAGATGGTATCATCTTTAACTACCTGAATGCCCGTAAAAAAGGCCTTTCGGAAGATATGCGCAAAACCGTGTACAAAGAGCTGAACGGCCTGACCCTGGACGACATTGCCGCTTACCACCAGCAGCAATTCGGCAACCAGCCTTTTACCTACACGGTGATTGCATCGGAAAAAAGGATCAATGTAGATGACCTGAAGAAATACGGCGATGTGAAAAAACTGAGTGTGGAAGACCTGTTTGGGTATGAAAATGTTAGCCGCGCTTTCTAACCGCTGTTTCGTTTGCTAAAAAAGGCCGTCCGTTTGGGCGGCCTTTTTTGTGCAATGGTTTGGAAAAGATTCGCTGCGCAACCAAACAAACGGAGTTCATTTGGGTAACCATCGGCTGTGGCTTGGCTTTTGAACGGATGGGGTTATGGGAAAAAAGGTTTTATGGATAGTGATGGTGCCGTTGCTGCTTGTCATTGCCGGTTACCTGGCCTTGCAAATCTACCTGCGCACCGGCAAGGATGCTGCCGAGCAACCGGTTATTGGTGCCGAAAAAGGAACTGCTGCTGATACCGGAAAAGACAAACCCGATTCGCTTGGCGGAAAAAAAGTTTCGCCGCTTGACCTGCGTCCGCTTTTTATTCAAAAGTTGCAGGATGTTGTCAGCAAAAGCACCCGTGGCCTGTACACCCTCTCTGTTGGCGACATGGAAATGGATGTCCTGGCCTCGCAGGTTTCGCTAAAAGAGGTGGCACTTCGTCCCAACGAAAAAGTAGTGGCGAAACTGCTTGCCGCCGGTGAACTGCCTGCCAACATTTTTACCGTTTCGTTTGAAGGCCTGACCATCGACGGCATTAACCTGGATGATGCCATCAGCAGCAAAACAATGGACTACAAACTTGTAAAGTTGGTAAAGCCGGTGATCCGCATCGAACGGCAGCGTAAACCGCCTAAAAAAGGCGGTGATTTTTCAGAAGCGTTTTTAAAGGAAATGAAAAAGCTGGCCATCAACCGACTGGAGATAGCCAACGGGATTGTACATATCAACGACAAGCAAAAAGGCAGTTCGCAAACCTTTCAAAGCGTACAGGTATTGCTGAAAGACATCCTGCTCGACAGCAGCACCCGAAAGGATACTGATCGCTTCCTGTTTGCTAAAAACGCCACGATGGAATTTCACGACTACACCACTACGTTGAACCAAGGCTTGTACCGTTTCAGCATAAAGGATGCCTTCATCAACGCAACAGCAAAGCAGGTTGTCTTGAAGAACCTGCAACTGGGCTCACCGCTCAGCAAGCAAGCTTTTATGAAAAAGCAAAGCAACGCCACCGAATTGTATTCGCTTTCGCTGCCATCGGTTACCATTAAGGGCATTGACTGGTGGACAGCCCTGAACGGTGATGCCCTTGAAGCTGGAACCGTGCAAACAAAAGGCGGCAGCCTCGCGGTATATTTCGATCGTTCCCTGCCACCGAAAAACAAAATGGGCAACTTTCCCAACCAACTGCTGGCTAAATTACGTACACCTCTTTCCGTTAGGGAACTTAAACTTGCCAACCTTGATATCTCTTACGAAGAGTTTAATCCCATTTCGGGCCAGAGCGGAACAGTGCGCCTCCGCAATACAGCCATGACTGTTTCCCGCCTGCACAACAACCGCAAAGGCAGTCCCGTAACGGTGAACGGCACAGCGATGCTGATCGGATCTATTCCACTGAAAGCTTCGTTCCGCTTCAACATGCCGGAAGCCGAAAAAGGCGTGTTTGCCGCCACGCTGTCGACCGGCCGTTTTAACGGGAAAGTGCTAAACCCCATCACACGGCCACTCGGCATGCTCAACATAGACGAAGGCGTGGTGGAGAAGCTGAATGTTTCCATGCAGGGACATGAATGGGGCGCTAAGGGAACGGTTGCGCTTCAATACAAAGACCTGAAACTGTCGATGCTGGAAAAGAACAAGGAGGGCAAAGGCATGAACGACAAAAACCTGCTTTCGTTCCTGGCCAATGCTCTGGTGATCCGCAACAGCAACCCGGCAAAAGGAGGCGAAGCAGTACAAACAAAAGAAGCCTCTTTCGACCGCGATCCCAACAGCGGTTTTATGAATCTTGTTTGGAAAACAGCGTTCACCGGTATTTTGAAAACCATTGGCGCACCCGAAAAAATGGCCAACAGCAAACCGGTAGAGTGATGGCAGCTATTACAGGATATTCAATAGTAAACCTTAGTCAGCAGGCGTGGAAGCAACGGTTGTCACTTCATGAAACTTCACCTTGCTGCCTTGCCGTAGCGTATTGATCACTTTCGCCGCATTGTTCCATTCAAAAATACGGATGGCGATTGCCGTTAGTTTCAACAATCCTTTCGCTTCGGCCATGTTTTGTCCCAGCCCAAAAATCTCTTTGTCCCTTTCCACGATGGCTGCCGGCCATTCCTCTTCGGGCAGGTGCCAGAGGTCTTCGGCAAAACACCAGGCGCCATCACGGGCCACTTCAATGGTAAAGTTGATGAGCATCGACTGCTGGTTGCGGGAGTGCAATCCCAACAAAGAAGAAAGCGGCGACACCCGTTGCAGGTCTTTTAACACATCCAGCAACACTGCATTCAGGATGGCATTGATGCGCACAAAATCGCGGCGCATGGCGTGAATGTCGCCACCCCTGCAGGTTTCCGCGGCTGCGATGCCCAGGTCAAGATTGATGTGGGCATTCACACCCAGCATCATGTGTTGTAGCACAAGGGTGAGCGACTTTTTGCTTTCACCAAAGGCCACCGCCCAGGATTGCGAAATAGGCTTGCCGGCCCGCCAGCCTTCCCAGGCGTCAATGTACCGACCGGCAAAAATGGTGTCCAGCTTTTCCATTCGTTCCGCGTTTTCAAACTCGCCCTTGAGCAGGGCTTCTTTTACCTTGCAGGTTACTTTGTGGTAAAGCGCCGTGAAATAGCCGGCCTTGATCTTTTCCCTTAGGCAATCCTGCATAATGGCGTCAAGGCGGTTGATGACATGGTTAATGGAAGCTGTGTTCATAAACAACGTGTGGCAAATGGTGTTCACTAATATAAAGCTTTCTTTTCGCAGCCTGCTTGTACAATCACAATCTAAAAGAGTCCATTTTATCAACGAAACAGCATCACCCATTTCGTTTTCATTGCACAATAATTATCGTTACAAAATATCCACTATCCAATATCGACTATCCAATCTCCGCTATCCAACTTTCTCTATCTTTCAAGCTTAAACCATTCTGCATGTACTGCAAACGATTTGCGCTCTTTTTTTCATGTTCTCTTTTCGCTATTCTGGTCCACGCCCAGGAAGGTTACAGCAACCTCTCGCAACAGGCGGCCCGCATCCAGGCGCTGGCCAAGACCTATCCCAATTTCGCCAGGGTGAAATCGCTGGTAAAAACCAGCGGTGGCAAAGACATCTGGCAGATCACCATTGGCATGGGTCGCACCGAAACCAAACCCGCCGTGGTGGTGGCCGGTGGCGTGGAAGGCTCGCACCTGCTGGGTACGGAACTGGCTCTTGGCTTTGCCGAAACCCTGCTGCAGGGCAGCAACACCGACAGCATCAAAACCCTGCTTGGCCGCACTACGTTTTACGTGTATCCTAACCTAAGTCCTGATGCAGCAGCGCAATATTTTTCCGCCCTGCGCTACGAACGCCAGGGCAATGCTACGCCTACGGATGATGACCGTGACGGCAGGCGGGATGAAGACGGTTTTGATGATTTGGACCGCAACGGAAAAATAACCTGGATGCGGGTGGAATCGCCGGTGGGTACGCATCGTGTCAATCCTGATGACAACCGCTCGATGATAAAAGCTGATGCGGCCAAAGGCGAAAAGGGCACACACCTTCTTTATACTGAAGGCATCGACAACGACAAGGATGGCGCTTTTAATGAAGACGGCGAAGGCGGTATCTGGTTCAACAAAAACCTTACGTACAGAGTACCGGCATTTACCGCCGGTGCCGGCGAGCATCCGGTTTCGGAACCGGAAACAAGAGCCTTGCTGGACACCTTGTTCGAACGTTTTAATGTATATGCCGTGGTAAGCTTTGGCCCTAACAATAACCTAAGCACACCCTATGCGTTCAACGCACAAACTGCCAACCAACCACTCATCGGAAGCTGGCTCCAGCAAGATGTGCGAGTGGACAGCGCCGTATCGGACCTGTACAACAAAGTAGTGGGATTAAAAGATGCGCCGCGAACAACACCAGCCGGTGGCGATTTTCTTTCCTGGGCCTATTACCACTACGGTCGCTACAGCTTTAGCACACCGGGATGGTGGATACCCAAAGCCAAACCCGATAGCACCAAAAAAGAAAAAGCATTTACAGCAGACGACCCGGCGGCGAACTACCTGCGCTGGGCATCGCAGCAGGGCATCAGCAACACATTTACACCCTGGAATGAAGTGCAGCACCCCGACTTTCCTGGGCAAAAAGTAGAAGTGGGTGGACTCGATCCATTTGTGCTCAGCAACCCGCCCTATAACCTTGTGCCGGACCTGGTGAAAAAACACACTTCCTTCCTGGTACAATTAGCCGGTATGCAACCCGAGCTGGATGTGATCAATGTGCGGACAGAAAAAACAGGTGGCGGCCTCACAAGGGTTACGCTTGACCTGGTGAACCGTGGTGCCCTGGCAGCGCCTTCCAAACTGGGTGAACGCACCTACTGGGTAAAACGCATAGCTGTTAAAGTGAACACCACAGGGGCTCAATCTGTGTTGAGCGGCCGCAAGTTCCAGGTGTTGAATTCACTGGAAGGACAAGGCCATCAGCAGCTTTCCTGGCTTATCAAAGGCAGCGGCAGGCTCACCATCGAAGCGGGTAGCCCGGCCGCCGGGAGCAAAACCATCGACATCAACCTCTGATCCACTTACACAACCATTGATTGAATATGAAACGTTCTATAAAATTTCTCCTTTCTTCCCTCCTGCTGTTGGCCCTTGCTAACGTGCAGGCACAAACGAACGAACAGGTTTTCAGGGCAGCCGGTTCGCCGCACAATCCCAAAGTGCAAATAACCTGGAGCCAGTATTACGATCATGCCGGCATCAGCGCTATCTGTAAAAAGATCGCCGCAGCTTTTCCGGATTTAGCCCGGCTGGAGTCTATCGGCAAATCCTTTGAAGGCCGTGATATCTGGTGCCTCACCGTCACCGATCACAAAAAAGGGTCCCCGGACAAAAAGCCGGGTATGTACATCGATGGCAACATTCACTCCAACGAAGTGCAGGGCGCCGAATTTTCGCTGTACACAGCCTGGTATCTCACCGAGTCCTTCAAGGACAACAAAGCCATACAGGAGCTGCTTAGTGATAAAGTGTTTTACATTGTTCCCACCATCAACCCTGATGGGCGGGACAGCTATTTTCACAAACCCAACACCGGCAGCAGTCCGCGTTCAGGTTTGATCCCTATCGACAACGATCGCGATGGCCTGGTAGATGAAGATGGCTACGACGACCTCGATAAAGACAACGAGATCCTGCTGATGCGCCGCAAAAATCCAAACGGCCGTTACCGCGTTGATCCGGCTAATCCCAACCGCATGATACAGGTTGGCCCGGATGAAAAAGGCGACTATGAATTACTGGGACTGGAAGGTATTGATAACGATGGCGACGGGCTGGTTAACGAGGATGGTTACACGTTTGAATACGATCCCAACCGCGACTGGGGCTGGAACTGGCAGCCGAACTACATTCAGAACGGCGCTTACAAATATCCTTTTTCGCTGCCCGAAACAAGGGCGGTGGCCGACTTTGTGCTGAAGCATCCCAACATTGCGGCAGCGCAAAGCTATCACAATGCAGGCGGCATGATCCTTCGCGGACCCGGCGCCGAAAATGATGTGACAACTTACAATGCTGCAGATTTACAGGTGTACGATGCGCTGGGACGAAAGGGCGAACAGCTCATTTCAGGTTATAAGTATTTAGTGGTGTACAAAGACCTTTATTCTGCTTATGGCGGGGAATTGGACTGGCTGAATGGAGGTCGCGGCATTTTTACTTTTTCCAACGAGTTGTGGACGCCTTACCTGTTCTTCAACAAAGACGGCACCCGCGACCCGCTGGACAACAGCAACTACGAGTTTGATCGCTGGCTGTTGTTCCAGGATGCTTTTATTCCCTGGCACGAATTCAATCACCCACAATACGGCAAGATCGAGATCGGCGGTTTCAAGAAAAATTTTGGCCGTGCCCACCCGGGTTTCCTGCTGCAAAGCGATGCACACCGCAACATGTCGTTCACATTGTACCACGGTTATCATACGCCCAAACTTTCGGTTGACAGCCTTCGCGAACGCGACCTGGGAGATGGTTTGAAAGAAGTAACGGCGGTGATTTCCAACAGCCGCCTGATGCCTACGCACAGCAGCCAGGACCTGAAGTTTAACATTGAAAGACCCGACCACATCTCCCTTACCGGCGCCAAAGTGCTGGCTGGGATGGTGGTGGAGAACGCAGACCTGAACCTTGCAACTGAACAAAAAACAACCCCCGAAACCGTTCAGGTACGCAACATTCCCGGGCTGGGTTCTGTTACTGTTCGCTGGATCATACAAGGCGGCGGCAACTACACCGTAACGGTCGACAGCCGCAAGGGTGGCGTGGCCAGCCGGTCGCGGAATCCATAAAAGCAAATACGATGGAACTATAGTGATAAGAAAGAGCGAACCCTGGCCTTGCCAGGGTTCGCTCTTTTATTGGTGGTGGTTTCCTGCAAGTAACAGTCTACATTTGACCCATCATGGAAGCCAAAAAAGGAAGCATCGATATTGTGAACGAAGTGCTGGAAGCCTGTATCCTGGCCTATCCGGTTTCCTCTTTTGTTATTTCGCTTTACAAGCAATACATCAGTCGCGGCTGGCTGACCAAAGGTCAATTGCAAGGCCTTTTTGGCAAAGCCCAAAAGATAGCCGACTTGCCGCCCGGCAAGCTGGCGGCGCTGGAAGCCATGATCAACAAAATGCCCAACCGCACCAAATCAGAAGCGCCGAAAGAAATAAAACCGTTGTACGAAAAAGATGAGGGCACCGGTCAACTGATCGATGCTATTCTGGCCAAATATCCCCAGCACAAGCGGGTGCTTTTCCTGCAATCGAAATACAAAAACAACGAACCGCTTTCTTCCGCTGAACTGGCCGATCTGAAACGCTTCAGTCAACTCCTGAAATAAGCGTTAGGCAGCCGTCATCCTTTTTACTGTTTTGATACTTTCCTCAATGCTGGCAAACGGGTCGGCAGGCATATCGTGTTCGATAAAATACTGCTGCAATCCTGCCTTGCTGGCCGCGGCAAAAACCGGTTTGTAATCAATGGTCCCTTGTCCCAACGGCAGTACCTTTTTGCGTTCAGCATCCAGGTCTTTTACATGCCAAAGCGGAAACCGTCCAGGATGTTTTTGAAACAAGGCCACGGGGTCAGCGCCGCCTTTAATGGCCCAGGCAACATCCAGCTCCATTTTTACAAGAGAAGGATCGGTTTGCGAAAGAAAAAGCTCATACGGAACAATTCCGTCCACTGTTTTAAACTCCCTGTCGTGGTTGTGAAAAGCAAACCCGATCCCTGCTTTTTTCGCGGCTTCTGCTGCTTTATTCATTACGTCGATAGACGCTTTTACCTCGTCGCCGGAAGCAATAGGCGTGCTGGCGCAAACAAGGTAGGCGGCACCGCCTTCCGCCATCTCATCAACCAGTTGCTGGTAGTTGTCACGCAGGTTTAGCCGGGGTGGCATAACAATAGGCTTTCCGTCGGGACCTGTAGGCGGTGCTGCATTGGCTGGCCGCCGGAAAGGGGCACCGGTTACGTGGTGGGCCTTCCATTGCAGTCCCATGCTGTTCAGCAGCGAACGGAATTCTTTTGGCTTCATACCATAATAACCACCCAACCGACTAGAGGCCGATTCCATTTGCTTGTAACCCGTATCGGCAATCTTTTGTAACGTCCCTTTCACATCGTTGTCGATGACGCTGGAAAAGGTATAAAGTTGTAGTCCCGGCTCCGGCATGGCCGGTGGTGTAAACAGCGTAGCGGGTAGTTTAGAGAACAAGAGACTGCCGGCAACAGCCAGGCTGCCTTTTTTTACAAACAATCGTCTGTTGAGCATAAAATTTTTTTTGGGTGTAAAGAAGTACAACTGGAGGACGCATACGAAAAACGGATTGTCGTTGCGCTTCCTGAATTTACACCAAAATTTATTTCTCCCGCAACCGAATCCGGTATTCCTGGATCAGGGGTGCCGCTTCCGGGGTTAGGGTAAAGAACACCTCCACATTGCTCTTTTCTCCTTCCAGCAAGAAAGTTCCCCGCAGACCATTCTGTGCTTTTAGTTCACCCACCCTGGTGATGGTGCCGGCCCTTTCAAAAATGGCTTTCGCGTCTTTGCGCAAAGAATCAGCGAAATAATCCAGGAAAAAATTCTCCGCAAAAATGCCTGATGCTTCGGCGCCCTGCCAATTGGGTAACAGCTTTGCCAATTGGTCTTTTCTCTTTTGCAAAATGGAAGAAGGCTGTACCTGCCGCGCTGCAAGTTTCGCCAGTCGCACCAGCGTATCCAGCACCTGCGTGTTGATGCCGGTTGTGGGTGCATAGGTCACATTGCTGAAGCACACCACGCCAATACCATACTCTGGCAACACCTGCCAGTTGGAGCCAAAGCCCGGCAAGCCGCCGCTGTGTCCAATACCAATCCGGTCTTCACAGTCTTTGCTCCAGCGCAGGCCATACGTATAAGCCGTAGCGGTAGGACATTTGCGACCGGAAGGAAGGGCATAGTTCCAGTTGAGGGAAGAGAGGTTCCAGGGATGGTGCATTTCCCGCAGGGAGCTGCGTTTCAGCACGCCACTTTCCTTATCACTTCGGGCGGGCCATGCCGAAAGGTGCAGGGCCATGTATTTACTGAAATCTTCCAGGGTGGTGATCATGCCGCCCATGGCACCCCAGGTGCCGTCGTGAAGCATGGGCTGTTCTGCCCATTCCCCGTTAAGCCAGCGATAACCTTTCGCCAGGATGGCGGCAGGCACAGCGTCCACTTCCCAATACGTATGTGCCATACCGAGAGGACGCAAAATGGATTCATTGATATAAGCCTGGTAAGATTTTCCTGTAACGGCTTTGATGATCTGTCCCAGTAGCGTAAACCCAAGATTGCTGTACTCGTAGGCCACACCGGGCACATTGGAATAACGGATGCCCTTTTCGATCAGGCGCTTTAGTTCCGCCTCCGGCTGGTCCAGTTGGCGGTCGCCCCAGGGATTGTCTTCCGGAAAACCGGCCGCATGCGACAGCAGGTGACGAACCGTTACCGGTGGTGCATCGCTTGCCGGAAAGGCCTGCTTCGCAAAAGCGGGGATGTATTTCGATACGGGATCATCCAACTGTAGTTTGCCTGCATCCCGCAACTGCAGGATAGCCATTGCCGTAAAGCTTTTGGTCATGGAAGCAATGCGAAAGGCAGACTGCTTGGTTGCCGGTAGCTTTTTATCCACCTGGGTAAAGCCGGTTTCTCCTGTGCTGATCAGTTGCCCATCCACCACAATACCATACACAAAGCCCGGTGAATGCACCCGTGCTGCAAAGTCTTTATACAATTTATCGATCAACGGGAGGGCGACTTTTATTTTTTCAACCCGTTGCTTGTCGGTAAACACCGGCAAAGAATAGTCGATGGTGGTTTGTGCCGCCACTTGTGTAGAAAAGAAAATTATAACAGCAAAAAAAAGGGTTCGCATACGCTATTTTAAAAGGGATAAAAACTAACGGAGACGGTTATACTTCAATAAAATGGGAATCAGCTTATCGTGCGGCAGCGCCTCTACCTGCCGGCCACCCTTGCCTTTTATGGTTCGTGCCGTCAGCAGCGAATTGATGATGGCTTCTTCGGTAGCTTCAATGGCCGCCATAAAAAGCGGCGAAACGGCATCGTTGTGCAACAGGCTAACGGTTTGCCGGGGCTCACTGGTTTGATGCGGAATACGAAGGGTAGAATCCGTGGAAAAAGCGATCACATAATCGCCGCTGCCGTTGGAGGCAATGCCGCCGGTTCTAGCCAGTCCCATAAAAGCCCGTTGTGCCAAGCGTTCGAGGTTGCGGCTATCAAGCGGCGCATCGGTAGCGACGACGATCATGCAGGAGCCGTCCACCGTGTTATTGAGTTGATCCCGCAGGTAATATTTTTTGAGTTCCTCTCCCACCGGTACACCATCTACCTGCAGCACGCCGCCAAAATTGCTTTGCACCAGCACCCCCACGGTATAGCCGCCCAGCGACTGTGGCAGCTTTCGCGAAGCCGTACCAATGCCGCCTTTAAAGCCAAAACAAACCGTGCCTGTTCCGGCACCCACGGAACCTTCTTCCACCGGGCCGCTTCGTGCCTGCCGTATGGCCAGCAACACGTCTTCTTTCCGCACATGGCGTCCGCGGATGTCGTTGAGATAACCATCGTTGGTTTCACCCACCACCGCATTTACCGATTGCACGCCTTCGTTTCCTTTTTGTACCAGCGTATAATCAATGACGGCCTCCATGGCCGTAGCAACATTTAAGGTATTGGTAAGAACAACCGGTGATTCGAGGTTACCCAGTTCTTTTACCTGCGTGGTGCCGGCCAGCTTGCCAAAACCATTGCCTACATAAACAGCCGCCGGTAGTTTTTGCTGGAAAAGATTGCCGGTGTGCGGGAGGATAACGGTCACGCCTGTCCGTATTGAGTCGGCACGCATAATGGTCACTTGCCCTACCTGCACGCCTGCCACATCGGTGATGGCGTTATTCTTGCCGGCAGGCAGCACGCCAATGGAAAGCCCCATGTCCTTTGCCCGTTTGGGTTGGGCACTGGCAACGGCAACTGAAAACAAAAAGACAAAAAAAAGTACATATCGACCCATGAAAATCATTTGGTCCAAATTACGGTTTCGGAGAGAATTAATCTCCTGTTTTGCATAGAACAACAGCATTACTGTTTTTAAACCGAAGAAATGTTTGTGTTGCCGTTTCCCATTTTTCCTAACGCAGCAAATAGAGTACATTTCGGGTACGAATCAAGGCTATGCTTAAATACGCACAACTGCCACAGCAATTCGATGCAGAGAAAATGAAGGCCGAGGTAGCGTCACTGGAAGCCGCACACTGGAAGCAGCATTACAACAAGGCGCATTACGAAGGCGGGTGGACGGTGCTGCCCCTCCGCTCCATCAACGGAGAAACAGAAAACATTTTTGCAGTGCATGCCGAAGTGGCCAGCGCAGGCCAATACCAGGATACTGTTTTGCTCCAGGCCTGTCCTTACATTCAATCGGTGCTGCAAGCTTTCCCCTGCGAAAAAACGGCTGTTCGCCTGATGAAACTGCAGGCCGGTGCCGTGATCAAAGAACACCGCGATACGGCCCTGCGTTTTGAAGATGGCGAAGCCCGGTTGCATATACCCGTAGTCACTAACCCGGCTGTTTCGTTCTACCTCGATGATGAGAAGTTACAGCTAAAGGAAGGAGAATGCTGGTACATGAATCTTTGCCTGCGGCACCGTGTGCAGAACAAGGGGACTACCGACCGGGTTCACCTGGTAGTGGATTGCCTGGTGAACGACTGGCTGCGGGAGGTGCTAACAACAGGGGCCGTGCTGCAAAAAAACGCAGAAGAAGAAAGTACCAATGCGTATGACGCGGCATCCAAACAAAAAATGGTCAACGAGCTTCGCCGGATGAACACGCCTGTTTCACTGGCATTGGCAGCACAACTGGAAGACGAAATCTCATGAACAACGACCTCTATTTTCAAACGGCGATTAACTTTCTCCGCACCATTGGTATAGAAACCGCAGAAGAGGCGCTAGCGCCGGACGAATGTTTTTTACCGGGACTGTTGATACGTGACGGACGGATCCTGTTTGACCGGCAACAACTGCTTCACCCCGGCGATATATTGCACGAAGCGGCGCACCTTGCTGTTGTGCCTGCGGCCGAACGAAAGCATCTTGACGGACCGGCCATTGGCAAACGACCGGATGCACCAGCTGAAGAAATGATGGCCATCGCCTGGAGTTATGCCGCCTGCATTCACCTCCACATTGACCCTTGTTTTGTATTTCATAAAGATGGCTACCACCAGGGCAGTGATTCGATTGTAGAAAACTTTAAGGAAGGAAGATACTTTGGCGTGCCTGTACTGGAGTGGCTGCAGATGACCACAACAAGGGGCGACGGCCCGTTTTATCCAACCATGACCAAATGGCTGCGGGATTGAAGGAACGTGAGACGTGAGACGCGAAACGTCAAACGTGAAACGTGAAATAAAAACAGGCTATCACTCACCACTGACCACTCACCATTCAACGCTATGCTTCTGCTTCAATTCACAGGCTTACCCGGTGCCGGCAAATCTACGCTGGCCGAAAAGCTGCAAGAAGACCTTGTGAACAGGGGCCTTGCCGCGGCTGTTATCGATGGTGATGTGTACCGGAAAACACTTTGCAAAGACCTTGGTTTTTCGGCCGCTGACCGCAAAGAAAATATGGGCCGGCTGGCAAGGATCGCAAACGATTATTGCCTGCAAGGCACCATCGCTATTATAGCAGCCATAAACCCTTTTGAAGAAAGCCGCCGGGAAATAAAAAATCGTTATCATGCTTTCACCATCTGGGTACATTGCCCGCTACCGGTTCTATTGGAGAGAGATCCCAAAAGCCTTTATCGCAAAGCGCTTTTGCCCGATAACGATCCGGAAAAGATCCACAACCTCACGGGCATCAATGATCCTTACGAAGAGCCAAGAGAGGCTGATCTTGTCATCGACACCAGCACGACCGGTGTGAACGAAGCCAGCCGGCAATTGTTGTCGTTTGTGCTTACAAAACTGAACGATCGTTTGCACTGAGCGCAACCAATTGTTGGTAACGTTCTGAAGCAAGTGTAAGGAATTCAGGAATGGCTTCTTTCCTCACTTCTTCGGCAAATACCTGTTTCGGACGTTTGGCATCAAAGCGACAACGTTCGTTAAAAACAGTAGCGAGTTGACTGTTGACAGGAAGATGAAGTTGTTGGTAAAGCTGGAGAATGTTGTTTTCCATTCCATCTCCATAATGCAGCGGAAAGGCCAATAGGTCAGTTTGCAGGATGTGAATCATCTGGCGGTAAAATCCTTCCAACACAGCAGTCATGTACCGATCGAGATTGTAGTCCCCGCTTTGTGCAGCTGTCAACTGCAGTACGTCGGGTTCGATCATTCCCGGTACCGAATGAATACCCCGCTGCCGCTGTTGCGAACGGATGACACCCACCGGTTCCCGAAACAGGAGAAAAAAGGGAACGGTCGGAAAAAGCCTGCGAAGCTGCTGGTAAAAATGCAGGTGCCAGCTATCGGCTTTGATAAAAAGCCGCTCTTGCACAGCTGCCCGTTGCTGGCCGTAAAAGGAGAGTGCTGCCCGGAAACAAGCTTCCGCTTTTTCGGTCGTTATTTCTTTTCGCTGGAAGGGCAGTCGCAAAGCCGCATCCAAAAATGGCACTTCGGAAAGCACACTGTTTTTTTCATCAGCCGCCAGCAACTGCGAGAGCAAGGTAGAACCACAACGTGATACATGAAAAACGATGCCCGTAACGAGCAGAGAAGAAAGACCTTCGCCCCACTGCAGCAGCATGTCCAAATCCGAAACCACTTTGTAGCGACGCTGGTCGGGATAAGTGCGGCGGCAGGCCAGGATCGTATCGTCGAAAAAAGGTTCGGTAAATTTTTTTTCACCCAGGTACAGCCATTCGAACAGAAGTTCCGTACTAGACTTGTGTAGCTGCAGCGGCACCCAATTGGCCAGGGATGAAGAATTCAAAACAAACTATTTTGAAAAATCAGGGAAAACCTAAAGACCATGACAACGGATATAAAGTTCCCGCTCTACCCGTATCAGCTCTTTTTGCTTCAGACTTTCATTGGGGAGACACACCAGTCTTTTTAAATGATCGCTGTGGGCTTCGGTTAAGCCTTCCAGTGAGTTGAGCCGGTTGTCATGAATGTACAATTCCCGTAGGTTGGTCAGCTTTTCTACTTCGCGAATGCTTTCGATCTCATTGAACTGAAGATAAAGCTGCTCCAGGCCAAAGTGGGATTCGATACCCCGAAGGCTTTTGATCCGGTTGTTGTGCAGGAAAACGGCTTTCAGGTTTGTCAACGGCGCCAGGGCATCGATGCTTTCCAATTCATGATAAATGACCACCAGCACTTGCAGGTTGACCAGGTCCCTTACGCCAGAAAGATCGGCGAGTGGAAACGACATGTTTGGATGGGGGGCTTCCGGACCGGCAAACCGAAGTGCCGGTGAGGCAAACAAGTGAGCCAACTCTTCGGAAGTTGGCTCGTTGCTATGTGTAAAAAAGACTTCGGCAAAGGCATTTTTCCAGGGTTGCGACAACTGTCGCCACCAACCGGCATCAATTATCATAGGCTCTGACAATTAGTTGCGTGAAGGAAAGATCCCCTCCATGGCAATGATGTAATTCATACCAAGGTAAGGATTCCGGATGCTGAAAGGCTGGCTACCACCGGCAATATTTGACGTAGCGGTTGCGGCACCCATGTTTACAAGCGTGCCTGTTGCTTTGAACTCCTTGTCCAGTGCACCGGAGTTGGCAAGGTAAGCGCCTGTTGGATTGGAAGTATCACCTGCTGCGTTTATAGCCTTGGGATTAACGGTTATCACATGATTATGCGCCGGCATATTGCTAATGATCAGCGTGACCGTTTCTGTACCTGCCACCTCACCCAGATCAATGCCAGACAGTCCCGGGCCTTGTCCTGTACCAACAGGCGTTCTTCCGCGAAGGTCAGGAAGGGCAAATGTGGTTTGGCCATTACCACCATAGGTGGTACCCAGCAAAGCAAATAGAGCGGTATTTTGTGCGATCGATAAAATCTGCCCGTTGCAAAAGGCCCAACCACGAGGCGCAAAGTTGCCAGCAAATAATATAATTGTTGCCATAAGAGGTTCCATAAGTTGAAGTTTTAATGATTAGATAGAATACAAGAATTGTTTGTTGATAGCAATCTCTTTTTGATTGAGGTGTGTTGTGATGCGAATGGCTCTCCCCTTACGAACAGCCACTCGCATGGCGGCTGTTGCCCTACTTTTACTTGCTGTAGCATCGGACTTACAGGCTTCTTTCAGCAGGGCAATCACATCCTGCGGTTCCGTACCATCCGGCAATGACAACAAGCCTTCCCATTCGAAACGGTTCAGGCGGCCGAGTTTTGTTTTGGCCGCATTATTTTCATACAGGGTAATCACCAGGTCTGCAGGCTTGCCTTTTGCTTCTGACCAAAACACCCAGGTTGGTTGTACAAGGAGGTTGTGCAGGGGAAAAGCAATGGCCTCACCAACCTCGTACCAATGGCCTTTGCAGGGAGCAAGGGCCGTACCCGGGAGCGCAAGAAGACTCAATTGCCCACAGTTTTGCCGGCAGAATTGTTTCCACTCACGGTAAAGATCTGTCGTCGGGGCTTCGGGTACAAGGCGTGAAAAAGAACCAAAAACAGAGCCTGCAGAAAGGATGGCCAGGCTGCCCAGGAAGCTTCGGCGGCTCGATTGGCTGTTGTGCATGTGTTATTGTTTGATGAGTTTTTCGGTGGTCACCACGTTGTCTTTGGTCAGTTGCAGCAGGTAAATACCTTGCGCATAGGCGCTCATGTCAATGGGGTGAATTCCCTGTGCTACGGTTTTGGAAAGAAGCTTTTTGCCGCTCATGTCAACCACCTGCAACGCCACGGTTTGTGAGGAATGGATCTGCAGGCGATACTGCCCGTTACCAGCCGGCTGCAAGGTGTAAAATCCGTTTGCAGCTATGTCCACCGTAACGATGCTGGATGTGGAAGAACGGCCATCAAAATCGACCTGCTGCAGGCGGTAGTAATTTTTGCCATTGCGTGGTGCGGCATCATCAAAACGGTAAGACCGGGCTTGGGCCGATTGCCCGGCGCCGTTCACAAAGCCAAGGCTTGTCCAGGTGTTGCCGTCTGCACTGCGCTGCACATCAAAGCCCTTGTTGTTGGTTTCAGCCGATGTGCTCCAGGCCAATTGTACCTTGTTGCCAACCTTTGTTGCCGTAAAGCTGCCAAGCCGCACGGGCAGGGTTCCCGCACCGGCAATGACCAGGGCAGCCGGGTTGCTGCAAGCGGCTTCAACTGCCGTCCAGGTGCAATTGGGATTGGTGGTACTGGGTGGTGTGGAGCGATCGCAATCGCTGCTGTAATAAGGCTGTCCGTCATACGCAAGCACCCAAAGATTATCGGGTTCACCCATCCAGTAGATACTGATATCAATGTCTGGGAATCCTGCTACTGTGCCGGTACCGGCATAGGCCACTTTGCCATTTTCGTCGGCAACCTTCGTTAGGGTACTGGTACCCGTTATACAGGCACCCGATACGGTGATGGTTTGTGTACTTCCAGTTAACGTACCTAAAAGCAATAGAAAAAAAGGAAGGAATACTCTCATGTCAGCTGGTTTTAAAAAGAAACCTGGCATTGCAGAACCAACCTCAGAGACAACATGCTACAGGCAATGTCATACGCAATATAAAAAAAAGATGCAACAGTCTTCGAGAATAGTTTCCGCGTACCGGCATCGCACAGCAACCAGTTCATCCTCATGGAACCGGGTAGATTGCCAACTGAATTTTTCCCTGCGAGAAACTGCAGTTATGATCTCGTTCTGTTATGATGCGAAAAAGTTTCCGCAACTGTAGTCAGTTCTGTCGTACGAAAAGGCCTTCCCTGCTGCGGCCTGCGCTTCTTCCCGTTACGGCCTCATATTTGATATATTTTTTTTCAGAGTACAAGAACATGTCACAAAAGCAAGAACGCATAGAATCCGTGCTGCACCTATCGGCACAATTGCTGGAAAAAAACAAGGCTTTTACCAACGCCCTGAAGGAACGAAAACCGCAAACTGAATTAAAGGCCATCCATTCGGAGATACAGGAGATTTACAACCACATTTCTCTTTTAAACAGCCAGCAGAAAACCGCCTGAGCCCGTTCATCTCTTTCAGGGAAACATACGAACAAGCTCTAGGTAAGAATGCTTTCCAGTTCGCCCTTCCATTTCACAAACCCTTTGATGCCGTCTTTATAGTGGTGAAAAATCCGCCGGTAGGTTTCGGTGGCAGAAGAAAGATAGGCCGCTTTGCCCTGCACCTTCACCAACTGGATTACCTCTTCCACTTTTTTCAGCGCCAGCTTTACCTGCGCCGGGTCTTTGGGCACCGGCCAAACATAGGTGGCTTCTTCGGTGTCGAGGGTTTCCCACACAATGTGGTAATGCTGCTCTCCTTCGAGCAGAAAGAGAAAGGAAAAAGGCTTCAGCACAAAACGCAGCCGCATAATGTGGTGGGCATGCCTGGCCGACAGGGTGCGCAGGTGGTGATAATGTTTGGTTTCGGCAACAGCCAGCATGTCATCGGCCAGGGCCTTTTCATCTTCGTAAAAGGTATCGGCTTTGACCCGATTTTCCGAGAACGCATCAAAGAGTTCTTCCATGGTCAGCATGTTCTTTTCCACTTCAATGGTCAGCTTTTTCTTTACCGCTTCTTTTACATAAGCAAAGCGGACGGTTTGGATTAAGCCGCCGTCGATGGCGGCAATTTGGGGCGAGGTGGCTTCTATCTTTTTGGGTACACCATCTTCGGCTTCGATGCGAAGGTTGATATCCACTGCCGCTATACTAAGCGCATTGGCAAAATAATCTTTCACCGCGTCAAACTCTTCGCGGACATCGTAATTGATGATGGTGATAGAAATTGTTTTGCCCAATTCTTTGACCAGCCT
Source organism: Flavisolibacter longurius (assembly GCA_013327885.1). Lineage (GTDB taxonomy): Bacteria > Bacteroidota > Bacteroidia > Chitinophagales > Chitinophagaceae > Flavisolibacter. The sequence continues at coordinate 115,463 of JABUMY010000001.1, read as the reverse complement.
GTTGCAGCTTACGCCGCCGTAATGAAAATGCAGGTGCCGGAACGGAACCGAAAAGGTTTGCGCTATGATTTTTTTACCCCGCATGCAAGGCGTAAAATAAGGGAGGGTTGGGATTTGGGGAAATCTCAATTGGAATAAGAATATTGCTACAAAGCCCTGTACAATGATCGGTGCAACGTTTTTTTGCTGACGCCAGATTTTGCGAATCGGCAGCCGGGGATTACCTTGAACCACCGAAATCACCATCTCACCACAATGAAAAAACTGCTTTCTATTTTTTTACTACTGGCGCTGAACTCCTGCACAAAAGAGGACGATAAAAACAATTGCTGGCAGGCATTTGATCCTACTGGTTATGATGCCCAGGGAATCCTTTTCTGCGACAAAACACTGGCAGAAGCACAGGCGCAGTATCCCCAGTTTTGGTTTTATGAGGCAGGGGAAGTAAAATTTTGCTGGCGTACAGTTTCGGCGCAGGGACACACCGGGTATGCAAGACAAATCCCGGAATCCATGATGGAAAAGCTAAAACAGCAATGGGCAATTGAAGCCAGCAAAACAGATTGCAACAGCTTTTGCACCTGGACCTACGATGACAAGTTCAGGAGCAAAACTACTGGCCAATATAGTCCCACCCGGCAAAGCCGGGAAACCTACCTGGCCGACTCCTTTGCTACACTTTTTGAAGGAAGAGTAATTGTGTTGAAGGAAACGGCAGATTCAATTTATACGAGGGAATTTGATAGAAAAGAACTGTAGACAAGACTTGTATCCAGATTTCCGTAGTATTTGCATAGTATATGTGGTTGCCAGTTAAAGCCTAAAGTTTTAGTCGAGACTCTGCAGCTTCTCCTTCATTTTGAAATAGTTAACCTTGCTATTACTTTTATGCAACTGATTTTATGAAAACAATACGTATAAAACTAACTGCGTTACTCTTCTTAGCTTTTGTTTTGTGTTTTGGCTGCCAAAAGCCAAATGACAGAGAGCCGGAGCCACCATCGCCTGTTTTCAACCAAAAGGAAATCACTTCTTTCAAAATACCAAAAACCAGTAATCCTTCTCTTGTTGCCGATGTTATAGGAGTGATCACCGCTGATTCAATAAAGCTCACCCTCCCAATTGGCAGTACGCTTGGCAATTTGATACCAACCATTGTATTTACAGGGAAAAGTATTAGACCGGAAAGTGGGGCGACACAGAACTTTGCCAATACTGTTACCTACACAGTCACCGCACAGGATGGCAGCACCAAACAATACATTGTCGTAGCCAAAGTAGATGTATTACCGGCTACCCTTTATATAACGTCAAGATCATTTTCAACGCAACCCTCTGTTAATCCCACCAAACTTTGGGCACTTGATGCCCATACAGGCGAGATCATTTGGAAATACAATACCACGGAATCATTTGCCTATAATCATGCCTTTCTGAACGGTGTTCTTTACTGCACATTTGGAAACAGTATAGTGGCTATTGATGCTGTTTCCAGAACGGTCAAATGGAAATACGAAACGAGCAAAACTTTTTATACCACACCAGTTATTGCTGACGGACGATTATATTTTAATAGCGATGACATGTATTTTTATTGCTTAGACCCCAATACTGGTTCTTTGCTATGGAAATTCGCGCAAGATCTTACCAAGCCCTTAGGAAACGTATCCAGCCCAACAGTCATTGATGGAGTATTCTATTGTGGAAGCGCAGACAAATTTATTTACGCCTTAAATGCAGTTACAGGAGCACTAAAGTGGAAAAAGTCACTTGACTTGTATGGCACAGGTTCATTTCCTTTCACCAATCCCAGTATTGTGGAAGGTGTTCTTTACCATGGCGATGGAGCTGGCAACTTGGTGGCATTAAATAGCAGTGATGGCTCAGAGAAATGGCATTTCAAAGCTACAAAAGCCATACAAAGTAGTCCTACTGTTGTAGACGGCATTGTTTATTTTGGTTCTGACGATAAAAACCTATATGCATTAAATGCTGCAACAGGTGAATTAAAATGGAGATTTGCTGGGGACAATAAAATTATTGCTAGTCCCATCGCTACCGGCAGTTTGGTATATTTTACAACCATTGGATCTGGATCCTCATTGTATGCTGTTGATGCAAAAACCGGTTCTTTGAAATGGAACGTTACTAAGCCAGAAGGCAGTTCTTCACCATTGGTTTATAATAATATGGTTTATTGGGGTCTTATACAATCGGTTATTGCCTATGATGCGTTAACAGGGTCTCAACTCTGGAAGACAACCACTGACCATGAAAAGGATGATTTTCAGATCTTATCACCTTTTGTTGTTGACAAGAATGGAATTGTTTATCATGCAACTGAGTCGGGCAGCGTACAGTAAGGCTACCATGTTGACATCATGCCAACCGATCCCACTGCCATCGGTTTTTGCAACCGGTAGTATACCAAGGATTTAAAAAGCACTTCTTCGTCCCATCAGTAAGGGAGAAAGCATTGCCATTTTTCCTTTGGAATACCTCATAACAACATCCTTGGAAGCCTTTCCTTCATAGGGCAAAATGGACTTTCCATTTAACTGTGATTTGAAGACCTTATTTCTATAATGGAAAATGCCCTCGCTGTGGAGGAGAAATTCTCTGGAACGACAGGCTCTCTAAAAGAATACCTGAAAATTACTTTTAAAACCTTTTTATTCATCCTGATTTTAAAGAAGGTTTGTAAGCTCATCTCACGCCTGCTCATGATACATTCCTAGCGCAAAGAATCAAAAGGATAATCGAGACGATCATCTCGGATACTGAAAGAAAAACCCCGTAGCAGTTTAGCCCTGACGCCGTGTTGATTGCAAATAAAAAGGGTTACAAACTTTTCAGCTTATAACCCTTTGATTTTCAGCTCCCCCTGTTGGACTTGAACCAACGACCCTCTGATTAACAGTCAGATGCTCTAACCAACTGAGCTAAGGAGGAAAATATGTTTACGAACCAAGAGCTTTTCAGCTCCCCCTTCAGGACTTGAACCTGAGACCCTCTGATTAACAGTCAGATGCTCTAACCAACTGAGCTAAGGAGGAATTTCCCGTTTTGGGAGGGCAAAAATAGGGTTTTTCAGTTCCCAACAAAGGGACAACGCCCTATTTATCAATAAAAATCTTTTAAAACCCGGTTTCCGCCTACAACAGGCCCAGGAAGGATTTGGCTTCCAAGCCCACAAACACGCCATCTTCCCTTACTTCCACCGGCCAGTGCTTCAGGTAATAACCTTCGCCGCTGACATTGCGACCATTCTTCATACAAAACTTATAACGGTGCAGCGGGCATACCACGTTGCCCAGGGCATCTATAAAGCCGTCGACAAAATAACCGCTGGCGTGCGGGCATTTCGCGGCAAAGGCAAAATAGCCCTCCTTGTACTTTCCAATGCAAACCGCTTTGTCACCCGCCATTACCTCGGCCAGGTTGTTTGATCCAAACGAAACGTCTGCCAGGCTTTCTGCTACTTTAACCCAATTGATCTCTTTTGCCACGGGAATGATTTTACACACAACAAATAACCAGCAGAAAGGCTGCAACAAGCGCAGCCTTTTTTATGGAATGTCTTTGCCCAATAACTGGGGCCAATATAATTAATAGAAAAACTCCGTTTTATACGGGTAGCGCACCCTGTACAGTTCCCGCACTTTGTCAAGAATGGCCTTGCGCAATTCATCAATATGCATCCGTTCCAGGGCCGACACAAAAATGGCATTACCGCCCGTTTCGTCCTGCCAGCGGGCCTTCATATCGTTCAGGATCTGCTCCTTGGTTTCTTCGCCCAGCCACTCGTCAAAGGTCTGCTTGATGTAGAGGTCCATTTTGTTGAAAACGGTCAGTATCGGTTTGTCGTGGGCGCCCATCTCCTGCAGGGTTTTGTTCACGACACCCAACTGGTCTTCATACGCCGGGTGCGAAATATCTACCACGTGCAACAAAATATCGGCTTCCCGCACTTCATCCAGCGTACTTTTAAAGCTTTCCACCAGGTGGTGCGGAAGCTTACGAATAAAACCTACCGTATCACTCAGCAGGAATGGTGTGGTCTCGTAAACGATCTTCCGCGTGGTGGTGTCCAGCGTGGCAAACAGCTTGTTCTCGGCCAGCACCTCGCTTTTGCTCAGCAGGTTCATGATGGTGCTTTTACCCACGTTGGTATAACCTACCAAAGCAACGCGGATAAACTCACCCCGCTCCTTTCGCTGGGTAAACGCCTGCTTGTCGATCTCCTGCAGCCGTTTGCGCAAGAGCGAAATTTTATCCCGTACGATCCGCCGGTCCGTTTCAATTTCCGTTTCACCCGGGCCCCGCGTACCAATACCGCCACCCAGGCGTTCCAGGTGCTTCCACATGCCGCGCAGGCGGGGAAGAATGTACTGGTATTGGGCCAGTTCTACCTGGGCCTTGGCCTGGGCGGTTTTGGCCCGGCGGGCAAAAATGTCTAGGATAAGATCGGAGCGGTCGATGGTTTTTACCTTGACCTCTTTTTCAATATTGCCAATCTGTGCGCCGGTAAGCTCGTCGTCAAAAATAAGCAGGTCGATCTCCTTTGCCTGGATATAAGCGGCGATCTCCTGCAGCTTTCCTTTGCCCACATAGGTGCGGCTGTCGGGGTGCGACAGTTTCTGAATAAACTTTTTTACCGTTACGGCCCCGGCGGTTTCGGCCAAAAAGGCCAGCTCGTCAAGGTATTCCTGCACTTCTTCTTCCCGCTGCTCTTTTTGCACGACGCCAACCAGCACGGCCCTTTCTTCTGCTTTTATTTTTTTGCTTTTATCCAGCATGCATCATCATTTAAGGGTGAAAGTAAAAAAGCGATGCCACTTTTCAGCGCATCGCTTTTTTTGGTGAGTGGTGAATGGTCAGTGGTGAGTAGCATTGTCACCGTATTCACCTTTCAAAAAATATAGTTGTTATTGCCAATTGCCTGTTGCCAATTGCCTGGTGGACTACAGTCCGCTCAGGGTTAAACCAAGACTAAGCGTATTCATTTTCGGTCCTACGCCTTCTTTAAACACCGGTGTGAGTGCATAGGTGCCAAAAAGGGTAAAGTGACCATAGCCTACCCTTGCAGTAGCCGCAATACGGGTGGTATTGAAATAACGCTTGCTTTTTTCTTTGGAGAGATAATCGTTAACCGTGTTGCCGCTTTTGTTCATCAGCTCTTTTCCTTTGGTCCACGCGGCCAGCATGGTACCCACTTTGGCGCCCAGGGCAATCTTAAAGCTTTTGCCGCTGGCCTCGGGGTTGGCGGTAAAGCGCAGTTCCACAGGGATCTCCAAAAAAGCCGTGCTCACTTTGAATTTGTCAAAATAAGCTGAATCGGCCAGGCGGGTAAAGCGAATGCTGGTGGTCGTGCCTTTGATATCGGCAATTTGCTTGTCAAGGAAAATATGATCAGTGCCAAGACCCGGGCCCAAGGCTACGCTGAAATGCGGGTTGGTTTTGAAGGGAAAATCCAGCATCACGTACATGTTGAACGTGCGGGAAAAGCCGCCGGTGCTAACCGAATCGGGTTTGTTCTGCCAGGTGGCACCGCCAAACTGGATCAAAAAATGATCGCTGGAAGGAACGGACATCGGGCTCAAAAGCCGGGAGTTTCTGGACGTATCGGTTTGGGCAAATGCAACAACGCCAAAACTAAGGAGCAACGCACTGAATAAAATCCTTCTCATAAATATGGTTAAAAGAAACAAATGTATTTTTCTCTCAGGTTAATGAAAGGTTAAACGCGGGGCAAAGATAGGAGAGAGTTTGGGGTTTGGAGTGTGGGGTTTGGGGTTATTATCTTAGGTGGAAGAAACTACTGTTTATGGCAACCGTTCATTCTTTCGAAGAATTGGAAGTGTGGCAGCTAGCACGACAGCTTTGTCTGCACATTTATCCGCTAACGTTTTCAAAGCCTATTGCTGATGATTTCAGGTTTAAAGATCAACTGCGTGGCACCTGTGGTTCTATCATGGATAACATCGCCGAAGGTTTTGGAAGAGGAAGCAAGCACGAATTTATTCATGCCCTCACGACAGCAAAAGGTGAAGCCGAAGAACTCAAATCACAACTTTACAGAGGCATGGATGTAGGCTATTTCTCAGAAGAACGTTTTAAGGAGCTATACGCCAATGCCGATCTGCTGGTGAAGAAACTTGGCTCTTTCATAAGCTATCTTAACCAATCGGAAATCAGGGGTCAAAAGTTCAAGAAGCGAAACGAGCCAAAATAACTCCAAACCCCACACTCCAAACCCCAAACCCATTCTTCCGCTTTTGCATCTTTTTAACCACTCCTTGTTCATTAAAAATTACTTTTACGGCTATTCAGTTTTTTCTATGAAATATACAGCCGCCGTTCTGGGACTCTTCTTTAGCACCGCCGTTTTTGCACAAGCCGGATACGAAATAAAAGTGACCCTTAAGCCTTTTAAAAACCAGTATATCTACCTGGGTCATTACAATGGCAAAACAATGCCCATCATTGACTCGGTTAAATTGGATGCCACCAGCACCGGTGTGTTCAAAGGCCCCAAGAAACTGGGTGGCGGCATTTACCTGGTGGGCTACCCCGACCGCTCCAACAAATTTGAAATGCTGGTGGGCAGCGAGCAAAAATTTGCCGTGGTGGCCGATACCGCAAACATCGAAAACATCAGCTTTACCGGTTCGGCCGAGAACAGCCTGTTCAAGGACTACCAGGTATTTATGCAAACCAACCGCATGGCCCAGGAAGCCCTGCTCCGCCAACGTGTCGGCAGCAGTCCCGCCGATTCCGTGCGCTTCACAGCGCAAATCGATGAGATCACGCAAAAAATAAAAACCTTCCAGGCTGGTATCATCAACAAAGATCCCAACGGCCTCCTGGCCACCCTGCTCAAGGCCCTCAAAGAACCCGAGGTGCCGCACAACCCTGAAGCACAAAAGCGGGATTCGCTTTATGCTTACCGTTATGTCAAAAATCATTTTTGGGACGATATCAATTTCTGGGACGACCGCCTGAGCCGCACGCCTTTCTTCGAAAGCCGCGTGGATCGTTATTTTGAACAACTTGTTTATCCCTCCCCCGATTCGGTGATCCGGGAGATCGATCGCATCATGGGTTTTGCTTCGGCCAATGCCGAAATGCAAAAGCTTTTTCTCTTGAAGTTTGTCAACCGCTATCTTAACCAGAAGTATATGTGGGAAGACGCGGTGTTCGTACACCTGTTTGAAAAATATTTCGCACAAAAAAATTACGATTGGCTGACGCCGCAGGGACGCAAAATGATCACCGACAGGGCCTACAGCCTCATGGCCAACATTACCGGCACCGTGGCCTCGGATATTGAATTGCCCGATTCGGCCGGCAAAGCACAAAAGCTGTTTAACCTCAAATCACCTTATACCGTAGTGCTGATTTACGATCCTACCTGCGGCCACTGCAAGGAAACCGTTCCCAAGATGGACAGCCTGTACCACGCCAAATGGAAACGCATGGGCGTAAAAGTGTATGCGCTGGCCAAGGAAACCGAAGGTAAAAAAACCGACTGGTACGAGTTTATGCAAAAGGCCGGCATGAAGGATTGGGTGAACGTGTACTACTCCCGTGAAGCCGAAAAAGCAAGGGTAGCGGCCAACATTCCTTCTTATTCGCAATTGTACGATGTGCAAAGTTTTCCTACTTTGTACCTGCTGGATAGTGAAAAACGCATCATTGCCAAAAAGATCAACGAAAAGCAACTCGATGAAATCCTGGGTCACCGGGTAAAAACGGGTAACGACAAACGGCAAACGGCAAACTAAGCTGGCCGGCTTTATCGCCAGAAGAAATAGTATCACATGAAAAAACTGCTGACTGCACTTTCGGTTGCGGCCGCCTTTTCGGCGCCGGCACAAACGCTTTTTACCTACGGAAAAGAAACGGTTGCGGCCCCTGATTTTATCGCCGCGTTTCAAAAAACAGCCCAGGGTGCTGTTACCGATAAAGCCCTGCTCGAATACCGCGATCTCTATATCGCTTCCCGCTTAAAAATAAAAGAAGCCAAAGAGCGCCGGCTCGATACGCTGCCCCAATTGCTGGCAGACCTAGCCAGCCTGCGGCAGCAGATCATTCCGGCTTACCTGTCCGACAAGGAAAGCATGGACCGCATGGTTACGGAAGCATTTACCCGCCAGCAAAAAGACCTACGGGTATCACATATTTTTATTCGCATTGGCGAAGATCGTAAAGCGGCAGAAGCCAAAAAAGAAGCGGTGGCACAAGCGCTTCGTAAAAGTGATTTTGCCCTTGTTGCCAAAACCCATTCCGACGATCCCAACGCCAAAACAAATGGCGGCGATCTTGGATGGATCACCGCGTTTTTGCTGCCTTACGAACTGGAGAATCTTGCCTACAGCACACCGGTAGGACAGGTTTCGCCGCCGTACCGGTCGGCTGCCGGTTACCATTTCTTTAAGGTCACGGGCAGTCGCAAGGCCATGGGCCGTGTAAAGGCTGCACAGATCCTGCTGGCCGTTCCGCCCAATAGTACAGAAACCACAAAAGCCGGGCTGAAACGCAAAGCCGACTCGCTTTACCAGCGCCTGCTGGCCGGTGATGATTTTGGCAAACTTGCAGCCGCCTTCAGCAACGACATGGTATCCGCTGCATCCAACGGGTTGATGGCTGAATTTGGCGTGGGTGAATACGAACCAGCTTTTGAGCAGGCTGTATTGTCGCTGAAAAACGGCGCCTTCAGCAAGCCCTTTCTAACGGCACATGGTTACCACATTGTAAAACGGCTAAGCCTTGAACCGGCACCTGCCAACAAGACCAAAGAAGTGGAGGCCTGGTTGCAAAACCGCATCAGGGAAAGCGACCGCAATGCCTTTGCGCAGCGGGAACTGGCGCAAAAAGTGGCAAAGCAGGCAGGGTACAAAAAGGTGCTTGCCAACGATGCTGAACTCTGGGCTTATACCGACAGCGTATTTGCTTATACACCGCCCAGGATAAACCTAACGCTGCAGCCTTCCACCACTTTGCTGCAGTTAGGCAACCGCACAGCCACTGTAAGCGACTGGATAGCTTTTGTGCAGCCCAACCGCTTTCAGCGTGACGGCACTAACGCCAGGCCTTACCCGCAGTTGTGGGAAGAGTTTGTGGCTACCATTGCCCTGCAGTATTACCAAGATCACCTTGATGAATTCAACGAAGAGTTTCGCCGGCAGATGCTTGAATTTGCCGAAGGCAATCTATTCTTTGAAATCATGCAACGCCAGGTTTGGACGCCGGCTCAAACCGACAGCGCTGCCTTGCTCCTTTATTTTCAGCAACACCAAAATGAATACCGTTGGAAAGAAAGCGCCGATGCCGTGCTTTTTTATGCCGGCACCGAAGCAGCGGCAAAAGCATTTTACGATACACTTCGCAAAAACCCTGGTGACTGGTCATCTATCCTGCAGGGTTTTTCAGAGCAGGTAACGGCCGACTCCAACCGCTTTGAGCTGGAGCAGCTTCCGGGAGTAGCAGCAACAAGGCCTACCATTGGCACCGTTACCGCACCGGTGGTCAACAGCGCCGATCAGTCGGTAACGTTTGCCTATATACGTAAACTTTACCCAGCCGGTGAGCCGCGCAGCTTTGTGCAGGCAAAAGGGCTCCTGATCAACGATTACCAAACGCAGTTGGAAAAAGAATGGGTGGAAAAGCTGAAAACAAAATATCCGGTTTCCGTTGATGAAAAAGTTTGGCGTGACGTGGTGCAGCAATTAAAAAAATGAGGGCAGGCCTCGTCGAAACGCCTGTAGTCAATCAGCCATCAACGGTAAGAAAAATAATCTCGTACGATTAAGGTAACCGCGTTGACTTCATTATGTATAGTAAGGCACAAGACAGCAATACTGCCATAGCCGTGAAAGGGCTGCAGGGGTTATCTTTCTTACGGTTTCCACAAAGGCCATTCTATCTTCGGCCGCCAACATCCCTTTTTATTTTCCGTTCAAGTTTCATTTTTGCCGGCTGCGGGAGTTTAGTACCTTGTTAAGAAAAAAGGGCGGAACCGCCGCTATATTTACCACCTAAACATCAGGATATGAAAGCCCTCTTCCCAGTACTGCTGCTCTTTGTTTTTGCCACAGCCTCTGCGCAATCGGTGAGCACCTCCATTAAGTTCGACAAAGCCAACAAACAAGGCCTTATGCTTTACCTTCCCTACAGCCAGGAAGTGGCCGAAGGCACTATTCTTACCAAGCTGAAAGAGATCGGCTTTGAACCCCAATCTTCGGGCTCCTTGTTTTGGAAACAGAACAAAGTGAACGGTTTTTATGCGTTTAAAGGCGTTGCGCTGCAAGGCGAAAGCCCACAGTTGGTTGACCTTTATTTTAAAGTGGACCGCCGCGGCAGTAAAAAAGACAATCAATCCGTCATGTACCTGCTCACCAGCAAGGGTGGCGAAAACTTCATCACCGATATGACCGATGCCACAACGTTTGCGGCAGCACAGAAATTCCTAAACGGCTTTACTTCGGAAACGGCTACTTACAAACACACGCTGGATGTAAAAGCGCAGGAAGAAACCGTGAAAAAAGCAGAGAAAAAGCTGGCCGACCTGCAGAAAGACGAAAGGGACATGAGTGAAAAGATTGCCAAGCTGCAGGAAGACCTGCGCAAGAACAAAGAAGCGCAAGTCAGCCAGCAAAGCACTATTGAATCGGAACGCCGCAAGCTCGATGAAATGCGTGGCGTAAAAACGCAATAACGGAACCAACTTTATGTTATCAGATAAGCTTTGGTCATGGCCTCACTCGCCTGCCAAAGCTTTTTTCTTGCCGCTTCGTCATACGCTTGTGTATTGGCTCTTGCCTCGGTGAACTGGTTGAAAAAGGCCCCGGTAACACCGGCTGTGTCTTCTGCAAACACAAGCTGCATCACGGCGTCAGCACCTTCTGCAACCGTAGCAGAAACCTTCCCAAAATAACGGTGCACCATGTTGGTATCCATCAGCGTTGCCGGGTGCAGACTGTTTACGGCAATGCCTGCATCTTTCAACGTTTCTGCCAGGCTAAACCCGTAAAGGACCTGTGCCAGCTTGCTTTTGCAATACGCATCAAAACTTTGGTAGCGCTTTTCCAGTTGAAGATCATCAAAATTCAGCGGTGATTGCCCGATGGAGGAAACGTTTACGATACGTGCCGGCGCGGATGCTTTCAAATGCGAAAGAAGGTTTTGCGTCAGCAGGAAATGCGAAAGGTGATTGACGGCAAAGCGCAATTCATACCCATCCTTGCTGAGCTCACGGGTCGCTTCTCCTTTTGGTCCGCCACCGATGGCCGCATTGTTGATGAGAACATGCAGTGATGAATGGTTGGACAGCACCTCTTCGCTTAATTGTTTTACCTCCTGCAACGAAGAAAAATCCGCATTGTAATAATAAATGGCCTCATTGCCGGTAGCCACTACAATTTCCTCTTTTACGCTGGCACCTTTAGTCTTGTTTCGGCCATGCAGCAATACAGTAGCGCCTGCGGCCGCCACCCGTTTGGCAGTTTCCTTTCCCAAACCATCAGTAGCACCGGTAATTAAAACTGTTTTTTCTTTTAGTGTTGGAATCATAAATAAAGAAGGCCTCCAAAGAGGCCTCTTGAAAAGAACAATTTTGTTTACTTATGGTTGTCTTTGCTCCTGCTGCACATCGCTTTCATCTTTCTGCCCATGTGCACGGCCCGCTTGCTGCTCTTCGCTTTCGTTCAGCATATCGCCCAAACCTCTTGATTTGTTTTCACTCACCCGCTGACCCGTACCTTGTTCCTGCGGTGTGGTGTTGTTCATTTGTCCTTCGCGATGCGGATGATTTTGCTGGTTTGCACCCGGATTATTGTTACTACCCATAGCTTTTGATTTTTTTATAGACCTACAAAAAAAGGCCCAGGGTTTAGAGCAAGCAGTAAGCAGTAGGCAGTAATCTACTTGGATTGTTGCGGACTATTGACTTTCGACTGCGTACTGCCAACTGCTTACTGCCTACTTTCCTCACAAGTCTCCCAACTGTGGACGCAGTACAATATCTTCCACAACTGCCTGAGGCGAAAGTTGCGTAGCCGCAAAGATCATCTTCGCCAGGTCGTCGGTTTCCATAATGCGGCTTTCGGCCACGCCGCTGCCTTTCCAACTATCAGTGTACACAGCACCGGGAATCACTGCGGTCACTTTAATGCCGTGCTCTTTTAATTCGGCCCGAAGGTTTCGTGTAAAACCCAGCAGGGCATATTTGCTGATGCTATAGGCGCCGCCACCGGAATAGGCACCCAGGCTGGCAATGGAGCATATGGTGAAGATATGCCCGCTGCCCTGCGCTTTGATTTTAGGCAATAGGGTTCGGGTGGTGTGATAAGCACTAAAAAGATTCACGCCGAGCATGGTTTCCAGTGCCCCGTCGGGTTCATCGGAAACATTGCCCTGCACGAAAGTGCCTGTATTGTTGATCAGCACATCAACCGAATCAGCGTTATTCAGTACCCATTCGCCAAACAGTTTTGCGTTGGTCTTTTCGCCAAGATCCATTGCTTTGCCATCGATGCTTACAGCGGGGTAGGCCTCTTTTAATTCGGCAATTGCGGCCAGCAGGTTTTCTTCTGACTGCGAACAAAGCAAAAGATTGTAGCCATGCAGGGCAAAGGTTTTGGCAAGGGTTTTTCCAATTCCACGGGAAGCTCCGGTAATTACGGCATTCATTTGGTAAGTGTTTGGGGCAAAATTCGAACGGAAAAATTCAAAAAAGGAAACTTTATCTATCCAACGCTTGTTTACTTTACGTTTTTGACAATTGAAACAGACACATGCAATACAAACACTTGTTTTTCGACCTTGATCATACACTTTGGGATTTTGATGCCAATGCCCGCCTGACGATGGAGCAGTTACACATCAACTTTAATTTGCCCGAAAGGGGCATAACCGACTTTGACCGGTTTCACCAGAATTACCTGGCGCACAACGAAAGGCTTTGGGCCGAATACCGCAACGGCACCATCCGGCAGGATGAGCTGCGGCTGAAACGCATGTGGCTTTGCCTGCGTGATTTTAATATCGATGATGAAGAGCTGGCCATGCAGATGAACGAACTGTTCCTGCAACTGCTTCCTGCCCGCAACCTTCTTTTTCCCGATACCATTGAAGTACTGCAATACCTGGCACAAAAGGGCTACGGGTTGCACCTTATTACCAATGGCTTTGAAGAAGTGCAACACAACAAGCTAAAGAACTCAGGCCTCTCGCCTTTTTTTGAAGTGGTGGTCACATCGGAGTGCAGCAACAGCCTGAAACCGCAAAAAGAGATCTTTCATTATGCGCTGGAAAAGACTGGCGCTACCGTAGAAGAAAGCTTAATGATTGGCGATACCCTGGACGTGGATGTTGCCGGCGCCCTGAACATTGGTATGGATGCCGTGCATGTAAACTACAACCGCAAGGAGCAGGACATTCAGCCGACGTATACGATCTATCACTTAAAAGAGTTAAAAGAGTTTTTGTAAAAGCCCGGCCCACCCCACCCCTCCCTGTGGGAGGGCCCAGATCGAAGACCCTTGTATTGTTAGCAATATTTATTTATGATTCGTATCCAACACTAATAGTAAAAACTGACCGCAGAAAAAAGTAGGATGCTGCACCTGAGCCCCTCCACCGGAGGGGACGGGGGAGGCCCAAAAAAAGTCCCGCCGAGGCGGGACACGTTCAATAGCAAGCAAAAGTAGACATCCGAAAGGCAAGCGAGTTATTACAATACGTTTAATCTCTTTTTAGTAACAACGGGCTCTTCTTCTAACGAACCCAAAATTTGGACGTTCAAGGTAGAGAAATTTATCCAATTCACCTACCATTTTCCTAAAACCGTAACACCACCTTTTACCTTTTGGTTCATCTTCACATCGAGCTTTGTACCAATCGGCAGCAGGAGGTCAACACGGGAACCGAATTTGATAAAACCCATCTCTTCGCCCATGACCACTTTATCGCCGGGCTTGAGGTAATTGACGATTCGCTTGGCCAACGCTCCGGCAATTTGCTTTACCAGCATTTCTTTTTCGCCCTGCCTGTACACAACCGAATGCCGCTCGTTTTCGGTAGAGGATTTGGGATGCCAGGCCACCAGGTACTTTCCTTTGTGGTATTGGCTGTACATTACCTCGCCGCTAACCGGGTTGCGGTTCACATGCACGTTCAGCGGGCTCATAAAAATGGAAAGCTGCAGGCGGCGGTCTTTAAAATACTCATCGGCTTCTACCTCTTCCATCACCACTACCGTTCCGTCGCAAGGCGCCACGATCAGGTCTTCACCCGCAGCATGCGTACGCTTGGGTATGCGGAAAAACGAAACGATAAAAATAAAAAGAACAAAGGCCGCAAGGTTAATAAGCCAGCCAATGATGGGCGATGCCGGCACGATAAAAACCAGTGAAGCAACTACAATAGCCGCGGCAACAATGGCAATAAGGCCAATCGTTTGATATCCTTCTTTGTGAATTTTCATAATCTGAAGGGTCAAAAGTAGGAAAGAAAAGGGGTTTGCGAAGGAATTGGATTGAAGATTATCGAACAAGGATTTGCGAAAGCAAAACAGTGCAGCGCAATCATTCCTTCTCCCCTTCAGAGCTCACAGGCATGAGAACAAATCAGGTAGCGGGGATCTTTAAAAATGTCTTGTTCATCTGCTCGCTTTTCACTTCCACGCTGAAAGCGCTTTCACCAATTCCCGCGACACTTCGCCAGCCTTAGTCCACACCATAAAATGCGAACCGTTTTTGATCACCACATCGGGCTTTGTATACCGCATGGGAAGTATCTTGTCGTTGTCGCCATGAATATGAAGAAGACCTTTGGGCCGCTCCTTGTTTTGCCATTGCAAAATGGCAGCAATGCTCCATTTGACAAAAGAGGCATCAGAGAGGGTGATGATATGGTCGAGAATGCGCTTTTCGTTTTTTGTTTTGGCGCCAAACAGCAGGTAGGTGAGTGCATTGGGTTTGTGAAAAACGGCCGCCGGCACCAGGCTGTACACCCGGGTGAAGCGAGCCAGTTTCAGCAGGCGGGGAAACTCGTTTGCACAGGCCACGCTTGAAATGAGAATAGTGGGATGTGGCGGCAGCCAGCGCACCATGGAAGTGGCGATCATGCCACCCATAGACAAGCCAACAACCGCAAAGGGTTGCGAGGTATCGATGAGAGCCGCCATGCGCTTGGCGTAAGCATCCAGGCTTTCTCCTTCCCTATTTTTGATCCAGTCGAGGTAATGAATGGTATAGTCGGGCGGCAGCTTTATTTTTTCAAACGCCTGCCGGTCGGCACCCAACCCACTGATAAAATAAACATGCATGCAAACTGATCTTTCTTTTTCGGTTACTGCTTCCCGTTACTCCTGGATGGCCTTTAACACTTCCGTGCTTACCGGCGACACACCGGGATCGAAATAATGTGTCAACACGCCTTCTTCATTTACCAGGTATTTCGCAAAGTTCCAGGCCGGCGGCTTGCTGTTCCAGCCGTTCAGCGCCGGGTCTGTGAGCCATTGGTAAACCGGGTGCTGTCCGGCTTCTTTTAACACCACTGCTTTTTTTGCCAGGGGAAAGCTGACGCCAAAGTTGACCGTGCAAAACTGTGCAATAGCCTCGTCGCTGCCCTGTTCCTGCTCTTTAAAATCATTCGAAGGAAAAGCAATGATCGCCAGGTCTTCTTTGGCATTGTCGTAAAGCTTTTGCAGCTCGGCATATTGCGCCGTGTAACCGCAATTGCTGGCAGTGTTCACCAGCAAAACCTTTTTTCCTCTCAGCTCTTCAAAAAGGAAATCCTGGCCATTGTTGATGGTAGCCGAAAGTGAATAGAAGGAAACCGGGGGTGTGGTTTTCTTTTCATTTACGACGAGTTTTTCTTTGGTGCTCACCTGCCGGACCCAAAGGATCAGCGGGTAGGCTAGCTTCATCAGCCTTTGTTGTAGTGTCATTGCCATGTGCTAAAATTGGAGGTTTAAAATTACCCACGGGTCCAGCTTTCTAACCGATACCGCCATTGATTGGTTGCAACAAAAAAGTCCTGCCAGCAGCAGGACCTCTTCATTGCTACAATTTTTTTTCAGAAACGCAACGGCAGCGAAACATAAGCTTCATCCCAGGCGATCATCATATCGGCGCCGGAAGCCGCTTTTACAAAACCAATGCTGAACATATCCATCGGCTCTGTCGTTTTCTGCACCGGCACGCTTACCCGCAACACATCTTTTTTGACGTCGTATTTAAAGGCGCCCCATACATCGGTGTCCTTGTTAAAGATCACCGTCCATTCTTTTTCGGTAGGGATAGCGTAGATCGTATAGCGACCCTTGGGAAGTTTTTTGTTGTTGATCTTTACATCGCGGTACAAGTCCATCTCCGTTGCTTCGTTGGCGCCAAATCGCCACACTTCGCCGTATTGCACCAGGCCTCCAAAAATGGCCCTGCCTTCTTTTTGCGGCCGGCTGTAGATCACTCTCGCCACCAGCGGCTCATCGGCTTTGTCCTGGATGCGCAGCACCGGGTAGTTGACAGGGTAATAAGCCATGTCCATGGGCGATTTATCCGGCTGCGGCATTTTCAGTGCAGGCGTTGCCTGTATAGATGTGGATGTACTGGTTGCAGACTGGGCGAAAAGGGCCGGTGAAGCAAACAGGAAGCAACAAAGAAAAAGTTTGTTCATGCGAATGGATTTTATGGGACAAATCTAATCATCTGTGGTCTTTTCTCGTCTTTAAAATTCTTCAAGACCCTGTTCCACCGCCTGTTTTGCCATTTTTTTAACGTCAGGGAAAAAGGCAGCGTAGCAGGCTTTGAGGTCATCGTAATGCGTCAGAAACAGGTCGAAGGCTTTTGTGCTGTCGGTAAGGTAACGGGCACGCCTTGCCAACCCGGCAAGGCTATTCCGCATGCCCTGCGTGGTGCGGTAATGGTACAGCCAGTTCTCCGCCTTCATATACGTCAGCACAGGCAGAAAATGCGGCGGCAGGTGAACCGTTTCCTCTTCCAGCGTTTGATACACCTGTTGTGTAAACGGGTGCAGCGATGTACCCGGAAAAATGCTTTCATCGGTGGCAAGAAAATGATCATACAGCACATCGGTTATCGGGCCACTGTACAAGCGAAAGTGGGGACGAAAGATTTCTTTTGCTTCGGCCGTGGCGGGATGCGTGTCGGTAAAGTTATCGATGGCCCTGTGCAGCATGATTCCTTTTTGCACACTTGCCGTATATCCCGATTTCTGACCACCTTTTACAAAATCAGAGATCATGTTTCCCACCAGCAGGTGAGGCTCGTTAAACGACAGATACGCATGGGCGAGATAGTTCATCCCCTTAAATATACAATTCATACGCCTTAACAATTTTGCAACCATTGTTAAGGCGCTTAACAGTGCTTTCCAGTCGTCACAAATCACTTGTCAAGGGCTGTAACCAATTCTACATTTGTTTCGTCACAGTGAATGAATAGCAACAACAACAACAAAACATTTATAAACCAAAAACCTTTTGTTATGAAACCTCTCTTCTTCATCTTAACCGCACTGCTTTCGCTCGGTTCGCTACAATCGGATGCGCAGGAAATACAGGTATCCACTGCCGTTAGTAACGCCTTTCATCACGCCTTTAAAAATGCATCCCAGGTAGAATGGAAAGATGGCGGCAACTTTTACAAGGCCGACTTTGTTCTCAACGGACAATATGTAACCGCCTTTTTTAATACCGATGCAAAGCTGATGGCTGTCACCAAAAACATTTCGCCGGTGCAATTGCCCATCACCCTGCAGAACAACCTGAAAACAGCTTATGACGAATACTGGGTATCCGAACTCTTTGAATTGTCCGACGAAAGCGGTACCTCTTATTATGTTACCGTAGAAGACGGCGAATCACGGATCACACTGAAATCGTTTGGCAACAATTGGTCAACGTTCAAAAAGAGCCGCAAGTCATAGAACGGGCATGGCGGGTTGTACAAACCCTTACGAAACCTTCTTTAACCATAACCAGCACCTTTAACCAAACCGAAACCAGCCAGCACTGCATAACCGAAGCCGTAACTTCTGTTATCCAACAAATCACTGCCCTACGCAACCCGCCATTCTCTTTTCACGATGTTAGTTTTGGTGTGTAAACTTTCCCGCAGCGTGTTTCTACACAAAGCGGGATTTTTTTTGGCCTACCTTTGCCGCCTAAAATCTATTGGCAATGAACAAAGGACCTGTATCGCAATTTATTCAGCATCACTACCGCCACTTTAACGCAGCGGCCCTGGTGGATGCTGCCAAGGGATATGAGCAGCACCTGGCAGAAGGCGGCAAAATGATGGTGACACTGGCAGGTGCCATGAGCACGGCAGAACTGGGTATTTCGCTGGCCGAAATGATCCGGCAGGATAAGATCCAGGCCATTTCCTGCACAGGCGCCAACCTCGAAGAAGACATCATGAACCTGGTGGCCCACAACCACTATGAGCGCATACCCAACTGGCGTGACCTGACACCACAACAGGAGTGGGACCTGCTGGAGCGGGGACTCAACCGCGTAACCGATACCTGCATTCCCGAAGAAGAAGCGTTCCGTAAAATTCAAAAGCACATTCATAAGCTCTGGAAAGAAGCCGACGAAAAGGGCGAACGTTATTTCCCGCACGAATTCATGTACCAATTGCTAAATAGCGGCGTGATGAAAGACGACTACCAGATCGATCCAAAAAATAGCTGGATGATTGCTGCTGCCGAAAAGAACCTGCCGATTGTAGTGGGTGGCTGGGAAGACAGCACCATGGGTAATATCTTTGCGTCGTATGTATACAAAGGCGAGATCAAAGCCAGCACAATGAAAAGCGGGATCGAGTACATGGTGTGGCTGGCTAATTATTATAAGGATAACAGCGCCGGGAAAGGCATTGGCTTCTTCCAGGTCGGCGGTGGTATTGCCGGTGACTTCCCCATCTGCGTAGTACCCATGATGTACCAGGACCTGGAAATGCACGAAATACCCTTCTGGAGTTATTTCTGCCAGATCTCTGATTCTACCACTTCTTATGGTTCGTACTCCGGTGCACACCCTAACGAAAAAATTACCTGGGGTAAACTGGATATCAATACCCCGAAATACATCATTGAAAGCGATGCTACCATTGTAGCGCCGCTGGTGTTTGCCTATATTTTAGGTTGGTAGATGTTGATGTGAGACGAGAAACGAGAAACGAGAAACGAGAAACGCAAAACGACAAACGTTAGCTATCAAACAGATAATAATAAGAAAACAGCCACTTGAACAGTGGCTGTTTTTTTATTTTGGAAATGATCTCTTTCTATTCTTCCTTTTCACGTCTCACGTCTGTCGTCTCACGTCTCACGTGCACTATTGCCAGATCTCAGCAAAGTTTATGGTAGCCGTACAGCCTTCCGGGAATGTAAACGCGTAGGAAAATTCTTTGGCTTTTTGTTTAAGTTGATAACCTTCCTCCTCCCATTCGTAGATCTCCGCCTCTTCTGCATCGGGTGAAATGATAATGTAGTAAGGGATCTTTTGCCCGGCATACAAAGCCGATTTGGTATGGCGGTCTTTTAAGGCCGTGGAAGGGGATAAAATTTCAACCACCAGGGCGGGTGGAAAATCAATAAATTTTTTCGTTGTTTTTTCACAAAGTATTGAAACATCAGGTTGCAGAATGGTGTCCTCAGAAATTTTGAAGTCGATAGCCTGCGCTACTTTGCATTGCTTACAGTTTTTCAAAGCAAAGAAAAACAGGGCACCTAAAGAATTGGCAATAATCTGGTGCTTAGGCGTAGGCGCCGGGCTCATGGCAAAGGGAATTCCGTCGATCAGTTCCCAACGTCCTTCCCATTGGAGGTAATCCTCGTAAGTATAATGGGGTAATATTTTAACAGCGCCTGACATGATTCTTTCAAAGATAAGACTTCAATAAAAAACCCCGCTTCATGCTTGCCATTGAACGGGGCTTTATCCGGATAAGGATTAACCAAAACATACAACCAGATAATCAATAGACAAGCCCATTCCACTTTCTGCTGCCTGTCTCCATAAAAAAAGCGATCCATGCGGATCGCTTTTTTGTTTATACTTTATGAAGAGAGTTCCTTGACCAAGACAACATTTGCCTATCGCCAATTGCTCATCAACCTTACCTGCCGGGGCTTGGCAACGCCAGGTCACGCTTCAGCATCTCGGCCCGGTTGGCCATATCCCAGGCGGTGTAAAACACCAGTTGGGTTCTTTTGCGCAGCAACTCGTAGTTGATCTTATCCGGCGTATCGGTTGGCTTGTGATAATCCGGACGCAGCATGCCATCATAATAGAAAATAATGGGAACGCCATTCTTGGCAAAATTGTAATGGTCGCTGCGGTAGTAAATACGGTTCGGATCGGCCGGATCGTTGTATTTATAATCCAGCTCCATTTTTGTGTATTTTTTGTTCTGGCCTTCGCTGATCGGCTTCAGGTCAGAGCTCACTTTATCGTCACCTACCACATATACATAGTTGGTAGAATCACCGGCTTTGCGATCGGGATCGCTGCGGCCGATCATGTCGATGTTCAGGTTAACGGTTGTTTTTTCCATGGGGAAAAGCGGGTGGTTGCTGTAATATTCAGAACCCAGCAGCCCTTTTTCTTCACCACTCACGGCCAGGATCACGATCGAACGGCGGGGACCCTTGCCTTCTTTTTTGGCTTTCATAAACGCTTCGGCAATTTCCATAACGCCTACAGTACCCGAACCATCGTCATCGGCGCCGTAGTGGATTTTTCCGTCAATGATACCCACGTGGTCGTAGTGTGCACTGATCACCACGTATTCGTCTTTCAAATCCGTACCGGGAATCACACCCACCACGTTGCTGGCAGGCAGGCTGTTGGCTTGTTTTTTTACATCCAGCATTACCTCGGCCTTTGCCTTTTGCATACCGCTGCCAGATGCTTTCACCGCGTCGTATGCAGTGCCTGCAATGGCCTTCGCTACGTTTTCAGAAATAGAGAACTGCTGTGGCAATACCGAACTGCGGAAAGAATAAATACCCTGGCGCCCCCTGCGGTTGGTAGGGCGGCTGGCCGGGAAATTGGGACTCACGATCAGTACAACGGCAGGTCCTTTTTTAGACAGGTTGTTGTAAAAAGCCATGTTGGCTTGTCCAACCACCATCACCATTTTACCGGTCAGATCTGCGGTTGCAATCGAATCGGCCGACTTGGCACCCAGTACCACCACTTCGCTCAGCCTGTGTGTGGCCGTAATGTTATTGGCACCGGCAGAAAAGTCTTTGTCCAGCTCAAATGTTTTTCCGTTCACTTCCAGGGCTGTGCTCAGCAGGCTGTCCTGGAAAAGCTTGTAATACTGCTGGTAGCCTTCCGCTGTTCCGGGTTCGAGGCCGATCTCTTTGAAAAAGTTTTCAATGTAAGCGGCCGCTTTGCGCTGGCCTTCGGTACCGGTTTCGCGGCCTTCCATTTCAGGCGCCGCCAGTATGTACAAATGCTTTTTTGCATCGGCCACCGTAATGGTCTTTGCATACGGATCGGGCTTGGCAACTTTTTGCGCAAAGCCCTGTAAGGTGCTGCCAATCAGCAGCAGAACGAACATTTTTTTCATGCGGCGAATTTGAGGTTTGTTGTTGAGATAGCGTGTTAATTACTGTTAGAATGTTTACAGGCAGGCGATCTTGCCGACGCGGGTAGCGTGGCGGCCACCTTCAAAGGCGGTTGTCAGAAAGGTATCAACCATAGTGGTGGCTTCTGTTACCGACACAAAACGGGCGGGCAGGCAAAGCACATTGGCGTTATTGTGCTGACGGGCCAGTTGGGCAATTTCGGGAAGCCAGCAGATAGCAGCACGGATGCCCTGGTGTTTGTTGGCGGTAATGGCCACACCATTGGCGCTGCCGCAAACCAGGATGCCGAAAGAAGCCTCGCCGCTTTCCACGGAGGATGCCACGGGGTGGGCAAAATCGGGGTAGTCGGTGGAATCAGCAGAATAGGTACCCAGGTCTTTTACCGGCAAGCCTTTTTCCTGGAGAAAAGAAATGATCTCTGATTTGTACCCAAACCCTGCATGATCGGCGCCAACAGCAATTGGCTTAGACAGGTCAAATAAAGCATCCATTGCGAACGAATTTGTACAAATGTAGGGAAGGAAGGGTGGCGAAGGGAAAAGAGAACGTCAAAATGTAATGGGCAACAAGCAATCTGCAACAGGCAAGCGGTTTTACCAAAGCAGCAACCCCGCTACCCGCTATCGCAATAGACGGCAACACAACTGCCCTCTAAAGAAAAATTAAATCCTACAAATGAAGTAAGAAAGAAAAACCCACCAGTTAGAATATCACCACCACTTATCCCGCAACCCATAAACTTTCCTACCTATTAACTTATCAACCAATCAACTTATTAACCTCTCTCCCGCAGCTCAACTCCCCTGCTTCTCCTCCCGGATCCAGATACGCACTTCATGCGGCGCCGTTTCATCCCCACCAAAATACGGGTAAAGCCGGTAGCCGGTGGCCAGTGGTGTTGTGCTCAACCGCTGGAGGGAAACGCTTTTGTCCTCTACCGAAAAAAGATAAGCACCCTTGCTAACAGCAATGGCACAGCGCAGCTCTTTACCAATGGGAACAGCAGCGATCTCTTTTTCCTCGCGAACTGCATTGTTATAGGTATAGGCAAACAGTCGCAGTGCTCCCTCGCTCCACCGCCAGCCAATGCGGGCACTGAACTGGTGATGCCCGGCCCCGTTATCGGAAAAACCGTAAAGCTTGTTAATGTCCCACTGGTTGTGCGGGTCTGTGGTTTTGTAAACAGCCGATGAATCAAAACGCACCGTAAACTTCAGCGCATCCGTTTCCACGGTCTTTAGGTCGTTGCCGTTGGCATAATGCGCCCCTTTGGGAATCACATATTGTACAAATCCGGAAGGTGAAGTAGAAAGAGAAGGTGTTGATAAATTTTCAGAAGCGACATCTTTTTTACAGCCCGTACTCCACAGCATCAACAGCAGTGCAGCTTTTGGCACCAGGTTTTTCATAGTTTGATAGGATTAGGCTGCAAAATAATTCGCACCCCAGGAATCTAAAAGCAATTGTGGAAAAAGTTTGCAGCGCTACGGATTATCCCTTATTCTTCCCCAATCGGCGCCCATCCCCTATTTTTGAGACCTAAGGAGATTACTTGTGGCTGATAGAATTGTATTGCTTCCGGATAACATTGCCAACCAGATCGCTGCCGGCGAGGTGATCCAGCGTCCGGCCAGCGCCGTAAAAGAGTTGCTGGAAAACGCGGTGGACGCCGGCGCTACCGAGATCAAATTATTTCTGAACGATGCCGGCAAGGCGCTCATCCAGGTCATCGACAACGGTGCCGGCATGAGCGAAACCGATGCCCGCATGTGCTTTGAGCGGCACGCCACTTCCAAGATCAAAAATATCGACGACCTGTTTCACATCCGCACCATGGGTTTCCGTGGCGAGGCACTGGCCTCTATTGCGGCCGTGGCGCAGGTTGAGCTGCGAACCCGCCGCCAGCAGGACGAAGTGGGCACCTGCATTGAAATAGAGAACAGCCTGGTGAAAGCGCAAACTCCCGTGGCGGCGCCGGTGGGCACGAGCATCAGCATGAAAAATCTTTTCTTTAACGTGCCGGCGCGGCGAAACTTTTTAAAAAGCAATGCCGCTGAAATGCGTCATGTCATCGATGAGTTCATCCGGGTGGCGCTGGCGTTTCCGGCCGTGTTTTTTTCGCTGACCAGCAATGGCCAGCAATTGTTTTACCTCGAAGGCGGAAGCCTGAAGCAGCGCATTGTGCAACTGCTTGGCACCAATTACAGCGCAAAGCTGGTGTCGGTAAAAGAAAACACCGATTACCTGAATGTATACGGCTTTATCGGTAAGCCCGAAACGGCCAAAAAAACGCGGGGCGACCAATACTTTTTTGTCAACAACCGCTTTATCAAAAGCGGCTACCTGCACCATGCCATCATGCATGCTTATCAAGATCTGATTCCGCAGGATTCATTCCCTGCTTATGTCCTGTTCATTGACCTTGATCCTACGCAGATCGATGTAAATGTTCACCCCACCAAGCAGGAAATCAAGTTTGAAGACGAAAAGATCGTGTATGCGTTTGTACAGGCGGCGGTAAAGCATGCGCTGGCGCAGTTCAGCATTACACCTACACTCGACTTTAACCTTGATGCTTCCATCCAGGGCTTGGACGCGGTGCAAAAACCCTTTACAGAAAGAGAACAACTGGCCACGCAATCGTCCACGATCTTTCGTGCCTTTACAGAGGCTAACCAGGCCCACAAAGTGGTGAGTGGTGAGTGGTCACCGGTGAATAAAGAGAACCCTTCTGGTTTTGTGTCGCTCACCAAACAGTTGATGCAGATGCAGGATGTTTCCCTGGAAGAGCCGGTTCAACTCACCACGCACCACTCACCACTCACGGCTACGCCTACCCAGGTTTTCAACACCTATATTCTTTTGCCGGCCTCCGACAAGTTTTACCTTATTCATCAGCAGGCGGCCCATGAGCGGATCATCTATGAACGGCTGGAAGCTGCTACACTGGGACGGCCTGTTGCCACGCAGCAAAGTCTTTTCCCCGTGTCCATTGAACTGACGCCGCAAGACGCCGTGCTGCTCACCGAGTTGCTTCCCGACCTGCAAAAGATGGGTTATACCATTGAGCCCTTTGGCCGCAACACATTCGTGATTCAGGGCACACCGGCTGATGTGGTGACCGGCAACGAAAAAGCGGCGCTGGAAAACATCCTGGAGCACTACAAACATTTCAGCAGCGAATTGAAACTGCCCCGCCGGGAACTCCTGCTGCGCACCGTGGCCTGGCAGCAAGCGGTAAAGGCCGGAACCGCACTGGCAGAAAAAGAAATGACGCAACTGGTGGAAGACCTGTTCAATTGCCGGCAGCCGAATGCAACCGCATCGGGCCGACCGACCTATGTTGAATTCCAGAAAAACCAGTTGGAAAAAATGTTTTTGTAACTAAGATGACGCAGAAAAGAAGCATCTCTCATCGAATAATAAATTGCCCGAAAACAAAAGGTCCTTACAGTAAGGACCTTTTGTTTTGGCATGAACCGATAGCTGGCTTCTGTTAAAAGCTAAACCGCACACCGGCTTGCAGCACTTGTTATTTTCATTCGGTGGTGCAATGAACAGCCCCTGTGCGCAACAACAGAAGTTCACGGACAGGAAACCAATATCTCACCAAGCTGTTTCTCTTTGCTTTTTATTTTGAAGTTGCCTTCTTTTTCGCACCGGTCTTTTTTGACACAGCACTTTTCGCTGGTTTTTTAGCAGACTCTTTTTTACCCGTTGCTTTTTTAGCAAGCCCCCTTTTCGCAGGCGAATTTTTCTTCTGCGCCAGCAATTGCTTTTTGGCTTCTTCTTTTTCCCGCTGCTTTTCAGCCCGCAGGTTTTCCTTTAGCACCTTCCAGTAATCCTGGGTATAATCCACAAAGATCTCGGCGCCAGCCGGGATGTCTTTTACCGACTCAATAAAAGCACGGTTGCCATCATTGACATACACACAATTGTTGTTAAGGCCTTTCACCTTTACAAAACCACGGGCATCGTTGGCATAACGGGCGAGCGCCGAAAGCGTTTTCTGCGCATCAATAACATTGTTGCGGTTGATGGTGTAGATGTAGTAGTTGTCGCTGTCGTTCTTTACTTCTTTCCAGGTGGTGCGGCGTCCTTTGTATTCTACAATGCGGGTTCCTTTTTCAATGTCTTTCTTTGTAAAAAGTCCTTTGCCTGCGCCGGGAATTGTTGAGTCGTCAACAAACAGGTGTTTTTCCAGTAATGCCATGTTCAGTGGGGTATGTTGTTGCTTTGTGATATTCTTGCAAAATAGTCCGTTTCCGCCAACCATTGCATAAAATATAAGGCCAGGCGGCAACGGCCGGTCTGTTCACCTAAAACCAAACGGGCAAGATGGTTATTTTGCAGCCGCCAAGAACTACCTTCAACGCCATTCTCGCCAAAACAAAATGCAGCAATGAAAGCCTTGAATATCTTTTTTGTGGTGCTGTTTGTATTGTCGGCCGCCCTGCAGTACAACGATCCTGATCCTTACATCTGGATACCGCTTTATTTGTATGGCGCTTTTCTTTGCTACAAGGCGGCGCAAAAAGTCTATAGCAAACCGTTATACACGCTTGGGTTTGTTGTGTATGTTGCTTACGCTGTTTTTCTTTTTGTTGACAAGGACGGCGTGTTGAGCTGGATGCAGGACCACGATGCCGAAAACATTGTGCAAAGCATGAAAGCCACCAAACCCTGGATCGAAGAAACAAGGGAATTTTTCGGGCTGGCGCTGCTCCTCATTGCCTTAACGGCAAACACCATCTGGCTGCGGAACGGGAGACGACAGACGAGAGACGAGAAACGCCAGACGTGAGACAATAGTGTCACTGTACTTCAATCCATTTTACAATAGCTTGTATGAGCCTTTCAACTTGCGAACTTGTAAACTCCCTCACGCTTCCCACAACCCTTCCTCTATCACCTCCAGCAGGTTGCCATCGGGATCGTGAAAATAAAATGAGCGTAAGCCGGCTTTCCAGGTGTGTTCGTGCAGAATGGAGACACCAATCGTTTTTATATTCTGCAGTGCGTTGTCGTATTCTTCTTTCTCCACTTCAAACGCAAAATGAATAAATCCCCTTGCGCCGTGTGGCGGCAGCTCTTTTTCTTTTTCGGTAACAGCGGCAACAAAACAAAGCAGCACCGACTCACCGGCACGAAAAAACACATGGCGGCCGTTGACGAAGGAAAGCAAGGGTAGGCCGATGGTTTCTGTATAAAATTCCTTTGTCCGTTGCAGGTCCGTTATATAAAGGCAGGTTTCTTTGATGCGGGCAATTTTCATACAAGCTGTTTATCGTTGCGAGGACAAAGATCCCGATAAAAAAACTGGAGAAGCAGAACGGTTCCTGCTTCTCCAGTTCCATTTATTCAAGAATCACTTAATCCAGTCCGCCTTTGCGTGTGGCTTTGCGCTGAACAGGCCAGCTGCCTTTTTCACCCGTGCGGGGATTGACAGGAAGAATGCTTTTGTCTCTTGGCGTTTTCTGCGGGTCTTCGCTGGCCATGTAAGCCAGGATGGCCGTTAAGATGGCGTTGTTGCGTACATCGTCCCAAACGATCTTGTCGTACGTATCGCGGTTGGTATGCCAGGTATAATTTCCGTATGACCATCCCAGTGAGCTCAGCGAAAATCCGGGAGCACCGGCTGCTACAAACGATGCAAAATCAGAGCCGCCACCGCCGGGTGAACCGGGGAAAGAGGTTTGAATATGGGTACGAATAGAGTCGGGCACTTTGGCGAGCCAGCGATTGATAAATTCATACGCATGCAGGAAACCCTGCCCGGAAATATTCACCACTCTGCCTGTGCCGTTGTCTTGGTTGAAGAGAGCCTGCAGGCCTTCTACAATTTTCGGTTGGTCTTCTACAAAGGCTCTGGAGCCATTCAGCCCCTGCTCTTCGCTGCCCCAGTGGCCAACAAGAATGGTACGCTTTGGATTGGGATAAAACTTCTTTAAAAGACGCATGGCTTCCATCATCACCAGCGTGCCGGTGGCGTTGTCGGTAGCACCGGTGCCGCCATCCCACGAATCAAAATGCGCCGAAAGCATAACGTATTCTTCCGGCTTTTCCGTTCCCCTGATCTCGGCAACGGTATTGAAGGTTGGTACCACGCCTAATTCTTTTGAATCGGCACGAACGCTGATCTTTGGTTTTTGTCCGGATGCGGTGAGGCGGGAAAGCAGGCCATAATCTTCCAGGGAAAGATCAACGGTAGGGATCTTTTTGGTATTGGCACCAAAGATCTTGTTCACGCCAAAGCCATTGCTCCAATAGCTTTGTACAATGCCCACAGCACCAGCGTTCTCCAACGCCAGGTGCAAAGCGCGGCCGGTAAGGCCAATGCCCTGCATTTTTTTACGCCAGGCTTCGGTTTGCGCTGTTCTTTCTTTTTTCATACGCTCCAGCGATTCCTTGGTAGCAAATTCTTCCCAGTTATAATCGGGACGGCCGGTAAGCTGCTCCATGGAAACAAGTACAAATTTTCCTTTTACAGCCGGCAGCCAGGCGGCAAATGCTACGGAGTCGGCAACATCAGGCAGCAGGATAGTTTCACCCACCACGCTTTTGCCTTTGGTAGAAGGGCTCCAAGCCAGTTGGGTTCCTTCGAGTGTTTTCACCCAGGGCGCCACCATATCAATATGGCTGATGCCACGCTCCCAGCCACGCCACTCGCCCCATTGCTCGTTGCGGGCTTCAATACCCCAGCTTTTGTAGGTGGCAACAGCCCAGTCGTGGGCCTGCTTCATTTTGGGCGTGCCCACCAGGCGTGGACCAATGCCGTCCATCAATTGGTGACCCAGTGTTTTTAGCTGCGAGTTTTCGGTGGCTTCGCGAACGATCTGCTGCACCATCACTGCATCCTTGTTCTGTGCGGTGAGTGTCTGCGCAGTAACAAAAAGGAGGAATAGGAAAATTGTTCTTCTCATGCGGTAAAAAGATTTTTTGAGTGCCGAATGTACGTTGAAAGAAGTTTGAAAGCGCAGAAGAGAGAATGCCGGGGAGCAGGATAGTAGGATATTGCGATATTTTCTGTTGCCTCTTGCCCCTTGCGCATTGCCCACTGACTATAACCACATTTCCCTATTTTTAGTGGCTTCAAACCACAACAAATTTTCATGAATCCACGACGAATGAAGAAGACTGTTTTTCTTTCCCTTGTGCTCCTTTTTACACAGGCGGGCTTTGCCCAGAACCTGGCGCCGCTGACGGTTGAAAAGATCATGCGTGACCCCAAATGGATCGGCAGCTCACCCTCCAACATTTACTGGGCAGCCGATGGCCGCACGCTATTTTTTAACTGGAACCCGACAGGTGCCGACGCCGATTCGCTTTATTACATTACGCTAACCGACAGGACGCCGAAAAAAGCAAGTGTTGAAATGCGGCGTAACGCCGTTTCGCAAAACAGCGTTGTTTACAACAAGGCAAAAAGCGGTTATGCCTATACGAAAGACGGCGACCTGTTTTATGTGGAGGCAAAAACAGGCCGTGAGCGCCGCATCACCCAAACCACCGAAAGCGAGGCCTCACCGCAGTTTATTGAGAACGACACAAAGATCGTTTACAACCGTTCGCAAAACCTTTATGGCTGGGAGATAGCCACCGGTCTTACCACGCAGCTCACCAACTTCCAGCGCGGCAATGCACAACGGGAAGCGTTGCAGAACACGCAGGAAAAATGGCTGCAACAGGATGCCATTGCCCTTTCTGACGTGGTAAGGGAACGCAAGCAAAAACGCGATACCACTGATGCTATCAACAAGCGCCTGCGGCCAAAAGAACTGCGCACCATTTACCTCGAAGACAAAAACCTATTTGCCCCCAGCATTTCCACCGATGGACGCTTTGTTGTATACCGCCTCAGCAAACCAGCTGCCGGTGCTAAAAACACCATCATTCCTAACTATGTTACCGAAACGGGATTCACAACGGATATCAACGGCAGAACCAAGGT
Source organism: Flavisolibacter longurius (assembly GCA_013327885.1). GTDB lineage: Bacteria > Bacteroidota > Bacteroidia > Chitinophagales > Chitinophagaceae > Flavisolibacter. The sequence continues at coordinate 85,879 of JABUMY010000001.1, read as the reverse complement.
AGGCGCACCGGCTTCCTCTACCGAGTTATACATTTTTGACCGCGAAAAAGACACGGTGCTTTCTGTAAAAACAACGGCGTTGCCCGGCATTACCGATGCTCCTGATTATGTAAAGGATTATCCAAAAAAAGATACGGCTGCAAAAAAGCCAGCCAACAGAACGGTCAGTTTCCGCAGTGTGGACTGGAATGATGCCGGTACGGCGGCTGTGGTGGACATTCGGTCTACCGACAACAAAGACCGCTGGCTTGTTTTATTGGATCCAACAACAGGCAGTTACAAAACCATCGACCGGCAGCGTGATGAAGCCTGGATCGCCGGTCCGGGTGTGGGTGATTTCCCGGCCCGCATTTACTGGCTCGATAACAATACCATCATTTTCCAAAGCGAAAAAACAGGGTATTCGCATATCTATAAAGGCAATGTTTCTACCGGCGAAATCATACAACTGACAACCGGCAAGTTTGAAGTATCGGGCCTGCAATTGTCCAAGGACAGGAAAACGCTTTTTTTCAATGCCAACGACCAGCATCCCGGCGATGTGCAGGCCTCCCGCATGCCGGTGGCTGGCGGTAAAATGGAAAGGCTGACAACGCAAACCGGCAACAACGACTTTACGCTTTCGCCGGATGAAAAATGGCTGGCGGTGCGTTATTCGTATTCCAACAAACCCTGGGAACTTTTCCTACAGGAAGCAAAACCCGGCGCCAGGGCGCAGCAGGTAACCGACCTTGCACAGTCGGCAGAGTTTAAGTCCTATGCCTGGCGTGACCCCGAGATCGTTACGTTTACGGCAGGTGATGGCGCTACGGTCTATGCAAGGCTGTACAAACCAACAACGGCACACGCATCAAAACCGGCCGTGGTATTTGTTCACGGTGCCGGCTACCTGCAAAACGTACACAAATGGTGGAGTTCTTACCAGCGTGAATACATGTTTCACAACTTGCTGGCCGATAGGGGCTACACGGTGCTGGATATTGACTACCGAGGCAGTGCTGGTTATGGCCGCGACTGGCGCACGGGCATCTATCGTCACATGGGTGGCAAAGACCTCACCGACCAGGTGGATGGTGTAAAATACCTGGTGGAAAAACACGGCGTGAATCCAAAGAACATTGGCATCTACGGCGGCTCGTACGGTGGTTTTATTACGCTGATGGGATTGTTCACGCAACCGGATGTGTTCAAATCCGGGGCGGCCCTTCGGTCGGTAACGGACTGGGCACATTACAACCATGGGTATACGGCTAATATTTTGAACGAACCGTTTACCGATAGCCTTGCCTACCGGCGAAGCTCACCCATTTATTATGCTGAAGGTCTGAAAGGCCACCTGCTGATGTGCCATGGCATGATCGATGTGAATGTGCATTTCCAGGACATCGTGCGGCTGACGCAGCGTCTGATCGAACTGGGCAAAGAAAACTGGGAGTTGGCCGTTTATCCTTTAGAAGATCATGGCTTTGTTGAGCCCAGTAGCTGGACGGACGAATACAAGCGCATTTTGAAATTGTTTGAGACAACGCTGAAACAATAGGTAGCAAACAATGCAATAAAAACAAATCCCGCTCTTTGCAGCGGGATTTGTTTTCTATGTACAGGGTGCTCCAACCTGCCCTCCTATTGTTGCTCTTTACTGGCTTTTGTTTGCAATTGCTGCATTTGCCGCATGTGCCGGTCTGCATGATAAATATTGAAATAAACCCACTCCAGTCTTGTCAGGGTTCCCAATGCAGGATGTTTGTACGCTTTACATGCTTCCGTCAGATCCAGGTCACTGATCATATTTTTTATTCCCTCTCGCTGGTCTTTGATACGTTGTGCTATTGCTTTTGGCTCATGGTGTTTACCGGATGGCATTACCATGTCCGGTGCAACCCTTTTTGTGTCACTTTGCATGGCGTCTTTGATCAGGGCAATTTTTTGGTCGGGTGGGCGGTTGGTGGGAACGGTTTCAGCTTTTAATGCCCGAAAAGTGGAAAGGTCAACCCGTAACAAGTGTTCTGCTATCTGTGCCGCCGACCAGTTATTTTCGGACCTTTTTTGATTGAATACGGCAGGGTTAAAGGAAAGTATCATTTCCGATAACCGGTCCGTTATTTCCTGCCATTCGGCAAGAACAGTTTCCTTGTTCATTCGCCTTATTTTAAACGGAAAGGTAAGGCCCGGCAACATGTCCCGCAAAGGGCGATTATGCTACCCCTTTTTCACATCCAGCCTAATCCCTTCTTCAAAGCCTGTAAACGCTTTGTTGATATGATAAGACGTTACCCCTAAACTATCACCCAAACCCGTTACTGTTATGTAGTGAAACATGGGTTTATAATCCGGCGAAAGATCGGCCAGCGTACCCAGTCCCTGTCGCAGGGGTTGCCGTAAACCGCCGCCGCCGCCGATCACCAGAAAATCTTTTCCTTTCACTTTGTAATGCTCAAAGGCATGGCAATGTCCCGAAAGAAAAAGCAAGGCTTTGCGGGAAGCCAGAAAAGGGGGCACAAACTTCAGCTCCACTTCTTTTGACGGTTTTACAATACGGCTGTTGGTAAAAGGCGAATGATGACAACCAATGATCACAGCATGCACCGCTGCATCGGCGTCCAGATCTTCCAGCGTTTTTTCAAACCAGGCCACCTGCTTTTTGTTTTCCTCCGGCGTTAAGGAACTGAAGTTTGAATTGACCAGCACTACAGCTATGGTATCGTACTGCACCAGGTAGCCGGTGTGCTGGTGGTCCTGGAACCGTTCCTGGAATTTGCGGATGCCTTCCCGCGGCCGGCCCATCACCTCGTGATTCCCAAGAATGGCGTGCACCGGCACAGAACCCTCACGCAGGGCGCCAAGGTAACGGTCAATGGGCCGCCACTGCCGGTTGCTGTAGCCAAGGTTCACCACATCGCCCAGGAGAAAAAAAGCAGCTGGCTTTCGTACCAATACATCGGCAAACAGCAACTCGGTTGCCTTGCGGTTGCGAAACGGCTTCAGCAAGATGGTTTCCACCAGCATGGGCGCCTGCGTATCAGACGCAAAGGCCAAAATGTTCTCGGCTGTGGAGTGCACCTCTTCGGCAAGGGAATGTTCTTCAGTCACGCAAGTTTTTTTGGCACTACGGTAAATACTGTACCAACTCCCATTTACCGGCGGATAAAATGGTGGTACGCCACCCCCGATGGGCGGTTGGTAACAATACCATCAAAGGAGCCATCTTCCATAAACTCAGTAATGGCAAGCGGCACATCCATGGTAAAGGCAAAGGCCCGAAGTCCTTTGCTGTGCGCTTCGGCCACTTCTTCCGTTTGCAGGCCTTTTACCCAGGTGGTTGCCCAGATCTCCGCTCCCATGCTTTTTGCTTTTTCCTGGTCCAGCTCACAAAGCGAAGGAATGGATGCATAATCGGGAAGGCGGCGAAAATGCCCATACTGGTCCTCGGTGGGAATACCGATCACGATCTCTACGTTTCTGCCGGCTGCTTTTGCCTTTTGCAAAAAGCTTTCCTGCAGGGCACGAATACGGCGCAGGGTGGACTCGCCTTTGCAATCGAGCCAGATAAAACGAATGGGCGTATTGTACACCGCGGTATGCAAGGCATCCTGCAGGGTCGGAATGCGACCGCCCCGTTTGAGTGTTACTTCGCGGGTCAGTTCATCGTAGGTATATTCTGCCAGCTCGCCCCGAATGCCGGCGTCTTTGGTCAGCCGGTCGTTCAGCCTTGTATCGTGGTACAAAACCGGTACGCTGTCTTTGGTTAGTTGCACGTCGATCTCAATCCCGGTTGCCCCTAACCGTGAGGCCAGGTGGATCATCTCCAGCGAGTTTTCCGATGCAGGCAACAGGTCGTTGTTGCGGCCGCCGCCGCGATGAGCGATGACCAGGAAAGAACTGTCCTTTTTCAGCGGCTGCAGAAACCGGAAGTTGACCTCTTTTTCCGGGTCGCTGTCAAACATGCCGTAATGCCCGCGCAAAAAAACAGAACCCTGCGCTGCAGAATCAGGTCCAAAGGCCGTGCGCCGGTTGGCAATCACAAACCGGGCCTTGCCTGTTTTGGTGTTCTCTACATTGCGCCAGTAACCATTGAGCAAAACCGAATCGCCAGAGGCTTTGCCCTGCAGAATAAAATACCGCACAGCCTCCTGGCAAAAGATGGAAAGGTAATGACTGGTATCACTTCCATTGATGTCCCAGCTCCATTTCAATACGGCCGAATCGCCAAAATCATCATCGGCCACTTCAATGCGGTAAATGCCTTCCAGCTTCTGGCAATCGGCCGGTGGTAGCGGCATTGCCGATGCCATTTCAAATTTGTCCCAATGCATATTGGGAACCGGTGCATCGATCAGCTCCTGGCAGGATAAAAAAGCACAAAGGGGAGCAAGCGCAAAAAAAAGGCGCAGACGGAATGTTGTCAAAACCATGATAAGAAAACAAAGCAATAAACAGACCGCAGCCCCAGCAACAAAAAAGAGCAACGGCCGTTGCTCTTTTTAAGAATTCTATTTTAGGTAAGATCAGTTAACAGCGTAAGCCGCAACCGGCTTTTTTTCATCGAGAAGGATCATGTGCCGCCCTTCTTCAAACACGGTAAAATCTTTGCGTAATTCGTACGACTTTATCTGCAGGCCCTGTGTACAACGCTTTACGGTTAAATAATGAAACTCGGGCTTGTAATCGGCCGCCACATCGGGCAGACAACCGGCGCCTGTTTTCAAGGGCTGGTGCAATCCGCCACCGCCACCGATCACCATAAAATCTTTTCCTTTTACCTGGTAGTGCTCAAAATTGTGCGAGTGCCCGGAAAGAAACAGCCGGCTTTTGCTGGACGCCAGGAAGGGCTCTACAAATTTTTCTTCCACATCTTTTGAGCAGCCAACGATCTTGCTGTTGGTAAACGGCGAATGGTGACAGCCGGAAATCACATATACTATTGAAGGATCGTTGTCCAAACTATCCAGCGTTTTTTGATACCAGGCCAACTGCGCCTTGTTATCGGCTTCGGTAAGTTTGCCAAAGTTGGAGTTGAGCAGCACTACAGCTACCGAGTCCACCGCCTTTACATACCCGGTACGTACGTGTTCGGGGAAATAGGTCTGGAACTTGTTTTCACCTTTCCGGGCCTGCCCCATTACCTCATGGTTGCCCAAGGCGGCATGTACAGCAATGCCGTGGCTGCGCAGGGTTTTGATATAACCACCTACATCTTTCCATTGCCTGGTGCTGTAACCAAGATTCACTACATCTCCCAGCAGGAAAATAGCTCTTGGCTTTAGCTGTTCAAACTCGTTGAAGATCTTTTTGGTGGCCTGCCGGTTGTTGTTGCTTTTCAGGAAAAGCGTTTCCACCCACATGGGTTTTTGCGTGTCGGAAGCAAAGGCGAGCAAGGTGGTGTCGCCACTAAAAGGCGTTTGGCTTTTGGCAACAAAATGCAGGCAGGCAAAGCCGAGGAGAAGGATGAATTTACACATAGAGGATAGAGGTCAGTTTACCAGTTTAAAAATTTCCATACAAGCTGTAGCTGCACGGAAAGAATGCCATTCGATGTTTCGGAAGCGTTCATCCATTTGACCTCTGATCCTAATCCTGTGGTTGCCGACAGCGGGTATATGTAAGAGGCCGCTGCCATCCAACCGATGCTAACTTTCTTCGATGTTGTTTTGCCCCGGTAATCTAAATTAGTACGTAAAAAATAAACACCGGAACCTGCAAATAAATTTAACCTCTTGGTAACGGCCATATTCCACACCGCCAGCACGGGTATTGCCTTCAATTTTACCACGCCTTCCCTGTCAACAGAGTCGCGAAAGCGGTAAGTGTAAAAAGTAAGGTGACCTGTTTCCACGCCAACTTTTAACAAATGATCGGGGTGCCACATCAAGCGGAAAGTGGCCACGTGGCTCAAATTGGAGATCTTCCGTGAAAGATATTCCGGTGCTCCGTTATTGGAAACATAATAGCCGGGTCCGGCACCGCCGTACAGCACCCAGGCATATTGGGCCCGCCTGGTGGGCTGCGAACTGAACTCCGGTTCCTGCGCAATGGCCTTGCTTCCCAGCAGCAGGCAAAGCATCAAAACGAGAAAAAATTTACTGTCTTGCATAATAGGTATAAGCAACCAGGGAAGGATAGTTGGACAGGATGCCGTTGAACTTTCCTTCCCTGATGTATTGCGAAATGTTTTTTTGATTGTCCATGGTCCAGGTAAACACACGGCGACCCGCGGCCTGCTGGCGCTGCACTTCGGTATCCTGCAGGCCCAGCGTCCATTGCGGTGCCCAAATGCGGGAATTCACGGCTTCCACTTCAGCTTCGGAATATTCTACCAGCGAAGGAGTGCCGCGATGACCCGGAAGCTTTTTAAAGTTGGCCATCACGTCCTTGTCGGGGATACCGATCACGATCTCGATGCGCCGGTTGATAGCCGCTGCTTTTTGCAGGTACTCGGCCTGCAGGTCGCGTACTACCTGCATGTTACCGTTATACTTGGTATCAAGCCACACAAAGTCCAGCGGCGTTTGGTACACGATAGTTTCCAGTGCTTGTCGCAGGGTGGGAATGCGTTCACCGTTGGTCAGCCGAACAAGGGTTGATAACTGGTCGAACGTGTAATTTTCAACAGGTCCCAGCAGGCCGCTTTTCTGTACCACTCTTTCGTTAAGCGTGGCATCGTGAAAAAGCAGGGGCACGCCATCTTTGGATAGTTGCACATCGATCTCTACACCGGTAGCGCCAAGCTGGGCCGCCAGCCGGAGCATCTCCACTGAATTTTCGGATGCCGGCAGCAGGTCCGCCGTACGGCCACCGCCCCGGTGCGCCAGTATCTCAAACTGCGAGGCCCGCACAATCGGCCGGGTAAACCGGAAGCGCAGGGGCTGGCCCGGCGCATCATTGCCATTGCCATAAGCACCGGTAATATAAAGTCCATTGGTGGGAATGGCTTCCAGGCGAAGCAGGGCTGCCGCGCCACTGTCTTTTGGAATGGTCAGTTGCACCTTGCCGATTTCAGTACCCACCAAACGGCGCCAGTAACCATTCAGGAGGATAGCGCTATCGAGGCGCCGCCCTTCGCAGATCATATAAGCAGCATCGGCCCCAAAGAAAAAAGATAGGTGAAAAGTGGTGTCCTGCCCCGACACCGTGTAACTCCATTTGGCCGGCGCCAGTTCGCCAAAAGCACTCGCCCCTTCTTCCACGGCATATACACCATCCAGCTTTTGCAAAACAGGCGAAGGCAGCGGTCTTGTTTGCGCCGAAAAAAACAGGTCCCAGTCGGTATCGGGAACGGGTGCGCTGAAATCTCTCCGGCAGGAAACAATCATTACGCAAAACAGCAACAGTGCGGCAACTTGTTTCATAAGATAAGGCCAACGATTACTTGTGGGAAAAAGAGGTTACGGTCGTAGTTTTCAAACAGCGTCCAGGTTTGCCAGAGGTAGTTGGTGTACATGGCCCGGAAGCCAAGCGTCATGCTTTTGCTGCCGGCAAACGGCTGCTCCAGGAAAACGCTGTAGGCCGACCCGCTGAAAAGCTTGTAGTTCGATTCCACTTCGGTTTCACCGGCATAGGTGCGTACATCCAGGTTCATGATCGATTCGGCCCGCAGGGTAAGGAGGATCTTTTTGTTGAACCGGTAGCCAAACGAAACATTGGGGTAGTTCTGCAAGCCATGTCCACGGGTGCGGATACCGGCTATGTTGATGCGGCCAAACCAGTAAGCAATGTCATTGCCCAGCGAAAGCGAAAGGCGGTCGCTCAGCGGCGTGGCCCAGCGTGGCCCGATGCTCACCAGGTTTTGCAGTACCTGGGCATTGATGCGGCCATCGAGGTAAAACTTTCCGCCAAGGTTGCGCAACACGTGCAGGTCAATGGCAGGAAGGCGAAAGTGTGCTTCTTCGGTGATGTCTCGGTTCATGGTAGTGGCCGTAAAGCCGATGGAGGTTTGCCAGCCACGGTCCATGGGATAGGGAAAATAAATGCGCTTCTGCCCTTCGATGGGAAAATCCTGCGCGGTTGCCTGCGCAGCCAGAAAAGCCCAAAAGAAGAACAGCGTGATCTTTTTTAGCGATGCTTTTGTTTTCAGAAAAAATGATTTTACCAGACCCATGCAATTCACAAGCCGGGGAAAAAGGGACAAAACGATTTAAAAACGGGATAGAATAGCGCTCCAAACTTCAACAGCAATTGGGGAAGCCGGTTCGCAGAAAAGAAAACGCCAGGCTAGTCAACCGGCGAACTTCCCTTTCGGATAACAGCAGGAATGCTCTACCCGTCACCACCGGACCTATACAAAATGCTTCCGACATATATCACTGCTGGTTTTCAGTCTTACCAGGCTGGCAAGCAGCTCCAGGCATCCTTTTTTTCTTTGATCGAAAACAAACAGGCCCTTAATTTTCTTGCTATTTCCGTTAAAAGCCCTTTTGACGCTTTTACCGTTGGAGAAGTTTTGTACTTTTAAAGTTCAATTTTGATTATGAAACTTTTTGTTGCTGGTCTTCCCTATGATTTGTATGACGATGAATTGGTGGAGATTTTTGAAAAATTTGGTCCCCTTATTTCCGCTAAAGTGACGCTGGATAAAGAAACCGGCAAAAGCCGCGGGTTCGGATTTGTAGAAATGCAGAACGAACAGGATGGCCTGGATGCCATTGAGCACCTGAAAGACATTGCCTTTGGCAAAAAACAACTGGTAGTGAAAAAAGCCGAAGAAAACCGCGGCGGTGGTGGCGGTGGCTATCGTGGTGGCGGCGGAAGCGGCGGCTATGGTGGTGGCAATCGCGGTGGCGGTGGTTACGGTGGCGGTAGCGGCGGCTACGGCGGTGGCGGCGGCAACCGTGGTGGTTATGGGGGTGGAAGCGGCGGCGGTGGCGGCTACAACAAAGGTGGTGGCGGCGGCTACGGTGGTAACCGCGGCGGCGGTGGCTACAGTGGTGGCGGTGGCTACAACAGCGGCGACAAAGACAGACGCTATTAATACATAGAAAAGTCAAAAGTAAAAATGCATTTAAGGGTTCTGCCGGAAGGCAGCCCTGTTTTTACTTTTGACTTTTATTTTACCTCCTAATCCCTGCTTATGACGTCAACAGCCGCATCGGCAACGGAATACCTCGACTCCCTACCGGCCGATCGCAAAGTGGCGGTAAGCCAGTTGCGTGAAACCATCCTCAACAATCTTCCCGAAGGGTTTAGCGAAGGCATGGCCTATGGTATGTTGGGTTACGTGGTGCCGCACAGTTATTACCCGGCAGGTTATCATTGCGATCCCAAACAGCCCCTTCCTTTTGTAAGCCTTGCTTCGCAAAAAAATTTTATTGCCCTTTACCACATGGGACTAACGGCCATGCCTACCCTTTTACAGTGGTTCCAGGATGAATACCCGAAGCATAGCAAAACAAAGCTGGATATGGGCAAAAGCTGTATCCGCTTCAAAAAGCCCGAACAGATCCCTTACCAATTGATTGGGGAACTGATGCAAAAGGTGACGCCTGACGAATGGATACAGGTATACGAAAGCGTATTAAAACGTTGACCGTTTTTAAATGGCATTTGTAGGGACACGCCATGGCGTGTCTTTTTTCATTTCAGTTGTTTGTTGCGCAAAGGAATTTTCGCACGGAGCTTGGGAGGAAAGGAGTTGAAGAAAGCAAGTATCGTTTGTCGAATCCTATCAAATTATTTTTGTGTTTCCTGTGTAATTGTTGCAGGCCATTCATCCTAGCGAAAAAGAGCTGCGATGCAACAACAAAAAACCTCCCCCGACCCCCGGTACTTCCAGGTTATCTTCCAGGCAATTTTTCTTCTTTACGGTCTCGTGTTTCTTCACTGGCAAGCCGACTGGGCTCACTATGCGCTTTCCATTTTCGGTTGCCTGTTTTTTAGTTATGGCTTTGAAAGCCTTCGCCAGCGAAAACTAATTCCCTTCCTGGGAAAGGAGGGCTTTAACCGTTGGGGCTTTAGTGTGCTGATCAGCGCCATGGGCCTTTGCCTGCTCTTAAAAACCAATGCATGGACGGTTAGCCTGCTGGCCGCCTTTGCCACGGTTGGTTCGAAATACGCTTTTCGATACCGGCAAAAGCACCTCTTCAACCCATCGGCCTTTGGCATTGTGGCTACGCTGCTGCTGACGAGCAACGCCTGGCTGTCGCCGGCGCAATGGGGCAGCAATACAGTGATCTTTTTCTTTGTGGCCACACTGGGAACCATCGTTGTTACCCGGGTGCAAAAGCTGGATGTAAGCCTCGCTTTTCTCCTCACGTTTGTGGGCTTGCTGTACTGGCGGCAGGTGGTCTACCTTGGCTGGCCGCTTGATCATTTTGTCCATGCCATCAGCACAGGCAGCCTGCTCCTGTTTTCTTTCTTTATGATCTCCGATCCCAAAACCTCGCCTGATCACCCGTTTGCCAGGATGGTATGGGCCCTGCTCATTGCCGCTGTCGCGTTTTATTTGTCGGTTTTCAAATGGCAGTACAATACCGTTATTTGGGTGCTGGTGGCGGCTGCGCCGTTGGTACCCCTTCTCGACCGCATTTTTAAAGCCGAGCGTTTTCAGTGGGAGAAAAATTCAATTCGCCGCTCCCCTTTTTTAACCCTCTTTTCTCATTCCCTTTCAAAAAAACTTGCGGCAACGGTCCTGCTGCTTGGTTTTCTGACCTACGAAGCCCTTGCCTTTTGTGGTTTTTATGTGAGCAAGGCCGATGGTACGCTGAAGAACAAAACCTCTCAGGTGATCCTTGTTCGGGATGGCAACGAGAACGTCATTACGATGTACAATGATTTTAAAGGATCCCTGAAAGATTTTGCCATGGTGGTGCCTGTGCCCGTAGTGTTGCAGCAAAACGACATCAAGGTGGTTGATCAAGCTATTTTTAAAACACTGGACAATTACAGCCAGCCAAGGTTGGTGGAGTATTACGATGAGAATCCCTGCGAGACCCGGGAATACCTGGTCATGGACAGTGCCGTGGAGATGCGGGCCACCACTACAGCACCTTCCGTGCAGATGGAAGCAGCCCGGCGAAAGGTAACCATTGAAGCCAGGTACCTGGTGGGTGAATACGATATCCTGATCCTGAGCGCCAAAGAATCGGAAGGGCTGCAACAGTGGCTGGATGAAAACGGCTATAAAATTCCGAAAGGCGCCGTCGGTGTACTGGAGCCTTATATCAGGAGCAACCTGAAATTTTTTGTGGTGAAAGTAAACGAGGCTGCCATGAAAAGGCTGGGAAATGATTTTCTACGACCTATCCAGATCCGTTTTAGCTCGCCAAAATTCATGCTGCCCATCCGCCTGGGCATGGCCAATGCAGATGGCGACCAGGACATGGTCGTGTATGGCTTTTCAAAAAGGGGCCGGATCGAATGCATCAATTACCGTACGGTAGAAGTGCCTACCGGAAAGAACATTCCGCTGTTTGTAAAAAACAATTTCAGCAGTTTTTACAGCAACCTTTTCCAGCACCAGTGGCAGCGGGAAGGCAGGTCGGTGGCCCTACTGGAATACGCCTGGGATGTAAGCCCAAAGAACTTTTTAAAATGCGACCCCTGTGTGGCCGAAGCGCCTTCGCAACAGGACCTGTTGCAGGCCGGCGTGTGGTGGATGAATCCCTCCCGGAAAAACGAAAACGCAGCAGAAAGGGAAGATGTATTTTTTACGCGTTTGCATGTCCGTTATAACCGCACCGCTTTTCCGCAGGACCTCATTTTCCAGGTCACACCCAATAGCGACAACTTCCAGGCACGCTATATTGTAACACACCCGGCAACGGGCGACCTGGATTGCAAAGAGGGAAAACAATACATCAAAAGCCTGAAAGAGAGACGACAGAACGAGATGGAAATGCTGGGTTACTTAACGGGCAAATCGCAAACCGACTGGGACCTTACCGCCGCAAAAGAAGAAGGCCTTCCCAGAGAAGCTTTGTACGCCGCGGCCAGCCAGAGAGCAGGCAGCGAAACGCCTTCCTGGCTGCCTATCCTGGGCATTAGCCTTCTGCTAACGCTTGGCCTGCATGCACGGCTCAGAAAATGAGGACGGCAAACGAAAAACGTGAGACGATAAACGAAAAAAGTTAGACGTCAGACGAGAGACGGGGTCAGTTCACAAGTTTACAGGTTCACGAGTTGAACAGCCGACACGCTAACGCAAAACAGTGTGTAAATAAATAACACTCCCGTCTCTCGTTTGCCGTTTCTCGTTTCACGTATCTACGCCCCGGCCCGGCTGTCGCCTAAATCAGTGCCCTGGCTTTTCTTTTTGTTGGCAAGCACAAGAAAACGGATCACGAGGATCAACACGATCAATAAGGCTATAAAGGGAACTACCATAAGACATTGTTTTATATACTACTACGTAAAATAGTGCCATTCCTACCGGAGTGATATTAGTTCGCTTTGCCTTTCCGCTCCCAATGGTCTTTGATGAGGCGGCCCTCGCGGTCGTATTTCAGGGTCCGGGCATAACGGTCGCCCTTGATCACACCGGCGTCGTTGGCCTTTCCCATGAACAACTGAACGGCATTGCCTTCTTTATCGGTAACCAGCACCAGGTCGTAGCTCCGGTACCGCATCGACACCGTTGCCGAAGGCTCAAACTTCTTATTGATCTTTTTCAACAGCTCATCACCTAAACTCATATGCTACTTTTTAAACAGTTTACATTTTGCCCATTGCCAATTGCTCATTGCTCATTGATACACCCCTGCACATTTGCTGCCAAACCACATAAAGAAAGTCCCGCTTTTCGGCGGGACCTTTTTTATTCATTGAAGAAAGGTTTGTTTAGAACACCTGCTTGTTGGCCAGGTTGCCATCGGCATCCAGCTCTACAATATCATAACCCAGCTTTTTCACGCCGTCGATGATCTTTCCTTTATCACCCACCAGCAGGATGTTCATTTTATCGGGGTGAATGTATTTCTGCGCCACAGCCTTCATTTGCGCAGCCGTCATGCTCCGCAAAATCTTCGCCTGCTGCTCTACATAATTGGCCGGCAGGTTATAGTCAAGAATGCGGCGGATAAACGCTGCCTTTTGTACACCGGTTTCGTAGGCCAGTGCATCCCGCTGACCAATGGCATTTTTCATAAAGTCCACTTCTTCGTCGGTAGGGCCATTAGTCGTATAATTTTTCAACTCGTTCATCACCTCTACCAGTGCACTGTCGGTAGCATTGGCCTTGATGCCGGAGCTAAAGCTAAACTCACCGGAGTGGTCGTCGCCACTAAAGCCCGAACGGGCACCATAGGTCCAGCCTTTGTCTTCACGCAGGTTAAGGTTGATGCGGCTGTTAAAGCTGCCACCCATCGGGAAGTTGGTAAGGTAGGCTTTGTGATAATCGCCGGTGGCATCGTACTTTAACCCGGTGGCATAACCAACCCGAAACTCCGATTGCGCCGCTTTGGGAATATCCACCATGTACACCGTTGTTTTGCCTACAGCCGGTGTCGGTTCTATTTTCGGTACCACAACCTTTTTCTTTGGCAACTTGTCCAGGAAGGCAAGCTTGGGAAGAATCTCCGCCTGCGTTACATCGCCTACTACCACCACTTTGGTTCCCATCGTGGTCATGTAGTTGTTGTAATAGTTCTGAATGTCCTGCAAGGTAATGTTGGCAACGGTTTTTTCGGTGCCGCCTTCGCCAATACCCAGGATGTGGTTGGAGCCGTAATTAAGTTTGGCAAAAACAGCGCTGGCCACCGAAGCCGGTTGCGACTTGGCTTGCTTGAAGCTTTCCATCGACTGGCGGTGCAGGCGCTTAAAGCTTTCCTCGGTGAACTTCGGCTGCAGCAACCGCTCTTCCACGAGGGCCAGGGTTTTGTCGAGGTTTTTCTTCAACGATTGCACGTTGATGGTAATGGCATCTATGCCGCTGCCCACGCTGATTGAAGAACCCAGCTTTTGCAATTCTTCGGAGAATTGTTCGGCGGTGTAGTTCTTTGTGTCTTCATTCATCATGCGGGCAAAGAAGGAAGCCAGTCCCGCTTTGGAAAGATCACCGGCCTGCAGCAGGTGTCCGCCGGGAATGGAAATGGAAACCGTTACGACCGGAATTTCGCTGTTTTGCGTGCCGATCATTTTAATGCCGCTAGGCTGGTCTTTGCGCCAGAATGCGGGCACTTTTACCGTGGGGTTGGGACCATTGCCCGGGATCTTGCTGCGGTCGAAATTGTCTTTTGCCTTGTTGTATTTCAGTCCCGCATAACCGTAATCCGGCGCTTTGTAACCCGTCGTATCAATGGTATAATTATCGGGTGCCGCTACCATTGCCTCCTGGCCTTTGGCCAGTGTGCTCAGCACGACGCGGGGTTTGTTTTTGATGTATTGGTTGTAAACCCGCATCACGTCTTCCTTTGTGAGCTTGCTGTACTGGTCCAGCAGCTTTTTCAGCATGTTGGGGTTGCCGGTAAAGGTTTCAAAAGCGGCCAGGGCCGATACTTTTCCGGATACCGAAGCAAGGCTATTGATGGTACGGGCTTCAAAGCTTGTTTTGAATTTCTCCACGTCTTCGGCTGTTACGCCACGCTTTTCAAATTCGGCAAAGGCTTCGGCCACCAGCTTTTCCATGTCGGCAAGACTGCTCTCAGGGTATGGCGTTACCGCGATGGAAAACTCACCTGCCAACTCCGAAGCCTGGCTGCTGGCGCTGGCCTGCAAAGCCTTTTGCGGCTTGATCATGGTTTGGTAAAAAACAGAGTTACGGTTGGCTGCACCGCCACCGCCGCGGCCCCCACCAAAACCGCCACCCAGCACCTGGGCCAGCAGCGAAAGCGCCGGACCATCGGGGTGATAATCCTGCACCGTGGGATAGGTAATACGCAGTTGCGAAGCACGGGCATAGTTGTCAACATAGCTTACGTAACGGTCTTTGTCCAGCACGGCCGGCATCGGCTTCATGGGCGCCACTTTCGGGCCGCTGGGGATCGATCCAAAATATTGCTGCACGAGCTTCAAAACATCGGCGGCTTTCACATCGCCACCAATGGTCAGCGTGGCGTTGTTGGGACCATACCAGCGCAGGAAAAAATTCTTCAGGTCGTTCACATCGCTGCGGTTCAGGTCTTCGAGGTAACCGATGGTTAACCACGAGTAAGGATGACCGTAAGGATAAAGGTTCTTCGCCAGGTATTCGCTTTGCAAACCGTAAGGACGGTTGTCGTAGTTCTGTCCGCGTTCGTTCTTCACCGTGGCCCGCTGCACTTCAAATTTTTTCTGTGTTACAGCGTCCAACAAAAAGCCCATGCGGTCGGCTTCCAGCCAAAGAGCTTTCTCCAGTTGGTTGGCCGGCACGGTTTCAAAATAATTGGTGCGGTCGCGGTTGGTGGTTCCGTTGAGCGTACCGCCGGCATCAGTCACAATTTTAAAGTGTTGTTCATCGCCCACGTTATCGCTGCCCTGGAACATCATGTGCTCGAAAAAGTGGGCAAAGCCCGATTTGCCGATCTCCTCGCGTGCCGAACCCACGTGGTAGGTCACATCCACATGCACAACGGGATCGCTGCGGTCCTCGTGCACGATCACGGTCAGGCCGTTGGGCAGCACATATTTTTCATACGGGATCACCAGTCCGGTGCCATTCTTGGTAACTTTTTCCACCAGCTTTGCCTGGCCCATGGCGACAGAGGCCAGCAAGGTGACGGAAAGCAGTCCGGTAACTAACTTCTTCATGTGTGTTTTGTTTTAGGATGCATCAAATTAGCACAAAACGGGGTACTGCCTTTCACCTTTCCTAAAATTTTAACCGGCCTCCTGCTTGCTTCTGCTGTTTTATTACCTTTCGCAAAAATTTTTACAATGAGTTTTTACAATAGAACCGCCCACGAAATTGACTACCGCGTTTATGGCGAAGAGATGCAATGCGTGGAGATAGAACTGGACCCCGAAGAAACCGCCATTGCCGAAAGCGGCGCTTTTATGATGATGGACGAAGGCATACAGATGCAAACCATTTTTGGCGATGGAAGCCGCCAGAACGCAGGTGGCTTTTTGGGTAAACTAATGTCGGCAGGCAAACGTATTCTCACTGGTGAAAGCCTTTTTATGACGGCGTTTTCCAACGTGGCCCATGGCAAAAAGAAAGTGTATTTCGCGGCGCCTTATGCCGGCAAGATCATTCCGTTGAACCTGGCTACGCTGGGCCACAAGATCATCTGCCAGAAAGATGCCTTTCTCTGCGCGGCCAAAGGTGTGAGCATCGGCATCGAATTCCAGCGCCGGCTGGGCACGGGCCTGTTTGGCGGCGAAGGCTTTATCATGCAAAAACTTGAAGGCGATGGTTTAGCGTTCTGCCATGCCGGTGGCTTTGTGCTGGAGCGGGAACTGCGGCCGGGAGAGATCCTGAAAATTGACACGGGTTGTATTGTTGCCTTTCAGTCAACGGTTGATTATGACATCCAGTTTGTCGGCGGTATCAAGAACACCATTTTTGGTGGCGAAGGCTTGTTCTTTGCCGTGCTGCGGGGCCCGGGCAAAGTGTGGATTCAGTCATTACCGGTAAGCCGGCTGGCCAGCCGCATTCTTTCGTACGGCACCACCAACCGCAAAGAAGAAGGCAGTTTGCTGGGACCTTTGGGCAATTTGCTGGATGGTGATGGAAGGTAGGGTCAAGGAGCAATTGGCAACGTACAATCGGCAATTGATTTCGATAGTAGTTACAATAGAAATTAGACTCAATGACTAAAGCCCAATGGAAATTAATTGCTGCTATTCATTTGCTGACAATAGTCATTGTTCTTTCGCCTTTTCTGCCAGGACCGAGTTTCCTAAGCAACGTAACAAATGGCTTATTTAGCTGGATACAGTTACTGAGCTTTTTGGGGCTGTTCCTCATCCCGATAGGGATAATTTGGACAATCAGGCAGGAGAAAAAGAAAAAGCAACCGAATAAAAAAGTTCTTCCAATCCTATTTTGGACATTTCCGGCAATAACATTCGTTATTTCATTTTGGGGAGCGAATATCGCAAGAGATTTCAGTAGAAATTTTGCTATTGCCAGGGCAGATAAAATCATAACAGCAGTTGAGCAGTACAAACAAGACAACAACAAATATCCAAACAGCCTTCACGATCTGATTCCTAATTACCTGAATACATTCCCTGAACCCTGGGTAATGGGAATACCCGGATATAATTATGAAAGGAAGGCGAATAATTATCGTTTAGGGTTCTCTCAAAATGTACTTATTGGTTTCAACTTTGAAGTTGTAGAATATAATCCAAGCAACGACCAACAAGTTGAAGGTGAATTAAAAGAACGCTATGACACAGGGCGAAAACATTGGAAATACTACATTTATGACTAACAGAAATTAGGACTGCTACCATCATTATTTCTTCATTGCGCCAGAAGAATAATTATTCGGAAATTTCAATACTGATCAATTATCCAAGTCGCCAGCATACAAAAATCCCTTCTGTTTCGCAGAAGGGATTTTGTTTTGAAATACACAGACTTTGGCACCTATTCTTTTCTAATACGAAGAAGAAGAATCATTGTGGCCGTTACCAACAGAATCAGGAAAAGAAAGAAGACATCTGCTTTTAGCTTGCTCCTGTTTCCCGCTGCTATTGATTCTTTCATCTGCCGTACACTTTTGTTCACAACAACTACCCACAAGGGTAATAGCATCAAAAGAAAGGGTGACATAAAAGTTGGCGTTTTGTTTTCTGAAAAGAATACGTACCTGTCTTATTTTCTTACAGTTGTTTCACCATGCGGTGCGATGGATTGCTGTGGCGCCACAGCCGTAAAACTTTTCCAGCACTGTCTCTTTCAAACCGGAGTTCTTCACCCAGGGAACCATCGCTGCGCACCCGCCTGAAAAGGTCTTTTCCCGCCGGCTTAAAAAGGGTGAGGCCTGTGGCAGGATTGGTGGCAGGCAACGTAAACATGGCCAATCCACCCTGCCAGGGAACCACCACGGTCTCGCCCCGCCAGGCATAAGCATCGTAATAGCCGGCATAGGGTTCCAGGTCCAGCGAATCGGTTTTTTCTTTTCCCCCTTTTGCTTTTTGCAGGACTGAAAAAATACCGTTAGCATATTTATCGGTAGGCACTCCCTGCCCGTTGATCATCACGGCTACGGCCAGCTTTTCCTTTGGGTCCATCTGCAGCAACGACACATAACCGGGACAGGACCCACCGTGACCCACATACGTAGTTCCGCCTTCCTGTCCTACGGAAAATCCAAGACCCCAGCCCAGTTTCCAATCGGGATCAAGCCAGTTAACGCGGTGCATTTCGCGGAGCGTAGATGCTTTGATGATTTCCTTGCCGCCGTTTTGCAACAGGCGAAACTGCCAGGCGGCAAACCGGGCCAGGTCTTCTACGGTGGACGAAAACCCTGCCGCCGCGGTAATGCCGGCCGCATTAAAAAGGGGCTGTGCCTGCCGGCTGCCATCGCGGTGCACAGCGCTATAACCGGTGGCCAGTTTTGTGCCCCACAATTCTTTGGGCATGGTAGTACGGGTATCGGCTAGTCGCAGCGGTTTTAAAATGTTTTCTTCCAGGTATTTTTCATACGGCTGTCCTGAAACTTTTGCCACCACTTCGCCCAACAAGGTAATACCAAGATTGCTGTACTGCCAGTAGGTAGAAGCCGGGTAAAGCGTTTGCTGCGTACCCAGTTTTTCGGCTACCTGCTTTGCCGTGGGAAAGGTGAAGCTATCGCTCCAGTAAGGGTACTCCGCTTCGCGGGGCAGGCCCGAGGAATGCGTAAGCAAAGAGCGGATGGTGATCGGCGTACTTTCTGCGTACTGCTGTTTTAGGTTGTACGATGGCAGCAGTGCCGATATGGAATCATCCAGCCGCAACTTTCCTTCTTCCCACAATTTCATAATAGCAATGGCGGTAAACAGCTTGGAAATAGAGCAAATGCTGTAAATGGTTTGCGAACTGGCCGGTGATTTTTTCTGCAGGTCCGTTACACCAAATCCTTTTTTGTAGATCATCTCCTGGTCTTTTAAAATGGCTACGGATATTCCCGGCAGCTGGTCAAAATCACGCTGGCCTTCCAGCCATGCATCTACCAGGCGCAGCGCCTCTTTGTAGCGGTAAGATGAATCTGCCTGTGCAAAAGACGATGCAGAAACGGCCAGGCAAACCGTCAGTAATAGTAAGTAGCGCATAAAGTGTTGATTGGTTTCTGAATGTAAGAAAAATAAGGATTGCCCATGCCAGGCACAAACAAAGTTGGTGATGAAGGAACTGCTGTAACTTGTACAGTGGAATGGTTTTTTGAAACATCTGCCCTTATCATCTTTAATGATTGACCATGCAGCAATACGAGCAAACCGCATTTGAGGAATTGACCACCTGGCAGAAAAAGATGCAGCGGAGGCCCTCGCTGCTAAATAAACTTTCGAAAAACGTTCAGACAAAGATCAACAGCTACATTCCCGAAAAAGTACACAATGCTATTACGGTAACGCTAAAGCAAATGATCCGCGGCGTGCTGTTTGGCGCCAAGTTCACCACCAAAAAACCGGTACCGGTTCAATCGTTACAGCAAACCGAAGAAGCGGTGGAAAGACTGATCAAAAACTACCGGCATACGGCGGCAGCAGAAGGTGGTATTACCGGCGCCGGGGGCATTTTGTTAGGGTTGGCCGATTTTCCGATTTTACTAAGTATCAAATTAAAAATGCTGTTTGACATTGCAGCCCTTTATGGCTTTGACGTGAAGGATTACAAAGAGAGAGTGTACATCCTCCACATTTTTCAACTGGCGTTCAGCAGCCAGCAACACCGGCAGAATGTATACAGGCAAATGAACAATTGGGCCGTACAAAAAATGGCCCTGCCCGATGACATCAACCAGTTTGACTGGCGGCCGTTTCAGCAGGAATACCGCGATTATATTGACTTGGCAAAGATGGCACAACTGGTGCCCGGCATTGGCGCCGTGGTGGGGGTAGTTGTCAATTACAAACTGATCAACCAACTGGGCCAAACCGCGATGAACGCCTACCGGATGCGCCTCTTTCCAGCCCAAATAAAAAAAGCGGAATGAAAATCATTCCGCTTTTATATAGAGAGGTAAATTAACCTAGCTTATTGCTAATTGCTAATTGCTAATTGTCAATTGCTTATTGACTTAGTATCGTCCATCTTTTTTATCCTTCGAACGGCCAATACCATAACCTGCGGCACCACCCAGCACACCACCAATAACGGCACCTACCGCACGGTTTCTTTTGTTCACCACGGCACCTACCACGGCACCGCCGGCACCACCAATAACAGCACCTTTGGCGGCTTTACTCCATCCTTTCTTTTCCTGTTGGGTTGTTCCACTGCTTGTACCGGCTGTACTGCCTCCGCTACCGGATGAGGAACGGCGGGCTGTGCTGCTGGAGCGACGGGTTGTGCTGCGCGGCTCATTTACATACACCACACGTTCGCGAACCACTTCCCGTACCGGTTGCTGTGCTTCCAGTTGCTGAGCCTGCAATGCCTGGGCAGTGGCCAGCTCATTTTGGGCTTTCCAAGCCTGGAATTGGGCCAGTCCGGCCGTATCAGTCGGCCTCAGCGTTACCGTATCAGTTTCGGGGCGGGGATTGTTCTGGCTGCACGAAGCCATGATGACAACAGTTCCGACAGCAAATAATATCTTTTTCATACGTCAAAATTTTCGATGAGTAAACGGGTTTTCTTCTGCACCCATACCAATGACAAAATTGTGCCACTTTGCAAAGCGGGGCGCCAAAGGCTGTTAAAGAACTGAAAAGGAAAAGAGAAGTATCAGAATGATTTCTTAAAGCGGGGAAAATAGGGTTGTGTGAAGCGCTCCTCTACCTGTTATCGCTAAACGTAAATGCAGGCAGCGGGTGAAAATTGTTGCTCATCCGCTTACGGATTACAACGGGGTATTGGGAACATGTTTTAGTAAACAAGCATTTTGTACCCTAATGAAAAAGCCGGATTTGCCTCCCCGGCAGAATGTTAAGAAAGCAAAAGAGCATAACGTATACTTTACTACTTTTTAAATCAGGCGTTGGCCTGAGGTGGCGCATAGCGTTGAAACAGCTCGATCATCGCTTCGTTGTCTTGCGCCACGGCATGGTCGATGGGCGATTTTCCGCGGCTGTCGCGAAGGGTCATATCAGCGCCAACCTGTAGCAGCCATTCGGCAATTTGCAGGTGACCAAACGTGGCAGCAAAGGTGAGCGCCGGTGCGCCGTTGCTGTTGCATACATTGACATCGGCACCCGCATCAATTAGTTTCTTCGCGATCTCCTTGTAACCTTTGAACGCAATGCCCATTAGGGCCGTATTGCCGGCAGCATCCTGCAGGTTGGGGTCGGCACCGGCTTGCAGCAAAAATTCAACGATCGCAGTTTGTTCATTGTAGGCCGCCAGTATCAACGGTGTAAATCCTTTGGGATCGAGGTTGTTTACCAGCGCCGGGTTTTCAGCAACCAGGCTTTTTACTGTTTCGAGGTCGCCGTTTCTGCAGGCATCAAAAATTGCATTATCGCTCATGGTACCGTTTCTAAAGCATAAATATACTTCGCGGTTGGCAAAAATTGTGGCGGCGGTTTTTTGGTGAGTGGTGAGTGGACCGTAGTAGGTGAAGAAATCAAGAATAGATGGAATTGGAAAGTATTATACAGGTTTAGGGAACCTATAGGCGACATAGTTTACGCAGTGCCTTTTGTTATGTCGCCCTTGCAGGGCTGCAACATGAAAAAGAAATAGGCTCCGGAGGAGCCACGTGTTACCTGTTACAGAAACACAGGGCATCTTCGGAGCCGGGTTACAATAGGTCACAGCTTTCTATAAACACGGGGTGTCTTCAGCGCCAAAACCGTGATTGAATTTTCGCAACGCGGCTGTTACGACAAATGGTTCATGTGGATGTTGTTGCGATAGGGAAATGCCGTTGTCACTACTCTATAGCAATGGCGCTGTTATTACGCCAATATCATTACAATACAAATGGCCAAACGATAAACGACCCCAACTCACCACTCACCATTCACCACTGACCAATCACCCCTACTGCCAATTCTGCGAAAACACTTTCTGCAACAGCGGGGTTGTCCTGGCGGTAGCCGAAGTGCGGATCTCCTGCTCTTTTTCGGCCAGCTTCTGGAACATTTTTTCGGTTACCAGTCCAGCCATCAGCGTGGGAAGGTCCAGGTTCAGGCGGTCACCCACCAGAGCCCTTGCCGGTTTGATGATGTTGTTCCACTGCTCTACCAGGTTGTACTCTTTCAGGGCCTGCTCCATCACGGGCCGCACTTCGGAGCGCAGGTTGGCGCCAATGGCGGTGCGCAGGTAATCGGTGGCCGAAGTGCCGCCACCTTTCACAATGCGAATACCATCGGTAAAGGACATGCTGGTAATGCCCTGCACCAGTACAGGCACCGAACGGGTTGCGGTTTGCTCAGCCGCCGTGCTCATGGTGGTGGTAAACCGGTCGATCTCGTTGGTAAGTCCCAACTGTTGCAAAGTGTTGAGGGTTTTGCGAACGGACTCGGGGAAAAGTGTTGCCATTACCGCATCCTTGCTAAAAGCGCCTTTCAGGTCGCTGTTGGCGCCAAGCTGCAGCATTTGCCGGAGTGCCGCTACGGCATCCTGCTCGGTTAAGGTGTAGTTACGAAGCGTGCTGCAGGAGTAAGAAACCGGCAGCAGAAAGGCGAACAGCAGGGGTAAAAAAAGTTTTTTCATAGCGTTTGTGTTACGTGTTTAAAAAATAGTTACGGTGAAAAATCAAAGGCAAAGCGAATCAAAATGCGACAAAAAAAGAATTGCCTGCATTTCCGTTTTCTTCCGCCTTCCTACCCACAGGATACAAAAAATGGGGCCATCAAGTTTTGCGGCATTGTTAAATAACATTTCAAAAAATGAAAAGGCATTCTCCCCTTGAAACAAAATGGCAAGAGTTGGTGTTAGCAGGCCGCGAACGGGGAAAAGCAACAGTGGTATCGGTTTTGTAATAACTACACTCCAACCATCCCTCATGCCGGAAACAGAAAAAGATTATCCCATTTACATCAAGATCCCCGCTATTCTTGTTGGGCTGATCGCTGCCGTTTATATCCTGTTTGTGCTGGGAGGCATCCTGATCCCAGTGGTCTTTGCCATCCTCACCGCTATTTTACTCAATCCCTTGTACACACGGTTTGAAGCGGTCATGCCCAAGATACCGGCCATCCTGCTTACGCTGCTCGCAGCCACGCTGCTGATTGCTGGCCTTTTTTATTTTCTTTCCACGCAGGTGAGCGTTTTTCTTGAAAGCCTTCCGCTTATCAAGCAAAAATTTGCCGTACTGCTGGTAGAGCTGCAGCAATGGACCAAGGCCAAATTTGGTTTCAACATCGAAAAACAGGTGGCAGCTATCAATAGCAGTCTTGCCGATGGTGGCGGCAGTATGCTGCAAAGCACCGTGGGTCCTGTGCTCACGTTTATTTCCGTGGTGCTGCTGATCCCAACTTACATTTTCCTGCTGCTGTATTACAAACCCCTGATCCTTGATTTTCTTTTCCAGGTGTTTTCCGAAAAACATTCGCTACGGGTAGCAGAGATCCTGAGCCAGACAAAAACGGCCGTGCAAAGTTTTATGCAGGGACTGATGCTGGAAACCGTGATCGTTTGTGTGCTGAACAGCGTTGCCCTGCTCCTGATTGGTGTGCCTTCGGCGATTGTGATCGGGGTGATTGGTGGCATTTTGAATCTTATTCCTTATATCGGCGGATTGATTGCCATTGCCCTGCCCATCCTGATGGTAACCATTACCCGTGACGGCTTTACAGGACAACTGGCTGTTGTTGGTGCTTACCTTGTGATCCAGTTTTTCGACAACAACATCCTTATGCCGCGGATCGTATCAAGCAAGGTGCAGGTGAATGCGCTGATCTCCATTGTTGGCGTGTTGCTGGGTGGTGCCCTGTGGGGTGTGTCGGGTATGTTTCTCTCCATTCCAATCATTGGCGTGCTTAAAATTGTTTTCGACCGGGTAGATGGCCTGCAACCCTGGGGCAGCTTGCTGGGTACCGAAGTTCCATCGGAACACATTGGCCTTATCTGGCAAAAACGCTGGAACCGCATTTTCCGGCGGATGGAAAAAAAGAAAGAGATGGAAGAAAAGCTGGCCAATGCGGAGGAAACGGATCCAAGTGCAACGACAACGTAGGAAATTGGGATATTGCGATAGTAAGATATTGGGTTTTGTGGAAAGAAGCATTTCCTCCTAACAAAATACAAAAGGCCTTCTCCGGAGAAGGCCTTTTGTATTTATGATGCTGCTTTTGGTTATTATGAATGAGGCTTTGCGCAATGGAAAAGAGTCAGTTGTTTCAGCCTATTTACCATCCGTGAATAATCATCTTACCAGTAAACGCCACCTTGCGCCAACCAATAACCTAATAACCCAATAACCTAATAACTGAATATCGCAATATCCTACTTTCAGCTCTCACGCCCCCTTGCGCCACTCATTATCCTCCGGTGCGGCGTCCATAAAAATGCCGCCTTCGAGTTTTACAGAGGTCACTGCCTTTTTCGTTTTCAGCGGAACCGTTGCAGCCTTGCCATTTTTCTTCCATACGGCAGGTGATTGGCGAAAACTTTCCGTGGTGCCGTCGCTATAGGTGACTACGGCATCAAACGGAACCGGCATGCCGCCCACATTTTGCACGGTAAGCGTGGTGGTGCCGGCCGTTGATTTTACTTCCTGCACCTTCAGGTCAATGTAGTTGGGCGAGAAGAACCAGCTGTTCCAGAACCAGTTCAGGTTTTGCCCCGTAGCGCTGTTGTAGGTATTGAAGAAATCCCAGGGAATGGGATGCTTGCCATGCCAGCGGGACATGTATTCGTGCAAGGCTTTTTTGAAAAGGGCATCGCCCAGCAGTTCTTTCAAAGCCAGGTAAGCCAGCGCCGGTTTGCCGTAAATATTATTGCCCAAACCGCCGCCGGATAAATTGCTACCCGTGGTAATAATGGGCATGTCCTGCTCCTGCGAGGGATCCATCGTCCAGCCCCTTACCCGGAACTGCTTAAACAGCTCTTCGCCTTTTTCCTTTCCCATGGTTTCGGTGTTGAACAGGTATTCAAAGGCGGTTACCCAGCCTTCATCCATAAAGCCATAACGGGTTTCGTTGATGCCCATGTAAAACGGCATGTAGGTATGCGCCAGTTCGTGCATGGCCACAAACTTGGAAAAGGTGGTATCCTCGTAGGTTTCGTCGTTGGCCATCATGGGATATTCCATACCGGCATAACCCTGGAACACAACCGATTTTTCGTACGGGTACGGAATGCCCGGCCAGCTGTTCGACAACCAGGAAAGCGATTCCTTGCCAAACCGCACCATGTGGTGAAAGTCCTGGGCTGTATCGTTGTAGGCTGCCTGCATCGAGGCGCGGCGACCGGTCTTTCGGTCCACCACCAGGCTGCTGCCGTCCCACACGTAATGATCGCTCAGTCCCACAGCCACATCGGGAATGTTGGCAGATGTAAACTGCCAGGTGTTGAAGTTATTTTCGGCTGTGACAGATTTTGCCGCCAGGTCCTGCGGCGACACGATCTTCACAACCTTATCCGATGTCAGCGATTGCTGGTAGCGGCTGGCCGCTTCGGGCTTTAATACAGCAGTTGGGTTGGTCAATGTACCCGTGGCCCACACCAGGTAATTTTTGGGCACTTGCACATTCAGGGTATAATCATTAAAATCGTTGTAAAACTCCAGCGGGCCTGTATGGGGAGTAGCATCCCAGCCGCGGTAATCGTCGTACACGGCAACTCGGGGATAGAAATAGGCAAGAAAAAACGTGGTGCTGTCGATCACCCCTTCACGGCCGGGTGCCAGCGAAATCTCGTAATGCCAGGCAATGGAAAGCTGCACCGAATCGTTGGAGCGCAGCGGTGTTGGCAAGGAAAGGGGAAGATTTGTAAACGTAGTGGGATTGAACCGCACTTTTTTGCCATCTACAAGGATAGAATCAATCACAACACCTTTTGTAAGGTATTCCGGTGAACTGCCGCCGGCCCGCGGTGCTCCCGCCCTATGCATGTTCATAAAAAGCTTCAGCAAAATCTGCTTCAGCTCTGTTGGACTGTTGTTGACATAGGTAATGTCCTCGGTACCATAAATGATTCTGTCGGGAGGGGTTGCCTTGATGTTGATCGTGTACCGGCCCCTGTTCTGCCAGTAGGCTTTACCCGGCTTGCCATCATCTGACCGGGTGCCATTGGCAAAGGCTTTTTTTACATCGCGGGGTTTGTACAGTTCCTGCGCCGGCGACGAAAAGCCGGAGAGGAGAAGAAAAAGAGAAAAGAAACGCAGCATAGGAAAAAATTATGCCGGTAAGATAAATTTTTATCGGCTCGAAAAAACGACTCTTGATGGTTGGTCTAAAACCGTGACAGACCGGAACAATCCGTTCTGCCCGAAACAGTTGTTGTACTTTTGCCCATGCAGCAGAAGAATTTTTCTACGGAAACGGTATTGAACAACCTGCGTATCGATGCCCTGAATGCGATACAGGAGGCAACGCTGGCGGCTTTTCCCCAACACAATAACCTGGTGCTTTTGGCACCAACCGGCTCGGGCAAGACCCTTGCTTTTTTACTGCCGGTGATCAACAGCATCGATCTCTCGCAAAAAGACTCACAGGCACTTATCATCGTTCCCACGAGAGAGTTGGCCCTGCAGATCGAGTCTGTGTTCAAATCCATGGGCACAGGCCTGAAAGTAACGCCTTGCTACGGCGGTCACAAACGTGAAATTGAAGAGAACAACCTGGTGCAGCCGCCGGCCGTGCTTATTGGCACACCGGGCCGCCTGGCCGATCATATCCGTCGCGGTAACATTACCACGGTCAGCATCCGCTACCTGGTGCTGGATGAATTTGACAAATCGCTGGAAGCCGGTTTTGTAGAGGAGATCGAAGCCATTGTAGCCGCACTGCCCGGCGTGGAAAAAAAGATCCTGACCTCGGCCACCGAAGCCGTAGACATTCCTGAATTTTTGAAGGCGGAAGACGCCCTGCGCCTTGATTATTTGCCCGAAGAAGAAACTCCCAAGGAAAGCCTGGCGGTGCATACGCTCCAATCACCGGAAAAAGACAAGATTGAAATTTTGGTCAAGCTGCTTTGCCACATTGGAGCTAGACCGACCATTATTTTTTGCAACCACCGCGAGTCGGTGGAAAGGGTAAGCGGACTGCTGTCCGAAAAAGGTATTGTCAATACGTTTTACCACGGCGCCATGGAGCAGCGTGACCGCGAAGTGGCCCTGGCCAAGTTCCGGAACGGGAGCTCTAATTTTCTGGTTACCACTGATCTTGCTTCCCGCGGGTTGGACATTGCCCACATCCGCTATATCATCCACTATCACCTACCCACAACCGAAGAAATTTTTACGCACCGCAACGGCCGTACGGCCCGCATGGATGCTACCGGTACGGCGGTATTGATCCTGAACGAAGAAGAAAAGCTCCCTTCTTTTGTGAAAACACCGGTCACCGAACTGGAACTGGTGTCGCCGCTAACGCTTCCCGAAAAGCCAAAGTGGACCACACTGTTTATTGCAGCCGGCAAAAAAGACAAGGTGAACAAAGTGGACATTGTAGGCTTCTTCACCAACAAAGGGGAACTGAAAAAAGAAGACATCGGCATTATCGAGGTAAAAGACTTTTTTTCCTTTGCTGCTGTCAGAAAGCCAAAGGTGAGCCACTTTCTGCAACTGATCAAAGACGACAAGCTGAAAGGAAAAAAGATTAAGATCGCAGTAGCGAAATGATGAGTGGTGAGTGGTCAGTGGTGAGTTGGGGTCGTTTCTAACTCACCACTCGTTACCAATTATTTATTATTTGATACTGACTACTCACCACTCACCATTCACCATTCACCACTCACCACTAGTCCTTCACGACCAACTCCTCATCGGTGAGAGAAAAATATACGTTCTGCAACTGGTGCAGGTGGAAGAAGTTATTGCTCACCGGTACGCCGCTCATCATCACCCGGCCAAAACATTCCTTGTTGTTTTTAACATAGGCCCTGATCTCCATTTCGCCACTGCCCATCACCGGTAGTACCCGTATAAATTCGCGGCTTTCGGGGAGCAGCGCATATTTTTTGTTTTCGGTAAAGCCACAGCGTTCAAGAATAGCGGGCGAAAGCACCACGGGAAACAGGTCTTTTTCGCCCCCTTTTACCAGCAGGGCAAAATGCTCCAGCGTGCAGCGTACTGTTAAAATCCGCACCCCGGTCTTGTGCATCAGGAAATTACCCAGCCTGAATTCCTCTTTTTTGATCATAGCTGCAAATATGCGGCATACAGGTGTAAAGGCCAACGCACAAGGCTTTTGGTGAATGGTAAATGGTGAGTGGTGAGTAGTCAATAGCGAGTAGAACCAATAACCCAATAACCAATATCCCAATAACTTCTCTCCCCCTTGGCCCAAAATTGGCTGCACTACCGCCATCAAAGAACCAGTATGAAAACATTTCACCCAAACTATGGCTTAACAAGAAGCCAGGAAGAAGGCCAGGTAGAAGAGGAATTTGTGAACCCCTTGCCAAGAGCGGTGCTGCGGTCCAATGCGTTTATCTTATTGGATGGCGAGTGGCACTTTGCCATCGACAACGACGACAAGGGCCTGCAGGAAGGCTGGCACCTGGGACATGATTACGCCATGACGGCCCACTGGCCTGGCTCCATTGAAGAGCACATGACGCACGGCGGCAGCGAACGCTGGCAGGACCGGGTGATTGCCTGGTACGAACGTGAATTTCCCGAACCGGAATTGGGCACCAATGGCGACGGCAATACACTGATACAACTAACCTTTGGCGCCTGCGGTTACGAAACCAGGGTTTGGCTGAATGGCGAGCAGCTACGTACGATAGAAGGCGAAGAAGTACACATTGGCGAATACACGTCGTTCAGCTTTGAGCTGACACCCGACCTGCTGAAACCGGCAAACCGCCTCACCGTTCGCATAGAAGACACGATGGATGCCGATATTCCCCGCGGCAAGCAGGAGTCGCATGTATACAAGCGGGGTGGTATCTGGTACCAAACCTACACCGGTGCGGTGCGCAGTGTGTGGCTCGAAACGGTAGAGCGCAACCGCCTGCGCTCACGGGTAGGCGTGGTCAGCATCGTGGAAGACAACCTGGTGCGTTTTAACCTCACCACCCGCATTCACGACCCCGGCGATTACCTGTTGCGCCTCAAAGTGTACAACCGTAAAGAGGCCGATGAAGAGCCGGTGGCCGAAGACGAATTTCCCCTCCGGTTGGACGCCGGCGAAAAGCAGCAGCGGGTGGTGATAGAAGTGCCCGACGCCATTCACTGGTCGCCGGAGCGGCCGCACCTCTATGCCCTGAAAGCGGAGCTGGTGGACAAGAACGGTTATTCGGCGGCCATCGTTACCCATTTTGGTTTGCGGAAGATTGAAGCCCGTGGCTGTTGCGTATACCTGAACAACAAAGGGGTTTATCTCGATGGCATTCTTTACCAGCCCGGCACGGCTTCGTTTGAAGAGATCAGCCGGCACATGCACGCCATGAAAGCCCTGGGCTGCAACCTGGTGCGTATTCACATTGCCGGCGTGGATCCAAGAATTTATAACCTGGCAGATACACTGGGCCTGATGCTTTGGGTAGAAGTGCCCAGTCCGCACAGCTCCACGCCGCGCAGCCGCCGGTTTCACCGCGAAGAACTGGAGCGGATGCTGGCCCTGATAGAGACCCACCCGTCGGTGGTGATTTGGAGCCTATATAACGAAGACTGGGGCGCACAGGACATTGCCACCAACCCCGAAACAAGGCAGTATATCATGGACATGTTTCATTACATGCACATTGCCCACCCACAGTTTTTGGTGGTGGACAACGATGGCTGGCAGCACATTTCGTACACCGGCCGATTGAAATCTGACCTGTTTACGGTACACCTGTATACACCCGACATTGGCCGCTGGCGGGAAATGCTGGACGACCTGCTGGCCGGCAAGCTGGAAGGTGTGGCAGCCTTTCCGCTGGTGGTGGGCGACCCTTTCTTTTTCCGCAAGCAAGTGCCCGTCATTATCAGCGAATGGGGCGGCTTTGGCTTTTCGGATTACGGCGGACCGAAAGGCGCCGAAGACAGGGCCACGCTTATCAGAGCCTATAAAGAAGAAATGCGCAAGCGGCCCATTGCCGGCGATGTGTACACGCAGGCCACCAACATTGAAGATGAACGCAACGGGTTGATCGATCCGCAGACAGGAGAATTGAGTGTACCGGAAGGTTTGCTGAATTCGAGAGAGTGAGTTTTTTCAAACCGCAGAGAACGAGAGAAAAGGAGGGTTTCGCAGAGGAAGAATTTTTTCAAATCGTTTTTATTCGAAACGGCTGCATTATGAGGTTGATGCAATTTATTTCTTATAGAAATGTTTTTGTGGTATGGTATACTAATGTGTTCAGTCGATTAAGAGCACTCTGCGAAACACTTTGCGTTCTCCGGTTCTCTGCGGTAAAACAAAACAAAAGCGGCCCCTTTCGGAGCCGCTACCTATCTGTTGTTATCTACCCACCTTAAAACCAACTTCCAATAAAAGATTTATTCACATTGGGGTCATTTCCTAACACTCTTCTGCGGCGGGCTGCATCGCGGTTGTGTTTTACCCAGGTGATCACGATCATCAAGGGGAAGGCCAGCATAATGGCCAGCGCCAGCGTCCAGTGCACAAAAGCAAACATGATCACGCCAACAGGCGGCAGCAAGCCAAACATGCTCACCCACTTGCCACCAAACATGTTCTGCATCGGCCTTTTCAACCGCTCTGCAATCAGGTACATGGCAGGTACCACCAGCAGGGTCATAAAAAAGGCAAACATAAGCCCAAAAATAATGGTCCACGACAAGGGATTCCAGAAGACGGCATTGTCACCACCAAAAAAGATGTTCGGGTTTAATTCCGAGAACATGGTAACGAAGTTGATATTGAAACCAACCGCCAGCGGGATCAGGGCCAGGATGGCGGCAAGTGCCGTCAGCAACACCGGGATGATACGGGTTTTACCGGCCTGTATCACGGCTTCTTTTGTCTTCATGCCGCGGGCCCGCAATTCATCGGCAAATTCAATCACCAAAATCCCGTTCTTTACCACAATACCGGCCAGGCCCACAATACCAATACCGGTCATCACCACACTCACGGTCATGCCAAAGATGGCAAAGCCCAACAACACACCAATCACACTAAAAAGAATTTCGGTTAAAATGATTACCGGTTTGCTCACGCTGTTAAACTGCAATACCAGAATAAGAAGAATCAGGGCCAATGCGATCACCAAGGCTTTTCCCAAAAACGCACCGGTTTCGGCTTGTTGCTCGCCTTCCCCTGTTTGGGTGATGGTAACCCCTGCAGGCTTTTCGGTAAAGCTGGCAATGTGTTGCGCCAGCGCAATGTTGACGGCAGTGGGTGTATAGCCACTCAATACATTGGAACGAAGGGAGATGGTTCGCTTCTGGTCTTTCCGTTTGACACTGCCCAGCGTACTGGTATAATCCACTTCCACCACAGACGAAAGCGGAACACTTTTAATGGCGCCACGGTTGGCCATATCCTGGAAGCGGATGTTCAGGTTCAGCAGATTCGAAAGGTTTTTCCGTTGCAGTTCGGTGTTGCGCAACTGGATCTTGTACTCATCCTCCCCTTCTTTGATCTTGCTTACCTCGCGGCCAAACAGGGCGGTGCGGATGGCCATACCAATCTGCGCCGACGAAATGCCTTCAATGAGGGCTCTTTCCCTGTCAACATTCAGGGTTAACTCCGGGTTTTTCAGGTCTACATCCATCTTCAATTCTTCCACACCCGGTACCCGAACGGAGTCGAGGTAGTTTTTGAGCGCAGTAGCGGTCTTTGTCAGGTTATCCAGGTCTTCGCTGGCAACTTCAATGTTTACGGGTGGATCTGTGGGTGGCCCTGATGATTCCTGGTCAACGGAAAGCTCCGCACCGGGAATGCCCTTTACCACTTCCCGCACCGAATCAAGATAAGGCTTGGTGGAAACGCCGTGGCGTTTTTCAAATTCTACAAATGACACCTGTATACGACCCAGTTCCGGCCTCGTACTGCGGTCGCCGCTCATAGGATCGGCAGCGCCAACGGCTACGTTGGAGATAACACTTTCCACCACAGGGTTTGTCTTGCCGTTATCCAGGCCCAACACTTTATTCACCCGGCCTTCCAGCACACGGGTGATGGAGTCGGTGTATTCCACATCGGTACCGGTAGGCAGCTTCAGGTACACGTAAAGCTGGTTCGGATCACCACTGGGAAAGAACACCACCTGCGTACGGCCGGTGCTGGCCGCCCAGCCAAAAATCATCAACGTTACCAGCAACAAGCCAAACACACCAAACAATATTTTCACCGGCCGCCATCCGTGCAGTGCCCAACGCAATGACCGCTCGTAACGGTTCATCAACCCGGGCAGCACTCTGTCCTGGAAGGACTTGATCCACCCACTTAATAAAAAGCGGTTGAACAGCACTACCAGCACCATAAACAGGATAAAGTTGCCGGCAAAGGTCAATCCCAGTATATCCAGCAAAATACCCAGGCCTACAAAGGCCCAGAACAGGGGCTTGCGAAAAATGGCTGATTTTTTCTGCGGAACGCCTTCTTCATGGTTCATAAAATCCACCGCAAACACGGGGTTCATGATAAAGGCCACGATGAGTGAAGCTGCCAGCGTAAAGATGAGCATCGTGGGCAGGTAGATCATAAACTTACCAATGATGCCCGGCCAGAACAGGAGCGGCACAAAAGGCGCCAGGGTGGTGAGGGTACCCGCCAGCACCGGAATCCATACTTCGCCGGCGGCCATGATGGCGCTTTTTTCTGAACTGATTTTGCCGTGCCCCTGCATGAAAATGCGGTGGGTGTTTTCAATCACCACAATGGCATCATCCACAATAATACCCAGGCCAAAAAGCAGTGCAAACAACACCATGAAGTTGAGCGTAACATTGGCGCCAACAATGATATCGGCAAGCGGCAGCAGGAGGAAAGCAATAAACATCGAGAGGGGTACGGACAGCGCCACAAAAAAGGCGTTGGTCACTCCCATAAAAAACATCAGGATGAGCAACACCAGCAGAAAACCGATGATGATAGAGTTCACCAACTCATTAAACGATACCCGGGTGGTAATGCTCTGATCACCGGTAACCAGTACGTTCAGTTGCGGCGGCAGCGAGCCGGCTTCTTTCATTTCGTCGATCACCCGTCGCACATCTTCAGAGGTCTCGATCAGGTTTTCACCGGCACGCTTTACAATGTTGAGGGTGATAACTTTTTCGCCGTTAAGCCGCGCATAGCTTTCGGTTTCTTTGATGGTGTCTTTGATGGTGGCAATGTCTTTCAGGTAAATGCCATCGCCGCTTGAGTTGCGCACAATCACACCCTGGATATCATAGGCTGTTTTAAACTGTCCTTTTAATTGCAGGTTGCGCTGCATATTGCCAACATCCAACTGGCCACCCGAAATGTCGAGGTTTTCGTTGGCTACCGAGCGGGCAATGTCATCATAAGTAATAGAGGCCGCCTGCATCCGGTAAGGGTCTACATTGATCTGGAACTCCCGTTCCGGCGCACCCACCAGGTCCACACGGTTTAGCTGGGGCAGTTCTTCCAATTGATCCTGAAGATCCTCTGCATACTTTTTCAGTTTTACCACGTCATAGTCGCCGCTGACATTGACATACATAATGGGCTGATCGGAAAAGTTCACCTCTT
Organism: Flavisolibacter longurius; assembly: GCA_013327885.1. Classification (GTDB taxonomy): domain Bacteria; phylum Bacteroidota; class Bacteroidia; order Chitinophagales; family Chitinophagaceae; genus Flavisolibacter. The sequence continues at coordinate 52,147 of JABUMY010000001.1, read as the reverse complement.
GTACGATCGGCTCCTGCGTAAGGTCCGTGGGCAAATCCGTTTTCGCCTTGTCCACAGCGTCTTTTACTTTTTGCAGGGCAATGTCCACCTCCACATTGGTATCAAACTCCACCATAATGGCCGAGAAGTCCTGTACCGAGGTGCTGGTAAGTTTGGTGATCTTGGCACCGGTAATACCCTTGATCTGTTTTTCAATGGGCTGCGTGATCAGGTTTTCAATGTCCTTTGGCGAGTTACCGAAGTTTATCGTTTGTACATAAATGTTAGGAATAACAATATCGGGAAACTGCTCTTTCGGCAGCGTGATAAACTGAAACACGCCGGCAAGTGTAATGAACACCATCACCAGGTAGATGGTGGTTTTATTTTTAATGCTCCAGGTGGTAGGCCCAAATTGCTTGAACCGATCACCCATGTATTCTTTAACGCTCATAAAAATTCATTGAATGTGTCTGTTGATCGTTGGTTCCGGCACAGGAATGTCAGTACAGGTTCCTGTGCAAATATTTGATTTATGAAATCAGGCTCCCTGCCCTGGCAGTTAGTTTGTCAGCAGATGCCAGAAGCATGTTCATCCAGTAATTATTTCGTTGCCAGCTTTGCATCTGTTGTGATGGGCTGCCCTTCGTACAACTCCTGGTACGCTTCGGTTACCACCACATCACCGGATTGAAGCCCGCTTTTGATCTCCAGCCTTTCGCCATACAGTTCACCCACTACCACGCGGCGCTTGCGGGCAATTGTTTTCGCACCTTCTTTGGCAGCCACCATCACATATTTGCCTTCTTCATCGTTTTGCAGGATGTTCAGCGGAATGGTAATGGCATTGCTTGATGAATAATCACGAATCTTTACAACGGCAATTTGGTTGGGCTTCAGCGAAGGATCGGGAGGCACCGGCGCTTCTATCTGGAAGGAGCGGCTGGTAGGATCAATGATCTTTCCGGCTACGGCCACTTTTGTTGTCAGGTTTTTATTGGTTCCGGGCAAAGCCACTTCAAGGGTAGTGCCTACCCCCACACGGCCCAGGTAGTTCTCCGGAACCTGCGCGGTGATCTTCAAATTGCCGGTATTCACAATGGAAATTTGCGGGCCCAGGGCCGACATGCCGGTAAAGGTCTCACCCACCCGCACATCTACTTTTTCCGCCACGCCAGACATGGGTGCTGTAACGGTCATCAGGGCGGCCTGCTTTTGAATCACACCAATTTGCTGGCGCAGGGTTTTTACCTGCGTTTCGGCATTCAACACATTTTGGTAGGTGCCAATGCCCTGGTCAAACAGGTTCTTGGTACGCTTGTAGGTGTCTTCGGCTGTTGTCAGCTGCACCTGCAAAGGCGCAATCTGCTGGCGGATCAATTGGTCATCCAACCGCGCCAATACCTGTCCTTTGCGCACCGCCTGTCCCTGCCGTACATACAAGGCTGTTACCACACCGCCTTGTCCGTTGGGTGGTGCCACGTAAGCAATGTTGGTGGCGTCTACCTTGCCCTGCAACTCAATAAAGTGCTCGAAATTTTGAGGGTCAATGGCGGTTACGGCTACCAGTTTAGGTTTGGCGGCAGCGGCTGGATCCAGCTTCGCCACCTCTTTTTCCAGGGCAGCAATCTGGGTGGTTAATTCTTGCTGTTTCCCTTTCAGCTTTTGTAATTCCGCTTTTTTATCGTTCAAATTTCCCGCATCGTCTTTTTTACTTGCGCCGCATGAAGCCGCCAGCAGCGAGATCATAACGGCTCCAATCAGATACTGTTTCATGGATTGCTGTTTGTTATGGTAGATGTATGTTGTTATTGAAGTTTACCGCTAGCCTTTAAGAAGTCGATCTTGGCATTGATGGCATCATAGGTGGCCAGGATGTAGTTGCTCTGTGCCACCGACAGGTCGCTTTGCGCCGTGGAGATTTCGGTGTTGGAACCAATGCCGTTCTCAAATTTGAGGCGGGTTTGGTTATACACGGTTTCGGCCAGTTCCATATTACGCTTTTGTGCATCCAGCGTGGCCAGTGCACTGCGGTAATTGTTGATGGCCTCTCCCACTTCCCTGTCGATGTTCAGCTTCAGCCCTTCGATGTTGTTGATGCTTTGCTGCAATTCAAGCTTAGCCTTGTCGATTCTTGCTTCTGTGGCAAAGCCCCTGAAGATGGGCACATTCACACTCACGCCAATCAGGGAGCTGGGAAACCATTTGCCGCCAAAGCCAAAACTGTTCGACTGCCGGATGTAGTTGTAATTGGAGTTCAGCGAAACTGTAGGCAGCTTGCTCAACTGGTAGCGACGCACATTAAACTCACCCAGCTCACGACCCAGTTCTGCATACTGGTAGTCCTTGCGATCGGCATAGCTGAACTGTGTTGCATCCAGCACACCATTACGGATATCATCATACGTAATGCTGTCGGTCAGGATGAGCGAGTCCCGCACGGGCATCCCCATCAGCACTTTCAGGCCAATGTAACCGTTGTTGATACTGTTCAGCGCTTTCAACCTTTCGGTTTGCAAGTTGGCCAGTTGCACTTCCAGCTTGGAGATATCCAGCCTTTCGGCAAAGCCGTTCTCAAACAACTTTCTTGTGTCGGAAAGAAATTTCTCCACCCGTGCAATGTTGGCGTCCAGGATACCGATCTGGCTGCGGCTTGCCGACAGTTGGTAATACACCTTGTACACATTGGCGCGGATGCTTTCTTCCGTTACCTCTGCACCTTTGCGGGCAAACGCCATGGTAGCGTTACGGGCCTGCAGGCCAATGAACACCTGCCCGTCGAAAAGCAGTTGCGACAGGTTCACCCCCACCGAATTATTGAACTTGGTACCAAACTGCGCCTGGATGTAGCCAAAATCATCGGGGCTTTTAATGGGCTGACCAGTGGAGTTCTGTACGCCTTCATTGGTAAGAATGCCGTAGATCACCGGGCCAAAAAAATTGGGTAGTACCTGCACGGCTACGTTGGGAAAATAATTCAGGCCAACGCTGCCGTTGATCTGTGGCAGGGCCGATGCCGTCACCTCGCGGTTGGTCTGCTCCTGTATCTGGATATCAAGCAGGGCATTTTTGATCTGGATATTGTTTTTGCGGGCATAATCAACCGCCTGCCGTGCCGAAAGCTCATGCCGCTGTTGCGCCCCTGCCAGGCCGCCTAGTAGCAGCAGGAACACCAGGCTGTGTATTCTCATTTGTTTCATTGGTTTTGCCGTTGGTTTTTGTATTTCTGAATCAGCTTCTGGCCTTTGGTTGTGGCCAGTCCGTATAAAAAAAGTTCAAACAACTGTTGCTCGATGTGTATCAGGTGGGTACGGTTGTTGGGAAAAACGGTGGCATCAAATGGCAACATCACGCTTTCGATCCGGAGGCGGGTGATCACATCCACATCGATATCCGGACGGTACAATTCTTCACGAATGCCCCGCTCCAGGTTATCGGAGATCACCTTGTACAAAAAGCCATGCTTAAACTCACGGAAACGGTTATACGCCGTGGGGTGGTATTTTTCCATTTCGTAAAGCACTACCGGGTTCATTTTAGCAAACATTTCCTGTGTCATGTCAAAAGCCAGGAAGAGTTCATGGATCGGGTTTTCGGCTTTCTTCTGGTACTCAAGGCACTGGTGGCGGTTGGTTTCCATCACCTGTGAAAAGCAGGCACAGACCAGTTCTTCTTTGTCGGCAAAATGCTGGTACAGGGTTTTTTTCGACATGCCCAGCGCTGTGGCGATATCGTCCATGGAGACAGACCGGATGCCAAAGCGGTTGAACTGCTCGTGTGATTTTACCAGTATGCGGTCTTTGGTTTCCATAAATCGGGGGCGAAACTATGGAAACTTTGAACGTGAACAAAGTTTCCAATTTTATTTTTGGATGAATTCTTGTTTTTCCGGGATAAGCGGTGGGTACATTTGCGGCATGAAGCAGGAACAGAAAGAAGACAGGGGATTTCAGTTTGGCAAGCTCTTGCAGTATTTTTTGCAGGGATTACTGGTGATTGCTCCCGTTGCAGTCACCATTTATGCTGTGTACTCCATTGTTTCGTTTATCGACAACCAGGTGCCCATTTTTACGACCAGGGATGCCGGGGGAAATGTGTATGTACGCAACTACGGCCTCGGCTTTTTGGCCGTTATTGCCGGCATTATCCTGATTGGTTATCTCAGTGCTTTTTTTATCCGTAACCGTGTTTTCAACCTGTTTGACAGTGTGCTCAAGCGCACCCCGGGCATCCGCTTTATCTACTCCACCACCAAAGAATTTTTTGAAGCCTTTGCCGGCGAAAAGAAAAAATTCAACAAGCCGGTGCTGGCCAATATCGACGACAACGATGTGTGGCGGGTGGGCTTCATCACCCAGGAGGAAGCAAAGGACTTTGGCTTTAGCGACTACGTGGCAGTTTACATCCCGATGTCGTACTCCATTGCCGGCAACGTGTACCTGCTGCCCCGGGCCCGTGTACGGATGGTGACGAATATCAATGCGACAGATGCGATGAAATTTGCCATCAGTGGTGGCGTCACCGAACTGGAAGAATCCAAGTAGGGACACGCCATGGCGTGTCCTCATCACTACAAACAAAAGAATCATTTTTCCCTGCTGTTTTGATTGTTGCTTTATTTCCGGTAAATTGGAATAGGCCAATCACTAACTGCATCCATGTTCCACCAACGGAAACATATCAGGCTACGGGAATTTGACTATTCTTCCCCTAACGCCTATTTCCTTACGGTTTGCGTAAAGCATTTCGAACCAGTACTGGGTACAGTAAAAAATGGCATTTGCGGGCTGAGTGCGATTGGGAATGAGACAGCCTTACGGCTGCAAAATATTCCTATTGTCAATCCCAGTGTCATTCTCGATGAATTTATCGTTATGCCCAATCGTTTCCATGCCTTACTTATCATTACGAAACATGCGGGTATTTACCGCGGCAACCAGTTTCAAAAACCGAGGAGTGGCTCTGTATCCATGTTGATCAATGCAACGAAAGGCGCAACTACAAAGTGGTGTCGGGTGAATGGCCATCATTTAGAATGGCAGGAAAAATTTTATGACCATGTCATACGGAACGAAGAGGAATACTGGGCAATCAAAAACTACATTATCAACAATCCATCCAATTGGCAAACCGATAAATTTCACCCGTAGGGCCATGCTCCTGGCATGGCCTGTTGGTATTTAATTCATGAGGCCATGCCAGGAGCATGGCCCTACACAATGCATCTTTTATGAAGCGGCTCATGATTCTTTTATGCATTTTATTCCTTCAGCAAACATCCTACTGCTGGGGCTTTTTTGCCCATCAAAAAATAAACTACTACGCTGTTTTCCTGCTGCCGCCGCAGATGCTCCTCTTCTACAAACCCAATAGCCCGTTTCTTTCGGAGCATGCCGTTGATCCCGACAAACGCCGCTACATGATCCCGGCCGAAGGCCCACGGCACTATATTGACATCGACCGTTATGGCAGCTATCCATATAATGAGCTTCCGCGCCGCTGGGACAGCGCTGTGTCCAAATTTGGCGAGGAAACCCTAAATGCCAATGGTGTTGCTCCCTGGTGGATACAGATCATGAAACTGCGGCTGACCACGGCCTTCAAAGAAAAAAACGCCGCCAAAATTCTAAAGCTTTCGGCCGACATTGGCCATTACATTGCCGATGCGCATGTGCCTCTGCATGCCAGCAGTAACCACAACGGGCAACTTACCGGACAACGCGGCATTCATGGCTTTTGGGAAAGCCGCCTGCCCGAATTGCTGGCCGATAAGGAATGGAACTTTTTTATTGGCAGGGCTGAATACATTCCCAATACACAAGATTTTATTTGGAAGCGGGTACTGGAAAGTGCCGCGGCAGCTGACACGGTGCTGGCGGCAGAAAGAACGCTGTCGGTGCAATTTGCTGCCGACAAAAAATTTGCGTTTGAAGACCGCAACGGAACCTTGCAGCGACAATATTCCAGCGCATTTTCATTTGCTTACAACAAGACGCTCAACGGCATGGTGGAACGGCGCATGCGACAATCCATTTTCGCCGTGGCCTCTTTCTGGTACACCGCCTGGGTGGACGCCGGTCAACCCGATCTTACAGGGCTTACCGGTGCAGATTTTTCCGAAGCAGAATTAAAGGAGTTTGAAGAGATGAACAAAGCCTGGCGATCGTCGGGTATGATTGGCAGGAAAGAAGAGTGAAATGGATGAGAACAGGCAATAAGCAATCTGCAATTAACAATTAGCGAAAAAGCCAAGAAAAGAAACGCTGTAGAAAATATAACAGAGAAGAGAAAAAACGCCGCTATTGTATATAAACTAAGTCTGCGGCAGGTAATGGGCCCGAAGAAAACATTTCCCGCATTTGATATTCCCTATTCTGTTCTACTATGCAACAGCCATTCCGCCAAGTCTGTTATCTTTGAGTTTCTCAGCTTAACCAATAATATATGATCGCCCATACAAAAGAAAATATTGACCTAAGTTCCCCCACCGGGGGACAGGGGGCCGCCAAACACAATTTTGGCGCAGGTCCATCCATTCTTCCCAAAGAAGTATTTGAAGAAGCCGGTCGTGCGGTGGTAGATTACAACAATACCGGTCTCTCGATCCTGGAGATCGGTCATCGCACCAAAACCTTTGGGGCCGTAATAGATGAAGCGGTGCAAACGTTGAAAGAACTAATGCAATTGGACAGCGACCATGAAGTGCTCTTTCTTCACGGCGGCGCCTCCACGCAGTTCTTCCAGGTGCCCATGAATTTGCTCGATGAAAAAGCGACGGCCGCGTACACCGATACCGGCGTTTGGGGTGCAAAGGCTATCAAGGAAGCAAAGCTGTACGGAACGGTAGATGTTGTGTGTAGCTCCAAAGCAGACAATTACACCTACCTGCCTAAGGAGTTTGAGGTGAAAAAAGACAGCGCTTACCTGCACCTTACCACCAACAATACCATTTATGGTACGCAGTGGCAGGACCTCACGCCATTCTACAATAAAGGCGTTCCGCTGGTGGCTGATATGAGCTCAGATATTTTAAGCCGCGAGCTTGACTTCAACCGCTTTGATCTTATCTATGCCGGTGCGCAGAAGAACATTGGTGCTTCCGGTGTAAATGTAGTGGTGGTAAATAAAAATATGTTGGGCAAGGTTAGCCGGCAATTACCCACCATGATGGATTACCGCAATCACATCGAAGCGGGTTCTTTGCTCAACACACCACCCGTATTTTCTATTTACGTATGTATGTTAACGTTGCGGTGGCTGAAGGCAATGGGTGGCGTACAGGCGATAGAAAAGATCAACAACGAAAAAGCGGAACTGTTTTACAGCACCGTGGATGCACTGCCCATCTTCAGCGGCACCGTTGCCAAAGGAGACCGCAGCAAGATGAATGCCTGCTTCCTGGTAGGCGATGAAGCCGCTGAAAAAGAGTTTGCTGCGCTTTGCGAGAAGGAAGGATTGATCGGCGTAAAAGGCCACCGCTCCGTAGGCGGCTTCCGCGTTTCGATGTACAATGCCCTGCCTTTGGAAAGCGTGCAGGTGTTGACAGATCTCATGAAACATTTTGCACAGAAAAAAGGCTGAGTCAACGCTCAGCCTTTTTCTTTGGGTGCCATTTCATCGTTAGCCTACTTACTGATTCCGTACAGGTGTAGGTCGTTTCATTCGATTAGGGTAGTGTTGCCTGTAGCAAGCACATTACCAGTTAGCTTTTATAGGGTAATTTCTTCGCGATCCAGTGGCTGTAATGATCAAGCAGTCCGTTTACATTGGCAGGTACATTGGTGGCGCCGTCACGAAAGGTTTTCCAAAGCAGCTTGCTGTCCTGCGCATCATAAAGCGAGCAGTTGATGTTCACGTCCGACGCATGGATGCCGGCACCCACGGTTGATGTTTTTGATAAGACAGTAACTACCGTACGGGCGGCCGCCAATCCGTAGGCAAAACCATCGCTGATGTTTTTGTTGTGGTTCATATTGGTCATGATCACGGCATCAACACCCAGCAAGCGGGCAATGTTTTCGGGTTGTTGGCTGTACAGGCTTTCTACCGTCAGCTTTTGCTCTTTCAGCAAGGCATTGGTTTTTTGCGTAGCCTGGAAACTCACTATTTGGCCCTTCCTGTTCTTTTGCGTTTGTTTCAGGATATAGGATTGCAGTGACTCCTGGAATACATAGCCAAGCTTTTCATTGGCGGCTTTAATCTCTTCTTCGGAAACATCTTTGGGGATATGCCCGGTTTGTACAATTTATACCGGCAGAATGGCTACGGTTTTGTGCCGTGCTGTTTGTTGTGCAAAATCCGGTGATTTGTAAATGGCCTTGTTGGTGCCGCAGGAAATAAATAATAAAGTAAGAACGGATAGGTAAAGAATTCTCATGCGTAAGGTGTTTGGTTTTGTTGCCTTAAAACAACAGCAGAAAATTTTGAAAACCTGTTAAGGCTTTTCGAATTAGGAAATTCTTTGCACAGTGCTTATCCCCCTAATTTTGCGCCATGGCAACAATTAAACCTTTCCGGGCCCTGCGTCCGCACAACCAGTACGCCGCACAGGTAGCATCGCGTCCGTATGATGTTTTGAATTCGGAAGAAGCCCGCAAAGAAGCGGAAGGAAACCTGCTTTCGTTTTTACATGTTACCAAAGCCGAAATCGATCTTGCTCCCGATGTGGACATCCACAGCGAAGCTGTTTATCAGAAGGCTGCGGAGAACTTAAATAGCCTGGTTGAAAAAAAGGTGTTGTTCCAGGACGAGCAACCCTGCTACTACATTTACGAGCTGGCCTGGCAGGGCCGCACACAAACAGGACTGGTTTGCGTATCCTCGGTAGAAGACTATTTCAACAATGTGATTAAGAAGCATGAATTTACCCGGCCTGAAAAAGAAAAAGACCGCATCGATCACATGCGCACCATCCGGGCACAAACCGGTAATGTATTCCTTGCCTGCAAAGACCTCGATGAACTGGATTCGCTTTTCAAACACTGGAAAGACCAGCACAATGCCGCTTACACATTTACAGCCACCGATGGTGTAACGCATGCCATCTGGGTGGTGGATGATCTTGCCACCATCGATTCCATCACCAATTTATTCAAAGAAAAAATTCCGGCCACCTACATTGCCGATGGTCATCACCGCGCCGCATCGGCAGCCAACGTAAGCAAGGTCTTGTCGGACAGTGAAGACGCCAATTATTTCCTGACCACCATCTTCCCTGCCAACCAACTGGCCATTTTGGATTACAACCGCATTGCCAAAGACCTGAACGGCTTAAGTGAAGAAGAATTCCTGCAAAAGATTGCTGCGCAATTTGATGTAGCGAAAGCTGATGCCGCTGTTCGTCCCGAAGGCCTGCACCAGTTTGGCATGTACCTGGGCAGCCAGTGGTATACCTTAACCGCAAAAGAAGGAAGCTACCGCAACGACCCGATCGGCATCCTGGACGTAACCATCCTGCAGGAAAATATCCTGGATACTATTCTCGGCATCCAGGATCCCCGCACCGACAACCGCGTTGATTTTGTTGGCGGCATCCGCGGCCTGGGCGAACTGGAAAAGCGTGTGCAGAGCGGCGATGCAAAGGTGGCATTCAGTTTGCACCCGGTGAGCATTCAACAGTTGTTTGCTATTGCCGACAGCGGGCAGGTAATGCCACCCAAGAGCACCTGGTTTGAACCCAAGCTACGTGACGGATTGCTGACACACCGCATTTAAAAGCAACGGTTGAAATCTTTAGAAAGTCTTAAATAAAACAGACCTGACAGGTCTTTGAGACCTGTCAGGTCTGTTTTATCATTTAATTTGATGTATGAAACACCTCTTTTTTTCGCTGGCGCTGTTTACTGCTACCGCTTCTTTTGGCCAAACGGCGCACGAAACGGCTTACAGCTTTATGCGCACCGGCGACCATGACAATGCGATCCTGGTGCTGAACAAAGCCATCCAGAGTGAACCCGATAACGAGCAGTTGCTGCAGGACCTTGCCCTGGCCTACTATTATAAAAAAGATTTTGCCCAGGCCCGCACCTATGCCAAAAAACTGGCCGAACGCGACGAAATTGACGTGGCCTCTTACCAGATAGCCGGCACCGTGTACCGTGCGCTGGAAGAGGTAAAGGAAGCTGACAAGCTGTATAAAAAAGGCCTGAAGCGATACCCGAACAGCGGTGTGCTGTATAGCGAATATGGCGAAATGCTTTGGAGTAAAAACGACGAAAACGCTATCAGGCAATGGGAGAAAGGTATTGAGATGGCACCATCGTACGCCGGTAACTATTACCATGCTGCTACGTATTATCATTATACAAAAGACAAGGTGTGGTCGCTCATTTACGGTGAGATCTTCGTAAATATGGAATACCTAACCGAACGGGCCACCGAGGTAAAAAAGATGATGCTAAAGGATTACAAGGAAAAACTTTTCATCGGTGCGGCCGAAGAAGGCGGTAAAAAAACCAATCCTTTTGTAGCGGCCGTGCTGGAAACCTTCAACAAGCAGCAATCGCTTACCAACAAAGGCCTCACGGTGGAAACGCTGACGATGATCCGCACCAAGTTTATCCTCGATTGGTTTGCCAAATACGGCGAGAAGCATCCCTACCGTCTTTTTGAATACCAGCGCCAGCTGATTCGCGAAGGCATGTTTGAAGCCTACAACCACTGGCTGTTTGGCCCTGTTGACAACCTGGCCGCTTTTGACCAGTGGACAAAAACAAATGCGGAAGCCTATAAAAAATTTGCCACCTTCCAACGCAACCGTGTGTTTAAAATGCCGCAAGGACATTTTTACGGAGGATAGGTAAGATGCAAATAGTAAGTGGCGAGTAGCAAGTAGCCACTCATCAAGATCTTTCCTCAAATAAAAAAACCTCCTGCATGTTCAGGAGGTTTTTTTATTTAAGAACGATTGAACCCAAATGGCTACTCGCCACTCGCTATTCACTACTCGCTCCTCCCTCAGTTCACTTCCTTCTGATGCGAAATAACAAATGCAATAATTTCTTCCAGCGGTGTATCAATCCGGGAGACCGCATCCTGGATGTCGTCGCGGCTTACCTGCGCTGCAAACGAAGCGGTCTTTAATTTTTTCTGGATGCTTTTTACATCCATGCCTTCGTAACGTGCCGGGCGAATGAGTGCCGCCGCATGAATAAAGCCCGAAAGTTCATCAAACACATAGATCATTTTGTCCATGGTGCTTTGGGGCTCCACGCCAAAATACTTTGGTCCGTGCGAAGCGATGCACTGGATAACAGCCGGGTCGATCCGCCGCTTTTCCAGCTCTTCAATGATCACCCGGCAGTGATCACCGGGGTATTTTTCCCAGTCGGCATCGTGCAGCACACCGGCCAGCCACCACTTGTGGGCCTCGTCTTCCGAAAGGCCTTCCCGTTCCAGCGCCCAGGCTTTCATGACAGCACCCACCTGCTTCATGTGCAGGCGAAGGCGGTCGTTCTCTACCCAGTTATGCAATAATTCCAGCGCTTCGGTTTCTGATAAAACATTGCCGGTATTGGCAGGATCGCCAAAGATGGTTCTGCCTAGGTTTAAATTAACGTCAGTCATAATTGTGTTCAATACTGGCAATATACAGTAGGGATGGGAAAGTATATGTCGACAGTCTTATTGAAGAATAAACACATCGCATAAGCATGAAAAAGTCAAGATTTCAAACTATTGATGCCAAAATGCTGCCGCCAACCGTCCCCACCCTCGTTAACCTTTTCTAAAACCGAGCATTATTTTTATTGTTTATCAATGGGTTATAAACACAGCATTCAAAATAACCTTCCATTTTCTTGGATCGAATGGGCTTATCCGCGTACTTTTGCGCCTCATTTAAAAAATCCTGCTGTGGGGATGGCCGCAGCACAAATTTCAATCTCATGAGCAAATTACATTTTACAACCAAGCATGCGAATGCGGCTACCGTACAACGGACTTGGTACGTTGTAGACGGTACCAATCAAACCGTGGGACGTATGTGTGCTCGTATCGCCGCAATCTTACGCGGAAAGAACAAAGCATACTACACCCCTCACGTTGACACTGGCGACTACATCATTGTGATCAACGCTGAAAAAGTAAAACTGACCGGCAACAAAATGGACGAAAAAGTGTACGACCACTTTACTGGTTATCCCGGTGGCCGTAAAGAAGAAATTGCCAAGGACCTGCTGAAGCGCCGTCCGGAAGTGATCATCGAAAGAGCCGTAAAAGGAATGCTGCCAAAGAACCGCCTGGGCCGCCAGATGTACAAAAAACTATTCGTGTATGCCGGCGAAACGCATCCGCACACAGCACAGCAACCGAAGGAATTAAAATTTTAAAACCAAGGCTACAAGCCACTGGCCGCTAGCAACAAGCCAGCAGCCAGCAGCAAAAAGCCAGAAGCTATCTAAAACATGGAAAAGCAAAAAAATAGTGTTGGTCGCCGGAAAGAAGCCGTAACACGGGTGTTCATCTCCAAGGGCAGCGGCACCATCACCGTAAACGATAAAGACTACAAACAATATTTTTCACTGGTGTACCTGCAAAACCAGGTAGAGCGTCCGCTGAAGACCATCGAAGCCGCCGACAAGTTTGATGTAAAGATCAACGCTACCGGTGGTGGTGTAAAAGGTCAGGCTGAAGCCGCCATGCTGGGCATTGCCCGTGGCCTGGTTGAGATCAACGCCGACTTCCGCCCGGCCCTGAAAGCCGCCGGCCTGCTGAAACGCGATCCCCGTTCTGTTGAGCGTAAGAAATTCGGTAAGAAGAAAGCCCGTCGTAGCTACCAGTTCAGCAAACGCTAATACGGAGCCGCTAGCTACTAGCTGTTAGCTATTAGCTGGGTTACCACAGACAAAACAATCTTTAAATAATCGGCTGCGGGCCAAAAGCTAGCAGCCAAAAGCTAAAAGCTAAAAAATGGAACAAAACACTTCACTACAACAGCAGCTTCTGGAAGCCGGTGTACATTTCGGTCACCTGAAGAAGAAGTGGAACCCCAAGATGCTGCCTTACATCTTCGCCGAGAAGAAAGGCATTCACATCATCGACCTCAATAAAACTACCGAGCACCTGCAGGAAGCTGCGGCTGCCATGAAGCAGATTGCCCGCAGCGGAAAGAAGATCCTTTTCGTAGGTACCAAAAAGCAGGCAAAAGATATTGTTACTGAATGCGCTCAGCGTGTGCAGATGCCTTATGTTACCGAGCGTTGGCTGGGTGGCATGCTCACCAACTTCAACACCGTTCGCAAGAGCGTGAAGAAGATGCAGAGCATCGACAAAATGCTGAACGACGGTTCTTTCGACTCTATCACCAAGAAAGAGCGTTTGACCCTGAGCCGCGACAAGGACAAAATGGAAAAAGTACTGGGTGGTATCGCCAACCTGGGACGTGTTCCGGCAGCCCTGTTTATCGTTGACATCGGCCATGAGCACATTGCCCTGGCAGAAGCCAAGCGCCTGAATGTAACCACCTTTGGCGTTGTGGATACCAACTGCGATCCCAACAAAGTTGATTTCGCTATCCCCGGTAACGACGATGCAACAAAGTCTATCGCTATCATCACCAACTATATCACCGCGGCCATCGCCGAAGGTCTGGCCGAGCGCCAGGCTGCCAAAGATGACGAAGGTGAAGACCAAACCGACGCCGAAAACGAGCGCCGTGCAGCCCGCCTGGAAGCAGAAGCCCAGCAGGAAGCCGGTGGCCGTGGCCGTGGCGGTGCTAACCGTGGCGGACAAGGCGGTCCCGGACGTGGTCCTGGTGCCGGCGGTCCTGGCGGACAGCGTCGTGGTGGTGCCGGAGCAGGCAGCCGTGGCCCAGGCCGTGGTCCTGGCGGCGGACGTCGTTAATTAGCCAATGTACCAATTCGATAATGTGATAATGACTCCCGCAGTCATTATCACATTCCTTACATAGTTCTTTCTCTTCACGTTGATTTTTGTGGGACCGGCAGAATATCGCTATTGAACTTCTGTTGCGTCGCACTCTTCAACGTTCAGAACCCGAATGAACAGTGAAAAAGTTCGCAACTGAGGACTCTCAACGTTGAACTGTAAACTTTGAACTTTAAACTCTACACTCATGTCTACTGTACAAATTACAGCACAGGATATCAATAAACTTCGCCAGGCTACCGGCGCCGGTATGATGGATTGCCGCAAAGCCCTGACCGAAACAAACGGTGATTTTGAAGCCGCCATCGACTGGCTGCGCAAGCAAGGACAAAAAGTAGCGGCCAAGCGCAGCGATCGCGAAGCCAAAGAAGGCGTTGTGATTGCCAAAACAACCGCCGACAACAAAACTGGCCTTGTTCTTTCCATTACCTGCGAAACGGATTTCGTTTCCAAGAACGCCGACTTCGTAGCCTTTGCCCAAAGCATTGCCGATGCTGCCGTTGCCAACAACGTAAAAAGCGCCGAAGAGCTGAACGAAGTATCTGTAAACGGACAGAAAGTTTCTGACCTGATCAACGACAAACTGGCTTCTATCGGTGAAAAGATCGGTATCGGTCGTTTTGAAAGAGTAGAAGCGCCTTACGTAGCTTCTTACATCCACGGTGCTTACCGCATGGGCGTACTGGTAGGACTGACTTCCGAAGCACCTGAGGCGGGCAAAGACGTGGCCATGCAAATTGCCGCTATGAACCCCGTAGCTGTTGATCCTTCTTCCGTTCCTGCTGAAACAGTAAGCCGCGAAAAAGATATCGTAATGGATCAAATGAAAGCCGATCCGAAAATGGCAGGCAAGACAGAAGAAATGATGTCGAAAATTGCCGAAGGTAAACTGAACGCTTTCTTTAAAGAAAGCACCCTGCTGGCACAGCCTTTTGTAAAAGACTCTTCCAAATCGGTGCAGGATTACCTGAAATCGGTGAATGCAGACCTGAAAGTAACTGAGTTCAAGCGTGTAGCGCTGGGCTAAGTTCAATAGGCAACTAGCAAAAGACAATAGGCAAGCAATAAAGCTTGCTTTGCATAAAAAAAAAGCGACCGGTGATCCAGTCGCTTTTTTTATGCTCTTTCGATACCTTATTGCACCGGCAGCAGCTGGGCCGATCGTTCTTCTCCCTGGATGATCTCCAACACTATCACGTTTTGTGCAGTCAACACTTTCTCAAAGCGGACGCGGTTGGTGCCCGTGGCTAATTGAAGCCCTGTCTTTTGCGCCAGCAGCTTGCCGTCAGTAGTGAGCAACCGTAGCGTGAATTGCCCGGCCTCTCCCCCATTCTTTGTAAACAGCAGCTCGCCGTTGCGGCTGAGCACCGCGTTGGAAACAAGACTGCTTACTGCATTGTCCACACATTTCACTGCAGAATAGTGCAACGATCCCTGCGCGGTTTTCCAGGCAAGGCGGTAGCAGGCCGACGCTGCAGCCGGTTGGTGCAGCAGGGCACCTTCCGATGCGTTGGGATAGGTTTGAATAGTTGCAAACTGGATGCGGTCGGTACTAACCTGAACCTGCAGATCCCTTACCGGCAAGGCAAACTGCCATTGCAAGCGGTTACCGCTGGCCATTTTGCCCACGTCAAACCGCTTTACGGTCAGCGGAAGCACAATGGCCGGCATAAACGCCTCCAGGTTGAACGTGTGTAATTTTTGGGTGACCGTGTACGTGAAACCGCCAATATTGCCCGTCACCCGTTCGTTGCTGATATAACCATAGCTGTTGGTGCGAAAAGCAAAGCCTTCTGCCTGCCCCATCACCGAGGCATTGGGCAATCCCACCTTTCGCTTGTTGCCATTAAAATACAAGCCGTTGCTGTAGCCTGAAAGAAGATGCATGAAATGATCGGCCGGAAAATCCTGCTTGTATCCCATCAGGACCACCAGGTCGCTGCCCGGTGCTTTATCGGCAGCGGTTACCAGGTAACCCGTTTCCAGCGTTTCTAATGGCGTAGCTACATACGTCCCCGCCGACACACCGTTGATCACGTAATGCGTGGTATTGTTGGCCAGCCAGTTCTTGGAGAACAGGTGAATCTTGCCCCCATCGACAAACATAGCGGCGCAGTCAAACGCCGTGCTGTTGGTGGCCGTTGGTTCCGGTGGTTGCGGCTGGTCGTTGTATGCAAAGCTGATCACCTCAATTTGTTCAGATGGAATCGTAACCGTCGGATTGGCAATGTGGTCGGGAATAGCGCTTAACGGCAGCTTATAAACCCGCAGATTAGTACGGGCTCCGTTTACATTGTTGCCAACGGCACCGATGTACAAATGTGTTCCGTCAAAGGCCAGGGCTTCCCAGTCGCCATTAAAGGCACCGCCCAGGTTAACGGTTTGCAGCAAAGCATTCGTGGCGGTATCCATCCGGTAAATGGCTGCGGCACCACCGCCATCGTTCAGCGTCCACAGGTGGTTGCCGGCAAACTGCAGGGCACTGGTTTCATTGATCGTGCTGCTGAGCGGGTCAACTTTTACGACAGGCGTGTAGGTAACAAAATTGTAAAGGCAGCTTCCGTCGTTGACCGTTGCAGCGGCGTTGTAGTTGGTTGCAGCCGGATCGGTGCAACCGCTTATTTGCGCAGAAGCGGGGAATGACAGCAAAGAAGAGAGCAAGGCAAAAAGGGGAACAGCCTTGGCGGCTTTATTCATTCTCATAAGTACTAATAGGTGGCAGTAAAGGGGAACAAAGTACAATAAAACTGCATTCATATTTGAAATAATATGGCGGGCAGCGTGCTGACCATAGAAAAACTACAGTAAAGGCCGTACTATTTGTTTTCCGGAGCGATGTTTACTGCAAAGAAGCCTGTATGAAACCAGTGCAGTTTGGGGCTAACGGTAAGCGTTAAGCCAAAAAGGCTGCGCTCAAATTTTTCATTGCTGATAAAGCCAGCGTTGCCGTTGTAAAACGCAATGCCTTCCACCTGCCCGGTCTCCGCCACGCCGGGCAGATCGACCTTACGCTTGTTGCCGTTAAAATAGAGACCGCCGCTGAAACCGGTCAGCAGGTGCAGAAAATGAGCGCCGGTGCCGCTGGCCTGGTAACCGATCAGCACAACCGTATCGGCTCCGGGAACCTTATCAGCCGCCGTTACCAGGTAACCCGTAGTTAATGTCTCCAGCGGCTCGGCGACATAGCTGCCGGCCCGGGTGCTGTCGATCACATAATGCGTGGTGGTATTGTTGCGCCAGTTTTTGGCAAACAGGTGAATCTTTCCGGCATCAACGATCATGGCTTCGCAATCAAGCGCTGTGTTATTAGTTCCCGTTGAAACAACCGACGGCCCATCGGCATACCGAAAATTTATCGTCTCAATCTGCCCGGCAGGAAGGGTCACGGCTTTTTCAGCCTGGTAGTTTGGAATTGCCGCCAGCGGGAAGGCATAAATTGTAAGATCATCACGGTTGCCGGCGTTGTTGCCAAAATCGCCAATATAAAAACGGCTGCCGTCAAAGGCAATGTCTTCCCAGTCGGTGTTAGTGATACCTTCCAGCGCAACTGTCTGCAAAACGGCGCCCGTGCTGGTGTCCAGGCGAAACAGCAGGGCCGCATTGCCACCATCGTTAAAGCTCCAAAGACTGCCGCCGGCCCATTGAAGACCGCTGCTTTCTTCCAGCACAGAAGGCAAAGGATCGATCTTTACCTGTGGCGAATATTTTACCCGAGGATAAGTGCAACTGCCATCGTTGACCGTAGCGGTGCTGTTATAATTCACGGCTGAGCGGTCGGTACACCCTCGTACCTGGGCAGCCAATTTTGTTGCCGGGAAAATGGCAAAGCCCAGGAAAAACAATATGGCACCAGGGGCTGTTTTCATGATGAAAGAAAAAAGAGAACAGGAATGTAAAGAGCAACCAAATTGTTTTGGTAACCGTTTATTCCAGTTCTTCAAAAACGCCGGTTTCCTTGTTCTTACGCACATTGCCGGCATTAAAGTACCGGCCGTTCATGGCCACGTACACACCGGGCGGCAGGGTTTGCACAAAAGCCAAAGCACTCCCCAGGTTGAACAGCCCATCCGACGAGCCAAATTTGTAAGGAATCATTGCGCCGGTGATAACAATGGTTTTGTCCGTTACCTTTTTGGCCAGCATCCTGGCGGTTTCAGCCATGGTATCGGTGCCATGGGTAATGATGATCTTGCTCTCCTTGCTTTTCCTGCAGTGTTCTGCAATCAGGTGCCGGTCATCGTCGGTCATTTCCAGACTGTCCACCATCATCAGCGTCCGTATCTCCACCGGCACCAGGTTGCGACCCAGCTCCAGCATTTCGGGCAGGTGCGAGTCTTTAAAAAATAATTGTCCGTCCAGTTCGTTGTATTCCTTGTCAAAGGTGCCGCCTGTAATAAATATCCGGATGCTCATGATGGGAAAGATTGCCGTAAAAATAAGCGAAGAAACGGCCGCTGTTTGTTTCCGTGCAAAACCTTTCCGGTTGACTGAACAAAGCGGAAACTTCCAGACGGTTTATTATCTTGTTGCAAGCATACGCTAACCATGACAATACCACTCGCCATTGAAAACGAACAGGAAGCTTCCGTAGCCATCCTGTTAAGCTGCATGATCGGGCAGGACCAGCACGAGATTGACCACCAGTTCCGCCATCTTACGCTGATGCTGGCCGGTTCGCAAAAGTTCCAGCACCATTCTTTCGAATTCATGGTAAAGAAAGCCATGACGTTATTGGCAGCCTATGACAGCAAAGCTGTGATTGAATTTTGCGCCCCTTTTATTCCCGATAATTTTAAAGAAACGCTTTTTACCATGACCTGCGAACTGCTTACCGGCAACGGCGAGCTTACCGAAACAGAAAGCGAAGTGCTCGGCACTGTTGCCCTTTGCCTGGGCATATCCATTGAACTGATGCGGGTGATGATCGCAACCTTTCTTATGCGCAACCGGTGGAATGTGAGGACGTGAAACGAGAGACGAGAGACGTGAGAGAAGTTCACGAGTTTACGGGTTCACGAGTTCACAAGTTGAATAGACAATACAAGCTATCGGAAAGAAGTTTGAAAATAGAATGACGCTACGGTTTTACGTCTGTCGTCTGACTTTTCTCGTCTAACGTCTCTCCTTTGTCGTTTCTCGTCTGACGTCCATCACGTCCTCGCGTCTTTCTCCATGCTCTTTCCGGCGAAGTAGCCAATGGCGGCACCTAGCAGTGCGCCGGTGAGCAAAACAAAAAGGGAATCGCCGGCGGCAAAAAAGGAGATTCCCAATCCGAAGATGGCAAAAAGAATGGCCCAGATAACGCGGCCTTTTACCCGCTGGCTGGGCGGAATGTCGGCCCTTTTTTGATAACGGTGACCCGGGCGGTTTCGGCTTTGCGGCATAGCGTACTGTTTCGTTCTACTAATGTAACCAGCATTTGTCAGAAACGCATACTGACTTTTTCAACAGCACCAGTAGAATTCCAATACTGGTTGTACGAGTAACGCAATCACGCCATAGCGCAAAAGATCAGTATCCACCAAAGCATTGTTCTCCCTTTGTTTAAATAAGTATTTTTAAGCATAACAAACTACAATGAAAAGAAGATCCTTCTTTCTGCTTACCGCTCTTTCCTTCTTTGTTCAGGGGTGGGGACAAAACGCCGCTACCGTACAATCGTTCTTTTCTCCCGGAACGGTCTTTCACAGCAATCTTGCCTATGCCGGTGATACGCTCCGCAATCACCTGCTCGATCTCTACCTGCCTGCAGGGGCCAAAAAAGACAGGCCGCTGGTGGTTTGGATCCATGGCGGCGCCTGGAACCACAACGACAAGTACGCCGACATGAGTTATATGCGCAACACCGTAAAAACGTTTGTGGATAGCGGTTATGCCCTGGCTTCCATCGATTACCGCTTTAGCACCATGGCACCCTTTCCTGCGCAGGTACAGGATTGCAACCAGGCCCTGGATTATTTGTACCAGCAGGCCGGCAATTACGGCTACGATAAAAACCGCATAGCGCTGATCGGCTTTTCCGCCGGCGGGCACCTGGCTTCGCTGATCGGGCTTTCGCAAAACAATGCCATTGCTGATTTTTATGCGGGTGGAAAAAAGCCTGCATTCAACATTAAATGCGTGCTGGATTTTTATGGTCCTGCCGACCTGGTGGCGGCCTCGATGAGCACCGATACAACGGAGAACAATACCCGCAGTCCGATCGCCATGCTGCTGGGCGCCGTCCCGGTAGAGCGTCCCGACCTGGCAAAAAAAGCAAGCCCTGTGAGTTATGTTGATAAGGCCGACCCGCCTTTTTTTATTGTGAATGGAGAGAAAGATGAATCTGTTGCCAATACGCAATCGCGGTTGCTAAGCGGCTGGCTCAATGTAAATGGTGTACCCAATGAATTGATCATTGTTCCCGGTGCACCGCATTACGGGCCTATGTTTGATGCCCCCGGGATCCGGCAGCGTCTTTTTGGGTTCCTCAAAAAGCACCTTTGACAACAATCGGAATAGGCAATAGCAGCGGATATACAAACGCCTGTACTGCTGTATTAAAATCCGTGTAATCCGTGAAAAAATTCGTGTTTAAACTTCCTGCACATCATACACCACCACCTTGTTCCAGAGATGGGAGCAATCGGCAATGAATTTTTGGTGAATGGGATGATCCTGGTAAGTTTTTTGGTCGGCGAGGTTGTCGAAGAGCATCAGTTCGGAAGCCTGGTAACTGTGGTCCACCACATCGCGTTTTTCGGTGGCGGCGGGTACGCCGATGTGGAGTTTTTTGATCTCTTTGATCTTGCGGAGGGTTTCCAGTCCAGCGAGCAATTTGGCTAAGTCTTCTTTTGAATCAGGGTTTTTCAGCCAGAAAAACACATGGTGGATGATGCTCTTTTTTTGCCCTTGGGCAAAGGCGGAAAGAGGATTCGCGGCCAGTCCGGCGGTGATCGCTGCGGATGTTGTCAAAAATTTTTTTCGGCTATGGGTGGACATGATGATTGTTTTAAAGCGGGTTGAATTTACAGGAAAGAGGGAATTGGGCGAGGAAAATGTTTTTCACATGATTAATTAGTATCAGCGGTGGATTGTTATGGAGCAGGTTTTTATAAAAAATGATTAGGATGGATTGTGATTTTGTTGTGTGTTTACGAATGAGCGTATTTTTCAGTTGCTGCCTTTGATTCGGTCTTTCATTTCTATAGTTTGTTTTCCACCTTTTCTCTTGGAAAGAAAAGGTGGAGCCAAAAGTTCAAGGCAAATCCAACGCTCTGCTGGAATTGCCAGGCCAACGCACAAAAACCTTTCTTTATTGGTTGCTTGGTTCACATTGTAAGCATTCTTTCTTTTGCGCTCATTCTTCACTACACGTTGCTTGATGCAAATACAACTATCTGCCTATTAATCAAGCTACTGCAGGCGCTGTACCAGTGGGATTGGGAATGTTACAATGCGCCGTTGTTCCATTTGCGAATTGAACATTGATCGTTGATTATTGAAAATTTATTGTTGCATTCATTTGAGATTTTGAAACAACCATAAGAATTTCTCTCTTTCCACTAACCCAATCTGTAATACTAAAATAGCCTTCCCCTCCCTGGAGGGGCGACCTAAGGTTTGCGATTACTGTAATGACTTGGGGTGGGTTTACGCAGCTCAATCATAATCCCACCCATGTTTAAAATCATAGCAAAATCAATAAAAGGGAAACCCCTCCGGGGTTGTTTACCATCACAATATGCATCACCGGGTTTCACCCGGTGCTATTGACAGGAGAGCCCTTCGGGCTCAGAAGGCAAGTGCAATTGCTAAGGGAGAATACGATTCCCTATTCTTTTATACCAGAGTGAAAGAAGAAAACAACATTAACAAAAAGCCTCTACCAGAAAGACCGGCAGAGGCAAAAAATGTATCGTGCAAAAGCGAGGATCTGTGCCTGGATCTCCCCTCCACCGGAGGGGCGGGGGAGGCTATCACATCAACTCCCACGCACTTTGGTATCCTTCCTTCTCCTGCGCATACTGGATAAGATCAGCATAAAAAGAGAACTGCGACAGGGTGGCGCTGTCGCCAACCACCACCAGCTTTTTGCGGGCACGGGTCATGGCCACGTTCATGCGGCGGATGTCGGAGAGAAAACCGATGGTGCTGTCGGCATTGCTGCGGGTCATGGAAATAAACACGGCATCCCTTTCCTGTCCCTGGAAAGAATCAATGGTGTTGACCGTAATGGCAGCTCCAACTTCCTGCAAGCTTTCATCGCCCAGCACAAGGTCCTTCAGCACGGCCACCTGGTGGCGATAAGGCGAGATCACCGCAATAGAAGGAAAGCTTTCTTTGGTGTAAACCGCTTTCAGCTTCTCCACATAATCTCCCAACTGCTTTACCAAAAACAGGGCTTCTTCCGGGTTGCTGATGCTTGTGCCCTCGTACACTTCTTCGTAACCGCAGCCGGCCGTATCTATAAACAGCAATGGTGCCTCTTCTCCCAGCAAACGCCAATGCGCAACCGAAAAGGCAGCCTTTAGTTTTCCCCCGTAAAATTCTTTTGATGAAAAGCCGGCGATGACTTCGTTCATGCGGTACTGCTCTTCCAGCAACACCACGGATTCGGGGTGAAGGGCCGCCGCTTTTTCCATGAGCGTTTTGCCCAATTCCTTTGCAGCCGCATCAGACTTAATAGTAGGCGGCAATTGCTGGTGGTCGCCGGCCATCACCAGCTTTTTGGCTTTGAGTATCGGTATCCAACAGGCAGGCTCCAGGGCCTGTCCTGCTTCATCGATCACCACGGTGTGGTAACGCAGGTTGCGTACGGTGTAGTGCGAGGCACCAACCAGCGTAGCCGTGATCACATCGGCTTTGGAAAGAATGTCATCAACAATATACTGTTCCGTTTTTTCCACTTCACGCACCAGGTTGCGGGCTTCGGTAAAAAGGGCTTTGCGTTGCTCCCTTTCGGCCGCGCCAAAATTGCGTTTGTATTTCTGCGCCAGGTCACGGTACTCGGCTGCCTGTTTGCGCAGCCGCTTGATGTCTTTGGCGCTGTTGTGTGCCGCTACCTTGCTGTCCAGGGTGAGTGCCATCTGCCTTTCGTTCACCCTTGCCGGGTTGCCTACCCGCACTACATTCAGGCCTTCGTCGGAAAGCTTTTCACTCAGCAGGTCCACCGCCGCATTGCTCGGTGCCACCACCAACACTCGTTCCCGGTCTTTTTGCAGCAAAGCCTTGATGGCCTGCACCAGGGTAGTGGTTTTACCCGTACCCGGCGGACCGTGCACAATGGCCAGTTCGTTAGCCGCCAGGATCTTTTCCACAGCGGCCTTTTGGCTTTCATTCAACCGCGTAAACGGCGGATAGCTTTCTTTGGCATAAAAGACCGGTGTTTCAGTGCCGGTCAGGATGCGGACCAGCCGGCCTTCTTCCCGCTTTTCGCCAACAGCGGGTGCCAGCTTCAGTGCGGCTTCCATTTCGGCATAGCTGTTCTCGTCAAACACGGCATCAACACCCAGCTTGCCATCCCGCGTCCAATCGGGCAGTTCATCTACCCGCAACGAAAGCTTCAGGCGGTTGCCGCTGATGCGGGTGATGGTGCCCTCCAACCTGTTTTCTTTTGGAGCATGGTTGGAGAAAAGCGCTGCGGTCATGCCAAATCGAAACTGGTGCTGCAGGTCCTGGTGGGTGGTGCGTTCCACTTCTATCGTAAGGTAATCACCACGACCGATCTCCGTATCGCGAATAGCGATGGGATACCAGGTCATACCGTTCTCCCTGCGGTCGGTTATGGGCAAATGCGAAGTAAGGCTTTCGTACTGCCGGCGGTCTTCTTCTTTTTCGGTCTGCAACAGTTGGCTGAGCCGCTTGAAATAATCCATGGCGGCAAAGGTAGCGGGAGGCAGAGAAGCAGAACGCAAGGGCCTTTTTGAGGTTTGTAACGAAAGCTGTCTTCCTTCACTACGAACACGTTTTTACAAGGCCTCGAAGCTACTTCATTACGCAGGCAATGTCATTTCATTTTTCAAATACTGCAGTTCACACAACTGATACTGGTTGCTTTCTACGCAAACAACCACTTTTGTTGCCACAGCATTTTACAGCATCAACAAAACCAACACCCATGCTTCGGAAAATCCTAAAATGGACAGGCCTTATTCTTTTGTTCCTGGCCATTGGTATTACATCGGCAACAGCGCTTCGCCAGCACCTTATCTATGAAGCACCGTTTCCGCCCATCACAGCATCTACCGACAGCACCGTAATTGCCAAAGGAAAACACATTGCGCTGGTGAGCAAAGGCTGTGTGCATTGCCACAGTCCTGTCAACAACATCGATTCCGTATTAAAGCTGGGCGAAGAGCCTTCACTGGCTGGCGCCAAAAAATTTGAAACGCCTTTCGGTACATTTTATACGCCGAACCTGACGCCGGATGCGGCAACCGGTATTGGATCGATGAGCGATGCCGCCATTGCCCGGGTGTTGCGCTATGGCGTCAAAAGCAATGGCGAAGCAGTGCTTCCGTTTATGCAGGGCCTTGATATGAGCGATGATGAAATGACGGCCCTTCTCTCCTACCTGCGATCGCTGCAACCACTGACGTCAAAAGCACCTGAAAACGAGTTTAGCCTGGTAGGACGTTTTGCCAAGGCCTTTCTTGTAAAACCTTCGCTGCCGGCACCGCAACCGCCTACGGCCAAACGATAATTACCCGCTGAAATAAATTGAAACAGGCTTGCAGTACGCAGGCCTTTTTTGTGTAAAAGGAAGATACCTTCGTATGTTGTTATGAAGATCTGCCTCGTACAAACAAAGCCAACCCGCGGTGCCGTTGCTGCCAACACCGCCAGGCACCTGCAACTGGCAGAACGGGCCATTGCAGCAGGTGCCGACTGCATCATTTTTCCCGAGCTTTCCCTTACCGGTTACGAGCCTTCGCTTGCCAACAGCCTTGCCACTACGCCAGAAGATGTTTGCTTTGCTCCTTTTCAAACCCTGAGCAATACCCACCACGTTACCATCGGCATTGGTATGCCGCTGCGCCAACAAAACGGCATTACCATAAGCATGCTGCTTTTTTATCCCAACCAAAAACCAACGGTGTATGCCAAGCAATACCTGCATGAGGATGAAGAAGCTTTTTTTGTTCCGGGGAAAAACAACAACTTTTTTATCAGCCAGGAACCCAAAATAGCACCGGCCATTTGCTACGAACTTTCTGTACCGGCGCATGCCGAACAGGCGCTGCAAAACGGCGCAACCTTTTACCTGGCCAGCATGGCCAAAACAGCAACCGGTGTAACTAAAGCGGCAGAACGGTTGGCGCAATTGGCAAAAGACCATTCCATTACAACATTATTGGTCAACAGCGTTGGCGATTGTGAAGATGGCCTTTGTGCGGGCCAAAGTGCCGTTTGGAATACCGATGGCAAAAGACTGGTACAATTGGGCGAAAAAGACGAAGGCCTTTTACTCCTCGATATAGCTACAGGTAAGGCCGAAATCATTGCCTGTTGAAAGGTTTCCAATTTATTTTCAAAAAATATTTTCACCGCTTGTCCGGTTTGCAATGGACTATTCGTCATCGTAAAAACTATTTTTAAACATTAAAAAAACTGTTATGGAAAAGTTCATGCTCATTTTTCACGGCGGCATCAAGCAGGACGCATCTCCCGAAGACCTGCAATCCAATATGGACCAGTGGATGGCCTGGGTAGATAAGCTGCAAAAGGAAGGCAAATATGTTTCGGGTGAAGCCCTGCTGCCGGGTGGCAAGCTGGTGAGCGGGAAATCGGCCGTTACGGATGGTCCTTATACCGAAGGCAAAGAACTGGTAGGCGGCTACTTTGTGATTGAAGCGGATAACATGGAAGAAGCGGTAGAAGCCTGCCAGGATTATCCCGACTACTCTTATGGCGGACAGGTTGAGGTGCGCCAGGTAATGAAGTTTGACATGTAGTCTCAACAAGCAATTGACAATGGACAATAGACAAATGCTGTCTTCTTGCTCATTGCCAGTTGCCAATTGGCAATTGAATTATGCACGGTTCCGTTCAGCAAACAGTCGATCATTTTTTCCGGCACGAGTCGGGAAAGATGATCGCTGTACTATCACGTTTACTGGGCTTGCAGCACCTGCAGGCAGCGCAGGACATTACGCAGGACACCTTGCTGCAGGCTTTGCAAACCTGGCGTATCAATGGCCTGCCCAACCAGCCCAATGCCTGGTTGTACCGGGTGGCAAAAAACAAAGCCGTTGATTATTTGCGCCGCGAGAAAACCTACCGCCGCATCGAATCGGAACAGGCTTACCTCTTGCGGTCTGAATTTGCCCTATACAACACCGTTACCCAGCTTTTTGAAGAAGAAGCCATTACCGACAGCCAGTTGCGGATGATCTTTGCCTGCTGTCATCCTTTGATACCGGTAGAATCGCAGATTGCCCTGGCACTGAAAACACTCTGCGGGTTGAGTGTTGCGGAAATAGCAAGAGCCTTTTTGAAAGACGAAGAAACCATTGCCAAACGCATCTACCGGGCCAAAGAAAAGATCCGGACGGAAAGCATTGCGCTGGATCTCCCTTCTGCCGGCGAACTGCCCGTAAGACTTGATGCTGTTTTGCATTGTCTTTACCTTCTTTTCAATGAAGGCTACAATTCGTCGCACCCGGAACAACTGATCCGTGAAGACCTTTGTGAGGAAGCGATGCGACTAACGTACCTGCTCACCCAAAATCCGCTTACCAATACGCCCCGCAGCAATGCCTTGCTGGCCCTTTGTTGCTTCCAGGCCTCACGGCTCAGGGCAAGGCTGGATGAAGGCGGCAATATTATTTTACTCCGGCAACAGGATCGCAGCAAATGGTACCAGCCCCTGATACAAAAAGGCTATTTCTTTTTGGAAGCCGCCACGCAACAGGAGACCTCCGTTTATCACCTGGAAGCCGCCATTGCTTACCTGCACGCGGTGGCACCCAGCTTTGAAGAAACGGACTGGAAAGCGATCTATTATCTCTACAGCATTTTAGCCGAGCAGCATGCCAATGCTTTTGTGTTATTGAATAAAGCCATTGCGGCTTCCTACGCCATCAGCAACGAAGAAGGGCTAAAACAACTGGAACGTATCAGCGGATTGGAGAACTATTATCTCTACCACACCGCCATTGGTGAAATGTACAATGGCCTGCAGAAAAAAGGCCTGGCAAAAGCGCATTACCACAAAGCACTTTCGCTTACCCGGTCACTTGCCGAGCAGCAATTGTTGCAGGAAAAAATAAAATCTTGTGGTGATGATCCGTCGGTGTTTTCGTTGTCATGATTTTTGAACCACGGAGACACAAAGGCACAGAGAAGCACAGCGTTTGCGTATTGCTGATTGCAAACTGTTCTACTCAACTTTCTACTAGCACCTCACGCCGCACATACTTGGCACGGTACTCCATGGGCGATAGACCGGTGAACTTTTTAAACGTGGTGCGGAAGGCTTTGCTGTCGGTATAGCCGGCCTTGTACATGGCTTCGGCAACATTCTCCCGCTCTTTTTCCAGCGTTTGCTTGGCGGCTTCGATGCGTACACGTTGCATGTACTCCACAATGGAATTATAAGTTGCCTTGCGAAACCGGCGCTCCAGGTTGCGGCGGCTCACACCCACTTCTCTTGCCAGGTCGTCAACAGAAAATTTTTCGGCATAATTCGTTTCGATATAATCCTGCACCTGCTTTACCGCTTCATCCTCGTGGCGCTTTTGCGGGCTGAAGATCATAAAGGCCGACTGGTTGTTGCGTTCGATCTGAATCTCGAAAACCTTGGAGCAGGTAATGGCCATATCCCGGCCCGCCAGCTTTTCAACAATGTATAAAATTAGGTTGAGCCAGGAGTAAGCACCGCCGCTGGTATAAATGCCGCTGTCGTCGGTAATGATCTTTTCGGGCACCAGGTTCACATCGGGAAACATTGCACGAAAGTTCTCGGCTTCTACCCAATGCGTGGCGCAACGCTTTCCTTTCAGCAGCCCGGTGGCAGCCAGTAAAAACACACCAATGCAAAGCGATGCCACCGCCGTGCCGCCCCTGTACTGCGACACGATCCAGGGAAGAAAATCCTTGTTGTCTTCGATCACTTTGCGTTTGTCGCCATGAATGGCCGGGATAATGATCAAATCGGTTTTTGCCACCTCGCTGAACAACACATCAGGATGAATACGAAACAACCCACGGTACATGGCTGTTTCCTTTCGCAACCCTACCAACTGCACCTTGAAGAGGGGCGCTTTACCGGCACGGGCCAGCATGGCGTTTATCTCGGAAAAGATCTGGTGTGTGCCTTCTATATTCACCAGGCTGCAATTGCCTTCCGGCACCAGGATGGAGATGTGTTTCATTTTTTAAAACTACGGCATTTCACTGTCGTAATCAACCCCCGGAAACGGCGCATTTACACATTGCAAATGCTGGTAAAGGAAACCATCTTTGTGAAGCAATGAGGCGCATTGTAAAATTCATCCAGCATGAGCAACCGGGTAATTTATTTCGAAATTCCATCGGCCAATCCCGATACCAACCGGCACTTTTATGAAACGGTGTTTGGCTGGCAATTTCAACAATGGGGCGGGCAGGACTACTGGTTTGCCCATACCGGAGGAGAGGATGAAAGAGGGATCAATGGCGCTATTATCCGGGAGGTTGGTCCGCAGCAACCAGTGATCAATACCATCGCTGTTCCGGATATCGACGAAGCGATTGGGCGCATCGTAAAAGAAGGCGGCAAAGTGTATCATCAGAAGAAAGCCATTCCTGCCATTGGCTGGATCGCTTTCTTTACCGATCCCGATGACAACATCTTTGGCCTGCTGCAGGAAGACAGGGAAGCAAGGTGAGGCTGTGACAACTGGCAATGGACAACTGGCAATGTGCAAAAAGAATTGATAATTGGCAAAGGAATGATGCGATATAATGAATCTATACTCATCACTGGTCATTCACCACTTACCGATAACATCATCGCTTATGACACAGATCAATGCTTATCTTAATTTCAACGGGGCCTGCCGCGAAGCCATGCAGTTTTACAGGGATTGCCTGGGCGGCGAACTCTACCTGCAGGCTATCAAAGACACGCCCATGGAAGCACAATGCCCGGCAGGAAAAGAAAACGACATCATGCATGCTTCGCTTACCGGTGATGGCTTTGTGCTGATGGCCTCGGACATGACAGGACCGGAAGGTTTCCACGCCGGCAATAATTTTTCGCTCAGCATCAATTGCAGCAGCGAAGAACAGTTGCAAACCTTATTTGGAAAACTATCAAACGGCGGGCAGGTATTCATGCCCGTTAGCCAGCAGTTCTGGGGCTCTCTTTTTGGTGCCCTGTCCGACAAATTTGGTACCCGCTGGATGCTGAACTACGAGAAACTAAAACCTTAACCACGTATTTAAAGTAAATCATCATGAAAATTCTAAAACGCATTCTTCTGGGCGTACTCAGTGTTGTTGCGCTCTTGTTATTGGTGGCTCTGTTTGTAAAAAAAGACTACAATGTTGAGCGTTCGGTATCCATCAACAAACCCAAAGAACAGGTGTTTGCTTTTGTAAAACAATCCCGCAACCAGGACCAGTATAATAAATGGATCCAGGCCGATCCGCAGGTGAAAAAAACCTACCGCGGCGAAGATGGTGCTGTTGGTTTTGTGTATGCCTGGGAAAGTAAAGAAGTGGGCAAGGGCGAACAGGAGATCAGCAGGATCAGTGAAGGTGAACGAATTGATTTTGCGCTTCGCTTCCAGGAGCCATTTGAAAGCAATGCAGAAGCACACATGACAACGAAAGCTTTGTCCGACAACCAAACAAAACTTAGCTGGGGCATGAAAGGCAGCAGTCCCTACCCCATGAACCTGATGAACTTATTTGTACCCTCGGTTTTAGGCGCTGACCTGGAAACAAGTCTTCACACCTTAAAAACGGTGCTGGAAAAACAATAACAAAATCATTTTACCTTTTACGTCTGACGTTTCTCTTTTCTCGTTTGACCTCTCACGTTTTCAATCATACACCTTAAATCAACTACAATGGCCACACAAGTTTTTATCAACCTCGCGGTAAAAGACCTGCAACGTTCCATGGATTTTTTTACGAAACTGGGTTACAGCTTCAACAAGCAGTTCACCGATGAAAAAGCGGCTTGCCTGGTGATCAGTGACACCATTTATGCCATGCTGCTCACAGAACCTTTTTTTCAGGGTTTTATCCCCGGAAGAGAAATTGCGGATACAGGGAAAACAAAAGAAGTATTGATCGCCCTTTCCACCGACAGCAAGGACGGTGTGAATGACCTGGCCGACAAAGCCATTGCGGCCGGCGGCAAACAATTCCGCGATCCGGAAGACTACGGTTTTATGTACAGTCGGAGTTTTGAAGATCTGGACGGCCATGTGTGGGAAGTGGTGTGGATGGACCCGGCAGCGGTGTTACCGGAGGAGATACCGTCGCCGGAAGCGGTAAACGCCTGAAGTTTGTGTAGATAAAACGGATTGTACAAACGGGTATTTTATAAAAGACAGCCGTTGCCGTTTTACAAAATTGCAAAGCAAAAATTACGTAATAGCGATAGCAGTCTGGAAACAGTTGTTGTCGCTTTTTTATGATTTTGTTTTAGGAAAAGAGATTGATTGGCGCAAGCACGTTGTGATGATAGATTCGTTATTGTTTTGTGTTTCACCAATGGCTACCAACAGAAACACGCGGCTCCTTCGGAGCCGTTTTCGTCTTCATTATTCTTTTCTATAAACACGGCACTCCTTCGGAGTGAGAAAGAGCTTTATCCGTTCGTTACTCCTGCTCTCCATGGTTCGACCCCTACGGGGCCGGGTGAAAAATGGTATTGGTCTTTTTCTACCAAGGCATGGCTCCTACGGAGCCGATAAACTCCTAACCAATCCTATGTTACCTTAAAAGATTTGTTACAAACTACAAACTACAAACTACAAACTACAAACTACAAACTACAAACTACAAACTACAAACTACAAACTACAAACTACAAACCGCTCACCGCTTCAACGCCTCGGACAAATTCTGTCCATACACTTCACTCACAGGGATTTTGTGCTTACCGATCGTGACCTGGTAACGTTCTACTTTGTCCAATCTGGAAACAGCCACCATGTAAGACCGGTGGATGCGGACAAACTTAGCCGCAGGCAAAAGAGCCGTTACTTCGCCAAAGGTCATGCGGGTCAAAATGGTTTTGTCGGTAAGGACAAACGTTACATAGTTGCCGGAAGCTTCGAGGTAAAGAATCTCATCCAGCATCACCTTTACCTGTTCATAGCCTGTTTTCAAAAAGAGGTGATCCGTTGCCGCATCGGCATTGCGAAAATTGTACAGCTCAAACGCTTTGTTGCAGGCCTTCATAAAACGGGCCAGCGAAAAAGGCTTTAGCAGGTAGTCTACGGCATCCAGTTCAAATGATGTCACCGCATGTTCGGAGTAAGCCGTGGTAAAGATCAGCAAGGGCTTTTTGTTGAGACTCTGGTAAAAATCAATACCCGAAATATCCGGCATTTTAATGTCAAGAAAGAGCAGGTCTACCGTTTCTTTTTGCAGGTAGTCCATGGCTTTGAAGGCATCGGTGAATGTTGCCTTTAATTCAATAAAAGGCACTTTAGCGGCATGCGAGGCAATAACGTTCAACGCAATGGGTTCATCGTCTACGGCAATGGCTTTCATCAACAACCAGTAGGTTTTAAAATTTACTGCAACTGCAAGGTAAGGTGAACAAAAAAATCTTTGCCGGTTTCGCGGATGATCAGCTCGTGCCTTCGCGGGTAAAGCAGTTGCAGGCGCTGCTTTACATTGTTCAGGCCAATACCGCTCTTGTTTTTCTCGGGGTCGTTTTCAGACCTTTCGTGCTTGCTGTTGTGCACATCAAAATTGAGCGTTTTGTCGTTCACTTCCAGGGTGATCTTGATCTGCGAAGGCTCGCGGAAAGAAATGCCGTGCTTGAACGCATTTTCTACAAACGGTATCAGCAGCATGGGTGCGATCTGCACCGGCGTTACCGGCTGCTCAATATGCGCTTCAATGTTGATGGTGCTATGGGCATCGGTGCGCAGGCGCTGCAGGCTGATGTAGTTATTCAGGTATTCAATCTCGCGGGTCAGCGCAATTTTATCCTGCATGTTTTCGTGCAGCATAAAGCGCATCATATCGCCCAGCTTTTCAATGCCTTCGCTGGTGCGTTCAGCCCCTTCCTGCAAGGCCGTGCCGTAGATGGTGTTCAGGGCGTTGAACAGGAAATGCGGGTTGATCTGCGACCGCAAAAAATCAAAGCTGGCCGTGGAGCGACCGAGTTCTTTTTTCAGTACAAACAACTCTTCCCGGTTTTTCATCTGGCGGCGAAAAAGAATCCACAACAGCGGCACCGTAAAAAAGAAGTGCAACAAGGAGTTGATAAAACCAAAGGCCATTGCGGTGTCCACTGATCGTCGTGGCATCAGTGCAAACAGCAGGGTAATGGGCGGAATGGCCAGCACCAGGATAAAAAAAGAGTAAACAATATAACTCCAAAAAGGCTTTGCCTTTTTATACTGGGCCGGTATCACCGTTTCGAAGTACCAGTAGTAAAGCAAAATGCCAAAGGGGCCGCAAACACCCCATAAATACATCAATTCATTTTCGGCTTCGCCCAGTGCCAGGAGGAGCATGATCATTAGCCACATGGCAAAGGCAATCAGCACATTGCGGGTAACGGTAGTGAGTTTGTTCTGTACGATTTGGTTGATTTCTTTTATCATTTCGCTGCAATATTCATGATTGTCAGTATCGACGCTGTAAAACAAGAACATTCCGTTCCGCTCTAAAAGCAAAAGTGATGAAAGCAGTTGAATATGTGATGAGTCAGTTTCGGACAA
Organism: Flavisolibacter longurius; assembly: GCA_013327885.1. Classification (GTDB taxonomy): domain Bacteria; phylum Bacteroidota; class Bacteroidia; order Chitinophagales; family Chitinophagaceae; genus Flavisolibacter. The sequence goes on along the minus strand of JABUMY010000001.1, from coordinate 19,397 downwards.
AAACACAAACAATGCACCATCTGCAATAGGCAACGGGCAAGACAAAAAGCAAAAACGGGGCAGAAAGAATGCTACCGAAAGGGTGTACTTTTTAAACAGTTGCGCAAGTCCATTTTACATGAAAGAGCAGTGTAACTACAAACAGGCTGCACAAGTACATCGATTATAGCTTTGCTAATCGCCGGATTCATCACACCAGAATAGGGCTTCGTCACATTCAGGCACTTGCCTAAAAAGGGTGGCTTATACTTGTTACAGCAACACAATTTTTCATTAAAACAATTTGTGTGAGAGACGTTATCATTCAAACTTCCGGCCTTTGTCACAGTTATACCAAAGGTGCCCCTACGCTCACCGACATCGGGCTTACCGTGAAGCAGGGAGAGATCTATGGTTTCCTGGGCCCGAACGGATCGGGTAAAACCACCACGCTGAGTCTTTTGCTTGGCCTGCTGCCGGTGCAAAAAGGCAGCATCCATATTTTTGGCAACGACATCCGCACCCACCGCGTCAGCATTCTGCAAAAACTGGGTTCGCTGGTAGAAGCACCTTCGCTGTACAGCCATCTTACTGCTACGGAAAACCTGGAAGTGTACCGAACGATCTATAACGTACCCAAAAGCCGCATCGCGGTCGTGCTGAAAACAGTTGGCCTGCAGGATGTGCCGGATAAAACGGTAAAACGGTTTTCGCTGGGCATGAAGCAGCGTCTGGCCATTGCCGTAGCCTTATTGCCACAGCCCGAACTGCTGATACTTGACGAGCCGACAAACGGTCTTGACCCCAACGGCATTATTGAGCTGCGGGAACTGGTCAAAACCCTTAACCGCGAAGAAGGCATCACCATCCTGGTGTCGAGCCATATTCTTTCCGAAGTGGAAAAAATGGTAACACACGTAGGTATTATCGCAAGGGGACAGATGATCTTCCAGGGATCGCTGCCCGAGTTGCAGGGTTTACAGCAGGCGTCCTCTATCCTGCAGATCCATACGTCCAACAACGAAAGAGCCAGTCATATCCTGGCTGACTACGATGCTGAATGGCTGCCGGAAAAGGTGTGGGTACGGGTGCAGGACGGCCGGGATGTTGCCACCATCAACCGCATGCTCGTTGCCAACGACATGGATGTTTTCCTGCTGCAGCCCCAGGCCAACAACCTTGAACAATTATTTATCGATCTAACGAATACACCTGTATGAACCTGACTGCCAGTTTCCGCTCCGAGCTTTTAAAAACAAAACGCACCTCCATCTGGTATACCTGTTTACTGATTGCCCTGGTAGCCCCTGTTATCCTGGTCCTTGACGACTATGACACCAAAGAAACCTTTGGCCGGCTTGCGGCTGGCCCCTGGCAATGGGTTTACAAATCGGGCGGACAGATGCTGAACATCCTCTTGCTGCCTCTCTTTGTAGTGCTCACTTGCACCTTACTTCCACAACTGGAGTACCGCAATAATACCTGGAAGCAGGTGCTGGCCACACCGCAAACCTATGGACAACTGTTCCTGGCCAAGCTGGCCCTGCCCTTTTTTATGATCCTGGCCTTCCTGGTGGTGTTCAATTGCCTCCTGTTGTTTGCCGCTATTTTGCTGGGAACCCTGTATCCCGGCATCCGGCTTGCCGATCACCCCTTTGCCTGGAGAGAGGTGTTGCGTTTTAACGGGCAAACCATTGCGGCCATCCTGGGTGTGCTGGGTTTCCAGTTTTGGATGGGCTTGCGTTCCCGCAGCTTCCTCTTACCCATTGGCCTTGGCGTGGGTCTTTGGATACTTTCGGCCATGTTGGTCTTTGAGTACAAATGGGCCGACGCCGATAAGTTCCCGTTTGCCTTTCCGTTCCTGAATGTGTACCCGAAATATGCGGAAAAAGTGCCCACGATGCAGTTGTATTCGGCCGGTTATTTTGTACTGTTTGTGGCGCTGGCTTTTGTTGATTTCCGGTTCCGGAAACCAAAGGCATAGAACGCAGAAAAGGGCTGTGCTGACCCTTAAAAAATAAAAGCAGGTTTCTCTCAAAAACCAGATGGTTTAAAGAGAAACCTGCTTTTCTATTTTGAAAAAGAAATAGCTGTAACCGCGTTAGGATAACGCAGTGCTACTTGCTTTTGCGTTAGCTTTTTAACGGTTGGCCAACCGGGATAGAACAGTCGTGACCGGGCTGCCCGTGGGCAGGATTGAGGCGGGCATTGCTGTTGACAGGCTGCGTAAGCGTTGGTGGCGGCAACATCGGCGGAGGCGTTTGCATCTGGATTGGTGCAGGGTTAGCGGCCGGTGCCGCGGCATTGGCGGGAGCGCTGTTGAGTGGTGTGCCTACCGGTATATCGCAACGGTGGCCGGGTGCCCCGTGTTCGGGGTTCAGGGCTGCAGTTGCGCCGTTTGTAGTTGGAGCCGGAGCCGAAACTGGTGCCGTTGCAGTCGGTTCGCTGCCGGCCGGCTGGGCGCCGGGTGCAGGCAGGGCTGGTGCATTGAGCGTAGCCGGTTCGGGAGCAACAGGGGTAACTTTCTTAGAGCCGCCGGAGTTCTGGCAGGAAGCCAGTACCAGGGCCGCCAGGGCAATACCAAAAATTTTATTCATGATGGGAGAATTGGTGAAATAAGAGGTTGAAAGTAGTGGAAAAATGAGAAGAAGCAGCAAAAACAGCTGTTAAAGAACGACAATTTTAACCATAACTGAAGTAGGCCACTCAGTACAACATCCCCGCAAAAGAACAGACGGTTTTCAACCCAGGCCGTTTTTGTGTACATTGGAACACCGGCCCAACACTCCTCCCTGTCAAGACGCCTTCATTTTACAAACCAGCAACCATGGCGAAAGCATTTACCGTTGCCTCCTGGAATGTGGAGCATTTTAAAAACAATCCCGACCGGATGGCCCGTGTGCTGCAATTTTTAAAAGACCAGAACCCCGATGTATTTGGCCTGTACGAAGTAGAAAGTGCGGATATCTATGCTACGCTGGTCAGCCAGATGCCCAACTACCAGTTTCACATTACCGAGGGACAGCAGACGCAGGAGATCCTGGTTGGCGTCAAAAGAACGATAACTGCTTTTTTTACACAAAAGGTGGAGTTTAAATCGGGCAATACCTACCTGCGGCCCGGTGCCCTGCTTACCGTCAACAAGGACGGCGCCGACTACCCCATTCTTTTTCTGCATACCAAAAGCAGCACCAAGCCTATTGGCCTTGGCCTGCGGGATGATATGTTTGAACGGGCCTTTAATTTTCGCAAAACACTCGACAAAGTTTCCGCCGCTGCGGGTGAAGGCCCTGCCAATTATATTTTCCTGGGCGACCTGAATACGATGGGCATGACCTATCCCTTTCAGCGGGAGATCGTAGTGGATTTTGAGTTGCGCAAACTGGACAGCAATGCAAAAAAAGCAAAGATGTTCCGCCTTGAAAAAAATCAGCCCCATACCTGGTGGAATGGGCCCGGCGGGCTTCCGCGCAGCAACCTCGATCATGTGATAGCAGCGGCGCACCTGCAGTTTAAAAATTTTGGCGGTGCCCCTGTGGATGTGCGGGGCTGGCCAAAACTGGAAACGGAAACCGAACAAAAGAAATGGATCGATACCTATTCAGATCATGCCCTTCTTTTTTTCCAAGTAGAAAAAGTGTAGAAGAGAGACTTCGAAAAACAAATGCAAAACGGAAAAATGCTGCTGTTTCATCACCTTAACCCAACTCTCGATTTATTTTCTACTGTGCTAACAAGGAGTGAACAGGACGCTTCTTTGCATCAGAACCAAATTTCTTACCTTAACAACCTTGCTCCCTTGCAAAGGAGTCGAATCAACAGACATGCGCCACCAACATCTTCCGCTCAGCAGCGTCGTTACTGAATTTCTGGACAAACAAACGCACCCACTGCGACAAGAGATTGAAGCCTTACGCACCTGTATTTTGCAGGCCAACAGCGGGCTAACGGAGAACATCAAGTGGAACGGGCCCAATTATACCTTTGATGGCAAGGACCGCATCACCATGCGCATTCATCCACCCAAACAGGTGCAGTTGATCTTTCATACGGGTGCCAAGGCAAAAGCATTGCCCCCAACCAACCTGCTGGAAGAAAAGAGCGGCCTGCTGCAGTGGAAAACAACCGACAGGGCCGTTGCTTCTTTTCCAACCCTGGCGTCGATTGCAGCGAACAAAGAAAGGCTGACCTCTATCATCAACGAATGGATCAGGGCTACCACCTAAACCAATAACCGATGGCATACGACCTGCAATTAGCAGCAAGAACAAGGGACCACCTCTCCCAATTTTGGGGGCTGCAGATCGAAGAAAAAAAGATGTTCCGTGGTCTTGCTTTCATGATCAACGGAAAGCTTTGCGTTTGTGTCAGCGACAACAACCTGATGTGCCGCTTTGATCCTGCAGAGCAGGAAATGGTTGCCGAAAAAATTGGCGTGGAACCGATGATCATGCGGGGCAAACACCTACAGGGATATTGTTACGTAACCCCGACAGGATTAAGTTCAAAAAAAGAGCTGGCTTATTGGATAGATCTTTGCCTGGCCTTTAACGAAAAGGCGAAGGCGTCGAAGAAAAGAGAGAAAATGAGATAATGGGATAATACGATAATGAGCAGGTTGGCAGACTGGGTTATTTCGGTAAATGCTGCGGGTTTATAAAAGCAAATAATATTTTTTTGATGTTCGTCCGAATGATTTAGTGTTAAGAATAACTTTCACAATACACAGTTTATCATTTACATAACTGTATAGACACAGTCAATCAAAACAAGGCCTGAAAGACCGACACAAATTAGCCCAGGGTGCCAGCCCTGGGTTAACTATTCAGATAGTCTAGCCAGAGCCCTGAAAGGGCGAAACAGGTGATAAAATGCCTCTTGTTGTTTCGCCCTTTCAGGGCTCTATGTATGACCCTATAATCTTTCCCCGGCCCTTGCAGGCCGGGCTGATATATGTCGCCCTTTCAGGGCTGAAACGCATTTATTGAATGCAGGCAAACAACCAGTCTTGAAACATAAAAAGTATGGTAAAATCGGAATGAACCTCCGCATCATCTTCTTTTCATTACGCAATAAACAAAGAGCGCCGGCTAAAAGCCGGCGCTCTTTGTTTATTGGCGGGAATCAGTTTACGGCAAGGTTACTGCCAGGATGTTTCCCGGTTGCTTGTTGCCTTCGTTGGAAATATACAACTCACCACTAGGGCTAAACGTAATTCCTTCCGGCTGCTCAAAGGATTTACCCAGTTGCAGCACATTTTTCAGGTTGCCATTTTTCTCCATGATCAACAACCGCGATTTGGGCCCATCGGTCACATAGATCTCACCGGTGGAAGGATGAATGCCAATGGCCGAAGGCTTCACCGACTTGTTCTTGCCCTTCTTTTTTCCTTTGTCGGAAGCAAAGGCTTCGTTTGTCATGTCGATCTTGTAAACAGGTTCTTTCGCCATTTTTTTACCGGCCAGATCAAAGCCGTAAATGCCTTTGTAATCGGCACCGCCGGGTTCGTCGTCCTTGATGGCCAGTAACAAGCGGTTGCTGGCTTTGTCATACACCAGGCCTTCCACGTTATGTTCTGCGGTCAGCGGTGTGCTGTGTTGGGTTGCCTTACCGCTGGCCATGTCCACTTCAAACAACTTTCCATCGGACCGTACCACCCAGGCTTTTTCACCTACCAATGCAATGTCCTCGTAATCGCCGGGAGCACCAAACCTGATCTCTTTTTCCACCTTGCCGGCTGCACGGTTATAGATGTAAATTACACCCTGCTCATCCTGTATACAGGCAAAGCGATCGCCGTCCATATAGGCAATGCCCGACACTTCTTTCAGCACCGGTGGCAGGTCCCATTTCTGAGCGATCGTTACCCCACCGCCCCAGGCTTCGTTGGCCGAATCACTGCTCCGCACATCCTGTATACTGGCCACGGCCGTGTTGTCTTTCTTGCCTTTCACCAGGCCCGTAATGTCTCTCCAAAAAATAAATCCACCAATAACAATTACTGCCATCACTAACAATCCAAAACGCATCTTTTCATCATTTAGGTTAACAAATCTGGTTTCACGTCCGCTTTTCTAATCCCAAAAAGGAATGCTGGTCTCTTCTTTTCCATCAGCAGAAAAAACAAGCTTTTTGTCTTTTTTGCCGGTTGCTTCCAGCTCAAGCTGGTAATACACCACACTGCCTTTGGTAACTCTTTCCACATCATCGATGGTGAAGTCGGGGTATTGGGCCTTGATAGTTGCCTGCACCGGCGCTGGTAGTTCACTCGTATCAATGTCCTGCTTTTGCATGATCACCTGCCCGTTTTCGGAAACCTGAATCTCTACCTCTACGCTGTCATTCAGGTCAATCTCGGCCTCGTACGCTTTCCCAACTTTTTTCCAATCCACTTTTTCCTGCGAAGGGTATTTTTCGCTTACCGCATTGAGCACCACCGATGGCACTTTACTGGAAGCAATTTCGCGGCTGCTGCAAGCTGTCAGCAAACCGGCCACAACAAATAGTCCGATCATTTTTTCTTTCATACACTGTTTTCTTTTTGCTAGGACAAAGTTCTTAACCAATTTGGGAAAGAAATGGGAATCCATTTCTCAAGGTGTAAAATGGACCCGAAAATTGTGCCTGCCGTCAAAATGATAAGCAATGGAATAACCGTAGAGACCGGCTATCGCCTTTACAATGGAAAGGCCAAGACCGGTTGATAAACCACCGGTTGCCTGTTTGTAAAACCGGGTGAAGACGACTTCTTCTGCCAGCGGCGTTTCGCTCCCGGTATTCGCCACCTGCAATAAATTTTGCTGCAGCAAAACTTCTACCGTACCACCAAGCCTGTTGTGCACCAGTGCATTTTTCAACAGGTTGGTGACAAGAATCGCTGCCAGATCTGCATTCATCTGTACGCTGACCTCACCTTCTTCTCGCATTGTAAAAACGACATCGCGAAAATGGAACTGGTCTTCAAAATCGGCAGCGAGCTTTTTTACAAGTCCATTCATGCTCACGTTTTCCGTCTCGGCAAACTGCCTGTTCTCGATGCGGGATAAAAGGAGCAGGGAACGGTTCAGCCTTGTCAGCCGGTCGAGGTTATCCAATGCCGATGCCAGCAGGCGGGATTGCTCTTCCGCCAGGTTGCCGCTTTCTGCCAATGCCTCCAGTTTGTTGATGCTGATGGCCAGCGGCGTTTGCAGTTCGTGGGATACATTTTCAATTAATTGCTTCTGGCTGTTGTAGCTGGCGATATTACTTTTCAAGAGGCCTTGCACCGCGTTGTTCAGCAGGCGAAATTCTTCGATTGTTGTTAGCGGCACGTCGATGGAAGGCTTTTCGAGCCGGAACATTTTTAGTTGCTTCAACAGGCGGTAGAACGGTTTCCAGATGTGCTTGAGCAAAAAATTGTTCAGGAGCAGAATGGTGGCCAGCAGTCCAAAATAAAGCCAAAGCAGGGAATAAAGCAGTTGTACCACCAGGTCGTCTTCTTCTACCATGGATGTATACACGTTCATTTGGTAGTAGCGGCCGTTGTGGCCAAACACAGTGCGCAGCAACCGCACCGGCTCGTATTCTTTTTCATTCTGCATATACAGCGTGGTATCGCTGTACTTGTCGTAAAAATGCAGCGCACTGTCGGCAGTGATCTCACGAATCAGGAAGCCGCCTTCGTTAAAATCTCCCTGCCGTAAAATAGAAGAATCAACCGTTACTTTTTGAATGATCAATCCTTTTTGGTTGTCAAGGCCATCGTCGATGCTGTCGTAAATTTCATCCAGCATGGCATAATAAAAAATCGCCGCCCAGATGGTGATGATCACCAGGAGAAGCCCGGCCAGGTAGGAGGTTGTATAGTTCAGCAGCTTCATGCTTCTACCAGTTTATAACCCATGCCGTACACGGCGCTGATCTCTACACCGGCGCCATTGTCCTTGAGCTTTTTGCGCAGGTTCTTTATTTGCGAATACACAAAATCAAAACTGTTGGCTTCATCAATGGTATCGCCCCACACATGCTCGGCCAGCGCCGTTTTGGCAACAAGACGGTTTTTATTTGTCACCAGGTAAAGCAGCACGTCGTATTCTTTGCGATTCAGCGAAAGGTCGGTTTCGCCGGCATGTACGGTGCGCTGCTCCGTATCAATACGCAGGTTACCCGCTTCCACCACCGCACTCCCGCCCAGTGTCTTGCGGCGAAGGAGCGATTTGACTCTTGCATGCAGTTCGGCCATGTGGAAAGGTTTGGGCAGGTAATCATCGGCACCCAGGTTAAGGCCCTGCACTTTATCATCGAGCGAATCTTTTGCCGACACGATGATCACACCGGTTTGCAGGCCATCCTTTTTCATTTCTTCCAGCAGCGAAAGACCGTTGCCACCCGGCAGCCCAATGTCAAGCAAGATGCAATCGTATTGGTAAACACCCAGCTTCTCCAGTGCCGAATCATAATCATCGGCGGTTTCCACCACGTAGGCTTCGGTTTGCAGGGAGCGAACAATGTTCTCCCGCATCCCCGGTTCGTCTTCTATGACCAGTATCTTCATTTTTGTTGAAAAGAAAAAATACAGAAACGTTCGTGCCAGCCAATGGCCTTGGTGCGATGCCGCAAAACAGGATATTTTTACCCTGTTATGTTCGACCTTCTTTATTCCTACATTCTTCCCTTTGTTACGCTAACGCAAAAAGAAAAAGGTCTGCTGGAAGATGCGTTTACATTCCGGCAGGTGCCGAAAAAATTTGTACTGGCCGAAGAAGGCCGAATCGCAAAAGAGATCTATTTTATTGTAAGAGGACTTGCACGGTTGTACTATACGAAGAACGGCGAAGAGATCACCGCGTTTATTTTTCGCGAAGGGCTTTTTGCCTCCAGCTACGACAGCTTTTTGCGACAGGCGCGGGGCATACAAACCCTGGAAGCCCTGGAAGATTGCGACCTGCTGGTGATTTCGTACAACCGCCTGCAACAGTTGTACGAAGAACTTCCCAAAATGAACATCGTAGTCCGTAAAGTGGCGGAGCAGCGGTTTATCAATGCGCAGCAGGTGCTTTCGTCTTTTATTTTGGATAGCCCGGAAGAGCGGTATCGCAAATTTGCCGCGCAGCACGGCGACCTGTTGCTGCGGGTGCCGCATCATATGATCGCGTCTTATCTGGGCATTACGCCGGTTTCGCTGAGTCGCATCCGCAAAAGGATGCTGGGGTGATATTGGCTGTCTGTAGGGACATGCTCCTGGCATGTCCTTCTGAAGTAAAATTGGTTTTCGGTAACTGGCCTTCGGTTTGGTCATCCATTTCTATTGTTAGTTTTCCACCTTTTCTCTTGGAAAGAAAAGGTGGAGCCAAAAGTTCAAGGAAAAAGCAAACGCTCCGCTGCTTTTCCCGGGCCTGCACACAAAGGCTATTCATCATGGGTCGTACTATTCATCTTGTATACAATCCTTCTCTTTTGTCGCATTCTTCACTCCCAGTTGTATGATGCAATATTCTTGGTCGGCCTATTAAGCAAGACACTGCAGGCGCTGTATTGCGCTACTCTTTCATTACAGGAAATAGAAACCTTAGCCCATGCGCAATAAGGCGCTGAACCAGCGGGATTAAGAATGGTAAGAAGGACAGCTTTCTATTTGCGAATTGAACATTACAAATTGATTATTGCCTATTGATTATTGCGTATTGATTACCGCGGTATACGTAGGAACACGCCGCTGGCGTGTCCGCAAAAAACGAGGCTGTGTTTGCAACAATGAGTTACAATCAGTAAGCCTTTTCAAATTGAAAGAATACTGTAAAAAGAACGGGTCCAGACAAATCACCTATGTTATCTCTTTCGTAAAACAATAAGATAAGCTACACAATTGCCCCACTATCTCAATATCGTTATATCCCAATATCATAATATCCGCCTCCCTCCTTTTTCTTTACAATTGTTAACGGCACCCGCCGGCTTGTCGCTCTATTTTTGACCTGTCAAACAAATAACCATGAACAAGCAAATCAAAACCGAGATTGTTATCAATTCGTCTAAAGAAAAGGTTTGGGATGTGCTCACCAACTTTTCGCAATACCCGCAATGGAATCCTTTTATTGTAAGTGTTGAGGGCGAACTGGCCAAAGGCAAAAAACTAAAGAACACCCTTCGCAACGGCAACAAGAACATGGTTTTCAAACCCACCATACTTTCGGTTGTGCCTTACCGGTACTTCGACTGGCTGGGCAGCCTGGTTGTAAAAGGCCTGTTCGACGGGCACCACTATTTTGCCATCGAAGAACTGGCACCGGCACAGGTCAAGCTTACCCATGGCGAAACCTTCTCCGGACTTCTGTCCACCACCATCCTGAAAAAGATTAGCGAGGATACCCGCAACAATTTCATTCGCATGAACCAGGCCGTAAAAACCCGCGCCGAACAAGCCGGCCAATAGGCAATTGACAAGGGGCAATTTGCAAATTGCTGATTGCTTATTGCCGATTGCAAATTGAACTTACTCCTCTGCTTTGTTCTGCAGCTTCATCAACGCCGTATAAGCATTGGCGGTAAGCACAGTTTGCGAAAGCAGGTCGCCTTCTTCTGCCGTCACGGCTGTTTTCCCCTCGTGTGTACTGCCCACCACTACCGGCTGCATGCGAAACTTACCGGGTGCTTCCTGCACAAACAGGTAATGGTTGTTGCCCCAAAGCACCACCGCCTCTTCAGGTACGGTGATGGCTTCTTCGCTTGTGGTTTCGATCACCGCATTGGCAAACATGCCTGGCAGTAACTCTTTGTTGGCGCCAGTAAAATGACAGTGCACTGTGGCACTGCGGTCGTTATCGAGGTTGCGGGAAATCAGCTTAACCCGGGCTTCGTAGGTGCGACCGGGATTGTTCACTGTTGTTACCTCCACCCGCTGACCGGCCTCTATCTTGTTCAGGTCTTTTTCAAACACTTTTAAGGCCACGTGAATGTCGGCAGGGTTGATGAGTTCAAACAACACATCGGAAGGATTAACGTACTTGCCAATGTTCACATTCACCGCCGACACGTAGCCGCTGATGGGCGCATTGACCGTAACAGTGCGGCGAATAGTGTTCTCCGTTAGCGAGGCGGCATTGATGCCCACCAATCCCAGTTTTTCGCGAAGGCTGCCAGCCAGAATTCGCTGCGTCTGGTATTCACTCTGCACGCCTTCCAGCACTTTGTCGCTGGTGGTTTTGGTGGCATTAAGCTGGCGCTGCCGCTCGTATTCCTTTTGCAAAAAGCCGGCTCGGGAACGGGCCACCAGGTAATCCTGCTGCATCTGGATGATGGCAGGGTCCTGCATAACCCCCAGCACCTGCCCGCGACTGACGTACATACCCGGCATCAGCCTGGTGGAAACCAAATACCCACCCAGCGGAAAACTGACGGAAACAATGTTCTGCGGCGGCACATCGATGGTGCCGGCTACCCTTAATTGCGTGGTGGTGACGCCTTTTTCGGGCTTCCCTACCGCCATGCCTGCCATATTCATTTCGGCGTCGGTCAGGGTTACCACGTTTTCATCCACGGCTGTTGTTGCTGTTTGCACGGCAACGGTATCTTTTTCGTTGCTGCAGGCAAAAACACCTAAAAAAATTATACTGAAAAAAAAGCTATTCTTCATCTTTTCAATGCTTTAAAAATTCGTGTACGATGACAGTTCGATCACGGTATTGTTCCAGTCCTGCAGGGCCGAAAAATAACCCGCTTCTATCTGGACCGCCTGGTTCACCAGCAGTATCCATTCCATGTGGCTGATATCGCCGTTGCGCAGCTTCAGGCCTGCCTGCTCCCGCAACACCCTTGCCTGGCGCAGGGCGGTTTGCTCGTAGTACTGCAATTGCTTTTGCGCTTTGCCGTACTGCAGCAACAGGGTTTCCAGGATGGTCTTTTGCTGGCGAAGGGCTTCGTTGTATTCGGCGCCGCTCACCTGGTACTGCAGTTCACTGGCCGCAATGCGGGCTTTTTGCGCCTGCCGGAAAATGGGAATGTTCACGCCGGCCTGCACGGAGGAAAAACGAGTGCCGCCGCTGTAGAATTTTTCCACGCCATCAATGTTCTGCACGCCGCGGATCGACTGGTTAAAATACCCTACCGAAAGCTGCGGCAGCAACCTGGACTTTTGCACATCAATGTCGCGAAGTGCCACTTCCTGCTCTCCCTGTTGCCTGCGTAGTGAGGGATGGTTGGGTAAAAGCGAAAGATCGGGCACCACGGCCAGTACCGCCTTAGCGCTACTGCTTTGCGGCACAAACTGCGCACCGGTATTGAGCAGCGAATTGAACTGCGCCTGCAGCGTAGCCCTGTCAGCTTCCAGCCATTCCAGTTGGGCACCGATCTGCATGCGCTGCGCTTCGGCCGTTGTTTTTTCCAGCACATTGATGTCGCCTACGGCAAACCGCCGCTCCTGTCCTTCTAAAAAATCCTGGAAAAGCGTGTCGGAGCGCTGCAAGAGGGCCTTTCTTTCCTGCAGTACCAGCAACTGGTAGTAGAGCGAGGCCAGTTCTTTCCGCAACTGCCAGCGCACTTCCGCTTCGCCAAAGCGCAAAACGCTGGTTTGCGCCTGCAGCCACTGGCGCTGGCGGCGATATACCACAGGGAACGAAAAGCCCTGCGAAACACCCACCCTTGTATCGCCGTAAGCACTGTTGATGCTGCCGTATTCAAACGTAGCGCCGGTAGCCGGCAGGTCCACCGCCGTGGCTTCGGCCTTTTGGGCGGCCAGCGTCCGCAAACGGGCGGCCTGCAGGCTGTAGTTACGGGAAAGCGCTGTGTCCATTGCCGCTTCCAACGAAATTGGCGTTTGTGCATGGACGTTACCCACCGCCAGCATCGCCAGCAAGGGGGGAAGCAGGAGCTTTGTTGTGGTGATGATCGGTTTCATGCTATCTTTTTTGAGGAGCGAAGATTTTTTTTCTTTTTCCGACCAGCGGTACAGTATCGGCAGCACAAAAAGCGTGAGCAAGGTGGCGGTCAGCAGGCCACCGATCACCACGGTGGCCAGCGGCCGCTGCACTTCGGCACCGGCGCCATTGCTGATGGCCATGGGCAAAAAACCCAGCGAGGCCACCGAAGCCGTCATCAGTACCGGCCGTAACCGTGTTTGCGTGCCGTGGAAAATGCGTTCGCGAACGCTGTGCACACCGGCTTTTTTAAGGTGATTGAATTCGGTGATCAGCACAATGCCGTTGAGCACCGCCACGCCAAACAAAGCAATAAAGCCAATGCCCGCCGAAATGCTGAAGGGCAGGTCACGCAGGAGCAGGGCGAACACACCGCCGATGGCCGAAAGCGGGATGGCCGAATACACCAGCAAGCCCTGTTTAACGGAACCAAAGGCAAAAAACAGCATCAGGAAAATGAGCAGCAAGGCAACAGGAACGGCAATGCCTAACCGTTTTTTGGCGTGGAGCAGGTTTTCAAACTGCCCGCCGTAGGTGACATAGTAACCGGCCGGTAGTTTCAGCTCCCTGTCCACTTTTTGCTGCAGCTCGTTCACGATGCTTTCCACATCGCGGCCGCGAACGTTAAAGCCCACGGAAATGCGCCGCTGTGCGTTCTCCCGCTGGATCTGGTTGGGTCCCATTTTGATCTCGACATTGGCCACCTGCTGCAACGGGATCTGCATACCGGACGCCGTTTGCAATTGCAGGTTGCGCACATCTTCAATGTCCTTGCGCAGGCCCCCTTCGAGGCGTACCACCAGGTCGAAGCGACGCTCGTTCTCAAAAACCTGTCCGCTGACCGCCCCGGCAAAAGCCGCCTGCACCGTGTTGTTCACGTCTGTGATGGTAAGGCCAAACTGCCGCAGGGCCGCCCGGTTGTAATCCACCACAATCTGCGGCAGGCCGGTGATGGCTTCCACGTAAATGTCCCGGGCACCGTCCACGCTGTTGGTCATCGTTCCCAGCCTTTCGGCATACCGCGAAAGCGTATCCAGGTTCTCGCCAAAGATCTTCACCACCACATCCTGCCGGCCACCGGTCATCAGTTCGTTAAACCGCATTTGCACCGGGAACTGGAAACCCGTGGTAATGCCTGGCACGGCCGAAAGGGCCGTGCTCATTTTCTCCGCTAGCTCGTCAAAGGTTTTGGCGGAAGTCCATTCGTCTTTGGGCTTGAGGATCACCATCAGGTCGGAGGCCTCCATGGGCATCGGATCGGTGGGGATCTCGCCGCTGCCGATCTTGGTCACCACTTTTTCCACCTCGGGAAATTGCTGCAAAAGAACTTTTGCCCCTTGCTGGGTGGAGTTGATGGTGGTGGTGAGCGAACTGCCGGTAAGTACCCGGGTATCGATGGCAAAATCACCTTCTTCCAGCTTGGGAATAAACTCACCGCCCATGTTCATCAGCGCTATCACCGCTACCACAAAAAGCGAGAACGCAGCGCCAACCAGCAGCCTGGGGATCAGCAAGGCTTTTACCAGGGCCCGTTTGTACCAGCGCTCCAGCTTTGCCATCATCCGGTCGGAAAACGTAGGCTTGTGGCTGATCTTTTTGCTCAGCACCAGGGCACTCATCATGGGAATGTAAGTAAGCGAAAGCAGGAAGGCACCCAGGATGGCGAAGGCCACCGTTTGCGCCATCGGCTTGAACATCTTGCCCTCAATGCCCTGCAGCGAAAGAATGGGCAGGTACACAATCAGGATGATGATCTGGCCAAATACCGCGGCGTTCATCATTTTGCCAGCCGAGTATTCTACTTCGTCGTCCATCTGCTTTTGGCTGATGCCCGCCAAACCCTGGAAGGTTTTGTTGGTATGCAGGCGGTGCATCACGGCTTCCACAATAATAACGGCACCGTCGATGATCAACCCAAAATCAAGGGCACCTAAACTCATTAAATTCCCACTGACGCCAAACAGGTTCATCATGATCACAGCAAACAGCATGGCCAGCGGAATCACCGATGCCACCAGCAGCCCGGCCCGCAGGTTGCCCAGGAAAAGCACCAGGATAAAAACCACGATCAGCGCCCCTTCGGCCAGGTTGCGCTCTACGGTGCCAATGGCGCTGTTCACCATTTTGGTGCGATCCAAAAACGCTTCGATCACCACGCCTTCGGGCAGGGTCTTTTCAATCTGTGCGATCTTTTCCTTTACATCCTTGATCACCTGGTTGGAGTTCTCGCCCTTCAGCATCATCACCACCGCACCGGCCACTTCGCCCTTGTCGTTGTAGGCAACGGCGCCGTAGCGAATGGCGTGGCCGATCTGCACCGTGGCCACATCACCTACCGATACCGGGATGCCATCACCCAGCCGCTTGATCACGATCGAAGCAATGTCTTCTTCGGTTTGCAGCAGGCCTTCGGTACGGATATACAGCACCGTTGGGCCTTTTTCGATATAGGCGCCGCCGGTGTTCTGGTTGTTGCTTTCCAGTGCGGCAAACACATCGCCGATGGTAAGGTTATAGGCTTTCAGGCGGTCGTAGTTCACACTGATCTCGTATTGTTTCAGCTTACCGCCAAACGAGCTTACATCGGCCACGCCGGGTGTACCCAGGAGCTGGCGCCGAACGATCCAGTCCTGTATGGTGCGGAGCTCCATCGGCGTATAGCGGGCCTCGTAACCCGGCGCCGGTCGCACCACGTACTGGAAAATTTCTCCCAGCCCCGTAGTCACAGGTCCCAGGGTTGGCGTACCCAGCGACGGTGGAATCTGGCCCTGCAACTGGATCAGCTTTTCGCTGATCTGCTGGCGGGCCCAGTACACATCGGTTTCGTCGTCAAAAACAATGGTCACCAGCGAAAGCCCGAAGCGGGAAAACGACCGCTGTTCGATAATGCCCGGGATGTTGCGGGTGGACTGCTCAATGGGAAACGTAATAAGCCGCTCGATGTCGGCAGCTCCCAGCGAAGGTGAAGAGGTCATGACCAGCACCTGGTTGTTGGTAATGTCCGGCACGGCATCGATGGGCAATTTGGTGAGATTATACACGCCATAGGCGGTAAGGGCAATCACCAGCAGCCCCACAATCAATTTATTGCGAATGGAAAACGCAATGATCTTGGTTAACATATTGGATCACGATAAAGAAGACAATTGAATAATGGACTGCACCCTGGCAATGACCTGGTTGCAGCAAGAACAAAGGCGTAGGGACTAACAGGATTTGGGCGGCTGCCAGATGTCGAACGCAAAAAGGGAAGAAGGCCCGGTAACGGTCAGCAGGGGATAAGCCTCTTCTATAAACACCAGGGGTTCAAATTCGGGAAGGATCTGCCCGGGCACCACTACCGTGCTGTTGATCATCACCACTTCGCTGGCACGGAAAGGCAGTTGCTGGTCGCGGTCCGTATCGCCATCATCGGGGTGGGTGGTAAAATAATGGTGGTTGATGAACTGGAGAAAAGAGATCTCGCCATTGCTGCGGATCTTGTGTTCGGTAAAATGCGCCACCAGCACAGGAAGCCTGAGCACCTGCTGCAGGGGCGATTGTACCAGTAACATGATGGTCAGAAAAAAGGCGGCGAAGGCTTTTCTCACACCGCAAAGGTAAGGCCTGAAGCCCATTGGCGGCCAAGTATGCCCCGTCTTCCGGGCCTTCACTACTGCCGGCACGTTGCCGAAGCCAGTTGTTTTGGCAAGACGGGCAAAATAATTTCTGCCCCGCCCCGCCATTGCTACTCCCAAAAGCCTAACTTTTTGGTATGGAAAAAACCCGGATCAACCTTGCCGTTCTGCTGCCTTCACTTCCTGATGAGGGAAATGCCCGTGTGCAGCGCATGATCCAGTCGCTGGAAGGAAAGCGGGGCATTGAAAAAGTGCACCTGGTGCCGGGAACGGACCAACAGGCTCCCCAGCTTTGTTTTCATTACGACCCGGCGCAGGTCAGCATGCGGGCCATTGAAGGGCTGGCCAAAAAGACCGGCAACGACATCACGGAGCAATACGGCCATCTATTGCTGGAGGTAGACGGCATTCGGCAACCACGGCATGCCCGCATCCTTGAAACAACCTTACAGGAGAAAAAAGGCATTCTCTCCGCCTCTGTTTCGGCTGCCAACCTGGTACGGCTGGAGTTTGAAAAAAACGCCACTTCTCCCCAAGCCATTACCCGGGAAGTGGAAAGCTTGGGACTAGTCATTAAAAAGACCTTATCTGCAGAAGAAGGCATTCACCCGGCATCCGGTGGTGAAACGGGTCCGGCTCACGCCGATGAACACGACGACCACCAACACCCGCCGGGCGGCGAACGCACAGAACTGCTTTTTGCTGCCGCCTGCGGCCTCCTGCTGGCCCTTGGCTTTGGGCTTTCTTTTGTGGCCTCCCTCCCGGCCTGGGTACCCATCTCACTGTATATCGGTGCTTACTTTTTTGGTGGCTTTTTTACCACCAAAGAAGCCATCCACGGCATTAGCAAAGGCCATTTCGAGATCGATTTCCTGATGCTGGTGGCCGCCATTGGCGCTGCCATCCTGGGCGAGTGGGCCGAAGGTGCCCTGCTGCTTTTCCTGTTTAGCCTGGGTCATTCGCTGGAACACTATGCCATGGCCAAGGCCAAAAAATCCATCGAGGCCCTGGCGGGACTGGCGCCCAAAACTGCCCTGCGCAAGCGGGGACAGGACCTGGAGGAAGTTTCCATCGACAACCTGCAGGTGGGTGACCTGATCGTGGTGAGGCCGCATTCAAAAATTGCGGCCGATGGTTTTGTAACGGCCGGCCAAAGCAGCGTAAACCAGGCGCCCATCACGGGTGAAAGCATCCCGGTAGACAAAGCACCGGTGGAAAACACCAGCCTTTCCCCCGAACAGGCGGCAAAGCTGCCGGAAAGCCACCGTGTTTTTGCCGGGTCTATCAACGGCGGAGGTACGCTGGAGATCTCCGTTACCAGGCTGGCCGCCGACTCCACCATTGCCAGGCTGGTAAAGCTGGTGAACGAAGCACAGACCCAAAAATCACCCACGCAAAACTTCACCCAGCGCATTGAAAAATATTACGTACCGGCCGTGCTGATCCTGGTCTTTCTTCTCCTCTTTGCCTTCCTGGTGATCGACGAGCCGTTCAGCGCTTCGTTTTACCGGGCCATGGCGGTGCTGGTGGCCGCCAGTCCCTGCGCCCTGGCCATCTCCACCCCCAGCGCTGTGCTCAGCGGCGTAGCCCGGGCCGCCCGTGGCGGTGTGCTGGTAAAAGGCGGTAAGCCGCTGGAAGAGTTGGGCACGCTGAACGCCATTGCCTTTGACAAAACCGGTACGCTTACCGAGGGCAAACCACGGCTTACCGGCGTGTACCCCGTTAGCGGACTTACCGAAGAAAGCCTGCTCCAAACCGTGATCGCCGTGGAAAAGCTGAGCGACCATCCCCTTGCCGCCGCCATTGTGAAGGACGGCTTGGAAAAGCTGGGACGGGAGGTGTTGCCGGCCGCCAGCGCCGAAGCGATCCAGGGCCGTGGCCTCCTGGCCCTTTACAACGGAACGGAAGTGCTGGTGGGCAACAAGGAATTGTTTACCGAAAGGGGCGGCGCCCTGCCGGCAGACCTGCAGCAGCAGGCAACAACGCTGGAAAGCGGGGGCCATACCACCATGCTGGTGCAGCAGGATGGCCGGTTTCTGGGACTGATTACGCTGATGGACACCGCCCGACCCGAGGCCAAAGAAACCCTGCAAAAGCTCCAGGGCATGGGCATTCGCGAGATGATAATGCTGACCGGCGACAACCAAAAAGTGGCCGAGGCTATTGCCGCCGGCATGGGCATTACAAAGGCCGTGGGCAACCTGCTGCCCGAGCAAAAAGTGGCCGCCATTGAAAAATTTACGGCAAACGGGAAAAAAGTGGCCATGGTGGGCGACGGCGTGAACGATGCGCCAGCCATGGCCAAAAGCACCGTGGGCATTGCCATGGGGGCCGCCGGGTCGGACGTCGCCCTGGAAACCGCCGATATTGCGCTGATGGCCGACCGCCTGGACAACCTGCCCTTTGCCATTGGCCTGAGCAAAAAAGCGCACAGGATCATTCGGCAGAACCTGGTGATCAGCCTGGGCATGGTGGCCCTGCTGGTGCCGCTGACGCTTTTGGGTATTGCCAAAATGGGACCGGCCGTGGTTGGGCACGAAGGGTCGACCGTGGTGGTGGTGTTCAATGCGCTGCGCTTGTTGGCTTATAAGCAGAAGTGAGCGGGGTTTGTTGTGGTGAGGGGTTGGGGATGTTCGATGTTCGATGTTTGATGTTCGATGTTCATTGTTCGCCCAGGTCTCCTATGTTTGTTTTTAGAGCGAAATAGTTCTTTTTATTCGTGTAAAGCATACACCAATAGATTTGACTTATAAAGTGAAAAAGGGTGAGAGCTACCGGGGTCTGAGCAACAAATAAAGTATGCTGTTGGCGAGATATAGCCTCACTCTTTTTATACTCTCTTAGTGTTTGAACAGAATGTAAGGAGTAAGGCAGTGCTTTATATCCAGTATATCCAACCAGGAGACAAAAC
>JABUMY010000019.1 GCA_013327885.1 Flavisolibacter longurius | reverse complement strand
CTTTTTTTGTGCGTGGTGCAGTCGTGTGTGCAGTGTAAGAGGTGTTTTCATTGATGTGGATTGCGACAGGCACATTGGTGCCCCTATGAAGTACTCCCCAAACTTTAGACAGAAAGATGTTGGTTTTAAGACATGATTTATGGCGCTTTCAAATGAATGATTGCCGGTTTGGTTCTACGAATATAGGACCTCTTGTGGCAATCATTTGTTTTGAAAGCGCAAGCCCGCCCGGCAGGGCAAGATTGTGCCGTCAGGCTGCTTGTTTTAAGTAGATGTTTTCAGGTGTTACATACTCCAGTGACTGGTGCCCCCTTTCACCATTGTAAAATGAAAAATACTGTTGCAGGCCTTTATACAGGCTTAGCCCATCTTCATAGACGTGCAGGTACAGGTTCTCGTACTTCACGCTACGCCACAGCCGCTCAATGAAGATGTTGTCAATGGCTCTTCCTTTACCATCCATACTGATCTGAATGCCTTTACACCTGAGCAGGCCCGTATACGCCTCCGAGGTAAACTGGCTCCCCTGGTCAGAGTTGATGATCTGTGGCACGCCATGCCTGGCAATGGCCTGCTGCACAATCTCGCAGCACCACTCCGCACTCATGGTATTGCTTACACCCCAGCCCACCACATAGCGGCTATGCAGGTCAATGAGGGCACACAAGTACATGAATCCTTTCTGCATCGGTACATACGTAATGTCGATGGCCCAGACCTGATTGTTTCTGTTGACTTCAAGGTTTTTGAGCAGGTAAGGGTACTTGTAAGCCGCCGGATCCACCTTGGTGGTGCAGGGCTGAGGATAGAGCGTCTGCCAACCCTGCAGCCGCATCAGCCGACGCAGGCGCTTACGATTGATGCGGTAGCCCAGCGCCACCAGCAAGGGCAAGAGCCTTTCGACGCCATAAAACGGTGTTTTCAGGTACTGCTCATCCAGGGTGCGCATAACCTGAAGGTTTTCCGCACTCTCCTTTACCGGCTCATAGTATAAGCCGCTACGGCTCACCTGCAGCAGGTCACACTGCTTTACGACACTGAGCTGGGGATGGTCTTTTCAATCAGCATACGACGTTGGGAAAGCGGTTTTACAGCAGCTTTTTTTTTAAGAAGTCGTTGGCTACTTTCAACTCCCCGATCTGGGCATACAGTGCCTGAATCAACTGCTCTTTATCCTCTGTGGTGGTGGCTTTCCCCGCTTTTTTGAACACCGCGGCAGATTGGCTCAAAAACTCTTTCTTCCAGCTAGTAATTTGGGTGGGGTGCAGTTCGTACTTTTTGCTCAACGCTTCGATGGTCTGCTGCTCTTTAATGGCTTCAATACAAACTTTGGCCTTGAACTCGGCCGAAAACTTTCGACGGCTCGTTTTACTCATTTGACAGGTTTATCCAGTTACAAAATCCTGTTTTATCTGCCTGTCCAAAAAATGGTGAGTATTATACTACAGGAGGACAAACGGCTTCTTGAAAGCCATTTAACAGCATTTGAAAGACCCGCATTTAGAACATCGTGCATTTGGGAGTTATTCCTTCGCCAACTAAATGAGGCAATAGATGATACACAATCCGCTCTAAATAATGGAAAGTTGTTTAGACGTGACAAGACTTTGGTTGACGAGTATTCAAAGGCATCTGAGTTTAAAACAAAAGAATTCAAAGACGGCTTTAAAAAAATTTCGGCTATCTTATCTGAACTAAAAATGATTGTTACACTTTTCGGTGACAACTTTTATCGTGACAATCCGGACTATAATCATCATGACAATTTTTACGCAATGCTTATGGATTTAGGGAGAAGTGGCAACAAGTCAAAAAGTCGTGAGACTGTAAAGACCATGGACTTGATTGACAATAAAAGAAACGAGATAATTGTCATTCTCAACAATCTGCTTGCCGGCACTGGCAAGACATTAGATTTGATTGAGCTTTCAAGTGAGATAGTTGCTAAAGGACATATCGGTGGCGCTGACTTAATTGCAAAACACCTCAAATAAAAAACTGCTGGCAACATTGCATTGGCAATATGGCGGGCGACGAATATATCCTCAGCTTTTTATTCGCTAATCAGCTTCGGTTCCGGCAGACGAATAACACTAAGCGATAGAATAAACATTGAGCTTTTGTAACTTTAAGCAGCAACGGCACCGAGCAGACGTAACACAGAATACCGCCACATCGCCAATGCTTCAACGTTGTAAGTAATGCAAGTAACCGAGGAATATATATTTAGGCCGCTATTCAAATAGCTGTTCCTAGGCTTTGGCGGAATTGTTGTAACCCCTATTACCCAGAATGTCAATTGGCAAAAACAGAATTAGGTTTTCGATGCCTTAGAAAAAACGGCTCGCAACAGAAGACGTTATGCAATAGCGGAAGAATTTATCACTGAAAACCTACGGCTGGTGCTGGTAACAATAACCGTTACCAATGCTTGTCATGTGTTTGCACCGCGATCCTTTTTTTGTATAACCGCGACATTGCTTTGTGGCCTGCCCCTGCCCTTGCGCTTTGCTGGCTGGCAAACTTGCTGCGGGCAATGTAACCGGACCGCATATGCTGCACGGCCCCAGGCCTTTTTCTAAGGCTGCTTTTACATCCAGCGCTTCTGAAACATTCTTTACCATGCGGCAGCTTTCCACATGGTATTTTTTACCGGATGGTGTTTTGTAAACGGTTTGTGCCGGCAGTTTGATCGTAAGTACAAAAAAGCAGACGAAAAGAAAAAAGCGCATTGGTTGCAGAAAATTGTAAGCGCACAATGTAATACTATTCTGCATGTTGCCATAGGCCCTAACGGCTTTGCTTCTGTTAAGGCTTGCAAACAGCCGCTGTCCCAAAAGTTACGGCCCCTTACAAATCCGTTCCGACATCTTATCCGGCGCCAGCCTTTTCTTTCAAAAAAAATCTGTTCACTACCATTGTCCGCTTTTTCCTTCTTCCACATTTCCGTTATCTTTCCCCTCTCTTCCGCCCTGCCACAAAGGCCGAAAGAAACCAAAACATGAAAACACTGATCTCACTGCATCCACGGGTTGTTACGGTATTCCTGCTGAAAATTGTTGGGTTGCTTTTGCTCGCCGCTCTTTTTTGCCTTTACCTGATTTTTGGCCTCAACCTCGAAAATGGTCTTGGCTTTGTCCCGCTTTTCGACATTAACGGCGAATACAATATCCCTGCGCTTTATTCGGCCTCCGCTATCTGGTTTAGCGCTGCTTTGTTACTGTTTATTCACCGGCTGGAGAAAAAAGCCGGCACGCCAAAAGCGTATTACTGGCGGCATTTTGCCTACCTGTTTATTTTCCTGGGTGTGGATGAACTGGCCTCTATCCATGAAATCTTTGGCCGGTTCGCTCCTATGATCTGGGAACGGTTTCCGGCCCTGCAGATAAGCCGCAAATGGATCATCCCGTTTTCGCCGGTTGTGCTGGCCATGGCGGTTTATTTTTTCCGTTTTTATGTTTTATTGTCAAAGGAAAACAGGATACGTTTTACCATCGCCGGCCTGGTGTTCTTATCCGGCGCCGTTGGCATTGAGATCCTGGGCGAATGGTATGCAACGAAACACGAAATGCCGCCCATCTTCCGTGGCTACTCGGCAATTGTGGAAGAAGGTTGTGAAATGGTGGGGATCGTCTTATTTATCCGTGCCTTGCTGATGCACATTCGCCAGTTTACGCCGGCGCCAACCGTGGCGATAGACATCAGTTTTGATAAAATTCCGGACCAAGGAAAAAAGAGCAATGACAGGGTGCAGCCAGGTGTAAAAAAGATTTCCACTTCTGCTAACCCAATAGCAGACAAGAAAGGACAAGAATAAAATGCGCTGAGTAATCAATGGCTTTGTTGGGGAGCTGTCAGGTTCACCAGTAAAAATTCCAGTTCATCGGAGTCCGGATCTTCAAAGATCTGGTGCTCCTCCATCAGCTTGCGTTTTAGCTTGCCAATGTAACCGGGTTGCGATACCTGCTTTTTAACGACATCAATAGCGGCAATAAAGTCATTGCCAAAATACATCACAAGCTTCATAGGGTAGTTGTACAGTGCCAAAATAAGCCAGAGAAAATTGCCGAAAAAAGATTCCGGAATCTATTTGCCGACACTAAGTAAAAACCTTAGCATCCGGTAACCGTTTTCCAATGCAACTGACAACTTAGGGAATGGTTTTTCGTTTGTTCCTGCCCGTGCGAACTGGAATGAAAAATCTTATTCTGCGTAGAACTACTTTTTTCCAGCACCGCTTTCTTCCACCCGCAATTCAGTTACCGTTTTGGTGCTGCCGTCGTGGCTCCAGCCCGGAGGCTTTATAAAATAATTGAGTCCCTGCCTAAGGGATCCCGTTCGCCGGGCGGCTTGCAGCAGTTCGCCCCAGGTTTTAAAGGCTACTGTAAAGGGGTTGAAAGAGCCGATATTTTTGGTCAGGCCATAAGTTGGCCGTTCTTTTTCCGGCTGGAACGTTCCAAAAAAGCGGTCCCAGATAATAAGAATACCGCCGTGGTTTTTATCCAAATATTTCAGGTCAGTGCCGTGGTGCACCCGGTGATGGGATGGCGTATTCAGTACAGCCTCCAGTGGTCGTGGTAATTTTTGTATCCATTCGGTGTGTATCCAAAACTGGTAGATAAGGCTGACCTGTTGCATAAACAACACCCAGACCGGGTGAAAACCGACCAGCGGCAACCAGGCCCAAAATAAAAACGAGCCGGTGGCATTACCCGTCCAGGTTTGCCGCAAAGCCGCCGCCAGGTTGTAATGCTGCGAGGAATGATGCACCACATGCGAAGCCCAGAACCAACCGACATTGTGGGCTGAGCGGTGAAACCAGTAATAAGAAAAATCGTCGGCAAAAAAGAGCAGCACCCAAAACCACCAGGTAGCGGGGTTAAGCTCAAAAATGCGGTATTGGTAAAGGAAAAGAAAAAGGCCGAAGATCATAGCCTTGGTAACAAAGCCCACCACCACATTGCCAATGCCCAGTGCGAGGCTGCTCAAGGTATCCTTCTTTTCGTAAAGGTGCCGGTTTTCGCGGTAGGCAAACAGGGCCTCTATTGCCAGCAGCAAGACAAATCCCGGGATGGCATAATACAAAATGGCGGGCGGCATAACCCGAATGTACAAAACTTCGGTTGTCTAAAAATGGCCTCAAACCATGCTGGGCAAGGATTTTAGCCTATTCAGGTGTAGCTGTAGCGTTTTCCCTTACAGCAATGCTGAGAGATTGTTTATCAACAGGCAACAGGCTTAAGAAACTGAAACGCAAAGCCTGTTGCCTGTTAGCCGCTAGGTTGTTTCCTTGCTTCGTTTCAGCGGAATATTTAAGAGCTTGGAAAGGTTTACAGCTATTCTTTCTTTGATCGCCTGTTGCAGGTCGTTGCCCCTCGCTTCCAGGAAAAGAAAGCCATCCCTTTCACAGATGACATGGTTGCCAAAGAGCAGCTTTTCCAATTCTCCGTTCATGATGGTTATCGCGTATTCATTGTGCTTTTGCAAGGCTTTGAACCGCACGAGGCAATAGTGTATCACGTTGCTGTATTCAAATGAAATCATCGTAAATCGATTCATAAAATTCAATCTTTTGGTTAAACAATCTGTTCGCTAATTCGTTCATCGGGTGACGGTGCCAGGGCTGTAAAAACGGCCACGCTAACTGTGCTTGTGCCTGGGCTCATAGATGAGACGGATAAACGTACTGAAGCGCTCCGCTTCCCGTTTGATGGGAATACCGGTAACAATTCCTACCAACAGGTTGTCGGCCACGCTTACCCGCAATTGCGGACGGATGGTCATGTCGAAATCCTGCTTTTTCACTTCTTTGTTGAATTCAACGCCAATGAAATTGCGGGTACCCGGAATGGTGTAGTGCATGCTGGTATTGACCTGCCAGTTGACATGTGCTGCCACCTGCCGGTGCTTTGTTATGGCCGGGCCTGTATATAGGAGCGAATGAAACTTATTACCCCACCGCCGTGCCACGACCAGGAAGGGATTAAAAACATGCCCTTCCAATCCGAAGTTGTTTTTGTAATCGCGAAAAGAAGGCAATTCAAATTCATGGATATAACCGAGGGCCATGGTGGTCTGCCATTTTTCAGAGACAAGAAAAGACCATTGGCTGGCCAATTTCAGGCTATTAAGCTTACTGCCAGGAATAGAATCCCTTGAGGAATGCCCTTGCACCGGCGTATAAAACGTAAAAGGCATTTCAATTTCAAATCCCAGGCGGTTTACCGGTGCAAATTCATATTCAACCAGCGCCGTATAGGCGTCATAGCGGTTCCGGTCGGTAAGCCCGAGACCAATGTTCCATTCCTTTTCTCCCTTGTGTGCACCGAGGTCGCGGATCAGGTCAATGTACAGCGGCTCGGCATGCAGCAATTTTACCGGCTTTACAACGGTATCAGTCTTTACGGCAACTGCACTGGTCATGGAGAGTGCAGATCGCGGTAAAGAATCAATAGTACCGGCAAAACAGGTAACGGATATGCACAAAATGAAAACTGAATAAAAACGTTTATTGATCATAGATAGTTTTAAAAAATGCATCGCCTGTGGGAAGGGATATCTCACCATAAAAACGAGTCACTGGCTGGTTGCCAGTTCAATCCTTCAGGCACGAATGCCTTTGCACAAGAGGTAAGCGTGATTAAACAAGTAAAAAAGAGAAAGAAGAATAGTCCTTCGGTGGCGGTGCATGTGGCCGTGATGTCCAGCAGGAAAAACGGTTGGCATAAAAGCCAAGATGCTGAAGAGGCAGTTCAGGTACTGCCAGGGTAAAAGAAGGCGATTGCGAAAAATACAATTCAAGCGCATGAACGGACTTTTCCACGTCCTGCTCTTCGGTGTCGGGAATGTCCAGGGCAAGCAACTCCTCGGAAACATATTCAAAAACAGTTTCCTTTTCGTTGAAGGAGACGGCTGCCTGCTGCGCCGATCTTGTTTGAAAAACAGCATCGACCTGCGGCGGATCTATTGACAGGTTGAGCAGTTGCAGGAAAAGGATCCAGCAACCAATCTGTTTTAGCCAATATGAGGTGTTACGCCGCATGTCTCTGCCCGTAAAAATATTGCATCCTGCACCATTGCATAACAAGAATATGTTAACGATTTAAAAAAGGGCAATGCAGTGGTAAACGCTGCATCATTGCCAATCGGCAAATGGATTGTAAGTTTAACCCTGAAACAGCCTTGATGATTACCACCTTTTTCTGTACTTCTTCCGTATGAAAAAAATAGTTTTTGTTTTTTTGTTTGCCGCAACAGCCTGTTCAAAAGAAGAGGAAGTACCCAAGTGCTATGAATGTGAAATGACCTATGCCGGTGGCTTGCCGGCTTCCATCCAGTATCCTTGCACCACCAACCTTGCCGAATGGCAAAAAGCACAAAAAGACAACAACGGCGATCCTATCACCTCTTCCTGTAAAGCATTGTAACGTTTTTTTCAAACGCCGATTCGCTTCCTCCCCGGCTTTATCCTGCGCTACCTTTGCGCCTCTTACCATGCAGCGCTACCAGAAAAGCTCTATTTATACCGTAAAGTTTTGGCTCCTTTGCGCCAGCTCGTTTTTCTTCTCTACCAGCTTTAACATGCTGATTCCCGAACTGCCGGCTTACCTGAGCGGATTGGGCGGTGGCGAGTACAAAGGTTACATCATTGGACTGTTCACCATCACGGCGGGTCTCTCCCGCCCTTTCAGCGGCAAGCTTACCGATACGGTTGGACGGGTACCGGTAATGGCTATCGGCTCGCTCGTTTGCGTGGTGTGTAGCCTGCTTTATCCCCTTTTGACAACTGTTGCAGGATTCCTCCTTTTACGTTTACTGCACGGCTTTTCCACTGGCTTTAAACCCACGGCCACCGCGGCTTATATTGCCGACCTGATACCGGCGCACCGCTGGGGTGAGGCCATGGGCATTCATGGTCTTTGCTTTAGTACGGGACTTGCCATTGGTCCTGCATTGGGTGGATGGATCACGGGTAGCTTTCCCATCGATGCCTTGTTTTATTGTTCCTCGTTTTTTGCGCTGCTCTCTATTGCCATCCTGCTCAATATGAAAGAAACGCATCCCAAAACAGAATCGTTTCGCGTCAGCCATTTAAAAATAAAATGGGTGGATGTGTTTGAACCCCTGGTGTGGCCGGCTGCCCTCATTACGTTTTTAGGCTATATCAGCTATGGCGCTATTCTTACGCTTATCCCCGACTGGAGTGAAAGCCTGGGCGTTAAAAACAAAGGTGCTTTTTACGTGGTGTTCACCGTGGCATCGCTGTTGGTACGGTTGTTTGCAGGCAAGCTGTCCGACCGGAAAGGGCGGGTTTATGTGTTGAAGATCGCCCTGTTGCTCATTACCGTTTCGGTGGCGGCACTGGGCCTGGCCAATTCGGTTGCCTGGCTAATGACAGGTGCTTTTATTTACGGACTGGGAACGGGTTTATTCTCGCCAGCACTTTCAGCGTGGACAGCCGACCTGAGTGATGATGCCCACCGTGGCCGTGGAATGGCTACCATGTACATTGCGCTGGAAGCTGGCATTGGCCTTGGTGCCATGGGCGCCGGCTGGGTGTTTCGCGACCAGCTAAAAATGATCCCGCCAGTATTTTATGGTTGTGCACTTACCGCCATTTTAGGGTGGGTATATTTGCTTTTTCAAAAGAAGAAAGAAAGGAGCCCGCTTTCCGTGTAATTTGGCACCATGACCGCAGAACAGCTTATCCATCACCTGCAATTGGTGCCCCACCCCGAAGGAGGATTTTACAAAGAAATATACCGTTCATCCGGAACGATCGCGGCCGATTGCCTGGCACCTGTTTTCGATGGAGACCGGCATTTTTCGACTTCCATTTATTACCTGTTGCAAAGCGGCGATTTTTCTGCTTTTCACCGCATTAAAAGTGACGAGATCTGGCATTTTTATGCAGGTGGTGAACTATGGTTGCATGTCATTACGGAAACGGGCGGCTACCAGTGTCTCACGTTGGGCAATACCCTAAAAGGCGAAGCGCAGTTCCAGGTGGTAATGCCGGCAGGGGCCTGGTTTGCAGCCGAACCGGCAACCGGCACACCATTTACCCTAGCCGGCTGTACCGTTTCGCCGGGTTTTGATTTCCGGGATTTTGAAATGGCAAAGAAGGATGAATTAGCAAAGCGTTACCCCGAACACAGAGCGATTATTGAAAGGCTATGCCGGTAGGTGTAGCTTGGTTCGTTTACAAGATCACTACCTTGTAAGTTTACAAGTTTACATGTTCACTTGTTCACGAGTTGTGGGAGGCAAAAACATGAATATGTAGAAAAAGGAAAACATGCGCCAATTCACTTGAAACAAGTGTTGTCCTTAACATCACATCATTGTAAGAAAAATTTAGTTCTACGAAATGTTCGTTACCTCATCTTATCTCTTATACAGAAGCCTGAATGGGCTTCAATTTGAATAGCGCCGGGTGAAACCCGGTGATGGAATGAAGAAGCTGATACCAGAACCCCGAAAGGGGTTCAATGTTTATTGGTTTTGTTCTGACTCCGAATTTAGGTTAGGTGTGTTTTTGGGCCTTATCAACCCACCCCGACTCATTACAACAATAACAATCGTTAGGTCGCCTCTCCAAGGAGGGGATGTTGGTTTAAGGAAGACAGGTTAGGTAAGCGTAAGATGGAGGTTCCCATCGCTATTTCAACATTTCAAAAGAATGCAGGAGTAAATGTTCAAAAAATAATTTTCAATACTCAAATCTCATCGCCTAATTCTCACGATTCAATTTTCAATTCAAAACGTTCCGTGGGCAATTTGAAATGTAAAAATCATCAAAGCAGGAAGCGGTTCTCTACTCTATTTCCCCCAGCCCACTGGTTCAGCGCCTTATTGCGCATGTTCTAACGTTTCTATTTGCTTTAAGAAAAGAATAGCGCAATACAGCGCCTGCCGTTTCTTGCTTAATCAGCCGGTAATTTTATTTGTATCAAGCAACGCAGCGTGAAGAATGCAGCGCAAAAGAAAGAATGCTTACAAAGTGAACCACTCAACCAATAAAGAAAGGCTATTGTGCGCCGGCCCTGGCAAATCCAGCGGAGCGTTGGATTTGGCTTGAACTTTTGGCTCCACCTTTTCGGGAGAGAAAAGGTGGAAAACGGCCTACAGAAAAGAAAGGCCAAATCGAAAAGCAACCCTACAATACTACTTCTCCCCCAACGCTTCATACAGCACCTCCACCGGATGCAGCGCCTTCCGCCCCGCCCCATCCTTGATCTGGTGCCGACAACTCGTCCCCGGCGCCGCAATAATAACATCAGCCGCGCTGGCCCTTACTGCCGGCAGCAGAACCAACTCCCCTATTTTCATCGAAATATCATAATGCTCTTTTTCGTAGCCGAACGAACCCGCCATACCACAGCAACCCGAAGGAATGACCTCGACAGAATAGTTGGCGGGGAAAGACAAAAGCTTCACCGAAGGCAATACGGAAGACATGGCTTTCTGCTGGCAATGCCCGTGCAGCTTGATACGCTTTGTTGCCGAAGTAAAAAGAGCAGCATCAATGGCGCCGCTTTCCATTTCCTGCGCCAGGAATTCGTCGATCAGCCAGGTATTTTTGGCAAGGTTGCGGGCCTTTCCCAGCTTGTCATCTTCAGCCAAATCAATGTATTCATCGCGGAAGGTCAGGATTGCCGAAGGCTCAATACCAATCAGCGGTGTTTCGCTGCTTACCAAAGGCGAAAGGGCCTCGATGTTTCTATTGGCAATCTTTTTCGCTGCCCTTACCAATCCTTTCGACAGCCAGGCACGGCCACTTTCTTCGTGTTCGGGAATCGCCACTTCATAGCCTAGTTTTTCCAGGAGCAAAATTGTTTTGATGCCGATCTCCGTATCGTTAAAATTGGTGAACTCATCACAGAACAGGTAGACCTTTCTTTTTGTCACTTGCTGGTTGTTCCTTGCCGGTTGCGACCGGTGTTTCTTCCACCAGTTGCGCAAGGTGGTTTTGTAAAGCGTTGGCATGGACCGCTTTTCGGCAAAACCCGAAACTTTTTTTACCAGGGTGCTGACGCCGGGAGTTGTCATGGCGAAATTGTAAAGCGAAGGCACCAGCGCACCCAACTTTGACGAATTACTGAAATTGGCGATCAGCCGCGAACGGAAAGGGACCCCGTTGGCATCGTAATACTGCTGGAGGAACTCGGCTTTCAGCTTGGCCATATCCACATTGGATGGACACTCCGATTTACAGCCTTTGCAACTGATACAAAGGTCCATCACGTCCAAGATTTCTTTGTGGTCGAAGCGGTTGGCCTTTGTGCTATTGGTCAGCATTTCACGCAGGATGTTGGCACGTGCCCTTGTCGTGTCTCTCTCATCACGTGTAGCCATGAACGATGGACACATGGTGCCACCCGAAAGCTGCGATTTGCGGCAGTCGCCGGAGCCGTTGCATTGCTCGGCGTGCTGCAAAATATCCTGGTTGTGAAACCGGAAAACGGTTTTAAAATTTGGTGTGACCTGTCCCGGTGTGTACCGCAGCATGTCGTTCATCGACGGCGTATCCACGATCTTGTTCGGGTTGAAAATATTATCCGGGTCCCAGGTGGTCTTGATCTTTTTCAGGAGTTCATAGGCCTTCTCTCCTACCATCTGCCGGATAAACTCGCCGCGCAGCCGACCATCGCCATGCTCACCGCTGAGAGAGCCTTTGTATTTTTTTACCAGCACGGCAATTTCTTCTGCAATCACCCGGAACAAGCGATTGCCCTCTTCCATTTTTAAATTGATGATAGGTCGCAAGTGCAACTCACCCGAGCCGGCATGCGCATAGTGCACCGAATACAGGTTGTGCTTTTTCAGGATCTCGTTGAACTCACGGATGTAAGCCGGCAGGTCTTCCACGTCCACGGCCGTGTCTTCAATCACGGGAACCGCTTTTTCATCACCAGGCAGGTTGCTTAGCAAGCCCAGGCCAGCTTTGCGCAGTGTCCATATTTTTTTGGTATCGTCGCCAAACAGGAGCGGAAAATGATAGCCCAGGCCAGCCGCTCGCATTTCTTCTTCCACCCTATTTGCAATCGCTGTTATTTCTTCCCTTGTCTCCCGGGTAAATTCCACAACCAGGATAGCGCCGGGATCACCCTGTACAAAAAAGCGGTTCTTGCGTTGCTCGATATTGTCCTTGGTGCATTCGAGGATAAAGTGGTCGATCAGCTCACTGGCGCTCGGACCGTATTTCAAGGCAATGAGGTTAGCGTGCAGGGATTCGTCGATGTTATTGAAATGCACGCAAAGCAGTCCCACCTCTTTAGGCGGCAGCGGCACCACGTTCAGCTTTATCTCGGTAATAAAAGCCAGCGTTCCTTCTGACCCGGCAATAAGGGAACAAAAATTAAAATCAGGACCACCAGCGGTAAACGGCGCTGTTTCCAGCAATAGGTCAACGGCATAACCTGTGTTGCGCCGCTCAATCGATTTTTTAGGAAATTCTCTTTTTATCTCTTCCGCGTTGTCGTAATTGCCAAGCAGCGACCGAACCGATTTATAAATCTTTGCTTCCAGCGTTTCGCCTTCACATTTTTGGTGAAATTCGTCAAGGCTTAGCGCTTTGAATTCCGCTTCCGAGCCATCGCTTAACAGCGCTTTTACTTCGAGCAAATGCTCGCGGGTGCTTCGGTACACGACCGAATTAGAGCCGCAGGAATTATTGCCCACCATGCCGCCGATCATAGCCCGGTTGGCCGTAGAAGTTTCAGGACCAAACAACAAACCGTGCGGCCGCAAAAAAATATTCAGTTCATCACGGATCACGCCGGGTTGCACCCTTACCCATCTTTCTTCTTTGTTCAATTCAAGGATCTCGGTGAAATGCTTCGACACATCCACAACGATTCCCTTCCCTACAACCTGCCCGGCAAGCGATGTGCCGGCGGTCCGGGGAATCAGCGACGTTTTTTCTTCCCGGGCAAAGCGGATCAGCCTTTTCAGGTCGTTCTCGGTTTTGGGAATGGCGACAGCCAGCGGCAACTCACGGTAAGCCGAAGCATCCGTAGCATAAAGCAGGCGCATGGTATCGTCGTAGAAAAGCTCTCCTTCCAGCGCCTGTTGCAGCGTGGCTAAACTTTTTTGTTGTTCTTCGGTAAGATGATGGTTCAAGATGCTCAAATTTATGACCGGGGCACTTGCCGGCAAAAAAGAAGCGGGGCTTGCATCCTTTTTTCAAGCAGGCTGTTTGAACATGACAGGCAAGCCCACGGCCGGTTTGACAGCAGAGATCATAGCATCGCCACAAAACGTTGTAATTTTCAACAATAGAAATTTTGTTATGACACGTGAAGAAAAATTTATGCAGGCAGCGATTGAACTCTCCCGCCAGGGCAGCGAAAACAACGAAGGCGGGCCATTTGGATGCGTAATCGTGAAAGATGATGCCATCGTTGGCCGGGGCAACAACAAGGTGCTCCTGCAAAACGATCCCACCGCGCATGCAGAAGTGGTGGCCATTCGCGATGCCTGCCAAACCCTGGGGCAACACCAGCTCGACGACTGCGAGGTTTTCACCAGTTGCGAACCCTGTCCCATGTGCCTGGGTGCCCTTTACTGGGCCCGGCCCAAAAAGATCTATTACGCCAACACCCGTCAGGACGCTGCAAAAATCGGCTTTGATGATTCTATGATCTACGAAGAAGTTTGCAGCAGCCCGGAAAACCGGAAGATACCCATTCAACCTCTCTACCGCGAAGAAGCGATCAAGGTGTTTGATGAATGGGAAAAGCGGGAGAATAAAGAGTTGTATTGACGGTTTGGGGTTAGGGGTTGGGAGGTTTATACAACAATCTTTTCCTTCTTTTTTAAAGAACGGGTTACTGCAGGACGAAGTTGATTGCGATGCAAAGCGGTAGAGACTGCACTTTGGTATTGGATGAAACTTCTGATTGAGATGTATGCTATTTTCTTACCACAGACCACTCGTCACTCACCGTATAATTTTCGCTTTTAGCCAACTAAAAAGAGCCCTGCAAGCAGGGCTCTTTTTAGTAATGAAAGTTGTTTTATTGAATGATGATGGCGTTATTGAAGCGCTGGTCTCCTTTGGTAAGCTGCAACGAATAAGCGCCTTTGGCAAGGGTTGCGGGAAGCTGCAATTGTTCCAGGGAAAAGCCACCGTTGTGTTGCACCGTACGGGTGAAAACAGCCTGGCCGGCGCCGCTATACAGCGTCATTGTGTAGGATCCCCTTTCCAGGTGGTTGAGCTGCAAATAGAGTGTTGTTCCAACAACCGGCGTTGGATATACCGATACAGAAGGCACACCACTTCCGCGGTTGATGCTTACCACATCACTGTACGTGGCCTTGCCGTCTGGGTGAATCATCCGCAAGCGGTAGAAGTTATCACCTGCCAGCGGTGAAGCATCCACCCAATTGTACGAAAGTGTTGCTGTTCCGCCCAGGGCCCTAACCTCGCCTATGGTAACAAACCCTGTTTGTGAACCCGAGCGTTCGATCTCGTAACGCTGCAACTGTTCCTGGCTAGCCGTCCAATCCAGCTTATTGCCATTGCCCTGCGGGTAACCTTTAAAGGAAATGAGTTGCACCGGCAATGCACTGCCTGCGCTTCCTACACCAAAGGGCGAGAAATAAGTAAGGCCAGCCCATGTACGGGTGTACGATGCAGCTTCCGAACCTGCCGATGCATTGGCTGTAGGACCTGCCAGCCAGGCACTCCCTGTGTTATGGGCCACATAGCTCATACCACGGACAAAAAGCGGCGTTTCTTCTGCAGTATTCCATTGCAGCGTCAGCGTTACAACAGCGCCCCCCTGCACATCTTCCTCTACAAACCAGGTCCTGTTAACAACCATCGAGTTGATGGCTGCACCGTTCGGCGTGTTGCCGGTATAAGAACTATACACATTATCCAGCAGGCGAATGGTAAAGTTGTCCACAGTACCGGTATTGCTTACTGTTGCCGGTGTGTAGGATGAGGCTGAAACACCAACAGGGAAAACAAAATCACTTCTTGAACCGCCGGTGCCAAGAGCCAGCTTTTTCACCGAACCGGTGTTGCCGGTAATGATAAAGGAAGTCGCACTAGCCCCGGTAATGTCAGCCGAAGCGCCGAGTGTCAAAATGTTGGCGCCGGTTGCCAGCATACCGTCAGCAAATGAGAGACGGCCATTGATAACCACATTACCGGAAACGGTTTTTACGCCACTGCCATCAAGCGTAAGCCTGTTGAACGTTGCAGCCGGTATCTGCTGGTTGCCCTCTGCTGTAAACAGCACTGTTCCGTTTGCGGATAGCGTGCCTGCATTGGTAAAATTACCTTTCACTTCAAGGGTAGCATTGTTGGCGACTGCCAGCGAAGCCCCCGCTCCCAGCGTAATATCTTTTGCACCGCCATTGCCGGTGATAACAGGCATATTGGGTGCTCCTGCCTGGATGGTAACATCCGTTGTAATGTCCGGCACCGCACCGCAACTCCAGTTCGAAGCCGTGGCCCAATCCGTACTGGTCACACCAGTCCAGGTAGCGTTGGTACCTGTTACCGTAACGACAAAGGTGCAGGTATCGGCACCGGCAACATTGGTAGCAATGGCCTGCACGGTGCTGGTACCCACAGGAAAATTGTAAGGTGATGTAATGGCATCGCCGTTGGAAAGCTTGTACGTATACACCGGAGCCGGGCAACCGGAAGCCGTAATGCCAAACGATTGACTGGACGAGCATGTTGCTGATGTAACCGAAATATCCGGCTGGCAGGTGGTGATCACCGGCACCACTAAAATATTTGTCGTTACCATATTGCTTTCGGTAGCCGAAACATTGCTGCCGCTTACGCTGGCTTTATTGATGACGCTGCAAATGTTTTCGGGGAATGGTGTATTGACACGCACCTTGAACTGCACTTTCAAAATTTTTCCGGCGGGCAGTGTGATGTTGGAAACAGTAACCGTTTCTCCCGATAACGTACCGGCCATTTTTGCCGTTACCGGTGCGCCTGCATTTTCTGCAGGATTGCTTGCGAAGGAACTATCAACGCCAGCGCCTTCACCTTTCTTTTGACTGGCAGTGCTGTCGGAACCAACAGGAGTGGCAAACTCAATCGGTGTTTCCACTACCTGGGTCGGTGCGGTGGTGTTGGTAGGTGTTAAACAGGTAAAGCCGGTACCGATCTGGATGCTGGCGCCTGGTTCAACAAATGAGCGGGCAACCATTCCGGTGTTGGTGTTGGCCGTCCATAAACTGGCAACAGTATTTACATTAGCACCACTTTTTTGCTTTAATTGAATAACCGTTCCTGGTGTTACCGCCTGCACATAAAACGACGATCCGCCCTGTGTTCCGTTGTTGGTAACGATGTTATCATGTACGTAAGAACAGTTGCGGTTTGTTGTGTTAGTAATGTCAGCGCCGGCTCTTACTTCAATGCCATCAAGCCCGTTTGCCGGAATGGTAATGGTATTGTTGTTAACGGTGGCGTCCATTGTTCCGGTTCCTTCCGTTGTTCTTGTTAAAATAGCCTGGCCATCGGGATTGGTGATCACATTATTTTGGACAAGCACTGTTGCTTTTGCATCGCCATTGGAAAAAGCCTGCACAACCGGATCGATGAATGCATTTATATTACCATTCCCTGAGAGACTTGTGTTGTTGCGAACCGTTGCTTCCGTACGTGAGGCCGTGGTTCCACCCGCATAAACATTGATAGCTGCTTCGTTGGTGGCGTTGATAACCGGGTTACCATCGATATTGGCTTTCATGACGGCACTTTGACTGGCACCAACTTCCACCCCTGCCATTTGTCCGCCTACACGGTCCACCGTACAATTGGTAATGGCCGTTGTCATTGTAGCTGTATTCTCGGCAAACAACTGGATGCCTTTCGTACCCGCCCTTCTGAACTGGCTGTTGGTGAGAATGACGGTGGCATTTGCATTGTTGCGTGCCCGCATTTCAAAACAGTCCTGGCGCAGGTCATTGGCAACCGTAGCCGTGCTAAATCCAAAATCACAATTCAATACCCGTAAGGTTGACGTACCGCTGCCATTGATGATGTAGCCATTGCGTACACCCGAGTTGGTAATATTACAATTTTCCAGCCGGCTGGTTCCTACCAGGTCGGTGACCACCAGGCCGCCCGGCGCTGTTTTGTCGCGGTTGGTATTAACAACATTGACGTTGGTAAGGCTTAAGCTGGTGGCACTCGTCACCTCTATCCCGGCAAGGGCCGTATTCTGAATAATGCCACCGGATGCTGCTGTTCCGGTACCCGTAACCGTTAGTCCGCCCAGGCTTCCGGTCTGGTTCAGGTAAATTCCTTTTTGTGCATTGCTGGCGGCGATGGACTGAAAAGTCAGCCCACTGGCGCCGATGGTTGCCCCGCTGATGTTCAGCGCCATGCCACCCGTATAGGCAGACGGACCGGCAACCGTGATGGTATTCCCTGTTCCGGTTACGGTAAGCGCTGACAAAGCACCGATCGACCGGATGCCACTGCCTGTTGTGGTATTGATAACAAGATTGCCACCGGTGAAATTGACAGTTGTACCTGAGTTTGCAGCTATGTCCACCGCATGATTGGCAGCAGTATTTAATGTTTTGGCAGCGCCGCTAAATGTAATGGTGCCGTTTGTATTGCCGGAAAGGCTGATGCCGGAACTGGTGGAACTAATATTGCCCGAAAAAGCAAACGTGCTGTTGGTTGTATTGCGAATGTCAACAGGCCGCACACCACCAATGGTTCCGGGGTATTGCACGGAGATGCTTCCGCCAGAAACATAAAAAGCAGTGGTGGTACTGTTGGCAATGGCGCTGCTGGCTTGTGCCACTTGCAGCGAACCGGAAACATTGGTCAGGCTTACACCGTAGGAACCCGAAGAGGAACTCAAGGTCTGGAAATGATGGCCCAAAGCGCCAGGTGCCGCAATGGTACCGTTGGATAGCGAAAGAGCCTGCCCCGTGCCGGTGATGTTTGTTTCCGCAATGTTTAGTGTACCAAAATTGCTACCGGTTATACCAACGCCGGTTTTATTGCCAAGTGAAAGGCCACGGATAAGGGAGTTGGTGCCGGCGCTGGCGAGTGTGATGGTATTGCCTGTTGACGTAAGGTTTACGAACGTGCCGTTAACTGGCGCCAGCTCCGGTAATGCTTTGCTATACGTGGGAAGCGTGATGCCAGCAATGCCTGTAATGGTTGTGGAGGCATCCTGGCCAATCAATTTTTGCCCGTTCAGCAAGGTAAGGCTGCCGCTGTAAGCTGTGCTGCTTTCGTGAATGAATATCGTTTGTCCCGGTTTGGGATTGTTACCGGAACCGTTGTTCACCGCCTGGAAGTTGGCGATACTTTTGAATGGCTCTGTCAGCGTTCCCTTTTCGGCGGCTGCTGCCGAACTGTTATTGATAAACCAAATGGCATTCGCAATCGTAATGCTGATCACTCCCACATCCGACCCAATGCTGTTCTCTAAAATATATTGAATGGTATCGGTGCCCACAAATCCGGCAGCCGGCGTATAATCAAAGCTGCCATCGGCATTTAGTGTTACAAAGCTTCCTCTTGCATTGGTGCGGCTAAACGTTTTTAAGGTGGCTTGCGGAATGCCGCGTTGGTCGTTTTTCAACACACCTTCAGCTGCCGGAACTGTTATACCCACGTTGCCGATGCTGGTATAAACATCTTCAAGTGCAATGGGAGAATACCAAAGCGAATCGGGAATAGCAGTTGTATTGGCATCTACATTATCAGTAAGCGTCACGCCAGTTGCCGTTTCGCTGCCAGTATTGTTTACCGATACCGAATACAAAAGCGTATCACCCGGTTTTGCCGTTGTTTTATCAACCGTTTTTGTTACCGCTACCGAAGCTGTTGCAGCTGTTCGCAGGTTGTTCTTTGGCGTTGTGTCGTTTTTTTGGTAAACAACCTTACGGCTTCCTGCTGCCGTATTTTCTTCTGTCGCTTCCTTCTTTACTTCTTCCGAAGGTGCATCACCTGAAAAAACATTCTTTTTTCCCCATACCAAAAAAGCGGTACTGGAAATAGCTGCAACAAATAGGGTCCGGTAAAAAATCTTCATGTTGTCGGTTTTGGCGGTTATCTGGTTTCGGTGTAATCAGGAAAAAACGGCTTCGTATTGCATGCCCTGGCTGTCGGCACCCAGCGGCACAAGAAACAGGCTTATTTCGCCTTTATCAGGATGAATAATGGTATAGATACCCTGCGGGTAAAAACGGTCTTTTTGTTCGGTGCGCAGCACAATAAAAAAAGGCTTACGCGGAGCCGGCGAATAATTTTCGGTTTCTCTCACCTCTACTAATTGGGCTCGGAGTTCTGCACCGGGTTCGAACCGCACTGTAAAGCCCTGGTTCAAATAAGGTGCAAAATCGGCTGCTGCCAGGGTTGAAAGTTCATCGGCCATTGTTACGTGTATTGAACGTCGTTAGGTAAGTGTTTTGTTTCGTCTGCTTGCCAGCGGTAGAGGTGGTACACATCGTTTTTTTGGTCTGCCAGTGCAAAGCCTAATCGCTGGTAAAGCTGTTTTGCCGGGTTGAAGCTCTCCACATGAATGGTGACAGTCCTTCCATTTTCTTTTGCAAAAGCCATCACATCACGAAGGATGCTTTCGCCGTAGCCCTTGTTGCGGTAGGCAGATAACAGGGCAATATCGATGATACGCACAGAGCCATCGCTAAAAGCCGGTGCCAGGTATAGCCGGCCGGCCGGTTCGCCATTTGCTTCAATCACAAAAAAATAAGCACCTATGTATTGTTGTTGGTACCAGTTATGCTGTGCGTTGAACTGTTGCAAAAGAAACTCCTTTTTTTGTCCATCGGTCCAATATGGCACCCGCTGCATTTCAATCTCCCTTGTACTGGCATAGATCGCAAACAGCAAGTTGCTGTCAGCATCTGTAATGCTGCGAAGGGAAAGGGCCTTATGGCGTAGCGGAAATAGCAAATTTGTACAGCTTTTTACCAGCGTGGCGGAAAAACGCCCTGTAAGGCAATACAAAAATTGACGGTCAGGTAAGGCATCATGTTGTTGTGCGGAAGGCTGCCGCCTGCCGGTGCCAGGGCTGTAGGCGCCATCTGCACCTGCGCCGATGTGTTATCGGTATAAATGGTGGCCCTTGCCGGCAAATTGCCCGAAGGGTTATTTGATAAAGCCACCTGGCCAGATGCCACCAGGTTATGTGTGTGCACCGGCATTTCCGATTCTAACAGGGTTACCGTTTCGGATCCGCCTGTTTCACCAAGGTCACGCAGGCTTAACCCTTGCCCCTGACCGGGATGCATGGGAACGTTGCCTTGCAGGTCCGGCAGGGCAAAGTTGCTTTTCCCATCGCCGCCATAAGTGGTTCCCAGCAAAGCAAACAGTGCGGTGTTTTGTGAAAGCGGTAAAATCTGCCCGTTACAAAAGGCCCAGCCTCTGGGAGCAAAGTTGAAAGGGAAAATGCGTATTTCAGCTACAAAAGGATCTGCCATAAAAATCAGGTTTGACTTGGAAAAATGCCAAAGAGTGAGATGATAAAATGAATGCAGAGGAAAGGCTGCATGTTGGTATGCGGTTGTGAGCCACCGGCCGGTGTAAGGGTGTTCGGGTGCATGTTTACCGGGGAGGCGCCACTTTTATACACAGCCTTGGAAGTGCTGCTGGCAAACAGACCGTTTGCGGGCACAGAACTGCTGCCGGTACCCGAACTGCCGATAGCCACATGTGAGTGTGACGGTATCTGCTGCGTGGATAGTGTGACTTCTTCAACCCCGCCTGTTTCAGCCAATTGATAGTTATAGCCCGACTGGTTGGAGGTGCCAAAATGAATGGGAACGCGGCTTTGCAGGTTGGGGAGGGCAAAGGTCTCTTCCCCGTCGCCGCCATAAGTGGTGCCGATCAACTGGAATAACGTCTCGTTTTCTGAAATGGGCAAAAGCTGCCCGTCGCAAAACATCCAGCCGGCTGGGGCAAAGTTGCCGGCAAACATCCGGATCTCGCCTACATAAGGTTGTGCCATAGGTCTTGAAATTTAATTTGGACTGGGAAAAATGCCTTGCAGGGCAATGCAAAAATTTAAAGCCAAAAAGGGCTGCATGTTTTGGTGCGGCTGGCTGCCGCCAATATTCGTTACCATAGTAGGTCCCATGGCTACCTGGCCGTCTGTTGGATGATACAATTCTGACGGCTTGGTGTCGGCCAGCATGTTACCACTGGGATTGGTGGTTGTTGCCGGGTTGCTGGTGGCTGTAACACGGTGTGTATGCGTCGGCATTTGCTGCATCGTAATGGTTTGCGCCTCCTGCCCTCCTGTTTCGCCAAGGGTATGCCCGGTACCAAAATGAATGGGTGCCTTTCCCCGGAAATTAGGCAGGGCAAAGTTGGTTTGCCCGTTGCCGCCGTACGTGGTGCCCAGCAAAGCAAACAGCGCCTGGTTTTGATTGATGGGAAGAAATTGCCCGTTGCAAAGTGCCCAGCCTTTCGGTGGAAAGTTGAAAGAGAAAAGCCTGATCTCGGATAAAAAAGGCTCGGCCATAAGCGGTAATTGGTTTTTTAAAGTATTGGTGAAACGGGCACAAAAAAAGAAAACTAATCCGGTAAATCCAACTGCTAATTTCTTTTTTTTGAAAAGAAGTCAATTCATTCGTTTTCCTCGAAAGGAAAAATTATCATTGTGCCCGAATTCAATTTTCAATCCAATCAAGCGAAAAACAGTCATGCCTACCCGTAGAAAGTTTCTCACCCAATCTTCCCTGACACTTGGTGCTGTTGGTTTTCTAAAGCCCCTGCAGGCAATCGCCGGAACGGCTACTGATTCACAGCAACAGAATACGCTCACTATTTTATACACTAATGGTTTTAACGGAAATATCGGCGATGCAACAGGGGGTATCAATGCCGTAACTGATTTGGTAAAAGAAGTTCGGCGTTCCGCAAAAAATGTTTTGTTGCTTGACTCCGGCAACATCCTGCAAAACGGCACCGCAAAATCAATTGAAGACTTACATTTTTATAAGGTCATGAAGGCCACCGGTTATGATCTGATCACACCGGGAACTTCCGACATGCAACACGGGCCCGACTATTTTGCAAAGCTGGCAGACCGCAGCCACTTGTCTGCTGTTGCCGCTAACCACCGGGCAACTGAATCGCTTACCGGCGACCGCATTCTCCGCAAAGGAAGCCTGCGCATTGGTGTGATTGGCGTGGGTGGAAAAGAGGAAATGGGCGTAGGTTCTTTTCGGAAAGTATTGGTCGACGTAAACGGCCGTGCCGAAAGGCTGAAGCAAGTACACCAATGCCAGTTGGTAGTATTGCTTTCGCATTTGCTTTTGAAGAACAGCAAAACTGGATGGGACAATTTCAGCTTAGCCGCGGCATCCGCTCATATCGATGTTGTGATCTCAGCGCAGGATGAGCGGTTTACTTACAACACACATGTCATTAAGAATAGTTGCGGCCACGATGTGGTGCTGACCCATGCGGGCAAAGAAGGCAGCATGCTGGGCAAGCTTGACATCAGCTTAAATGAAAAAGGCGAAAAGACCGGCTTTGCTACCGAACAACTTTTTGCCGGCACATCTAAAAAAGAAACTGGCCTGGCTTTTCGCAAGCATGCTGCTTCGCAGATGGCGTGATGATCTGCAGGGTAGCGATCGGCTAAAAAGAGAAACACACCTTGCAGATGTGTTTTTTATTCGCAAAAAAATTGACTCTTTACAGGGTCAATTTTTTTGGCGTTGCCGAAAAATAACCGCTATCGATTCAAACATCTTTTTCCGTTCCCGACTTGTAAACGATCGCTCCTGGCCTAAGCAGTTGGACGGTCTTAACAACTTATCTCAATCAAACTGCTCTTTATTACGACAGGAAAATAGAAATGAATTGATTGAAAAAAGTTAACCTCACTCCTTCGAAGAATGAAAAAGCAC
Organism: Flavisolibacter longurius; assembly: GCA_013327885.1. Taxonomy (GTDB): domain Bacteria; phylum Bacteroidota; class Bacteroidia; order Chitinophagales; family Chitinophagaceae; genus Flavisolibacter. Next base: position 107,590 of record JABUMY010000019.1, on the reverse strand, counting down.
AAGGAGTCAATGTGAATTATCCTGCATTGCTTTGTTCTTACAACGTCTCTTTTTTTTGGAGCAAGTCTTAAATTATCCCTTCGCTCATTTTTCTGGAAAGAACTTTGCAACAACTTCTTTGTCATGGCGAAATTATTTGAACCCCTTACAATTGGATCGATCACTCTCCGCAACCGGATAACCGTTTCACCCATGTGCGAATATAGCAGTGTCGATGGCTTTGCCAACGACTGGCACCTGGTGCACCTGGGAACAAGGGCGGTGGGCGGCGCAGGCCTGATCATTACCGAGGCAACGGCCGTATCTCCCGAAGGCAGGATCACTCCCGACGACCTTGGCATCTGGGATGAAGCACATATTCCTTTCCTGAAACGCATCACAAGCTTTCTGAAATCGCAAGTCGCTGTCGCCGGTATTCAATTGGCACATGCCGGACGCAAGGCAAGCACGCATTCGCCGTGGAAAGGCGGACACTCGCTGGCACCGGAGGAAGGCGCCTGGCAAACGGTTGGCCCCAGCGCCATTCCGTTTAAGGATGGGATGCACACACCACTTGCGCTGGATGATGCCGGCATTCAAAAATTAAAAGATGATTTTCGTGCGGCAACAAAGCGGGCACTGGAAGCCGGTTTCGAGGTCATCGAGATCCATGCGGCGCATGGCTATTTGTTGCACGAATTTTATTCACCCTTAAGCAACCAGCGCACCGACCAATACGGCGGCAGCTTTGACAACCGTATCCGGCTTTTGCTGGAGATCGTTGCTATTGTACAGGATGTATTGCCGAAAGACCTCCCCCTCTTTGTTCGTATCTCGGCTTCTGATTGGGCCGAAGGCGGCTGGACGATTGAAGATTCGGTAAAACTTTGTTCGGTGCTAAAAGGGGCCAATGTACACCTGGTTGATTGCTCCAGCGGTGGCAATAGCAGCGTTGCCCGCATTGCGGTTGGCCCGCTCTACCAGGCCAATTTTGCTGCGCAGATCAAAAAACAAACAGGCATTATGACCGGTGCGGTGGGTTTGATCACAACGGCACAGCAGGCGGAAGATATTTTGCAAAAAGACGAAGCTGATCTCATCTTCTTAGGAAGGGAATTGCTCCGCAATCCTTACTTCCCCCTTCAGGCAGCAAAAGAACTGGGTGATGAATTTGCCTGGCCAGTGCAATACCTGCGTGCCAATAATTAAGTTGCACTAACGTTTTGTACTAACCTAAAATTGAATTTGAAGTAGTGCGAATGCTGCGCGGACTGTCAACAGTTATGCAGCAACAGTATCCACTAAAAAAGGACAAAGGCAGCTATTCTTGCTGATCTTTTGGCTCTTCTTCAGCCTTGTGCTTATTCTTTTTCTTGCCGAAGATCTTATTGAAGAATTTGCCGATGCCCTTGCGTTCTTTTTCGGCTTCCACGGTGTCTTTTACCGGTTTCTGGGCACTGACGGTTGGCTTTGGCGCTACCTTTTTCGTGGTGTCATTGGCCGTGGCATAAAGCAGGGCCGAATATACCAGTCGGTGCGATTCATTGTCCTGCCAAACAGGCTGCGAAGGGTTTTCGATGTAAACATTTTTATCCATCAGGCCCTGCATGGCAGCCGGGATCTGTTCCGCGGTTTGCCAGGTTTTTCCATCCGTAGCTAAAAAAAGAAACTGGTTATTGGCAGAATCAATGTATACATTGGCTTTGGGAAAATAAAAGTATCGCGGCGCTACAGAATCCTTTTCTACCACCTTGCTTTGACCGGCTTGCTGGTTGCAGGCAACCAGTAGAGTAAAGGAAACGAGTACAGTGAGCAACTTGTTCATGCTTGTATCCATTCAAACGCTGTTCCACCCACCTTATTCGGGTGGATTACTAAGGTTTAATTCATCCAGTAGCTGGCGGGCTGTGGTGTCACCGCCGTTGGCTGCCTGCGTCAGCAACTGCCGGGCCTTGCCAATGTCTTTGTTGTAAACGCACTGGTTGTAGCCATTTATCTGCAGCCAGGCCGGGTTTTCGGCAAAGAGGTGCAACACACCAAGTGTACGTTTGGCCGGCAGGTAACCTAGGTCGCTGGCCCGGTTGACCATACGCAGGCCTTCGGTGCAATTGATGGCGCTATTTTTAGCCTGCAAGGCTAAATTTCCTGCCTGGTACAAAGCTTCGGGCACATCAAACGGCGTAAGAAAATTATAGATGGTAAGTGCTTCTTCCAGTTGATTTGTCCGCAGGTAACCGGTTGCCATGGTAAGTTGCGTCCTGATTTCTTCCTGGGTGGGCGGACGGTTCTGCTCCTGCAACTTCTGTGCATCCCATTCATCCTGCGTTTGCAGGTTGTCCAGTCGCAGCCAACCCTTTGAGGTTTGTCCGCGGCTATTGGTAAACTCGGTGTACACAAAGCCCGCCTGCTCGTCAAGTGCAGTAATCGGGTCGCCTTTTGATAAAAACGCATTGCGGCGTGTACTGGGTTCCGGCTTGTTATGAAAAAATGTTTTGGCAGCCGTTACCCGGTAAACGCCCATTGGTGATGTTTGCCGTGGCGGCTGAATAGCGGTCACCGGTGTTTCAGTTTGCTGCTGCGGTTTTTTCTCCTCCTTCGAAGATGCAATCAGCGCATAAGCCAAACCGCTGGCCACCAGCAAGGTCACCAGGAAAGCCGCGATCCACGCTGTGTTTTTTTTGCGGTTGCCCCTGTAATCATCCTGGCCGGGAATGCGTTCGGGGCCATCCAGCACGGGCTGTGACCGCAAGCGCTGCAACTCCGCATCTTTTTGCGCCAGTTGCTGCTGCAACTGCTGCTTTTCTTTTAACAGTTTTTCAGCCTGGTACTGCCAAGGGTTGTGATCAGAAAGGATCTCGGCCCGCTGCACAGCCACGCTGCTCGACACGATAAAATTGTACAACTCGTTCCCGTTGGCAAATCGCTCCTCGGGTTTTTTGCGCAGGCAGCGGTAAATAAGGCTCAGCAGCCATTCCGGCACCTGCAGCTCTTTTTCTTTTTTATCGGCGCTCCAGGCATCAGGAAGGTTTTGCCGCCGCAGTTCTTTCAGGTCGGGCGGCGTGGCCTCCAAATGGGCCAGCATCACCATGTTCCTTGCCGATTCGCTGCCATCCTTCAACGGAAACGGTACCTGCCCGGCCAGCAATTCAAAAAGGATCACACCAAAACCATACACATCGGTTTGAAACAGCAATTGCCCTTCGCTTTGTTCCGGTGCCATAAACTCGATGGCACCGGCGTGCCGTAGTGATGTACGTCGCTGCTCGTCACTCATGACCGCAAGGCCAAAATCAAGCAGCACGTAGTTACCGGTATGACGGTTGTATTTTACATTGTTGCTTTTGATATCGCCATGCTTTACATCCACTTTGTGACAATGCGCCAGCGCATGCGAAAGATGCTCGGCAAGACGAAGGGTTTCCTTGATGGTGAAAATGGGTTCATTGGGTGCTTTGAGCAGTTCTTCCAGGTCGGGACCTTCAATAAACTCCATTTCGATAAAGGGAAATGAACCTGAATCCGTGACGCCATAGTTGAGGATCTTCACCACGTTGGGATTGGGCTCCTCGTTTACTTTTTTTAGCTTTTTTACTTCGTTCTGAAACGATATAAAATTCTTATCCTGTTCGCTTTCGCTGTAGATTGGTGTGGGCAGCAGCTTTACTGCGGTGATGATCTCTCCTGTTCGCCTTGCTTTGTATACAGAACCCTGCCCCCCGGTTTTGAGGGCACCCATATTTTCCAGGCCTTCCGTTATGGTAAACACTTTTGCCATTGCGTAAATTTAAGACGCAGGGGCATACCGCACGGAAACAGGCAGTGGAATTAACAAGCACTGCAGGAAAAGAATAGCCATCAATTGACTTTTTCCAGGTCATTTTTTGACAGCCAACCGCGGCTTACCTGGCCCAGGTGGTTGGTAAATACAACATAGATAAAGCCGTTTTTCTCATCCTGTGGAACCAGGATCGCATCATTCCAATGAATGATAAAGGCCCTGCGTTTGGTGGCAGCATCCGGTTCATTGTGGAAATAAGCCTTGTCACGAACTTTGTAATGATCCGTTTTTTTCACCGGCGCTTTTACCGGATCTTCCGCTTCGTCCTCGGTTGCCGTCTCATTGTCTTCGGCTCTATCGGTATTGGGTGAAGAAGCGGAATCTTTTTGTGCGGAAGTTTGTTCCGTTTTTACACCGGTTTCGCCAACAGCAATTTCTTTTTTAGTGAGTGGTGATGTTTCTTTTGTTGCGACGGGCTTGTCCTTTTTTTCTTCCGGCTGTTTTGCTGCACCACTGTTTTCAGAAATGCGGTTTTCGGTTTCCGAGTCGTTGCCTGAAGTCGCAGATTTTTTTGAAAGCGATCCCGTGGTAACACCACCAACAACGGGACGGTTAAAGAAGAGTCCGTACACAGCAAGCGCACCCACTACAAAGAGCAGCAGCAACACCGCATTAAAAGCCGATCGCGAAACGCCTCTTTTTATTTCCACAGGCTCCGTCTGCGGCTGAAAACTTTTTTGCCGCATCATCTGCAGCTCTTTATCCTGCCTGGAAACGATGGCTTTCAGGTCCTGCAGTTCGTAGTCTTTTTCAGCAATTACCGCCTGCCATTTGTTGTCTTCGTTTTGCACAATGCCGGCAACTTCGGCGGTATACAGGTGATGCTGGCAAATAAATTCATGCAGCTCAATACCGTTAGTAAAACGGTCTTCCGGCTTTTTTTCCAGGCATCGGTACACCAGTTTCAGCAACCACTCCGGCACCTGCATTTCCAGTGCTTTTTTATTTTCCGGCCAGTCAGCTGGCAGGGCGGCAGCCCGCAGCGACAGCAAGTCTGGTGGCGGTGTTTCCATGTGGGCAACCATCACGCGGTTGCGGGCCGTTTCGCTGTTGCCATCAAGCGGGAAAGGCACTTTGCCCGCAAGCAATTCGTAAAGTACAATGCCAAAACTGTACACATCGGTTTGAAAGAACATGCGCCCCTCGTTTTGCTCGGGCGCCATAAATTCAATGGCACCGGCGTGCCGTAGTGATGTGCGTCGCTCTTCATCGGAAAGAATGGCCAGGCCAAAATCAAGCAGCACGTAGTTACCGGTGTGACGGTTGTATTTTACGTTGTTGCTTTTGATATCGCCGTGCTTTACATCCAGCTTATGGCAATGCGCCAGTGCATGCGAAAGATGCTCGGCAACCCGTATCACTTCTTTAACGGTAAATAGCGGCGTACCCGGCTCTTTCAGCAGTTCGCCAAGATCGGGTCCATCGATGTACTCCATCTCGATGAACGGAAAGGCTCCGGTTTCGCTGACGCCGTAGCTGAGAAATTTAACGATGTTGGGATTGGGCTCTTCGTTTACCCGCTGCAGCTTTTTTACTTCGTTGGTAAAATCACGGTAGTGAGCATTGTTTTCATCGGGGGAAAGAATGGGCGTTGGCAAAAGCTTGATGGCCGTGATGATCTCTCCCACCCGCTTGCCTTTGTACACCGAACCCTGGCCACCTGTTTTAATGGCACCCATGTTCTCTAACCCCTCAGTAATCATAAACACTTTTGACACGGTCTGTTGTTTTTATAGTGACGGCGTTTTTTAGTTAATAAGTCATTTGGTTAATTGGTTACTAGGTTTAATACAAAACAGGCAGATCATTTATCACACATTGTCCTTTCACCCCATCAACAATTCAACCATTCAACCCGTCAACCTACTAACCTATTAACCTTCTAACTTGTTAACCCATTAACCTATTAACTCATCAACCAATCAACCTACTCTCATCCCTCCAAATAACTAAACTGCAGCAGGGCCGATTCACCCAAAATGATCTGGTCACCCTCCTGCAAATGATGGCCCACGTGGGTCGATTGCAGGCGGATGATATCTCCGGTGGCCGTCTGCACTTTTATCTTGTTGCGGGGCGGAATACCGCCTTCATCCGCATACAGGAAAAACCCACCTACATCCTTGTTCCATTCTATGTGCGCATGCTGCCTACTGACGTATTTGTTGCTATTGTTGCGGCTTGTTGAAGGAAAGGCAATGTTGTTTTCCCGCATGAACCCTTCCGATGTTTGCACCCGTTTTTCGCGGCCTATACAAACCCTCCCGCTTTTGTCGGTAAGCGCATATACTTCCTGTTCGGCCTCTCCATTTACCACGCGGACAAATCCTTTTGTCAGGGCCGTCAGCGTTGGCTTTTTGCGGGTGGACACATGCAGTGCCACCGGCAGATCCCTGGCTTTCACGGCTTCACCTGGAAGCGCTTCTACAAACAAAATATCCAGTTGGTAATCCTGCGGCAGGTCCAGGGCATAATCATCCGATATACGCTGCACTTCTTCGTCTTTAAACTTTCCTTCCTGGTCGGCGTACACCGCGGCCTGGTAGAGGTGACGCTCTTCTTCCGACGGCGCTAAAAAAAGCTGCAGGCCGCGAATGTTGGCGCCTTCGCCTCCCTCCCATTTTTGCAATTGTTCTTTTACAAATTGCAACAGTTGGTGCCGGGTGGTTTTGACATCCGGAGCCGAGGCTTCTTCTTTTTGTTTAAACAAATCAAACATAGTGATGGCGGCTTAGGTTTTTTTCGTTAAGTATGATGATACATTATTCAAGAAACAGTCCAGTTTTTCAAACAAAAAGAAAAAGGTCAAAGAAAAGGCCGGGGCTACTTGCCAAATTTCTCAAACGATCCCTTTAGTATTAATTCAGCTTCTCACCAAAGCTTTTGACGTAACCAAAACGCTTTAAAACCGGAACCACATGCGAGCCAGCAAGGCGAACAGCCACGCTGGAACCCCTTGTTTTTTCAATGCGGATACAAACCACAACATGGCCGGGGCCCTGCCCTTTTGGGGCAAAAAATACATACCAGCCATCGTTGATGCGTTCGCCTTTCACAATCCGCTCGGGAGTACCGGTTTTGCCGGCTACCACCAGGCCAAGACGGGCAGCTTTGTTGGCGCTTTGCTCTTTCATGTATTGGGTTAAAAAAGCGGCTGCCTGCGGTTCTTTTAAGAGGGCAACGCCTTCTTGCATCGGCAGCGTGGAATCGCTGATCTTCCAGATATAGCGGTTGTGCATAAGAGTGCCGCCGTTGGCAATGGCCGATGCCACCCTGGCCATGGAAGCCGGCGTGGAAATCAGCTCACCCTGTCCCCAGGCCATACCCGAAATACCACGGCCGCGGGTTTTGCGAATGTCATTGCGGTTGTACGACCGGATGCTCGCAAACTCGGTTTCCCGCCAGATGTCCTTCCAGCGTTCCTGCCGGGCCGTTGGGGTGAAATCAGTGTCATAATAATAGCCGCCCACCCCGCGTAAGAACAGGCCTGCCTTCAGGTAGATATCACCCATTTCTTCTTCCAGCCGCTCTTCGTTGGCCAGGCGGATAAAGAACGGGTTGTTGGAGCGAACAATACCCCGCTGAATGGAAATATTACCGGCTTCGTCGGGTTCTTCTCCACGGGTGCGGATAAGGTCACCCGGCCGTACGGCGATGGTTTTTTTGGCAGCTGCCAGTCCCAGTTTGTTGAAGGCGGCTGCTGCCGTTATCAGCTTAGCTGTAGAACCAGGTTGCGTGGCATGGGTAAAGCCAAGGTCTTCGGTGGTGATAAAATATGGCAGGCTGTTTTGCTCGGCATTGGTCAGCGACATCATCTCCCTGTCGTTCACAGGGGCTGCCGGGTAAGAGGCTGATGCCAGCACATCGCCGGTGTTGTCTTCCATGATCACAATCGATATGCGACTGTTCTTTAAGGTATCCAGGTTCTGCAGGCTTTGCTGCAACTGCGTTTGCATGGCTGCATCCACCGTCATGTGTACGTCGCGGTTGCGCTGCTTGAATTTCTCCACCTCCTCGCTGTTGATCCCGGCCAGCAGCAGCGTTGCCAATGCCTGGAAATCCCGGCGGGCCACCGTCATTTCAGTTTCAACCCGTGGAAGAAAACGGTTCTCGCGGAAGCGGCTTGCTTTTACATCAAACTTTGTTTCCGGTGCCGGGAAGCCACGCAATTCGGCCATGTGCTCATACTCGGCAAAATAGCCATTGGTGCTGCCCATAAAAGCGCCGGTGTTCATATCTCCTACCCAAAAAAACATGGATTCGTAAAAGGGATAATAGCGGTCGAGGCGCTTGTGCGAAAGGGCTTGCAAAGCCGCCGGGTCAAGGCCCGCGGAAATGAGGCTGTCCTGCTGCTGCAAAAACCCCTGTGGGTTACCGGTAGCCAGCACCCGTCCTTTCCTGTCAAGCAGGTTACCGGCGCCGATGCGGTTCATCAAAACAGCAATGCGGGGATTGTAACTGAACATACGGGCACCGCTTCGGTCGGCCACCAGCGCCGGTTGCACCACCCAATGCGAAGGATTGAAAAGGTACTGGCCAATGTTGACACCCAGCATCGTAACGCCTATGATAGCTGCGATCAGGGCCGGCATAATGTTGCGGTCCTGCTGCCGGGCAATGTATTTCATTTGTACTGGCGAGCCCTGGATAATAGAAGCTGAAAGCAGGAAACCTGCGGCCAGCATATTGGCGATCAGCGACGAACCGCCATAACTCATAAACGGCAGCGAAACGCCGGAAAGCGGCAGGGCGCCTACCGAGCCGCCGGCGATGAGGAGGAACTGCACAAACGTGCAAATGCCAATGCCGGCGCAGAGATAAAACAGGAAGGGTGTACCGGTTTGCCGGCCGATTAGGATAGAACGGTGCAGGTAGATCAAAAAGGCAATAAAAATGCAGATGATACCGGCCCAGCCAAACTCTTCGCCCATCGAAGGCAGGATCATATCGGTATGCGCTTCAGGGATGGTTTTGGCAAAGCCTTCGCCAATGCCCTGCCCTTCTACACCGCCGCTGCTCATGGCCCAAAGACCGTTGGCGATCTGGTCGCCGCCGTACACTTCATTATTCCAGGGATCCTGCCAGATGGATTTTCGGTCGATAAGCCGCTGAATAGGCCCAGGAAACAACCTGCCCAGGAGCGGCACTTTATCAAGTAAAAGAAAGCCCGCCATTACCACCAACAGCATAACGGCAGATTCGGCCAGTTGCTTTTTTATAAACAGCATGACCAGGGCAAGCAGTACAACCGTTATGGCTGTTGCCAGCCAAACATTGTTATCAAGCAACCAGATGGTAAGGGCATAAACAGCGGCCGTGCCAACTGCGTAGGCAAAATCGCCGCGGGAAAATGAGAACAGGATAATAAACGTAAAGCAGGCCACCATGGCCGGGCCCAGGTCACCAAGAATAAGAAAGAGGAAAATTGTGACCAGGATGGCGATCAGGGCAAAAGCAAAAAACTGCCAGCGCTTTTGCCAGCGACCATACTCCGAAATAAATTTTTCATTGGCGGTAAAATAACCGGCAAGAAAAACAATGAGCAGGAACTTCACGATCTCGCTGGGCTGGAAACCAAACAGGTTCACTTTTACACCGCTGCCTTCCGGGCCTGTACCAAACAGGATGGTAAGAAACAGCAAGCCGGCGGCACCTAACGCCCATGGCCAACCGTTGGCAGCCTTCGGATCGCCGCGAAAAAGAAAGAGGCGGAACAAACCCGAGTCGGTAGTAAATTTTCGCAGGTTAAAAAGCTGCAACACAGCGATGCCCACCATTCCTCCTACAAAAAAGAAAAGGGTGCTCTTGCCAAAAAAGCGGTCCCGGAGCGGGTCTTGTAATGATAACAAGGTTAGAAACGAAATACCGACGAGCAACATCAACAAGGGCAAGATCAACTGATCGGCCGTTGGAAAGCGAAACGAAAGAAAAAAGTGCAGGAGAAGAAAGGAGGCAAAAAACACGATCACGATGGTCCAGTACCATTTGGCCACCTCGTCGGGTGTACGGACGATAAGTGCTTTTTCCTTGCGCAGGTTATTGAAATCATAAGTGGAGAAAAGCCGGATGGTGTGCGGCGACTGGGTAAATGTGAAACTGCGGTCTTCCTTCAACTCTTCCAGGCCTTGCGATGAACCAAACTGGTAACCCGGTTGCAGGGGAATCAGTTCATAGGCTTTGTTATCGGGCAGACCATTGAATGAAAATTTTCCATCGGCATCCGTTCGGGCATAGGCAGCAAGGGAAACCAGCTGCCGCTTGTTGAACGAATCGAGCCGAAAGGTTTTTTGCAAGGTAGCCGTATTCTGCTGAACGGTTCGTCCCTCGTCCTGCACCGATTCACTGTACAAGCTGTCTTGCGGAATGATCATGCGTAACCGAACCAGCACACCGCCAAGCGCTGATTCTTCTTTTGTTTGCACCTTTCCTTTGATGGCATGTTGTCCCAGGGCTACATCAACCGTTGCCGGCAACGCCGGTGGTGCTTTTTTCTCTATGTCAAAGCGCAGCGAATCGTTGCCGCTAAAGCCAACGAGGGCCCGCGAAAGCCTGGCCCGTTTGCGAAACGATTCACCACCTCTTGCATAGGCTTCTTCGGTTGTGACTTCAAAGGCCTTTTTATTCAGTTCGCCGATGTTGTCGATCTCTTCAAACTTGGGAAAGCCTTGCGCGGCTGCGGAGCGGATCAGCTCAATATCCCGACGGTCTTCAAAATAAAATCCTTTCTGCAGCAAAGCAGCCAGGTTATCGGCTGTATTGGGATCGTTCAGGTTGATCATCGACCCATCTCCCAACCGCCTGGGCACTTCCTGGAAATCTTTTTCGAGCACGGCAAACAGCTGGATAAAAAGATAAAGCAGGGCTGCACCCAGCGACAAAAGAAAAACACGTTCAATATTTCTACTCCTGATAAAGGAAGCCATGGTGTGAATTATTTGGGTAACGAATCGTTTCTGAGGATCATTGTATCACGCAGCGTGCCGGTAAGGCTTTGCTCTGCCGGTAACAGCACCTGCCGCAACACCGGTACGGCACAGTTGAGAAACTGCACATTCCGGAGTTGCAGTCCCCTTCCTTGCAGGACAATGGCTGTTGCAAAATCTTTGAACACGATATTTTCCAGCAAGAGAACCTTGTTGTTGACCGTAGCAAAGAATGCAGGACCGGTGTAGGAAGAATCGCTTTGCAGGATCATACCGTTACCGTTGATCCGCAGCGTATCCTGGCGAATAAAAAGCGTATCGCCAATGATCACGGGACTACCAGAAAGTGAATCGGTAACCGTAAGAGCGCCAACGGCCATGCCCAGGCTGTCGGCCAGCAGTTTTTCGCCTGCATTGGGTGAATAAACGGCCGTTTCTGTCCTGTTATTTTCCTCCCCATTTTGTTGCCGCAAAAACAACCAAACACAGGCCGCTGCCAGCAATAAGCAAAGGACAAAGAGCAAAGGCACAATTGCGCTACTACGTTTTTTTAAAGGTGCTGCTTGTTGGGTTATTACCTCTTTTTGCTCATCAGGAGAAGCCACTACCTTTTCACGCCTTTCGTTTTTTTTTGACAGAACGGGTTTGGTGGCCTTTATTTTCAGCGGCTTTTTGGCGTTACGTACAATCACCACCGTTATATTGTCCTTGCCGCCGGCAACATTGGCAGCATCCACAAGGGCTTCTGCTGTTGCAGCCAGCGAATCGCCGGCAAGCAGGATGCCTGTCATTTCCCTGTTGTTCACCAGGTCGGTAAGGCCATCGCTGCAAAGCATCAGCATATCACCGGGTAAAAACGGTGAGGAGCCGGTTTCAATATAATCTTCCTTCCATTCGAGTTGCGGGTCGAAGCCCAGCGCTTTGTTGATCTCGTTTCGCTTGGGATGCGCCATGGCTTCCTGCTCGGTAAGGCGGCCACTATCTTCTAAAAATCCAACGAAGGAATGGTCTTTCGTCACCTTCACCAACGACTGGTCGCGAAGCAGGTAAAGCCTTGTATCGCCAACATGCGCATAATAAAACTGGTTGTTGTCCACATCCACCAGCGCAACCGTCAGCACACAAGCCATTTGCTCTTTGCCGCTGTTGTGCAGCTTTTCATTGTAGATGGCGGCATTGGCTCTCAGCAGTCCTTGCCGGAGCATTTGCTGCGGGTCGCTGCCCGGCTGCTGAACCGTTTCGTAAATGGTTTCCCTGGCAATTTCGGCGGCCACCTCGCCACCTTCGTACCCACCAACGCCGTCGATCACGCAGGCCACGATCCAGCCATTGGGCAGGGCTTCAGCCAAAAAACTGTCTTCATTGTTGTCGCGGATCCTGCCTGTATTGGTAAGGCCAAAAAAATGTTCAGCCATTCTTTTTGTGGGTGTTTTTGATTTCAGCAAAATGGGCAATGAGCATAAACACACAAATACCCAGGAGTACCAGAGAAATAACTGCCGACATGGTTATGGTTTAAAGATGTTTACGCCTACGATGCCGTTAAGTAAAATGCGGGAGTTGAACGGCAACTCTGTCCACTGCGGTGCGTCTTCTTTGCAACGCACCACCTCTCTTTCATTCAGCACTGTTTTTTCGCCGAAGGATACCAGGAAGAATTTGTTTTCGTCCTTGCTGAAACGGATCTTCAAGTGGGGCGAATTGACCCAGTCGGAAGGGATCTTGAATACCTGGCTACCCTCCGCTGTTTCGTCTTTTCCGCTCACGGTGATCGTTTCATCCCGCATAAAATATTCGATTTTTTTTCCCGCAAATTCTTTGTCGGGCACAATGGTCTCAAACCGTGCTAAAGCACCAGCAGACCCATTTGCTGTTGGCGAAGCGGCACCCGGCGTGTTCCGGATCTGCCGTTCGTCGAGCACCAGGTCTTCGCGGTAAGGCACTTCGTAATAACCTTCGCTGTAAAAATGAAATCCTTTTAAAATATCGGGGTTGATGTCGAAGGTTTGTGCAATGCCAGTTTGCCTTGGAATAAAGGTCACCCGCAGGTTTTCGGCCGTTTGTGTATTGGGTGCACTGTCGGGGAGCAGCTTACCGATAAAGCTGATATCGCCGCTGGCGTATTCGGGATGCGAAACAAAGCGAAAGATCCAGCGACTGGCGGAAGGTTCCACCGTTTTGCCGAGGGCACGGTATTCCTTCAGCAGGCCGTAAATTTTTTTCAGCGATTCGTGAACGATGATACCAAAAATGCCTTTTTTGTTTTCCATAAAAAGGCGGTAATCGTCGGGGTTGAGGCAGATGATGTATTCGTGGTAGAACACCACCCGTTCGGCAAACGAAAGGTCTTTGACCGATTCCCTGAACTTTTCAATGATATAATGGTACACATCGTTGGGTGTAAGGGATGGCGGCGCCGTGTCAGTACGTTCGGCTTCCTTTTTCAGAAAAAAATCATGCAGGCCTATGCGTTGCCAGAAAGATTGTTTTGACTTCATGCAAGAGAGTTAGTGCCATAAATGTACTGCAAACCACTAATGAAAATGCGGTACGGATTATTGTGTGAAGATTCTTAAAATTTTGTGCCGCCTATTTTTTTACCGGGTTCCTGGTGTGTATTGAAGATTTTAAAAATTATGACAGTTGTATCCTGTATTTCAAATACAACAACATATGGGAACGTTTCAATTTTTCCCTGGCGCAATGGTTTCTGTAAAAAAGAATAGGCTTCCGGATTGCGTTCAAGGGAATCATAGAATTGGTCTAACGATTGAAGAAAGGCAAATCCCAGCCCTTCCTTTTGGGATTCGTACCAATTAAAAGCCTGCAAAACATTATCGACGGCCTCCTGCCTTTCAATAATGCGAAACTTCATTTTGTTTGATTGCGTAAAATGTAGGCCCTGGCTTCTTCCCGTGAATAGTTTTTCCCAATACCATTCAGGTAATCTTCGCGGTCTTTCCAAATTCTTTCCATTTCTTCTGCGGAAAGAACGGTAGCCTCTGTTTGGCTTTCGTTTGCCAGTACAAAATTTTTCACAACCGAAAGAATAGACTCCTGCTGTGCAGCCGTCAGCTTCAACCAGTATTGCGAAATATCGTATGCTGAATTGTGCGCTTCCATGAAACCGTTTGTGTAAATGTAAAGCAATCTTATTTTTTGCTCCCGACAACAAATATTCCAATATCTCATTATCCCGCTAATCGTCTCCAACTGCCCCGCTTGTCTTGGCAGGAAAATTGAAAACACTAGCAGACATCCACAAAAAATTCAAACTTCCACATGAAGGTAACCAGCTATCCAGGCTATCCATTTCCACTCGGCGCTAATTGGGACGGACAGGGAGTAAATTTTGCCGTGTTCAGTGAAAATGCCACGGCTGTTGAACTTTGTCTTTTTGACGGAACGGATGAAACGGTTGAAACCACCCGCATACGGGTGAAAGAACGCACCAATGGCATCTGGCATATTTACCTTCCCGGGCTCGGTCCCGGCCAGCAATATGGCTACCGCATGTACGGGCCTTACGAGCCACAGGCCGGTCACCGTTTCAACCCCAGTAAATTATTGATCGATCCGTATGCCAAAGCCATCTCCGGAACCATTAGCTGGAACGACGCTCTTTTTGGGTATGAATTGGGACATCCCGAAGAGGACCAAAGCTTTAGCGATACAGACAGTGCGCCGTTCATTCCCAAATCAGTTGTGATCGATCCGCGGTTTGATTGGGAAGGCGACAAGCTGCCGCGCATTCCTTATCACCGTAGCATCATCTACGAAACTCATGTAAAAGGCTTCACCAAATTGCACCCGGCCATACCGGAAGAGATCCGTGGTACTTATGCTGCCATCGGCCACCCGGTCACCATTCAATACCTGAAAGAATTGGGCATTTCAGCCATCGAGCTGATGCCGGTTCATCATTTTGTGCTGGATAAATTTTTGGCCGATAAAGGCCTTACAAACTTCTGGGGTTACAACACCATTGGTTTTTTTGCACCGGATGTGCGCTACGCCAGCAAGGGTTATCTCGGCGAACAGGTGTACGAGTTCAAAGCCATGGTAAAAGAACTGCACAAGGCCGGTATTGAAGTGATCCTTGACGTGGTGTACAACCATACGGCGGAGGGCAACCACCTGGGGCCGACGCTTTCGTTCCGCGGCATCGACAACCTGTCGTATTATCGTCTTACTGATGATAAGCGGTACTACATGGATTATACCGGCACCGGCAATACGCTTAATGCCATGATGCCGCCGGTACTACGACTGATCATGGACAGCCTGCGGTATTGGGTGCTGGAGATGCACGTCGATGGCTTTCGCTTTGACCTGGCTGCCTCGCTGGCAAGAGAGCTGCACGAGGTAGACCGCCTGGGATCTTTTTTTGATATCATTCACCAGGACCCGGTGATCTCGCAAGTAAAGCTGATTGCAGAACCCTGGGACATTGGCGAAGGCGGTTACCAGGTGGGCAACTTCCCGCCCGGATGGGCCGAATGGAACGGAAAGTACCGCGACTGCATGCGGGATTATTGGCGGGGTGCCGAAAGCATGCTGGGCGAATTTGCCCTGCGCTTCACCGGTAGTCCGGACCTGTACGAAGACAACAACCGGCAGCCAACGGCCAGCATCAATTTTATTACGGCGCACGACGGCTTTACCCTCCGCGATCTTGTTTCGTACAACGAAAAACACAACGAAGCCAATGGCGAAGGCAACAACGATGGCGAGAGTCACAACCGGAGCTGGAACTGCGGTTACGAAGGCGAGACCGATGTGCCGGCCATTACGCTTCTGCGCAAAAAACAGGTGCGTAACTTTTTAACCACGCTCTTTCTTTCACAGGGTGTGCCCATGCTGGTAGCCGGCGATGAATTGGGCCGAACGCAAGGCGGCAACAACAATGCGTATTGCCAGGACAACGAGATCTCCTGGGTAGATTGGGAAGCTGCTGATTTAGACCTGCTCACCTTCAGCAAAAAGATCATTCATTTTGCACGGCGGCATCCCGTATTCAACAGGCGCCGCTGGTTCAAAGGCCAACCCTACAAAGGTGTTGATGTGGAAGACATCGCCTGGTTCAGGCCCGACGGCGAACAAATGACCGAAGAGAACTGGCGGGATGACTATGCCAAAACGTTGGGCATTTTCCTGAATGGAAAAGCCATTCCATCTCCCGGGCCCAAAGGCGAAAAGATCGTTGACGATGACTTCTTTCTCATCTTTAACGCCTACCACGATTCGATAAATTTCCTGCTGCCGCCACAAAAGTTTGGCCGGCGCTGGACAAAGATCCTTGATACCGCTATTGATTACTTTGAAGAAACCGGCGAGATGGTGCCAGCCAAAAAAACCATCACCATTGAAGGCCGTTCGATTGTGCTTTTAAAAGAATGGAGCAAATAAGTATGAAGCACCTGGATGTTTCCAAACGCGGTATTGGAATCAATTTCACTGAACATGGCAGTGCGGAGATCACCGTGTGGTCGCCGCTGGCCAATGCTGTTTCATTACAAACAAATGGCGGCAGCATTCCCCTGGAAAAAGGAGAAATGGGTTACTGGCACTGCACATCAACAGCAATTAAAGAAAGCAGTTTATACAAGATAAAAGTGGATGACGGCGCACCGCTACCCGATCCTGCTTCCCTCTCGCAACCCAACGGTGTGCACAACGAATCAGAAGCGGTGAACCTGCAGGCATTCAACTGGCAGGAAGGGCAATGGGCCAACCTTACGCTGGAAGATTATATTCTTTACGAATTGCATGTTGGTACGTTTAGCGAAGAAGGCACTTTTGCCGCTGCAGCGGAAAAACTGGATCACCTGGTTGAACTGGGTATCACAGCCATTGAGATCATGCCCGTGGCACAGTTTCCTGGCGACCGGAATTGGGGTTACGATGGCGCTTTTCCCTTTGCTGTACAAGACAGCTACGGGGGTCCGCGGGGATTACAGGCATTTGTCAATGCCTGTCACCAAAAAGGCCTGGCTGTTATTCTCGACGTGGTGTACAATCACCTGGGACCGGAAGGTGCTTACCTCGGCGCATTCGGGCCCTATTTTACCGCCAGGTACAATACACCCTGGGGACATGCCATCAATTTCGACGACCAGTGGAGCGATGGTGTCAGAAGATATTTTATTGAGAATGCGCTGATGTGGTTCCGCGATTTTCACATCGATGCATTGCGGCTCGATGCGGTTCATGCCATCAAAGATTTTAGCCCGGTGCACATCCTGCAGGAAATTCGCCTGCGGGTAAATGAGCTGATGGTACAAACAGGAAAAAAGCACTACCTGATCGTAGAACTCGACCTGAACGACACCCGTTTTATCAACCCGGTGGAAAAAGGGGGTTACGGCATGGATGCACAGTGGGTAGATGAATTTCACCATGCTTTGCGGGTGAGCACCGGGCAGGCAGGCACGGGTTATTATTCCGATTTTACCGGGATCGGTCACCTGGCAAAAGCCTACCGGGATGCCTACGTGTATGACGGGCAATGGTCGGCGCACCGCAACAAAACTTTTGGTGTGAAAGCCGAAAATTCACCCGGGCAACAGTTCATTGTTTTTTCGCAAAACCACGACCAGGTAGGCAACCGCATGTTGGGTGAACGCACCAGTCAATTGGTAAGTTTTGAAACACAAAAGCTGCTCGCGGCGGCTGTGATGCTCAGCCCTTTTTTGCCCATGTTGTTTATGGGAGAAGAATGGAGCGAACCCAATCCCTTCCAGTATTTTGTCAGCCATACCGATCCTGATTTAGCGGAAGCCGTACGCAGGGGCCGCAAGGCGGAATTTGCCGCATTTCATGCCGAAGGCGAAGCCCCGGACCCGATGGCGGAAGCAACTTTCAAAGCCTCCAAATTACAATGGCACCTGCTGCACGAAGAACAGCACAAAACCATGCTGGATTTTTACAAAACACTGATCCGGCTGCGCAAAGAAAACAGTGCCCTGAAAAAACCCGACCGTAGAAACCTGACTGTTACGGCCAACGCCGATGATAAAACGATTGTGCTTCACCGTTGGCAGGAGGCCACGAAGGTTATTTGCCTGCTGAACTTTGCCGAAGAGCCCCGCGTTTTTGGACTCGACAACCCCGATGAATGGCAGGTTTTGCTCGATTCCGCCGATACGATTTGGGGCGGTCCCGGTACAGCAACACGGCAGGCCGGCAGCCTGCAACTAGCGCCACGAACGGTGGTGGTGGTGCAACACAAAAACTAAAAACACCTATTCTCTTTTAATAACCTAATCATGTTTAACCCGGTTTCAACATACAGGATCCAATTCCACAAAGAGTTTACGCTGCAGGACCTGGAGAAGATCATTCCTTATCTACGCCAATTAGGCGTCAGCACCGTTTACGCTTCGCCCATTTTCGAAGCTGTGCCCGGCAGCGCCCATGGCTACGATGCCGTTAATCCGCTGGTCATCAACCCGGAGATTGGAAGTGAAGAATCCTTCCGCGCCGTGCGCCAAAAGCTGGCCGATGCCGGCATTCAATGGTTGCAGGACATTGTGCCCAACCACATGGCATTTGACCACCGCAACACCTGGCTGATGGATGTACTGGAAAAAGGCGAGCAGTCGGTGTATGCACCTTTCTTTGACATTACATGGAACACACGACTGTTCAAAGGAAAGCTGATGGTGCCTTTTTTGGGTGATACGCTGGATGCTGTAATTGAAAAAGGTGAACTGCAACTGGCTTATGAAGGCGGCCGGTTTGTGCTAAAATATTTTGATAGATATTACCCGCTGAAGATCTATTCTTACCTCGCGGTTTTGGAAGCGGCCGAGAGTAATGATGCCACCAAAAGTCTTGCAGAGCAGATTGAACAGATACACCAGCAGGAAGAAAGCAGTGCGTTGCTGGCGAGTTGGAATGAGCTGCTGTTGCAGTTGCAATCGCTGCTGAAGAATGAGACGGTAAAGGCTTCAATTAACAGTGCCCTTGCCGCCATTAACAGCGACAAAGCAAAGCTCAAGCAGCTTGCCAGCGAACAATATTACCGGCTTTGCCACTGGCAGGAAACCGACAGCCGCATCAACTACCGTCGTTTTTTTACGGTGAACGGTCTTATCTGCCTCAACATCCAGGATCAGTCGGTGTTAGAAACCCATCATGCCTTTACCCGGCAGTTAGTGGAGGAAGGCCTTTTCCAGGGGTTGCGCATCGATCATATCGATGGCCTTTACAACCCTACCGAATACCTGCAACGCCTGCGGGCCATGGCCGGCGACGAAGCCTATATCATCGTGGAAAAAATACTGGAGCCGGGCGAAGACCTTCCCTCCCATTGGCCGGTACAGGGCAATAGCGGCTATGACTTTCTTTCGATGGTGAACAACCTTTTTACCCGCAACGAAAGCAAAGCTGCCTTTACAGAATTTTACGAAGAGCTGACCGGTGACTACACTTCCCTTCACCAGCAAATTCATAACAAAAAATCTCATATCCTTTATGAGCACATGGGTGGTGAACTGGAAAATCTTTACCAGCTTTTTCTTCAGTTGAACCTTGCTGACAAACGGCAACTGGCCCGCATTCCTTCGGACGACCTTAAATCGGCCATTGGTGAATTTCTTATCCGGTTCCCTGTTTATCGTTTTTATGGCGAACAGGTACCGCTGAGTGGTGAGGAAGAAAAAGGTGTTCGCGATATTCTTCAAGCCTTGCGCCGGGCCGGCGAATCGGGTGAAGCCGTTGGCGTATTGGAGGCCGTGTTGCTTCACCGTCCGCACGAAAACAATGCAGACCTGAACGATCGCATACGGCAGTTTTACCAGCGAATGATGCAGTTTACCGGTCCGCTGATGGCCAAAGGCGTGGAAGATACCCTGATGTACACCTACCACCGCTTTATCGGGCACAACGAAGTGGGTGATGCACCGGAAGCATTTGGCGATACGGTGGATGGCTTTCATCGCAAGATGTTGGCTCGCAAAGAAGCCTGGCCGCTGTCGCTCAATGGCAGCTCTACGCACGACACCAAACGTGGCGAAGACACCCGTGCCCGGCTGAATGTGCTTACCGACCTGCACGTAGAATGGCTGGCCCATGTAACCGAATGGCGGGAATTGAATAAAGACCTGAAAAAAGGCGGTGCACCGGACGACAATGATGAATATTTTTTGTACCAGGTGCTTGTTGGCAACTACCCTATGCCCGGCGAAGACGAAGATGCATTTGCCACCCGCATACAGGACTACCTGCAAAAAGCCCTGCGGGAAGCCAAGGTGCATTCCAACTGGACAGAGCCCAATACAACCTACGAAGAAGG
The DNA here is from genome assembly GCA_013327885.1 of Flavisolibacter longurius. Lineage (GTDB taxonomy): Bacteria > Bacteroidota > Bacteroidia > Chitinophagales > Chitinophagaceae > Flavisolibacter. The sequence goes on along the minus strand of JABUMY010000019.1, from coordinate 87,552 downwards.
TGTCAAAGCATTTGCCCTTGCGCTGTTAGACAAGAAAGGCGCTTTTTGGAAAAGCTTTAGCGCTTTTATCGAAAAGATCGCTGACCACGGCATCATCAATTCGCTGTCGCAACTGGTGCTGAAAGCAACTTGTCCTGGTGTGCCTGATGTGTACCAGGGTTGCGAGTTCTGGGATTTCAGCTTTGTTGACCCCGATAATCGCCGCCCGGTGGATTATGAAAAGCGGCAGCAAGTGCTGCAATCATTTGAAGGCAAAAGCGAAGACGATTTGTTTAGTGAATTATGGGAAACACGGTACAGCGCACACGTAAAACTTTGGCTGACGCAACAACTGCTGCAGCTGCGCAAAACCAACCCGGATCTTTTTGCTGAAGGCGAATACATTCCGCTGGGCGTGGAAGGTGCTTATAAAAATCATGTGCTGGCTTTTGCCCGCCGGCACAAATCGGCCGTGCAGGTGGTGGCGGTTCCCCTACACAACGCCCTTCTTTGCAAAGAGCAGGAAAAAACTTTTTTCGAGATCGACTGGAAGGATACGAAGATCATCTTACCAAAAGAAATTGAAAGTAGCCTCGAGACCGTGTTTACCCGCAGCCAGGTAGAAAAAGGCAAAGGCCTGCTGGCGGCTGACCTGTTCAGTCACTTCCCGGTGGCCATTTTAAAAGCAAGACAGGAGACCAATATTCGCGGGGCCGGTTTGTTGGTACACATTTCTTCGCTTCCGTCAGCATTTGGCATTGGCGATATGGGGCCGGAGGCCAAACAGTTTGCCGATTTTTTGTACCGCACCAAGCAAAAATTCTGGCAGTTGCTTCCGCTGAATCCAACCGAAGAAGGCCAGGGTTATTCACCCTACAGTGCGCTTTCGAGCAAGGCAGGTTATCCCTTGCTTATCTCACCGGAACTGCTGGTAAAAGAGGGGCTTCTACAAGCAGAAGACCTGCGAACAAGGCGACTGCCGAAAGAGGCCCATACTGATTTTGCAGAAGCAGAAAGAGTGAAAGAAGAAATGTTTGAGATCGCCTTTGCTGCTTTCCTGCACGACAAAGAACACCCGCTGCACGACGCATTCAGGTTATTCATTAAAACCGAAAAAGAATGGCTGGATGATTTTGCCCTCTATATGCAACTCAAAAAGGTACACGAAGGCAAACCCTGGTTTGACTGGCCGGATGAATTCAAAAAACGCGATGAGGAAGCCCTGAAAAAGTTCGGGCAAAAACACAGCCGAGAGATCAAAAAGATCAAATGGCTGCAGTTCATTTTTGCGCAGCAATGGCACGACCTGCGGTCATACTGCAACAAACGCAACATCCGCTTTATTGGCGATCTGCCGTTTTATATTTCGTACGATTCCAGTGATGTGTGGGCAGCAAGGGAAATTTTCGCCGTAGATGAAGAGGGCAAACGCACCGGTGTGGCTGGCGTACCGCCGGATGCGTTCAGCGATGACGGGCAGTTGTGGGGTATGCCGGTATTTCGCTGGGATGTGCTAAAAGAAAACGGTTATGCGTGGTGGATAGGCCGCTTGCGAAAGAACATTGAATTGTTTGACCTGGTGCGACTGGATCATTTTCGTGCTTTTGCCGCTTATTGGGAAGTGCCCGAAGGCGAGCAAACAGCCCGCAAAGGCAAATGGGTGCCGGGGCCGGGGGCTGAGTTTTTCCAGGCGGTGGAAATGGCATTGGGCGACCTGCCTTTTGTGGCCGAAGACCTTGGCGATATTGATGCCGATGTGCTTCACCTGCGTGATGCGTTTCGCTTGCCGGGCATGAAGGTGCTGCAATTTGCTTTTGGCGGCGACATGCCCCATTCGGATTACATTCCGCACAATTACGAAAAGAACTTTTTGGTATATACCGGCACGCATGACAACAACACAACCGTGGGCTGGTTTCGCACCGAAGCCGGCGAGGATGTCAAGAGCCGCATACGGCAATATGCCGGGATGGAAGTGGGTGAGCACAACGTTCACCTTGTGCTGGCACGGCTGGCCTACAGTTCGGTGGCTTCCATCGCAGTTTTGCCGATACAGGATGTATTGGGATTGGACGAATCAGCCCGGATGAATGTGCCTTCATCGGCACAGAACAATTGGTCGTGGCGGCTAAAACAGGGTCAGCTCAATTCTGCAACCGAACGGCTGTTGCTGGAATGGACAAGGGTGTATAACAGGGAGTGAAGAGTGAGGATATTGGGATAATTGGATATTGAGATATTGGGATATCGGGATATTGGAAATGGTCATTTATCAGTGCCGCTAAATGAAGAACGAATATCGCAATATCCCAATATCTCACTACCAGTCCTTACGCATGTATCGACCTGGAAGGTTCCTGTGTTTTATGGCTAGGGCCATAGTCGGGCTGACGGTTGGTGATGAGCACAACACCAATTTCCAGTATACCCAAAACGAGGTGCGGCAGGTATACATAATCAGCAAAGCCAAAGATCCAGGGCGAAAGCGCCAGGATAAATCCATTCATCAAGTCAAGCACCAGGTGGGTACGCATCGATATACCGCTGACAACGCCCAACTCATAATCGGTGAACAGGCTGTAAAAAATTGCACCGGCACCCAGTAGCACCGGTACCCAGGTTTCGGCCCCGCGCCGGTCAAAACCAAAAAGCCAAGGCGCAGCTATCAGCAACGCTCCTACCCCATAATCCAGATATCCATGCACCTTCGTCGATAATCTCATATTCCTCAAATTTTAATTCACCCACCATTTCTCCATATAATGTGCCACAGTATTGCCAGGGCCTACAAATTTTTTTATTCCTAATTTATTATTCTCTGGAAATCAGCCTAACTTTAAAGGAGTCCCCCCGCTGTGAACCGCCTGTAAAAGCACCGCCATCATTCATCTTAAAAACAAATTTTTATGCAGGAAACAAACGTCCAGGTGGCGCCCGGTACTGCCGGCACCATCCCCTCCAAAGCGTATGCAGCAAAGTCAAGCACAACACCGCTGGCACCCTGGAACTTTAATCGCCGGGCCATCGGTCCCCATGATGTACTAATCGAGATCAGGTATTGTGGTGTTTGTCATACGGACATTCACCTTAGCAGGAACGACTGGGGTCTTTCCGTTTATCCCATGGTTCCCGGCCATGAGATCGTGGGTGTTGTAACAAGCGTTGGCGAACATGTAAAAAAATTTAAAGAAGGAGAAACCGTTGGTGTTGGCTGTATGGTGGAGTCCTGCCGGGTTTGTGAAAACTGCAACGATGGCCAGCAACAGTATTGCCTCAACGGTCCGACGTTCACCTACGGTTTCCCCGAAAAAGAAACCGGTGGCATCACCTACGGCGGCTATTCGAACCAGATTGTGGTGAACGAAGATTTTGTATTGAGGGTAAAAAACAATTTGCCGCTGGAGAAAGTAGCGCCGCTCCTTTGCGCTGGCATCACCACCTACTCTCCTATACGTCGATGGAAAATCGGTAAAGGACATAAAGTGGGCATTGTAGGATTAGGCGGATTGGGACATATGGCCATAAAATTTGCCGTTTCCTTGGGCGCCGATGTAACGGTGATCAGTACATCGCCGCACAAACGGGAAGATGCCCGAAACCTGGGAGCGCAAAATTTTCTCTTATCAACCGATGAAGAACAAGTACAAAAAGCCGGCAACAGTTTTCATTATATTTTGGATACCATCGCTTCCAACCACGACTACAACCCTTACATCAGTATGTTGAAATCAAAAGGCACCCTAATTTGCCTCGGCGTACCGCCCGATCCCATCCAGGTCGCCTCCATTCCTTTTATCTTCCAGGGGAAAGTGGTAGGTAGTTCGCTTATTGGCGGCATTGCCGAAACCCAGGAAATGCTGGACTATTGCGCTGAAAACAATATCACGTCTGATGTGGAAGTAATACCCATGCAGGATATCAACCAGGCGTACGAACGGATGGAGAAAAGCGATGTTAAATACCGCTTTGTGATTGACATGGCTACGTTATAAATGCCTGAAACAACAAGGTATACGTCCCGCCATGCGGGACTTTTTTTATGCAATCTTTTTCCACATTCGCTAAAATTTTTAGGAAGAGGCGTTAATTTGCCCAAAAGAACCGCAATGGCTACGCATATAAAATGTCCCCAGTGTACACATGCTTTTGACGTGGAGCAGGTGTTGTCTTCTGATGTAGAGCAAAAGATCAAGCGGGAATACGAACAAAAATTACAGCAATCGCTTTCCAGCATAGACGCCGAACGCAACAAACTGGCGGCCCAGCAAGCCGAGTTTGAAGAGAAGCGCAAAAAGCAAAACGAGATCTTCCAGGAGCGACTGCTGCAGGAGCGGCAGAAAATGGAGCAACAAGCCCAGGCCGAAAAAGAAAAGCTGCAGGCCGAATTGCAACAGCAGATCCGCAAGTCCGTTTCGCAGGATTTTGAAAACCAGTTGCGCATTTTAAAAGAAGCCGACCAGGAAAAAGAAGCCAAGCTTAAATCGGCACAACAAAGGGAGCTGGATTTTATGCGCCGCGAAAAAGAGCTGGCCACAAAAGAGTCGGAACTTGAGCTGCAGGTGCAGAAAAAGCTGTTGCAGGAAAAGGCGAGCCTTTTGGACCAGCTGCGCCGCGACGAAGCCCAGCGCCTGGCCGTGAAAGAAGAAGAACACCTCTTTCGGATGAAAGATCTGCAAATGCAGCTCGAAGAGCAAAAAAAGCTGATTGAGGAAATGAAAAAACGTGCCGAGCAGGGATCAATGCAACGCCAGGGCGAAGTGCAGGAATTACTCCTGGAAGAATTGCTGAAAGATCATTTTCCGTTTGATATTGTCGGCGAAGTAGGCAAAGGTGTGGAAGGCGCTGACTGCATGCAAACCGTACGCAATCATCTTGGCCACGATTGCGGTAAGATCATTTTTGAAAGCAAGCGCACCAAAACCTTCCAGCAAAGCTGGATCGAAAAATTAAAGAACGACATGCGCAGCCAGGGCGCCGATGTGGCGATCCTTGTGACGCAGGCTTATCCCAAAGACTTTAAATGCTTTGGCGAACTCGATGGCATTTGGATCTGTTCGTTCAGCGAAGTGATTGCGCTGACAACCGCCATGCGGCATACCATCATTCGCATTGCCGAAACTAAGAAAGGGGAAGAGAACAAAGGCGAAAAAATGCAGTTGCTTTACGATTACCTTACTGGTAACGAGTTTCGCCAGCAGATGGAAACCATCGTGGAAGGTTTTTTATCGATGAAAGTTTCCATTGACAAAGAGCGCATACAAATGGAAAAGCTGTGGAAGGAACGCGAAAAGCAATTACAAAAAGTGCTTATCAGCACATCCGGCCTTTATGGTTCCATCAAAGGCATTGCGGGAGCATCGGTAGGCAACATTCCCCTGCTGGACAACGGCGCAGATGAGGAAGAAGAACAACCACTCCTGATGAAATAATTATTTTACCACCCAGGCCAGCGAAAGGCCGTTAAATAAACGGTAGTGAATGGTTAGCGGGTGCTCTTCTTCCCTGGCAAGAAAGCGTCCAGGGTACGAACCCGAAGGCTGCAGTACGGAAGGCTGCAGCCTTATCATTTCGCTGAAATCAACACTGCCATAGCTCCACCATTTGTACACCGCTTCTTTTGCCGACCATAACAGTGTAAGCCGGGCCAGTTCCAATTCCGATTGCCTGCCCAAAAGGCTTTCCATTTGCCCATTGCCTATTGCTCTTTGCCGATTGACTTCAGCCAATTCATCTGGGTGCAAAAACTTTTCTTTGATCCGCTCCACTTTTGGCGAAGGAAGCTCAATATCCACACCCACCCTTTTGCTGCGGCTGACGATGGCTGCCGCATAGTCGCTGCAGTGCGAAATGGAAAAATGGTAGGCCTCGTCATCAAGATAAGGCTTGCGGGTATCGGCAACTTTTATCAGTTCAAGCGGAAATGCCGGGAAAAGATGCCGCAACAGATAACGGCCGGCCAGGTGTTGCAGCCGCTTGTGAGGATGGGTTATGTCGCGATGCAGCGGCACGCTAAAAAAGGACTCCTCCTCTTCAATCTTCCAGACTGCCAGTTTTGTGTCCCCGTCAATATCCTGTTGAAAAAAAATGGGCATCGTTTGCTATTTACCAGTTATTTTGCTCCGTCCGCAATCAAAAGTATAAAGGCAAAATTCAAAATACGCATGATTTTATCCGATAAGCGCATTCTGGAAGAAATAGAGAAGGGAACGATTAAAATTGAACCCTACAAAAGAGAATGTTTGGGCAGCAACAGCTATGATGTGCACCTGGGAAAAATGCTGGCCACCTATCGTGAGCACATTTTGGACGCCAAAAAGCACAACGAAATTGAAACCTTCGAGATACCTGAAGACGGCTTCGTCCTCTATCCCCATATCTTTTACCTGGGTGTGACCATGGAATACACCGAAACCCATGCGCATGTGCCTTTTTTGGAAGGCAAATCGTCTACGGGACGACTGGGCATTGATATTCACGCTACCGCTGGTAAAGGTGATGTTGGTTTTTGCGGCAACTGGACGCTGGAGATATCCGTTAAGCAACCGGTGAAAGTGTATGCCGGCATGCCTGTAGGACAACTGATCTATTTCCCGGTTGACGGGGAGATTGAAGTAAAATACAACCAAAAAGCCAACGCTAAATACAGCGGGCAGCCCAACCGCCCCGTGGAAAGTATGATGTGGAAGAATTCGTTTTAAGCAATAGGCAAAACCTTTCTGCAAGGCAGTAATTCATCGTTGGTACTGTGAACGAAAGGTCAGAGTGTGTAATAAAAATGCACCACGTCTTCTTCGTTGGTGGGATTGGTAAGGCGGTAAAAATTCAACGCATAACCATCTACCCTGTCTGCCTGCACAAATACTTCGGCAAAACCTTTCTGCCGGAAAAAATCGGTTGTAAAGGCCATAAATTTTTTTCCGATTCCTTTTCGCTGGTAGCTTTTTAAAATAGCAAGGTCATAGATATAGGCCAGCGGTTTTGTGGAATAATACTGATCGAGCACATAGATCGTCAGCCCGCCAATCACCTTTCCCCCTACCTTGGCCGTGATGGCATAAAAGCTATCTTTTGCCAGCAAAGCTTGCAGGTGGTCATCTGCCGGCGGCGTAAAATCCTTCATCTCAAATTCCGTTTCAAATACAGCCAGCAGTTCTTTCAGTTCGGATAAGTCTCCCTGTTCAAGAACGTTAATTTTAATATCCATGTCCACTCTTTTTAAAGGTGATGGATCACTTTTTTGGCAAACCCAACCTGTTAATCAATCAGCAAAAAACGCATTGTCGTAACCGTTGCTTTGTTTGCAAGGGTTAGGAAAGGTTTTGCGTCACTAATTTGCGAAGCAGCACTACCTGCCCGAGGTGATAATTGCTGTGTTCGATCACCCCTTCGATATTTCGCAGATAAGTGCCGTATTTTTCATCGATGAACGGCCGTTCAAAAAGATCGTCATCGATTTGCTCAACCGCCGACGCAAAGTTTTCAGCGTTTTGTAAAAATTCTGCAACCAAGGCTTCCCAGTCCCCAGCGTCTTTTATGGGCGGCAGGTCAAAGCTGTATTTGTCGCGGATCTCGAGCCTGCCTGTTTGAAAGGCAAAGAGCAATCCGGCCAGGTAATAATTGATATGAAAGGTGAGGGCAGCAATTGTGTTGAGACTTTCGACTTTATGCGTAGCCTGCAGCCAGTTGACACTTTGAACCTGCTCTTTGAAATTGGTATTGGCGATCCATTGCCCGTTGAGCAGCACTTCGCGAAGGCGACTGGCAAGAAAAAGGTTCCGGGTCATGGATTGAAGTTAGTGTAAAAGCAAAAAAGAGGAAAGGCGATTGCGTTGGGTTTTGCAAATCAGCCAGGTCACGAAACTTGTTTACTTACTGTACTACACGGTCGTGATGAAAAGAGCTAAAATATTTTGATCAATGGTCACCATTAGTCAAGCCTATAAATAAACTCCTCTATTTCCATTTGCCTTGCATTGGCAAATCCTTTGTCCGACCCTGTTTTAACAAAGCCAGCCTTTTCCAATACTTTTTGCGAACCGAAGTTGTCAAAAGCAACCCTCCCGTATAAAGGCCTGGTGCTCTCAATGGACAGGAACTGTTTTAGTGCCTTCGTCGCAATGCCTTTTCCCCAATGGTTTCGGTCAATCCAATAGGTGATCTCGGCATCGCCTTCTATTTCAAATTTTGCAATGCTACCCACAACAGTATTTTCAAGAAGGATGGTTTGATTGTTTATCGTTGGATCCTTCAGCAACCGAGTATGCTTGGACAGGTAAGCGGCTTTGTCTGCCGGATCTTTTGGCATAAAAGCGGCCAGGTAGCCACCTTCTTTGTCCAGTTGAAATTGAAACAGAACGTCGAGGTCAGAAATTTCTGTTGGCCTGAGTGTTAGGTTTGGTTCGTTATTTTTCATGTTTGACAAGTGTCGTTTTCGGTGTGCTTTAATTTCTTCAGACCCTAAATTTTTGTCACAGCGCAAGCAACTTTAAGTAACATGAAAATAAAATTTATTCTGTTTTCACTTCATTCATATTGATTCTTGTCCGCTGGAAATGGACAAAACAATAACCTTCACACTGCATCGGCTTTTACACAGTACTGTATTTGCACCTGCCCGAAAAACGATGTTATCGTATCATTTTTATCACCGTTCCAAAATCGCTCAGCAATTACTTGCGATCAGCGCCGCTCATCCCCTTCTCTAACCGCCCTTTTTCTATTTTTCGCATCAATCCAATAGCTACAAAAAGCAACAACATATTAAAAGAAATTTAGTGCAAAACAACCATCATGAAACGTATTCTGACCGGGATCTTTTTCCTGGGCCTCTGTTACCAGTCCCTTGCACAGATTACCCTAACCCAACTGCCCAGCGGCGGCAATAAAAAAGCCATGGTGGCCGAACGAATCGGTTTGACTGATGTCACTATCCGCTACGACCGTCCGGCCGTCAAAGGCCGCGAAGGAAAGATATGGGGCGAACTTGTACCTGTTGGCTACACAGACCAGGGTTTTGGCAACAGCAAGGCCGCCCCCTGGCGTGCTGGCGCCAACGAGGCCACAACCATCGAATTTTCCAACGACGTGACCATTGAAGGCAAGCCGCTCAAAAAAGGAAAATATGGTTTTTTTATTGCGTATGGTCCTGCCGAAGCCACGCTAATCTTTTCCAACAACGCTTCGGATTGGGGCAGTTATTATTACAATGAAAAAGAAGATGCGCTGAGGGTAACCGTAAAACCTGTGGCAACCACCACCAGTGCCGAATGGCTTCGCTACGAGTTCATGGATCAAACCGAAAATGCAGCAACAATTGCATTACTGTGGGAGAAACTGGCCATTCCTTTCCGTGTAGAAACGGATTATGTTGCCCACCAGGTGGCGTCGTTCCAAAACGAATTGCGTACGCAGCGTGGCTTTTTCTGGCTGCCCTGGATGCAAGCTGCCCAATGGTGCCTGCAGCGCAATGTCAATCTTGAACAGGCCTTGCAGTGGGCCGACAGTGCGTCCGGTCCATCGTTTGGCGGCAACATGCAGTTTGGTCCTAAATCCGTCAAGGCGCAAATCCTCGATAAGCTTGGACGAAGCGAAGAAGCCGCGGCTGTTATGCAGGAAGCAATGCCGCTTGCGAATATGAACGAATTGCATGGTTATGCCCGTAGCCTTTTGGCCCAGAAAAAAGCCAGAGAAGCCATGGCGGTTTTCCAGGCTAACTACAAAAAAAACCCGGCACAGTTTACCACGCTGGTTGGTATGGCCAGGGGCTACTCCGCCAACGGCGACTACAAAAATGCGCTCAAGTTTGCCGAACAAGCCCTGCCCAAAGCACCGGATAACCTGAACAAAACTTCGCTGGCAACGATGATTGAAAAGTTAAAGAAGGGGGAGGATGTGAATTAAAGCCTCCCCAGCCCCTCCGGTGGAGGGGTGACCCATGCACAGACCCTTGCTTTTGCATAATACATTTCAGCCTCTGTCAGTTTTTCTGGCGGAGGCTTTTCGTTTTTTTACGTCAATAGAATTCTCAATGTTCAATACACAATGTTCAATACACAATGATCAATTCTCAAATGAGAAAACAATACACCCTTCCATTTCCCTAATCCCTCCGGTTCAGCGCCTTATTGCAAATGGGCTAACCGTAATTTTATTACGGAGCGATTCTCCTCCCCCGTTGGGGGAGGCTGGGAGGGGCCTCAGCGGAGCATTGGATTTGCCTTGAATTTTTGGCTCCACCTTTTGGGGAGACAAAAGGTAGAAAAACAACCTAACGAAATGACTGCCTGCGATAGAAAGTATTAGGACATGCCAGGAGCCTGTCCCTACGAGAGCCTAATAATCTATCGTTCACGAAAGCGAAAATTCTACTTCCCTCAAATACCAACCAAACCATATTCCCAACCCATCAACCCCCAAACCATTCCCCCTTCATTTGCAAACCCCACTCCTATCTTTGCCCATGCTTCAGCAAAAAATAAAATCCCTGGCAAAGGCATACGCCCCGCAATTTATTGATGTGCGCCGCCACCTCCACGCCCATCCCGAACTCAGCTACCAGGAATTTGAAACAGCAAAATACGTTCAGCAAAAACTGGCCGAATACAACATACCCTTCGAAACAAAAGCCACCACCGGTGTCATCGGCATCATCGAAGGCAGGAATCCATCAGCAAAAACCATTGCCTTGCGGGCCGATATGGACGCTCTGCCCATCATTGAAGAAAATGACGTTCCCTACAAATCACAAAACCCCGGCGTTATGCATGCCTGCGGACACGACGTACACACGACCTGTTTGTTAGGCGCTGCTAAAATTCTTTCCGAAACTCGGGACGAATGGGATGGTACCGTGAAGCTTATTTTTCAACCCGGTGAAGAGCGAAACCCCGGCGGCGCCAGTCTGCTCATCAAAGAAGGCGTTTTAGAAAACCCGGCTCCCGAGGCCATCTTCGGCTTGCATGTAAACCCGCAACTGGAAGTGGGCAAAGTCAGTTTTCGCAGTGGCAAGGTGATGGCCAGCGCTGATGAATTGTACATCACTATCCGCAGCAAAGGCGGTCATGCCGCCGCACCGCATCTCACTGCAGATACGATACTCATTGCATCAAACCTGATTGTAAGCCTGCAACAGGTCATCAGCCGTAACTGCAATCCACTTTCACCTTCTGTGCTTTCGATTTGTTCATTTCGAGGAGGCTTTACGACCAACGTGATTCCTTCAGAAGTTAAGCTAATGGGAACGTTCCGGGCAATGGATGAAACCTGGCGGGAAAGGGCACACGAAATCATCCGCAAACACACGACTGAGTTGGTAACTGCCATGGGAGCCGAAGCCGATGTGCACATTGATGTGGGCTATCCTACCGTGTACAACCACGAAGGCCTGCACGAAGTGGCGAGACAACTGGCCCAGACTTATATGGGACAAGAAAAAGTAGAGGAAACCGAAGTGCGGATGGGTGCCGAGGACTTTGGCTTTTATTCGCAAAAGATCCCGGGCTGCTTTTACCGGCTAGGCACTGCCAACAAGGAAAAAGGGATCACGGCTGGTGTGCACACACCTACCTTCAACATCGACGAAGCCGCCATTGAAACCGGCATTGGCCTGATGGCGCTGTTTGGTGCGTTGGGTCAGTTGAACAAATAACACTGCGCTTTCATAAGGTTACCGGTCAGTACCAAAACGGCTGCACCTTTAAATGGCAGACAGGGGAAAGAAACGTTATTTGTTCCCGCTTTGCTTACAATCTCTTTTTTGCAAAGTACACGTCCTTGCATGTCAACAATTGTTAGCGTTAATGGCTGTGGTGCTTTGTCCCAAAACGAAAGCCTGACTTCGCTGCCGGAAAAATGCGCAGCCAGGTTTATGGCGACCGCATCAGAACTACCCACTGTTTTTATGGCTGAATAAATGGCAGTGCCGTCTTTTTCCACTAGCCGTAACCGGTAGAACAGTTTGTTGCCACCAGCTTCTCCATAGGTATAAGCCATTTGGCCTGCTTTCAATTCAACAAGTTTTTGAAATTGCTGACCGTCGCTGCTTTTTTCAATTTCAATCCGCTCCAGGCTTTCTGCCTGCGTAAGGTTCCATTCCAATAACACACCCCTTGCCTGCCGCTCAGCCTTAAACGATTTTAGTTTAACCGGCAACGTTATGGCAACTGTCGAGGAGTTAAAAAGGCCCGTGATGGCAATCAGGTCAATGCCGCCTTCGCCAGTGTTGGCCGAAGTGGTCCGAGGGAAAAATTTTGGATCGGTGTAATTCACCAGGTTGGCCGGCGTTGCCGAAACCGGCAGGTCGTTGGCAAAAAGCGAATAACCATAAAAGGCCTGCCCAGCTTTCAGCCCAAGGCTTTGCAACGAAATAAAAACGCCACCCCGCTTTTGCGTGCCTTGTGTGGAGCGGAAAAGTCTTGGCTCGCCTTCTTCTTTGCGCAGGATAGAATAACTCACCGTGGAAGATGGAAGGTTGCCGTAATGACTTTCTGCCACACGAACGATCTTTCCGTAGCTTGTTGGATTACCCGCTGCATCAACCTCCAGGATGGCCGCAATGCAAAACGGGTCATGTTCATTATCATTACCCCGTTCCAAAATAGCAAAACCCGACTGCACAACATTGGCCGACCGCAGGCCGGAACCAACGATCCAGTCGACCCGCTCAATATTGTTGTTGTTACCGCTACCATCGTCTTTGTTGCCAAATAAATTATCGGTGCCCTGGTTGATGGTCCTTCCGTTGAGGAAAGCCTCCATCTCGTGCTGGTAATCGGGCAGAATGTTATAGGTATTACCGCTTTCCACCGACTCCATCCAAACCAGTGTTTTCCGGCCCGAAGCAACCGCGTTGTTTGAACGGCGAACCTTTACTTCACCATCAACAAACATGTTGTACAAAAGTGTTTGGCCGCTATGTTTTAGGCCCACGGCCTGCTGCTTGTTTTGCTTGTTGCTGGCGTTGGTACCAAAACGATAGGTTTTTCCTGAAAGTGGGTAGGTAGTTCCGGAAGAAGCGTTAGCGTATTCAAAAACAACTTCGGAAAGCGGTGTTTGGGCAATGGCCAAATCGCAATAAAATAAAAGGGTAAGCAGGGTAATGGATGTTAATTTCATAGGTAGATGTTGGTACAAAAATAAAAATCCTGGCGAGAAAATGAAACCTTGTCCCTGCCGCACATCGGCCGCTTGACTATTCCGATATCGAAAGAAAATGGTTTTCAATTACCTTGCAACCTGAATTTAAAACCAAAAAAAGAGCAAACCCCCGGTTTGCAGGCGGGTTTCTGCCGAAATAGAGGAACATGCATAAAGACTTACGCAAGCAACAGGCTTTGGAATACCATTCGAAGGGAAGACCCGGGAAGATTGAAGTAGTACCAACCAAAGAGGCAAAAACACAGCGGGACCTTTCGCTTGCCTACTCCCCCGGTGTTGCCGAACCTTGTAAAGAAATAGCGGCCAACAAAGAAAGCGTTTACCAATATACCGCCAAGGGAAACCTGGTAGCGGTAATCAGCAACGGAACGGCAGTGCTGGGATTGGGCGATATCGGCCCCGAGGCCAGCAAGCCCGTGATGGAAGGAAAAGGCGTTCTGTTCAAAATTTTTGCCGACATCGATGTATTTGATATCGAGATCGCCGAAACGGACCCGGAAAAATTCATACAGATCGTAAAGGCGCTGGAACCCACATTCGGTGGTATCAACTTAGAGGACATCAAAGCGCCGGAATGCTTTATCATTGAGAAGGCGCTGCGGGAACAATTGTCGATCCCGGTGATGCACGACGACCAGCACGGCACAGCCATCATTTCGTCTGCCGCCTTGCTGAATGCCTTGCAACTGCAAAAGAAAAAGATCGATAAAGTACGGTTTGTGATAAACGGCGCCGGCGCCGCCGCCATGGCCTGTATCAACCTGTATGTATCGCTGGGTGCACGGCCGGAAAACTTCAATGTATTTGATATCAAAGGTCCGCTGACAAAGGAACGGACCGACCTGGAAGAGTTCAAGCGAAAGTTTGCCAACGCCAAGCCGGATGCTACCCTTGCATCGGCCCTAAAAGACGCCGACGTATTTGTCGGCCTCAGCATCGGCAACGTGGTGACGCAGGATATGGTCAAAAGCATGGCGAAAAACCCGATTGTTTTTGCCATGGCCAATCCCGACCCGGAGATCAGTTGGGAAGATGCTACCACGGCTCGCCGCGATGTGATCATGGCCACAGGCCGGAGCGATTATCCCAACCAGGTAAACAATGTATTGGGCTTCCCGTATATTTTTCGCGGCGCATTGGACGTTCGGGCTACGCAGATCAACGAGGCCATGAAGCTGGCGGCCGTGCATTGCCTTGCTGAGTTGGCGCAAACGCCGGTTCCCGATATTGTCAACCTTGCCTATAATGCCAAAACCATTTCGTTTGGCCCCGACTATATTATCCCCAAGCCGCTTGATCCCCGCCTGCTGGCAACCGTAGCGCCGGCCGTGGCTAAAGCCGCCATTGAAAGTGGCCTGGCACAAAAGCCCATTATCGATTGGGATGGTTATGTAACGGACCTGAACAAACGTTTAGGTCTCGACAACCAGGTAATGCGTGTATTGGGCAGCAAGGCCAGACGTGATCCGCGGCGCATCGTTTTTTCGGAAGCCGATAATGTCAAAATTCTTAAAGCAGCGCAGATCACTTTCGACGAAGGCATAGGATACCCCATCCTGCTTGGCGATGAAACAAAGATCCGCAGCATAGCGCAGTCCAACGGCATTGACCTCGAAGGCATTCCCATTTTCGATCCGCGCAGCGATGCCATGGAAGAAAAGCGCAACCAGTACGCCGAGATCTTTTTCAAAAAGCGGCAGCGCAAAGGCTTTAATGCTTACGAAGGCAAAAAAGTAATGAAGGACCGCAACTATTTCGGCTGTATGATGGTGGAGTGCGGCGATGCGGATGCCATGATCTCTGGTCTTACCAAAAATTACCCCGATACTATTCGTCCGGCCCTGCAATGCATTGGCGTGGAGGAAGGCGTGAACAAGATTGCGGGCATGTACCTTATGCTCACCAAAAAAGGTCCCATCTTTTTGGCCGATACAACGGTAAACTTCAATCCCACTTCTGAAGAACTGGCGGAGATCACCATGCTGGTGGCCAAAGAAGTGCGGAACTTCAACATCATTCCGCGCATTGCCATGCTAAGCTATTCCAACTTTGGTGCATCGGCTTCGCCGGAGGCCCGCATGGTTTCCAGGGCAAGAGACCTGATCAAACAGCAAATGCCCAACCTGATTGTTGATGGCGAAATGCAGGCCAGCGTGGCGTTCAACAAAGAGCTGATGAAGGAAAATTACCCGTTCAGCGAGTTGGTGGACAAAGACGTGAACACGCTTATCTTTCCGAACCTGTCATCGGGTAACATCGCCTACAACTTATTAAAAGAACTGGGAGCGGCCGACGCCATTGGCCCGATTTTATTAGGCTTGAAGAAGCCTGTGCATGTGCTTCAGCTTGGCTCCTCGGTACGCAACATTGCCAACATGGCCGTGATTGCCGTTGTGGATGCCCAGATGAAAAGCCAGAACGCCGCCACCACCAATGTCGTGGAGCGGTCGCCCTGGTGGAAGCGCCGGCGTGGGGGCGAAAGAGCCGGGAATTAACAGAAAGAAACCGAATAAAGACGTATGAAATTCTTTGCGGAACTGGGCAAGTTTTTACTGATGATCAAAAGCATGTTCTCCCGTCCCGAGAACTGGCGGATGTACTGGCGGGAATTCATGCACCAGTGTGCAGAGATCGGCATCGGTGCCATCGGGATCGTGGTGATCATTTCTATTTTCATGGGCGCTGTGTCAACCGTGCAAACGGCTTACCAGCTTACCAGTCCGCTGATCCAGAAATACACCATTGCACAAGTGGTACGCGACACGGTGATCCTTGAATTTGCCCCTACACTTGTTTGCATTGTGCTGGCCGGTGTAGTAGGTAGTAAGATCGCCAGTGAATTGGGAAACATGCGGGTGTCGGAGCAGATCGATGCGCTGGAGATCATGGGCATCAATACCAAAGCCTACCTCATTGCACCAAAAATATTGGCGGCGCTGGTGGTGATTCCTATGTTAGTGGTACTGGCAGCGGGTTTAGGTATTTGGGGGGGAAGGCTCGCCGGCACGCTTACCGGCATATTGTCGGGTGATGAATTTGACAAGGGATTGCTTGCGGGATTTGATCCTTACAATGCGTTTTTCTGTATGGTGAAAGCTTATACGTTTGCTTTTATTATTTCAAGCGTGCCATCTTATTACGGTTATCATGTAAAAGGCGGTGCGCTGGAGATCGGGCGGTCCAGTACACGATCGGTTGTGGTAAGCTGCGTAGCCATCCTGTTTGCCGATTATATTCTGGCGGCTATAATGTTGTAATATGATTGAAGTAAGAGGCGTAAAAAAGAGTTTTGGCGATAAGACCATCATCAACGGTGTGGATGTTGACCTCCAGCCCGGCATCTGCAACCTGATCATCGGGTCGAGCGGAAGCGGGAAGAGCGTTTTCACCAAGTGCCTGGTAGGTCTTTTCCAGCCCGATGAAGGGCAGATCCTTTACCAGGGAAAAGATCTTGTTACCATGTCGGCCGAAGATAAAAAAGAGGTCCGTAAAGAGATCGGTATGCTTTTCCAGGGCTCAGCGCTTTTCAGCAGCATGACCGTGGAAGAGAACATCATCTTCCCGCTCGACATGTTCACCAAATGGAGCCCCAAAAAGAAAATGGACCGGGTGAACGAAGTCCTGGAAAGAGTCAACCTCGAAGGCGCTAATAAAAAATACCCCGCTGAGCTGAGTGGTGGTATGATGAAGCGTGTGGGCATTGCACGGGCCATTGTACTCAATCCAAAATACCTTTTTGTGGATGAGCCCAACTCGGGACTGGATCCGCAGACCTCGGGCCTGATCGACCAGTTGATCAAAGAAATTACCGTTGAATATGACATTACTACCATTGTGGTTACCCACGATATGAACAGCGTAATGGAGATCGGTGATCATATCATTTACCTTTTCCAGGGCGAAAAAGAATGGGAAGGCAACAACAAGGAGATCATCTTCAGCAAAAGCAAAAAGCTGAACGAATTTATTTTTGCCTCCGAATTTTTGCGGGATGCCAAAGACATGCGCATGCTGGAAGAAACCGGTAAGATCTCCAACGATCGCAACATGGCCGAACTTACCGGCCGCGATGCGCCTATGCTGGTACCGCCACCGGCGACCGATGAGCCAAAGGATAAGTAGTTTGGAGGGAGAGTTATTGGTTATTTATTATTCATTATTGCGCAATTGATTAGTGTTCTCCTGATCAATTGATTTGTCAAAAATTTTTAATAGAGATTGAAGGCACCCTGTGTAAGAGGCAGACACGAAAAAAGCAACCCGAATAATACTTTTTTTTATTTGACAGTTACACGGCAAAATAGATTTTCAAAAACGACCCAATAGTTGCCCCGCAGCTTTAGCTGGGGGAAAGCCAATCACTCTAAATCTTCTCCTGTAGCGGCTTTAGCCGAACTACACCTCCTAGTTTCATTTGCATCAAAAAGCTTAATTCAATTTGTAAATACAAAATGATAGATAGAAAAAAACCATCAACATTTCTATTCATCTACAACAACTCACGACTTTCCCTCGTTTGGCGTTTCTCGTTTCCCTTCTAACGTCTCTCGTCTGACGTTTCTCTTTCTCCCCCTCGCTGGCACAACATTTTTATCCCTCTCCAAAAACAGCATATGAACCGCAACGAAGAAAATACAACCAGCCAGATACCGGAGAACGATCCTTCAAAAGCAATGGACAGCAAAAAAGAAGTGGCCAAGTCACCGGATGAAAAAACAGCCCAGGATTTTCCCGGCTATCCCCACTACCCTGCCAAGGAAGATATCATGCACAAAAGCACAGGGTCGCACCGCGTAGATGCCGATGTTGAGCAGGCGGCGACCGGCCCGAACTCATCCGGCGTTAGTCAGCGGTTTGGCGACGAAAACAACAATGCAAACCTGGCCGCAGGCAATTCAGACAGCGGCGCCAATTCGGCTTTAGACGGCGAGAATGATGAAATTGGCACGCCACAAAATGTTTCCAACAGCGACCTCGCAAACAAAAACAACATTGCCGGTTCGGATGTTGACAAAGCCGCGGAAAAAGGCTCACTCAATCCCTGAGTTGTCGGTGGCGGTGGTTCTATAAACTGCAGCCACCAATTCTTTGCGATAACAATTTTTCCCGGCGGTAGACGTATCGCTATTGTTGGTAATTGGAATACGCCCAATTGGTTCTTGCCCTGGCAGTAACAAACTGTCGAGAATACTTTTTAGAGTATAAACCAGCCTGTTTTTTCGCAGACAAACCAATGTTTGCTTTCGGAACGCGGACAAATGCTTGCTGCGCCTGCATCTGGCAACTTGCCTCTCTTCCTCTGTTAACTTAAGGGCTTTCTCTTACCTTTACCGGAGACGACCCGGCGAATTATCGTTGTGCATCGTTTTTATTCTTGAAACCAACACCCTGGTATCTGTGAAATCAATTGATCCTACATTTTCATCCATCGATACGTTGCAGGCTTTGCCCCGGTATGCCGCCTTTCTCCTTTCGCAAAAGCTGGAAGAATACTGTCGCTACCAGTACAACCTGGGACTGGAAATGGACATCCCGCTTGTAAAGCACCTGGTTGCCTTGCCGGAAGGAGAAAGGGATAAGCGTATCCAGCAAAACGCCGCCGAATTTCTTTCCTTGCTGGCTGACAACAAAACGGGTGAATTTATTAACCGCACCATTAACCGTTGGCGGGCAAATGCACTGGTGCTGGTCGACAGCAATGCCATTGAAGCGGATGATGTTTCGCTGGTCAACTACCTGCGCAAAAAGGCGCTCCACAAATACATTGTTGACTTCACACAGGACACCGGCGAGATCATGACATTGGTGTCGGAAATTGATTTTTTTTCCGCCACTTTTCTCACCTATTGCACCAACACTTACATTGACCTTCTGAAAGGCCGCGTGGAGGAACATTCGCATGTGATACAAAAAGTGGCGGAAACCGTTCCCGGTGCCATTTTTATCTACGATCGTAAAGAAAGCAAGCGAACCTATACCAACAACAACCTGGAGCCGGTTATTGGTTATTCACAGCAGGAGTTGAACAAACTCGGTCGTGACTACCTTGAACTGCTCATCCATCCCGATGATCAGGAACATATGCGCAGCCAGATGAAGGCCACGTTTTCTGCTAAGGATGGCGAAACCATTGTCACCAAATACAGGGTACGGCACCGCAACGGTGACTACAAATGGCTGGGCAGTTACGAAGCTGTGTTTAAGCGCAACAGCGATGGCTCGGTTTGGCAAACCATCGGTATCACGCTTGACACCGACATGGAGCAAAAAGCCATTGCTGACAAGCAACGCCTTATTAAAAAACTCAGTCGGTCGGAAGCCATGTACAAAAAGGCGGAGGAAATTGCCAACATGGGCAACTGGGTTTGGTATGTAAAAAACAACAAGCTGGAGTGGACCAACCAGCTCTACCGGATCTATGGATTGGAGCCCCAATCGGAGGAGATCACCATGGAACGTTTTCTTTCCTTTATTCATCCTAACGATTATGAGTACGTGAAAACTGGCGTGGATGAACTGACAAGGGAAGAAGCACTGGATTATACGTTCCGGATCATTTGTCCCGATGGTACGATCAAATGGCTGCGGTCGCAGGCACAGGTGCTCTACGATAAAGCCGGTACACGAAGCACCATCGTGGGTATAGAGCAGGATGTGACGGAAAAGCAAAAACTGATCAACAAACTTGAGGAAAGCCAGCGCTTGTACAAGCAGGCGCAGGACCTTTCCCGCATGGGAAATTTTTCCTGGGATATTAAGTCAGGCGATGTATTCTGGTCGGATGAGACCTACCTTATCTACGAAAAGCCGTTTGGCGAACCAGTGAAATTTGAGGATGCTATTACACCCATCATTGCCGAAGACAAAGACCGTGTACAGGAAGCCATCCGAACGATCTTTGAGAATAAAGAGGGAACAAGTATCAGCTATGCCATTCGCAAAAAAGACGGCAATAAAAAATACATCATCCTGCACACCGATGTGAAACTGGATGCGCAGGGTGAGATCAACTGTATTGTAGGAACGGCACAGGATGTAACCGAAAAAGAAGAACTGATCATCCGTCTGCAGGAAAGCGAAAAATTGTACAAGCAGGCGCAATCACTGGCGCATCTTGGCAACTGGACGGTTGACCTGCAGACAAACGAAGTAACCTGGTCCGACGAGCTGTTTACCATTTACGAAAGACCAGTGGGCCAGCCCCTGACGCCGGAAGAATGGTACGACTACCTCGATCCAAAAGACAGTGACCGTATTAAAAAAAGTCTGGAATTGGCTCGGCAGGGTCTCAATGCGCTGGACATTGTTCACCAGGTATTTTTACCAAGCGGTAAAATAAAAATCCTCCACCGCCGCGGCGAGGTTGTTTTTGACAGCGCCGGTAAGCCGGCAAAACTGGTAGGCACTACGCAGGACATCACGGAAGAATTCCACGTGCAAGCGGAGCTGAAAGAAAGCCAGACCTTCATCCGCAAGATCACTGATGCCACACCTTCTATCATTGCCACCTATAATATTAATACCGGTGTGTACACCTTTGTGAGCGAGGGTATGGAGAAACTGCTGGGCTATCCTACTGCTGCCGTACTTGAAAAAGGCACTGCATTTTTCCTGGATATCATTCATCCCGATGACCTGCAGCCACTGATGGAACAAAATGCAAAGGCGTTGGAAAAAGCCAATGAAGAAAGGACCAAGCATGATCTTTTGGTGGAATTTACCTACCGTGTAAAAAACAGCGAAGGCACATACCGTTGGTTGCATACCTACGGTACCGTTTTCGACTACAACAAAGAAGGCAAAGTTGAGCATGTGCTCAATATTTCACTGGATGTGACGGAGCAGATGGAAGCCACCGAAAAGATCAAAGAACAGGAACATTTTATTCAGCAGATTGCCGATGCATCACCCACCATCCTCTATATGTTTGATGTACCCACGCAAAGCATGGCTTACATTAACCGGGAAGCATTTTTTGTGCTGGGTTATTTACCCGACGAGATCATTGAAGAAGGCGCCAATGTAACGGAGTTTCTTTACCATCCCGAAGATATTCCCCTACTGCCCTGCCGCAAGCAAAGCAGCAAAACCTTTCAGCAAGTTGACAGCATGATCCAGTACGAATGCAGGATGCAGCACAAAGACGGCGATCACCGCTGGCTGCTGGTAAGGGAGATCGTTTTTAAAACCGACGAAAACGGTAAGATCCTGCAAATAATTGGTGCTGCCCTCGACATAAACCGCCGCAAGGAAATGGAACGCACCATTCTGCAAAACACCTTGCAACTGGAACAGTCCAACGCTAGCCTGGAAGAATTTGCCTACGTGGCCAGTCATGACCTGAAAGAACCGCTGCGCAAGATATCAACCTTTGGCGACCGGCTGGTTGCCTCGCAACTGGACAGGCTAAGTGACGATGGAAAAATCTACCTGCGTAAGATCGTGGATGCTTCGCAACGGATGCAGAACATGATCTCTGACCTGCTTTCCATTTCCATGATCAGCGGCAACCGGTCGTTTGAAACCTGCAGCCTGCAAAAGATCCTGGAAGAAACGGTGCAGACACTTGAATTCAAGATAGAGAACCAGGGCGCCATTATCCGGTACGATGCGTTACCTGAAGTCAGCATTGTGCCTTCTCAGTTCCGCCAGTTATTTCAAAACCTGCTAGCCAATTCGCTGAAATTTGTGCGGGAAGGCGTGCAGCCTGTCATTACCATCACCAGTTCCGAAGCCGACGATTACGAGGTGGCGCCTTACCAGTTGGCCCGCGCCGAAAAATATATAAAACTCACCATCAGGGACAATGGAATTGGGTTTGAAAACGAGTATGCGCAAAAGATCTTCGCTATATTTCAGCGACTGCATGGTCGCAGTGAATATGAAGGTTCCGGCATTGGACTTTCCATTTGCAAAAAAATTGTGGAGCACCATGGAGGTGTTATTTTTGCGCACGGCGAACCCAACGCGGGTGCCGTTTTCACCATAATATTGCCAGCATGAAACAAAAACACCGCATCCTGATTGTAGATGATGATGCCGATGACAGGGAGATCATCCGGGACGCTTTTATTACGGCCCTTGATGAACAAGAGTATATTTTTATTGAGAACGGCGACAAGCTACTGGAATACCTCGAAGGCAATATGGAAGAACGAATTCCCTCGCTAATCATGCTGGACCTGAACATGCCGGGCAAAGACGGCCGGGAAACCCTGCGGGAAATAAAGGGCGACAAACGCTACCAGCACATTCCTACCATTGTTTTTACCACCTCTTCCTCCATGCGTGACAAGCAAATGGTTTATGACCTTGGCGCCAACTGTTTTATTACCAAACCCGATACGTTTAATAAGCTCATCGAAATGACTACTTCGATTAGTAAGCTGTGGTTGCAGTGAGCCAATTGGCAACAGACAATAAGCAATTGGCAATTGGCGAATTTCATTTCATGCATTCTTGCTGATTGTATATTGTCTATTGCCTATTGAAACAAAAGCTGGCATTAGTTTTTTGCACCCTCTACCATGCGGCACATCAAGTGGCATATCGGTTGCTCTGGGTTTTATTACAAAGAGTGGAAAGGCGCTTTCTACCCCGAAAAACTTTCTTCCAAAAACTGGTTTTCCTTTTACGCCCAGCATTTCTCAACCCTTGAGATCAACAACACGTTTTACCGCTTTCCTGAGCAGAAATTGTTTGACAACTGGTACGACAAAGCCTTGCCGGATTTTACCTTTTCAGTAAAGGTGCCACAGGTCATTACTCATTTGCAAAAATTCAAGGAAACGGAAACCCTGCTACAGGATTTTTACGCCATAGCTGCTGCCGGCTTGAAAGAGAAACTGGGCCCAATCCTGTTTCAATTGCCACCTTCCCTAATGTACAACGAAGGCCTGCTGCAGGCCATGATAAGCCAGATGGACATACGCTACAAAAATGTGATTGAGTTCCGGCATATAAGCTGGTGGCGCAAAGAAGTATTTGCCGCTTTACAAAAAGCGGAGATCGTTTTTTGCGGGGTTAGTTACCCGGGATTGATCAACAATCCTGTTACCGATTTACCCATCAGTTATTACCGCTTTCATGGTGTACCCAAACTGTATCATTCCGCCTACGAAGAAAGCTTTCTGCAACGCATAGCGCAGGAAATTGCCGGTAGTATTACGAAGGAAGCTTATCTCTACTTCAACAACACGGCCTCCGGCGCTGCCATCGAAAACGCCAAGTTTTTACAATACCTCGTGGGAACGTCGACGTAAGAAGAGAAACGTGAAACGTCAAACGAGAAACAAGAAACGTGAGACTTGAGACGAATTCAAAAGTTCACAAGTTTCCAAGTTCACGAGTTGAACAGCCAAAACAAGCTATCGTAATACGTATTGAAAATAGATAACACACCGGTTTCTCGTTTCTCGTCTTACGTTTTGCTATCTTAGAATATGATTCCGCAAACACCCTGGTTCGAACGCAGCTTTCATTTTGACTTCCCGGTGAGCCTTTTCCCAGTTATTTTTAGTCGCCTCGAAGGAAGCTTTTTTCGCCTGCAAGCTATCCTGGCCACTGCCGATGAAGAAGCGTGCAGCCAAAGCAAGAACGGTTGGTCGGTGAAGGAACACCTGGGTCATTTATCCGACCTTGAAAGCTTGTGGTGGCAGCGCTTGCAGGACTTTCTCGACGGCAAGACAACTCTCACCACGGCCGACCTTACCAACCGGAAAACCTTTGAAGCCGGCCACAATGAAAAAAGCCTGGAAAGGCTCTTGCAAACCTTTGTCATCGAGCGCCAAAAAATGCTCGAAGTCATTTATAGTTTTGACAAGGGTACCTTGGGTTTGACCTCCCTTCACCCGCGGCTGCAGCAACCCATGCGGCTTATCGATTCGCTCTATTTTGTAGCCGAACACGATGACCATCACATCGCTAAAATTTCGGCCCTTTTGCGCAAGCCGGAAGATGGCTTTGTGGAATGATTTTTCCCTCTGAAAACAGCCTTATTCAACAGAACTTTTTATTAAGAAAACTACTGCATTTCAGCACCGTTTTTTGCTACTATTTTTAGTAATTTTAAAAGATGAATGAACGGGTGCTGGAGAAGTTGTCGATACTTGCCGATGCTGCTAAATACGACGTATCCTGCTCATCGAGCGGCAGCAAGCGAAAGAACGAAAACAAGGGGTTAGGAAATGCGGAAGGAATGGGTATTTGCCATGCTTACACCGAGGATGGCCGCTGTGTTTCTCTCTTAAAAATTTTGCTGACCAACCATTGCATTTTTGATTGTGCCTATTGCGTTAGCCGGAAGAGCAACGATGTAAAGCGGGCTGCCTTTACCGTGCAGGAAGTGGTTGACCTCACCATCAATTTTTACCGCCGCAATTATATTGAAGGACTGTTCCTGAGTTCCGGCATTTTCAGCAATGCCGATTATACAATGGAGCGGCTGGTGCTGATTGCAAAAAAACTGCGTACCGAGCATGCTTTTAACGGGTACATTCATTTGAAAACAATTCCAGGTGCCAGCGATGAACTTTTGCGGGAGGCTGGCCTTTATGCCGACCGTTTGTCGGTGAACGTAGAGATGCCAACTGAGCAAAGCCTCAAGCTGCTGGCACCCGATAAAAAGCGGGAAGACATGATCAAGCCCATGACCTTTCTGAAGAACGAGATCATAGCCCGCCGCGAAGAGAAAAAAGCAGTGGTAAAAGCGCCGCTTTTTGCGCCGGCCGGACAAAGCACCCAAATGGTGATTGGTGCCACGCCGGAAAGCGACTGGCAGATCCTGAAAATGGCCGGCCTGTTTTACAGCCAGATGAAACTGAAGCGGGTTTATTATTCGGGCTATGTGCCCATAAGCAATGACAATCGTCTGCCGGCCATTGGCACACCGGTACCTATGGTGCGGGAAAACCGTCTTTACCAGGCAGACTGGCTCCTGCGCAATTATGGCTTTGGCGTAGATGAAATCGTTACGCCGGATGATCCTTTCCTGGATATGCAGATCGATCCCAAGTTGGGCTGGGCCCTGCGCAACCTGCACCAGTTTCCCGTGGACATTAATAACGCCGACCTTGAAATTATCAAACGGGTACCGGGTATCGGTATTCAATCGGCGCAAAAGATCTGGGAGGCCCGTAAGTTCCGGAAGCTTACCTGGGACCATCTGAAGAAGTTCAACATTGCGGCTAACCGTGCCCGTTATTTCTTGAACCTGAAGGCCGATGATTTTCGTCCCAAAGATTACACGCCTGACCAGATACGGAATTTTATCCTGGCCAGTTCGCAAACCAAATACGCTGCCAATCATTCACCACAATTAAACCTGTTTTAAACAATGCAAACGATTGTTTACAATGGCAGTTTCGAGGGTTTTTTGTGTGCCGTGTTTGATGTGTATGAATATAAATTCACGGATGTGAACATTGTACCGGAACACAGGCACCAGCCCTCCCTTTTTGCCGAACCCCATTTTGTCAATTTTAGTACTGAACATAGCGACCGGGTATGGAAAGGCCTGCAGAAAAAACTGACACAGCAAGCGCAAGACCAGGTGTACCGGACGTTTTTGTCGGAGCTGGAGGGAATGGAAAATATCCTGCTCCAATACATTCAGTATGTGTTTGCCTCGGATGTGTTTATGGAAGAAGATTACAGCCACCCCGCCGTCTTGTACGTATCGCAAACCGCCAAAAAAATATGGCGTGAAAAACACCGAATGGAAGCTTTTGTCCGGTTTCAGCACACGGCCGATGGCTTGTATTACGCCATCATTGACCCCGATTACAATGTGTTACCGCTAATTAGCGGGCATTTTAAAATGCGGTACGCCGACCAGCGGTGGATGATCTATGATTCACGCCGCAAATACGGCCTGTATTATGATCTTCAATCGGTAACAAGTGTGCAAATCCAGTTTGCTGAAAATGCGATGGACGGAAAAGATGTTTCGCAGGTGTACGATGCGTCGGAAGAAATTTACCAGCAATTATGGAAGCAATATTTTAAAAGCGTGAACATTGCAGCCCGCAAAAACGCCAGGCTGCACATACAACACATGCCCCGCCGCTACTGGAAATACCTGCCGGAAAAAGCACCTGACGCTAATCTTAACAGCTTGCAGGACCGCTTAACAAACTGGACGTACCGGAGAGCATAGAGGGGTTTGTGGTTTATAGTTTCTGGTTTGTCGTTAGCAAAGATTTCTGGCAACTACAAACAACAAACCACAAACTAAAAACTCAGTCTATCTTTACCCATGGCCGTTTTCACCGATCAAATGCAGCGAAGGGTTTCAATTTCATCACCACCTAAGCGCATTGTTTCCTTGGTTCCTTCGCAAACAGAACTCTTAGCTGCACTCGGCTTAGAAGAACAAGTGGTGGGCATTACCAAATTCTGTATTCATCCCAACGATTGGTTTCGCAACAAGGCCCGCATTGGCGGAACAAAGAATGTAAACCTGGAAAAGGTAGCCGCTTTGGCGCCGGACCTTATCATCGCCAACAAAGAAGAAAACTTGCAGGAACAAGTGGAAGCCCTGGCGGAACAATTTCCTGTTTATGTAAGTGATGTGAATAACCTGGACGATGCACTGCAGATGATTGCTGGCATTGGCCGTATCACGGGGAAAGAGGAAGAATCCAATGCTATCGCCTCCGCCATACAACAGGAATTTTCGCAACTAAAAATTTCCTCCTCCCCCATACGAGCAGCCTACCTTATTTGGAAAGATCCGTACATGACGGTTGGTGGCGATACATTTATCCATGACATGCTCGAAAAGGCAGGCTTTCAAAATTGTTTTGCCGACAGGAACCGGTACCCGGCGGTAACAATTGAGGAACTACAGCAATCAGGTTGCGAGGTGGTCCTGCTTTCATCGGAACCCTATCCGTTCCGGGAAAAGCAGGTGGCCGAATTAGAGGCACAGCTTCCCGGCACAAAGGTATTGCTGGTAGACGGCGAACTGTTTAGCTGGTATGGCAGCCGGCTGTTAAAGTCACCTGCTTATTTCCGCAGCCTGCAAACAATCCTGATGGCGTAAATTCGGCCCATGCAGGGTAGCGATAAACCATCACGCAAAAAGATCCATTTTCCCGTTAGTACGGCTTTACGCAATTATTTAAAAACACATGGCAGGGAAACGGCACTTCCTATTTCGTACAATGACCTGCTCGATATTGGCCACGCCGTACCGCTACTTGACAAAGCCGGCAAGGATACCCTGTGGGAAAAAGCCTTGTATCAACCAAAGCATTGGCCCAAGTTAAAAGCCGGGCTAATTAAGCTTTATGCCATTCTAAAAACGGAAGGCGATTACAGCTTTACCAAGCACCTGGATGTTGCCCGGGTGGACTATTGCACCTTCGGCAACTCGCATCCCTTTCGCATCCGCATCGTCAATAATTATAACGACAACTACGACCACTATTACATCAAAAAAGAAGATGCGTCACGTGTGTATGGCCTGGAGTTGGAACACTTGCTCTCTCCCAATCGCTTCACCTTTCTTTCGCATCATGATACATTGGTGGAAGAGCATATTCCTGGTATACCTGGCGATGTGTTTATAAGGGATTATTTTGAACGGCCGGAGACCAACAAGATCCGCATTGCAAAGGAGTTTGTCAAGTTCAATGAGCGCTGTTTTTTACGGCTGTTGGGCGACATGCGCAGTTACAATTTTGTTGTGGACATCACGCCTGACATTGAAGATTACCAATACCGCATTCGTGCCATTGATTTTGACCAGCAATCCTATGAAGGCAGGAAAAATCTTTACCTGCCGCAATTCTTTAAAGAGAACTATCCTTATGTAGAATTGGGCACTAAATTCCTGAACAAGGATTCCGTTGATCAATACCGGGCCGAAGAACGAACCTTGATCGCCTACAGACTGGCCACGTCACGTTACCGCATCATGGATCTTTTGAATGTGATGGCCGGCGACAGCATTTCTACTGATGAAAAAAAGCAACAGTTAAAACATGAATTGGGAGAGCATTTCCAAACAACGGTTTTTCGGCGTTGCAAAACGATGGGTGAAATTGTAAAAACTGTTTTACGCTTTGCCTTAAAGCCACACTTATCCCGGCTGCAACGAAACCTTGGCAAGGCGATGTGAAGTAGGCTGTCTGGAGTCTGGGGTTTGGAGTTAGGCGTTTAACGTCAACGAATCCTTATTAGTGAAGTGGTCCGACTAATTATCCAATTATCACATTATCGCGTTATTGCATTTCTCTTACACAGTTGCCATTTCATATTCTTCCTTGTGCGGGAAGCTGACCTCTAAGCGGCAACCTTTACCAAGGTCGGAATCAACGGAAAGCTTGCCGTTAAAAGCTTTTACGCGACTGGTGATGTTGTTCAGCCCAATACCTTTTCTTCGGGCCAGCGGATCAAAGCCTTTGCCATCGTCTTCCACCAAAAGGCAGGTTTCTTCTCCTGTTTGCGATAGGTGTATGGTGACAATGGTAGCACTGGCGTGCTTGATGATGTTGTTCAACTGCTCCTGTACAATGCGGTAAATGGCCAGGCTTAATTCCTTGCTCACCGGTTCGCGGTATTTTTCAATACAAAGATGTATCTCGAAATCTGTGAGCGGCGTTACAGTTTCGATGAGTGCCTGCAACGAATCCACCAGTGATTGTGTACCCAGCGTTGGCGCCGACAACCGGTGCGACAAGTGACGAATCTCGTTGATACATTGCTGGAGATAGCGAATCGACCGGCTGATCATTTCCCTTTGCAGGGTCTCCTTTTGTTGCAACGTTTCCAGGTAAAGTTTTACCGTGGTCAATATCTGGTTTACATTGTCGTGCAGCTCATGGCCAATCAATTCCCGCTCTTGCTCCTGCGCAACGATCATTTGTCGTGTCATAATGCGCTGGTAACGTTTCTGCTCGTTCTGCAATTTTTGCTCAATACGTTTGCGTTGCGTTACATCGCGGATCAGTATTAACGTATACCAGCGGCCCCTCCCGTCTTTAAAGGAAGAACTGGCGATCTCACCGATAAACTTTCGCCCATTGTGGCTGTGGAATACCGTTTCCTTTTCTTCGATGCAAAAGCAATTGTTCTCATCGGTGATGCAGGAAAGTGCAGGCTCCGTTTTGGCGTACAACTGCTGGAAGGTTACTACATTATCGGGATTGGCGTAGGTTTCAAACATCACGGAAGCGGCCCTGTTCATGGCCTCCACTTTGCCATTATTTTGCACCAGTAAAAACCCATCACGGCTGCTTTCAAAGATGAGTCGGTATTTCGTTTCACTTCTCAAAAGCACCTGCATAATATGCCGCCGGTGCGACAAGGCAACAAAGACCACCAGCAGGAAGATCAGGAGAAGAAAGCTGGTGATAAAACCAAAAAAGGATTCCCGCTTTTGCCGTTCATGAAATTTGGCAAGTATGTCTCCTTCTGTGCTGCCAACCGTTGCAATGATGGGATAGTTGGCAAGCTTACGATAACTGAAATAGGACGGAATGCCACGGATGGCATCTGGTGCAAAGTAGGCACCGACCGGAGTTTTTTTCACCTCCTTAAATAGCGGACTTTTGTGAATATCCTCACCACTGCTTTCGACAGCTCCCGTACGACGCGAATACGTAATACCATCAGGAGAAATGAGGGAAAGAATGTCGTACTTCTTCAAGCTTGCCTGCGAATAAAAGGACATGAAGGTCGAGGGCAGCAATTGCATGGCAATGGCACCCAAAAAACGGCCGTCGGCACTATGAATGCCACGGCTCAGTACGATCACCTGCTTTTTGATGCTGCGTGATTCGATGGGTTTTGAAATGACCAGTTTGTCCTTTTCCTTTTTCAGCGATGGGAAAAACTCGCGGTCGCCGATTGTCATCTTCCTTTGGCCGATCTCGCCGGGATAGATTTGCGTGACGTTACCAGCGCTATCGGTTATCACCAGGCCATTAAAGTAAGGTGTATGAAAGATGCCGCTGGTCAGAAAATTTTGCAGTTTGATGGCATGACCTTTCTGAAGAAATTCCT
The DNA here is from genome assembly GCA_013327885.1 of Flavisolibacter longurius. GTDB lineage: Bacteria > Bacteroidota > Bacteroidia > Chitinophagales > Chitinophagaceae > Flavisolibacter. The sequence goes on along the minus strand of JABUMY010000019.1, from coordinate 57,408 downwards.
GCTTTACCATTTGCATGGTGGCGTCGGCATCGCGAATGGTACGAAGGGTATGCTGCTCCAGCGTGATGGCAAGGTTATTATTATGTTCGATGGCAGCACGAATGGATTCTTTACGATCCGAATCGGTTTGCCGCTTGAACTGCAGCCATATCAGCGATACGATCAAAAGGTAAAAAGCCGTAAAAAGGCCAAATAACAAGCGGTTTTCTCTAAGCAGGTTTTTCATGAAGCAACGGATTGCACACCATTAAATAAATGGTTCTGTTCGCCTTTGAAGATAGGAATTGCCAAGGTCACCGCCGAAACCGGGTACTTTCCCATTGCCCAATTGACCTGCATGAGTTACATCATACGTTGGTTTGACAACTGAAAACAGCAAATCTTTTTGAGTTGAAAAGTTGTGACCGCTTCGAAAAGCAAGACCTTGTAGGAATGGAGTCAATGCTTGTTTAAAGCGGTTAAACCGATTGAGAGTTAATTTAAGTTTATTCATAGTACTGGAACATTTCGTTCAAAACTGGTACGTGGGATTACAAAACCAACACTACCATTGCGGACGAAAGAAACATGAAATTAAATTGATTTATTTTTCTTTCTTATATCAGGCCAGCGAAAAATGCAAACGTAATGGTAAATCCTTACCACTGTATAAAGAATGATGTCGGTTAGGCCCTTCCGTTTGACAAGTCTCATCTTTTTCGCCTTTTATCCTCAGTTTAAAACAAGTCGTAAATCCTTATCTTAGCAACCCTATACGATTGTCTTGCGCTGGATTACTAAATTTTTTTAACAACATATCACCGAACGTAAAATGAAGAAATATTCTACCGGCGTACTTTTTGGCGACGAACTGAAAGCACTCCTGCAAGACGCAAAAGAAAATAATTTTGCACTCCCCGCTGTTAACACCATTGGCACCAATACTATTAATGCCACCCTGGAAACGGCCGCAAAAGTTAACTCACCTGTCATTGTTCAGTTTTCCAATGGGGGCGCCCAATTTATTGCCGGTAAAGGCATGCCCAACGACAGCCTGCAGGGAAATATCAGCGGTGCCATTTCCGGTGCCCTGCATATTCACAACGTGGCCAAGCATTACGGCGTTTCGGTTGTGTTGCATACCGACCACGCAGCCAAAAAATGGCTGCCCTGGATCAGCGGTCTCATTGATGCCGGTGAGCAATATTTTAAAGAAAAAGGACAGCCGCTTTTTTCTTCGCACATGCTGGATCTTTCTGAAGAAAGCATTGAGGAAAACATCGAAACCTCTGTACAATATTTCAAGCGCATGGCTCCTTTGGGCATGGGCATTGAAATTGAGTTGGGCGTTACCGGTGGCGAAGAAGACGGCGTAGATAACTCCGGCGTGGAGAATGATCGTTTGTACACGCAGCCCAAAGAAGTAGCCTACGCTTACGAAGAGCTGCGGAAAGTGGGTGACCTGTTTACAGTAGCGGCAGCCTTTGGTAATGTACACGGTGTGTACAAGCCTGGCAACGTGGAGCTGCGTCCCGAAATTTTGAACAACAGCCAGCAATACATCCAGGAGCAATACGGCACCGGTCCTAAGCCTGTGTATTTTGTCTTCCATGGCGGCAGCGGTTCGCCGCAGCACCAGATCCGCGAAGCGATCTCATACGGTGCCATCAAAATGAACATTGACACGGATCTGCAATGGGCTTTCTGGGAAGGCATCAAAGATTTTTACAAAAAGAACGAGGGTTATTTGCAAGGGCAACTGGGCAATCCCGAAGGAGACGACAAGCCCAACAAAAAATTCTACGATCCCCGCGTTTGGCTGCGGAAAGGCGAAGAAGCCTTCAGCAAGCGCCTTGAAGTTGCTTTTGAAGACCTGAACTGCATCAACCGCAACGCCTGATCTCTATAACACCAGGTGGTGTTCACAATAAAACAAAACCCTGCCCTGTGCAGGGTTTTGTTTTATTGTCTTCGTTGGTAAGAAACTGCCAAGGCAGGGTTTGTCTTAATGAATCGCCATTATTGCATCCATCAAATACCAATCGCAATTTTTTGGCATTGATTTTTAGGCATAAGAAGATGTCGATGGACGAAAAACACCGCCTGCTTTTTTATAGCCGGCATCTCCCTTCGACAGGTCTGGTAGCTCCAGATGGATAGCGATGGCGTGAAATCTAAAGATGATGTTATGAACCTGATTGATGTATTGTTGTTGCTGATCGTGGTGTTGACAATGTGGGCAGGCTGGACAAAAGGTTTTATTCTGGGCATTTCCGACCTGTTTGTGTGGCTGGGCAGCTTGCTGGTTGGGTTTATTTTTTACCAGGATGCAGGTCAATTGCTTTTTAAAGCCTTTCCTGCGCTTGGTGTTTGGGGTTTCCCGCTGGGCTTTTTGCTGACCGTTATTCTTTCCCGGATCGTACTTTCCTTTCTCGTTAACAGGTTTGTTCGTGCCGCTACGCCGGATGCGCATCTTTCCCCGGTAAACAAGGCCATGGGAGTGATTCCCGGTATTATCACCGGTTCAATTTACGCAGCTATTGTTGCGGCGCTGCTGCTGAGTGTTCCCATGTGGAATGGATTGGCCAAAGAAGCCAGGGAAAGCAAAATTGCCAACCAGTTGGGCGTGCAGGTGGCGTGGCTGGATGAAAAATTCTCACCCATTTTTGGCGAAGCCGCACAGACCATGAACCGTATGGTGGTGAAACCAGAATCGGACGAAACGGTGAACCTGCATTATACGGTGAAAGATCCCAAGGTTCGTCCCGACCTGGAAGCGCAAATGCTGGAGTTGGTGAACAAAGAACGGACGCAACGGGGACTAGCGCCGGTTAAAGCAGACCCTGAAATGACAAAGGTGGCGCGGGCCCATTCCATTGACATGTTTGCCCGTGGTTATTTTTCGCATTACACACCCGATAAAAAAGACCCTTTCGACCGCATGCGGAGTGCCAACGTAAAGTTTTTGACCGCGGGTGAAAACCTTGCTCTTGGCCGCACCCTTAAGATTTGTCATGAGGGTTTGATGAATTCGCCGGGACACCGGGCCAATATCCTTAACCCGTCTTTTGGCCGGCTGGGTATCGGAATCATGGATGGCGGAATTTACGGCCTTATGATCTCACAGGAATTTCGCAATTAACTTTTAAAAGCGTCTTTTCGCTCTAATCTCTCGGATCAGAGAACTGGCACTAACGTTCGCTGGGCATTTGCCTTGTTTGCTTTGTATGGCAAAAGACAAATTCAGGTTTATATTTAATGCCTGTTGACCGGCAAACAACGCCAAATGCCAATTAGATGAAACAATCGGCTGCTTTTCTACTTTTCTTTCTATCCGTCCTTTTTTCAGCTGCGCAATCCAATAGTCCCTGGATCTATTTTTTTGATTCCACTACGGAAAAATCGGGTTATAGGGATCTGCAGGGCAATGTAAGAATCCCACCCACGTTTAGCGGTTTTAGCAGAACGGATTCTTTTTTCAACATTATTGCTGTGTCAGAAACAATCAATAATGTTGAAACCTACTACTACCTTTTAAAAGACGGCCGGAAAGTAGCCAGGGACAGCGTTTACATGGTGGATTTCACGTTTGATTGCGAAAGCGAAGAAAAAATCATCTTCAAAGATTGGAAGAAAGACCGCATGGGCTTTTTAAACAAAGATGGCAGGCCAATCATTCCGGCGAAATACAATTATGTAACCCCGTTTCGAAACGGGATGGCAATAGCCTTGCAAAACGCCAGGCGACAATGCGCCGACAGAACAAAGGACACAACCAATTGTGAGCATTTAAGTTGGACAGGCGGTGAACGCATTCTTATCAATGAAAAGGACGATGTACTCGTTGACAGCCTGGAAAATGATCTTTATTCAGTTGACTGGTATTCGAAACGCATCAACGATGCTTTTGTCGACACCAGCCTTTTCATTACGTTGCAAGGCCGGAACAACACAAGTTTTTCGTTTGTTGATTTCGACAAGGAGTTTAAAAAATGGTTTACAAACTATTTTCTACCGGCGGCTGGTGCCAGCAGGGATTCTCTCCTCCCTTTTCTTTTTGACGAGATCACATTTTGGACCGATGCAGATGGTTGGGTAGCCCTGGAGAAAAATGCTTTTCTACGTACCTACCCGGGAGCGTTAGCGCTGGCAACTTTTGACACCAGGCGACACCGGGAAATATCAATTAACTCCCAACTCTTCAACGACATGATCTACAATAAACCACTGTATAAAAAATACATGAATGCCTGTGGTCAGCCCAACAGTGATCGTTTCCCCATGTACAATGTACTGCTCACTACGTACAAAAAAACACAGCAAACGGTTGCTGCCGATACAGCCAGCTACGAAATAGATTTTCAGGAGAGCTTTGCGTTTCTGCGCACAGAAAATGGGTACCGGTTGATCAGCGTTACATTACCAAAATAGTTTACCGTAGGATAGATAAGAAACGAATATTTTGCCTCCTGAAAACGTACAAATGCAGAAACCGAAACTGTGCTTATATAGGAATGCTTTTGTTATAGTAGCCATCTTTCTTTTCATGTGTTGCACACTCGCTGCGCAAACAACGGACAGCCTTTTTCGCTACCAACCGCAGATCGGCTGGGAGGTTTTTCGGGGAGAGCCTACGAACGATACTTCTGCGGCGATGATCGCCACCACCATTTATGTCCAAGCAGCGAAGACCAGCATCTGGACAGGAAGAATACGGTTCAAAACGTATGCGGTGATGGACCAAAAAGCTTCGTGGGTTGGAGCCGGTTTTGCCATTGAGCCTATCCTTCAGCACGAACAGCGGCATTTTGACATTGCCGAAATTTGTGCCAGGGCGTTGGAAGCGGAATTAAACCAGTTAAAGATTTTTTCAATAAAGTCGCCGCTGTTGCACGAAACGGTAGATAAATGGTTGACAAACCTGGAAGCTATGCAAAAGGAATACGATGCCGAAACGAAAAACGGAAGAGACGCGGCTGCACAAAACGCCTGGAACAACCGCATCCGGGAAGCACTGGTGACGTCAGAAGCGGCAAAAGGAAAACGAAAACCGGCAGATACGAAAAACAAATAGCCGGATTAACACGTTTTATAAAACAATTTATTGCCTAACCAATCAAAATAGTTTCGATCACACAAACGATCCGTTAGAAAACGGAACGGCAAACGGCTTCTTACTTATCAGACTCCACTTCCACCACCACTTTACCAACGGTTTCGCCGCGTTGAAACAAGCGAACGGCTGCCGGCAGGTTTTCAAAACTAAACTCGTGACCGATATGCTGTGGTTTCAGGTTTAGTGCCTGCAGTTCCTGCAGCATCTGGTGCATGAGGTCCGTTTGCTCGTACAGGTAAATAAGGTTGAAACCCATCAGGGATTTATTCTGGGTCGGCATGATTAACGGATCGATCTTTGGCCGCTTTACATAATGCCAAAGCATCTTTGCATAATTGGGTTTTGATCCGTGTGTGGCAAAGCTGGCGCTGCCGTAAACGACCATGCGTCCCATTGGCGCCATTGCCTTCCAGCCATCCATTAAAATTCCCCCCCCAATGCATTCCATTACCAGGTTGAGCGGCCGGTTGCCAAGCGCTTTTTGCAGTTTATCATAAAAGTTTTTGTCGCGTACAATAACCTCATCATACGCTTCTTCCGCTTGCAGAAAACTTACCTTTTTTGCAGAGCCTACCGTACCAATAATGTACGCATTGAAAGCTTTGCAAATGCGGTTGGCCAGAATGCCAACGCCACCTGCAGCGCTGTGGATCAAAACCGTTGATCCTTTCTGCAGGTTGCCTAATTCTTTTAGGGCATACCAAGCCGTTAGTCCTTGCACCAGGAAGCCGGCACCCTGCGCAAAGCTCCATTCGGCCGGAAGCGGCAGAACATATCGCCGGTGGCTGTTCAGATGGGTAACGTAGCCACCAAATTTGGTGGCGCCCATCACCCTGTCTCCCACTTTCCATTCCGTTACGCCTTCGCCTACTGCAATGATCTCTCCTGCAAACTCCAACCCGGGAATAAAATCCATTTTCGGTGCGGCTTTGTACAGACCCTGCATGGCAAATACATCGGCAAAATTGAGCCCGATGGCCCTGACGGCAACCGTTACCTCGTCCGGTCCCGGCTCCTGCAATTCCTGCTTCTCCAGTTTTAAGTCAGCAATCGATCCGGTCTTTGCCATGCGGTAAACCTGTCTCTCCATGGGTGGTAAATTTCAGTTGACAAAAGTTGCGCAGGACACTTGCTTCCTGCAAATTTTTGTTGATCAAAAATGCAAAGCTATGCAATCGGTTCCAGGCAGAACACTTGTAGAGAAAGCAAGTGCAGCATGCGTGAATGGGTAACGCATCATCGCATCATAGATAGCATCTTGTGTGCGTCAACACAGTCCCTTTTCCGGTCCGGACCTTGCAACCCACAAACAACCTGTATTCGCCATTACCTTTGTATCTAAACAGATTGTAATGGAACTAGGAGTCGGTATGTTTGGCGATATTTCGATCAACAGCAAAGGAGAAGCGCAGCCTACGCAGCAACGGCTGCAGGAGCTGATCGAAGAGATCAAATTAATGGATGAAGTGGGACTGGATTTTTTTGGCATTGGCGAACACCACCGCCCCGATTATGCCGTTGCCACACCCGAGATTGTGCTGGCGGCTGCCTCCACGGTCACAAAAAATATACGACTGGGTAGCGCCGTATCAGTGCTCAGCTCATCGGACCCTGTGCGGCTTTACCAAAGTTTTGCCACGATGGACCTGATCTCCGGCGGACGAGCCGAATTAGTGGTGGGTCGCGGGAGCTTTACCGAATCCTTCCCGCTATATGGCTTTGACATGGCGCATTATGATGAGCTATTTGAAGAAAAGCTGGATCTTCTGCTACAGATCAATAAACAAAAACGCATTAGCTGGAAAGGCCGTTTTCGTCCGGAACTGGTGAACCAGGAAGTGCTGCCCAGGGCCGTGAATGATAACCTTGATGTTTGGGTAGCCGTAGGCGGTACACCAGAGTCGGTGTTGCGTGCCGGGCGGTTTGGCCTGCCCGTTATCTTTGCCATCATTGGCGGCAACCCGGCGCATTTCCAGCCCCTCTTCGATTATTACCGCAAGGCTTATACGCATTTTGAACACAAGCCGGAGAACCTGCAGGTAGGTGTGCACATGCATTCATTTTTTGGTGAGAACAGCCAGCAAACAGCTAATGATTATTTCCCGCTGTATGCAGCACAAATGAACCGGATTGGCCGGCAGCGTGGCTGGCCGCCCTATCAGAAACAGCAGTTTGAAGCGGGCCGCGGGCCGCAGGGGCACCTGCTGATTGGCGATGCGCAGGAAGCGATCGACAAGATCCTGCACCTGCATGAAATGTTCGGCCTGACAAGATTCTCTGCACACATGGATGTTGGCGGCCCACCACACGCAGCCCTGATGAAATCAATTGAAATATTTGGAACCGTGATCGCACCGAAAGTAAGAGAAGCACTGCGGTAGTGAGTGGTGAGTTTGGGTCGATTCGGGCTCACCATTCACTATTTTTTGTTTGAGGTTATATGTTCTAAGTTCGAGGTTAGAGGTTCGATGCTCTTCCCTTGACGTTCGTTTCTCGTATCACGTTTCTTGGCTGACGTTTTTCGTTTCTCGTCAGTCGTTTATCCCTTTGTCTTGCGGGGCAAAACGATCATAGGAACGATGGATTTGTAAACCAGTTCGTTTACCAGGCCACGGTTGAAGATGAAATCATGTGTGTCCGGGTCACCCGCCTGCAATACCAAAAAGCAATCTTCTTTATCGCTCATAAAACGCTCGATCTCTTTGATCTCTTCGCCGGTGTTGAAAATAACCGTGTCGGTTGTATAGGCCGAACAAGCTGCTGCGAGGCTGGAAAGCGACGCCTGCACATCTGCATCGGATCGCTCACTGGAGGTGATGGAAAGAAACGTGATCCTGGCTACACCACCCGGAATTTGCGGCAGCATCTCCAAGAGATGGCTTGGGTCAAAACTTGTCTCGGGGTCAACCGCTACCACCAGTTCTTTTGGGTTGCAAACCTCTTTGCTGAGCGGAACAGCTACGGAAACAAAATCAGTTTGGTTCAACACTTCAGCAGCTTTGCTGCCTAAGAAAATCTGTTCAATAAACGATGTGCCTTTTAACCCAAGAAAAAGCCAGTCAAAATAGTCAGGCGCTTTCAGGCCTTGCAGCACTTCAGAAAAATCCTTTTCACTGGCAACCATTTTCGGTAAAGTGTCAAACAGGGGACCGGCCAGCTTCGTCAGGCGTTCATAAGCATCTTCTTCTTCACTCTTGTATACTTGCTCCCGCAAGCTTTCACTGGCACGGGAGGGAACGATCGGCGCCAATTGGTGGATAAGGACCAATTCGGCATCCAGGCAACCACTAAAGCTTTTGGCATGCCGGAGCGTTGTTTCGGTGAATTCGGAAAAATCAATCAAACAAAGAAGCCTGTTTTTTCGTTGCATGTTATTCTGTTTTTGAAAGTCCTGTTCCTAAAATTTTGTCCTTGGTAGAATGCATCAAAAGAGCCGTCAAGATACAATGATTTCAGGAATAGCTTCCAACGGCAATATCACTTAAAGGCCTAATTTTCTTCAGCCAAAACTTCACAACAAATACGGCATAAAAAAAGAGCCTGCAAACTGCAGGCTCTTATCTCTTTCAGCAAATCATTTACTGTTTTGCTTCTTTGTTGTCTTTGTTCTTACCAAGGCCATAACCGGCTGCACCACCCAGTACACCACCGATAACAGCACCAACCGCACGGTTCTTTTTGTTGATAACGGCACCGATCACTGCACCACCGGCAGCACCAATGACTGCACCTTTTTTAGAATTATTCCAACCGCCTTCTTTGGCGCCTTCCTGCGACTGTGAGCCTTCGCCAACCGTACCGGAACCGGTGTTGGACGCAACATCGCCGTTACCGGCCGAAGGTGTTACCTCAGGCTCAGGCTGTGGGGCCTGCTGTTGGGGTGCGGGTGAAGGCTGTTGTTGCTTAACAGGCTTGCGTACGGTAGGTGCCGGTTGCGGTACACGAATCTCGCGGATCACCTTTACCGATTTCACTTGCTCTTCTGGCTGCTGCACCTGCTGAACAGGAGCGGCGGCCGCCAGTTCGTTCTGTGCTTTCCAGGCCTGGAACTGTGCCAGTCCGGCTGTATCAATGCTGGCTGCATTTTGTTGTACCGATTGCAGGGTTTGCGTTTCGCTTTTCTCCGGGCTGCTGGTACAGGCAGTGATCAAAAAGGCAAGGGGAAGAATGGGTATAAATCTTTTCATATGATTGTGTTTAGTGATTGTGTTTTAATTGATGCAGTGTAAGAAGAAAATAAAGCACCAAAGTTTTATAGCAGGTTGTTAAAAGAAAAGAAAAATTAGTATTAAAAAGAAGGCCTGCCAAAAACGGCAGGCCCTAGAAAACCCTCAACCTATGAAAAACTTTTTTTACCGGCCACCGCTGCCCGACGCTGCTGTCTTTTCCAGCATAGCCTTGTATTTTTTAGCATCCGCGTCATCCGGGTTCAGCTCAATAACTTTGTCAAAATAGTTAATGGCTGCATCGTAATTTTTGGTGGTGTTGGTTTCGTAAGCGGCCATATAATTATACGCTTCCACCATCCATTTTTTATTGCTTTCTGTTGGTTCTTCTTTCGCCAGCATTTCCACCAGTTTTTGGTAATGCGGTATCGCCAGTCCCTCCTTCATTCCCGTGTCAAGGGCGGCATTGGTCCGCGCCTGCCAATAGTAACCAAAGCTTTGTTCGGGATATTTTTGTACATAAAGACCAAACACGGTATCAGCCGCTGCATATTCTTCGGCTCGGTAATGTGCCAGCGCCCAGTTAAACAGGTCAACGTTGCTTGCTTTGGCATTACCTGTATAAAACATCCCGGCCCATTTGGCTTCTTTTGAAAAATCTTTTTCAGCCTTGTACATGTCCACAAGGTTTTTGTAATAGGGATAGGCCTCAGCAGAATCCTGCACCAGGGTTGCAGCCTTCGTAAACGCAAAAGCAGCCGAATCCGTTTTGTTTTGCGCAGCATACAGGGTTGCCAACATCTCGTAGTCTTTCGCAATCACGTTGCTGTCGCTTTCCGCCGAAAAATACCGGTGCAGGCTTTGCAACGCGGCAGCCGAATCAGCCAGTGCTGCCTGGCTGTAGCCAATCAATTTATATAACCGTGGCTTTGTTTTTTCGCCCTGGGCTGCCAGAATGCTCTTGGCCTTTTCGATGGCAGCTTTGTAATCTTTGTTGAGGTAATTCAGATCAGCCATGTCGTAATCGTTCTGCAAACCTTTGTCGGCATTGGCCATGTATTGCTGGTAATATTCCATTGCTTTTTCGGGGTTGTAACTGAAGTTGTACAGGTACAACCGGTAAAGCGCCGGCGCATACCCGGGATCGGCCTTCACGGCACGATCAAAATAATTCAGGTACATTTCGCGGTTCTTTTGCGACAGGAAGATATCGCCCATATTGTACAGCGCCGGTGCATAATTCGCATTCAGGTTCAGCGCTTCGCGGTAGGCTTTGTACCCTTCCGAACTGTTGTTTTGCTTGCGGTAAGCATCGCCTAAGGCCACATAAATGGCAGGGTCCTCGCTTTTGCGTTCTATGGCTTTTTTCAATAATTCCACGGCATAGGTGGCATTGCCACCCGGTGCATCGTTGTGCGCATCGGCAATGGCCAGCATAACGCCTGCATCTTTATTTTTGGTTTCGTCCAGCGCTTTTTCAAAAAGCGGCGCGGCTTGCTGCAACTGATTTTCTGCCAGGAGCACTTCGCCTTTGGCCACGTAATAATAAGGATCGTCCTGCACGGCCTCAGGCGCTGTCTGCAAGGCTTCTTTTGCCTTTTCCAATTCATCTACCGACAGGTAAGATTTTACCAAGCCATAGAGGGCTTCGTCATTCTTTGGATCATCTTTTAACAGGGTTTGAAAACTATTGGCAGCACTGTAATAGCGTTGGTAATAAAGATGCTTTTGCGCTTCTTCCACCGACTGCGCTAACAGTGCCGAAGTGGGCCAAACAAAACAGGTAACAAGGAGGAATTTCTTCATAGATCTTTTTTAGGGGTTTAAGAATGTGCTGGTCATGCAGAAAGGACAACTTCCTGCGCAAAAAAGAAAAAGAAAAAAGCCAATATTCAAAATGAAAGAAAGAGTAGAGATCGTTAGCGTCGTATTTTGAACCCTGGCTTTTTTCTTCTAGCTGCCAGCAACCTGGCAGAACTGATTATGCCTTCAATGAGCTCAAAACTAAACGGCAGTCATTAGGCTTCTCTTAATCTGGAATTAGAATCGCATTAAAACAGAATACCTTTACGGCGTGCAGATAAAAATTTGCTGTCTTTGCAACGAAACATTTTGAATAAATAATGGAAGAACGTAGACTCCTTTTGGTAGAAGATGAACAAAAGATTGCCGACACATTAAAGCTTGGCCTTACCGAGAACGGTTACCAGGTAGATGTGGCCTATGATGGCTCCATTGGTTGGCGATTGTTTCAACAGCAACCTTACAACCTGGTAATTCTTGACCTGAACCTGCCCGGGATGAATGGCTATGAACTCTGTAAGCATATACGGGCCCGGGATACCGGTGTTCCCATCATCATGCTCACGGCGTTGAACTCATTGGAAAACAAAATTGAAGGGTACGATGCCGGCGCCGATGACTACATCATCAAGCCTTTTGCCTTTAAGGAACTGGTGATGAAAATACGCGTATTGCTCAAGCGTACCATGAACCAGCACATCCCGGTTGGCACTTTGCTGATAGCCGGCGACCTGGAAATGAACCTTGACAGCAAGGAAGTAAGACGGGCCGGAAAAACCATCAACCTTACCGCAAAAGAGTTCCAGTTACTGGAGTACCTGCTGCGCAACAAGAACCGCGTTGTCTCCCGAGCTGATATTGCCATTAATGTGTGGGACATTGATTTTGACACCAACACCAATGTCATCGATGTGTATATCAATTATCTTCGGAACAAGGTAGACAAGCCGTTTGACAAAAAGCTGATCCAAACCCAGGTGGGAATGGGCTATATTTTAAAAGAGCGCTGAGTGTCCACTTTTAGTTGATAAAAATAATGCTGGTGAAAGCAATGGCCGACGGTAACTACTTCCATTTTACAAGACAATCGAGTACCATATGCCCGTTCGGTTACGCATAACTTTGCTGTTCTCATTGCTGGTGTTTGTGATCTTCAGTCTTGTTTGCCTGGGCATCTATTTTTTCTCTTTTCGTTCGCGGCAGCAAACCATTCAGCAGCGTTTGACCAACCGGGCCATTACCACGGCAAGGTTACTGAGCCAGCAGGAGATATTTGACCTGGAAAGGATCCGGCAGATTGATTCGTTTACCACCATTGCGCTAAAAAACAAGATCGTACAGGCGTACGATTACCAGAATGCACGGTTTTACAGCTACAAGGACAATGCATCGGAAGAATTCAATGTATCCACCGACATCCTGGATGATGCCCGTTATGCCGGCAGTGTTTTTTTCCTGCAAAACGGTAAGGAAGCCATCGCCTATCATTATGCCGATAACAATTCCCGCATGGTGGTGGTTTCGGCTGGCGAAGATGTAGACGGGCTGTCGAGTCTCAGCAAACTAAAAAACAACCTTTTGCTCAGTTTTTTGACGGGCAATTTGATTGTGCTGGCTGCCGGCTATGTGTTTGCCGGTCGCCTGATTCGGCCGGTGCAAAAGATCACCCACGATGTTGCCGACATATCGGCGCATAACCTCGTACGACGATTGCAAACGGGAAAGACAAAAGACGAATGGCACCACCTGGCGGAAACGCTGAACGAGTTGTTAAACCGCCTGCAGGAAAGCTTTGACATGCAGCGCCGTTTTATCTCCAACGCCTCACACGAACTTTCCACGCCGTTGACATCCATCTCAAGCCAACTGGAGATTGCCTTGCAACGGGAACGCACAGCCGAAGAATACCGCAAGGTCATTCAATCGACCTACCAGGATGTAAAGCACATGAGCAACCTTACGCTGACCTTGCTTGATTTTGCCAAAGCCTCTGGCAATCCCGGTGGTCTTGAATTAAGCACGATACGGGTGGATGAAATCGTGCTGGAGTTACCGGCACAAATCGTACGTATGAATCCCGCCTATTCGGCCACACTGCTTTTTGACGACCTTCCGGAAGACGAAGAGGCCTTGCTGGTGTATGGCAACCGGCCGCTGCTGGAAACGGCGCTTAAAAACATCTTGGTGAATGCCTGCAAATACACGCCGGGACACCAGGCAACCGTTCGGCTAAGAACAGGACAGCAGCAGGTTATCATCGAAATTGAGGACAAAGGCATCGGTATCCCGAAAGAAAAAATAGCCAACATCTTTCAACCTTTTTACCGGGTGGAAGGCAGCAACACAGCAGGCACAGGCGGCTTCGGCCTTGGACTTTCGCTCTCCTACCGCATTATCAAGTTGCACAATGGAACCATCAAGGTTCGTTCAGTAGAAAATGAGGGTTCTACCTTCCGGGTTGAACTGCCCGTTGCAGGCGGTTCTTAAATTCTAACAACTTTCTAATTCTCGGTTAATCCAATCTTAAACAACTGGCGTCAATTTACAGTTGAAATGAGGGTATTTATTTTTAAATACGGTGTTCAGTTGGTTTATGCTTTATCGGCTACGGTGCTTGTTCTTGCGGTTGCCGCCCTGTTGCTGTACCAACAAAATTGCAAGGCCCAAACGGTCAATAGGGTTTTGGTGTTGCAGAATGATTCAATCCTCTCGGAAAACATTGCATTGAAGAATGCGATGCTACAGCAAGAGGTAAAAAGTTCGGGAAAAAGGGACCGGCTTTCAGTGAAGTAATCAATAGTCAGAATGCAATTGGCGATCTGCAAAGATTTTGCTTCAATTCGTTCCAGCTAAAACAAACATCTTTTTCATAGTGCAGTTTTTTTGTTTCTCTTTTTGTTTTCAGTAAAAAAAGCCCGTCACCGGGCTTTTTTTTGTGATGATTCGCTACTGTAACGAAGCGACCTGCAAATGACGCAGGCTTTCGAGCAGTGAAACGACCATCTGCGGGGTTTGCAGGTTAAAACGGGCAAAAGAAGCATCAGTTCCCACCTTGATGGAATAACAATTTGGTTTTGACGACAACACTTTGAACATGTCCTCATCCGTCCTGTCGTCGCCGGCGGCAAAAATGAAATCATAGGTTCGTTGCGCCAGTATTTTTTTAATGGCTGTTCCTTTGTCGATGCCGCTGTTCCGCACTTCCACGATCTTGTTTCCGGCCATTACCTGCAGCTTGCGGGTGGGAATATAATCGTTCAATTCTCCCATCAGTTCAAGTGCCCTCAGCTTTCCCTGTTCGGTGTTGGCATTGCGGTAATGCCATACCATCGAAAATTCTTTTTCTTCAATGGTCGACCCGGGACAGCGCCGCACATACATTTCCATCACCTGTGTGATGGTCTCCTTCCATTCGCTGTGCGTTTGCACGGCAGTGGTCCACTCACCGGATTTTTCTTTGGTACGTGCGCCGTGCTCGGCCACCAGCGATACCGGCAGGTGACCAAAATATGTTTGCAGCCAGGCACTGCTTCTGCCGCTGATAATGTACACGTCGTTTTCACTATTGGCAGAAAGCGACTCGATCAGTTGCAGCAAGCTGCCGCTTGGTATCGCCATTTGCGGCTGTGCGGCAAATGACACAAGGGTGCCATCATAATCCAACAGGAACAGGCGCTTTTTTGCCCGCCGGTGAGCGTCCAGCAGGTCACGTTTCGAATGCATATCCAGGAAGAATATCTGGAAGCTTTCCTGCTTGTGCTTGATCTGTTTCATCTCCCCGATATAATCCTGCGCCCAGGTTTGTACGTTGTAATGCGCCACCCTGCGCTGCATGGATGCCATGCGTTGCTGCTGCTCTTCTACCGGCATCTCCAGCGCCTCTTTAATGGCGCCGGAAAGTTCAATCACGTCGTTTGGATTAATGCAAATGGCATCGGTCAGCTCCCGTGCAGCACCTGCCATTTCGCTCAGCACCAGTACGCCTTTTTGATCCTGCCGGCTGGCCACAAATTCTTTTGCAACGAGGTTCATGCCATCGCGTAAAGGTGTGATCAGCGCCAGGTGGCAGGCCGAATACAAAGCGATCATTTCGTCGAACGAAAGACTGTTGTACCGGTAAACGATCGGTTGCCAATGTACACCGCCTACCCTGCCGTTGATGCCGCTCACCAGTTCATCGATGCTGCGCTTTCGTTCGGCATACTTGGTGATGGTATCACGGGAAGGAACAATGACCAGAATAAAAACAACCTTGCCACGGTACTCAGGATTTTCTTCCAAAAAAAGTTCATAAGCCCGCAGCCTGTTTTGTATGCCTTTGGTGTAATCTAAGCGGTCAACCGAAAAAAGGATCTTTTGCCCGATCAATTTATGCTGCAACGATTCGCGTAGCGAAATCACAGCTTCATTCCGGTAAGCGGAATTGAATTTTTGATAATCGATGCTGATGGGAAATACATCCACCTTTACCAGCCGGTTGTCGTAGCGGATAATGTGCCGGTCGTTGTCGAGGCCCAGCACCAACTGTACGCTTTGCAAAAAGTGAGCGGCGTAATCCATGGTATGAAAACCAACGAGGTCGGCGCCGAGCATTCCCTGTAAAATTCCCTGCTGCCATTTACGCGGAAGCATGCGGAAGATCTCGTACGAAGGAAACGGGATGTGCAGGAAAAAGCCAATGGTACAATCGGGCAAGCGGTTGCGCAGCAGGCCGGCCAGCGGCAAGAGGTGGTAATCGTGTATCCAGATGGTATCACCAGGTCGTGCATAGCGCAGGAGCACTTCTAAAAAATGCTCGTTGGCTAGCAGGTAATGCTCGTAATATTCTGGATCGTATTCGGCAAACGAAGGGAAATAATGAAACAAGGGCCACAGAACAGAATTGGAAAAGCCGTTGTAATACTTTTCGTACTGCTCCTTGTACAACATGACCGGCAGGTAGGTGTAAATAGACGTTTCCAGCTTACGGCTGGCTTCTTCCCATGCCGTTGGATTGCAGCCCGGCACACCCACCCAATAAACATCGGAGTAGCCGCTGTTGTCAGCCTGTAGAAAACTGTCCATGGCTGTAATGAGTCCGCCGGATGATGTTTTAATTTCTACGTCACCGTTGCTTTCCTGGTGAACCGTAACCGGCAACCGGTTGGATACGATAAATAGACGGTTGTTATTCTTCATACTGCGTTGTTTTTGATAAGATCGGTGCAAGCCAAGGTACCGTGCCCACCATAGAAGGGTATTAAGCCTGTATTAGATTCTTATTAAATCTTTTCTAAACTGCGAAATATGGTAAAGGCTTTGAATGAATTAAAATGCCGTTAGAATAAGAATGGCAGGAGCGAAATAACCGCTTTGCTTTAATTTTAGTGACACCTTTGCCGCTCAGTACTACCAACCTCAAAACAGCCCGAATGAAGTATTTTTTTTACCTGTTGGCCTTTTCATTTGCATTGCTGCAGGGTTGCGACCTGCGAAAACAGGAAGAAGCGATCAAGCAAAGAGAAACCAGGCTCAATGAAAAAGAGCAGGAGCTCCTGCTGAAAGAAAAAACGCTGCAGATAAAAGAAGAGGAACTGGTAAAGCGGGAGCAAAAGATTGACAGCTCGCAATTGGTTGATTCTACCGCCCTGTATAATGCTGCCTTTCCTGGCACCTGGGATGTACGCATGACCTGCACGGAAACATCCTGCCCGGGTTCAGCCGTCGGCGACACAAAATCAGAAACCTGGCAACTGGCCTACCAGGAAAACACCGTGGTGGCCCGTGCCATGGTAAACAACGAACTGGTGAGAGTATACAGCGGCCAGTTTACCGGCAATACGCTTGAACTGATTGATAACCGGGAAAACATTCCCAACCAACCGGCCACCCGCATTGTTGTGCGGCTGCGATTAACCAATGCAAACCATTTGGATGGCACCCGTGAAATTGAGCGCATCGGCGAGTGCAAGATCCTGTACACGCTTGTGCTGACAAAAAAACAAGTTCAACCTTAACCATTCGGGCTTTATGATCATTTTACTCAGCGACGTTGACTTTTCATTGCCGTTAAAAAACCCGGTGGTAATTTTTTCACTGGTACTTTTTATCATTCTTTTTGCGCCGATACTTTTTAATAAAATCAAGGTGCCGCATATCATTGGGTTGATTTTGGCCGGGATGATCATTGGCCCCTACGGCGCCAACCTCCTTCTCCGCGACAGCAGCATTGTGCTCTTTGGCACGGTAGGCCTTCAATACATTATGTTCACTGCCGGACTGGAAATTGACCTGGAGGAATTTCGGAAAAGCCGGCTGGCCAGTTTTGTATTCGGACTGTTCACCTTTCTTGTTCCCATGCTGGTAGGCACAACTATTATCTATTACTTTTTCCGGTTTAGCATTGAGTCGTCGCTCCTGATGGGAAGTATGTTTGCCTCGCATACGCTGCTGGCTTATCCCATTGCCAGTAAATACGGAGTGGCAAGAATAAAATCCGTAACCCTGAGTATCGGCGGCACGATCATTACCGACATTCTTTCGCTCCTGGTTTTGGCCACCGTTGCCGGTGTCACAAGGGGCGATATCGGGCCTTCGTTCTGGTTGCGCCTTGTGATCGGCACCTTGCTGTTTGGAGCTATTGTATTTACGTTGTTTCCGCTGATAGCCCGCTGGTTCTTTAAAAATTTTGAAGACAATATCTCGCAATACATTTTTGTGCTGGCAATGGTTTTCCTTGGAGCTTTTTTAGCCGAGATGGCAGGACTGGAAGCGATCATCGGCGCCTTCCTGGCAGGCTTGACGTTGAACCGCTTTATCCCCCACTCTTCGGCCCTGATGAATCGGATCGAGTTCGTAGGCAATGCCATCTTTATTCCATTCTTTTTGATTGGTGTGGGCATGCTGGTTGACATCCGTGTTTTGTTCACAAACTGGAACTCACTCCTGATTGCTGTAGTGATGACCATTATCGCCGTAGGCTCAAAATTTATTGCCGCCCTGCTGACGCAAAAATCCTTTAAGCTTTCACCATCGGAACGGCGCATGATCTTTGGCCTAAGCACTGCCCGTGTGGGTGCTACCCTGGCGGTTGTGCTGGTTGGTTATAACATTATCATTGGTGAAACGGCCACCGGCGAGCCTATTCGCCTCTTGAATGAAAGTGTGCTGAACGGCACCATCGTGATGATACTGGTTACCTGTACCATCAGTTCTTTTATTGTTGAAAAGGCGTCGCAGCAACTGGCCCTGCAGAACGAGAACCAGGCAGCCATTATTGATGAATCGGAAAAAATCCTGATTTCGCTGGCCTATCCCGAAACCGTCACCGACCTGGTGGATCTTGGGCTGATGTTAAAGCCTAAAAAAAGCCCGGTACCGGTGTATGCACTGCATATCATCAGTGATGAAAACAACGCACAGGGGCTGCAACAGGCAGGTAAAAAAATGATGGATAAAGCCGTGATGCAGGCAACAGCAACCGAGCAAACTATTTTACCACTTACCCGGCACGATGCCAGCATCGCCAACGGTATTATTTACACCATCAAAGAACAAGGCATTTCAGACTTGTTGATTGGCTTGCACCACAATGCCGGCCAGCGTGATTTTTTTGGTGCCATTGCCGAAAAGATAATGCGGCGTGTTTACGAAACCGTTTATGTTTACAAGCCTGTGCAGCCGCTGAACACCTTGCGCCGGATGGTGGTGGTAGTACCACCAAAAGCTGAGCTGGAACCGGGCTTTAAGCATTGGTTTTACAAAGTAGCCAACATTGCAAAGGAAACGGGTATTTCGCTGGTGTTTTACGCCACTGCGCCTGTGCTGAAAGAGCTAAAGGACATGCAGGCAGTAAGTAAACTTTCCATCAAAACATCATTCACTGAATTTGCCAATTGGGAAGACTTCCTGGTGCTGACCAGGGAAGTAAAACAGAACGATCTTTTTGTTATTGTTGCCTCTCGGAAAGGTCATTTTTCTTATCATGCCGTGCAGGACCGGCTTCCTTACTACCTTTCAAAGTATTTTACCGAAAACAGCTTTATCATTCTTTATCCCAAGCAACTTGAGCTTGGCCTGAAACGCGAGGACATTCAGTACTCAGATGGAGCATTGGCTGAAACCATCGTAGAAGGGGTCAACAATGTAAACAAGGTCGGCAACTTTTTCAAGGGCATTTTCAATAAGAAGAAAGATGCGTAAAAAGAATTGAACGCTTGCAATTCGTAAATATGCAGACTATAATGATTAGTCTTGCCATAAGGTAAAACTTGTATGCCGACTTACTTTTTCGAATGGTTACGAGCTTATTTTTTAAACAGCCTTTCCGCAAGGGCTTTGTCGTGGCCGTAAATATCTTCCCTGAAATTGATTGCGCCTTCACTGTCGACCCAGGCCGTAAAATAGGTAATGGCAACAGGCACTGGATCGGCCAGCGTTACCCATTTTTCTGTACCTGCATGCATGGCTTTGTAAATGGCACTGTCGGTCCAGTCAGGTTGTTTGCGCAAAAGATAGTTAGCCAGTTTTTCAGGTTCGGCCAGGCGTATACAGCCATGACTAAAAGCCCGTTGGCTTTGGCTGAAAAGTGATTTTGCCGGCGTATCGTGAAAGTAGATGGAATAGCTGTTGGGGAAAAGAAACTTGACCAATCCCAGTGAATTACTGCCGCCTGGTCTTTGTCGAATGACCGGAAGACCATTGCTCACACCTGTTTGCTCCATGTTGTGCCTGGCCAGGTAAGAGGGGTTTTGTTTGATGGCAGGTAAAATTTCGTTGCGTACAATACTTTCCGGCACATTCCAGTAGGGACTAAAAACAATATACTTCAGTTGGTTGTTAAACACAACCGTTTTGTTGGCGGCTTTTCCCACCACGATCTTCATGCTGAATGCCCGTTTGCCATCTTCAAACACATGCAGAGTAAAATCAGGAATGTTGGCCAGGATAAGGTTGCTGTCCGGTTGTACGGGCATCCACCGCATGCGCTCCATGTTCACCAATATCTGCTCGATACGGTCTGAAACAGGCTTGTTTAATTGCGCCACCGTCCCCGGTCCCACCACGCCATCTTCGGTTAGGCCAAACCGTTTTTGTGTATGGCGCACGGCTTCTTTCAACGCAGCATTAAACCGAGGCGAATTGTCCTTTGGACGGTAATCGCCAACAAGACGAAGGCGCTGCTTTAGTTGCGTCACGGCTTTTGCCGAATCGCCTTCCTGTAATTTTTTGCCCGTCAGTACAACCTGTGGCCAACCGCCCTCTTTATCGATGTCGTAATACCGTATCAATTCTTTGCGTAACGCTTTGTACTGCGGGTTCACCGGTTCCCAGGTATCAAGCCTTTCGCCGTTACGCTGAATTAGCGAATCCAGCAAGGCAATAGCATTTATCTTTTTACGGGGAATGTTCCATTTCAGGTCGGCCGGGTCAATTTTTCCTTCAAAGGCATGGTGGGCATAGTCAAAAAAATGCGCCGTCAGCAACAGTTCCAGTTCACGCAGCTCTTCGGGTGATAAGGCAATACGCTCCGTGTTACTCACAAGCGAATCCATTTGTTTGTGCAACTGCTTATCCCAATGCGAGCTGTCACGTGAATAATTCAGGTAGGCATTGTGCAGGTTCCAGAAAGAACGGCCGTGTTCATCCAGTCCCTTTTTGGAGAACCAGGCAAACTGGTACTGGCGGCTTTGGTAAAAATCACGCAGATAAACGGCTTTTTCCGGTTCGATGGAATGCGAGGCAATAAATGCTTCCAATGCTGTACTATCCAGGAAAAGGTCAGCAACCATCTCTACGGCTTCTATCGGTTCGGGCACGGTTAGCCTAGCCTCATTTGTTTCTACTGTTTCCAGCGTGTTATCGATGTTGTTACAGGCCGCCAACAGGAAGAAACCAACCATTAACGATACCGTATATAAGAATCCTGCTTTCAACATTGTTTACAAAAGTTTTAATCTTACGCTAATCTCGCCTCCTGCTCTCACCTTATCGGTACAAATACTATGCACTTCGCATAATTCTTGTAAGCCATTTCTGTAAAAGTAATCATGCAAGCCAGTTTTTTCCAATGGCTGATCGGCAGGACGAAGCGAATGGTAAACAGTATTGCCTTCTACCCTTCCCTGATTGCAGCATTTTTTGTCGGTCTTTCCATATTGATGATTTCTATCGATTATTCTTCTTTCGGCACAAACATCAAATCCACCTGGAAGATGTTGCGTCTGCGTGATGCCAGTACAGCACGGAGTATCATATCAGCTATTGCTGCAGGCCTAATTTCACTCACTGTTTTTAGTTTTTCCATGGTAATGATTGTTCTTAACCAGGCTGCTTCCCAAATGAGTAATCGCATCCTGGATAAATTGATCGGAAACCGTTTTCAGCAGGTTGTTCTTGGCTTTTACATCGGCACCATTGTGTATTCCCTTTTCCTGCTCAGCACCATTCGCGATATTGATTCTGGTATCTATGTTCCCTCGTTGAGTACCTATTTACTGATCTTATTAACTGTAGGAGATATTTTCCTGTTTATTTATTTTCTTCATTATATCACGCAATCGGTGAAGTATGAGATTATCATCAGCCGTATTCATACCCAGACAAAAAAAGCGTTACAATCTACTTGCCGGTTGAATGCCATTGCCGAAGAAGCGCAGTCTTTTCAAGGCCAACTTTTACTCACGCCGGTTTCTGGCGTTTTTTCCGGCTTCAACCGTGATAGCTTATTAACCGTCTTACAAAAACACAATGCACGCCTCTCGCTTTTTCACCCCCTGGGCAAATACCTGCTGGAAGGACTTCCCTTGGGCAGGCTTGAAACGGACTCTCGCCAAATGGAAAAGGACATTGCGAAAGATCTTTTTCTCAACCTCTTTATCACTAATGAGGAATTCATCGACGACAATTTTGTTTACGGCATGCGACAGCTAACAGAAGTAGCCTTACGGTCACTAAGCCCCGGAATAAACGACCCTGGTACAGCCATTAACAGCCTTCATTCATTGGCTGATCTTTTAGCGTTCCGATTGAAACATCATCCTGCCACCACAGCGTACGACGAAAAAGGAAACCTTCGCCTGACAACGGCTGAACCAACCATAGAACAGATCCTTGACCAGGTGCTTCTGCCAATTTGGGATTATGGAAAAAAGGACAGGCTTCTGCACCGGGAAATGCACACAGTATTGCTGCAGTTGCAACAGGTGGCACCCCATCCTGCAATCAGCAACTTGGCGACGGAGGTAGAAAAACAGACAACTTTTCGTTTGACACAAAACGCCTGGCACGATTAAACCCCCAATATGAAACCACAAATACGATCTGAGCGAAAAAAGCTGCTGCATACACTGGAGAATATACTGGAAGCACCGATGATCTTCCTGGGCTTTGTCTGGCTTGCCTTGCTGGTGGTAGAGTTGGTATGGGGACTATCTCCTTTGCTGCAAACCGCCAGCCTGGTGATCTGGGCCCTGTTCATTGTTGATTTCCTGTTGAAGTTCGTGCTGGCACCCGACAAATTGCTCTATTTTAAAAGGAATGTTTTTACGGCTATTTCATTGTTAATACCAGCCCTGAGAATATTCCGGGTTCTTCGTTTTTTACGTGTGTTCAGGGGCGTTCGGCTTATCCGGGTGGTCTCGTCGCTCAACCGCACGATGAAGAGCCTTGGCGCCACCATGAAACGAAGAGGATTTGGCTGTGTTGTCATGCTTTCCCTATTGGTAACGTTTGGCGGCGCCGCTGGTATGTATGCAGCCGAAAATGGCAATCCAGGCTTTGAAAGCTATGGCCTTTCGCTCTACTGGACAGCCATGCGTGTTATCACGGCAGGCAACGAATACTGGCCGGTGACATCGGAAGGACGGGCACTGGCTTTTTTTATTGCGATATTCGGCTACGCCATCTTTGGCTATGTAACAGCTACACTCGCAACCTTTTTTATTGGACGGGATGCAGAAAATAAAGAAGCGCCTATGGCCAGCGCAAAAGACGTGGCAGAGATCAAAACAATGATCAACAACTTAACACGTTCTCCCGATCAGGCGCAAAAGAACAGTGAGTAACAAACGAATTGTTTTTGGCAAAAACCGATTGCCTTTCGACCGTAAAACAGATTGGAAAGTAAAGCAGCATCTCTCGTGTTTACATAAAAGATTATGCAGGCATTGCGCTTGGATAGACAGCCCTACTTATAGCAATTGCGGGTTAAAACTTCGTTAGCCGATGGTTTGATTTTTGTGCCCGATTGCACCAACACCCAAACAGCATTATCTACCGAATTAAAACAAGGCAATGGACAAAATAGAACACATACCGGCAAAGAAGCCAGCCGGCCCGGCCGACTACCTTGCCAATGAAAGAACTTTTTTAGCCTGGATACGTACCAGCATTGCCCTCATGGGCTTTGGCTTTGTGGTGGTAAAGTTTGCAGTTTTCTTACGGCAGATGGCCATTCTCACGGATCGCCAATTGTCACTGCCCCAAAACCGCGTTTCGATTATTACGGGTATTGGGATGGTTGTACTTGGCGGCCTGATGGCAACCTTTGCCTATCTGCGTTACCGCAACATTGAAAAAAAGCTACAAGACAATGCTTATTTTCCATCGCAATGGCTTTCGATGTTGCTTACGATAGCGCTGGTTGCTGGCTGCATTTTACTGCTCATTTATTTACGGCCTGTTTTGTAATCAAGCTCACAAAAAGCCAGATTTACTTTCCCTACCGCGTCAAGAAAACACAAAGCATAACATGGTCCTAACCATGAAACGCAGACAGTTTACCAACAGAAATAACTTCCTCCTCACCAGCCATGAACAAACAAGTAGACCAGGCAAAAACAGTTTCCCTCAAATTTGTGTTGACAGTTTTCGGGCTGCTCTTTTCTTTGTTCATAACAGCCCTTGTGGTGGATGCGATTTTTGTCCAGGATAAAAAATCCTTTGACGAGGCCGCGTTTCGTTTTTTCAACCAGTTTGCCTCTGACAAATATTACCGCATAACGGAGTTGATCACCTTTTTTGGTACCACCCAATTTCTCCTGCCCTGTTTTCTTCTCCTGCTGCTTTATTTTGTATTGACAAAGCAGCGGTTATACGCCATCGAACTGGGCATACTTGGTGCCTCCAGTACCGGTTTGCTTTTTGGGTTAAAGGAATTGTTTAAGCGGGAACGGCCATCGTTCCCGGTATTTGAACACGTGAATGCGTACAGCTTTCCCAGTGGGCATGCCTTGCTCTCTTTTATTTTGTGCAGCTTTCTTGTTTACTGGACCTGGAGCCGGCAGAAAAAGCCGTTCTTTAAATACCTGCTCACCATTTTCCTGCTCTTTTTCGCCCTTTGCCTGGGCATCAGCCGCATCATTTTGCGGGTGCATTATGCCACCGATGTTATTGCCGGTTTTTGCATCGGGCTAAGCTGGCTGTTTATGAATTACGGCATCCAGCAATTCTTTCTGCGGCACAATGTTCGGAAAGCAAAAAAGAGAATGCTGACGACAAGTAAAAACTGAATTAACGCGTTAAGAAAAAAGGGTGATTGATGTCGCAGACGCCGGCTGGTTTAGTTTTTGCGAAGACATAGTTAGATGAACATTTATTCTCAACCTAAGATTATGACAACATCGATACATAGATCCTTCCGCACCATTTTTTCCGGAAGCGTTTTGACCCTTTTGGCAACAGCGCTTCTTTTGACATCTTGTGCTACACGGGAAAAATTTGTCACGTCCACTGTTGTGCCTGCTGCCGTAGGCGAGGTGAAAGTGAAGAAAGACGACAACAACAATTACCGGGTAGAAATTTCTGTAGAAAACCTGGCCGAGCCCAACCGGTTACCGGTGCCAAAATCGGTGTATGTTGCCTGGGCACAAACCGGCGGTGGCAGCCCCCAAAACCTGGGACAGGTTCGCTCTTCCAGTGGCCTTTTCAGCAGTAAGCTAAAAGCCGAATTAAAAACTGTAACAGCTTACAAGCCATCACGAATTTTTATCACGGCGGAGGATGTGCCTACCGCCACCTACCCCAGTTCCTATGTTATTCTCAACACAAATTCGTTTTAACGGAAACCCTAATTCAACAGAAAAAAGTTGCGAATAAAAAGAAGCCCCTGTAAATGCAGGGGCTGAATTTCTCATTAAAAACAAAGAATTATGCGCTGTAAAGTTATCCCGAAAAAGGGCTGGCTTTCAGCTTAGGAAGGATTCTAATGGAAATCTAATCAAGCAGTTGGCGGTTCCGTCGCTGTTTTGAAAAGGGACGCTTTCCAGAATTTGAGCATTTCTGAATAGACTTCTATTATCAAGAAAAGGTATCAACTTTCCAAACAACCAAAAGCAACCTTGATAGGTTGCTTTTGGTTTTCGAAACTTGTTCTTCGCGATTTTTATCCTAAGCCGGAATCATATCTTTATTTACCTCTCTTTCCCAGTGGCGGTGCTGAAGCATAGCGGTTAAGAATTCATTGATCACTTCTTTGCTTTTGTTTTGGCTACGAGCCGTCACCACGCCTTTGTCCGTTCCCAGTTTGTCAAATACCGAAAGCTCCGGCAGGCCACAGGCTTCTATCAGTTCTACACCCTCGCCAATGGCGGCAATGGGCTTTCCATATTTGTAGGCTTCGCGAACAAAATGAATCGCATCGCCCATTCCTTTCATCTTGTCCACCGATCCTCTGCCACCCGGCACAAACAAAGCATCGTAAACCAGTGAAGCCGTGGTAATATGGTTTTTATCCGTTTTTACATCAGGCCCTTTTTCTGCTTTACGGGTGCCGTGGTTCTTCGAAACCACTTCACAGGAGGCGCCTTCTTTTTCCAGTGCCGTTTTCAGCGATGCGACGACGTTGCCATCCACGCCGTCTTCGGCCAGGATTGCCACCTTTCGCCCCTTCAGGATCACCGGGTTTTGCTCGAAGCCAATGGTACGCAGGGCAGGTGAAAGGGCCACGCTTTTCTTGTCTTTATTTGCGGGCAGCGGCTCAGCTACCTGCAAGCCGGACGGTGGCTTTACACCAATTCCCGTCGCCACTTTTTGGGCCAGGTCAGCATCAATTTTTGCCAGGTGATCCACCATCCGTTCGCGGATGTGCATATGATCAACTTTGCCCAGCTCAAAATGAAAACCTTCCACAATGTGTTGCTTTTCCGTGTCGGTCATGCTGCGGTAAAACAATTGGGCTTGCGTATAATGGTCGCCAAAGCTTTCACTTCGCTGCTTTATTTTATGGCCGTCGATCCGTTCGGCATAATGGGAAAAAGCGCCTGCATCGGCACCGGCAGCAAAAGGACAACCACCGCCAAGAGAGTTAGGCGAATAATTGACACGGCCTTTCCGGTTCTCCTGCCGCATGTAGCCATCCTGCTGGTTATTAACCACGGGTACATGCGGACGGTTGATGGGTATTTGGGTAAAATTGGGACCGCCTAAGCGTATCAACTGCGTATCGAGGTAAGAGAACAACCGTCCCTGCAGCAGCGGGTCGTTGGTAAAATCAATGCCGGGCACCAGGTTGCCGGGATGAAATGCCACCTGCTCTGTTTCCATAAAAAAATTGTCCGGGTTGCGATTGAGGGTCATCTTACCGACACGGAGTACCGGCACCAGTTCTTCGGGCCACAGCTTGGTGGCATCCAAAATGTCAAAGTCAAACGCAAACTCCTCGTCTTCGCGTATGATCTGCAGCCCTAATTCATATTCGGGGAAAGCACCTTTTTCAATGGCTTCCCACAGGTCGCGGCGATTATAGTCCGCATCCACGCCAGCCAGTTTGGCTGCCTCTTCAAACACCAGTGAATGCACACCGGCAAGGGGCTTCCAGTGAAACTTGCAAAAATGACTTTCGTCGGCCTCATTCACCAGCCGGAAGGTGTGCACGCCAAAACCTTCCATGGTGGCATAGCTGCGCGGAAAGGCCCGGTCGGAAAGCACCCACATGATCATGTGCATGCTTTCCGGCATGAGGGTGATAAAATCCCAGAAATTATCGTGTGCGGCCGATGCCTGCGGCATTTCGTGGTGAGGCTCCGGCTTGATGGCATGAACAAGATCAGGGAACTTTATGGCGTCCTGGATAAAAAAGACCGGCATGTTATTGCCCACCAGGTCGTAGTTGCCTTCTGTTGTATAAAATTTGGTAGCAAAGCCCCGGGCATCCCGAACCGTATCGGCAGAACCACGGAAACCCACAACCGTAGAAAAACGGGTGAATACCGGCGTTACCAGCGATGGATTGGTAAGAAACCGGGCACGGGTATATTTTTTCAAGCTATCGTCATACACCCTGAACTCCCCGTGTGCGGCAGATCCCCTGGCGTGCACAATGCGTTCGGGAATGCGCTCATGGTCAAAATGCGTCATCTTTTCCCGGAAGTGAAAATCTTCCATCAAGGTTCCGCCCCTGACCGAAGCCTTGAGCGAATTTTCGTTGTCGCTGATCTTTACACCCTGGTCGGTAGTAAGGTGCTGACTGTTTTGCTGCTCGTCTTTTTTACGCATAACATGAATTTTAGAGAGTTTGTTCATAAAGCGGAAACAGTTTAAACGGGTAGATTCGCTGCACGCATTTGAGAAGGCCTTTTAGCAATATCGCCTGAATACCGGAAGGAAGATTTCGTTCCCTTGTTACAGCAAACAAATCGGACTATAGATAACAGCAGTACGAGCCATCAAAAACAGGACCATGGGTTAGCAGCTGTGACCGAAAAAAGGAGCGCATCCGCTGATGCAACAAGCGTAGTAAACGTTTTATTAAAAAGAAATTAGAAATTTAGCGAACATGAAATTTCACTTCCCAAAAACAATCCTGCTTGTGTCAATGGCATAGCAAAAAATCAGGATTTACCGTCAAACTCACGGTGAACACTATCCGCTTTCAATTCGTTTAGATTCCTGAATTCTTTCTTTTTGAAGACCTTGTTTTAATTGTAAGTGCTTTTATAATGGAATTGATAAACGGATCACACTGTGAAGTACCATTTCGCCTTCTAATCCTTTGCCGCCTCGATAGCGGTTTCTTTGCTTTTCTCCACTTCTTCCTCGTCAAAATGCACCAGGTAAAGTTCCCGCACCAGTACCATCAGCACCACCATCACCGGTGTTGCCAGCACCAATCCCCAGCCACCGGTGAGCACACCCATGATCAATTGGGCAATAATGATCAGGGCTGGCGGAATGCTTAGCATCCGCTTCTGTATCTGGGGGGTAATAAAATTGCTTTCGAGCGTTTGCACCAAAATATAAAGACCACCAACGATCAGCGCTGTGGTGGGTCCCTGCAAGAAACCTACGAGCAGGGCCGGTATCATGGCGATCAGCGGGCCAAAGTTGGGAATAAAATTGAGCAGTCCGGCCATCAGGGCAAGCACCAGCCACATAGGAACATCGATGATCAGCAGGCCGATAGCCGTCAGCACAAAAACCACCAGCATGGCAAAGATCTGTCCCTTTAACCACCGGCTGAGCGAAGCTCCCAGCTTTTCAGCAATATCGTCAGCTTTGGCTTTACCCGGTGGCGGCACAAGGGCCACTACCCCATTGATATAGCTTTTTGGTGAAACCGTGAAAAAGATCCCCAGGAAAAGAACAATGTAAATATCTCCCAGCACACCAAAGGTGCTTTTGAAAAAGGTTTGCAGGATAGAAGTTGCCTGTCCGGAGACATCCTTGGACGTAGCAGTCTCGAGTAGCCGGCGGCCCAACCCCGTTTCGGCCAGTTTGCCTTTTACATTCTCCACCGCTGAAGGCAGTGTTTCCTTCAGATCGTTGACCTGTTGCGAAATGGCATTGCCGGAAAGCCAGAAAAAGCCAATGAGCAGGAGCAGCGAAGAAATAATGGAGATGGTAAGCGCCAGCCCTTCCTTCAACCCAAACTTCCGGCGGATAATGCCCGCCAGCCCGCCGAAAAAAATGGCAATAAGGGAACCGGCAAACAGGAGCAGCAGTACGTTGAAGATGGCTTTGGTGATCCAGATAAGAATGACAAATAGTGCAACGATGGCGGTTGCAGTCCAGACTTTTTTCTGGAATACTTTTAATTCCGATTTATTCATACCACCATTCTCCCTGCATGTTTAATGCCACGCCCCGGCTTCAGTCGCTGCTAAAGCAAAAGTAAGCGGCTATACAGGTTGCAGGAAATGACAAATGCCACCGAAAGTGATGGCAAAAAAGTGCATGCAGGGCGGCACGTTATAGGGCCAAGATTTATTTGGCTTCTTTCGAGCGATGGCAGATCACTTCGATGGAAAAGCTGAAAGCAAGGGCAAAAGCGATTCCTTGCCAGAATGACTGGTCTTTTACAAAGGCAATGATCATCATAACAAAGCAAAAAATGCTAACCATTACCGTCAGGGCGTTTTTCTCGGTGAAGTAGTGTTTCATATGTGTGCTCTTAAAACTGGATCTTACACGAAGCGCAAGGTGAGCAAATGTAAGGTGGCTATGGTTTTGGGAAATAGGCTAGTCGGTAAAAACGGGAAAAGCTTCGGCCAATCCCGAAAACCTGCGAACAGGTTGGTTTCCAGCGAACCGGGCCTTAACGATGGTGCAAATGGTCATCGGGAAAATCCCAATTCTATATCTTTCATATAGAGGGCTTCAACGAATATTTAGACCCTTTTAACCCCCGCTTTTCTATATTTACATTTCATCTAAAAGAAGAGGTACATGAGACCAAACGATTTTCTTTTTTCCAATGCCCCCGAACCACACCGTGGACGTACCAAGCAGATCCTGAAACAACACCCACAGATCCGCAACCTTATCGGGAAAAACATCAACACCATTTTCGCCATTCTTTTTCTTGTCAGCATTCAGGTGGTTCTTGCCTGGTTCGTGGCCGATAAAAGCTGGTGGTGGATTTTTGGCGCTGCTTACCTGGTTGGTGCTTTTGCCGATCATGCCCTGTTTGTTATGATTCACGAGGCAACACACAAACTAATTTTTAAAGGCAATGTAGCCAACCGGCTTTCGGGCATCCTGGCCAACCTGCCGCAGGTTTTCCCCAGTGCCGTTGCATTTGAGCGTTACCATATCAAGCACCACTCCTTCCAGGGTGTGCACGAACTTGACGCCGATCTGCCCAACCGATGGGAAGCCAAACTGATCAATAATTATTTTATTGGAAAAGTGATCTGGTTCCTGTTTTACCCGCTTTTCCAGGCTTTTCGTGTTGCCCGCCTGAAGGAGATCAAACCGTTTGACGGCTGGATGGCCCTGAACTGGATTGCCAACATTGCTTTTGTAGCTGCCATCTGGTATTTCCTCGGCGGGAAAGCGGTGGCGTTTCTAACCCTTAGCTTTTTCTTTTCAGTGGGACTGCATCCCTTGGGTGGCCGCTGGATCCAGGAGCACTACCTGGTACATGGCGAGCAGGAAACCTATAGCTATTATGGTCCCCTGAACAAGGTTGCTTTTAACGTGGGTTACCACAACGAACACCACGATTTTCCTTCCATTCCTTGGAACAAGCTTCCGCAGGTGCGCAAGCAGGCTTCGGAGCATTACGATACACTGCATTATCATACTTCATGGACCAAGCTGTTCTTCCGCTTTATTTTCGACCGCGAATTATCACTTTGGTCAAGAATTGTACGGAAAAACCGTGGCAAGGTGAAGCTTACCGACGAATCGAAGCCAGACGTAGAACTGGTAGTGGTAGAAAGCAAAACCGGGGAAATGGCCAACACAACCGTATAAACGCCGCGCCAATTCCTGATCCTGTTTAAGACCAAATGCTAACAATGATTATGGAAACACCAAAAGAACAAAAATTTGATATGCAAGGCCGACACATCCTGTGGGCAGATGATGATACGGACGACCTGATGCTGATGCGCCAGGTGCTGCAGGAACTTGGCGACAACTATAATATCAAGGAAGTACACAACGGAAAGGAAGCATTGGATTATTTAACGGAAGGCAAAGACAACAAAAGCCTGCCCAGCCTCATCATTCTTGATATGAACATGCCGGTGATGGATGGCAAAGAAACCTTGTCGCGCCTGAAAAAGGACGATGAATTGCGGGAGATACCCGTGGTTTTCTTTACCACGTCTAACAGCCAGATGGACAAGCTTTATTGCAAGCACCAGGGGGTGGAAATGATTACCAAGCCGCCCCAGTATTCGAACTTAAAAGACGCAGTGCAAAAGCTGCTCAAATACTGTACAGAATAAAGGCCACTTCGGTGGCCTTTTCTTTGCATAGAGGTGTGGTAAAGTACACTTATGAAAAAGGCTTTCCTGGCAATGGCCCTTCTTTTTTCTTGCACCGTCTTTTCGCAAACACAGATCGGTATTAAAGGCGGCTTGAACATCAACGACATTTCCGACAGCCGCTACCGCAACAACACCGCCACCCGGCTTGGCTATCATGGCGGCCTCCTCTTTCACATTCATGTGCAGCGCAAGTTGGCCGTGCAGCCTGAAGTCGTTTTTTCGTCGCAGGGCGCCAAGTACACCCATCCTAATTTTAATGGCGAGGTGGTAACCAATTACCTGAACATTCCCGTTTTGCTGCAATACATGGGCAACAAGGGTATCCGCCTGCAGACCGGTCCGCAGGTAGGCTTCCTGCTGGATGCTGATCTCAAACGCAATGGCAATACCGTAGCTGACCTAAAAAACGGCATGAACGAAGCTGATTTTTCCTGGGCGTTTGGGCTTGGCTTTTTGTCACGCAGCGGACTTGGTGTGGATGCCCGTTTTAACCTGGGACTGACAGATGTTTTTGAGCAGGGCGGCCGCGAATCCAAGCACCGGGTTTGGCAGATCGGGTTGTTTTACCAGTTCAGGCCGTGATGGTGAGTGGTGAGTGGTGAGTGGTGAGTTTGGTTACTGGTGGCTACATTCCTTCTCTTTCTTATCGCTAATTTTAAATTATGTCTCCTGTGCGGGACATTTTTTATTTTCAGGACTGAAACAAAATCAATGGACTTTTCTTTTGCAAAAGACATCATCCTGGAGAACAGCCGTGTGCTGTTACGACCGCTAACCCAGGATGACAATAACAACCTGCTCCCCGTGGCCACGGCGCAAACAGACCTGGTGCAATTCTCACCTTATCAAATTCATACGCCGGCCCTTTTAGCGGATTACATCCAAACCTCTTTGCAGGAAAGGGAGAAAGGCTTTCGCTACCCTTTTGCCGTGTTTGATAAAAAAGCGCAGACCTATGCCGGCAGCACGTCGATTGCCAATGTTTCCAACAAAGACCGAAGGCTGGAGATCGGCTGGACCTGGATCGGCAGGGCTTTTCAGCAAACAGGACTGAACCGGGCCTGCAAAGCCTTGCTGCTTTCCTATGCTTTTGATGAACTGGAATTCGAGAGGGTAGAATTTAAAACCGATGCCCGAAATACGGCATCGCGGAACGCCATAGAAAAAATAGGCGGACAGTACGAAGGTGCCTTGCGCAGCCATACCGTAATGCTCGATGGTTTCCGGCGGGATACGGTTTATTACAGCATTTTAAAAAGCGAATGGCCCGGCCTGAAAAAAACTGTTTTCAGTGATTGGGTGAAGGAAGAATTGTCAACAGCAACGATTACCTGATCATTTATCCACTTCCTTCCTGGCGTTATTTTTAACAGCATCCTCTCACCTGCAGCGCTTCCTTACTTCTACCCTGCAATAGCTTTGAACGATGCTGCTACAGATCTATGCAATAGCGATGTTGGTGCTTTGGACGGGCATGTGCGTCTACCTGCTTATCAGCTCGCGGCGCATTGCTTACCTCAAAGACATTTCACCCCTGACTGGCAACGAACTGCCTTCGATTGACGTAATTATTGCCGTGAAGGACGAAGAAGCCGAAGTGGAAAAAGCCCTGCGCAGCGTTTGCAACCTGCAGTATCCTAACCTGAAGATTGTTGTCATTAACGACCGGTCAACCGATAACACACCGGTTATCCTGCAGCGTATGGCGCAGCAAAACAGGTCCATCCAGGTTATTACGGTGGAAAGTTTGCCCGAAGGCTGGCTGGGAAAAAACCATGCGCTTTACCAGGGTTATCTCGCCACGTCATCGGAATGGCTCTTGTTTGCCGATGCCGATGTTTTGTTCGCCCCGAACGCCTTGCGAAAAGCCATGCACTACGTGCAGCAGCAAAGTCTCGATCACCTGACCGCACTGCCGGAAGTAACGTCAAAGTCTGAACTTTTTAAAAGTGTGATGAACACCTTTGCCCTGATGCTGAATGTAAAACTTCGTCCCTGGGACATCTCCAAACCTTCTTCCAAAGCCTCCATGGGCGTAGGTGCTTTTAACCTGGTGAGGCGTACCGCTTACGAAGCAGCCGGTACGCACAAAGTCATCTCACTTCGTCCGGACGATGACCTGAAGCTGGGTGAACGCCTGAAAGCGGCCGGCTTCCGGCAGAACGTTGTTTTTGGCAAGGACGAGATTTCCCTTCAATGGTACACCGGTTTGGGTGAATTTGTCAAGGGCCTGATGAAGAATACGTTTTCGGTTGCCAACTACAATGTCTTTATGGCCCTGGGCATGGCCTTGTCAACTTTACTATTGATCGTTTTGCCCTGGCCCCTGCTTTTATTTAGTGGCTATCCAATTACGGCTGCCATTATCCTGCTGGCGCAATTGCTGATTACGCTGGGTGTAAAAGGCATGCAGGCAAAATGGTGGCACTCCCTGTTGATTTCGTTTTCGGGAATGGTGATGGTTTATATCATTGTTGTGTCGAGCTACCGTACCCTGAAGCAGGGCGGCATTTACTGGCGCAACAGCTTCTACCCCCTGGCAGAATTAAAAAAACAAAGCTAAAAAGCTGTAACAAAAACTTGCGTGTTCGCGTCCTATGCTTGTTCAGGATTTAAAAACAATCGTATGACCACCCTGTCGTTCACCCTCCCCGACCAGTCGTTTTTGTACAATACGTTGCAACGCTGTCATTATATTGACAGGTCGGAAGCCGGCTTTGGGGACAAAGAAGACAGGGTTCAGATCACTGACGCCGTGCAGGCATTTTTCTCAGCAAAGCCGGGTTGGTTATCGCCATTTTTACTGGCGGGCAACAAGGTCATCGCATTGCTGGGACTAACATCCTCGTTTGCAGGTGTAACCGAAAAAGAAAACTGGTGGTACGATGCCAGGGCTGGCAAATTCATTTCCTTCCCGTTGCAACTGTTCAGCCATTCAGCCGACGAAATTGTGCTGGGCAGCGATGGCAGGCATTTTTCCTTCCGGGTATCGTTCTTTCTTCAAAAACCTGCCGATTCGTCCAACCAAAAGCGACTGGCCATTACCACAATGGTACAGTATAACAGTGCCCGCGGCCGGTTCTCTTTCCTTCCGCTGCAGCCCTTGCACAAACTAGTGGTAAACGCCTTTTTAAAAAATGCCGTTGCCAACTTGGGCAAAAAATACCAGCCGAAATAATCTTTCGGTAAAATCAGGTTTCATTCAGCACGAGGGAATCGAGGTTCTTCAACCCAATGCTTTTTTTGGAAAGAAAACCTTCCGCGTATTTCACCCCGATCCGTTTTCCAAGGACACGAGCCCTTGCCGTTAAGGATTCTACGAATTCGGGAGAAGAAATATAGGTTTGCGGATCGGCGCTGGCATCGGGTGAAAACTGTGTTTTATACGCTTTGATCGCTTCCATGCGATCTTCCCATACATCGGTCACATCCAGGATAATATCCGGTTCGTAAAACCGGTCCTGTATGTAATGCAAGAGCATTTTTGGCCGCCATTTTTCCTGCTCCTCGCCGTTATCCCCAACCGTTTTTATCTGGCGAAGACCGGAATAAAAACAGGCGTCATAGATCAGCCAGCCGGCACGGCCATGGTCCGGGTGCCGATCTTCCAGGATATTCCCGATCACGATCTCGGGCTTGTATTTACGGATGATCTTTATGAGTTGTTTTTGGTGGTCTTCGTCGTTGCGGAAAAAACCGTCCCGCATTTTCAGGTTCTCCCGTACGGAAAGCCCCATAATCCTGGCAGCATCGGCCGCTTCCTGGTAGCGGGTTTCAATGGTTCCCCTCGTGCCAAGTTCTCCCTGTGTCAGGTCAATAATACCAACCTTTTTACCCCTTTTTACTTCATTGATCAGCGTTCCGGAGCAACCTAATTCCACATCATCGGGATGCGACCCGATGGCGAGTATGTCTAATTTCATGTGTGCAAAAGTAAGCACGGGAGATTTGTTGGAAGCAAGAAGCGAGTAGCTAGTAGCGAGTAGCGAGTAGCCTCTCTGTGTAAGTTTTTTTACGTAAACGACCCTCTTGCGATGGCAAGAGGGTCGTTTACGTAGGGATGGTGTCATCAAATGGCTACTCGCCACTCACTACTCCCCACTCGCTACTTATGGACTTCCGAAGTAAAATGAAACTCGATATCAGGGTTGTTGGTGCGTTCGGTGTTCAGGAACCATTCGCTTTGAGCCAGGTAAACCAGGTGACCGTCTTTGTCCTCAGCGATATTGGCGCTTTTAAAGCGAATGAATTCTTCCAGCTTTTTCGGATCCTTGCTGGTGATCCAGCAGGCCTTGTAAAAGGGCAGCGAATTAAATACCACTGAAGCGCCGTATTCGTGCAGGAGCCTGTATTGGATCACTTCAAACTGCAGTTCGCCCACACAGCCAATGATCTTTTTATTGCCCCCAAACTGGGTGAACAACTGCGCAACGCCTTCATCGGTCAACTGCAGCAAGCCCTTTTCAAGCTGCTTTGTTTTCATCGGGTCTTTGTTCACCACTTCGCGGAAGATCTCCGGCGAAAAGGTAGGAATGCCGGTAAAATAAAACTCTTCACCCTCCGTCAGCGTATCACCGATCTTAAAATTGCCGGTGTCAAAAAGGCCCACCACATCGCCGGGATACGCATCGTCTACAATGCTTTTTTCGCGGGCCAGGAAAGAATAAGGATTGCTGAAGCGAACATCCTTGTCGAGCCGTACGTGGTGAAAATATTTGTTCCGCTCAAACCTGCCAGAGCAAACCCGAAGGAAAGCGATGCGGTCGCGGTGCTTCGGGTCCAGGTTGGCGTGGATCTTAAAAATAAAGCCGCTGAACTTGTCTTCGTTCACCGCCACTTTGCGTGTATTGGTTTCGCGGTCTTTGGGCTCCGGTGCAATGCGGATGAAGGTTTCCAGCAATTCCTGCACACCAAAGTTGTTGATGGCACTGCCAAAAAACAGGGGTGCCACGTCTCCCGCCAGGTAGGTCTCTTCATCGAGTGCACCGTAAACACCACTGATCAGTTCCACGTCTTCCCGCAGAATATCGGCATCCCGGTCACCGATCTTGCTGTCAAGCTCTTTGGACGCCAGGTCAGCAATGGACATGGTTTCTTCGTCACCGGCCTTTGTATGGGCCGTAAACAGGCGCAGGTTTTTGTTGTGCAGGTCGTACACCCCTTTAAAATCTTTTCCCTGGTTAATGGGCCAGGTCATGGGATGCAGCGAAATGGACAGTTCCTTTTCAATCTCTTCCAGGAGGTCAAAACGGTTCTTTCCGTCGCGGTCCATTTTGTTGATAAAAACAATCACCGGCGTTTTGCGCATGGCAATCACCTGCATCAGGCGGCGGGTCTGCTCCTCCACTCCATTCACACTGTCCACCACCAGAATAACGCTATCCACGGCGGTCAGGGTCCGGTAGGTATCTTCTGCAAAGTCCTTGTGACCCGGCGTATCCAGCAGGTTGATGAGGGTACCATTGTATTCAAAACTCATCACCGAGGTAGCCACCGAGATACCCCGCTGGCGTTCGATCTCCATAAAGTCGGAGGTCGCCGCTTTTTTGATCTTGTTGCTTTTTACCGCTCCGGCAACCTGGATGGCGCCACCAAAAAGCAGGAGTTTTTCCGTTAGGGTTGTTTTACCCGCATCCGGGTGAGAGATGATCGCAAACGTTCTGCGTTTGTGTATTTCGTTCTGATATTTCATGTGGTGAATGTGCTAATACGATAATTGGAAAATGTGATAGTGCCGGGAGATATCATTCCTGTGCTACCCTCAACAAATTATCGCCGTTTTCGCGGCGCGAAGGTACAGCGCTGAACGTTAAAGAAGAATTGTAATCGTACGAACGGTAGTAGAGAAAAGGATTTTGGCACAAGCAAACCGTTCCACAGTTTTTGTTAATGAAAATTTAACCGACTCCAAAGGAATGCCTTACTGTGGAAATCTCACCTCTACCCTTTTTGCATTTTTGCGGCCTTGGCGCTTTTATTAAGCTGAAACAGACCCATTTAAAATTCTTGGTACCATTTTTCCATACATTAATCAGCAACAATCACAGATTATGTCACAAGAGCTTAGGAAAAACACCGGTGGAGAAAGAGACATAAACCGAAACGGCAACCAGGCAAGCGAGCAAAAAAATTATGAAGGCTTCGATGGCATGAACTACGAACAGCCACGGCAGCCCTTCAACCCGAAATATGTAAGCAGGAATCGCTCGAATGATGAAAGGAAAGACGGAAAAAGACCGGATGAAGGTTAATTTGAAATCTCCAGAAACTAAAAGTCTCCTTTCGAGGAGACTTTTTTTATGCGGTTACTTGTGTCTTTGAAGGATTATCACTTCCACTTTATGGGGTGATTTTGAGATGACGGTTGAGCTTTTCCAGCAGCACATCAGTATTGAAGGGCTTGGTCAGAAAATCATCGGCACCATAGACTTCAAACTGCGAGGCTGCACCTGGATGACCCGAAAACATGATAACAGGAATATGACCGGTGGCTGGCGAAGCTTTTAACTCGCGGCAAAGTTCCCGGCCATCGTGCCCTGAAAGCAATACATCCAGCAAAATAAGCGAAGGCAGGCCTTCCTCCAGTCTTGCCAGGGCATCTTCCCGCCGCGAAGCCGTTGCTACCCCGTATCCCTGCTTTTGCAAAAGCCTGCTCATTACCGTTCGCACATCGGGGTCGTCATCGATCAATAAAATGGTTGTCATATAGCTAGAGCCAATTGGTGCTTTTCAATTTTATTGGTACACGTTGAAAAAACAATGATAATAAATGTTCGGCAATTTCAGCGCAGCTTTCGCAGCGTTTTCGGCTACTTTTGTCACATGCGCCGCTTTTTTGAGATCACCGGAAGCAGCTTCAGGCTTGCTATGCTGGAGCTGTGGAAAAACAAGCTACGCACCTTTTTGTCCCTCTTCGGCATTACCATTGGCATTTTTTGCATTATCGGCGTCCTCGCTACGGTTAACAGCCTTGAACAAAATCTACAATCAGAAATACGGTCGTTGGGCACCAATACCATTTACGTGGACAAATGGCAATACAGTGCCGGTCCTGATTTTCCTTACTGGAAATTTGCAAAGCGACCCGTACCCCAATACCATGAACTCCCCGAGATCATGCAACGCACAAGCACAGCCAAATACGCGGCGTTTAAGATAAATACGCTCAGCAATGTTGAAGGAGGGAGCAGCCTGGCAGCCAACGTACGCATTTACGGCATCAGCGAGGATTTTGCCAACATTCAGCCACTTGAAATTGAAACCGGCCGCTTTTTGAGCGAAGCTGAGTTTTACCGCGGTGTCAACAGGGCCGTTATCGGGGCCACACTGGCGGAAAACCTTTTTGGTGAAGCAAAAGCAGCGCTGCAGAAAACAGTACTGGTTCGCGGACAGCAGGCCATCGTAGTTGGCGTTACTAAAAAGCAGGGAACCCAACTCCTTGGTGGCTGGGGCTTTGATGCATCGCTGGTACTGCCTTATAAGTTTGCCCGTACGCTGATGGACGAAAGCCGGTCGGAGCCCCTGATCCTTGTCCAGGGCAAAGATGGTGTTGACAGCAGGCAACTGCAGGATGAATTAAAGGGAACGATGCGTGCCGTACGAAAGCTGCGCCCTGCAGAAGAAGATAATTTTTCGCTGAATGATGTAGCCGAAGCCAGTGAAGTGATGAGCAAGGCCTTTGGCACCGTCAACCTGGGAGGTTGGATCATTGGCGCCCTGTCGTTCATCGTAGGCATATTTGGCGTAGCTAATATTATGTTCGTTACGGTAAAAGAAAGAACCTCGCAGATTGGTTTGAAAAAAGCATTGGGCGCCCGCCAAACGGTTATCCTGGTTGAGTTTCTTTTGGAGTCAGCCTTTCTTTGCATTTTGGGCGGACTGGTTGGATTGCTGCTCATTTTTATCCTCACCAAAGTGGCAACGGTTGTTGTTGGCTTTCCCTTTTTTCTATCGGCTGGGATGATCTCTGTTGCACTTTTGATTTGCATAACGGCGGGTATTGTCGCTGGCATTGTTCCTGCCTACAGAGCCGCCAGGCTGGATCCTGTTGTTGCCATTCGTAGCTGATGGCGCTACCCTTTTCCTGCATAGCAAATTCTGGTCTTTCTGACTTTCTGCATTTCCATCTGTTTCTTTGCAAAAAAAGGATGGAGCTGTGGTAAGACTTTTTGCAAGAGGGAAGGCTTTATTGATTTTCTGTTGAACAGAATGGCGGAGGATTTTCCTGGGTTGCAAGAAAACTGGATTCCCCTTTACGAAAGAGCGACAATTGATGCATAACGTTTGAAAAAAGAAAATGGCTGAACAAAACCAAGAAATGGTAAACCATATTGACCCCGCCGTGGGACAGGTAACCACAATTTTAGCGATCGAATCCTCTTGTGATGAAACCTCGGCAGCGGTTTGTCGCGATGGCCGTATCCTGTCGAACTATATTGCCAACCAAACCGTGCACGAAAAATACGGCGGGGTGGTACCTGAACTGGCCAGTCGGGCACACATGCAGAACATTGTGCCGGTAGTAGATGTAGCCTTGCACCAAGCCGGTGTAGCGCTGGCCGATGTTGACGCCATTGCATTTACACAGGCACCTGGACTGATCGGTTCACTCCTAGTCGGCAGCCAGTTTGCCAAGTCACTGGCCTTGGCACTAAACAAACCGCTTTTAGCCGTGCACCACATGCAGGCGCATGTGCTGGCCAACCTGATTCCTGAACGCAAGCCTTCCTTTCCGTTTCTCTGCCTGACCGTGAGTGGCGGGCATACGCAAATCGTAGTGGCCAACAGTCCTTCTGACCTGAAGGTGATTGGCGAAACGCTGGACGATGCTGCCGGAGAAGCCTTTGATAAGTCGGCAAAACTGCTTGGGCTCCCCTACCCCGGCGGCCCTCTTATAGACCGGTATGCAAAAGAGGGCAATCCAAAGCGGTTTACTTTTGCCGAACCGCAAATACCCGAACTTGATTTTAGCTTTAGCGGGTTAAAGACCTCTATCCTTTATTTCCTGCAAAAAGAAGTCAGGGCAAACCCTGATTTTATCAGCGAAAACCTGGCTGACCTTTGTGCTTCCATCCAGGAAAGGATAATCACCATACTGCTGAAAAAATACAAAAAAGCGGCCCTGCAAACCGGCATCACCGACCTCTGTATCGCTGGCGGTGTATCGGCCAACAGCGGCCTGCGCACGGCCTTTGCGCAACTGTGCGAGGAGAATGGCTGGAACAGCTTTGTACCGCCGTTTGAATACTGCACCGACAATGCAGCCATGATCGCCATCACGGCGTATTATAAATTTGCAGACGGACAAACCACGCCGCTTTCTGTTAGCGCTTCAGCAAGAGCGGCCTGGGATTAGCTTTTTCGGTTTCTTTCCTGAAAATATTTTACTGCTACCATGCCCAATCCCTTTTTCCGGTTCAAGCAATTTACGGTTTACCATGACCGTTGCGCCATGAAGGTAACAACAGATGCCTGTCTGTTTGGTGCCTGGACGGCCGAAGCAATTGGCAACGAGCAATTGGCAATTGGCAACAGCAGGTTGTTGGATATTGGTACGGGAACGGGTTTGCTATCCCTGATGGTGGCACAAAAAAATAAAGCATTAATTGATGCCGTGGAAATTGACAAGGACGCGGCAGAACAAGCCAGGGAAAATGTTGAGGCATCTCCATGGAAACAAAGCATTAAGGTAGTTCATGCTGATATCCGCGAATGGAAACCGGACGCTTCTTACAATGTAATTTTCGCCAATCCTCCTTTTTATGAAAGGGAATTGAAGTCTGAAAGCATTTCCAGGAACATAGCCCACCATGATGGCGGCTTGCCATTAAATGATTTGTTTCGGTTTATTAAAACGAATCTTTCAAATGAGGGAATCTTTTACCTTCTCCTCCCTGCCAAGCGAAAAGAAGAGATCAATGATCTATTGCAAAAGCAACATTTATTTGTTGAAAAACTTGTCCTGGTGCAGCAAACCGTCAACCACGCTCCTTTCCGGTTATTGTTGCAGGGAGGTTCACAACCGGTAAAAGAAACGAGTGAAGAATTGCTTTCTATTAAGGATAACGAGAATGCCTATACGAAAGACTTTATTGACCTGCTCAAACCTTATTATCTCTACCTGTGAGTGATTTGTTTGAGATGCACGCAATACCCTACATAATTTTTTACGCATGCACCGGTGAACTGACACCCGTGAACACCCTCGAATTGATATCAAAAACATCGGAATGTGTCATCATGTGCACCACCAGGTTGGCCACTGAAATGGGCATACCGTTCCGTATATCGGCAATGTTGTTATGACTGATACTGGTACCGTCGATCACCACCACGGAACTTGACCCGATAGCACTCATCTTGGTGCCTTTTTCGATGATCACGCCGGTGTCTTCGTCAAGACCAATGCCCACCGCTCCGGGTTGGGCGGCAATGGCCTGCACCAACCTGCCAAAGCGCCCCCTGGCATCAAAATGCGTATCAATGATCACTTCCCGCAAAAAGCCAAAGCCGATGCTTAGTTCTACTTTGCCTTTGAGATAGGCTTTGGTTTCATCACCACCGCAGATCATGGTATTGCTCATGGCGGCTGCACCGGCACTGGTTCCGGCAATCACAAAATGCTCGGTTTCGTAGCGTTCACGGAGGATGTCCATGAACTCCGTACCACCAAGTACAGAACATAATCGTAGCTGATCGCCACCCGAAAACAAAATGCCGTTGCATTTTTCCAGTCGCTCAAGTATCTTTTTGGAATCGGCTTCCTCCCGCCGGGTAATCTTGAGATGCCCAATATCAATGCAACCCAGCTTTTTAAAGGATTTCTTGTATACCTGCGCTACTTCATCGGGAATAGAAGAAGCTGTGGTAACCACCTCAATTTTGGGTTCTGCCTTTTTTCCGCAGATGCCAACGATCTCATTCAGGATGCCCTGCTTGAAAAAATCAAGGCTGTTCTGCCGTTCTTTTTCTTCCTCTGATCCTTTGTCTTCCGCTCCGCCAACGGCTATCAGTACTCCTTTGGGTTGTTGCATACCTGCATGCATTGAAAAAACATGCCATTGTCGGCACTTTCGCATTAGCCAAATTTTCAAATGAAGGAAAAACAAAAGGTGTTAAAGCCTGTCATTCAGCCCGCTAAGAAAATTTTCGCGTAAATGACATCGGTAAACAAGAAGTAAAAGTGGAAGTGCCTCATGCCAGATTTTTGGCCCAAATTTTTTCTTATTTCAACCAACGCAAAAAATTGCTTGCATGCTAGTACAAGATATTAAAGTGTTGCGGGGACCGAATTACTGGTCGGTTAAACGGCAAAAGATCATTCAGTTCACCCTCGACTTACAGGAACTTGAACAAAAACCGACAGATACCATTCCCGGATTCCTGGAACGGCTTCAACAATTGTTGCCTTCTCTCCACGAACACCGGTGCAGTTTGGGCAAGCCGGGCGGATTTTTCGAGCGGGTGCAACGCGGCACCTGGATGGGTCATGTGATCGAGCATATTGCCCTTGAACTGCAGATCCTGGCCGGCATTGAAGTAGGTTTTGGCCAGACTAGAGGCACAGGCACCGAAGGTGTTTACCATGTTGCCTTTGAATATGGCGAAGAGGCCGAGGGCCGCTACACGGTGCAGGCAGCGGTAGCACTTGCCGAAGCCCTGATAAGGGGTGAGGACTATGACGTGGAAAAAGACGTAGCCGAAATTCGCCGGTTGTGGTTGAAGGAAAAGTTGGGTCCCAGCACCGGGTCTATTGTAGCCGAAGCAAAAAGCAGGGGGATCCCGGTAAAACGCCTGGACGATGACTCCATGGTGCAACTGGGTTATGGCTGTAACCAAAAACGCATTGAAGCTACCATCACCTCGCAAACCAGCATGCTGGCGGTGGACATTGCCTGCGACAAAAACCGAACAAAACAACTTCTCCAGGAGGCCAATTTACCCGTTCCTACCGGTGAAGCGGTCACCAGTGTTGCAGGTTTACAAAAAGCAATCAACACCATTGGCTACCCGCTTGCCATTAAGCCGCTTAAAGGCAATCACGGCAAGGGAGCAACCATCAATATACAAGACTGGGAGCATGCCACCTGTGCCTTTGAAAGGGCGCAGCAATACGGCGTGGATGTGATTGTAGAGCAGTTTGTCTGCGGAAAAGACTTTCGCATACTGGTGGTGAACTACAAATTTGTTGCGGCTGCCCTGCGTACGCCGGCCAGTATCACCGGAGATGGCTGCCATACGGTTCGGGAACTGATTGCCATTGCCAATAAAGACCCGCGCCGGGGAAATGGGCATGACAATGTACTGACCGAAATTGACGTGGATGATGTTTGCCTGGAGTTCCTGGCCAAAAAAGGCCATTCCTTAGATTCGGTTCTGCCAGCTGATGAAGAACTGGCCTTAAAGCCAACCGCCAATTTGAGCACCGGCGGCACTGCTACCGATGTTACCGACAGCGTTCACCCGCAGAACCGGGCCATTTTTGAACGCATTGCCCGTACCATTGGCCTGGATGTCTGCGGCATTGATGTGATGGCGCCCAACCTATCTGCGCCGCTAAAAGAAACCGGCGGTGCCGTACTGGAAGTGAATGCGGCACCGGGTTTTCGCATGCACCTGGAGCCAACACACGGACAGCCCCGCAACGTGGCAGGCCCGGTAGTGGACATGTTGTTCCCAAAGGGGCAGAACGGACGAATTCCTATCATTGCCATTACCGGCACCAATGGCAAAACCACCACTACAAGGCTGTTGGCCCACATGGTAAAAACGGCCGGTTTTCTAACAGGTTATACCTGTACCGATGGCATTTACATCAACGACGAGCAAGTGCTCAAGGCCGATTGTGCGGGGCCATCTTCCGCGGAAATGATACTCCGTGATAGCGCCGTGGAATTTGCCGTGCTGGAAACAGCAAGAGGCGGCATTTTGCGATCAGGATTGGCGTTTGACCAGTGTGATTGTGCCATTGTCACCAACATTGCCGAAGATCACCTGGGC
This sequence comes from Flavisolibacter longurius, assembly GCA_013327885.1. GTDB lineage: Bacteria > Bacteroidota > Bacteroidia > Chitinophagales > Chitinophagaceae > Flavisolibacter. The sequence goes on along the minus strand of JABUMY010000019.1, from coordinate 13,150 downwards.
ATTGGCGGCATCGATACGCTGGAAAAACTGGCCAGGGTAAAAGCCGTGGTTCCCGAAACGGTGCATGCAAACGGTTATGCCGTGTTGAATGCAGATGACGACCTGGTGTATGCCATGCGGGAAAATATAAATGGAAAAATTGCCCTTTTCTCCCTGGATGAAAACAGTCCGCGAATTGCCGAACATTGCGCGGCCGGCGGATTGGCTGCTGTGTACGAGAACGGCTATCTCCTGCTTCGCGTCGGAAACCATTATATTCCCATTGAAGAAGCCGTAAATGTTCCCATCACCTTTGGTGGCAAAGCCAACTTTAATATTGCCAATGCCCTGGCGGCCGTGCTGGCGGCGTATACATCCCGCATCAAACTGGGGGTGATTCGTGAAGCGCTGCGCAGCTTTGAGCCCTCCTATGAGAACACGCCTGGCCGCATGAATATTTTTTCCTTTAACGATTTTACGGTGGTGCTGGATTATGCACATAATCCGCATGGCGTAAAGGCACTGGGACAGTACGTGAAAACCATGGATGCTGATGCCCGCATTGGCATTATTACAGGCGTCGGCGATCGCCGGGATGAGGACATTGTTGCCCTGGGGGAAGAAGCTGCCCGCATCTTTGACGAAATCATTATTCGTCACGACGAAGATATGCGGGGACGCACTCCTGCCGAATTGAACGATTTATTGACAAGGGGAATCCGGCAGGTGAACAAGAACATCCCCATTGCGAATTATGGCAACGAATACGAAGCGGTTGAAAAAGCGTTGCAACGCCGCCGGCCTAGGACAGTATTGGTGGTACTGACGGAAAATATACAGGCGGTTACGGAATGCATGCTGAAATACAAAAAAGAAGAAGAACAGGTTCAGGTAAACATGCGAACAGCAGTTTGATCGGCCCAGTGTGGAAGAGTTTCGCCATCCGGAGAAGAAAATGCAGTTCTCTATTTGACATGAAAATTCTGGAGGAGGATCTTTTAGTGGGAAGCGATTTCGCTTTTCAATGCAAGCATAAGCAACCCTACAGATGAACTTGTACAGCCAACCAGTGCAAAAGAAAATCTTTTACAAAAGCGATTGTCCACGGTAATTCACAGGCAAAAAATTTAATTGGGGATAACATTCAATAGGCACAAAAACTGCATTATTCCCCATAAAGAGAAACAACATGGAACAAAATAAATTTAACCCGGACAACATCAACGAAACGGATAACAGGACCGGAAATTACGATAAAGCAAACGACCGGATGACCTTTATGACCGACCTGGAAAAGGTGCAGGAAAACCTGGAGAAATATGGTTACAACGAACAGTTCAGGGTAGAAAAAGGACGCCTTGTTGGCATTGAAAGCAAGAAAAAATACAAGCCTGCAGATGTAAAGGCTGTAAACTTCTACCGGTTTGAAGGCATCACCGATCCGGACGATATGAGTATTCTTTATGCTATTGAAACCTGTGATGGCTGTAAAGGAACACTCACCGATGCTTACGGCCTTTATTCCGATGATGACACCAGCGATTTTATGAAGCAGGTGGAAGTGGAGAAAAAGCCGGATGGCATGGGACAGGAAGCTGGCAGATGACGGTTCTATAGCTGGAAGTTTTGCTTGACAGCGTTAACAGGTTCAACCAACCTGGCAAGAAAAATACTGTTTGAAATATTCTGTAAAGGTGCCGGTACAAAACCGGCACTTTCTTTTACATAAAAAAAGCCTGTTGTAGAAACAACAGGCAAAAGATTGACTGCTTACATGAGAAAGTAATACAATTTAATACTTTCCACTGACTACAGAATTTATTTTTTATACATCGATTTTAGCGGGGCAAATCGAATGGTTTTTATTGTGTAAGGAACGGGTGATTGCAGCCTGATACCGGTAAGCAATTGATCGGGAAAAAACAGGGCTGAAAGCACCGAAAGGCCACTATCCGCAAATAATTCCAGCGAAGAATGATCGATGACCAGGTCAATGTGCATGGATCTGCCGCTTGCTAAGCGGGGCGCCGTAATTCGTTTTGCAAAACTGCCGTTGAAGGATGTATCGCCGGCTAGTGCACGGTCAATAAAATATTCGTTAGTGCCTGCAAGATACCCAACCGAAAGCTTTTGCCCGGCTGCATTGGAAAAGGTCAGGGAAAAGTCTTGAAGTGAATCGGCCTTCAGGGTAATCCTGCCCGGTACAGTAGCTGCACCAATCTTCGCTCCAAGGTCAAAGTCGGCAGCATTTATGTTTTTCAGCAGCACTGTCTTTTCTTCCAGCGTTGCCAGTTCAAGCGCAGGAACTGACTGTATAAAATACTTCTCCCCGATTTTTTGCAGTGCCAGGTCCCGCGGAAGGGTCATGGCGCTGCGCCACCGTTGTGTGGGTACTACGTTGGCGTAAAGCCAGTTGCTCATCCAACCCATAAACAGTTTCCTGCTACCGGTATTGAACCAGGTAATACCTGCGTAATTATCGGGCCCGTAGTCTATCCAGCGGGTATCGGTCTGCAACGGCGTGAAGGTTTTTCCATCAAAATCACCGGTAAAATATTGCGTAGCCGAGCCACCATTGGGGCCACCGGGGTTGATACTGACCAACAACACCCAAACGGTTTTCCCATCCACTTCAAGGGGAAAAAGATCGGGGCATTCCCATACCCCACCGTGCGCCCCAACGTTTTTTCCAAACTCGCTTTCTTTTGTCCAGTCTTTTAAATTGGGGGAAGAGTAAAAGGTTATCCGATCGAGCGTTGCCAATGTCATGATCCATTTTTGTGAAGCTTCATGCCAGCTTACTTTGGGGTCGCGAAAATCCCTGATACCCGGATTTTTCAGCACCGGGTTGCCGCTGTATTTCGTCCAGGTCTTGCTTTCGTCTACGCTATACGCAAGGCTTTGATTCTGGAAGGTAGACGTTCCGGCTTTTTCTCCCGTATGATCATGATGGGTGAAGATGGCGACAAGGGGCGGTTTACCGTTTCTACCAAAACCGGAAGTGTTGGGCAGATCCACCACCGCACTGCCGGAAAAAATAGTTCCCAGGCTATCCGGGTACAATGCAATCGGCTGATGCTCCCAATGGATAAGATCTTTGGAAGTGGCATGCCCCCAGTGCATCGGGCCCCACACCGTGCTATCCGGGTTGTGCTGGTACATCAGGTGGTAAATGCCGTTAAAATAGACCATGCCATTGGGATCATTCATCCAGCCGGTTCTTGGTGTAAAATGTATCTGCGGCCGGTGCTTTTCCAGCGAGTAATCGGGTTCTGCTCTTACCCTTTTCCCACTGCTGCAGGAAAAAAATCCTGCAACACCGGCAACTGCAATGACCGTCTTAATTGTACAATAGTGCCTGAACATTTGACAAAAGGTATTAGACAGATTTAATTTACCAGCTTTTTTTCGAGGTCTTCCAGCGAAATACCTTTTGTTTCGGGCATTTTGGTAAGCACCCAAATCAATTGCATCACCATCATAAACGCAAAAAAGGCAAAGATGGGCCAGGGGTTGTCTTTGAAGATCCCGTTTTGTGCATCAAGAAAAACGGGTGTAACAAGGGTGATGATGGCAGCAAACACCCAATGCACGGAAGCGCCAAAGGATTGTCCTAAAGCACGAATGTTATTGGGAAATATTTCTGATATGAAAACCCAGATCACGGCGCCCTGTCCAATGGCATGCGCCGCAATAAAAAGCAGCAAAAACGACAGGAGCATCCCGGGTGCGGCACTGGCATAAAAGCACCAGGCTACAGCAGAAAGACTGAGTATATAACCGAGGGAACCGATAACCAGCAGGGTTTTTCGTCCCAGACGATCAATGAGGTAAAGCCCCACAAACGTGAAAACCAGATTGGTGCCACCAATAGCAATGGAATTGAACAGGGATTCTTTAGCAGCAAGCCCTGCTCTTTCCAGAATTTCCGGTGCATAATAAAGGATAAAGTTGATACCCGAAACCTGGTTAAAAAAGGCCACCATAAAAGCCAACCACATGACCCGGCTGTACTTGGCGCTGAAAAGTCCGGTGTCCGCTCCCACTTTTTTTTCGTGCCGGTTGCTTTCTTCGATGTCCGCAATTTCACCCGCTACATCCTGCACGCCAAGCTTCGAAAGTACCTTGCCGGCTGCCGCAGCATCTCCTTTTTTTGCCAGGAGCCAACGCGGACTTTCGGGCACACCCAACACCAGCAGCATATAAATGACCGAAGGAATGGCCATAATGCCTAACATATAGCGCCAGTCATTTTCGCCGCCAACGCCTTCTAAGAAATAATTGGACAAAAACGCGACAAGAATACCAAAAACAATATTGAACTGGTAAAGCGCCACTAGCCGGCCCCGCGTGGCGGGTGTCGATATCTCAGAAACATATGTTGGCGCTGCTACCGACGATACCCCAATACCCAATCCGCCAATAAAACGCAGGAGCGAAAAGCTGTAAGGACCCGGCGCCAATGCCGTGCCCAGGGCCGAAACCGTAAACAATATCCCGATCCAGAACAATACTTTTTTACGGCCGAATTTTTCGGTAGGCAAGCCACCAAAAATGGCACCGATAACGGTTCCCCAAAGGGCCATCGACATAATGAAAAATCCGTGAAACAGCGGTGAGGTTTGCCAAAGCTCTTTGATGGGCAGGTTGGCACCGGAAATAACAACGGTGTCAAAGCCGAAGATAAAGCCGGCCAGGGCCGCCGTTAATGAAATGCGCATAACATAGCCCGATGTTCCGGCAGTTGACTGGTTCGGAATCGCTTTTACCGATTGGTTGGTTTCAACAAACATGGTTCTGTTTTTAGATTGTGCCTGGGAAGAAATAGCAAGCCTTGATTAGTGGCTTCTGAATTTTCCCCTTCAAGATAATGATATGTTGGCAGGAAAAAATTCACCACTTGCCCACAAACCTGTAAATAGGAATTATCTATATCCAACCCTTCTCATCATAAGATCTGAACAAAAATGAAGACAATCAACAATGGAGTAAAAGATAGAACGATCAATGCATTCTTCCATCGTGAGACGGGTGGCCTATTGCTACTAATCATTGGATGAAACAGAAGAGATTCTTACGACCGCCATTAGCTCAACAGTAAAAAATGCATGCATAAAATGCATTGCAACGAGAGAATTTTTTAGTGAATTTGTTTTTTCAAAGGCAATTGAAAAGTCATAGTCGTCGCTTGTATTTTATCAACTATTCTAAATTATTGATCGAAGATCAGAAATAGTAATCAATGTCTTTTTTTCAATGAGAATATTTTGATATATGCCGATATAATGTAATTTTATCGTTACATAAAATACTGCTTAAAAAAACAAAACATCAACCAACTCCCAACTATCGCAAACAGACTGAATCTTTTAAACGAAAACTAAGCTAAACCACTCCTAGGAAAAACACTGTTTAGGCTACTTGTCTATCAATTTCACGAATAGGACTCTTCCTACCTGTAAGCATTTTACGTAACCGATCAAAGCCGCTGGGTTGAGCTTTCAATTGCTTGAAAGGATCAAACGGCGTCTGTGCAAGTTTTTGCCTTCCTGCGCTATGGAATAATTAATTGTTTATTCTAAAACTGCTTGTATGCGTAAAGCATTGTCCTGCCATTCATTTTTTAAATTTTGCATTTTTTATTTTCTTTTTACTGCTGTTATTTCACCTTGGGTTTCGGCGCAAATTGTTCCGAAAGAAAAGAAAGAAAAAAGGAAAAAACAGAAACTACCTCCTCAGAATTTATCTGGCGTAATGCTGGCAAATGCCCAGTATAATTTCTCAAGCAGTGCGTTAAAAAATGTTTTCCTTGTCAACCCAACCTCGCTGCAATTCGGCCCAGATGGGCGCCTGTATGTATCCGAACAAGGAGGCCTTATAAAAGTGTTTACCGTTGTTCGGAATGGCTCAAACAATTACTCGGTAACAGCTACACAAACCATTGACCTCATCAATCAAATTCCTAATCGTAACGATGATGGCACACTGAATCCGGCGGTTGTAAAAAGGCAAATCACCGGCATTCTTGTAAAAGGAACCGCAGCAAGCCCTGTCATCTACGTCAGTTCAAGTGACAGCCGCATTGGCGGTCCAAGCGGCGACCTGAACCTGGATACCAATTCCGGCATTCTTTCCATGCTAACCTGGAACGGAACAGCATGGGTCAAAGTAGATTTGGTCAGGGGCTTTCCCCGTTCGGAAGAGAACCATTCTGTGAACGGAATGCAGTTGGATGAGCAAACGAATATGCTATACCTGGCCATTGGGGGACATACCAACGCCGGTTCACCATCTACAAATTTTGCCTACACTTGTGAATATACTTTCTCGGCTGCTATTGTTTCCATTGATTTGAATGTCATCAATGCATTACCTGTTAAAGAAAGCGGCAATACCGCCTATAAATATGATCTTCCCACGCTTGACGATCCCACCCGCAGCAACAATCCAGACGGTACTGATCTCAATGATCCCTTTGGTGGCAACGATGGCCTGAACATGGCCAAAATAGTTGCAGGCGGACCTGTGCAGGTTTATTCCCCGGGTTTTCGCAACCCGTATGACCTGGTCATTACCAACGCAAGGCGCATGTACACCATCGACAATGGACCTAACCAGGGATGGGGAGGGTATCCCAGTAACGAAGGCACTGCAAACGTCACCAACAACTATGTACCTGGTGAGCCCGGCTCCACCCAGCCCTCTGTCAACGAAGGGGTGGTGAACAACCTTGACAACCTGCATTATATCGGAAATCTAAACACCTATGTGCCGGGTAGCTTCTATGGTGGACACCCCAATCCTATCTGGGGCAACCCTTCCGGTGCCGGGCTGTACACGCACAATGGCACAACAGGCGTTTTTCGCACCAGTAAAACTGGAAATAACCCTTTGCCGGTTGACTGGCCACCGGTAACCATTGCGGATCCCCGCCAAGGAGATTTTAAAATGCCAGGAACTGGTGATGGCGCACTTTTAACCTTTACTGCATCGACAAATGGTATTGCCGAGTATACGGCGTCAAATTTCAACAGTGCTTTAAAAGGAAACCTGTTGGCAGCAAGCTTTGACGGTAAGATTTACAAACTTGACCTAACCACTGACGGAACGGATGTAACCAATCCAAGGGACCCGGTCAATAAGCTCAACCAGGACCTTCCCTTTGCCTCCAACTTTGGTTCCACGCCGCTGGATGTTACGGTGCAGGGTGATAATGCTGTCTTTGCAGGAACGGTATGGGCGGCCACACATGGCTCCAATTCAATTACCATTTTTGAGCCGCAGGATTTTGGCATCTGCACCGGTGTGTACGGAACAGTCGATGAGGATGGTGACGGCTATACCAACGCAGATGAAATAGACAATGCATCCAACCCTTGTTCGGCAGCAAGCATGCCACCGGATTCAGACCACGACAAAATCTCTGACCTGAATGATCCTGATGATGATAATGATGGTATCGACGATAAACACGATGCCTTTTCGATTGACGCTACAAATGGTAGCAACACGTTGCTGCCTATTAACTATGATCTGTTCAACTACGACCCAGGTACAGGATTTTTCGGCCTTGGCTTTACGGGACTGATGAGTAACAGCACCATCGATTATTACGATTTATTTACCGAAGACAACCTGATTGCCGGCGGTGCTGTGGGAGCATTTACTGTTGTAAATGTTACGGCAGGGGATGCGATGGGAACAACGAATACGCAGGAAAATGCATTTCAGGCAGGTGTGCATACAAATGGCTTCCCTTTCACTGTACGTACCCGCATGCTGGGGCCTTTTTTTAACAGCCAGACACTGGAAGGTGTGCATTCTCAAGGCATGTATATTGGTAACGGAGACCAGGACAATTACCTGAAAATTGCACTGACTTCAAATAACGGTGCAGGTGGCATACAGGTTGTGTACGAAAACGCCGGTGTGCCCACCGTTTTTGAATACTCCCTCGAAGGTGGCATTCCAACATCTACAATGGATTTGCTGTTAAAGTTCAATCCTGTCAACAACTCAATACAGGCTGCTTATGTTTCCAATAACGGAGAGGCTATTGATATCGGTACGCCGATTCCTGTCAGCGGTGCAACCCTGGCAGCCTTACTCGGAAATTCGACGCTGGCTGTCGGTATTATTTCAACATCACAAGGCGGGCCTAGTTTCACGGCTTCTTGGGATTACCTTAAACTAAATTATGACGCCGTTACGGCAACGGGAACCTGGCAAACACTTGCTGCGGCCAGTGGCACGATTACGGCCAGGCATGAAGATGCATACGTTCAAGCAGGTAACAAATTTTACCTGATTGGCGGAAGAGGTATCAAACCGGTTCAGGAATACAACCCCCTAACAAAAACCTGGTTAGCAAAAGCGTTAACGCCTGTTGAATTAAATCATTTCCAGGCAGTCAGTCATGAAGGATTGATCTACGTGGCAGGTGCCTTTGGCGGCGCATATCCACACGAAATTCCTGTGCCCAATATATATGTCTATAATCCGGCAACCAACCAGTGGATAATGGGACCCTCCATTCCGCAGGCAAGGCGCCGGGGAGCTGCCGGAGCTATTGTGCACAACAAGAAAATCTATTTGGTTGGCGGAATCACCGACGGCCACTGGACGGGAACGGTAAAATGGCTTGACGAATTTGACCCGGCAACAAATACCTGGAAGGTACTCCCGGATGCCCCGCATGAACGTGACCATTTTCAAGCAGCCATCCTAGATAACAAACTTTACCTAACTGCCGGCCGGCGATCCTCCGGCATCACGAACCAGGTGTTTAACCTAACAGTACCGGAAGTTGATGTTTTTGATTTTACATCCGGCACATGGTCAACGCTTCCCAGCGGCAGCAATTTGCCAACGCAACGAGCGGGTACAACCACGGTTGGACTTGGAAACGAGATAATCGTCATTGGTGGTGAAAGCGGGACCCAGGCCGAAGCCCACCGCGAAACGGAAGCTTTACATATTACTTCAAACACCTGGCGGAGACTGGCGGATCTACAGCAGGGAAGACATGGAACACAGGCTATTGTCAACAATAACGGTATTTATATCGCTGCCGGATCAGGCGGACGCGGAAGTAGTCCCGAATTAAACACACAGGAAGCATTTTATTTATTCGCTCCTACCACACCAATCGGAGAAGCCTTGGTGCAAAGCCAACTTGCTGCCCCTGCTGCCGTTGATTTTGGTACAACAAACCTGAACGCCGAGAATGTCAAAACAATAACATTGTCCAATACAAGCGGGAACCAGGGTATCCTGGTTTCCAGCATGGCTTTAACGGGTTCCGGCACCTTTACGTTCAGCTCTCCAATAACACTACCATTTGTACTTGCTGTGGGCAGTAGTGTTACCATCACTCTTGCCTTCAAGCCAACGGCTGCAGGACAGCAAACCGGGAGTCTTGTGATAAATCATTCAGGGCAAGCGTTGAGTAATACTATCAGTTTAACGGGAGAAGGAAGCACAGCCGTCTACCGGCTAAATGCAGGCGGGCAGCAAGTGTCCACAAGCCTTGGTAGTTTTTCGGCTGATGCCTTCTTTTCGCCTTCGCCGGGAAGTGTCAAAACCACTACTAACGCCATCAATGGCACAAACGATGATATCATCTATCAATCAGAACGCTACGGCAGTTCATTCGGCTACAACCTTCCTGTAACCAATGGGCAATACAAAGTGGTACTACACTTTGCAGAAATCTTCTTTACAACAACCGGCAGCCGTGTTTTTGATGTCGCTATCGAAGGCACCAAGGTGTTGGACAACTATGATATTGTTGCCAGGGCCGGAGCAGGATATACCGCGAAAACGGAAACGTTTACAATACCTGTTACCGACGGCACACTAAACATCAATTTCAGTTCTCTTTTGGCCGATGGTGGTGTAAACAATGCGAAAGTGTCTGCCATTGAAGTGCTCAGCATTAACGGCTCAAACCTCCTGCCCACAGCCAATGCCGGGGGAGATCAAACCATTACCTTGCCTCTTTCGCAAGTGCAGTTGCATGGAAGCGGGACGGACCCGGATGGCACTATTACTGGTTACCAATGGACCCAGCTTAGCGGACCCAATACGGCAACGTTCTCTAACAATATAACAGCACAGCCGACGGTTAGCGGGCTGGTACAAGGCAGCTATGTTTTCTCGCTAGTTGTCACAGACAACCAGGGTGAAAAAAGCCCGGCCGACCAGGTAACCATAACCGTAAATCCCGCTGAGACAGGTGGTCCATTTGTTTACAGGTTGAACGCAGGTGGACAGCAACTCGTTACTTCCATGGGTACCTTTTCCACTGATGCCTTCTTTTCACCATCCCCGGGAAGTACCTGGCGCACAACGGCTGCTATCAACAACACCACGGATGATGCGCTATACCAGACAGAACGCTGGGGCAAAGCGTTTGGCTACAATCTTCCTGTAGCTAACGGGCAATACAAAGTGGTACTGCACTTTGCGGAGATTTATTTTACAACAACCGGAAAGCGCATTTTTGATGTCTCTATTGAAGGCGTCAAAGTGCTCGACAATTACGATATCGTCGCAGCGGGCGGAGCAGCATTTGCGCCAAGAACAGAAACCTTCATTGTCTCTGTAAGCGATGGCACCCTGAATATCAACTTCAGCTCACAAACAGTTGACGGAGGCCTTGACAATGCAAAAGTATCTGCCGTTGAAGTGCTTACTATGAGCAGTTCCAATCTTCAGCCCACAGCCAATGCAGGGGCATACCAAACCATCACACTCCCTCTTTCTCAAGTGCAACTGCAAGGTAGTGGCACTGATCCCGATGGTACCATTTCAGGTTACCAGTGGACCCAGGTCAGCGGACCTTCCCAGGCGGTCTTTTCTTCCCACACCGTGGCGCAGCCAACCGTCAGCAGCCTTGTGCAGGGAAGCTATGTCTTTGCTCTTACGGTTACCGATAACCTGGGTGCCACCAGCGCTGCCGATCAGGTAGCCATAACAGTGAACAGTATTAATGTACTGCCCACTGCCAATGCAGGGGCAGACCAAACCATCACACTCCCTCTTTCTCAAGTGCAACTGCAAGGTAGTGGCACTGATCCCGATGGTACGATCGCTGCTTACCAGTGGACCCAACTTAGCGGACCCAATACGGCTGTCTTTTCTAACAATACATCAGCACAGCCTACGGTTAGCGGACTGGTACAAGGCAGCTATACCTTCTCGCTTATTGTCACAGACAATCAAGGCGCCAACAGCGCTGCCGATCAGGTTACCGTCACCGTCAATGCTGCGATCAATGTGCTGCCTACGGCCAATGCCGGGGCAGATCAAACCATCACCTTGCCTCTTTCGCAAGTGCAATTGCAGGGAAGCGGCACGGATCCGGATGGCACTATCACAGCCTACCAGTGGACACAAGTTAGCGGGCCCAATACGGCTGTATTCTCCAATGCTACCCTTGCACAGCTTATTGTTAGCGGACTGCAACAAGGCAGCTATGTCTTTGCGCTGGTTGTTACCGATAACCAGGGCGGGAAAAGTCTGGCGGACCAGGTAACCGTAACGGTGAATCCGGCAAACTCCACGCATGCCGTTGTTTCGTTTACCTTGATAAACGCAGACAATGAACAAGGAATACTAACGCTGGGCAATGGAGAAACGCTGAACTTAGGTACCCTGCCAACCCGCAATCTTAATATACGGGCAAATACTTCGCCTGCAACAATTGGCAGTGTTGTTTTTAACCTGACCGGCAAGCAAACAAGGAATCAAACAGAAAGCGGCGCACCCTATTCCCTTTTTGGTGATGCCAATGGAAACTACAATGCATGGACTCCTGCTGTTGGTTCTTATACCTTAAAAGCAACACCATACAGTGGTGCAGGTGGAAGCGGTACCGCAGGTTCGCAGCTTATGGTTAGCTTTTCCGTCATTGATCAATCGGCACCACCCTCCAACCTGTTGCCCACAGCCAATGCGGGTGCCGACCAAACGATTACTTTGCCGCTGTCGCAAGTGCAATTGCAGGGAAGCGGCACGGATACGGATGGCACTATCACAGCCTACCAATGGACACAAGTTAGCGGGCCCAATACGGCTGTATTCTCCAATGCTACCCTTGCACAGCTTATTGTTAGCGGACTGCAACAAGGCAGCTATGTCTTTTCGCTGGTTGTTACCGATAACCTGGGCGGGAAAAGTCTGGCGGACCTGGTAACCATAACGGTGATCCCTGCCGTGGTGGGTGGAAACATTCTATACCGGGTAAATGCAGGCGGACCGCAGCTTGCGACAACCCTTGGCAGTTTTTCGGCTGATAATTATTTTGCCCCCGCCCCCGGAAGCACCTGGCGTACCAATGCTGCCATCAACAGTACTACGGATGATGCGCTTTACCAGTCAGAACGCTGGGGCAAAACCTTTGGCTACCATTTTCCCGTAACGAATGGGCAATACAAGGTGGTATTGCATTTTGCTGAGATTTATTTCACTACCACGGGTAAACGGATTTTTGATGTGTCCATCGAAGGCGCCAAGGTGCTCGATAACTTTGATATTGTTGCTGCAGGCGGTGTGGCCTTTATTCCCAAAACGCAAACGTTTACCGTTTCTGTTACCGATGGCACATTAAATATCAACTTCAGTTCCCTGGCAGCCGATGGTGGGGTTGACAATGCAAAAGTTTCGGCCATTGAAGTGTTAACCACAAATACGCCGAATACAGTGCCAACAGCAAATGCGGGAGCAAATCAGGTCATAACCCTACCGCTTTCGCAGGTACAGCTGCAGGGCAGCGGCTCCGATGCCGATGGCACCATCGCTGCCTACCAATGGACACAAGTTAGCGGGCCCAATACGGCTGTATTCTCCAATGCTACCCTTGCACAGCCTACTGTTAGCGGACTGCAACAAGGCAGCTATGTCTTTTCGCTGACCGTGACCGATAACCTGGGTGCTGCCAGCAACCCCGCTCTGGTCACCATCACCGTCAACCCGGCCCCCAACGTGCTGCCCTCCGCCAGTGCCGGTACCGATCTTGCCATCACACTGCCCCTGGCAGAAGTACAGCTGCAGGGCAGCGGCTCCGATGCCGATGGCACCATCGCTGCCTACCAATGGACACAAGTTAGCGGGCCCAATACGGCTGTATTCTCCAATGCTACCCTTGCACAGCCTACTGTTAGCGGAC
>JABUMY010000018.1 GCA_013327885.1 Flavisolibacter longurius | reverse complement strand
TACCGCAACGGCGTGAAGATCGATGGCGCAACGGCGGCAACCTACAGTGCTTCCCAGGCAGGCGAGTACACCGCAGATATCCTTACCGCCTCTTGTGAAGGCAAAGCCTCCAACAGTGCTGTGGTCAGTGCTGGCACAGCACCTACCGGCACCATCAGTCCTGCAACAGCTACTTTGTGTCCCGGATCTACCATCAGCCTGAGTGTAAGTGGTGGTACTTCCTACCAGTGGTACCGCAACGGCGTGAAGATCGATGGGGCAACGGCTGCAACCTACAGTGCTTCCCAGGCAGGAGAGTACACCGCTGATATCATCAGTGGCGATTGCCAGGGCAAGAGCAGCAATGCAGCTACCCTCACCGCCGGCACAGCACCTACCGGCACCATCAGTCCTGCTACCGCAACGCTTTGTCCGGGCAGCAACATAACCCTCACCGCTACCGGTGGTACTTCCTACCAGTGGTACCGCAACGGCGTGAAGATCGATGGCGCAACGGCGGCAACCTATGCAGCCTCTGAAGCAGGCGAGTACACCGCTGATATCCTTACCGCCTCTTGTGAAGGCAAAGCCTCCAACAGTGCTGTGGTCACTGCCGGCACAGCACCTACCGGCACCATCAGTCCTGCAACAGCTACTTTGTGTCCCGGAGCTACCATCAGCCTGAGTGTAAGTGGTGGTACTTCCTACCAGTGGTACCGCAACGGCGTGAAGATCGATGGGGCAACGGCTGCAACCTACAGTGCTTCCCAGGCAGGAGAGTACACCGCTGATATCATCAGTGGCGATTGCCAGGGCAAGAGCAGCAATGCAGCTACCCTCACCGCCGGCACAGCACCTACCGGCACCATCAGTCCTGCTACCGCAACGCTTTGTCCGGGCAGCAACATAACCCTCACCGCTACCGGTGGTACTTCCTACCAGTGGTACCGCAACGGCGTGAAGATCGATGGGGCAACGGCGGCAACCTATGCAGCCTCTGAAGCAGGCGAGTACACCGCTGATATCCTTACCGCCTCTTGTGAAGGCAAAGCCTCCAACAGTGCTGTGGTCACTGCCGGCACAGCACCTACCGGCACCATCAGTCCTGCAACCGCAACGCTTTGTCCGGGCAGCAACATAACATTAACCGCTACCGGTGGTACTTCCTACCAGTGGTACCGCAACGGCGTGAAGATCGATGGCGCAACGGCTGCAACCTACAGTGCTTCCCAGGCAGGAGAGTACACCGCTGATATCATCAGTGGCGATTGCCAGGGCAAGAGCAGCAATGCAGCAGTCGTAAGTGCTGCTCCGCCTATCGTCTTTGAGCTTGCCGTTACAGAACCGGATTGTAAAACCACTTTAGGAACCATTACCGTAAACCGGGCAAGAGGCGGCAGTGGCAGCAACCAATACCTGTATTCGAAAGACAATGGTGCCACCTTCCAGTCGCTGAATGAATTTGTCAATCTTGCTCCCGGCAATTATACCATCGTAGTAAAAGACGATGGCGGCTGCACCAGCACACCGCAGGTGGTGACCATCAAAGCATTTACCTCCACCTTAAAAGTTGCCACCACCGTGATCAACATTGCCTGCAACCAAAGCCTTGGCATTATCACGGTTTTTGCCACAGGCGGAACGGCACCCTATCGCTTTAGCATTAACGGAGGCACACCGCAGATTCTGAATGTATTCACCGGGCTGGCGCCTGGCAGTTATACCATCACGGCTGAAGATGCAGCGGGCTGTAAAACAGACGCCACCGCTACCATCCGCAGCACTAATTCAACCCTTACGGCTAAAGTAAACAGTACCAATGCTACCTGTAAAGAAAAAGGATCGCTGACCATTGAAGCCAACGGGGGAGAAGCGCCTTACCAGTACAATATAAACGGCGGTGCCTTCCAGTCGTCGCCGCTATTTGCCAACCTGGAACCCGGCAAGTACACCGTTCGGGTAAAAGACAAACTGACCTGCGAATTTGAAGTAAACGTCGAGATCAAATTAGCGTTTGCAGACCCGGTTTTACTGATCACAGAGCCAGCACCTGTCTGTTTTGGAGAAACGACCAATCTAACCGATGCAGCCATCGTCAGTGGCTCCGATGCCGGGTTGGTGTACACCTATTGGCAGGACGCTGCCGCCACCCAATCCCTGGCAAACCCTGGCGCCGTTAAAGCAGGCACCTATTATATCAAGGCAACCAATGCAGGCGGTTGTGTCACAATCAAAGCCGTTGAGGTGAAGGAACGTGCTGCCATTACCGGCACAGTTTTACCGGAGAAAGCCGTTTTGTGCGCCGGTAGCAATATTACACTGACGGCAACCGGAGGTACGTCTTACCAATGGTACCGTAACGGAACAAAAATCGACGGTGCCACGGGTGCTACGTATACCGCCAGCCAGGCAGGCGACTACAGTGCCGATATCTTTGACGGCAACTGCCAGGGCAAGGCCAGTACAACAGCACAAATCACTCAGGGTGAACTGCCCACCGGAAGCATCTCCCCGGCAACGGCTGTTTTGTGCCAGGGTAGCGCTGTTACCTTAAGCGTAACCGGCGGCACATCCTATCAATGGTACCGGAACGGCGTGAAAATAGAAGGCGCAACAGCCGATACATATCAAAGCACGGAACCCGGTACCTATTCTGCAGACATCCTAACGGCCACCTGTACCGGTAAAGCGTCCAACAATGCCGTGGTGAGCAGTAGCCAACCGATCTTGTTTGATGTGACGCTCACCGAACCAAATTGCACGAAGACGACGGGAACTATTGCCATCATTGGCGTGAGAGGTGGCAACGGAACAGGCTACCAATATTCAAGAGATGGCGGTGCCAGCTTCCAGGCAGATAATACCTTCACCGATCTGCCCGACGGCACCTATACGATCCTGGTAAAAGACGGAACGGGTTGTGAAAGCAGCACAAAAGTTGTCACCCTCAAACCCTTTGTTTCTACACTGCGGGTAGCCACCACCGCTACCAGCATAAGTTGTAACCAAAGTCTTGGCATTGTCACCGTGTTTGCTACCGGCGGAACGGCGCCTTACCGCTTCAGCATCAACGGCGGCACACCGCAGGCACTGAATGTGTTCACCGGGTTGACCGTAGGAACCTATACCATCACGGTAGAAGACGCTGCCGGCTGTAAAGCCGAAACACAGGCAACGATCAACGTCCTCAATTCGTCGCTTACAGCCAAAGCCATTGTTACCGATGCCACCTGTAAGGACAAAGGCTCTGTAACCATTGAAGCTACCGGCGGACAAGCACCTTACCAGTACAGGCTCGATGGCGGAAATTTCCAGTCATCGGCAAGGTTTGAAAACCTCGAGAATGGCTTGCGCAAAGCAAGGGTAAAAGATAACCTGGGTTGCGAATTTGAAGTAAGCTTCGAGATCAAGGAAACCGGCGGTAATCCCAACCTTGTCATCAACAACCCACCAAGGATCTGCCCCGGCACATTGGCCAATCTTCAAGAAGCAGCAATTGTTTCCGGTTCTGACCAGGGCCTGACCTTTACCTTCTGGCAGGATACGGCTGCCACAGTAACGCTTGCCAATCCGGGTGCGGTTGCGCCGGGCCGTTATTTTGTCAAAGGCACCAACGCTGCCGGATGCTTTACCATAAAACCAGTGGTAGTAACCGTGCAACCTTCGCAGCCGGGCAATATTACCCTGCAGGGATTACCCCAAGGCTGCACCGGGCAAACCATTACCCTTACGGCCAGTGCGGGAGCGGCGTACCAGTGGTACCGCAACGATACGGCTATCACCGGTGCTACCAACCGAACTTATGAAGCTACTGCTGGTGGTGAGTATTCGGTTGCTATTGGAAATGGGACCTGTTCCGTCCGTGCAGCCAATACAGTGCAGCTCCAGTTCCAGCAGTGCATTCCCACACCAGAAACCAATGTGTTTGTACCAACGGCCTTTACGCCAAACCGGAACAATGCGAACGATGTGCTGCGGCCCATTCTTTACAACATTGCTTCGCTCAGTTATTTTAAAGTGTACAACCGCTGGGGACAACTTGTATTTGAAACAACAGAAATGGGCAAAGGCTGGGATGGTACCATCAAAGGAAACCTGCAGCCAACGGAAACCTATTCGTGGATTCTGCAGTGCACCGATAACAGTGGCAACGTGATCAAAAAAAGCGGCAGAAGCCTCCTTATCCGATAACAGAAAATATGAAAAAGATTTTTTTAAGTGCGGGAAGTTTGTTGCTGGCCGGGATGGTCTCGGCACAGTCTTACCATTTCTCGCAATTCTTTGCAACACCCTTGTTGACCAACCCGGCCAACACAGGTTACACCGAAGGTCCCTACAGGTTTGCCTCCAACATGCGGTCGCAGGGCACTGTTGGCGGCAACGCCTATTTTACCGGCTACCTGTCGGGTGATATCAGTCCTTTGCGCAACAAACTAACGGCAGGCCACAAAGCCGGACTGGGCATGTATGTCATGAACGACAAGGCCATGAGCGGTGCCGTGCAAACAAACTCTGTTGGGATGAGTGCCGCCTACCATGTGGGCCTCGATCCTTATGCCCAGCAAAGCATTGGCCTAGGTGTGCAGGGTACTTTCAACCAGCGTCGCATTGATTACAGCCGCTTGAGTTTCGAAAACCAATACGGTCCCGGCGGATACGATCCTACGTTGCCCATTGGCGAACCACTGGATTTTCAAAGCAAAAAATTCTTTGACCTCAATGCAGGACTTGTTTACAACAAGAACGGCGAGAGAAATTCATTTTTTGCCGGCCTTGCGGTGTACAACATTCTGCAACACAAAGACAACAGCCTGGTGGGTGATTTCAGAATGCCAACCCGCATTACCTTGCAGTCGGGCAGCCAGTTCAAACTGGAGGAAAAGAGCAAGCTGTTTTTATCACTGACGGTGATGTCGCAGGCCAGTGCCAATGAGGTCACTCTCGGTACAGCGTATGGCTATCAACTGACCGATGGCGGCAGAAACGAGTTGCTGGCAGGTTTATGGTATCGCCACAAAGACGCCCTGATCCCTTACTTCGGTTACCAGACCCAATCCTTCCAGGCAGGACTATCCTATGATTACACGGTTTCTTCGCTGAAGACAGGTGCACAGGTGCGCAACGGCTACGAGCTTACCCTGTTGTACAAAGCGGTGGACAAACGTGAACTAAAAGTTTTGATTCCATGGTATTAAAAAGAAAAATATGTGTTTCCGGATCGCTGCGCAGGTGGGGTATGATGCTGCTCTTGGTTCCCGCAGCAGCCATGGCGCAGCCAGCCGCTCAAACGACGGCAGCAGGTGCCACCGCAAAAAAAACGGAAACAGAGGCGGTGTATTTGTTGGCGGAAGAAGAAGACAAAATGGAAGCTTCTTTTGCTGCCGAAGGCAAAGCTTGGTTTTTGCGGTTAACCGGAACCGGTAGATCGGCCCATACCATCAATACCGACGACCCGGTCATTTTTTTATTGCAAAACGACAGCACTGTTACCTTAAGAGCTACTGCCGTGCAGGGTTTTGACGACCTCGACTCTACCCGTTCGTACCGGCACGAATACAGCGTCCAGCAACAGGACCTCGAAATGCTGAGCCGCAGCCGGGTGCAGGCCGTACGCAAATACACCGTGATTGGTTTTGATGATTATACATTGGACGAACCGGCTGCTGCCAACCTGCATGCGCTGTCAACAGATTTTTTGCAAAAGCTGGACAGGGAAGGGCTGCTGAAGAAAGTAGTGGTGACCGAACCTGCATTTCCCGGTGGTACCGCGGTGCTGCTTTCTTTTCTGAATAAAAACCTGAAACCGTTACCGGCATTGGCGGCAAACGGACAAAAAACAGCAAGAGTACAGATAGGGGTGGATGAAGAGGGGAGAATAAAGAATGTGGCCATAAAGCAATCGGCCGGCGCGGTATATGATGCAGAGATCCAACGGATGATCGGACGTATGCCACGCTGGAAAGCCGGGTTGGCCGATGGAAATGCAATTGAGAGGGATGTTGTATTACAACTCCGGTTTTACCAGGCGCCGGATGGTGTAAAACTGGCCCTGAACTAAGCCGGTTCTCCCGGCAGAAAAGGGTGGTGGCGAGAAAATAGTTTGCTGCGGCGTTGTTCTTCGATCCTGCGTTCACTAGCCATAATCAATTGTAATGCTTGCATCCTGTGACTACTAGTGACGAAGTCGCAACAATTTTGATTTCGGAATTAAGCTGTTATTTATTCTTTACCACTTGCTTCCGCTGAACCGGCCAGTTGGCATCAATAAATTTTCCAAGTTCACTTAAAAGGGTTTCGTCTTCCACGCTGCCTGTCCAGTTGCGAACGCCTTTTACCAGCGTAATACCTTCTGGCGGTGCTTGTTCTGTATCACCATCGTGGTACAGCAGGTTGGCGGTAAAAATTCCTTCGGCTTCATTCTGAACTTTATAACAGGCGGCAATGCTTCGGTATCGTATGATCGTTTCCAACTCCACGTTTGTATAGATTTCATCTGATGATCAAAAAACAAAGGTGGAATGAACCAGCCGTCCTGCCAAGGAAGGTGGTTGATTCTAATGGCATTTTAATTTAACGAGGGAAGCGAGAAGGAGTGCGGACCGGTGCGTTGTTTCAGTCCTTACCGTTTCGGCAAAACGAAAGAAAGGTTTGCGCCAGCACACTCATTTCGGCAAAGCTTGACGGCTTTACGATATAGTCCGTTGCGCCAAGCGCCAGGCAATCGGTGCGAAACTGGTTGGAACTGGAGGTGCTCCATACCACTTTGGTAATGGCCTGGTACCGGCTATTTTCCTTAAGATAAAGCAGGAGGTCAAGCCCGTTCATCTCTGGTATATTATAGTCAAGGATGATCAGTTGGGGCAGGTTTTCAGGGCTGGTCTTTTCCAATGCTTCTATAAACTTGCGGCCATACATAAAGCTGACCATTGTTACCAAGGGGTCAATGGCACGCATCGCATCTTCCAAAAGTTCCTGGTCGTCAATATCATCTTCCACGAGAAAGATGCGCGGTTTCGTTTTGATTCGTGTAGAATTTAATGTGGCTGATCAAAAAATACTCATGGCGAAGGTAGGTTTCTTTTGCCTGCTCCAAATTTCTCCGCAGCAAGTTTTCCTCTCTTTTTTTTCCCAACTAAGTGAAAACCTTAAATGAGGTGATGGGTGGTTTCAATCCAAAAGAATTTCTTTAGGTTTGGCTCTCCCTAGACACCTTATCCATGAGTACAAAAAAGAAAAATGCAGAAAGCGCCTTGAATGCGCCGGTGCCCACTGTTTTCGACGGTCTTCCGATTTCCGATGAAAGCGAAACCATCCCCGCCAAAAAAAACGGCAAATCCCGGAAGGCAAAAGAGCCCGAACAGGATGATTACAGCCTGGATACCCGCGAATTGTTACGGGTACTTTCCGAAGTAAAGAATGGAAATTTTGCCGCCCGTATTGCGGTTGATAAAATAGGCATCAGTGGAAAGATCTGCGATACCCTGAACGAAATTATTGTTCTGAACGAAACCCTTGTTTCGGAGCTTAACCAGGCCCGCAGCATTATTGGCAAACAGGGCAAGCTAAACCACCGGGTAGAAATGCCACGGATGGCCCGGGGCTCCTGGAGTGCCGCATCCGAATCCATCAACAGCCTGATCTCCGATCTGGTGCATCCTACCATTGAAATTGCCCACGTAATTTCTTCTGTGGCCAAAGGCAACCTGTCGCAGGAAATGCCCCTGCAAATTGGCGAGCACCGCCTGCAGGGTGAGTTTTCCCGCATTGCCACGGAGGTAAACGACATGGTAAAGCAGTTGAACCTGTTCTCCATGGAGGTGACCCGTGTGGCGAGGGAAGTAGGCTCGGAAGGTATCCTGGGCGGACAGGCCAAGGTAAAAGGCGTGGCCGGCGTATGGAAGGACCTGACCGATTCGGTAAACCTCATGGCTGGTAACCTGACGGCCCAGGTGCGGAACATTGCGGAAGTAACAACGGCGGTAGCGAAAGGAGACCTTTCGAAGAAAATTACAGTGGATGTACAGGGAGAGATCCTTGAATTAAAGAACACCATCAACACGATGGTGGATCAGTTGAACTCATTTTCTTCGGAAGTGACCCGTGTGGCAAGGGAAGTGGGTACCGAAGGAAAATTGGGCGGACAGGCCGAAGTGCAGGGCGTCGCAGGAACCTGGAAGGATTTAACAGACTCAGTGAACCAGATGGCCTCCAACCTGACAGCCCAGGTGCGAAACATCGCAGAAGTAACGACGGCCGTGGCCCGTGGCGACCTGTCGCGAAAAATTACCGTTGATGTAAAAGGAGAGATCCTTGAATTAAAGAATACCATTAACACCATGGTGGACCAGCTAAACTCCTTCTCCGCCGAGGTGACCCGTGTGGCCCGTGAAGTAGGCTCGGAAGGAAAGTTGGGTGGACAAGCCACGGTAAAAGGCGTGGGTGGCGTATGGAAAGACCTGACCGATAACGTAAACCAGCTGGCTGGTAACCTTACCGTGCAATTGCGTGACGTATCAAAAGTAGCAACCGCTATTGCCAACGGTGACCTGACACAAAAAATTACGGTGGATGTAAAAGGGGAGATCCTCCAGATCAAAGATGTGATCAACCGGATGGTGGACCAGTTGAACTCCTTTGCCTCGGAAGTAACGAGGGTGGCGCTGGAAGTAGGAACAGAAGGAAAGCTGGGCGGACAGGCGAAGGTGACCGGTGTGGGAGGCACGTGGAAAGATTTGACGGACTCCGTAAACCAGATGGCGTCGAACCTGACGGCACAGGTGCGAAACATCGCAGAAGTAACGACGGCCGTGGCCAACGGTGACCTTTCCAAAAAGATCACGGTGGATGTAGCCGGTGAAATTTTGGAGTTGAAAAAAACCATCAATACGATGGTGGACCAGCTCAACTCCTTTGCCTCGGAGGTGACCCGTGTGGCGCTTGAGGTGGGTACCGAAGGAAAACTCGGTGGACAGGCAAAAGTGCAGGGCGTGGGTGGTACCTGGAAGGACTTAACAGAATCCGTAAACCAGATGGGTTCGAACCTGACAGCGCAGGTACGGAACATCGCCGAAGTAACAACGGCGGTAGCGAAAGGTGACCTTTCCAAAAAAATTACGGTGGATGTACAGGGAGAGATCCTTGAATTAAAGAATACCATCAACACGATGGTGGATCAGTTGAATTCCTTTGGTTCGGAAGTAACCCGTGTGGCGAGGGAAGTAGGCTCCGAAGGACGGTTGGGCGGACAGGCCGATGTACCCGGGGTGGAAGGCCTTTGGAAAGATCTGACCGATTCGGTAAATAAAATGGCCTCTAACCTAACCGGCCAGGTTCGAAATATCGCCGAGGTAACCACAGCCGTGGCCAACGGTGACCTTTCCCGTAAAATTGAAGTGGACGTAAAAGGAGAGATCCTTGAATTAAAGAATACCATCAACACCATGGTGGACCAGCTTCGTGCCTTTGCCTCGGAAGTAACCCGTGTGGCAAGGGAAGTGGGTACGGAAGGAAAACTGGGCGGACAGGCCCACGTACCCGGTGTGGCCGGTACCTGGAAGGATCTGACGGATTCTGTAAACCAAATGGCCTCCAACCTTACTAACCAGGTAAGGAACATTGCCGAGGTGGCCATTGCCGTGGCCAACGGTGACATGAGCCGCAAGATCACGGTGGATGTACGCGGCGAGATCCTGCAATTAAAAGAAACGCTGAACACGATGGTGGACCAGCTTCGAGCCTTTGCCTCTGAAGTAACGAGGGTGGCCCGTGAGGTAGGTACCGACGGTAAGCTGGGCGGACAGGCCTTTGTGCCCGGCGTTGGTGGCACCTGGAAGGATCTCACCGACTCCGTAAACCAGATGACGGGTAACCTGACCCTCCAGGTGCGGAACATTGCCGAAGTAACCAAAGCGGTTGCATCCGGTGACCTTTCCAAAAAAGTAACCATCGATGTGAAGGGCGAGATATTCGACCTGAAAAATACCATCAATACCATGGTGGACCAGTTGAACTCCTTTGCCTACGAGGTGACCCGTGTGGCCCGTGAAGTAGGCACGGAAGGAAAGTTGGGAGGACAAGCCGAAGTGCCGGGTGTAGGTGGAACCTGGAAAGATCTGACCGACTCCGTGAACATGATGGCCTCTAACCTTACCAACCAGGTGCGGGGTATTGCCAAGGTGGTAACAGCGGTGGCTACCGGCAATTTAAAGCAAAAGCTTTCCATCGTATCCCGTGGCGAGGTAGCCCAACTGACTGATACCATCAACGAAATGATTGATACCCTGGCGGTATTTGCCGATCAGGTAACGACCGTGGCCCGTGAGGTGGGTGTGGAAGGCCGCCTGGGCGGACAGGCTTCCGTACCCGGCGCTTCCGGTACCTGGAAGGACCTGACGGAAAACGTAAACCAGTTGGCGGAAAACCTGACCACGCAGGTGCGTGCCATCTCCGAAGTGGCCCGTGCGGTAACCAAGGGTGACCTGACCCGTACCATCCGCGTAGATGCGAAAGGTGAGGTGGAGGAGTTGAAAGACACCATCAACCAAATGATCGCCAACCTGAAGGAAACAACCCTGCTGAACCAGGAACAGGACTGGCTGAAATCCAATCTGGCCAAGTTTACCCAGATGCTCCAGGGGCAAAAAGACCTGAACACAGTAACCCGGCGTATCCTTTCGGAGCTGGCACAGGTGGTGAACGCCCAGATGGGTATGTTCTATATCCTGGAACAGGACGAGGACGAACAAAACAAAAAATTAAAGCTCTTTTCGGCGTACGCCAACAACGAAGAGCGGAACATTCAACGGGAATTTGCGCTGGGCCAGGGGTTGGTGGGACAGTGTGCCGTTGAAAAAGAGCGCATCCTTCTCACCAATGTACCCAGCAACTACCTCTATATTTCTTCAGGCCTTGGCGAAGCGCCGCCCGTCAGCGTTATCGTTCTTCCCGTATTGTTCGAAAACAAGGTAAAAGCGGTGATCGAGCTGGCTTCCTTTGGTGAATTCAGCGAGACCCACCTTGACTTTTTGGGACAATTGACCGAGTCGATCGGTATTGTATTGAACACCATCGAAGCCAACACCAGAACGGAGGAACTGCTGGCACAGTCCC
The DNA here is from genome assembly GCA_013327885.1 of Flavisolibacter longurius. Taxonomy (GTDB): domain Bacteria; phylum Bacteroidota; class Bacteroidia; order Chitinophagales; family Chitinophagaceae; genus Flavisolibacter. Next base: position 127,991 of record JABUMY010000018.1, on the reverse strand, counting down.
AGTCTCTGACAGACGAATTGCGACGCACCAACGAAGAACTGCAGGACAAGGCCCACCTCCTGGTGAAGCAAAAAGAGGAAGTGGAAGCCAAAAACAAGGAAGTGGAAGATGCCCGCAAATCGCTGGAAGAAAAAGCCGAGCAGTTGCAGCTTACTTCCAAATACAAATCCGAGTTTCTTGCGAATATGTCGCACGAGTTGCGAACGCCGCTGAACTCACTCCTGATTCTTGCCCAACAGTTGTACGAAAACCGCGAAGGCAACCTTTCGGAAAAGCAGGTGCGGTACGCCAAAACCATTCACAGTTGCGGCGATGACCTGATCCAACTAATCAACGACATCCTGGATCTTTCCAAGATCGAATCGGGCTATATCTCAACAGACTTTATCAATGTTCGCTTCCACGAGATTACCTCGTTCGTAGAAACGACTTTCAAACACGTTTCCGAAAGTAAGAACCTTAAGTTCAATATCGACGTGGACAGGATGCTGCCCGAAATTTTTGAAACGGATGCACAGCGCCTGAACCAAATCCTCAAAAACCTGCTTTCCAATGCCTTTAAGTTCACGGAAAAAGGTGGCGTGTCACTGCGTATCTATGAAGCAACCCGCAACTGGAAGCAGTCGATGCCCAGTCTCGACAACGCCAAAAAAGTAGTGGCCTTCGAGATCAGGGATACGGGTATCGGCATTTCCAAAGACAAGCAAAACATCATTTTTGAAGCCTTTCAACAGGCCGAAGGTTCCACTTCCCGCAAATACGGCGGAACAGGCCTGGGGCTTTCCATCAGTCGCGGTCTTGCTGACCTCCTGGGTGGCACCATCGAACTGGAAAGTGAAGTGGGCCAGGGCAGTACGTTCACGCTTTACCTGCCCATCGACTACAATCCCAACATGGTGAAAAAGGAAAAGCCCAGCACCCTTACCGTAAGTGAGTACAAGCTGGACGAATCCGGCGGCAACAAGGCAACGCTGCAATCGGTGCCCACCATAAAAGTGGCGTCGGAAAGCAAGGAACTGGAAGTGCTGAACGAGATCATAAACGAAGTGGGTGACGACAGAAACAACATCGGTCCTTCCGACAAGGTGGTGCTGGTGGTGGAAGACGACATTCGCTTTGCCAAGATCATGGTGGAAAAAGCACACGAACTGAACCTGAAAGTGGTGGTAGCCACTGCTTTTGGCGATGTGTTCGACCTAACCAATAAATACGGTCCCATTGCCGTAACGCTGGACGTAAAGCTGCCCGATGCCAGCGGCTGGCGCATCCTTGACCTGTTTAAAAACGACATTAATTTCCGCCACATACCGGTGCACCTGATTTCAGGTGAAGAAAACCGCCTGCTGGCCATGCAACGCGGGGCCCGGAGCTTTAACCTGAAGCCGCTGAAATCGCAGGCCCTGACGGTTTTGTTTGATGACATCGTGCAATACCAGGCCGACCGGCCGAAGCGGCTCCTGATCGTGGAAGACAACGAACTGGATTCATCGCAGATCGCCAAAACCCTGGATTGTGGGGAAGATAGTATTCAAATGGACTTTGCCAGCAATGGGGAAACGGGTCTTGCCATGCTCAGCCAGCAAGCCTATGATTGTGTGATCATCGATTATATGCTCCCCGACATAGGTGGTATGGATTTCGTGGCAAAGGTTCACAAGCTGAAGAAAGACCGCATGCTGCCGCTTTTGGTGTATTCGGCCAAGGATTTTTCGCCCAAAGAAAAAATGCAGTTAAAGCAATACGCCAACCGCATTTTGTTAAAAGATGTGAGTTCGGTGGATCTTTTGCTGGAAGAAGTGATCATGCTCCTGCACATCGACCACAGGGAGTTGCCACAGGAAAAACAGATGATCATTGAAAACCTGCGGTCGCGGGAGGACGTACTGACGGGCAAAACGGTGCTGGTGGTGGATGACGATGTACGGAACCTGTTTGCACTGACAACGGCATTTGAGCGTTACCAGATTAATTGCATCACGGCAGAAAGCGGGCAGGAGGCCATTTCCATCCTCACGGAAAAATCGGGGATCGACATGGTGTTGATGGATATTATGATGCCGGAGATGGATGGTTATGAAACAACGCAAAAGATCAGGCGGGAGCACAAGAACAATAACCTGCCGATCATTGCCGTTACCGCAAAAGCGATGAAGGGTGACCGTGAAAAATGTATCGAAGCCGGCGCTTCGGATTACATCACCAAACCCCTCAAGATCGACCAGCTTCTTTCGCTGATGCGGGTGTGGTTGTATAAATAAGTGTGAGTAGTGAGTGGTCAGTGGTGAGTAGTACAGAACAGTCTTTTTTCGCCACTCACCACTCACGATTCACCACTCACAAAAAATCGCCTGATGGAACCTTTGACTACAGACGACACAACGGCGGAAAGCCGGATTAAAATACTGATTGTCGACGACAGGGAAGACAACCTGATGTCGATTGAATCGATCCTTGAAAACAGGGGTTACGATATTGTAAAAGCGTCTTCGGGAAAGGCCGCTTTAAAGATCCTGCTTCATCAGCACGACTTCACGCTTATTCTCATGGACGTGCAGATGCCCGACATGAATGGCTTTGAAACGGCCAGCCTGATCTACCAGCGGGAAAAATTGAATCACATCCCGATCATCTTTATTACGGCGCACAATTACAACGATGCGCATGTGTTTGAGGGCTATAAAGTAGGAGCAATCGACTACATCTACAAACCCATCAACCCCGAGTTGCTGCGATTTAAAGTAGGTGTGTTTGCCGAAATGTACCAGAAAAATCACCAGTTGATCCTGCAGGAACGCAAGCTTAAAGAAGTGAATGCAGCGCTGGAGAAAGAGATAGAAGAGCGGCGCATTTCCGAAGAAAAAGTAAAGCTGCTGAACCACCAGCTCCTCGAAAACAACAAAAACCTCAAGCTCACCATCGAAGAACTGGATCGCTTTGCTTATGTGGCGTCACACGATTTGCAGGAACCCCTGCGGAAGATCCTTGTATTCAGTGACAAGCTGCTGACCCTGGCTGACGAAAGCCTGACGGAAGACATGCGGCGCTACATGGACAAGATCGTCCGTTCATCGCAGCGCATGCAAAAACTGATCAACGACCTGCTGATCTTTTCCCGCAAGGACAGCGTGCTGCCACAGTTTGAACAAGTGGACCTGAACGTGCTGCTGGCCGAGGTGATCTCGGACATGGAAGTGGAAATTGAAAAGCGGGATGCGGTTATCCGGTACGAAGAATTGCCAACGGTTTGGGCCAATCCCAGCCAGATGCGGCAATTGTTTCAGAATCTTGTCAGCAATGGCATCAAGTTTCACCGTGATGGGATCAAGCCCGTTGTTTCTATTTATTGCGACCAGGCCAAAGCTTCGCTGCTCGACAGTCCGGTAACCCGTTGCTGTATCGTGATTGAAGACAACGGCATCGGCTTTGACGAGAAATATGCCGAAGAGATTTTCGTGGTCTTTAAGCGCCTCCACAGCTACCACGAGTTTGAAGGATCCGGTGTGGGATTATCGATTTGCAAAAAGATTGTTGATGCGCACAATGGGCAGATCAGTGCCGTCAGCAAACCCGAAGAAGGTGCCCGTTTTTACCTTGAATTGCCCTTGCGGCAGCAAGGCATTCCGGTTGGAAAAGCAAAAACAAACGAGATAAGGTTGTAAGAAACTGTACATAAAAATGAAATTAAAAAAGCTCATTGACGTAAAAACCACTGGGCTTTTTTATTGACTTACGTTCTACTGTTTTTAGCATTTTAAATGAGGGCTTGTCAGCACCAACGTATGGTTGCTGAAAACATTTAGCTGCATTCGAAAAAATATGGAAAGAATAAGACTTCCACACAATCGACTAACGTGGATGCATAACGAAATAAATCAATTGCATTCCCTCCTAAAATTTGCTGCGCCTGCAAAGCAAAACTGCGTTAACTTTCTGCATCCTAGATTTTAAATCCACGGTATGAAAAAATCAATACTCTTTGTAAGCTGTACGCTACTGTTTTGCCTTGCCGCCATGGCGCAAACAAGAGTGGCCGGCTGCCAGGTTGAAAACGTTATTAATCCAATTGGGCTGGATGCAAAGCAGCCGCGTTTTACCTGGCAATTGGAAAGCGCACAGCGGGGTGTAATGCAAACAGCATACGAAATAAGACTGGCCAAATCTGCTGCTTCCGTTAAAGGGGGAAAAGAGCTAACCTGGCATTCGGGCAAGGTAAACAATGACTCATCAGTGTTGGTAGCCTACAGAGGCTCGCCCCTGCAATCGGGACAGCGCTATTTCTGGCAGGTTAGAGTGTGGGACAATAAAGGCAAAGCCTCCGATTGGAGCACACCAGCATTTTTCCAAATGGCGCTGCTTTCACCGGCAGATTGGAAAGCAAAATGGATCGAGCCGGGTTACACAGAAGACCCGGTTTTGCGCCCCAGTCCTTTTTTTCGAAAATCCTTCCAAAGTCGCAATAATGTACAGGCGGCAACCGCTTACATAACAGCCCATGGCATATACGAGGCTTTCCTGAACGGCAAGCGCATTGGCGATGCCTATCTTACCCCTGGCTGGACCTCGTACAACAAGCGCCTGCAGTACCAGGTTTATGATGTGACGGACCTGGTGCAAAACGGCAACAACGCCATCGGTGTAATGCTGGGCAGCGGCTGGTACCGGGGCAACCTTGCCTGGGGCGGACAAAAAGATGTGTACGGTAAAAACCTCGGCTTGCTGATGCAGCTTCAAATTACGTATAAGGATGGTCGTCAGGAAACAATCATTTCTGACGAAAGCTGGAAATCAACGACGGCCGATGTCCGCTATTCAGAGATCTACCATGGCGAAACCATCGATGCGCGGCTGCAGAAAAAAGGATGGACTTCAACCGCCTATGATGACGGTGACTGGGCCGGCGTTAAGGTAGCAGAACATCCCATGACCAACCTCCTGGCCACCGCAAACGAGCCGGTGAAAAAAGGGGAGAGCTTTCAACCCGTTAAGATCTTTACCACGCCAAAAGGCGAAAAGGTGATTGACTTTGGACAGAACCTGGTGGGATGGGTGGTGGTAAAAGCAACTGGAAAAGCAGGTGATACGGTCCGCATCAACCATGCAGAAGTGCTGGACAAAGCGGGTAATTTTTATACAGAAAACTTAAGGGCGGCAAAAGCGGAAGCCAACTATATCCTGGCAGGTAGTGGAGAAGAAGTTTTCGAACCGCATTTTACGTTTTACGGTTTCCGCTATATCAAAGTAACCGGCTACCCTGGCGAATTGAAGCCGGAAAACTTCACGGCCGTTTCACTTTATTCTGGCATGAAAAAAGCCGGCAGTTTTGCCTCGTCGCACTCCCTGCTCAATCAACTCGTTCATAACATCGAATGGGGACAAAAAGGCAATTTTTTGGATGTGCCTACCGATTGTCCGCAAAGGGATGAGCGTCTTGGCTGGACCGGCGATGCGCAGGTGTTTGCCCGTACGGCCTCCTTTCACATGGATGCCAATAACTTTTTTGCCAAGTGGCTGAAAGACGTTACGGCCGACCAGTTACCAAATGGCAGTGTGCCCCACGTTATACCAAATGTGTTGGGAAGCAATGATGCAGGAGCGGCTGGCTGGGCCGATGCGGCCACCATCATTCCCTGGGACATGTACCTTGTTTATGGCGACCGCCGCATTTTGGAGGAGCAATACCCGAGCATGAAGGCCTGGGTGGGTTTTATGCAACAGCAAAGCACGGCCGATCTTTGGAACAAAGGGTTTCATTTTGGCGACTGGCTTTCGTATATGCAGGACAACGACCTGGCCGGTCGTTCGGCCATCACCGACAAATACCTGATCGCTCAATGCTTTTATGCGCATTCCACGCAATTGCTGATCAATGCGGCAAACGTATTGGGAAAGACGGAAGACATAGCAACTTACACCATCTTACTGAATAGGATAAAAGACGCTTTTGTAAAGGAATACCTGACGCCATCGGGACGACTGGTTTCCGGTACGCAAACCGCTTATGTGCTGGCCCTGCAGTTCGACATGCTGCCTGAAAACCTGCGCCAGCAGGCGGCTGACCGCCTGGTGGAAAATATTAAAAGCTACGGCAACCACCTGTCCACTGGTTTTTTGGGAACACCTTACCTCTGCGAAGTGTTGAGCCGCTTTGGCAAAACAAGTGTCGCCTATGACCTGCTGCTGCAGGAGAGTTTTCCGTCCTGGCTTTACCCGGTTAAAATGGGTGCTACCACTATCTGGGAGCGGTGGAACGGGATCCGTCCCGATGGTTCGTTTGAACCGGCTTCGATGAATTCCTTTAACCACTATGCCTATGGCGCCATTGGCGACTGGCTTTATCGGCGGATGGTGGGTTTGGACAATGACAAAGATGCTGTTGGTTACAAGAAGATGCGTATTCAGCCCCATGTTGGCCGGAATATCACCCATGCTTCCGTTGTGTACGATACGCGGTATGGCAGGGTGAAAACAGGCTGGAAACTGGATGGAGGCAATCTGATTGTTGATGCCGAAATTCCACCCAATACAACCGCTACCGTTTATTTGCCCGGTGCCACAGCCGAATCGGTAGAAGAGAGCGGCAAAAAGTTGGTCGCAGGCAAGGAAGTGCAGGTACTGGGACAAGAAAATGGTTTCTTAAAGCTTTCCGTCGGTTCCGGGAAATATCGCTTTCATTCGCCTTACAAAAATGCGGAAGGGGAGAAGAGCAGTACCAGCAAACCCTGATCGTTTGAACCGATCATTGCGTTTTGCAGCGAAATGATGTGTATGAAACAGCAAAACGAATTAATAAAACCAAACTATCCTCAATCAAAATAAGCGGTAAAGTCAGAACGCAACGCTTTGTGATAAACCAACTCGATCTGGCTTTTTAAGATCCGGTCTTCCGAAAGTTCTGGCAGTCTGTCGACGGCAAAATACTGTACATCCAAAACATCAAATCCTTTTTGCAAATGAGTGGATGTTGGTTCGCATAAGAACACCATTTTATAAACATAAAACGGCTGTGGAGGATGTGGATGGAACCGTTTATCAAAAACGGCCAGCAACGCTTTTGCCTCTACGTCGAGACCTGTTTCTTCCTTGATTTCTTTGACAACCGTTTCTTTTGGACTGCAACCGACATCAGCCCAACCGCCCGGCAGCGACCATTTGCCGTCGGCGCCTTCACGGGCCAAGAGAATTTCTTTTTTATCAGAAAGAACCAATCCGCGGATATCAACCTTTGCGGTGGGGTAATCTGGCGAGGCCGGGAATATAGCATTTATCGTTTCCGTAGTATGACCGCTTAGTTCACCCAATAATTGGCGGGCCATCGCTTGCAGTTCAGTATAGCGTTCTTTGTCGTATTCGTTTTTACAATAAAGCAGCCCGGTGTCAGCAATCGCATTTAATTGTTTTAATTTTTCCAGGAGGAAAGCGGTTTCCATGCCATGAAAATAAAGGCTTTCGTTTTGCTAACGGAAAGTTAGACTAAGGTTTGATGTTGTAAAAGTGAATAGCTTATGTTTTGTAAATGATGGTAGTTATCCATTCTTCACTAATCGTATGCAAAGAGTCCTTCCTGTGAAAAACTTTCGTCACTATTAATAGCGCAGGATTCATCGATTAAAAAAGGAGTTTATAATTTCTTCTTCCTTTTTAAAAATAAGTAAGTCATTCAGCATGCAGCAGCTGGACCAAATGCAAAAGCTATGTACAAAAAAGTCCGGTTTTGATGATAGGGTAAATGCTTTGTAAAGAAGACTATTGAGGAGAATGCAAGAGCGTAAACAGCAATCAACCGAAGTTTATCAGCAAGACGAAACTTTAAAAAAATTAGCCATCCAAGAAAAACTAAGATCGGGATTACGGCATAAAGAATTGTAGAAAGCACTTCTTCACCATGTGCAAATGCACAATACGGAAGGGAAATCATTCCTATAAAGCAGACAGATTTTTGCCGGTTCATTCGATAGGCTTGCAGTCAGCCGACAGTTGTTTTTTGTAACCGGTAAAAGCAACTGGCAGGCAGAGCCAAATTTAAAACTTCAACTGTTATTAAAGTTTATAAACGGGAAGAAGACTACAATAAAATGGTTCACTCCAAAAAGAAAAAACCCTTGCCAATTTGTATCGACAAGGGTTCTTTTTTGTGACCGCGTCAGGATTCAAACCTGAAACCTTCTGATCCGTAGTCAGATGCTCTATTCAGTTGAGCTACGCAGCCATTCCCGTTTGGGGTTGCAAATATAAGTAAATCATTTTCACACCAAAAAGAATTTCTTGCAATTTAATTTTTTTTGCTGGCCATACGTATCGAAGCAATAATTCTGGTTCACGCTTTTTTATTCAAAATTTCTAGCGACTCTTCAAGCTTTTTTCTATGTATGCAATGGAATAATCATCGTCAGCAAGCACGGCAATAAAACGAACAGTTTTACTACTGGGCTTTAACAAAATATAGTCAGTCATTTTGTGAAGAAGAGTACTAAAAACTTGTTGCGGGTCATCCTTACCAAATCTTTAGTAAAAAAAAGCGGACAAAAAGGCTGAAAGTGGATTTACCTGCTTAATTTACAGGAAATTTAAAAAAGAGATTATTCACCCTCAATACTTTATTCTATGAATTGGAGAGATGTACTGTCGGTTTTGTTAGGGATTCGGAAACCACAACCAGTTTTGATACCCATTCCAAAAGGAAACAAACAACCTGTAAAAAAATAAAAACAATAAATCGTTTTGGGAGCCCCGCAGTTGCGGGGCTTTTTTATGCACCTAATTAGGGTTGAATCATTAGCAGCCATGCAAACAGTTTTTTTAAAGCAATTTTGAACTTCATCTGCGTTCTAATCCCCGTAGGTGAGTACCCGATTTTCTCGCATTGCCTATCTTGTTTTTAAGCATGTGGCAATTGCGCTTTTAATCCCGCCTAATTTGAATTAGGTTTGCGGCTCGTAATTTTCAGCTATGTCCGAATTTTTTAGAGATAAAGTAGTAGTGGTTACCGGCGGTACTGAAGGCATTGGAAAAGCATTGGTAGAAAAATTGCTGATGGCCGGCGCCAAAGTGGCCACCTGCGGTCGCAACCAGGATAAACTTTATCGCCTGCAATCCGAATTTCCCTCTTACCCGCTGCATGCCATCATCGCCGATGTAAGCGTGGAGAACGACTGCCGCCATTTGATCGAATCGACGATGAAAGTTTTCGGCTTTATTGATATCCTCATCAACAACGCCGGCGTTTCCATGCGCGGCCTCCTGAAAGACACATCAGCCGAAGTGATTGAACGGATTATGCAGATCAATTTTTTTGGTACAGTGTATTGCACCAAGTTCGCCCTTTCATCCATCGTGGAAAGAAAAGGAACCATCGTTGGTGTGTCATCCATTGCCGGCTACCGCGGCCTGCCAGGCCGCAGCGGTTACTCTGCTTCCAAATTTGCCCTGCAGGGGTGGCTGGAAGCGGTTCGCACGGAGTTGCTCGACGATGGCGTGAATGTGATGTGGGTCTGCCCGGGATTTACCGCTTCCAACATCCGTGTGGCCGCTCTCAATGAAAAAGGACAGGCGCAAGGTGAAAGTCCGCTCAACGAAGGAAGCCTGATGAGCGCTGAAAAATGCGCCGATGAAATTCTCCAGGCGATCCGCAAGCGCAAACGAACCCTGGTGCTTACCTTTAATGGAAAGCGAACGATTTTCCTGAATAAGTTCTTTCCATCACTGGCCGACAGGCTGGTCAAAAACTTTTTTTTCAAAGAGGGAAAACTGGTGAAATAGGAGTGACAAGGACAAATTTTTTATTTATGCACAGCACTGCGCTAATCCATTTTAATAGTTGATTTTTACACACGACCCGTCATTGCATGCCACTAGTTACCCTAACATCGGATATCGGCGAACAGGACTACCTCGTTGGTGCAGCGAAGGGGCGGCTATTGCGTATCAATCCCGAATTTAACATCGTTGACATCACGCACAAGTTGTCGCCATTTAATTATCCACAGGCGTCGTATGTGTGCCGGAATGCCATAAAGAACTTTCCCGAGTTCACCTATCACATTGTTTTGGTCAACCTGTTTGAGTCAAAACCCGAGCAGTTGCTGTTTGCGTTTTACAAGGACCAATACATCCTTTGCGCCGACAACGGCTTGCTCAGCATGATCATTGAAGAAAAACCTGAAATGATACTGGGTGTTCCGCTTGAAAAATCCGCCATCAAAAACACCTTGTATTGCATCGACGTAGCAGCCAAGGCCATCACGCAGCTCAGCAACGGCGAGCCCATTCAAAACATCGGCATTCCCGATCCCTTGTTTATTGAAAAACACCCGTTGCGTCCCACGCTGGGCGAAGACTGGATGGAAGGGCAGATCATCTTCATTGATAATTTTGAGAATGTGATTGTCAACATCACCAAAGACCAATTTGAGCGTCAGCGAAAGGGGCGGCGGTTCAAGATTGTTTTTAAACGTGACGAGATCATTGAACGCATCAGCGGCTCCTATGCCGATGTACCACAGGGCGAAAAGCTGGTGATCTTTAACAGCGCCGGTTATCTTGAGATCGCCATCAACAAAGGCAATGCCGCCGGGTTGTTTGGCCTGAAAGGCTACAGCGAAAACAATGGCAATATGCCCAACGTGATGCAGGCCCGCCTGTTTTACCAAACGGTAAAAGTATATTTTGAATAAGCGGCAGAATCCGATTCTATTTTTCCAAAAATTTTCCGGGGATGATCATTCGCATTGTAAAAATGACATTTAAAGAAGAAGAGATTGCCGCTTTCCAGCAACTGTTTGCCGAACGCCGGTCGCTTATCCGTAATTTCCCTGGTTGCACTCACCTTGAGCTTTGGCAGGACAAAGACCATCCGCAACAATTCTTTACTTATAGCTGGTGGCAATCAACAGAAGCACTGGACGCTTACCGCCAATCGCATTTTTTTGATGATACCTGGCGGCTGACCAAACAAAAATTTGCCGCCCGTCCGGAGGCATGGACAGTAGAGCAGCTTTACAAGGATTAGAAGAAGTTTTCATCCATTGCCCCGCTACTTTAGCGCGGGGATAAATAATAGTATAAGTCATACGTGTATCGGCTTTAGCCGAATTTATTTGCTTACAACAATATTGTAAAACGCTTTGAAATACACTTTTGATTACCGGACAACATTTGGATCTAAGATCATTAAAACCCAGTGTTAAGGAATAGTTGTAACCGTTTCGTCTTTCCCGGCATGTGACAAAGCCTTTCTATCCCTTTGTAAGTTTGGAGTAGGGTTACAAAATGTTTTAGGTGAGGTGAGAAGCCAGTTCCGAACCTTTACCTGTGCAATTTGTCATTGTTTATAATTCCGAAACGGCAATGGATATGAAATGGTTTTTACGGATGGAGAAAGCGCAAAAAAGCAGTGGACTGCTGGTGGGTCTTTCGATCTTGTTCTCGCTTTTGCTCGTAGGTTGCGAAAAAGACATCGATATCGATCTGAATACGGAAGAACCAAAACTGGTGGTAGAAGCTACCATCGAGAACGGGCAGCCACCCGTAGTGGTCCTGACAAGATCACTGGATTATTATGCCGCCGTTTCGCCGCAATTACTTGCCAACAGCTTTGTGAAAGGTGCGGAGGTCTTTCTTTCGGACGGGAACACAACAGCCAAATTAAAAGAATACAACCGGTCGCTTGGCGGCTTTTCGTTGGTTTACTACAGCATCGATTCGGCCGATCTTTCCACCGCCATCATTGGCCAGCTTAACAAAGGATACAGTTTGCGGATTGTTGCCGATGGCGCCGAATACAGCGCTACCACCACCATTCCCGGTTTGACAAAACGCATCGATTCGGTTTGGTGGAAACCCGCCCCGCCACAGGCCGATCCTGACCAGGTGATCATCATGGTGAAAGCCACCGATCCGCCGGGATTTGGCGATTACATCCGGTATTATACGGCTCGCAACAACGGGCCCTTGCTATCGCCCTTTTCATCCACATTCGACGACCTTTTTATTGATGGTACCACCTATGAATTGCCGGTGGAAAGGGGCATCGACCGTAACCGGCAGATCAACGACCGTGACCGGTTTTTTGTCAAAGGCGATACCGTTACGCTGAAGTTGAGCAACATTGACAAGGCCACCTATGACTTTTGGCGAACAATGGAATTTGCCTATGCATCCGTAGGCAATCCCTTTGCCACACCCATCAAAGTGCAAAGCAATATCAGCGGCGGCGCCCTGGGTTATTTCGGTGGTTATGCTTCACAGTACCGGACGCTGATTATTCCGAAATAAGCGGGAAGATACCTGCGTGAAAACACCAGGTCTTAGTTAGGCAAGGCGTTGCTGCCATTGTCATAGCAACAGGCGCCTGCCACCGCCAAACATGGAGAAACCAAAACAACCGTTATTTTCGCAGATTAATTATGGAAAAGCAAACAGCAGAAAGGACAGAATTATTAATTATAGGATCGGGACCCGCAGGGTACACAGCCGCCATTTATGCAGCCCGTGCTAACCTGAAACCCATGCTTTACCAGGGCATTCAGCCGGGCGGCCAGCTCACCATAACCACCGAGGTGGAAAACTACCCCGGATTTCCCGAAGGTATCCAGGGACCGGAGCTGATGATCAATTTTGAAAAACAAGCCCAGCGTATGGGAGCAGACCTCCGATACGGCCTGGCGACGAAAGTTGATTTTTCAGCGCAGCCGTATAAAGTTTGGATCGACGATGAAAAGCTGATAGAAGCCGATGCGGTAATCATTGCTACCGGCGCCTCGGCCAAATGGCTGAACATAGAAAGCGAGCAGCGACTGAACGGTTATGGCGTTAGCGCCTGCGCCGTTTGCGATGGTTTTTTCTTCCGCGGCAAAGAAGTGGCCGTGGTAGGCGCCGGCGATACGGCCGCCGAAGAAGCGCTTTATCTTTCCAAGCTTTGTTCTAACGTACACATGCTGGTGCGCCGCGATGAGATGCGGGCCAGCAAGGTGATGCAGGAAAGAGTGAAAAATACAGCCAACATCAAAGTGTACTGGAATACCGAAACCGACGAAGTGCTGGGCGAAAAAACAGTGGAAGCTGTACGTATCAAAAACACAAAATCCGGCGAAACACGGGAGATACCGGTCAAAGGATTTTTTGTTGCTATCGGGCATACCCCGAATTCAGAAGTATTTAAAGAATGGCTCGACATGGATGAAAGCGGCTATATCAAAACCATTCCGGGTACAGCCAAAACAAATATCGAAGGTGTATTTGCCGCCGGCGATGTGCAGGATAAAATTTACCGCCAAGCCGTAACGGCAGCCGGCAGCGGCTGTATGGCTGCACTGGATGCAGAGCGTTACCTGGGAGAAAAAGGATTATAAAGCAACAACCGGCCTGCAGCAAAATAGGTTGCCGCTTTTGCGATAACAGTATTGGCCTGCAGGCCGGTTTCTTTTCGTTAGAAATTATTTTTTGGAAACATGTCTTCCCACTTCACAATAGCGCTTTCTAACCTGCGCTTCTATGCGCCGCATGGCCTTTTTGCAGAAGAGGCATTGGCGGGGAATTCTTTTGAAGTGAATCTTTCCTTGACCACCGAAGCACCTTCCCAAACGATAACTTCAATTGAGCAGACCATCAACTATGCCGAAGTATACCGCATCACCAAAACCGTCTTCGAACAGCGCCGCGATCTGCTGGAAACACTGGCAATGGAAATTGCCGATGCCCTGAAAATGGCATTTCCCATGCTGCAAAAAATTGCCGTGCAGATCATCAAGCTTCAACCACCCATAGCAGCCTTTACGGGGTCCGTATCCGTTACGTTTTCCAAAGATTTTACCGCCTGATATCAGTTTGAATTTTTCACAAGATTTAGATGGCCGCGGCTTTTTTCCAACGGCCGCTGCGGATGTAATAAAAGGAGAGCGAAAACAGGATTAGCCAGTACAACAACTCCGATGACCAGGCCCAGGATATGGACAGGCGCTGTACTTCCAGCACTACGTACACATAAACGCAGTATACTATAATTGCAGCCAATTCTATAAAGAAAGTGATCTTGCTTCTGCCTGTGCCGGTTACAGCGTTCAGCCACACAGCGGCGGCAGCACTGCACACCAGCGCCACCGATACCACACGAAGTACCGGTGTGCCTTCAGCCGTAAATTGTTGTCCCTGCCCAAAGGCCGCAAAATAAACATCCGGGAAAAAATTCAAGAGCACACAAAAGACCAACGATACCGACATACTAATGGTCATGATCTTTTTAATAAGACCAAAAACAGCCTCCTTTTTTCCTTGTCCAATGACGTTGCTCACCATGGTATTGGCAGCCGAGGCAAAGGCCCAGTTGAACACACCAAAAAAGCCAAACACATTGCGCATCGTGTTAGAGATGGCCAGGCTTGTTTGCCCCTGGTGCTCAATCAGCAGGTAAAAGAAAAACCAACAGACCACACTGATAGCCATCTGGAAGATGAGCGGGCCGGAAAGCTGCAGAATGCGCACCGTTATCGGCTTGTTGAAAGCAAAGCCCTTGAACAGCGAAAACTGCCGGCTGATGCCTTTCCATTTGATCACCAGAAAAATGACAAACATGCCGGTGAACTCCGCAATCACAGACGCATAAGCCGCACCGTTAAAGCCAAGTCGCGGCATACCAAACGCACCGAAGATCAGGGTGTAATCAAAGAACACATTGGCGACTGCTTCTGCGGCCGTACCCATGATCAGCAGGCTGCTGCGGTTGATGCCCACCAACAGTGCATTGCGCATTTGGTAAATGAAAAGGAAGGGGAGGCCCCACATGCGTATGCGAAGGAAATCATTGACATCGCGGTAAATATGTTCCGATTGAATGGACGCTTTAAAGATCACCGGCGCTACAAAATAGGTAAACAAAATACCGAAAAGGCTTATGCAAAGTGAAATGAAGATGCCCTGTTGAAAAATGGTGCCGATCTCACCGGGCTTGTTCTCGCCGGCACGACGGGAGATCAGGGCCTGCAGGCCATTGTTCAGTCCAAACCCAATGCCGCCAAAAATGAGATAATACACACCAGTGATGCTAGCGGTGGCAAGCGCTTCTTCGCTCAGGTGCCCCAGGAAAATTGCATTGGTGATAAAGTTTAGTTGCGGCACCAGCAGGGCAAGCGATATCGGCATAGCGATCTTCAGGATCTGCCTGTACGACGTTTCAACCTGTAAGTTTTGTGCCATAAAACGGGCGAAGCTACTTTGTTTTTTCTATGCTGAAACCACGTACTTTGCAAAAAAACGGGTATTGAAAACTTTATTCGAAATTGGGCAGGAAAAGGAAGCGGGCAACGAACACACGCTGCTGCTGGAAGTAGGAAAAGATCATTGCAGTACAGCGCTTTTTCACAAAGCCTCCAATACCATTGACCGTATCCGGCTTACCACGTTTGATGAATTGGAAACCGGCAACTACCTGCCAACAATCCTGCAACCCCTGCAGGAACATTCTTTTCGCTCGGTAGTGATTTCTTCATCCTTTCCGCAAGCCATGCTTTTCCCGTCAAAGCTTTTTGAAAAGGACTATACAGCACTTGAACTTGTACACGTTGCACCGGCACAGGATTTCTTCCACGATAGCATACCGGAGTGGCAAATGACAACAGCGTATTCGCTGCCGCAAACCGTAAGCCAGCCGCTTCGCGAAGCGTTTCCATCGGCGTATTATTTTCACAGCTATACACCAACCATAAAAGTGTACAACGGTTTTGTGGCCGATCAGCAATTGATGGTGCATTTCACCGAGCAAACATTCCGGGTGGTATTGAAAAAAGAGGCCGCCATTCACCTGGCACAAACCTATGTGTACCAAACCCCGCTTGATGTGGTGTATTACCTGCTGAACATCTGTTACGAATTCAATCTTACGCAGCAGGAAGTTTACCTTATCCTTTCCGGTCCGGTTGATAAGGACTCGTCGCTTTATACCACCCTGCAGCAATATTTTGCCAACCTGCATTTTGCACAGGCACCGGAGCTAGCGTTGCCGCAAAGTCCTTACCCACATTATTATTTCACCTCTCTTTACAACCTGGCAGCATGCGTATTATAAGCGGAAAACTGGGAGGACGAAGAATCAGTCCGCCAACAAAAATGCCGTACACAAGGCCCACAACCGATATTGCCAAGGAAGGGCTGTTCAATATTTTGCAAAACAACCTCGATTTTGAAGACCTCAAAACGCTGGACCTTTTTGGCGGCACCGGCAGCATCAGCTACGAGCTGGCTTCCCGCGGCGCTACCGATCTAACCATTGTGGAAAAGGACAACCAGATGGCGGCCTATATCAAAAAAACGGCGGAAAGCCTTGGATTGAAAGAGATCAAACTAGTGAAGTCAGACGTGTTTCGATTTATTGAAACCGCCCACGAAAAATACGACTTCATCTTTGCCGGTCCGCCTTATGCACTGACCAACATCGACGACATTCCAAAGCTCATATTTGAAAAAGGATTGCTGAACGAAGGCGGCTGGTTTATCCTTGAGCATACGCCGCGCAACAACTACCAAAGCTTTCCCCATTACCTGCGGGAAAAAAATTACGGAACAACGGTGTTTACGATTTTCGAATTATAGGATCACAAAGAAAACAAAGGACCACAAAGGGCAGAAAGATCTATTTAAATAAACTTGTTTGCCATGAACGAAGAAACAGTTATCAAGATCATTCTTGATGAAGCCTTCTATGTCCATAAATCAATAGGTCCCGGCATGCTGGAAAAGGTTTATCAAACATGCCTTGCTTACCGGTTGCGCATGCGCGGTTTATTTGTAGAAGAAGAAAAGCCTGTACCGGTGTTTTTTGAAGAGATACAAATGGACTGCGGTTACCGTGCAGACATTGTTGTCGAAAATGCTATCATTGTTGAGACGAAAAGCATTGAAGGAATTGCCGATATCCATATTGCACAGGTGTTGACCTACCTGCGCTTCCACAATTTACGATACGGCCTTATCCTCAACTTTAATACGGTTCTCTTAAAAAATGGAATCAGGAGGGTGATAAGAGGTTATGAAAAAAAGCAGGAAAACACTTTAAACGTGTAAGTTTTCTTTGTGTCCTTCGCGGTTCTTCCTGTTCTTTGTGTTCCGAAAGAACTTCTATGCTAAAAAAAGAAGCCCGCAAAACCTACGATAAAAAAAGAAAAGAGCTTTCGTACAGCGACCGGCTGAAATGGGATGATCTTATCCTGATCAATTTTCAAACGGTGGAGATGCCGCAACTTGGCGCCGTCTTTAGTTTTTATCCCATGGAAGAGCGCAACGAGATCAATGTTTTTATCATCACCGATTACCTGCGCTTTCGCAATCCCTCGCTGCAGATCTGTTACCCGAAAATGGCCATTGAAGAACCTAACATGGAAGCTATCGCCTGTCATGCCGATACCATTTTTGAAGCCAATGCCATCAACATCCTGGAGCCGCTGGAAACAGAAGTGATCGATCCGCAGGAGATTGACCTGGTACTGGTGCCCATGCTGATTTGTGATGTGCAGGGCAACCGCGTTGGCTTTGGCAAAGGGTATTACGACCGCTACCTTTCCCGCTGCCGGCCCGATTGCCTCAAGATCGGCCTGTCTTATTTTGAACCGGTAAAGGCCATCACTGACGCCAATGAATTTGACGTACCTTTAGACCTTTGCATTACCCCCCAGGAGGTTTATGTTTTCTAATTGGTTTCTCAAGTCATTCCGCATATTATTACTTCCGTTTGCCTTGCTTTTTGGGTTCATTGTTGTTATCCGCAACTGGCTCTACGATAAAAACATCCTGAAATCGGCCAAGTTTGGACTTCCCCTCATTGGCGTTGGCAACCTTTCGGTTGGCGGCACTGGTAAGTCACCCATGGTAGAATTTTTGGTGATGCACCTGAAAGGCCGGTACAAGGTGGCAACGCTGAGCCGTGGCTACCGGCGCAAAACAAAAGGTTATGCCCTTGCCAGCGAAAGCACAACGGCCATCGAAATTGGTGATGAGCCCATGCAGTTTTATAAAAAATTCCCGGATGTGCCCATCGCCATTGGCGAAGAAAGACTGGTGGCCATTCCGCAATTGCTGCACGACCGGCCGGATACCGAGGTAGTAATTCTTGACGATGCGTTTCAGCACAGAGCCGTTCAGGCAGGGCTCAACATCTTGCTAACGGATTATGGCAACCTGTTTACACGTGATTTTTACCTGCCTACCGGCGACCTGCGGGATGCACGCAGTTCATACCAGCGTGCCGAGATCATTGTGGTCACAAAATGTCCTGTAGGTTTATCAGAAGAAGAAAAGGGAGCCATCATCAGCGAGATCGACCCGGTAAAAGGGCAGGAAATTTATTTCACCACCATCGCTTATGGCACGCCGTATCACATAACATCGCGGAACATGGTCAGCATCGGCAACGAAACCGAAGTGTTGCTGGTGACCGGCATCGCCAATCCAAAGCCGTTGAAGGTTTTCCTGGAAGAGCGCATTCCCACCTATTTTATGATGGAATACAACGACCATCATATTTTTTCCATCGATGATTGGCGGGATATTAAAAAACGCTTTGAAGCCATCGACGCCGAAAAAAAGATGATCTTAACCACCGAAAAAGACGCTATGCGCTTGCTGAAGTTTAGCGCAGAGATTGATGGCATGCCGTTTTATGTGATCCCTATCGAACATAAATTTCTGTTTGCTGAAGAACAATTATTTTTAAAGAGAGTAACGGCCTTTGTGGAAAATTTTAAAAATCCATCTTAACTATGGGACGAAAACATGCGAAGCACAAGGAAAAAGAGGGCAAGAAAAAAAGCAGTGAAGGCAGGCCACACGATTTCCAGGGAAAGCTGGAGATCACACGATCGGGTATGGGCTTTGTGGTGGTAGAAGGCGAAGAGACCGATATACTGATCCGGCCTACGGATTTTAATACGGCCATGCACGGCGATACCGTGCAGGTTAGGCTGAAAGAAGAAAGGGGCGGTAAACGCAAGCAAGGCGTGATCACACGAGTGGTGGAACGCAAGCAATCAGAGTTTATCGGCCACCTGGAGATGAACAAAGGTTTTGCGTTTTTTGTGAACGAGAACGACAAGCGAACACCGGATATTTATGTACCTGAACGCTCCTTTAACGGTGCCAAAGAAGGCGACAGGGTAGTGGTGAAAGTGAAAGGCTGGGATATGGATGGCGGCAAACGGCCCATAGGCGAGGTCGTTAGTATCCTGGATGCTGAAAACATCAATGATATTGCCATGAAGGAGATCCTGCTCGAAGCGGGTTTTCCCATTGAGTTTCCCGATGATGTAATGGAAGAAGCAGCTCGCATCCCGGATGCGATTCCTGAAGAAGAAATAAAAAACCGCCGCGATTTCCGTGGCATTCTTACCGTCACGATCGACCCGATTGATGCGAAGGATTTTGATGATGCCCTTTCCATCAAAGTGCTAAAGAATGGCAACCTGGAAATCGGTGTGCACATTGCGGATGTCAGTCATTATGTAGCACCGGAAACAGCACTGGATGAATTTGCCTACAAAAAAGCAACGTCGGTTTATCTGCCCGACAGGGTGAACCCGATGTTGCCCGAACATATTTCCAACGTGCTTTGTTCCCTGCGGCCAAAGGAAGACAAGCTGACCTTTTCTGCCGTTTTTGAAATGACGCCCAAAGGCGCGGTCAAAAATTACTGGCTGGGCCGCACCGTTATTCATTCCAATCACCGGTTTACCTACGAGGAGGTACAGGAAATTATTGAACAGGAAACCGGTATTTATTCCGATGAAATTCTCCTGCTCAACAACATTGCAAGGCGCCTGCGCAAAAAGCGCTTTGATGCCGGTGCTATCAACTTCTCCAGTACGGAGGTTCGGTTTAAGCTGGATGAAAACGGGAAACCAATTGGCATCGTGGTAAAAGAGAGTAAAGAATCACACCAGCTGATCGAAGAATTTATGCTGCTGGCCAACCGTTACGTGGCACAGCATATTTCCAAGATCGAGGTCAATAAAAAGCCCCTGCCATTTCCTTACCGGGTACACGATCTGCCAACAGAAGAAAAGCTGCAGCCCTTTATTGCCTTTGCCCGCAAGTTTGGGCATAAGTTCGATACAACTACTCCTGAAAAAGTAGCTGAATCGTTCAACCAAATGCTAAGAGATGTGGAAGGCAAGCCTGAAAAGCATGTGCTGGAATCGCTCGGCATTCGCACCATGGCAAAAGCAGCCTATACCACTGAAAACATCGGCCACTATGGACTAGGATTTGAAGATTATTGCCACTTTACCTCACCCATCCGTCGCTACCCGGATATACTTGTTCACCGAGTGCTGGAAGGCGTGCTAAAGACCAACCCAAAGCCCGATAAAAAAATGGAGCAGAAGTGCAAGCATGCCAGCGAGCGGGAACGGGCCGCCATGGAAGCCGAGCGGGCCGGCAACAAGTACAAGCAGGTGGAATACATGCGGGACTTTATTGGTGAAGAGTTTGAAGGCGTGATCAGTGGTGTTGCTGCGTTTGGCTTTTGGGTAGAAACCATCGAACACAAATGCGAAGGCATGGTGAGCATTACTTCGCTGGCTGAGTATGATGAGTTCCGCCTTATCGAAGGGGATTACAGCCTGGTTGGCATGCGCAGCGGAAGACGGTTTCGCATGGGCGACAGGGTGCGCATAAAAGTAATTTCTGCCAACCTTGACAAGCGGCAACTGGATTACGAATGGGTGCTGACGGCAACCTTGGAAGAAGGCGAAGAAGCTGCGGAAGAACCAAAGCCTCACCCCGAAAAAAGCAAGCAAAAACCAAAACGTAAAAAGAAAAAGCAGGAAGAGTAATGAATACATTTGAAGCGTTGTCGCAACTGTTTAATGAGAAGTTCAACACACCGCATTTCCCAGCAGAACCCGCCTCACTTTATGAACCCAATGCGTATTTTCTAAAGCTGGGTGGCAAGCGGGTTCGCCCTGTGCTTTGCCTGATGGGTTGCGAGTTGTTCAACGATATTTCGGAAGATGCCTGGAACGTGGCCAATGCCATTGAGCTGTTTCACAACTTCACGCTGATTCACGACGACATTATGGACAAAGCGCCGCTGCGCAGGGGCATGCAAACGGTGCATGAAAAATATGGCGAAAGCACGGCCTTGCTGGCCGGTGACGTCATGCTGGTTACGGCCTATGACTACCTCAACAAAATTTCCCCTATGTCACTTCGTCGCATCTTAACCCTGTTCAACAACACGGCAAGGGAAGTTTGCGAAGGCCAGCAGCTGGACATGGATTTTGAAAAAAGGGAAGGAGTGGATTTTCATTCCTACGAAAACATGATCAGCCTGAAAACCTCCGTGCTGCTGGCGGCCGCCCTGCAGATGGGTGCCATCCTCGGCGGAGCGTTGGAGCGAAATCAAAACCTGATCTACGAATTTGGCCGCAAGCTTGGCCTGGCCTTCCAGGTGCAGGACGATTACCTTGATGCGTTTGGCGACGCGGCCAAATTTGGCAAGCAGATCGGCGGCGATATCAAATCAAACAAAAAAACATTTTTACTGATACATGCCCTGGAAACGGCAACACCTCCGCAAAAGGAAAAGCTGCTGCAGTTGTTGAATGGGAATGCGCCAGATAAAGTAGAAAACGTGTTGGGCATCTTCCGGGAATGCAAAGTGGATGACTGGGCCGAACGCTTAAAGGAAAGCTACCTGGCGGAAGCGATGAAGCACCTGGACGACATTGCTGTTCTGTCGAAACGAAAAGAACCGCTGAAAGAATTAGCTGCTTTCCTGATTAAACGGCAGCATTGATGGGGAGTAGTTTTGGTTATTGATTATTAATTATTGGTTACTGGTCGAAAGTTTATATCACAATAAAAATAATAGACCCGAAATGAAAAAACCGCCAGCGAATGCTGGCGGTTTTTTATTACATAATTTTCAACCATTGCTTCACCGTAAAATTTCCACCTTGCAATTGCAGCATGCCCAAATATGAAACGATCAAAACCCTCCATTTACAACTCACTCAATATGCCTTTCCAAAAAACAAAAATCCCAGCCATTAAAGCCGGGATCATGTTTTAACCACTGTCGCCTGACAGCATCTGCTCCGATCAGGATAGCGCCAAAACCACACATGAAACTAAAATGACGATATCCATGATCACGCTAAGCGCAAAAGCAGGGATGGTGACCTTTGTTGGCATGGCGGCCAGGTTGGTTACCAAGGCAATGCCCATGGCTACCATAGCCGTCATAAACAAAAAGAAGTTGGGGCCGGCAAACAGCGTTGCCATTACAGTGATGGGTGTCAGGGCACAGCCATGAACGGCTAGTGCCAGTCCTACCCACATAATACGGTTGTGCTCCTGGCCTTTTGCATAGGCCATAAAACGAGACCACAAAGAAGTTTGTGCATACGTACCGGTATAGGGTGTGTTGAGGGTTTGATTCAGTGTTGTTTGCATTTTCATTTCGATTTAGTGATACAAAATTGGCCTTCCGTACAAGGGATTTCTATGACGCTCCTAATCGTATATCCTGATTTTTATCAGGCCGAAAACAAACCGTTGTGGTTTTCTTTTTTTGCTTTTCGTGTGAAAACCGATTTTTCTCTATTTTAACCGCCGAAAACAACGGTGAATGGCCAATCAACTTTTCAGGAAGAAATCAATAGACCAGATCAGAGCAGATTACGATACGGCAGAAAAAGACCCCAAAAACCAGCTGAACAAGGTTTTGAGTGTGCGGGACCTGACCTTTCTTGGCATTGCGGCCGTTGTGGGTGCCGGGATTTTTTCCACCATCGGCAACGCCGCTTTCAACGGCGGACCGGGTGTTTCCATCCTTTTTGTTATTACAGCCATTGCCTGCGGTTTCTCGGCGCTTTGTTATGCCGAATTCGCCAGCCGTGTACCGGTTTCCGGCAGTGCTTATACCTATTCTTATGTAACCTTTGGCGAGATCGTCGCCTGGATCATTGGCTGGGCCCTGATCCTCGAATACGCTATCGGTAACATTGTGGTAGCCATCTCGTGGAGCGGTTATTTTAATAACCTGCTCGTCAATGTGTTTAACATTCACCTGCCCGACTGGATGCTGATCGATCCCATGACGGCCAGCAATGCGTATAAAGAAGCCACATCGGCCATCGCCACCAATACGTTCGCCGAAGGCCGGACCATACAGGAATACCAGTTTGCGGTGGATGCTTATAACAATGCACCGGTATTTGCCGGCTATAAAGTATTTTTTAACCTGCCGGCTTTTATCATTGTTATCCTGATCACCTGGATCGCTTATATCGGCATCAAGGAAAGTAAAAAAACAGCCAATGCAATGGTGATGTTCAAGATCGGCGTCATCATTTTTGTGATCATTGCGGGTGCTTTTTTTGTAGATGTCAACAACTGGACGCCTTTCCTGCCGAACCGGTTTGAAGGTGTGCTGCGGGGTGTTTCTGCCGTGTTTTATGCCTACATCGGCTTTGATGCCATTTCCACTACGGCCGAAGAATGTAAGAATCCCCAACGCGATATGCCAAGGGCAATGATCTATTCCCTGCTGATCTGCACGGGACTTTACATCATGATTGCCCTGGTGCTAACCGGCATGGAAAACTACTCCCGCTTTGAGAATGTAAACGACCCACTGGCTTTTGTATTTGCCGAAAGGGCACCCTGGATCGAAACGGTTGTTTCGGTGAGTGCGGTGATTGCTACTACATCGGTGCTGCTTGTGTTCCAGTTAGGACAGCCCCGCATTTGGATGAGCATGAGCCGTGATGGGCTGCTGCCTAAAAAATTCCAAAAGATCCACCCGAAATACCAAACGCCTTCGTTTGCCACCATCGTAGCCGGTTTCCTGGTGGCCATTCCGGCATTGTTTATCGAAGATGTGATCGTGACAGACCTTACGAGCATCGGTACCCTCTTTGCCTTTGCCTTGGTGGCCGGTGGCGTGTTAATGCTTCCGCGTATTGAAAAACAACCCGGCCGGTTTTCGCTGCCGTACTGGAACGGGCAATTCACCATACCGCTGATCGTTGCGGCGTTCATTTTCGTTTTCCGCCAACGGATTGGCGCTGCCTTTGCCAACCTGGGCAGCGAAGATTACCAGGAAGTGCTCTTCCTCCTGTTCGTGATTTCCGCGGTGGCACTTGCCATTCTCACCTTCATCAAGAAGTTTTCGTTTATTCCTATCATGGGTGTGCTGTTTTGCCTTTACCTGATGGTAGAGATCCCGGCCAATAGCTGGCTGGTGTTCTTCGGCTGGATGGCGCTTGGATTGCTGGTGTATTTTCTTTACGGCTACCGCAACAGTAAACTGCGCAAACAGGTTTCGTAAGTGTACGGTTTCAGAAATAATTATTATTCACAAAAAGCGATATAGCTAAAACAAAAAGGGAGAGAAGGTTGGTCCCTTCCATCGTCCTGTTAATCCTTTCAAAATCCCACAAATCTGTGGTTAATTTTGCGGCATGAAATACCAGGTTGGCGATAAGATAATTGTGTTGCATTCAAATGAGGAAGGGGAGGTGATTGAGATCATCAACGAAAAAATGGTGATGATCCAAGTGCGTGGCGTAAAGTTCCCGGCTTACATGGACCAGATCGATTTTCCTTATTTCAAGCGGTTTACGGAGAAAAAGCTTTTCCCCACAGAGCCAAAGAAAAAATACATCGAAGACCTGCCTCGGGAAAAAAAAGGCTCAAAGCCGCTGGAGAAAAAAGTGGCGGATGGCGTATGGCTTTCTTTCCTGCCGAAATTTCAAACCGATGAATTTGGCGATGATGTGGTGACCGACCTGAAAGTGCATCTTGTCAACCGCACCGAACTTGCGTATAACTTTCTTTATTCTCTGCAGTTTTTTGGCCGGCCCGAATTTGACCTGCGTGGCGAAGTCATGCCGTTCAGTGATTTTTACCTCCACGATGTGGACTTTGAAGACATGAACGACAGTCCAGCCTTTGTATTTGAGTTTTCATTGCTGAAGCCCGACAAGAACAAAGCCGATTATTACGAATCTTCGGTAAAGCTGAAGCCCAAGCAGTTATTTGAACGCATCGAGGTTTTAAAAGAAAAAGGCGAAGCAACATTTACGTATAGACTGTTTGATACCTACCCGGGAAGGCCGTTTGATGATTTTGTAGAAACACCGGTGCAGAAAGGTACCAAGGTGTACAGCCTGAAAGATATTCGCCAGCATATTTTACCTGCAAGAACCGTGGTAGACCTGCACATAGAAAAGCTTACTGACTCCTGGAAGCACCTCACCAATGGCGAGATCCTGACAATGCAGCTAAAGGAATTTGAAAAATGGTATGATGCAGCATTGGCCAATTACCAGCCGCAGTTGATCGTAATTCATGGCATTGGCAGCGGCAAGCTTCGCGACGAGATCCATGAACTGCTGCGCACCCGCAAGGAAGTAAAATCTTTTGTGAACCAGTACCATCCCAATTTTGGTTATGGTGCTACGGAAATTTTTTTCAAGTCCTAAAAATCGTTCGCCTTAAATCTTTTGCAGCTTTGGTTTTTTGCCGGCTTGCACCTGTTCCTTCGCCGCAGCCATTTGTTTATTTTCTTCCACGCGAAAAAGAACGGTATCCTTTATCAGGTCATAAGGTAAGGGTTTGTCAAGCGGAAAGCGTATGGTGCCTTTCGCTACATCGTAAGGCGCCAGTCTTTCTTTAAACAAAGGAATCAGATTTGCTTTCGGATACAAGGCGTAATGCTTTTTGGCGGCCGCATACCAAACCACGATACCATCTTTTTTAATGGCTGGCATGCAATAGCTGATCACTTCTTCACCACTGGGAACGGTGGCTTTAATAAGCTTGCGCAATTTCTTCAGTGTGGGTTGTACAGCTTGTGGCTGTGCGGAAATATAGTCGTCAACATTGGCATAGTGGAACATGGTTGGCATACAAAAAATTTACAGCACATAATTTACAACTTTCATTTCATTAACGGGTATACGATGTCTCTTTGTGTACCTTTGCGGCACTGCAAGCTGCGCTATCGTTCCTTGCTTTTGGCAGGGGAAGGAAAGTCCGGACAGCAAAGGGCAACGCACCACCTAACGGGTGGGTATCCGCCTCAGGCGGATAACAGAAAGTGCCACAGAAAATAACTGCCAATCATGCACTGCATGAGGTGAGGGTGAAAATGTAGGGTAAGAGCCTACGGGGATTGCTGGTAACAGCAGTCCGGGGTAAACCTTGCGTGCTGAAATGCCAAATATATCCCGCCCATTGGGCTGCCCGTCCAGGTTCCGTGCAAACGGACGGCGGGAGTGGGTAGGCAGATAGAGGCAGCCAGCGATGGCTGTCCCAGATAAATGATAGCACTTCGACAAGCGCAGTGTAAACTGGCTTACGAAGACAGAATCCGGCTTACAGGCTTGCAGTTTTTTTAAGCCCCCTGTCCCCCGGTGGGGGAACTTAGGTCAATATTTCATTTCATTTTTCAACGAGACGTTAGGTTATAAAAACAGGACACGCATCAGCGTGCCGTGTTTTTCTTTTAGGAGAACATGGAATTTTTGCTGCTACGCAGTGAGAAATGGTCGCACGGAGCCAATGAGAAAAGGAGGATTTTATTGGCTAGCATTACCATTTGCTTGTTGCGGATTGCCTATTGCCAATTGCCATTCTCCTTTTCTCCTTCCCTCCGTGCGAAATAAAAAAGCTGGCGCAGCCAGCGTAAACTATACTCCTAGAGAAGGATTGTTAAAAGCAAACTCACTCCGGCCTAAGTTCCCCCACCGGGGGACAGGGGGCCGCCCAGATATCCTCCCAACTCCATCAGCCAGGCAATGCCCACATGCACAAAAAAGCCGCCCATAATGGTTTGCGTTCGGTACGCCACCACGCCAAGGATCAACCCGCCGAAATAAGAGGAAATACATTCGCCCAGCGGCTTGCCAAAATGTATGGTGCAATAAAATATGGCCATGGGTAAGATAACGGCCTGGCCGGCATATTTAGCAAAGGCAAAAAGCAGAAATCCGCGGAAGAAAAGCTCGATGGAAAAAAAATCAAGTCCGTAGGCAATTTCGTACAGCAGCTTATGCCATCCTTTACCGGGCTGCTGCAGGAATGCAATGTTTTGCATCCGCGGGTACATGGCCAAAAAATCAGGTTGGGTTGAGGCTAGGGCCACAAGCGGAACCATCAACAAAAGCATCAGCAAGTAAGGCCTCGCGGAAAAATTCTTTAGCGTAACGCCGTAAAAGCATGCCTCTTTTTCACCGCTTTTGTAAACTAGATAAAGGATGGCAGTAACCACCACCACTTTGAACGGCCAATACGTTACGGCTGTCCAGTAACTGTTTTCAAGCGTATCGGCTGAAAAACGAACGCTCAGGGCATACACCATCTTCCAGGAAAAAATGGCCGGTGCCAGTAACAACAAAGCCCAAAAGCGACTTGTGGCGTTAATTGAAGACCGTGCAAAGCGGTAATGCAGCCAGTAGCCGGTACCAAATGCAAACAGAAAAATTAAGTACCACCACAGGTATTGCATCGTTACACCCTGTTGCCGGATGATCTTGTTTAGGCCCAGCCCATAATTGGCCCACACAAGCAATGCGGTGAAGAGCGTAGCAAGCAACAGCAACCGTTTATCAACAGCCTTCAAATAATCCCGCAAATACCCAACGATCTTTTTCATCCTTGTTGTCCGCCGCAATGCTTAAAATTGCAGCAGCTCGATAGCAACATTTAATCCTGACCCAATTTTACAACGGAGAATCCATGATGCGAAATCTACTTATCATTTTCGGCCTATCGCTTTTTGCTTTTGCCTGCAGCCCGCAACGGTCTGTTTCGGGCAAACCGGTGAATGGATTAAAATTTTTAGGCGATTATGTTTTGCCGCACAAACTGCAGTTTGCCGGTACGACCGTAGGTGGATTATCCAGCATTGAATACGTACCGAGTGAAGACCTGTATTACCTTATCTGTGATGACCGTTCGGATATCAATACCGCCCGCTTTTATAAAGCAAAGATTTACATCGGTAAGAGCGCCATTGATAGCATTCGTCTCCTCGAATCAGTTACACTGACCCAAAAGAACGGACAGCCTTTTCCGAACAGAAAAGTTGATTCTTTGCGAAACCCCGATCCCGAGGCGCTGCGCTACAACCCAACAAACAAAACCATTGTTTGGTCCAGTGAAGGTGAGCGGATAATGGTCCCGGGCCGTAAGGTGCTTGTCGATCCTTTTATCGCCATTGCTACGAAAGAGGGTCGATTGATCGACACCTTTCCATTGCCGCCAAACATGCGCATGACAGAGGAAGAAAAAGGGCCGCGGCAAAACGGTGTGTTTGAAGGACTGGCCTTCAGCCAAAATTATAAAACACTTTATGTAAGCATGGAGGAACCATTGTATGAAGATGGTCCCCGTGCTGGCCTGGACGATTCTACCCGTTGGGTACGAATCATTCAATTCGACGTGGAAACAAAAAAGGCGGTTGCCCAATTTGCTTATCCTATCGACCCGGTTGTCCAGGAGCCCATTTCCAGCGGCACCTTTATCCTTAATGGCGTTTCGGATATCCTTGCAGTAAACGATCACCAAATCCTGGTAACCGAACGTTCGTTTTCAACGGGCAGGCTTACCTGTAACATTCGCGTTTACCTGGCAGAGCTGGATGGAGCGGAGAACATCGCCAGTGGAAATTCTCTCGTTCTTTCACCCCCGGTAAAACCGATTATGAAAAAGCTCCTGCTGAATATGGATACATTGAAACGGTGGGTGGATAACGTGGAAGGTGCAACATTCGGTCCCATTTTACCCAACGGAAAACGGAGCCTGCTGTTTGTTGCCGATGATAATTTTGCAGCGTTTGAAAAAACACAGTTTTTTCTTTTTGAGGTTCAATAACAAAAAATCTTCACGTTTTAACCTCCATTAACAGAGTCTTTGGCTACATTGGACCTTAAACTTTCAAACATGAAAAAATTTTTTGTACTGGCCGCCTTGTTTGTGACCTTGTTTGCAGCAAACACGGCATCAGCCCAGGGTGGTGGCGATCCACAGCAAATGCGCCAGCGAATGATCGAACGCGTTAAACCACAGCTTGTCGAAAAAGCAAAGATCACTGATGCGGAGGCCGACAAAGTGCTGGATATTTACATGGCTTCGCAGCCACAACGCCGCGAGGTGCGCATGGACCAGTCGATGAGCGATGAAGACAAAGCAAAAAAGATGGCGGCAATTGAAGAAGAAGCCACCAAAAAATACAAAGCCATTCCACTTAGCGATGAAAAGCTGAAAGCTGTGACCGGATTTTTCGAAGACTTGCGTAAGAACATGCAAAACCGCAGGAACGGCTGATAACAACTTTTCCAAACGAAAAACCAGACAGAAACTATTGGTGAGCAGCACGGATCAAACCCGTGTTCTCACCAATTTTTAGTTTAAGCCAATTCCGTCGCAGAATAGATCTGGTATCTTTTACATTTTTGTTGCAACCTGCACATCCGCTTCACTTTTGATATGCCTTAGCTTTGCGCCACAACGATAGTTTATGGCAGAAGATCTAACAATTATAAAAGGCACGAAAGAAGAACAATACGAAACCCTGCTTCCGCAAATCAAAGCGTTGCTGGAAGGAGAAACCGATCTGGTAGCAAACCTTGCCAATGTAGCCGCAGCGCTGAAAGAACAGTTTGGCTGGCTTTGGGTTGGCTTTTACCTCGTTAAAGAAGATGAACTTGTCCTCGGTCCATTCCAGGGCCCGGTAGCATGTACACGCATCCGAAAGGGCAGAGGGGTTTGTGGAACCGCATGGGCAAAGGGAGAAACAATTGTGGTTGCTGACGTGGAAAAATTTCCCGGTCATATTGCTTGCAGCAGTTTATCAAAGTCGGAGATTGTACTGCCGCTGCTAAAAAACGGGGAAGTGATTGGTGTCTTGGACGTTGACAGCGTTTCACTGAACGAATTTGACGAGACAGACAAGATTTACCTTGAAAAAGTGATCAATCTGATTCAGCTCTAAATGTGAAGTACAGAAATTTTTCTAAGCACCGTATAGCGGTTTACTCTTAGCCCCAAATTAGAAACTTCTTAATGGTTGTTGAAGCAACTGAAAATCAAGCAAAAAAAGCTGCCGCCGCGCAGCTTTTCTCATAAAAGCGGCACAGTATTTCTGGGGCATACATTGCAATTTGCATGTATGGATAAAAATAAGAATCAAAGAACGGACGAAGCAGCAGGCAAGCACGAAAACCCGCTGCTAAACGAGATCAGCAAGGAACAACACAAATTGAATGTTTCGGCGCACGACGAAGCCGAGAAGGACATGGAGAAAGATGCAGAGTTGACTGCCTCAAGCCCCAACGATGACCTGGATGAAGGAGAATCGGCAAGGCTGGGCGAAAAAACCGATTTGATTTAATCTTAACCAACAAACCAATCAATCGTATGCAACAGTTTAACGGCAGGCCCGCGGGCAGGGAAAGAAAAGAAGACATGGTACGCGTAGCAGCAACTTCCAACAACCAGCAAGTGCAGGATAGAAGAAGCAACGGCGATCCTTCCAAGTACAACTCACGTTCGGAACGGCGACGAATTGGTTGGGAAAACGACCTCTACGAAAGACAAAGTATATAAAATGGACAGTGATAGAAAAAGCAAGATCGACCTGACAGATGAAGCCAGCAAAGAAAGTGTTTCTGAGCCGGGGCCGGTATCAGCGTCAAGGCAGGCAGGTCCTGAAGAACTGTTTGAAGGACCGGGTTTTGCGGCAACGCCAGCACCGGATGACGATGATTCTGGAGAGAACAGGGTGACTACTTCCATTAGTGAAGACTAAAAATTATGTGGTATGGCAAACAGGGATAAAGACAGAAAGAGTGAAGAACAGAAACGGTTTGAGCAAGCCGATAATGAAGGGCGTTTTGCGGGTAACGATGAAGAGGCGAGAAGAGCAAAAGCAGACGCATTAAAAGGGGATGTAAAAGATACGACAGGCTACGATTCCCGCCCGGTACACAATGATAGCGGGCAGAGAAGCAATCCCGGCGATGAAGAAACCAATGCAACGGCCCATCGTGGTTCGGCGCAGGTACAGGAGTTTACAGGGGATGCGCAAAATGTGAATGATGGCGGTGGCCGGCCACTGGAAGATGATGAGCTGGCGCATGCCCGCAACAAAGCCAATGAAAGCAAAAGAGACGAGAACAGCCGGTAGAAAAGAATTCTAGGAATCGTTACGGAAAGGATCAAAACAGCAAAGCTCCCGTTTGGGAGCTTTGCTGTTTCTATTTGTTCTATATAACTGATAAAAAAGGAAAACACAGTTCAATTTCAAGAACGACTCACCACTGACCATTCACCACTCACCCTTTTCCATTGATCACTTCCTTCGCTTTTTGAAAGATTGGATCGTAAAGATTGTACACTTCGTAAAAACCTTGTGTGCGCCATTTTAACCGTGCTAAAAAGGCTTTGATCCGCTCTTCAATTGCCTGCCTGTCGGAAGGAGGTGTTTTGGCCAGGTAGATACTGTCTCGCAGGGCAAAGGCAACCAGTTCATTCCAGGCATGATCGGTATTGCGAAACTGCGTGGCAAAATCCGTTGGCGATTTGTATTGCTGGAACTGCGGCAGGTTGGCCATGTAATACTGGTAGATAAAATTGTTGAAACGGCCATCGAGATAAAGCTTAGTTACGTTGTGCGTGAACGAACTGGTGTCAACAGGCACATACACATCCGGCGTAATGCCACCACCGCCATAAACCTTTCTGCCACCGTTTGTGGTATATACTTTCTCATCGCTTGTGTGCAAGGAATCGGGGTTGATGATCTCACCGTTCTGGTAACGCTCCTTGATCTCTTCCATGTAAATTTTCTTGCCCTTGTTGTACGGACGCTGGATGCTGCGACCACTGGGCGTATAATACCGGGCAACGGTTAAGCGGATAGCAGCGCCATCACTTAAGCCATACTGCTCCTGTACTAAGCCTTTGCCAAAACTGCGGCGACCGACAATGGTGGCGCGGTCCCAATCCTGCAGCGCACCGGCCACAATCTCGGATGCACTGGCCGACAACTCATCGATCAGCACCAGCAGTTTTCCTTTTTCAAACTCACCGGGCTTTGAAGCCTTGTAATTTTTTTTGTCGATGTTGGTGCCCTGCGTATAAACAATCAGTTTGTCTTCGTCCAAAAATTCATCGGCAATGTTAACCGCCTGCGTAATGTAGCCACCGCCGTTTCCACGCAGGTCCAGTATCAGGTCCTGCATACCCGACGTCTTCAACTTGGCAAGACTCTCCATAAACTCAGGATAGGCGGTTTCGGAAAACTTACCCAGCTTGATGTAGCCAGTGTTTTCATCAACCATGTACATAGCATCCAGCGCAGGAAGTGGTATGCTGCCCCTTGTGATGGTGATGTCCTTAATGGTACTGCCACGTAGCACGGAAAGCTTAACGTTGCTACCCGCTTTGCCGCGGATCAGTTTGCGGATATCCTGGATGGGAAGTGTTTTGCTGACAATAGAAGAGTCATTTACGCGAATGATCTTGTCGCCCAACTGCAGGCCTGCTTTGGCGCTGGGCCCGTCAGGAATCACATAGATCACATTGACCGTATCGCGAAACAAATTAAACTCAACACCAATTCCTTCAAAATTACCGGCCAGGTCTTCGTTGGCTTCGGCCACTTCACTGTAAGGGATATAAACAGAGTGGGGGTCTAAATTTTCCATCACGGCCGTAATGGCATCGTCCTGCAACGAGTCGAATTTTACTTCGTCCACGTAGCGGGTTCTGATCAGGTCCATGGTTTCCTGAAGGGTATTGGCTTTGTCCCGGCGAAAGAAATTTGCCGAGCCGGTTTGCTGGTGCATCTTAAATCCAAAGAACATCCCTACTATCATCACCACCGAAAGAATCAAAGGGAGCCAGACCTGAAGTTTTTTATTGTGCATTGTTGCCTTTACTTTGTAAATGTTTCGCAAAATACGGGCATTTCGAAAAAAAGGAAATTCCACCCCTGTAAATCAACAATACTTTAAGCACAAACCATGGCATCGATCTTACTAGCCGACAGCGGAGCAACAAAAGCTGAGTGGTGTTTACTAACGAATGGAAAAAAGAAAACAATATTCACGCCGGGCATCAGTCCTTATTTTTTATCCACAGATGAAATCCGTGAACTTGTTCAGAAAGAAGTCGCCGGTAAGCTGAAAAATACAACCATCGAAAAATTGTTTTTCTACGGCACGGGTTGTGCCAATCCCGAAAATGCCAAAAGCGTAAAAAAGGCGTTGAAGGCTGTTTTTCCGGCGGCTCAAGTAGCGGTTGACACTGACCTGATGGGAGCGGCAAGAGCGGTATGCGGCAGCAACAAAGGCATAGCCTGCATTTTAGGAACGGGCTCCAACTCCTGCTATTTTAACGGCAAAAGCATTTTAAAAAACAGCCCGGGACTGGGTTATGTTTTGGGTGATGAAGGCAGTGGCGCTTACCTGGGAAAGAAAGTGCTGCAGTATTATTTGTATGATACATTTGACGAAGACCTGCGGGCTCTTTTCGATGCAAAATATGTGACCAACCGGGCAGAGATACTGGACAATGTTTATAAAAAACCACTCCCGAACCGTTACCTTGCGACCTTTACGATGTTCCTGGCGGAGAACCGCGGGCATTTTATGATCGAGAATATCATTGAAGACGGGCTGAATGATTTTTTCTTTCAGCACCTGAACAAGTACAACGAGATCTGGAAATACCCGGTGAACTTTGTTGGCAGCGTGGCCGATGGTTTTAAAGATGTGATCCAAAGCCTGTGTGCATCGTATGAATTTGAGCTGGGGACGATCTTGAAAAACCCGATGCAGGGATTGGTGACGTATCACAAGGAGTAGCGTTTGGCGTTTGGGGTGTGGGGTTTGGAGTTGTTCTTTAGGACTTCACCTTACTACATTATCGAAGTGGCGTTTGAAGGTGAGGAAAGTGGGAACGTAAATTATTTCATCAGGTGTTCAACAAAAGCTGCCTAACTAATTCAAAAAATATTTGTAGACGTAACTGAATGCATGGAACCTTTTAAAAAAATTACTGAACAACCCAGTCCGTACAGGCATCTTGAGAAAATGTCCATTGGCGACATACTCGTCAACATCAACAACGAAGACAAAACCGTACCGGATGCCATTCAAACAGTGATCCCGCAAATTGAGAAACTGGTAAGTGCCATTTCTGATAAGATGTTAGCCGGTGGCCGCCTGTTTTATATTGGTGCCGGCACCAGCGGCCGTCTGGCCGTGGTTGACGCCAGCGAATGCCCGCCAACCTTCGGCGTGCCCTATGGTTTGGTGATTGCCGTTATTGCCGGCGGCGATGATGCCATTACCAAAGCGGTGGAGAATGCCGAAGACGACAAGCTGCAGGGATGGTATGACCTGGAAAAACACAACATCAGCGAAAACGATGTGGTGATCGGTATTGCTGCCAGTGGTACCACGCCTTATGTGATAGGCGCCCTGGAAGAAGCCAAAAAGCAGGGCATCATCACCGGTAGCATTACCAATAACCCGGGTTCCCCGTTGGCGCTTGTTGCCGATTTTCCCATTGCCGTGGAAGTTGGACCTGAGTTTGTTACCGGCAGCACCCGCATGAAAAGCGGCACCTCGCAAAAGCTTATCCTGAACATGATCTCTACGGCCGTAATGATCCAGTTAGGTCGGGTAGAGGACAACAAAATGGTTAACATGCAGCTCACCAACGAAAAGCTGGTTGACCGTGGCACAAAAATGATAATGGATAAATTAGCCCTGCAGGATTACGAAAAGGCAAAAGCCCTGCTGTTAAAGTACGGCAGCGTAAAAAAAGCGGTTGACAACGCTAACCTAAAAGGGTAAAAAGAAGGCAAATGTGAAAATTGTTGGAAGAACCGGGAAACAACATTTTCACATTTGTTCATTGGTTAATTTGCACGTTGACCTATGCACGATATAGAACCATATTACAATTGGCGGCACATTTATGTGAGTGAGGAAGATCAGCGGTCACCGTTCTATAACCGGCAGTACTCCGAGTTTGAATTTACCTCCACTGTTTACAACTATTACATCCATCCCCAGTGGGATGATTTTGGCAGCCGTACGCTTTACCTGAAAGTGTTGCTGGCCGACTATGATGAGAAATACGCCGTGATAGAATTGATCGGCGAATGGAACGATGCCATCGAGAACGACATCATGGAATTGAAGCGGGAAGTGATGGACAAGTTCATGGAAGAAGGCATTTTCAAGTTCATTCTCATCACCGAAAATGTGCTCAATTTCCACAGCGGCGACAAAGACTATTACCAGGAGTGGTACGAAGAGGTAAGTGATGAAGAAGGCTGGATCGTAAGCCTTAACATGCCGCAAGCCACGCAGCATGATTTCAAGAAAGCAAAGCTGAATTATTACGTTGAATTAATGGAACTTGATAACTGGCGCATCTACAAACCCTTCCATTTGTTTAAGAAAATTGACACCGAATTCAACCGGCGTTTGTCAGTGTAGTTTTTGAATTTCTTTCACATTTTTATTGTTCTGCCCGTACCTTTGCGACACAAAAAATTTTTCATACCACATATGAAATGGTCCCACTTCTTCACGTCCGTCGTTGGCAGAAAAATCGTCATGGCGGTGACAGGAATCTTTCTCGTTACATTTTTGCTTGTACACGTAGGGTTGAATGCCTGCATCTTTGCCGACCTTTCTTTTCTTGACCCAACCGACGACGGTGAGATGTTTAACCGTGCGGCCCATTTCATGGGATCTACCATTGTGATGCGGATCCTGGAGATCGTTTTGTTTCTTGGGTTTATTGCCCACATTGTACAAGGCTATGTGGTAGAAGCAAAGAACCGCAGCCGTCGCGGACAAGGCTACCAGGTAGAACTGGGCAGCCGTGGCAGCACCTGGATGAGCCGCAGCATGGCCATCCTGGGTACGCTCATTTTTATGTTCCTCATCCTGCATGTTTCCAAGTTCTGGTGGTCATCCCGTGTAACCCACGACCTGCGTCCTGTTTCTTACGGCAACGGCATGGAGATGCATGACCTTTACCTGCGCATGTACGAAGTGTTTCAAAGCCCGGTGATCGTTATCATTTATGTACTGAGTGTTTTGTTTTTGGGCTTCCATTTATGGCATGGCTTCCACAGTGCGTTCCGCAGCATGGGTGTACACAACAAAAAATATTTGGGTTTGTTAAAGGGATTGGGATACGGCTATACCGTGCTTGTTTGTGTACTGTTTGCCCTTATGCCCATTGCCATGTACCTGCAATGGATTGTACCTAATGCGGAGCAATTGAATGCCATCGGGCTGTCGGTTGCCAGCAATGGCTAACAGGAGAGAAGTGGGCTAAAACAAAAGTTCGCCTTCAAATAATAAGTACGAAAAGCCCGGAACAAATTATCAAATCAAGAACTCATCAAATTACCAAATTTGATTTATGCTGAATGCAAAAATTCCTGCAGGAACGTTAGAGAAAAAATGGGAAGATTATAAAGGCCATGTAAAGCTGGTAAACCCTGCCAACAAGCGCAAGCTGGAAGTAATTGTTATCGGTACCGGTTTGGCAGGTGCATCGGCTGCCGCTTCGCTGGGCGAACTGGGCTACAAGGTAAAGGTCTTTTGCTTCCAGGATTCTCCCCGCAGGGCACACTCCATTGCCGCGCAAGGTGGCATCAACGCTGCTAAAAATTACCAGAACGATGGTGACTCTGTCTACCGTCTTTTTTACGATACCATCAAGGGTGGCGACTACCGTGCCCGCGAGGCCAATGTGCATCGCCTGGCCGAAGTTAGCGCTGCCATCATTGACCAATGCGTGGCCCAAGGTGTTCCCTTTGCCCGCGAATACGGTGGCTTGTTGAGCAACCGTTCGTTTGGCGGTACGCAGGTACAGCGCACCTTTTATGCAGCCGGACAAACCGGGCAGCAATTGCTGGTGGGTGCCTACCAATCCCTTGAACGGCAGGTAGCCCTTGGCAACGTAAAACAATACACCCGCCACGAAATGCTGGAGCTGGTAATGATCGATGGCAAGGCCCGCGGCATTATTGCCCGCGACCTTGTTACCGGTGAACTGGAGCGTCATTTCGGGCATGCCGTTTTGCTATGCAGTGGTGGCTATGGCAACGTATTTTACCTTTCCACCAACGCCATGGGCAGCAACACTACGGCCATCTGGAAAGCCCATAAAAAAGGCGCTTTTTTTGGCAACCCCTGCTTCACGCAAATTCACCCGACCTGTATCCCGGTAACCGGCGAGCACCAGTCGAAGCTGACGCTGATGTCGGAATCACTGCGCAATGACGGTCGCATTTGGGTACCCAAAAAGCAAAACGATAAACGCCGTCCCGGCGAAATTCCCGAAGAAGAAAGAGACTATTACCTCGAAAGAAGATACCCTGCCTTTGGTAACCTGGTGCCCCGCGACGTGGCCTCCCGTGCTGCCAAAGAGCGTTGCGATGCCGGCTATGGCGTCGGTACCTCCAGGCAGGCCGTTTACCTCGATTATGCCGATGCTATTCAGCGCTATGGCAAGATTGAAGCCGGTAAGCGTGGCCTTGCCAACGCCGATACGGCTACCATCATAGTGTTGGGTAAAGAAGTGGTAAAAGAAAAATACGGTAACCTTTTCGACATGTACGAAAAGATCACCGGCGAAAATCCTTACGAAGTGCCGATGCGCATTTACCCCGCGGTACACTACACCATGGGTGGCCTTTGGGTGGATTATGAACTAATGACAACTATCCCGGGATTGTATGCCCTGGGGGAATGCAACTTCTCCGATCATGGCGCCAACCGCCTGGGTGCTTCGGCTCTGATGCAGGGATTGGCCGATGGCTATTTTGTGATCCCATATACCATCGGTAACTACCTGGCCGATGAGATCCGTGTAAATGCAGTTCCAACCTCACACCCTGCGTTTGAAGAGGCAGAGAAAAGTGTTCGCGAACGCATCGACCGCCTCATGAGCATCAACGGCAAACAAACGGCCGAAAGCATGCACAAGCGGCTGGGTAAGATCATGTGGGACAAATGCGGCATGGCCCGGAATGCACAAGGCCTGCGGGAAGCCATCGAAGAAATCCGTGCCCTGCGCAAGGAGTTCTGGAGCGATATCCGCATTCCTGGTAAGGTAAATGAATTCAACCCTGAATTGGACAAAGCAAACCGCATTGCAGACTTCTTGGAACTGGGTGAGTTGATGTGCATAGACGCCCTGCAGCGGGAAGAAAGCTGTGGTGGTCACTTCCGCGAAGAGCATCAGACCGAAGAAGGGGAAGCACTTCGTCACGACGACCAGTTTATGTATGTAGCCTCGTGGGAAAGCAAGGGCGAAAATGGCTGGGAATTGCACAAAGAAGACCTGGTTTACGATGTAGTGAAGCCTAGTCAACGTTCGTATAAATAAACTTTAAGAATACCAGATACATCCGTATGGAGCATTATACCATGAACCTGACGCTGAAAGTTTGGCGGCAGGAGAACAACAACAGCAAAGGACGTTTTGAAACCTACCAGGTAAGCGATATTTCGTCGGAGATGTCGTTCCTGGAAATGTTTGATATCTTAAACGAACGCCTTGTTGTAGAAGGGAAAGACCCGATTGCGTTTGACCACGACTGCCGCGAAGGTATTTGCGGGATGTGCTCCATGCACATCAACGGTCGTCCGCACGGTCCCTGGCATGCCACTACTACCTGCCAGCTTCACATGCGGGCTTTCAAGGATGGCGACACCATCGTGGTGGAACCCTGGCGTGCCAACGGCTTCCCCGTTATCAAAGACCTGGTGACAGACCGCTCTTCGTTTGACCGCATTGTGCAGGCGGGCGGCTTTATCTCCATCAACACCGGTAACGCGGTGGACGGTAATGCGGTCCCGGTGGAAAAAGACAAAGCAGATGCTTCCTTTGCCGCAGCAGCCTGTATTGCCTGCGGTGCCTGTGTAGCCGCCTGCAAAAACGCTTCGGCCTCCCTGTTTACAGCGGCCAAAGTAGCGCACCTGGCACTTTTGCCACAAGGCCAGCCCGAGCGGAAGAACCGGGTACTGAGCATGGTTGCGCAAATGGAAAAAGAAGGTTTTGGCTCTTGTACCTTTACCGGTGCCTGCGAGGCTGTTTGCCCCAAGGAGATCGCCATCACCAACATTTCACGCATGCACAAGGATTACCTGGTGGCCGGGCTTTCCGCAGAGAAATAAGACTCCGCTATATACACATGAGAACAAAGGGCAGGACATCGTTCCTGTCCTTTTTGTTACCGGGCCATTCTGCCCATTGGGCAATTTATCGCCAGAAACCTCGTTAAAAAGTGGCATTTTTACAACTGTCCAAATCCTGAGTGAATTGACGCTTTGCCGCTTTATACTATTTCTTGCTTTTTTTGCAGGGGCCTTGCGGGGCATTGCGCAACAACCAGCGACACAAAGGCCGCTATCGAACCTCAGGATAAAAAAGCTAGCAGCAACATCTGACACATTACGACTGGATACGCTCAGCATTATTCCCAATACATTTTCGGTAAACGAAGTTGACACTGCTGACTACCGGCTTGATTTTGTCAACGCCGTTTTGTATTGGAAAAAAAAGCCGGTACGGGATTCGGTTTCTCTCTTTTACCGGGTATTTCCCGTTAAACTGAATGCCGTAACCCAACGGCTGTCCTATGACTCCATTGCCCGTAATCTTTACCTGAAGCCTTTTGAATTTGGCCGGGAAGTGGCAGAAAACGCAAAAGGCCTTTTTGACTTTGGCAACATGCAGTACAACGGTTCGTTTGGCCGGTCGCTTTCGTTTGGCAACAACCAGGATGCGGTGGTCAACTCCAACTTCCAACTTCAATTGAACGGCATGCTTCGCGACAGCATCGAGATAGCAGCCGCGCTGACCGATAACAACCTGCCGATACAGCCCGATGGCACCACGCAGCAGTTGAATGAATTTGACCAGGTCTTCCTGCAGTTTAAAAAACGAAACTGGCAGTTGTCACTGGGTGACATCGAAATCCGGCAGTCGGATCTTTATTTCCTGAACTTTTACAAACGCCTGCAGGGGGTCTCGTTTCAAACCACCAACCAGCTATCGGGAAGCGTACAATCCAAAACGCTTGTGAGCGGTTCCATCGCCAAGGGAAAATTTAACCGCAACGTTTTCCAGGGAGGGGAGGGCAACCAGGGGCCTTACCGGTTGACAGGCGCCAACAACGAGTTTTTCTTTATTGTTTTGGGGAATACCGAACGGGTGTTTTTGGATGGAGAATTGCTGCAGCGGGGTGAAGATGGTGACTACATCATCAATTATAACACGGCTGAAATTACATTTATGCCCCGGCGCATGATCACAAAGGACAGCCGCATCCAGATCGAGTTTGAATATGCCGATAGAAACTATCTCAATGCAAACCTTTATGCCAACCAGGAAATCGCTATCAACGAAAAACTAAAATTCCGCATCGGTGCTTTTTCCAACAGCGATGCAAAAAATTCTACCATCAACCAGTCGCTGGATGTAGGGCAAAAACAGTTTCTTTTTGACCTGGGCGATAGTATTCAACGGGCTTTTTACCCAACGGCTTTGCTTGACACTTTTGCTACGGATAAAATTCTCTACCAAAAAGTATATGATACCGTAGGTGGGGTAGTGGTGGATTCTTTTTTTCTGTATTCCGTCAACCCGGATTCGGCCAGGTATTCACTTTCGTTTACAGAACTTGGCCAGGGACAGGGCAACTATGTTCCCGACTTTAACGGGGCTAACGGAAAGGTATACCGGTACATAAAGCCGGTGAACGGGATCCGGCAGGGTCGCTTTGAGCCGGTAGCGGTTTTGGTAACGCCAAAAAAGCAACAGGTACTTTCTTTTGCCACCGATTTTCAACTAAACGAGAACAACCTTTTGAAAACGGAATTTGCCATCAGTAACTATGATGTGAATACGTTTTCGTCCAGGGACAAAGGAAACAACCAGGGCATTGCCGCAAGGGTGCAATACAACAATACGGTTGAACTAAACAAGACAAAAAAGCTACAGTTGCAATCCACATTTGATTATGAATACGTGCAGGACGGCTTTAAGCCAGTGGAACGCTTGCGCTTTGTGGAGTTCTCCCGCGACTGGGGCTTGCCGTTGGTTGTGAACCCGGCCACGGAAAACATCCTGCGTGTTTCCTCAGCCCTGAAGAACAACAACAGTGCCCTGACCTACCAGTTTATGAACTACCAGCGCAGCGACAGTTATAGTGGCTACCAGAATATTCTACAGCATGCGGTAAACAGCAACGGTTGGGTCATCAACAACCAGTTTGCACTGACAACGTTTACAACGGCAACGTACAAGGGAAGTTTTCTGCGGCCGGTGATCGACATGAGCCGGCAGTTTAAAAAAATGTCGTCTGTGCGATTGGGCTTTCGGTATGCGCTGGAAAAATCGGAGCTGCGGTACCACCTGAAAGATTCGCTTTCACCCACCAGCTTTTCATTTGACACCTACACCGCTTACCTCAAATCGGACGAAACCAAAAAGAACAAATGGGGCCTGCAGTTTTTTACCCGATCGGATAAATATCCAACAACCACGGGCCTGGTAAAAGGCGACCGTAGCTACAATACAAACCTTCAGGTAGAACTGCTGCAAAGCCAGAAACACCAGCTTATTTTCAATACAACGTACCGGGTCTTAAAAGTATATGACAAGACAATTTCTAACCAGCAGAACGATCAAACCATTTTAGGCCGTACCGAATACATCGTAAACGAATGGAAAGGGATTTTGACGGGGAACGTGTTATACGAATTGGGAACAGGGCAGGAGCAACGCCGCGACTATGCCTATATTGAAGTGCCGGCGGGCCAGGGCGAATATACCTGGATAGATGCGAACAGCGATGGCATTCAGCAGTTGAATGAATTTGAACTGGCCCGCTTCCAGGACCAGGCAAAGTTCATCCGCATCTTTACGCCAACAAACCAGTTTACCAAAGCGGCTTACACCACGTTCAACTACAGCATCAGCCTGAATCCCAAAGCGGTGATCAATGAAAAAGAGGGTGGGGGCTTTGGCCGGTTTGTGGCCCGCTTTAACCTGCAGTCATCGCTGCAAAAAAGCAAAAAATCCATTGCAAACGATAAGTTTGAATTCAACCCGTTCAGTTATTCCATCCAGGATACGGCCTTGCTGACGAATGCAACGTCCTTTATCAACACGGTTTCGTTTAACCGGTTTTCGAGTAAATGGGGATTGGATTTCAGCAACATTCGTAATTCGGGAAAAGCCTTGCTGACCTATGGTTACGAGTCGCGGCAAACCGTTGACTGGAATGCCAAGATCCGCTGGAACCTTTCGTCGTCTATTACAGTTGATCTATTGGGTAAAAAAGGATTGAACGCTTTGTACACGCCTACGTTTGGTAACCGCAACTACGAACTGGCTATTCACCAAGTGGAGCCAAGGGTTTCGTTTATCCGCGGAACGGTGTTCCGGTTGCAGTCGTCTTACAAATGGGAAACAAAAAAGAACCTGCCGGAATATGGCGGGGAGGAAGCGGCCTCACATGCCATTAACCTAGAAACCAAATACAATGTACTGCAGAACAGCAGTATTGATGCAAAATTTACGTATAACAATATCCGTTACAAAGTACCGGTTGTCACCAATAAAAACCTGTCAGTGGAATACATCATTCTTGATGCACTGCAGCCAGGGTCCAACTACCTTTGGACGATTGATTTTACCAAGCGTCTTTTGAACAACGTGGAGGTGAACCTGCAGTATGAAGGGCGTAAGCCGGCAGAAACAAGGACGATCCATGTGGGAAGGGCGTCCGTGAGGGCTTTGTTTTGACAGATCCCTATTCCACGATGGATTTCACGCAGAGGCGCAGAGGACGCTGTGGTAGCCTCCTCTGCGCCTCTGCGTGAACCTTGTTTGCATTAAGTAAGTGTCACTCCCGCCAACTGCAAACTCACTTTTTTGATCGACTGCGTAACCAGCGATTCTTTTTCAATCAATCCGTCGGGCTGCAATATCACCGATACCGATGGATCTTCAAACCATTCGGCTGCCCGCAGCTTTTCGGCGTGCACAATGCCGCGGATGTACTGGCGTTCGGCCGTGCTGTGGTATTCGGTTACCTGCTCAAAATCCCATTTGTTTACATCGGCCCAGGCAGAGAACGAAACAAAGACATCGAGGAAATAATTATTGGTAAGCTGGCTTTTGTCCTGCCGCTGCAGCTTTTTATATTCGTACTGGTAGCGATAGCCAAAGGCAGAAATGTCAGAAATGACCGCCGACGATGTTGGGTAGCGTCCGGCGCCTTTACCGTAAAAGAATTGCTTGTCAGCCAGCTTGCTTTCAATGGTCACGCCATTGTATTCATTAGCTACGTTAAACAACTGGCTGTCGGGTGTTACAAACTGCGGCAACACAAAGGCCGCCACCTTGCCATCCGAAAGCTTTTTGGCCTGCGCCACCAGTTTTATTTTCAATCCTTTTTCGCTGGCATACGCCGCATCTTTTGCGTGCAGTTTTGTTATGCCCTGGCGCAACAACTGCGCCGGTTCGGCAATGATGCCATAAGCATGCGCCAGTAAAATGGTTAGCTTGTTGGCAGGATCATAACCTTCTACATCCAGCGCCGGGTTGCTTTCGGCAAAGCCTTTTTGCTGGGCTTCTAAAAGTGCTTCGGGATAAGTGTAGCCTTCGCTGAGGCGTGTGAGGATGTAGTTGGTAGAACCGTTGACAATACCATTGATGCTTTGCAGCAGGTCATTGTCGAAATATTCTTCCAGGTTGCGGATGACAGGAATACTGCCGCAAACCGCGGCTTCGTACAGGAACGAAACCTGGTGCTCGG
The DNA here is from genome assembly GCA_013327885.1 of Flavisolibacter longurius. Lineage (GTDB taxonomy): Bacteria > Bacteroidota > Bacteroidia > Chitinophagales > Chitinophagaceae > Flavisolibacter. Next base: position 84,127 of record JABUMY010000018.1, on the reverse strand, counting down.
CCTGCAGGGCAATGAGCTCGTGCAGGTGCTCGGCGATGAGTTTTTTGTTGGCACTGATCACCGACTTGCCACGCTTGAATGCCGTTGTTACGATCTTGTACGCTTCATCGGCATCGTCAATCAATTCAACAATGAGATTGATCTGCGGATCGTTGAGCAACTCTTCGTAGTTAGTGGTGAACAGGTCTTCCGGCGCCTCGCGTTTTTTCTCCGGGTGCTTGATACAAACTTTTTTAATGGTGGCATTCAGGGAAGGTGTCTGCCGAAGCACATGGTAAATGCCTTCGCCAACAACGCCAAAGCCAAATAAGCCGATCGTAAGAGGTTGATGATAACTCATGGTAATATTTTTATGCGGTTTGTAATTGTTTTTCGGTGATCGAAGCAAATGCTTTTTGCAGGTCTGCCAACAGGTCGGCGGGGTCTTCCAGGCCAACCGAAAGGCGAATAAGACTGTCGGCAACACCGCTGGCGCGGCGCTTTTCCGCCGGAATGGTTTTGTGTGTCATGGAGGCCGGGTGACTCACGAGGCTTTTCACGCCACCCAAACTTTCTGCGAGGTGAAAAAGATTTGTTGCGGTGACAAATTGCGTGGCGGCTGCTGCCGTGTCTTCCTTGAGAGAAAAAGAAACGACGCCACCAAAGCCGCTTGCCTGTGTTTTGGCAATGGCATGATTGGGATGTGATGGCAGGCCGGGGTAAAATACCTTGTCTACGGCTGGATGCGTTTCCAAAAGTTCGGCAATGACCTGTGCCGACTGGCAATGCTGGCGAAGCCGCAGGTTCAGCGTTTCAATCCCACGAATGACAAGGAAAGAATCAAAAGGAGAGAGGATGGCGCCGCAGGCGTTTTGTATAAAGCGGACCTGTTGTCCGAGTTCAGCATCTTTTGTTACCACCAATCCGGCAATCAGGTCGCTATGGCCACCCAGGTATTTGGTTGCGGAATGCAGCACAATGTCGGCCCCCAAAGTTAGCGGCTTTTGCAGGGCCGGTGAAGCAAAGGTATTGTCGACGCAAAGCAGGCAGTTTGACGCTTTGGCGATTTTAGCAACCGCCGCAATGTCGGTGATCTTCAGTGTTGGATTGGTTGGCGTTTCAATCCAGATCAGCTTTGTTTTGGGGGTGATGGCATTGAACACATTTTCCGCATCGGTGCTGTCCACATAGTTTACCGTAATTCCAAACTTCTGGTAAATCTGCGTGAACAGGCGAAAGGCACCGCCGTAAAGATCATCCACAGCCAGGATCTCGTCGCCGCTTTGCAGCAGTTTTACAACAGCGTCGATAGCGGCCAATCCACTGCCAAAGGCGGCACCTACTGTGCCTTCTTCAAGGGCGGCGATGAGGCTTTCCAGAGTGGCCCGGGTAGGGTTGCCGCTGCGGGCATAATCATAGCCCTTGTTCACGCCGGGAGCTTCCTGCACGAAAGTGGAGGTTTGGTAAATGGGTACAGCGATGGCGCCGGTAAGCGGATCGATGGGAATGTTTTGAAGGATCTGTGTTGTGCTGCTCATGATTGCTGGTTTAGCCAAGTTCGATGAAAGAATTTGTTAGGTTTACACAGCAAGAAAGAGGAGAGAAGGCCTTACCGGGAGCGCTTTGTTTTTGCCTTAGGGGCAATAAAAAAGCTCTCCCGATAAATCAGAAGAGCTCACTATAAAAATTTATTTCAGTAAAGCTTTTAATCTGACTTATCTGTCACGCATATCCGCGTGCTGGAGTTGGCACCTTACCACACTGTATGCACAGCGGGCAGGTTGTCAAGGCGTCAAAGGGCCATATCCCTCAGCCTTTCTTGATAAGTAATCCGTGAAAAAAGAACTGCCGCAAAGATAAAGGGGAAAATTTTTTATGTACCAAAAAAATTTTTGAAGCGGGTCTGATCAACTGTTGAAACCCTTTAATTTCTTTTCGAAAAACTAAAATGAAAATGCAGGGAGAACGCTTTTATCAGCATTCATAAACCGAATCACCGACGATCCTAACATAAAAAAGGCTGCCAATCCTGACAGCCTTTTTTATAGATCGATAACAACCTTACACGTTGAACCGGAAGTGCATCACATCGCCATCTTTCACGATGTACTCTTTGCCTTCAATACGCAGTCTGCCGGCGTCACGGGCAGCGGATTCTGAGCCGTATTTTACAAAATCATCGTAACTGATCACTTCCGCCTTGATAAACCCTTTTTCAAAATCTGTGTGGATGACACTGGCGGCCTGCGGGGCTTTCCAGCCTTCCCCAATCGTCCAGGCACGTACTTCCTGCACACCGGCGGTGAAATAGGTTTGCAGTCCCAGCAGCTTGTAAGCAGCATGGATCAATCTATCCAGCGCAGGTTCTTTCATGCCGTATTCTTCCATGAACATTTGCTTGTCTTCTGCCGCTTCCAGCTCGGAGATCTGTGCTTCGATGTTGTTGTTCATCACGATCACTTCGGCATTCTCGCCTTTCACCGCTTCCTGCAGGGCCTGTGAAAATTTATTGCCGGTGTGCATGGAGCTTTCGTCTACGTTGGCCACATATAGTACAGGCTTGCCCGTCAGCAGAAAAAGGTCGGCAATGGCCGGCAACTCTTCTTTCGAAAGGTCCAAAGAACGGATGCTTTTTCCTTGCTCCAGGTGGGCTTTGCAGCGCTGCAAAATTTCCAGTTCGGCTTTTGCCTTGGTGTCGAATTTGGCCGTTTTTTCCAGCCGGGTCATTTTTTTCTCCACGCTTTCCAGGTCTTTTAACTGGAGCTCGGTATCAATGATCTCTTTATCGGCAACAGGATTGATAGCACCTTCATCACGCAGGATGTTTTCGTCTTCGAAACAACGGATCACATGAATAATGGCGTCCACCTCGCGAATGTTACCCAGGAACTTGTTGCCAAGGCCTTCACCTTTGGAAGCGCCACGCACAAGGCCGGCAATGTCCACGATCTCGATCTGCGTAGGCACAATCCGGTTGGGCTTTACCAGTTCGGCCAGCTTGTTCAGTCGTTCGTCCGGCACATCCACCAGCCCTACGTTGGGGTCGATGGTACAAAAGCGGTAGTTGCTGGCCTGGGCCTTTGCGCTGTTGCTCACCGCGTTAAAAAGGGTTGATTTTCCTACATTGGGAAGTCCTACGATACCTGCTTGTAAAGCCATTTTGGGTCAATTTGCAATTTGCAACCGGCAATAGACAAGGGGCGGTTTTTTCTTGCCTGTTGTCCCTTGCGTATTGCCAATTTGTTATAAAACGGCCGCAAAGATAAGGATATGCCGTGGGCCATTTCTGAAGGAAACGTTTATCTTACGACGCAATTCAAAAATCAGGATCCGAATGGCGTTAAGCAGAATCTGGGCAGCCTTTATCATCATAGCCGTAACCGTTGCCGCAATCCGTATCATGGCAACCGACAACAAAGTGATCTTTTCTTCCATGGTCACGGGCCGCTCCGGCGATACGATCAAATTGAACACCGCCGACACCACCGTTTTAAGTACGGCACAACTACGCCACTTGGATTCAACCAAAGTTTTCAGTATAGGCAACAAGCAGGTACGCCGCACCGCTGACGGACGATTGCAATATTACCAGGTACAAAATGCCGATGGTATTATTGATACCACCAAAACCGCCGTTACTATCTCTATTGGTCTTATTGGCATCATGGCGCTTTTTATGGGTTTTATGAGCATTGCCGAAAGGGCAGGGGGCATCCGGTTGCTATCCCGCATCATCGGGCCTTTTTTCTCGCGGCTTTTTCCTGATATCCCAAAGAACCACCCGTCGATGGGACACATGATGATGAATTTTTCGGCCAACCTGATGGGTCTCGATAATGCGGCGACGCCGTTTGGCATTAAGGCCATGCAAAGCCTGCAGGAATTGAACGGTGGCTCCACCCGGGCTTCCAATGCGCAGATCATGTTTCTTTGCCTGCACGCATCCGGACTGACACTGATCCCGGTTAGCATCATTGCCGCCAGGGCAGCGCTTCGGGCCGAAAACCCCACCGATATTTTTGTGCCCTGTATGGTGGCAACCTTCGTGGCCACCATGGCTGCTATGATCATTGTTTCCATTAAACAAAAGATCAACCTGTTTCAACCGGTGATCCTTGCTTGGATCGGCAGCATCTCCCTGCTCATTGCTTTGCTGGTACAGTTTATCGTACGGATGAATGCCGATGATGTGCAGTCTTTTTCTTCTGTATTGAGCAACTCCATTATACTTGGTATTTTCTTCCTGATCGTACTGGGCGCCTTGTACAAGCGCATCGATATTTTTGACGCCTTTATCGAAGGCGCCAAGGGTGGCTTTGAAACTGCTGTTCGTATCATTCCTTACCTCGTGGGCATGCTGGTGGCCATTTCGATGCTGCGCACCAGCGGTACATTTGAAGTGATCATTGATGCCATGAAATCTGTTTTTGCCGCAATCGGCGCCGATACCCGTTTCGTGGATGGATTGCCGACGGCCCTCATCAAGCCGCTGAGCGGCAGCGGTGCCCGGGGCATGATGATCGATACCATGACCACTTACGGCGTGGATTCGTTTGCCGGCCGCCTGGCCTGCGTGCTGCAGGGTTCTTCGGACACCACGTTCTATGTGATTGCCGTGTATTTTGGTGCGGTATCGGTGAAGGACACACGTTATTCGGTGGGAGCGATGCTGCTGGCCGACCTGGTGGGTATCATTACCGCTATCCTGCTGGCCTACCTGTTTTTCGGGTAAACGGATGTTTATTGCTTCCGTTGCCTAAAGCCTTTCCGTTGCCGGTAAGGGGCGCCATGTTATTTTATTTCTGTATATTTTCAGGAACTTCGTACGCAGAAACCTTACCAACTAAACCCCTGTATCATGCCTGAAAAACCGCGGCGCTGCTTTGTAGTTATGGGCTTTGGCATTAAAACCGATTATGCTACCGGCCGTAAGCTGGACCTGAACAAATCGTACCGCCTCCTGATAAAACCCGTGGTGGAAGGCCTGGGACTGGAATGCATCCGTGCCGATGAGATCCGCCATTCGGGTTCCATTGATGTTCCCATGTACAAAGAATTGCTGAAAGCCGATGTGGTGGTGGCTGATCTTTCCACCGCCAACGTCAACGCCTTTTACGAGCTGGGCATCCGGCACGCCTTGCGGCCTTACACCACCGTGGTGATATCGGAAGACAAGCTCACGTATCCATTTGACCTCAACCACATCAAGATCACCAGCTATACCCACCTTGGCGATGCCATCGACTACGAAGAAGTGGAGCGCTTTCGCCGGGAGCTGGGCAAAACACTGGAAGCTGTGTTGCAAACAAAACAATTCGACAGCCCGGTGTATACCTACCTCGATGGACTGGTGCCGCCGACGCTGCAGGACCAGTTGGAAGCGGCCATTGCGGAAAAAAGCCGCGAAACGCCACGGTCACCTTCGCCGGGCCGGTCCCGCAAAAAAGACCCCACGCTGTCGCTGTTGGCAGAGCAGGGTGAGGAGGCGATCCGCAACAAGGAATTTACCAAGGCAAAAGCCCTTTTTAACTCGGCACTCCTGATTGGCAAGACCGACAACGACGCCGGTATAAGCCACGATTCCTACCTCATCCACCGCCTGGTTTATGCCACGTACAATGCCGGCATTCCGGATGAGGTGTCGGCCCTGCAGGAAGGATTGGCCCTGCTGAACCAACTCGACCTGCGGCATACCAACGACTCCGAAACGGTGGCCATTGCCGGTCGCATAAAAAAGCGGCTATACTTTGCCGGGCAGGGCGACGAACATCTTTTCGATGGCATCCAATACCTGGAAAGGGCTTACTTCCTGCTGCACAACCGCTACAACGGTACCAACCTGGCGTTTTTGATCAATCACCGCCCCGAAACGGCAGCCTACAGCCAACCGCATGAAGTGATTGCCGACCTGGTGCTGGCCAACCGCATCCGCCGGGAAATCCTTGACATGTGCGACCGGGACTGGAACAAACTGGAGCAGAAAGGCGGGCAGTCCAAAGAAAAACTCAGTACCGAAACCACCGATCTTGCCGCCAGCCAGCAGGTAATGGAAAATGAGCAACGGTTCTGGATACTCGTAAACAGGGCCGAGGCTCATTTTGGATTGGGTGAGATAGAAGCTTACGAGCAGGCAAAAGAAGCGGCCGCCGGCTTACCCCACGAAGCCTGGATGATGGCCTCTTTTGAAGACCAGGTGGAAAAGCTGGGCGTGGTATTGCAGAAGCACGGTCACCTGTTGCAACCAGTTGTGCCGGTTGTGCCGGTTGTGCAATAAGCAATTTGCAATAAGCAATTTGCAATGGGGAAGAAGAGCAAAATTTTAGTTGGTGAAACATTTAGAAACCGACCTTCCAACGCACCAGGCGGTAGTCGCCAAAAGCGGAGAGGGGTTGGCGGTAATTGCGGGCAAGATCATCCAGCTTTTTTGTGGGGAAGATCTTCAGGTTGGGATAGTCCTGCACCGGGTTTTCGGTAAGGGAGGTGAGGCGCTGGCACCAGTCCCGGTTTTGGCTGCGGATAAAAACGCCTTCTTTTAGTTCAAAAACAAGGATATCGTTGTCAAGGGAAAGGTTCTCATCGGGATCGGCGGCAATGAATTTTAAAAAGCCAACCGTGTTATCAAAACTTGCATCGGAAAGGTAAACTTCATCCGGTGCGAAAAAGTATTTGTCGAAGGGTGGAAAGTTTTCCATGGGATAAATATACGGTGGGGGTTGTTTGAATTTTTCATTGACAGAGTATAGGCTTGAAAAGCCTAGTCAACATTCCAAAAATGTAGGACCTTGGAGGCTCTCTTAAGATAAATGATTAGCTGAATTATTCTTTGGAAGATGTCTTGGCTCGAAGCTCATTACTTGCCATTTGTATACCAGTGTAGATTGCCGGATGAGAAATTTTTAGCCGAGCTTGAACTTCAGATGAAAGACGACTAAGAGCCGGGAGTACATGTTTGTAAATAAAATGTATATATGCCATTGTCTGTAGATAACTGTAAGTCGTATAATGGTTATACTCGAAGCCGTTTTTATCAACTTTGGTTTCTTGAATTTCGAAGGTTAGCTTCCTGAGGTCTGTCCACAAAATCGGACAATGTGCAAACCAATTTCTGAAATCTACAACCTTCAAAATCGTACTAAATAGGCGCACATTTTCTTTATGTAAATCCGGATGGTATTTCTTCAACAGCTTTCTAGACTTTTGTGCTATTTCATAAAAGCCAAGTCTTTTGATTTTAAATTCTTCGGCTTCTACATTCTGCGTGTTTAATGGTGCTCCACAAAACAGGATAATAGTAGTTAAAATAGCTTCTATGCCAACGGAGGTAGTCATAACAAGACCCCGCATTGTGATTTCTGACATTCGTCCTTGTTCGCTCATAATACAGTTGGTTTGCCCTAAATATAACACGGCTCTACGACGCTATGCGGTGCGTGGGCAAAAAATTCAGGAACAAGCAGGGGCCCTGTGCGGAGCGCCTGTTTAACATAAAATGAAGTTATAAGAGAAGCCGGTTGTGCCGCCCTACATGAAGGATTTTTCAAACACGCTAACATCTCATTTCCTTAGCGTTTGAAAAATCCTTCATGTAGGGCGGCACCATCACGCAGGACTGATATAGACGACCGTAGGCTTTGCTTATAACTCTATATTATGTTACAGTAAGTTAGCTTTTGTGCGGATGGCGGCTGTTTTGCATTTTTTTCATCCACGGAGTATAGCCCTGCAAGGGCTAGTCAATGCCGAAGCAAAGCAAGGCATAGGAGCCTGGATGCGAATGCCTCCCACAGCATGAGCGAAGCCTCGGCCGATTTATGTTAAATAGGCGAAAAGAAGCAGCGGGGTCAATTAATCAAATTGCAGTATGTCTCCAAAAGTGCGTAATACCATTGAGTGTGCCTTAATCCTGCTGGCGTTGCTTATTGGAAGTATTCTTGTCGCTATAGGATTTTCAGTTCCTGTAGCAATTTTATTAGACCTAATATAGTAATTGCGGCAGTAATAATCATCCCTATTATAATCTTCCAGCAACGCAGAAAAGATCGCAGGTATTTAGCTTCTTTTGCTGCCGTCAGCCCCTTGTCAAGAAGCCTAAACTCGGAATCAAAAAGGTCGTTTGCGTTGAATAGCATATCCACTTCGTTGTCTTCATCCTGATATTTGACGAACATGGTCTTAGCGGCATCAAAAAGGGTTTCCTTTGAGAGAAAGAAAGGCGCTTTGTCTTCGATTTGATAAATAGTCATCCATCGGTAGGTGTCGGGCATTTTTTTGCCTTCAGGAGTGTTAAGCCTGAAACCTGTTTGTTTGCGCAAAATCCTTAAAACATAATGGGAGGCTAAGAATTTCCATTCCTTGTAGAGCATAAGCAGGGTGGTTGTAATTATGGTGTTAGCCATAAAAATAGCCGAAAAGGTGCTAAAAAGTGAACCCAGTTGTAATGAGAGGAATCGGTAACTTTGAAAAGGCTCAAAAAATAGTGTAAAATTTTTTCGGACAAACTGCGGGCATGACACACTATAGATATGAGCAAAAACCCAAAAAGAAAGCCCAACATGGAGGTGCTGGGCTTGGTCGTCACAATGCTGACGATTTGTAAACTGGTAATTGAAATAAGCCAGTTGTTCTAAAACTCAAACTAAGGCCGGAGTGGTGCAAACACTTTCGGCCTTTTCTTTTGTAACATAAAGTTACACAAACATAGACAATGAAAATTAGAAATTAAGTTATAGTAAAACAGAACACAGAAAACATACATACAGATAACCCCAACAAAGCCATACAAAAAGTAAACACATAAGAGGAGGATTACCCATGACACGCTTCTATAAATCAATTGGTTACTACAATACCACTCAAGGGTGCGTGGGCAAAAAAATCAAAACAAGCATAGCCTTGTGCGGGAAGGGCTTACTTAACATAATATAAATTATAGGCAATAATCCAAAACCTAAAAGGCCAGAGCTTACCAACAAATTCCGCATTAATCCTTTAGCCGCCAGCACTCAGAATCTCGTGTACCGCATGATCCACTTTTGCAAACTGGAATTGAAAACCTTCGTCGAGCAAACGTTTTGGGTTCACCCAGCGGCTCTTTAGTACCAATTCGGTTTCAGTGCCAATGATCCTGGCGCCGATTTCCAACAAACATTGCGGTGTTGGCAGTCCAACCGGGATGCCCACAGCCTTCCGTATCGTTTGCATCAGTTCACGGTTACTCACCACGCCGGGCGCCGTACAGTTGTAAACGCCGGTCTTTTTATGCGTCCAAACCCAATTCACCACACGGGCAAAATCCTGCTCGTGTATCCACGAAACTTTCTGCCGGCCCGTTCCCTGGTGTCCGCCCAGGCCTGTTAGCACTAACCCTTTTAATCTTGGGAAAACGCCATCGCCGGCACCCATCACCAGGCCAACCCGCAAGATCGTTTTCCGGGTGCCCGGTGTTTCGGCCTTCCAGAAGGTTTCTTCCCAGGCCTGGCAAACCTCCACGGAAAAACCGGTGCCGGTATCACCCTCCCATTCATCCTGCGGACGGTCTTCGGCGTGGCGGTAAATGGTGGCTGATGCCAGGTTAATCCAATGCGCGGGTGGATGTGCAGCTTCAGCGATGGCCTTGCCCAGCAAGGCTGTGGGCTCCAACCGCGACCGAAAGATCTCCGCTTTGTTCTTCGCTGTATAACGGCAATTTACGTTCTTGCCACAAAGATTCACCACCAGGTCGGCGCCGTCCAGCGCCATTTCCCAGTCGCCCCGCGTTGCTGCATTCCAAAGAACCGTTTCGCAGTTTGGCCACCTGTTTTTCGTCGCCTTCCGGCTTAACACAATGATCTTCTTTGCTTTGTCCCTGTAGTAATGGGCTAAAACCTGCCCCAGATAGCCGCTTCCGCCGGCCAATACAATTTTATCCAGCATAACCTAACATATAAAGGATGATCAAAACCAGAATGCGATACAGTACCCAGGTGGCACTCAGCATCCCATTTACTTCCAGCAGGCGCACCCGGCGCATGTGTTCCAGCAGCATCAAGCTAACCGTAAGGCCGAACAGCGCCAGGTAGAAAAAGCCATCCTGAATGCCAAATACGCCGCCAATCGCCATGACAACTCCCAACAAAAGACTGCCCGCCAGCGATACGGTCATAAGGTTGCCCAGGTAATCCCAGGACTTTTTCCGGTCCAGGAAAAAAACCATGGCACCTTGCCAAACCAACTGCCCAGTACAGATAAGCGCTTCCCGCCCAAAGCTGCTGGCTGGCAAAATGGCGTTTAAGAAAAAGCTGTACCGGTGCAGTACAAATGCTGAAACCACCAGTGCAAAAACGATGTAGACAGCCCGATAGCGGGCATTGAAAGACGGGGCAAAGGCAGGATTCTGCATCTCCTTTTTTACAGCAGGTAAAATCACCCGCCGGTTGAAAGACACAGCTTTGTAAAGTTTATCTACCAAAAACAGGAATGCCTTATTTTTTGCCAAAGGCTTCAAAACCGGTAGCGAATGGACAATGATCTGCAGCAGGCTCTCCACGCCATAATAAACCTTGCCGGTAGTGGAATTGACCAGGGCTATCTCGTTCACTGACCGTTCCATGTTTACTGAACAGGCAAGATTGGCAGGCATATCCTGGTAAGGCAAACGGCCATTTTCGTCCAGCATCCCGGCTGTTTGAAAGCCTTTTGTATAAAGGTCGCACATGGGACAAGCGGCATCGTACAGGATCACATGCTCTATTAATTTTTTCATATTTTCAGGAAATTTTGAAAGTTTATAGAAAAAAAATTATCGCAATAATTTCAGGATGGCGCCAAAGAACCAGTTCTCATCCGCTTTCAGCATGGTCTCCACACTCTGGTCGATCTTGCCCGCAAAGCCGTTAATGTCCTGCACCATTTTTACAAACTGTTTAGCCTCCAGGCTGTCCTCATCTACCTGTTGCATTTGCGACAATTCTCGTAACAAGGGCTCAATTTCGCGGCGTTTTCGTTCCCGGGCAATACGCTTCGCCACCTCCCAAATGTCTTTTTCCGCCCGGAAAAATTCTTTCCGCTCCCCGGCCACTGTTTCGCGATACACCAGGTTCCAGTTCATCAACTCCCGCAGGTTCATGTGGGCATTGCCGCGGGAAATGCTCAGCTCTTTCATTACTTCATCCGTACTCAGGGACTTATCCGTCGCCAGCAACAAGGCATGTACCTGCGCCATGGTGCGGTTGATGCCCCACTCCGAGCCTAGCCGGGCCCAGGTTTGAATAAATGATCTTTTGGCTTCTTCCAGTTTCACAACACAAAGGAAATGGTTTATTTCTAATTTTCAATATTTTCTGAAAATTTATTTTTGGGTGAGAAGTTGAGCTAGTTGTTTTTCGTTCAGGAAATAAAAAAGTCACAAGTTTTACAACGCTGCGACTTTTTATTTAAAACACTCAAGCGACTGATTTTTAGTCTATTGCCAAATTTATAAGCTTATTTAATTTATACGACCGAATTCAATTCTAAAGGTTTAACCAATTAATAAAGCAGTCTTACTTTAATGGTTTCCGGAACATTTCGAAGCAGGCTTTCGGCTTTTTTCGATAGTTGTTTGTCCACATCCACCACCACGTAGCCAATCGTTTCATTTGTTTTAAGGTACTGTCCAACGATGTTGATCTTGTGTCGCGACAACTCGCCGTTGATGGCCGACAACACCCCGGGAACGTTCCGGTGAATGTGCAGGATGCGGTGCGACCCAGCCTGCGGCGGCAGCGAAAGTGCTGGCACGGTATGAGAACCAAAGGTTATTCCCTTCTCCAGGTAGTTGAGCAGCTTGTTACTTACGTCCTCGCCAATGTTCTGCTGCGCTTCCTCCGTAGAACCGCCGATGTGTGGCGTCAGCAATACGTTGGGCAGGCCCTGGAGCGGCGACTGGAAGACATCACCGTTCTTCTCAGGCTCCACAGGGAAAACATCCACTGCGGCACCGGCTACCTGCCCCGACTCGATACATTTGGCCAGGGCCGGTAGGTCCATCACCTCTCCCCTTGCATAGTTGATGATGATCGACCCTTTTTTGATGTATTTAAGATTGTTTTTGTTGATCAGGTTTTTGGTTTGCTCCGTTTCCGGTACGTGCAGGGTAACAATATCGGCCTGCGACAAGAGGTCTTTCAGGGTTTTTGCATCTGTTGCGTTACCCAGCGGAAGTTTTGTTTCCACATCGTAAAACATCACCTTCATGCCCAGGCTTTCAGCCAGCACACTTACCTGGGTGCCAATGTTGCCATAGCCAATGATGCCCAGGGTTTTTCCCCGCAATTCGTAGCTGCCTTTGGCGTCTTTCAGCCACTCCCCTTTGTGGGCAGCATTGTTTTTATCCGGTATCCGGCGGATGAGCATGATCGATGCACCGATCACCAGCTCGGCTACCGAACGGGTGTTGGAATAGGGCGCATTAAAAACGGCGATGCCACAGTCGGTGGCCGCCTGCAGGTCAACCTGGTTGACGCCAATACAAAAGCAACCAACCGCCTGCAACTTTTTTGCTGCCTTCAGTACGTTGGCCGTAAGCTGTGTTTTAGAACGAATGCCCACCAGGTGAATGTCTTTGATCGCTTGAATGAGTTCATTCTCGGGCAGTGCTTTGGTCAGCTTTTCAACCTGAACATAACCGTTCTGCGTAAAATTCCTGACGGCCGTATCGCTGATGTTTTCCAGCAGTAAAACTTTAATCCTTTCTCTTGGGTAACTCGTGGTTTCCATGGCGCAAAGATGCAGTAAGTTGTGAAATAACCATGTGCTGCTGTTATTTTTGCGACTGGACCTTTATTTGTAAGGATTTAGAAAATATTTTTACCCACTTTTGCACTCTTTAATCAGTGTCTTTTGAAAAACAGGATTTTAATTTTAGTACTCGTTGCTGCCCTAACCAGTTGCCATTCACAGAAAGATGATGCTCCCGTACTGGCCAGTGAAACCGCAGCCCCTGTGCCGGCTCTTTCCGAGGCAGAGGTTAAAAAATACCACGATTCGGTGGACGAGATTTTGCAGAAGAACCTGCTGCGTGGTTCGTTCAATGGCGCCATCCTGGTAGCCAAAGAAGGCCAGGTGGTCTATGAAAAATACATTGGCCTGAAAGATCCCCGTATAAAAGGCATGGACAGCATCACGGCCGAAACGCCATTCCAGATCGCTTCCACCGGTAAAACCATGACCGCCGCTGCCGTGCTGAAACTTTGGGAAGAAGGTAAGCTGCAGATGGAGGATGAGGTGACCAAGTGGTTTGCGGGTTTTCCTTATCCTGGCGTTACGGTAAAGTCCCTGCTCAATCACCGCAGCGGCTTGCCCGAATACCTTTATTTTATGGAACACGGTGGCTGGAACCGGCAGCAGCAGGCCACCAACAGCGATATTTTGAACGCTATGATCCAATGGAAACCTGCCAAAGCAGCCAGCCCGGACCGGCGTTTCCAATACTGCAACACCAATTTTGTTTTGCTGGCGCTGATCGTGGAAAAAGTAACCGGCGAATCGTTTCCCAGCTACATGCAAAAAACCTTTTTTAAGCCACTGGGCATGCAGCATACGTTTGTAATCGACCGGAACGAGCAGGAAAAGTACATGCTTTCATTCCAGGCCAATAACGCTGTGTGGGCTCTTGATTTTTCGGACGGTCCGTACGGCGATAAAAATATTTATTCCACGCCCCGCGACCTCCTTAAGTGGGACCAGGCAATCGGTGCTGGCAAAGTGTTGCGGCAGGAAACCCTGGACTCTGCCTATACGGCGTACAGCAACGAAAAACCCGGCGTGCACAATTACGGGCTGGGCTGGCGCCTGCTTTTTTATCCGGAGAAGGAAAACAAGAAAGTGGTCTATCACAACGGACACTGGCATGGCTTCAACACGGCCTTTTCACGCCTGCCTGAAGAAGCAACGGTAATCATCCTATCAAACCGCTACAACCGCCTGGTGTACAGCGTTGCCAAAAAGCTTTACGATGCGTTTGGCGATTATGGTAATAGCAAGGTGGAAGAGGATGAGTAGTTTACCGTTTAACGTTTGCCGTTTACTGTTTTATGTTCGATGTCAGAGGTTCGATGTTTGACGTTTCCTGTCTCACGTTTCCCGTTTGACCTTTCTTGTCTGACGTTTCTCGTATCCCGTTTCCCCGTTACCGCGTATTTTTAAGCGTGGAAATTTTAACCGCTGAACAGGTACGGGAATGGGACCGGTTTACCATCAAGCATGAGCCCATCACTTCTGTCGACCTGATGGAAAGGGCCGCCCGTGCCTGCACCAATTGGCTCGTACAGCAGTCCTTCAAGCCCAAAGCGATCCGCATTTTTTGTGGCAAAGGCAATAACGGCGGCGATGGGCTGGCCATTGGCCGCATGCTACTGCTGGAAGGATATGCCGTTTCGGTTTACATCCTTGAATTTGGCAAGCAGGGCAGCGATGATTTCCAGGCCAACCTTCAGCGCTTGCACAAGCTGGGAATAACTGCCATTCATTTCCTGCAAGAGGAATCGCACTTCCCCCGCATCGAGCAAAATGATCTGCTTGTGGATGCGCTATATGGTTCAGGGTTGAACAAACCATTGGAAGGTCTTGCCGCCGCTCTCGTTCACCATCTCAATGCCGCCGGCGCTTCTATCGTTTCCATTGATCTACCCAGCGGGTTGTTTATGGATAAAAGCAGCAAGGGCAATGTTGCCGTAACGGCGGCGCACACCCTGAGTTTTGAATGTTACAAAACAGCCTTGCTGGTGCAGGAAAATGCAGCCCATTTGGGCGAGGTCCATATTCTCCCTATCGGGTTGCATCGAGACTTTTTGCAAAGTCTTCCACCAACACCACAACTGCTGGACGAACAAAAAATTCGGCAGATTTTCCGGCCGCGCAACCGGTTTGCCCACAAAGGCAGTTTTGGACAGGCCCTGCTGGTGGGCGGAAGCTGGGGTAAGATGGGTGCGATGGTGTTGGCAACAAAGGCTTGCCTGGCCGCTGGTGCCGGGCTTACCACGGCGTTCATACCGCGTTGTGGCTACACGGTACTACAAGCAACAGCGCCGGAAGCAATGACGTTAACAGGTGATGGTGAAGAATACCTCGGCACACTTCCTGACGATGTGGAACGGTTTAGTGCAATTGGCATCGGCCCCGGCATGGGCACGCATGCCGAAACGCAAAAACTGCTTTCTTTTTTTGTTCGCCGCTACAGGCGGCCGGTGGTGATTGACGCGGATGGCTTGAACATCCTTTCGCTCAACAAAGAACTAGCAAACCAGTTGCCGCCGGGCAGCATCTTAACGCCACACCCTAAAGAATTTGACCGGCTTTTTGGCGACCATGCATCAGACTTTGACCGGCTGCAAACAGCAAGGGAAAAAGCAGCAGCGCTCAATGTTATCATCATACTGAAAGGCCACCACAGTTTTTTGGCAACACCGGAAGGAGATTTTTTTAACAGCACAGGAAATGCCGGCATGGCCAAAGGTGGCAGCGGTGATGTGCTCACAGGCATTCTCACGGCTTTGCTGGTCCAAGGGTATCCTCCTGCCGAAGCGGCCCAACTTGGCGTTTACCTGCATGGCTGGGCGGGTGACCTGGCGGCGCAAAAATTTTCAATGGAAGTTATGCTCCCCTCCCATTTGATTGATTGTCTTGGAGAGGTTTTTCTTCTGCTGAATAAGAAAGCAAGGCTATAAGAAAAGTTTAGAGCGAAAAGCTGAACCCTCTCTTCTTCCCTATTTCACAATTACGCTTCCTAACCGGCTTGTCAGTTCCATCTCCATTTGCTTGAGGTGATGATGGGTAAGGAAAAGCGTCATTTGTTCGGTAGGCGTAGCCTTCTCCATATCGGCCTGGTTCTGCAAGAGTAGCTTTTTTACTTTTTTCAGCTTCAGGTAAGTGATGGCCGACAACACCTCTTCGTGGCTTTTGTCTTCTTCTATCTTCAGAAAACTTTCCAGTGCGGTTGGGTTTTCTACATCCACCGTTTTCATAAAGGTTTTGTAGTCTTGCTTGAACAGCCGCTCCTGGTAGCCCGCCGATTGGTTCTTGTCGCTTTTCCAGCGCGGACTTTGCTGGTACCGGAAATCGAAAAGCGACACCACAAAGGTGCTCAGCTGGTTGTCGGTATGGTAGATAAAATAGCTCTTGTCGATGGGTTCTTTTTGCGCCAGGTGCTCTTTGTATTCGTTGAGGATACGCAGCACGGTTTCGTTTTCAAACAGGTCATCTTCGGGCAATTCCGAAAAAATATAGTCGGCTGTCAACTGCCCGTCTTCCCACGGTTTGCCCCCCTGTTCCAGCAGCACCCTGGCCACTTCCCTCTCCTGCAGCTCATCTTTGAACAGCAATTCAAAGGTAGTATCGTCGTATTCGTTTACGGCTGCTTTCTGTGCGTTTTCCTCGTGGTAAACCGCTTCTTCAAACGGCAGCTTTTTATCGGAAGAAAGACGGTTACGGATAAACTTGTTGACAAGCGTGGTAAACCCCGCTTCATCAATTTTGAGCGATTGTGAGCAAAGGCGGATATAATCCTGCTGCTTGGTAAAATCTTCGGTTTTATCCACCTTGGAAACCGTCTCCGCCACCAGGTTCACCACCTCGGCTTTCTTGGAAGCGTCATTCCCGGCATCCTTCAGCAAAACATCCAGTTGGAAAAGAATAAAGTCCTTTTTATTTTCCTGTACAAACTGGTTGAAACGGGCGGCACCTACTTTCCGCACATAACTGTCCGGGTCTTCCCCATCAGGAATCAATACCAGCTTTACGTTCAGGCTTTCTTCCAGTGCAAGGTCTAGTCCGCGGAGAGCGGCTTTTACACCGGCCGAATCACCATCATAAATAATAGTAAGGTTGGACGTAAACTTTTTTATCAGCCGAAGCTGGTCTCGTGTCAACGATGTGCCGCCACTGGCCACCACGTTCTCAATGCCTGCCTGGTGCAGCGAGATCACATCGGTATAGCCTTCCACCAAAAAGCATTCGTCTTTTTTATCAATGGCCTGCCGTGCAAAATAGGTTCCGTAAAGAAGCTTGCTTTTTACATAAAGCTCGTTCTCCGGTGTGTTGATGTATTTCGGTGCCTTGTCGTTTTTTTTGATCAAGCGGGCACCAAAGCCAATGACCTTCCCGCTGTTGTTGTGTATGGGAAAGATAATGCGGTCGCGGTAATTGTCCTGCAATTGCCCGTGGCGTTCCACCACAAGGCCGGCCCGTTGCAGCAGCTCTTTGTTGTATTGTTCGCCAATGGCTTCGCTGGTAAACGCATCCCGGCTGTCCGGCGCATATCCCAACCCAAACTTGGCAATGATCTCTTTTGAAAAGCCCCGCTCCTGCAGGTAGCTGAGGCCATTGGCAATGCCTGCATCGGTTTCCAATAACTGCTTTGCATAAAAGCCCTGGGCAAAGGCGTTGATGATATGAAGGCTTTCTGCCGTCTGCTGCTGCAGCTTTTGTTCAGGAGAGGTTTCGGTTTCTTCCACCTCCACATTGTAGCGGGCTGCCAGCCAACGAAGCGCTTCGGCGTATGTAAGCTTTTCGTGCTCCATTAAAAAGGAGACGGTGTTGCCACTTTTGCCACAACCAAAACACTTAAAAATTTCTTTGCTCGGTGATACGGTAAAAGAAGGGGTTCGCTCGTTATGAAAAGGACAATTGCCGAGGTAATTGGCGCCGCGTTTTTTGAGCTTTACAAAGGTGCCCACAACTTCAATGATGTCGAGCCGCGAAAGAATCTGCTGTATGGTGTTTTGCGTGATCACGAACCCCCAAATATAGCACCGCTGGCAGCAAACCGGAATAAAAACATTCTGTTGTTACTATCGTTTAAGATGGGCAGAAAAACAATGAAATTAATCAGCCTGCTAGCTGATAATTTAAAAAAAATACCTGATAAAAAACAATTTCTTTTCTCTGTAAACGGGTCTAAATTTAGGATACCATCTACACCGGGAGGAAAGTGAATTTGAAAATCTTTTTTCTTAACCTTTAAACTTTTACCTCATGGTTCAAACAGAGATCTCACAACTTTCAGCAGAATGCTCAGAATGGCGGCAGATCCTTCGCAATTACCGGGAAGAATTTCATAATTGCGAAAAAGCCCTGACAGAAACGTGTAAACAATCGCTTACGAAAGACCTCCTCACCAAGGTCGAACGCTTTCAAAACCAGTTCGACATTCAGCTTCGCAACATTCACGACTTAAAACAAACCATCAAAACACACGAACGAAAGGTAGCCCTGGAAACAGCAGGAGAAGAGGTGTATGCCGAGCATGAGCACCTTCTCAATGAGTTCCTGGCGCTGGAAAATACCTTGCAGGAGCTTCGTGATGACTTCCGCAATTTCATCAACCACACCAGTTGCTAAAACTGGAAGCAACGCCTCTTCCACCTTGCTTACCAAATGGTAGGCCCCTCCCCTTATTGCCTCACCTAAAAACGCAAACGTATGGCAGCAGAATTTGATACTTCACACGTAAAAAATATTGTTTTGCTGGGCCACGCCGGCTCCGGCAAAACAACGTTGGCGGAATGCATGCTCTTTGAGGCCGGCCTGATTAGCCGGCGCGGCACCATTGAAGAAGCCAACACGGTTGGCGATTATCACCCTTTGGAACAGGAACGTGGCAACACGATCTTTTCAAAACTCATGCACACCAAATGGCGTGGCTACAAGATCAATATCCTGGACACACCGGGCTATGATGATTTTGTAGGCGAAGTACTGTCTGCGCTGCGGGTGGCCGATACCGGCGTGATGCTGCTCAACGCAGCAACAGGTGTGGAAGTGGGCACCGACATTATTTGGGAATACACCGAGACGTTTAAAACGCCGATGATCTTTGCAGTGAACAAGCTGGATGAAGATGCTGCGGATTTTGACAAAACCGTGCAGCAGGCCAAAGATCATTTTGGCAACAAGGTCACCGTTGTGCAATACCCACGGCAACAAGGTGCCGGCTTTCACGAGATCATCGATGTGCTGCGCATGACCATGTATAAATTTCACGATACGGGCGGTAAGCCGGAGAAGCTGCCGATACCGGACGATGAAAAAGAGCGTGCCGACAACCTGCACAAAGAACTGGTGGAAGCGGTTGCCAGTAACGACGAAGCCCTAATGGAGATCTATTTTGACAAGGGCGAACTGGAAGAGGACGAGCTGAAAGAAGGCATGAAAAAAGCCATGATCGCTCATGATATCTTTCCACTGTTCTGCCTCAGCGCCACCCGCAACATGGGCAGCGGAAGGCTGATGGGCTTTATTGACAATGTTTGCCCGAGCGCCAACGAAATGCCACCGCAGTTAACAAAATCAGGAGAAGAACTCTCCTGCCATGCCGATGGACCGCCCTGCATTTTTATTTACAAAACCATTTCTGAGCCGCATGTTGGCGACATGTCGTTTTTTAAAGTGTATTCGGGCACCATCAAAACCGGGATGGAGCTGGTGAATGAGGCCAACGGCGTTGTTGAAAAGATCAACCAGTTGTTTTTGATGGAGGGCAACAAACGCATTCCCGTGCAGGAGCTGGTAGCCGGCGATATCGGTGCCACCTTAAAGTTGCGGAACACCCATTTCAACAACACCCTGCACAGCAAGGGCAAAAATTACGAGCTGACGCCAATCGAATTCCCTTCTTCCAATGTTACTTATTGCATTGAATCGGTAAACAAAGGCGAAGAGGAAAAGCTTTCGCAGGCGCTCCACCAGTTGCGGGAAGAAGACCCGACGCTGGTGGTAGAAATGTCAAAAGAATTAAAACAAACACTGCTTCATTGCCAAGGCGATATGCACCTGGCCGTGGCCAAATGGAAAATAGAGACCCTGCACAAGGTGGCCGTGAAGTTTGGCAAGCCCAGGATCGCCTACCGCGAAACCATCCGCAAAATGGCTGAATCGAATTACCGGCATAAAAAACAGTCCGGTGGTGCCGGCCAGTTTGGCGAAGTGTACATGCGTATCGAACCGTTTTACGATGGCATGCCGGACCCCGCTGGCATTACCGTTCGCGGCCGCGAGTCCTTTGACCTGGAATGGGGTGGCAAACTGGTCTTTTATAATTGTATTGTGGGCGGCGCCATCGACACCCGCTTTCTGCCCAGCATCTTAAAAGGTGTGATGGAAAAAATGCACGAAGGCCCGTTGACAGGTTCTTATGTGCGGGATGTGAGGGTTTGCGTATACGATGGCAAAATGCACCCGGTTGATTCCAACGATATATCGTTTAAGATTGCCGGCATTATGGCCTTTAAGGATGCTTTTCAAAAAGCCGATCCGCAGGTGCTGGAACCTATTTACCAAGTTGAGGTACTTTGTCCGGAAGACTTGACCGGCGGTGTGATGGGTGACCTGCAAAGCCGGCGGGGCATGGTGGAAGGGATTGATACCGAGGGCCATTTTCAAAAAGTAATTGCAAAAGTGCCGCTGGCAGAAATGCACGACTTCTCCTCTACCCTGCGCTCCATTTCACAGGGCAGGGCCAAATTTAAGATGCACTTTGACAGTTACCAGCCGGTAAGCTATGAACTGCAGCGTAAACTTGCAGAAGAGTATAACAGGTCGGCAGAAGAAGCGATGGTGTAAGTTGGAAGAAAACATTTGCTGACATTCTTTCAACTGCCCGATTGCTCGTTGTAAAATGTCATTTTACTAAAAAGATGGTGCACTTTTCCCTTATTTGGTGATACATCGAAGCCTGGTGAGATTTCATCAGGCTTTTTTCTGCGTTGGGCTAAGTCAGGGCCTTGTTTGCATTTTAGCAGTGTGGAATTAAACTTTTTCTGTTTAATTTGTTCCGATAATAGACACACACAAATCTTCTACCTATGCATGCTTATTTTAGAAATCATCAATTGTACCTTGCCGAACGTTACGAATGGCTGGAACGTCACGTGACGAAAACCAGCCAGCGTGCCCTCATGAAAATTGAGAGTTGGAAACTGATCGCACAATCCGGCGACCAGGATCAGCAACTGCGGCTTGTTGAGAAACTCCTGAAGGATTCGCTTCTGACGCCCATCCCGGCACAAACAATCTTACACAAGGAAGGATTTTTCCTTTCAAACCTTGACAACTAAGACCAGTTCTGCCACATTATAAAAAAAATGACCACCGATTGGTGGTCATTTTTCATTTTGACGAATCTATTAAGCAGCGACTGCCTTTTTTGCTTTTTTCGTTTCTACTTTGATCTCTTCTACCAGTTCCACTTCCCCTTTGATAAAGCTGATAGCCTGCCAAACGTGGTCGAGTGAAATGGTTTCTGTTGCTTCGTAACCAATATCATTCAGGCGGCTCCAGCTGCTGTCACGGTTCAGGTCGGTACTGATTTTGGACGTTACCTTCGGATGCGCCACCCAAAGGCGGGTTTCATCTTTTACAGCGCCCATGATATCCGTGAGGATACTGTTCAACTGGTTTTCGCTAACAGCAAAGATCAGCGCAAAATCAAGCTTACGTGATTTTAAGAGCGGAGTGAGATTCTTTGCGAAAGAGAGTTTTGCGAATTGCTTTTCTATTGATGAGGGTAGACCTTGGATTAAAATGTTTTTTTCGTTTTTTAGAGCGAGTTTGTCTAAAATTGTTTGAGACATACGTAATTTTATTGGTTAACAATCAATAAAGAAAAGAACGTTGAGAACTTTTTCGAAATGTTGTGCAAAGATAGTACATTCCACCCCCCCTTCCAAATTAGAATACATTAAAAATCCCGCTCAAACCTAGATTTGGCGGGATTTTTAGCTTGTTAAGGCCCTTAGCGACTGGCAGTTCCAGGCTTATAATATTGCAAAGCTTCCGGCATGTATTTCTGTAATTGTTCGATCCTGCGGCCTTCCGAAGGGTGCGTACTCATAAATTCCGGGGGTTTGTTGCCACCACTGGCGGCTTCCATGCGTTGCCACAGCGGAATGGCTTCCCTTGGGTTGTAACCGGCCATCGCTGCGAAGATCAACCCGTAGCGGTCGGCTTCCAGCTCCTGCTTGCGGCCGAAAGGCAGTAACACACCTACCTGGGATCCTACACCATACGCTTGTAAAAACAGGTTTTGCGTAGCGGCTGGTTTGTTGGCCAGTGCCACCGAGAGGGCTACACCACCCAGTTGCTGCACCAGTCCCTGGCTCATGCGTTCGCCGCCATGTTCCAGTACGGCGTGTGCAACCTCATGCCCCATAACTACTGCCAATGCGGCCTCATTTTGGGTAATGGGTAAAAGACCGGTGTAAACTACCACCTTACCACCAGGCATGGCCCAGGCGTTGGCCGAATTATCGGCAATGAGGTTAAATTGCCAGTTGTATCCTTCCAACTTTTGGCCTTTGCTGCTGAAATATTGTGTAATGGCGCTGGCGACACGGTTGCCGATGCGGCGTACCATCGCAGCGTCTTTATCGGCGGAAGCATTTACCACCTTGTTCTGGCTGAGAAAAGATTGATATTCCTGCTGCGCCATTTGGTTGAGCTGTTCGGCAGGAACAAGGCTAAGTTGATTTCTACCAGTGATCTGGTTTGTAGAACAGGCAACGACTGTGGCTGCTGCTACAAATAGGGTCAAAATTCTGCGTACCATTTCTTATGATTTATAGTTGTCCAATCCAATGATTATACCAAAAGAAAATACCCTACACTGACCGAAACGGGGTCATCTGTTAATTAGCATTATAGGTTGGCGTAATCCTGCCTGAAAAGACCTTCTGTAGAGAAGCTTATTCCTGCTGGTCACGCTGGCGACGGCGGTCGCGGTGCTTTAAGATAGGAAGCCTGTTCTCGTTGCCTTTGATGATACGGCCGATGTTCTTTTGGTGCGTAAGCAATACCAATAAAGCAACGGCAATGGCAAACACGCGGTAGAGCGTTTCGGGCTCATTAAAAATAAACAGGATAAAAATGGGGAAAGCAACGGAGGCCAGGATAGAGCTAAGCGAAACCCAGCGAGTTGCATACAATACAAGGATAAAAATACCCACACAGCAAAGCGCTACGTTGGGCTGAATGCCGAGAACCATTCCGAAAAGTGAGGCAACGCCTTTACCGCCCCGGAATTCGGCCCAAACCGGGAAGATGTGACCGACAACCGCGGCCAGGCCCAGGCCTAGTTGCATGTTGATCAGGTAAAATTCTCCGTGGGCTTCGTAAGGAAGAAAGAAAGCAAGCTTTACGGCTACAAGGGCTTTGAGCATGTCAACAATCATTACAAATGTGCCCCACTTGGCGCCAAGCACACGATAGGTGTTGGTGGCACCCGCGTTACCGCTGCCGTAATCACGAATATCGATTCCAAAGAATGCCCTGCTTGTCCATACAGCAGTAGGGATACTGCCTATTAAATAAGCCAATACGATCAGGAAAATCTCATTCATGTGCAATGCCTAGTTGAACGGCAAAGATAACCAAACCTGCGAGGAAATGGTGTTAATTTCAAACCGCCTCATCACTGTGCAAAAGCAGCAGGGATATCCAACCGTTACGGTCAAGTTTTTTTTTCAATTGAAAGCCATGAGAAGCGGCTGCTTGCATGATCACTTCTTCATCGGCCTGCAACAAGCCACTCAATAAAACAATGCATTGTTTTTTGCTGATGGCAGCCAGGCCTTGCATATAATCCAGCAATACATTCCTGTTGATGTTGGCAAGAATTATATCGAATTGTTCGTTTGGAAGTTGTGATGACAACGAAACCGAAATGCGGCTGCAGCTATTTTGTTCACTGTTTTCTTTTGTGTTCTCAATGCTCCAGTCATCCACATCGATAGCCGTAATATTTTCGGCACCCAACTTTTCCGCTAATATGGCAAGAATACCGGTACCGGTGCCAAAGTCGAAAACCGTTTTCTCTTTAAAATCGATATCACGCATTTGTGCCATCATCATGTAGGTTGTGGCATGATGGCCTGTTCCAAAACTCATTTTAGGCGTGATGAGTATTTCGTGGGCAACACCGGTGATGGGTTGGTGAAAATGTGCACGGACGGCACAGAAATCATCCACCACCACGGGTTGGAAATTCTGCTCCCATACAGCGTTCCAGTTTTGCTCATCGATCTCGGTTAACGTGTACGTATAACCGGAAAGCACTTCTTTCACCGAAGCCTCCTCAAAGCCATCTTCTTCAAAATACGCATGCAGGTGTTCTTCGGTTTGCTCGTAGCCTGTTGGATGGTAATCATCAAGCAGTGCAATCAGTTCTTCCTGCTGGTGTTCGTTGGCAATGATCTGGAGTTGAATGTGCTTCATGCTGCAAAAATAAAGGCTGCCTTGCGGCAGCCTTGAAGTTTTATGAGAAACCAGCTTATTGGTTTTCCTGTTCAGGATCTTGCTGGGGTCTTTGCTCGCCTTTTTCTTCGCGTCGCTGGCCGTTGCCACCACCCTGGTTGCGTTCCAGTCTTGGACGTTCCCGGAATTCACGGTTTTCCCTTTCGCCTCTTTCACCTCTTTCTCCCCTGTCGCCACTGCTTTGCATGCCTTCAGGTTTTGGAAGCAATACTTTGCGGGAAAGCTTGAACTTACCGGTCTTAGGATCGGTGCCTGTCAGTTTCACTTTGATCTTGTCGTTCTCGTTCAGCACACCTTCCAGCGTATCCAGCCGCTTCCAGCTTACTTCTGAAATGTGCAGCAAGCCTTGTTTGCCCGGCAGGAATTCTACAAACGCACCATAGGGCATGATCGATTTTACAATCGCTTCGTATTCATCACCCACATTCGGAACAGCTACAATGCCCAGTATCCACCTGTGTGCTTTGTCTACTTTTTCTTTATCGGTACCAAAGATGCTAACCTCACCCTGGTTGTTCTTTTCTTCAATGTTGATGGTCGTTCCGGTTTCACGCTGGATCTCCTGGATAATCTTACCACCAGGCCCGATCACGGCGCCAATGAACTCACGGTCGATGAACATTTTCACCATCCGCGGTGCATGCGGCTTCACATCGCTGCGGGCTTCCGGCATGCAGTTATACATGGCATCCAGGATGTGCATACGGCCACGGCGGGCTTGCTCCAGGGCATTGCGCATGATCTCCATGCTCAGGCCATCTACTTTGATATCCATCTGGATACCACAAATGCCATCCCGTGTACCCGTCACTTTAAAGTCCATATCACCCAGGTGATCTTCGTCGCCCAGGATATCGGTCAGTACCGCGTACTTTCCTTCCTTGGTGATCAGTCCCATGGCCACACCGGCAACGTGCTTGGGCAGAGGAACACCAGCATCCATCAGGGCCAGCGAACCGGCACAAACCGTCGCCATTGAAGACGAACCGTTGCTCTCGAGGATATCACTCACTACACGAACGGTGTACGGATATTCTTCGTTCGGCATCATTTGCTTCAGGGAACGTTCGGCCAGTTTACCGTGACCAATTTCCCGGCGGCTGGCGCCACGAAGAAACTTTACCTCACCTGTTGAAAAGGGAGGGAAATTATAATGCAGGTAAAATTTGGAATCGAAAGACTTACCAGCAGTTTCTACCAGCAGTTCATCAAGCGGCGTACCCAGGGTAACAGTTGTCAGCGATTGGGTCTCTCCTCTTGTAAACAGAGCAGCGCCGTGTGGCGTGGGCAGGATGTCCACTTCCATGTCCAGCGGACGAACGTCTTCCAAGCCACGGCCATCGAGACGAACACGGTCATTCAGGATCATGTCCCGAACCACATCATATTGCAGGTCAGAAAGGTATTTTTTGACAAGCTTTTTCACATCGGAAGCCACTTCCTCGCCTTCAGGCAGGTTGGCTTCTTTGGCCAGTGTCAGCAGGATCTCTTCGCCGATAGCCTTGTAGGTTTCTTTTCTTTCCTGCTTGGGCAGATTGCCTTTTGACAACTGCTCCATTTTTTCTTTACCCAGTTCGTACACCCGCTTTTGCAGGTCGTCGTTAGACGGCGGTTTTGGATAATCACGCTTGCCGGTAACGCCAACCATTTCGCGGAGATCTTGCTGCGCTTTGATCTGGATGCGAATGGCATCGTGTGCCACTTCGAGGGCTTTTACCAGTTCGTCTTCGCTGCACTCTTTGGCTTCACCTTCCACCATCATGATGTTGTCCTGCGTGGCGGCAATAATAAAGTCCAGTTCAGCGCTTTCAATTTCGGTACGGGAAGGATTGATCTTGTATTCGCCGTTGATCTTGCAAACCCTTACTTCAGAGATCACTTCTTTAATGGGAACATCAGAAACCGCCAGGGCTGCCGAAGCGGCCAGGCAAGCCATGGCATCGGGCAGGATCTGCTCGTCGGAAGAGATCAGCGTTACAATCACCTGCACTTCGCAGAGGTAATCTTCGGGGAAAAGGGGACGAAGGGCACGGTCGATCAACCTTGAGATAAGGATCTCAGATTCGCTCAGGCGGCCTTCGCGTTTAAAGAAAGAACCGGGAATACGACCGGCAGAGGCCATTTTTTCCATGTAGTCGACACTCAACGGGAAAAAGTCCTGGCCTTCTTTGGGTTCTTGGGTGGCAACAACGGTTGCCAGCAAAATACTGTTGCCCATGCGCACCGTTACGGCGCCATCAGCCTGGCGGGCCAAACGACCGGTTTCGATCGTTATCTCGCGGCCATCACCAATATCAAATGTTTTGGAGAATTTTTGCGTTAACATGATTCAGGTTTGGGGTTGGCGTTTGGTTGGAGAGAGCACAGGGCTCCCGGGAACGCAAACAGATGTTGTGATTACAGCAGGCAAAATGAGGTATGTAAAGCAAAAAGCCCTTCCGGTTGCGGAAGGGTTTCTGCTGAATATAGTGCTTATTTCCTGATACCTAATTTCTCGATCAATTGGCGATATCCCTGCAGGTTGTGCTTGGATAAGTAATTCAACAAGCGACGACGCTTACCAACCAGTTGCATCAATCCGCGGTGGGTAGAGAAGTCTTTTTTGTTCTGCTGCAGGTGCGCAGAGATTTGAGAGATACGCTCAGTCAACAGGGCAATTTGTCCTTCGATAGAACCGGTGTTGTTTGCCGCACCGCCAAACTGGGTGAAAATGCTTGCTTTTTTTTCTGTGGTTAATGACATCGTTAACAATTTTGTAGGCACCCCGGATAGATGCCGGTTTTTGTTTTTTACTTTATTTGGCGGCAAAAGTAAGCTTTCAGGACAATATGGCAATGGCCTGATGGCCTGTTTTTTACAATGTTAAAACAGGCTTAACAAGTTTTGTAACGCCTGCATTGCCTGTTGGCACGGCAATTTCCCGCCGGCGATCAAAAAACAACTTTCGCTACTCTCCTCTTTCGCCACCTCTCTCCTGTGCTAACTTTGCGCCATGCCCAAACCCTTTTTAACGGCCGAGTGGCGAAACCTCCTGATGGCTAATTATCTAATCGATCCGGCCGTGTTGAAACCCTTTCTTCCCTGTGCCACCGAATTGGACACACATAACGGTAACCATTATGTGAGCCTCGTAGGATTTTTATTTGCCAACACAAAGCTGTTGGGAATGCCCATCCCCTTTCACCGCAACTTTGAAGAAGTGAACCTGCGCTTTTATGTGCGGTACAAAGAAGACGGCGGCTGGAAACGCGGTGTTGTTTTTATCAAGGAGATCGTTCCCAAAAGCGCCATTACGTTTGTGGCCAATACATTTTATGGTGAGAGGTACGCCACCCACCCGATGAAGCACCACTGGACACTGGGTGCCGATGGCCTTACCGTCAATTACCAGTGGAAGGTGGGGAATGAATGGAATTACATGGAAGCCGTTGCCGATAAAACAGCGTCGCCGCTTGTGCAGGGCTCCGAAGAAGAGTTCATCACCGAACACTACTGGGGCTATACGTTTGTAGACCAAACATGCTCCGGCACTTACCAAGTTTTACATCCCAGTTGGGGCATACACAAGGTGCGCCGCTTTTCCATTAACTGCCATACCGAAGCCTTGTATGGTCCGCAGTTTGCCGAAGCACTTTCGCAACTACCGCAATCCGTTTTCCTTGCCGATGGCTCACCGGTAACCGTGATGAAAGGAGCCAAAGTTTTTCCACCCGTATCTTCATAAAAAGAAAGGATTTGAGCAAGCAGTATTCGGTGATCATTATTGGCGGCGGCCCTATTGGCCTGGCCTGTGCGCTAGAAGCAAAAAAAAGAGGCCTTCGTTATTTAGTGCTTGAAAAAGGAACGCTGGTCAATTCATTATACAATTACCCGGTAAACATGACCTTTTTTTCCACGTCGGAACGACTGGAAATTGGTGGCGTTCCCTTCATCTCCAACAATCCCAAACCAAAGCGTGCCGAGGCCCTGGAATACTACCGGCGGGTGACGCAGGATCATCAAATTAATATCCACTTGTTTGAAGAAGTGGTGGCTGTCAACAAAGAAGATCATTTCTCAATTAAAACCAATAAAACTACCTACGAAGCAGAGGCCATTATTGTGGCTACCGGCTTTTATGATATTCCCTACCTCCTGGATATACCTGGCGAAACCCTGCCGAAGGTGAAACATTACTACGATGATCCGCACTATTATGCGTTTCAAAAAGTGGCGGTTGTAGGTGCGCAAAACTCGGCCGTGGATGCGGCACTGGAGACCTGGCGCAAAGGGGCCGACGTTACCATGATCATTCGCGGACCGGAAATTGGCAAGCGGGTAAAGTACTGGGTAAAACCCGACATTGAAAACCGTATTGCCGAAAGTTCCATTAAAGCTTATTACAACTCGATGGTAACAGAGATAAGGGAAGATGAAATTGTGGTGCAAACACCGGGCGGCGTTATTACGCTGGAAAACGACTGGGTGCTTTCGCTGACAGGTTACCAGCCCAATCTTTCTTTTTTACAAAAACTGGGAATTGAATTAAGTGACGACCCTGTACGCAAACCAACGTATAGCGAAGAAACACACGAGACCAATGTACCCGGCATTTACCTGGCAGGTGTTATCTGCGGTGGCATGAACACGCATCGGCTGTTTATTGAAAACTCAAGGGAGCACGCCGAAAAAATTATAGCAGCAATCGAAGCAACTGGTGTTAAGCAGGATTGATGATCCGTATCACCTTTAATTTATTCAATACGCGAATAATGGGATACACTGGGTCGAATTCACCCCGCCTGGCAGCGAAGTTGCTGCGGCTCGGGTATTTGTGGTGATTGTTGTGGTACCCCTCTCCCAGCAT
The DNA here is from genome assembly GCA_013327885.1 of Flavisolibacter longurius. Lineage (GTDB taxonomy): Bacteria > Bacteroidota > Bacteroidia > Chitinophagales > Chitinophagaceae > Flavisolibacter. The sequence continues at coordinate 55,041 of JABUMY010000018.1, read as the reverse complement.
CAGCATATCTACTTTAAAGAGGTTTTTAGAAGTATTGTCGGTTTCAAAATTCACCTCACCATATTTATGTGCAAACCAGTTAATGACAACACCATGGATTGGGCCCATCAGGATGTGAACGGGAATCAGAATATACCACCAGGCCGACGGGGCAAATGCCACGTAAAACCAGGTGTAAGCCGCCGACCAAAGAATGCGGGAATACCAGGTATTGCCCCACCAGTCGAGCCAGTTTACCTGCGGTACATTTTTTAAAAACCGCTCTTCCACCGGGAACTTGTTCTTCATGATCTTTACATACGTCACCGATGTACGCACCATCATGCTCACCAGGTTTTTGTCGTATTGCGGCGAATGCGGGTCATGTTCCGTATCGGTATAGGCATGGTGAATGCGGTGCAGAATGGCGTAAACCCTTGGACTCATATACGAAGAGCCCTGCGTGATATACGAATACACAAAGAAAAACCACTCCCAGCCTTTACTCATGGTAAAGGCGCGGTGCGCTGCATACCGGTGGTGGAAAAAGGTTTGTGCAAAAAGGGAAAGGTACCAGTGCAGTACAAAAAAAATGAGAATAACAACCATGGCGATATATTGTCAGGGTAACAAGCCTTGCATTTGCACAAGCCTGTTACTACCTACTTTTTTAGCAGGCACAAAAATAGGTGCAAACAGGCATATTCGGCATGGTTGCCTATGCCCCGGAAAGGGAAAGAGCTTATTCTTCGGCTTTGTTGCTGACAAAAGAAAGCTTGGCAAATTCAGTACCGCTGAAAATCTTTGCGAGGTTGATGTTTTGCGTTTTGCCGTACTCCTGCAGGTGCGTCTGGGTAACGATGCGCCAGAAGTTTTTGCCTTTTAATTCGTTGTAATCTTTTCCTTTTACGATCAATCCGCGAACGGGGTTACGTTTCTTCATCTCAAAACGGATGATTTTTCCTTGAGGAACTTCTTCCCTGCTCAGAAATTGCTCGATTTGTTCTACTGTCATAGCGGGCTAAGGTAAGGTTCTGCGTTTATTTGGTGAAAATTAGTTGTGTTAAAAAAAGCGGCTGCCCATCGGCGATACCGCTTTTCCCTTATTTATGCTTGCTTAACAAGCTGAATTTCACAAAGAATGCGGATGTCGTCGCTCACCACTACCTGCCCGGCTTCGGTCACGGCATTCCAGGTTAGCCCGTATTCTTTCCGGCTGATCTTGCCTGTAACGGTAAAACCGGCTTTGGTTTGCCCATAAGGGTCAACCACAATGCCGCCGTATTCTACTTTTAATTTGATGGGCTTTGTTGTACCGCGAATGGTCAGGTCTCCTTCCAGCGTGCCTTCATCGCCATCAGCACTGTATCCTTTCCCCACAAAACGAAGCTGACCGTGCTCTTCGGCATTAAAAAAATCTGCAGACTTCAGGTGCGTATCCCGTTGGTCATTGTTGGTATCAATCGAGTCAATGTCGGCGGTGAACTCAATTTTTTTGGCCGTGGTAAAATCATCGGTCTCTGTTTCCACCTGCAGGTCAAACTTTTTGAAATAACCGGTAACGGTAGTGATCATCAAGTGTTTCACCTTAAACTGAATTTCCGAGTGCGCAGGGTCTAATGTCCAGGTAATTGCCATAATGTTGGTTTTAGTGGGTAAATCTAATCAATGTTTGAACATCGACAAAGTGTTCATCCATATTTTTGCAAAAAGTTGGCCACTATGTATGCATATAAAACCGTTTTACGCCTTTTCGGGAAGTTCAGATTTTGGTTTCCCGGGCAGATGAGCCGCCAGTTCAAACACAATTGGTTTGTTAGCCAGTTCACAGGATTCATTTAAGATGCAGGCATTGATAAACTTGATCCCAAACCGGTTCGTCACGCCATAGGCCTCATGTATATGCCCGCACACATGCACTTTGGGCTTTATTTCCAGAATCTTTTTCAACAGATCACGGTCACCGGCATGCTGCTCGTTCAGCACCTGGTCAAGTAAGCCATAGGCCGGGCCATGCGTCAAAAGAATATCGGTTTCTGATGGAATGCTATTCCAGTGTTTTGCCATAGCGGGTCCTCTCTGCTTGTTGAAGGCCCACCGGTAAAACCAGGGTGTGTAGGGAGAACCCCAGATGCGGACTCCCTCTATCGTCATCCCTTCATCCTTTAAATAAAAAACACCGTTGGGCATCAACCCCTGGATAAGGGCACGCTGTTGGCGTTCGAAAAAATAGTCGTGATTGCCGGCAATAAAAATTTTATAGGCGAAAGGTTGCTTGCCAAACCAATCTAAAAAATCAATGATCTCTTGCCGGGTACTTCGGTAAGAAATGTCACCGGCATGCAGGAGCACATCCCCTTTCGGAGGTTTGAGGCTGCGGTGCCGGCAATGCGTATCGGAAATTGCTACAAATCGCAAAACTTACTGTTTCGTTTTCGGTTACCATAAAAAAGTCCCGCCAGGGCGGCGGGACCAAACCTTGTTATTCTTTTGTGTTAGTCGTTTTCGGGCTGAACACTTGTGTTGCGGTTAGCATCCTGGTCGCGACTCTCCTTTTGCGGAACGGAAGGCTTTCCACTTGTTTGCTTTCCGTGTGATGCTTTTTCCTGTTGGCCACCTTTCATGCCTTGCATGCTTTGATTGCTGGCACCGCTGCCCGACGTACCGTTTTTGTTGTTATCTCCACGTCCTGCCATTTGAATGTATTTTTGATGTTTTAAAGATTATCTCCCTTATCATTTGAACATGAATTGTGCCACACCAATGCTCATTCGAAAATTTGTCCTTCTCGTTTTAGGCAGTTCTTTTTCCCCGATCTTATTTGCGCAGCAAGACGACTCTACCGTAACTACCTTGTCAACAGTAGAAGTTTCAGCCTACGGACAGGTGCGAAAATTAAAAGACGTGCCAGCGGCTGTAGGCTTCATCAACAAGCAAATGCTCAACCGCTTTAGCCCGGCATCAGCCGTAGCCGCTATGAATACGGTTGCAGGTGTTCGCATGGAAGAAAGGTCGCCGGGAAGTTATCGTTTTAACATTCGCGGCAGTTCGTTGCGATCGCCTTTTGGTGTGCGGAACGTAAAAGTTTATTACAACGACATCCCGTTTACCGACCCGGGCGGACATACCTATCTTAACGGACTGGGTTATTACAATTTTAATTCTGTTGAGATCCTGAAAGGACCGGGCAGCAGTTTGTACGGCGCCGGAACGGGCGGTGTGCTCCTGATTGAAGGGGCAAGCCCAAATGAAAGACCCAACGTAACGGCCGAATACACCACTGGAAGTTTTGGGTTGCACAATGCCTACGCCGGCATTACAACAGGTAGCGGCGAAAACAGAAGCCGGCTTGGTTTTCAGCACCAGCAAAGTGATGGCTACCGCGACCATTCTGCCTTGCGGCGAAACATCCTGAGCTGGTCGGGGCACCACAAACTCGGCGAAAGCCAGGTGTTGAAAACCACCTTTCTTTATAGCGATCTTTATTACCAGACACCGGGTGCTCTTACCAAGGCTGAATATGACGCCAATCCAAGTGCATCGCGGCCGGGCGGCGGCGGTTTTCCCAGTGCCGCACAAAGCAGGGCAGCCATTTACCAGAAAACATTTTTGGCAGGCGCCAGCCTGACCCAAAAACTAACGGCCGGCATTACCAACCAATCGGTGGCGTATGCTTCGTTTACAGAATTGCGTAACCCCACCATCCGTAATTACGGAAAAGGAGTAGAACCGCATGTGGGTGGCCGTACGGTATTTACAGCGAAAAAAAACTGGACAGGTGCTGTCCTTGACCTTTCACTGGGTGGCGAGCTGCAACAGAATTTTTCCACGTCTACTGTATATAAAAACGTGGGTGGCGAAGCCGACAGCATTCAATCGGAGGATGACATCCGCATTGGACAGTCCTTTGTTTTTTTACAGGGTAACCTTTCCCTGAAAGAATGGGAATTTACCGCCGGTGCATCGCTGAATGGTTCGAAGCTTCAGTTCCGGCGGCTGGCGCCACGTCCCCTCCCCCGCCAGGACCGAACGCTGAATGACCAGGTTACACCACGCCTCGCCATTGCCCGCAAGTTTGCCAGCTTCACTGTATATACCAGTGTCTCCAGGGGGTTTTCGCCGCCTACCTCGGCCGAACTGTTGCCGAGCGGGAGCAATATCAATTTGGAACTGGAAGCGGAAGAAGGCACGAACTACGACCTTGGTTTTCGCGGAACTTTCTTTGACGGGTTGAACGTAGATGTCAACGCGTTTTATTTCCGATTAAAAAATACTATTGTCCAAAGACGTGATGCCGGTGGTGGTGACTATTTTATCAATGCAGGAAAAACATCGCAAAAAGGATTGGAGACAAGCGTGCAGTATAACCTGTGGCAAAACAGCCCGGCCTTGCGCCAGTCAACGCTTTGGCTGAACCATACCTATCATCATTTCCGGTACAAAGATTTCCGGCCGGTTAGCGGCGATTTTTCGGGGAAAGCCTTACCGGGTGTGGCGCCGCATGTGGTTTCAGCCGGTGCAGATTTTTTCCTTCGTAACGGTTTTCTCGGATCAGTTACGTATTACTACAACAGCCGCATTCCGTTAAATGACGCCAATACGGAAAAGGCAGACGCTTTTCATGTACTGGGCGCAAGGATAGGCTACGACCTGCTTTTCAAGCAGGGACAAAAACTACGGATCGTTGCCGGCGCCGACAACCTGCTTGACCAACAATACAGTTTGGGAAATGACATCAACGGATTTGGCGGACGCTTTTACAACGCGGCACAAGGCCGTAATTATTATGCGTCCATCCTGTTGCAATTGTTTACCGCCAAGCCTTAGTAACACACCTAACAGGTCTTAGAGACCTGTTTGGTGTGGCGGACTGTCTAAACAAAACCCCTATTTTTGCGCCCAAAATTTTTGAGCAATGAGTAACAGAACATTTACCATGATAAAGCCCGATGCCATGCGCAACGGACATGCCGGTGCTATCCTGGATAAGATCATTAAAGCAGGTTTTCGTGTGGTGGCTTTAAAGCAAACCAAGCTTTCCCTTGAAAAAGCCGGTGAGTTTTATGCTGTGCACAAGGAAAGACCTTTTTACGGTGAACTGACACAATTTATGAGCAGTGGTGTTATCATCGCCGCTATTCTTGAAAAAGACAATGCCGTAGCCGATTTCAGAACGTTGATTGGCGCTACCGACCCGGCCAAAGCCGACGAAGGAACCATTCGCAAACAGTTCGCAACCTCTCTTGGTGAGAATGCCGTACACGGCAGCGACAGCGACGAGAACGCAAAGATTGAAGGCGACTTTTTCTTCAGCGGACTGGAGCAGTTTTGAGGCAAGTCGATAGGTTGATTGGTTGATAAGTTAATAAGTGAAAGAGGCTGTCCCGAAAGTCCGAGACAGCCTCTTTTTATTCTAACAGGTGATGCAGATTGTTTGCAAATTGGCAAGTCTCATTGCGTTTAAAACCCTTTTGAGAGCTCCTCTTTTTAGTCGAAAAAAGACGGTTTTCAATACAATCCTTCCAGTCAACCATTTAACACTTATCAACCTATTAACTTATCAACCAACCAACCTCAAATCTCTTTCACCATCTTCCGTATCATTTCATTCTTCACCGGCTCTACTTTGTAACCCGCCTGGCGCAGCAGGTTGATCACACCTTTTTTCCCCGGTAAATGGCCGGCACCCACGGCTATCACAAGGGCTTTTTCTTTCATCAGCGACTGCAGTTTTTCAGCCCAGGCAATATTCCGACTGTACAGCAGCAAATCGGTAAAATTCTGAATACCCATGTCTTCCTGCTTGGTGATCTCTTCCAGCTTTTCCAATTGCTGCTTGCGATAGGCATCTGTCAGCATTTTCATGGTGCTGTCGGCGCCACTGTCGCCTGCCTGCACAATCATTTTATACAATTGCTTTGCTTGTAGTTGGTAAGGAATCTTATCAAAAATACCCAACTGGAACTTCATTGTTTCAAGGCCTTGAATGTCGACGCTGTTGCGCTTGGCCTCTTTCATAATCAATTGTTCCATCGAGATCACGTGGTCGCAGGAACTTACCTGTTGCTCTGCCAGCATCGATGCCGTGAGCAGCGGCTTGTATTTTTCCAGCATGGAAAACGGAAGCATCGACCCTTTTTCTTCAAAATGTTTTTTGATGCGGCTGTACTCTTCTGTGGTAAGAAGATCAGATAGCGTGGTATCGTTGCGCATACCCATGTTTTGCATGGCGCCCATCATTTCAAACAGGTTTTCCATGTCTATTTCAAGGTACACATTGTCGGCTTGCTGGATGGCCAACCGAAGGCTATCGCTTAGCTCAATGTCATCAGCACAAATCATGTGCATGGTACCAAAAAGATAAGAAGGCTTTTGCAGGTCTTTACCACTGATGCGCCATAACAGGGTATTGTTCACCGTTGGTTGCGGGGCTGCTTTTTGTTTTTGTTTTTGTCCATTTACCACCAGGCCGGCACAAATGGCCAGGGCTATCATACACAAACATTTTTTCATACAGGCAAAATACTGAAGAATTTGGGGAAGCGGTGCAGAATGACTGTTTTTAACAGCCTCAGTAAAAAACTTCGGTCCAGTGTCGCATAAAAGATCTTCCCCATTTTACCTGCATGGCTTCTTCAGCGAGTGGCAAACCCATCTCGTTCTTAATAGCCAGCACTGGTAGATTTACACCAGCCCCCAATCCCGCAACGATGGTGCCCTGTACCCGCGGATTGATCTCCAGCAGGAGTGGCTGCCCATTAGCATTACGCTTGACCTGGATGCCAATGTTGCCGTGAAGGCCAATGGCTTCAATGATTTGGGTGCAATAGGCGATGATGGCTTCGTCTTTTTCAAACCGTCCCTGCACACTAATACCATTTATCATTTTCTGCCGGAGGCGGGGCACCACCAACAAAGCTTTTCCCTTGTTCGCAACACAGTCCACCGAGTATTCATCACCAGGCAGGTATTCGGTTACCAGGAGTGGCGGAAACGGTTGCGACGACAATATCTTAAGGGCATGGGTATACGTAATAAAGGTGTTGTAAGGCTTTGCATGGAACAGGTGCTCCGCTTCGTTGATGCTGTCCGATACAATGCGAAAACCACGGCTGCCGTTGGCCATTGTCGGCTTAAAACAAAACGACTGTTGCGGGTGCCCCAACTCATATGCAGCATGAATAAATCCTTCCGTGCTACTTACCAGGTGAAATTGAGGAACCGCGATACCTATCTCTGATAAAAAGCGGTAACAGGCGCCTTTGTCATTGGCGATTTGAATAGCGCTGTAAGATGAAACCAAAACCTTTACGCCTGCTTCGCCAAATTTTTCCTTTTCGCGGGAAAGGGGAAGCAGTTCCTTGGTGACAAGCGGTAGCACCATGTCAATGTTTTCCCTTTTACACAGGGCCAATATTTCCTCGGTAAAGTTTTCTGCATCGCCTTTTGGCAGGATAAAAAATCGGTCGTGCAAATGCCTTCCTACAGCATTTTCATCGGCATCGGCAACCGAAAGCAGTATGGTTGGTTCCTGCATAAGACACTGAATGATACCGGCGGCACCGGGTGCACCGGCACCGGTCATTAAAACATGAACTGCGTTTTTCACATACGAAGGTTTGTTTGCAAGATACAGTCAAAGGAAACGGTAGGTTTTCTTTTTCAGATGGATACACCATCAATATAAGCGCTGTCGAGTAAGGAATTTATACTTGTTTTTGGTGGCCCTGCGCACGTCATTTTAATCTGCTTCTTGCAACAAACCCTTTCGACTTCATTAGTATAAACCTGTAGAGAAAAAATAATTTATGAAAGGATCATATGTTTTATAAACATGTTTTCAACAAAAAAAATTATCGATTTAAAAACTTCGCTCTCATCAATGTTTAATGTAATTTGTTAAATATTCCTAAAATTTAAACGTTATGCTTGTAAACTCTACTCTGCGAAAATGGGTGATGCTCTCACTCATTTTTTTGTTTGCATTGTCGGCAAACGCTCAAAAAACAGTTACCGGGATTGTCACGAATGCCAGTGCGCAGCCCATCATCGGTGCTTCGGTGGTTGTAAAAGGAACTGACAACGGAACAACAACCGACGTCCAGGGGCGATATTCAATCGCCGTGCCCAATGACCAGAGCATTTTGGTCTTTTCTTTTGTTGGCTATGGTTCGCAGGAAGTAGCCGTCAGCGGGAAAAATAACATCAGCATCAGCCTTACTGAAAATGGCGGCACCATGAACGAGATCGTGGTGACAGGTTATTCTTCCCAGGCCAAAAAAGACATTACAGGCTCTGTGTCGGTTGTGAATGTGAAAGAGATGGTGGCCAACCCAAGCTCCAACGTTCAAAACATGTTGCAGGGAAAAGCAGCCGGCGTTACCGTCGGCACTTCCGGTATCCCGGGGGCCGGCTCAAACGTTCGGGTGCATGGCTATAGCACGTTTGGCAACAACGAACCACTTTACGTAGTAGATGGTACCCGCGTGGGTTCCATCACAGAGTTGAACCCTAACGACATTGAAACCTTACAGGTGTTGAAAGATGCCTCAGCCGCTTCCATTTACGGCTCGGCGGCAGCAGGAGGTGTAATTATCATCACAACAAAAAGAGGAAAGCAAGGCGCACCCCGGGTATCGTACGATGCTTATTATGGCCGGCAAAATTTCAACAAAAGACTGGACCTTCTCAATACAACAGAATACGGCGAATATCTTTTTCTGCTGCAAAAAAATGCGGGCCTGTTGGATGCCCAGGGTAATTTCAAGCATGGGCAATATGCCGGTCCGACAGGGGTCAGCAACAAGCCAATCGTTCCTGACTACATCTATGCAGGTGGCGGCCAAACGGGTGGCAAGAGCGGTGCCATTTTCGCCGGCGACCCATCAGTTGACCCTTCCCGTTACAAATATGATCCTTTTGACGTGAACGGACCCGGTACCTACCTGATTGTTCCGGCCAACAAGCAGGGAACGGATTGGCTGGGTGCCATTTTCCAGGATGCGCCCATGATGAACCACCAAGTAAGTGTTTCTGGCGGATCCGAAAATGCTAACTACCTTTTTGGTCTTGATTATTTTGACCAGAAAGGCATTGTTTACACCACCCAGTACAAACGTTACTCCTTACGCTCCAATACCAGCTTTACCATCAAAAAAGCCGTTCGCATTGGTGAGAACCTCCAAGTTTATTTCACCGACAGGAACGGCGTGCAGGGCTTCACCAACCAGGACGAAGGCAATCCTATTTCATTTGCTTACCGGATGCAGCCCATTGTTCCGGTTTTTGATATTGCCGGTAACTATGCCGGTACCCGTGGCGCCAACCTTGGTAATGCGCATAACCCTTATGCCAACCTCGATCGCCGGAAAGATGCCAAAGAAAAACGGTTAGGCGTAATCGGTAGCATCTTTGCCGAAGTGAAATTCCTGCGAAATTTCACCTTCCGCTCCAACCTGGGTATTGATTATGGCAATAACAACAGCTTTGCTTTTGTAAAAGGTTTTTACGAAAGCGCCGAGGGCCGCACCAACATTGCCACGTTTAACGAAGCCCAGAGCTATGGCTACCAGATGACCTGGTACAACACCTTGCAATACGCGGCAAACTTTAAAGGTATTCACGAGCTTTCCGGTGTGATCGGTACCGAGGTGGTGCAAAACCAGGGACGCAACCTGTCGGGCAATGCCAATGATTTCTTTAATCTTGACCGGAACTTTTGGCAATTAGGTGCTACCCTTAGCCCTACGCCTTTTGGTACCAGCAGTGAATTCCGTAGCCGGAAGTATTCCCCCATTATTGCCCAGGTAAACTATGGGCTGATGGACAAATACCTTTTCTCTGCTTCTTTCCGCAGGGACGGTTCTTCCGACGCTTTCGGTCCCACACACAAGTATGGTAACTTCCCCGCCTTTAGCATAGGCTGGCGGATCTCGGAAGAATCCTTCTTTCCCAAAGGCCGCACGGTGAATGATCTGAAGCTACGCTTTGGCTACGGTGTTCTCGGTAACGATAACATCAGTCCTCTTGGCTTCTTTAATTTCTTTACCATCAATAACGATGCTTCTTATCCGCTGAACGGCAGCAATACCAACTTCAACCCCGGTGTTCGTCACCAAACCATTGCTAACCCTGATATCAAGTGGGAGGAAACAACAACCGCCACGTTTGGTATCGATGCAACCTTGTTGAACAACCGCATGAACGTTTCGCTTGACCTGTACGACCGTACAACAACGGATCTACTGTTCGAACGTGAACTGGACCCGAGTCTTTACGGTGGCAGCGTAGCCCGGCAGCCGATCAACATCGGTAAAATGAACAACAAGGGCATTGACCTCATTGTTTCTTACCGGGGTAATGTTTCCAGGGATTTCAGGTATGATCTCAGCACCAATTTCTCCCTGTATAAAAACGAGGTGCTGGACCTGGCCGATCCTTTCTTTGAAGGTGACCGGACAAGGATCGATCCGTTTAACCGCTCGGTTGTGGGCAAACCAATCTCCAGCTTTTATGGTTATGTACTGGACGGATTTTTCGATGATGCTGCTGAACTGGCAACGCTCGACCAGCCAAACAAGCTGATTGGCAGCTGGAAATACAAAGACATTTCCGGCCCTGGTGGCAAGCCTGATGGCAAGATCACACCGGAGGACAGAACTTTTATTGGCAGTCCGCACCCCAAGTTTGTAATGGGCTTCAACAGCAGTGTTTCCTGGGAAGGCTTTGATCTTTCTGCGTTCCTATATTGGAAAGCCGGTGGTGAAATTGCCAACTACGTAAGATACTGGACGGATTTCAACACCTTCCAGGGCAACAGGGACCGCCGTGTGCTGTACGATAGCTGGACACCGGAAAACAAAAATGCAAAACTGCCGCAGATCAATAACAACGATACCCGTAGCGGAACGTTGCCGGTTGATTATTATATCGAACCCGGTGGCTACCTGCGCCTGCGCAACCTGCAGTTGGGTTACACCATCTCACCCAACGCCATCAGGAAGTTTGGTCTGGACCGGATTCGTGTCTATGCACAGGCACAGAACCTTTTTACGGTTACCAAATACACAGGTCTTGATCCGGAGATCACTACGATCAACACCGGTCGCAATGACTATACACGCCGGTTTGCCGACAGGAACCTGGGTGTGGATGCCGGTAACTATCCAACACCTAAGCAATTCATTTTTGGCTTGAACGTCGGTTTCTAACCTGTTTCGCAAATGCTTAAATCAACTCATTTTATGCAACACATAAACGTTTTTAAAAGAACGCTAAGTTTTCTTTCGTTTTGCTTGCTTGGCCTGATTGCCTGCAAGAAAGATTACCTCGAGCCTCAGCCTTTTGGCCGGTATTCGGCAGAGCAACTTAAAAGTAAAAAAGGCATTGACGGTATGCTTATCGGTGCGTATGGCATGCTCGATGGCCAGGGCATTCCAGGCGCCAGCGGGTGGATGGTAGGTGCTACCAATTGGGTGTACGGCGATGTGGCTTCGGATGACGCCTACAAGGGCACCGATGCCGGTGACCAGCCGCAGATGACAGAGATCGAGATCTATGCTTCGCAGGCAGCCAACACTTATTTCCGCTTTAAATGGCTCTCCTTGTACGAAGGTGTTTCAAGATCAAACGATGTGATTAAGCTTGCCGCAGAAATACCTGAGCTGACCGAAGCAGAAAAGAAAGACTACATTGCCCAGGCAAGATTTTTAAGGGCCCATTTCCATTTTGAGGCAAAACGTATGTGGAACAAAGTGCCTTATATCGACGAGGCCACCACCACATTTGATAACAAAACCGACATCTGGCCAAAGATCGAAGCTGACTTTAAAGCTGCTTACGATGACCTTGCTGAAACCCAGAACATGGTGGGCAAAGCCAACAAATGGGCAGCCGCCGCCTACCTGGCAAAGACCTACATGTACCAGAAAAAATTTGCTGATGCCAAGGCGCTTTATGATGTGATCATTCCAAACGGCCAAACCGCAAATGGAAAGAAATATGACCTGCAGGACCAGTACTGGAAAAACTTTGACGTAGCGTTTGAAAATTCTGCTGAAGCGGTTTTCTCGCAACAAACACAGGCAAGCGGCACGGTAACAGGTTCGGCTGAAACTTCCTATGAATTAGCGTATCCTTACGGCGGTGTCTGGGGTTGCTGCGGTTTTTTCCAGCCCTCACAAAACCTGGTGAATGCCTTTAAAACAGACGGCAATGGACTTCCTTTACTGGATGGTTCTTACAACAGTCAAAACCTGAAAAGTGATGAGGGTATCACTTCCAGTGACCCCTTCACCAATGATGTAACAACTTCACTCGATCCCCGGCTTGACTGGACGGCTGGCCGCAGAGGTGTTCCGTATTGGGACTATGGTGCACATCCCGGCCGTAGCTGGATCCGCGACCAGGCTTATGCCGGACCTTACAGCCCGAAAAAACACGTGAGCAAAAACGCGGACCTGGGCAATTTCACCAACGTGAACAACTTCAGGCAAACGGCTAAAAATTACAACATCATTCGTTTTGCCGATGTGCTGCTGATGGCGGCAGAAGCCGAGATTGAGGCAGGAACGATCGACAAAGCAAGGGAGTACATTAACAGGGTACGGAACCGTGCTGCCAACCCCGATGGCATGGTGCAGGGTGCACCGGCAAATTACCAGATCAAACCTTATGCAACGGCATTTGCGAGCCAGGAGGCTGCACGTACTGCTGTTCGGTTTGAAAGAAGGCTGGAACTGGCCATGGAAGGCCACCGCTTTTTTGACCTTGTTCGCTGGGGCATTGCCGCGGAAACACTGAATGCTTACTTGCAACCCGAAAAAGACAGGAGAGGTTACCTGAAAGCCTCTGCAGGCTTTACCAAAGGCAAAAATGAATATTATCCCATACCCAACCCGGTTATTGAAATTGCCAAGAAAATGGGCAATAACCTGGATCAAAACCCTGGTTACTAAGCAGAACAAACCATAACGTTGAAAACGAGAAAAGCTGGCAATTGCCAGCTTTTCTCTTGCTATCATTACTTGTTTGAATATTTGTTGGAATCAAGAGACGAAATTGCCGACAGGGCTGTAATGCGAAAGCGAAACGGCCAGTTCTTCGTATTGTTTTTCCAGCTTGCGAAATGTGACCTTTCTTTCTCTGCCTGATTTTAGATGGAGGAGTAAATGTACTTCCAGCCCATTGTTGTCTTCTTCCACACGGCAGGATTCAATAGCCTGGACAGGAATGCGGTTGGCAAAACTTCGTTTAAAGATGAACTTGTAATAGGTCGAAAGGTTGAGCAACATATAGAGAAAGACAAGGAACCCTGTTATGACCAGGCCCATGTTTCGTCTGGGCGATACTTCGTCGAACAGGTAAATGACAAAACGAATAGCGAATGTCAGGGGAAAAATGGCAACCAAGGCTTCGCTGACGGAATAAGACGGCTTTACTTTACGGATATGTAAAATACCGTTTTCCAAAACCACTTTCCCGTACGAATAGAAAAACTCTTCCCGCATCGTAAAAATTTCTGCTTAAATATAAGAAACCTGAAATCTGATTTTTTACACCGGTCAACAAAGTTATTTTGCACTATGCCGTTTATACTAACCAACGACCTGCCCTCAAAAGAGATCATCAAGGGTTATCATGCCCAAACCATTCATACCGGTACCATGAGTTTTGTGTTTTGGACGGTGGAAGCCGGCCAAACCATGCCGATGCATTCGCACCTGCACGAGCAGGTAGCGCATGTGTTGAGCGGAGAATTTGAATTGACAGTTGCCGGCGAAACCCGTATACTGACACCGGGGATCGTAGCCGTGATACCACCCCTTGTTGAACACGGCGGCAAGGCCCTAACCGATTGTAAACTCCTGGATGTTTTCCATCCCGAAAGAGAGGATTATAAGTTTTGAGTTAGATGTTCGAGGTTTGAGGTTCGAGGTTTGAAGCCTTGTAGATAAACCTTCCATCTCCAACAACTATAAACCACAAACTACGAACGACAAACTATCCAACAACTGCTTCTTCACCGTAAAGCTGGCTTTTAAATTTAAGTGAGGGTGAAGGCAGAAATTCACCCAATCCCAACTGGCTCCATTTTTCATCAACGGCCTGGATGGTCTTATCATCCATGACAATGATGTTGGGCCAGTCGCGTTGGAAATTATCAAAGTCCTTTGTTTTGATCGTTCCGTCCAGTCCCAAACAGGCAAAGGTTTTGTCCGTCTCTTTTTTCGATGGCCGTTGCACCAGGATAGCGTCCCGCTTCGGATCGAGGTTGTTGCAAAACCGCCAGAGCGCCACCGGCAGGTCGTTTGCGTCCACGGTATGCTCCACGTAAAGCACCAGTTTGATGCCTTCCAACTCTTCCATTTCGCAAACCTGCTGGTGCAGTTCACGCACATGCCCTTTCCGGCCTTTTTCTATGGAGAGGATCAGCACCGGCATTTCTTTTTCCAATAGCGACGTATTCACCATGGTAATCTCTTCAAACCGGGCAAGGGCAGCTTCTATGGCAGCGGCTGAACTTTGCACAGTCAGTTGCAAACTGTCTTCCACTTCTTCGTCGAACTTCGATGTTCCATCAAGACACATCTTGCCGCCAAAGCCAAGCTTGGAGCAGCTGTGGTCAAGCACATCCATCGGTCCCTGGGAAAAATAAATATCCGTTGCTGGATTCAAATTTTTGAACACGTATTTTGACAGCGCTTCGTAGTCCTGGATCGTCACACCTTCATCCGCCATCACCAGTATCTTGTTAAACATCATCTGCCCGGCACCCCACATTGCATTCATCACTTTTTGTCCCTGCCCGGCGTAGTCTTTTTTAATCTGTGCAATCACCAGGTTGTGGGCCACGCCTTCTACAGGCATGTCCATGTCAAGAATTTCGGGCACCATGGTCATTTTCATCGGCGCCAAAAAGATGCGCTCCGATGCTTTGATCAGCCAGGCATCTTCCTGCGGCGGTATGCCAACAATGGTTGCCGGGTACACGGGGTTCTTTTTATGGGTGATGCAGGTAATGTGAAAACGTGGGTACCAATCGGGAAGCGAATAATAGCCGGTATGATCGCCGAAAGGCCCTTCCCAGATCAATTCATCAGCCGGGTCAACATAACCTTCGATCACAAAATCGGCATCGGCAGGCACTTCAATCTCAGGTTGCGTAATGCATTTTACCAATTCCACCTTTTTCTTCCGCAGGAAACCAGCCAGCATGTACTCGTCAACATTTTCGGGCAGTGGTGCCGTGGCAGAATAGGCATAAGCCGGGTCACCACCAAGGGCAACGGCTACGGGCATACGTTTTCCCAGCTTTTTGTATTCGTTGAAATGCTTGGCCGACACTTTGTGTTTGTGCCAGTGCATACCCGTTAACTGGGGACCGAATACCTGCATGCGGTACATGCCCACGTTGCGGGTAGCAGAATTGGGGTCTTTGGTATGAATGACCGGCAGGGTAACAAAAGGACCACCGTCCTTTGGCCAGCAGGTGATAACCGGCAGTTTGGTAATATCGGCGTTGCTTCCCTGGAGAATCACTTCCTGGCATTCGCCGCGGCCGCTGCGCACTTTGGGCATCCAGGAAGCAAACTGCCCGAGCATGGGCAACATTTTTAATTTATCAACAATGCCTTCTTTGGGTGAGGAAAGCTGATGGAACAGCGCTTCGATCTGTTTGGCCACGTCATCGAGGTGTGTTACGCCCAGCGCCAGGCAAACACGGCGTTCGCTGCCGTAGGCATTCATCAATACAGGAAAATCATAGCCTGTGTTCTCAAACAACAAAGCTTTGCCGCCACCGGCTGTTTTGCTAATGCGGTCCGTGATCTCGGAAATTTCTAAATGGGGATTGACGTATTCTTTGATGCGTACCAGTTCGCCTTCTTTTTCCAGGAGGTCGATAAACTGCTGTTGATTTTTGTATGCCATGTGTAGTTACAAATGTAGTAACACACAGCGTTAGCAAAATGTTTACATCGGTACCCTGGGACAACCATAGCCGCTTTTGTTTCCGCTGGCGCTGGTCTTTCCATAACCGCCGCCCAACCGGAAGGTAAGATGGATACCCGTAAAATACATCCAGTCTTTGGCCTTTGGGTTGCCGCGTTGTGCATCCTTGGCCGGGTAGCCAACATCGGGATAACCCTGTGCTTCACCAGGCACTTCGTCGCCGCGGTAGGAATACTTGACAGCAACAGGACCTTTTGCGGCCAGCAAGAGGGCTTCGTCGGCATACGACTGGCTTACATCATCCAGGTAATCGGTAAACAAGCGGCGCAAACCCAGTTCAAAACCAATGCGCACATTTTCGTTGATGTTGTATTTGATGCCGCCACCGAACGGAATGGAGAGTTGCGTTAAGGCGTAAGGCTTACGATCAGGATACTGCGCCAGCCCCTGCCCTTCCGTACTCAAAGGTTGCAGAAAAATTTTGCTGCCCGAATCTGTTATAAAAGGATTGAAATGATAAACGGCTAGGCCGCCAAAAGCGTAAGGCGACCAGCGAATATTGTAAAGATTAAAAGCGGTCAGTTCGCCGATCAAAGAAAACTCGGTAATGTTGGATTGAAAGCTAAGGTTACGGATCTGCTTTACCGTTTCGGAACTGCCGTACTTATCGGCCCCTTCCACTTTTCCAAGTGTTAGTCCGCCACGCAGCATGAAGCGATCCGAAACTTCGTAATTGAGCGAAACACCTCCCGCTAGCTTTGTCCGTTTGTAAAGTTTGTCGTTCAATTCGCCCAGGTAATTGGCACCGCCGGCAAAAACACCTAAGTGAAACCGTTGGGCGGTACAAACCTGCGAAACAAATAGAAAACTTAGGAAAAGGGTTCGTTTCATGAAGTCGGTGTTTTTGCTCCTGCTTAACAAATTTAAGGCCGAACTGAAGCATGCAGTATTGCCTGCTGTTGTTCCTGCCTCACCCTTCAACGCAGTAAACCCGCTTTTATTTTTGATAGAGGTCTGTAAAATGTATGCCCAAACCGGGTTCATCCGATGGAACCACCTTGCCATCGGGATGATAGGTAAGCCCGGTAGCAATATCTTCTTTTAGCAACAAGGGACCATCTGCATCAAGGTAATCGATCTGCGATTGCAAATGTGCAATGGCTGCCGAACCGATGCTCGATTCGTTCATGCTGCCCACCATCACGCCCATGCCGAGGCTCCTCGCTTTTTCGATCATGCGAAGCGCCGGCGTAAGCCCGCTGCATTTGGTAAGCTTAATGTTGATGCCGTGGAAGTGCCCGTAACATTTTTCAACATCGGTTTCGGCAACACAGCTTTCATCGGCATAAATGGGAAGTGCCGATTTTTCAAACAGGCGCTTCATGCCATCCCAGTCGTCTTTTGCCAGGGGCTGCTCTATAAATTCAACGCCAAGGCTCTTAAAGGCATCAATTTTTTGCAAGGCTTCGTCGGCCGTCCAGGCAGCGTTGGCATCAATACGAAACGGTGTATCGGTATGCTTTCGCAACGATTCAATGATCTCGATATCCCTGTCGGTTCCCAGCTTGATCTTGTAAACAGGCCAGGGTTTCTCCGTCATTTTTTCCACCATCTTTTCAATGGTATCGATACCGATGGTGTAATCAGTGATGGTGTCTGTTTTCTTTCCCTTTGGCAACAACTCGTGCAACGGTGCGCCGTTGATCTTTCCAAAAAGATCCCAGCCCGCTATGTCCAGCGCACAAACCAAAAAAGAGTTGTTTGGAAAAAGATGATGCAGGTAATGCCAGTAGCGTTCGGGTTCGGTGAAGGCAAACTTTTCGGTAAAGACCTTTTTGCGTTCAAGGTCTTCCACCATTTTTTCAACCGGTATATTGTAGTAAGCGATGGCCGGCGCCTCGCCATAACCCACCAATCCCCATTGCTCTACTTCAACAATAAATGTTGGCTGGTGTGTTTTGGTTCCCTTTGAAATGGTGAAGGGGTAACGGAAGGCCAGGTTATACGTACGGTGCGAAACTTTCACGCTGCTTATTTAAATGCATTAAAACCGGTTACATCCATTCCTGTAATGAGCAGGTGAATATCGTGTGTGCCTTCGTAGGTGATCACACTTTCGATGTTCATCATGTGGCGCATGATGCTGTATTCACCGGTAATGCCCATCCCACCCAGCATTTGCCTTGCATCCCTTGCAATATTGGCGGCAATTTCGCAGGAATTGCGCTTGCCCATCGATACCTGTTGCGGTGTAGCGCGGCCTTCGTTCATCAGTGAGCCCAGTCGCCATACCAGCAATTGTGCTTTGGTAATTTCGGTCACCATCTCTGCCAGCTTTTTCTGCTGTAACTGAAAGGCACCAATCGGTTTGTCAAATTGCATCCGCTCCTTGCTGTAACGCAGCGCCGTATCGTAACAATCCATAGCTGCACCCAGTGCACCCCAGGAAATACCATAGCGGGCTTTTGTCAGGCAACCCAGCGGTCCTTTCAATCCTTTTACGTTCGGGAAAATATTTTCTTTCGGCACCCGTACATTGTCAAAAACCAGCTCGCCGGTAGCGCTGGCACGCAGGCTCCATTTTCCGTGTGTTGTTGGCGTGGTGAATCCTTCCATGCCTCTTTCTACCACCAGTCCGCGTATATCGCCATTCCAGTCGCGGGCCCACACCACAGCTAACTGCGCAAACGGCGCATTGGAGATCCACATTTTGCTGCCGTTCAGGATCACATGATCACCCTCTTCTTTTATATTGGTAAGCATGCCGGCCGGGTTGCTGCCGTGGTCGGGTTCTGTCAGGCCAAAGCATCCGAGCCATTCGCCGCTTGCCAGCTTGGGGAGATATTTTTTGCGCTGCTCTTCGCTGCCGTATTGGTAAATGGGAAACATCACCAGGGAGCCTTGCACCGATGCAGTTGAGCGAACACCACTGTCGCCACGCTCCAGTTCCTGCATCATCAATCCATAGCTGATATAATCCAATCCGCCACCGCCGTATTCGGGCGGGATCGTTGGACCAAAACAACCCAATTCGCCCAGCTGCTTTACAATCTGTTCCGGGAACTCGGCCCGCTGTGCGTAATCTTCAATAATGGGTGAGATTTCTTTCTTCACATAATTGCGAACCGTTTCGCGAATCAGCTTTTGCTCGTCTGTCAATAACTCATCTAACCAAAAATAATCAGGTGACTGAAAGAGGTCTGTTGCCATAGCGACAAAGATAAGAGTCGGTTGGGAGTTTGGCGTTAGGGGTTTGGTGTTATCTTGTTTATGCAAGTGCGTTTATATTAATCTTACAGTCTCTATGTTTCAGTAATAAATGTTTGAATGCTGGCGGAGAAACCAACCAATAGTAAAACCAACCCCAAACTCCAAACTCTAAACACCTAACCCAAAATCCCTAACGCCTAATGCACATCCGCTTTAACAATTCCCTTATTCTTTTCCCTTTAATTTAGGCGCTTCCCTATTTTTGCACGGCTTCCTGCTTATAGGGTTGCCTTTAAACGATTTTACCACCTTTATGAACTTTAGAAAAGTCAACAACATCTCGGGCTGGATCGTCTGCGCCATTGCATCGCTTGTGTATATATTAACCGCAGAAAAAAGTGGTTCGTTCTGGGACACCGGTGAATTTACCGCTGCCGCGTACAAAGTACAAATGCCGCACCCTCCCGGGGCGCCCCTCTTTGTACTCATCGGCCGCTTTTTTATCCTGTTGTTTGGCAACGACGGCGCTACGGCAGCCAAAGCGGTGAACATCATGAACGC
Source organism: Flavisolibacter longurius (assembly GCA_013327885.1). Taxonomy (GTDB): domain Bacteria; phylum Bacteroidota; class Bacteroidia; order Chitinophagales; family Chitinophagaceae; genus Flavisolibacter. Next base: position 35,340 of record JABUMY010000018.1, on the reverse strand, counting down.
TCTAGTTAGCGGCTTTACCGTGTTGTTTCTTTTCTGGACCATTACCCATTTTGCACGCAAGCTTACTGTTGGCTTTCGCGAAGAGCCTGTTGGTGGCCAGCTCCTCACCATCATCGGTGCCGGTGTTGTTGGTGCCATTGCGTTCACCTTCACTGATTCATTTTGGTACAGCGCTGTGGAAGCGGAGGTATATGCTTTCTCTTCCCTGTTTACAGCACTTGCTTTTTGGGCTATCCTCAAATGGGAACGTGCCGATGAGGCGGCGGGAACCGACCCCGTGCTGCGTGCCCGTGCCGACCGCTGGATCGTTTTCCTTTTCTTTACCATGGGGCTTTCCATTGGTATTCACCTCCTGGGTCTTTTGACCATCCCGGCGATCGTCATGATCTATTATTTCCGCCGCTATCCTTACACCCGCTGGGGTGCCATCTGGGCGTTCGTGATCGGCTGTTTGGTCACCGGCTTGGTACAGGTTGTGGTGATTCAATGGTCGGTAAAACTGGCCGGCCGCTTTGACCTGTTTTTTGTGAACAGCCTGGGTCTGCCCTTCTTTACCGGCTTTGCGTTTTTCTTTATCCTTCTCGGTGTACTCACCTGGATCGGGCTTCGATATGCCAACCGGCAAAATCTTCACCTGATGCGTCTTGGCATCTGGTCGTTCATTTTTATCATGCTGGGTTATTCTTCATACATCACTACGCTGGAACGGTCCAATGCCAACCCTGCGGTGGATATGAACAACGTGGACAACCCCATGAACCTCGTTTATTACCTCGGACGTGAACAATATGGTTCGCAGCCCATCTTGCTTGGACCACACTTCCTCGCACAGGGTTCCCGTGGTGAAACAAGAACGCTGTATTCAAAAGGAAAAGATGCTGAAACAGGGAAGAACAAATACATTGCCTACGATGCGCCTTCACCCGAAATTGAATACGACAGCAAAGACATTCAACTCTTCCCGCGGATATGGGAAGGCAATGATCCTAACCGCGCCAATTTTTATATTCAATGGCTGAACCTCCCCACCTATACGGCAAGGGCCAACAGCTATGTTACCGGCATTACCGATGGTGCCATCCAGGTAGTAGAGATCAACCAATCGGGCCAGCAAAGCCAGTACACCTACAATATTCCCAGTGGTTATGCACCAAGGGTGCAACGAGGACAAGGTGTGCAGCAAGGCCAGCCCCTTGCCGTGCAGATCCCCAGTTTTGCCAATAACCTCGAGTGGTTCTTTACCTACCAGTTAGGCCACATGTACTGGCGTTATTTTATGTGGAACTTCTCCGGCCGCCAGAATGACCTGCAAGGTCTTGGCAATGTGCGGGACGGTAACTGGATCACCGGTATCTCTTTCCTGGACCAGCTTCGCCTTGGCGACCAGGCCATGATGCCGGAAAGCCTGAAGGAGAACAAGGCCAACAACAAATTATTCCTCCTGCCCTTTTTGCTGGGAATCTTTGGTTGCATCTTTCATTTCTTTAAAGACCGGAAAGACTGGATCGTCACCTTCCTGCTGTTTTTCTTTACCGGTGTGGCCATTGTGCTTTACCTGAACCAGGCCGGTGCCCAGCCCCGCGAAAGGGACTATGCTTTTGCCGGCTCCTACTACGCATTTGCCATTTGGATTGGGCTTGCCGTTGTGGGTTTTGTGCGACTGGCCCGTGAAATAGAAGACAAGGCGACGTTGTTCAATACACTGGTTTACGGTTCGCTGGCTACTTTCCTCATTATGATCCTGAGCGATGCGGCCAACTTTAACACCGGCAAGCTGACAGCGGCGCTTCTTGGCGCTATCCTCTTTGCTGGTGTTTCCCTTGCCATTACGCTGGCCGTTCGGGCCCTTGGCAAAGCAAGCTGGCAAACGGCGGGTATCACGGCTTCGGCCCTTTGCCTGCTGGTACCTGTACTGATGGCCGCCCAGGAATGGGACGACCACGATCGCAGCCAAAAGCTGTTGGCGCCTGACCTGGCAAAAAATTACCTGAACAGTTGTCCGCCCAATGCTATCCTGTTTACTTACGGCGATAACGACACCTACCCGCTTTGGTATGCGCAGGAAGTGGAAGGCGTTCGTCCTGACATCCGCATTGTGAATACAAGCTTACTGGGTATCGACTGGTATGTAAACCAGTTGCGCTACAAAGTGAACGAAAGTGCACCGATTGATGTGATCTGGACGGAAGACCAGGTTCGCGGACTGGCTTATATTACAACCGAAGACCGCCAAACGCCAAGAGAAGGTGTTTACGACCTGCTGGACATTATGAAAAATGCTATTGGCCGCGGACCCCGCATTGGCAACTTCCCGGCTGTGAATACGGTTAGCGTTCCGGTGAATGCGGCTACCGCCAAAGCCAACGGTGTGGTAACAGCACAGGACAGCGTGTTGAACCAGCTTGTGTTCAACCTGCCGCAGGGGAAAAACTTTTATACTCTTGACCAGTTGATCATGCTGAACATCATTGCAGCCAATGCCTGGAATCGTCCGATCTGCTTTACTTCGCTGGATGGAAGCCTTGGCTTTAGCTCCTTCCTGCGCCAGCAAGGCCTGGTATACCAGTTGGTGCCTACCATCGACAATAATCAGCGCCGCCGGAATATCGAGACGGATACTACGCAAAAGCTGCTGATGAACGTGTTCCGTGGTGGTAACGCCAGCAACCCCGGTGTTTATTTTGATGAGGAAAACCGCAGGCATTTGCTGAACATCCGCTCGATTTATGCCGACCAGGCAGCAGCCCTGGCAGACAAAGGCAATCGTACCGAAGCAGTGAACGTGTTGCAAAAGGCAGAAAGCCTAATGAATCCCAAAGCGTTTCCGTACGCCATGACTTCGTCGGTGCAGAACCAGAATAACCACAACCGCGTAGGATTGCTTTACCTTGAATCAGCTTACAAGGCGGGTCATACCGACCTGGCAGCGAAAGTAAAAGCGGCCTTGCAAAAAGACCTAACCGACCAGGTGAAATATTACCAGTACCTGCGGGCCAACAAAGAAGATTACTATTACCAACTGGCAGGTGAAGAACAGGATGCACAACAGTTCCTGGAGATCATCAAACAATTTGAACAGATGTACGAAGGCAAAACGCCGCCGGTGCAGGAATTGCCCGCCGGTGCCAATCCGGCAGACAGTTCCGGACAATAAAAAATCAAAACCTCCTGCTTGTCAGGAGGTTTTTTGTTTAACAGCGCATTGAACAAACAGCGCATAATTATTGTAGATTGTGAGGACGTGAGACGAGAAACAAAAAACGTGAAATGAGAGACGGGAGAAATTGAATGAATCAATACACAAGTTGTCACTAAAGTTGGCACGAACGGCTTCCCTGTTTCACCTTTCTCGTCTAACAGCTGACCCCTGGCGTTTCACTAAAACTTTTCCTATGATTGGTTTTCATTTTACAAAATATGATCCACGGCAAAGCGGCAAATCAAAATTTGACCAGTTGCTGGATCTTTTCACCCAGCTTCTCACTTATACAAGTGGCGATGTGAGCGAAGCCATGCAATGGCTCAATGAGCTGGACAAAAAATACGAGCTTACCGACGATGAATACGGAATGGGTGATTTTATCGAGGAGTTGAAGGAAAAAGGCTATATCACCGATGATGCACAAAACGGCGAGATCAAGATCACACCCAAAACAGAACAGGGCATTCGCAAACGCAGCCTGGAAGAAATTTTTGGCAAGCTGAAAAAAACGAAGACCGGCGATCACCAGACCTTTAAACCGGGACAAGGCGACGAGGTCAGTCCGGACACAAGGCCATTCCAGTTTGGCGATATGCTGGAGCAGATCGATTTTACCGAATCGATTCGCAATGCGCAGATCAACCACGGACTGGACTCCTTTACGATGCAGGAAGATGACCTGCAGATTCGCGAAACGGATTTTAAATCGCAGACCTCTACTGTGCTGATGATCGACATCTCCCACTCCATGATCCTTTACGGTGAAGACCGTATTACGCCGGCCAAGAAAGTGGCCATGGCGCTGAGTGAACTTATCACCACCAAATACCCAAAAGACACGCTGGATATTGTTGTTTTTGGCAACGATGCCTGGCCGGTAGAGATCAAAGACCTGCCCTATCTGCAGGTTGGTCCTTATCATACCAATACGGTAGCCGGGCTGGAACTGGCCATGGATATTTTGCGGCGGCGGAAAAATCCTAACAAGCAAATCTTCATGATCACCGATGGCAAGCCTACTTGCCTGAAGATCGGCAAGCGCTATTATAAAAACAGTTTCGGGTTGGACAGGAAAGTAACCAACCGCTGTATCAACCTTGCCGCCCAATGCAAAAAGCTGAAGATCCCGATCACCACTTTTATGATCGCAACGGACCCTTACCTGCAGCGGTTTGTACAGGAGTTCACCGAAACCAATAATGGCAAAGCTTATTTTGCTTCACTGGACAGGCTGGGTGCTTTTATCTTCCGTGATTTTGAAAGTGGCAAACGAAAAACGGTTTATTGATTAGCCGGTAAGGCGATAAGACGTTTTGATTTTTTTATGTACACACTGACTGCATTTGAAGAAAATCTTTGTAAAGAATTAGTTGACTGCGCCTACCTTGTACACAAGCAACTGGGGCCCGGTTTACTGGAAAAAATTTACGAAACCTGTTTTTGTCATGAACTAACAAAAAAGGAGATAAGCTTTGAACGACAAAAAGCCTTGCCTATTCTTTACGACAACCTTGTATTTGATGGAGGATTGAGAATTGACGTATTGGTGGAAAAAAGAATTATTTGTGAACTAAATGCAGTGGAAAATGTAAATCCATTATGGCAGGCACATGTTTTAAGTCATTTAAAACTGACTGGCAACCATGTTGGTTTTGTCATAAATTTTAATGTATCTCAAATTAAAAACGGTATCAGGCGATATTGTATGGAATAAAATTATTTAAACGTCTTTCCGCCTTCCCGGCAAAAGAAAAAATTATGGACATCAAACATATCAACACCCTTGGCGAATTAAAAGAGTCAGGTTATCAACCCAGGAGCATCAAAGAAGAGATCAGGCAAAATCTAATTCAAAAATTAAAAAAGAAAGAAGAAACCTTTAATGGCATTATCGGTTACGAAGAAACCGTGATACCGGATGTGGAAAGGGCCTTGCTGAGCAAGCACAATATTCTTTTTTTGGGGCTGCGCGGACAGGCTAAAACCCGTATGGCACGACAAATGACGGAGTTGCTGGATGAATACATCCCCGTGATTGCCGGCAGTGAGATCAACGATGATCCGCTAAAGCCAATCTCCAAATATTCCAAAGACCTTATCCACGAAAAAGGTGACAGCACACCCATCGAATGGATGCACCGCAGCCAGCGGTACGGCGAAAAGCTGGCCACTCCGGATGTAAGCGTTGCCGACCTTATTGGCGACATCGACCCCATTAAGGCAGCGAACCTGCGCCTGAGTTTTGCCGACGAAAGGGTCATTCACTATGGCATCATCCCAAAAAGCAACCGCAGCATTTTTGTAATCAACGAGCTTCCGGACCTGCAAGCACGTATCCAGGTGGCCCTTTTCAATATCCTGGAAGAAGGCGATGTGCAGATACGTGGCTTTAAGCTCCGGTTGCCGCTCGACATCCTGTTTGTGTTTACGGCTAACCCCGAAGATTATACTAACCGCGGCTCCATTGTAACGCCGCTGAAGGACAGGATACAGAGCCAGATCCTGACACACTATCCCAAGTCGCTGGAAAATGCACTTGCCATCACCGAGCAGGAAGCCGGGTTGGAAGAAAGCCAGAAAGAATTGGTTGCCGTTTCCGACCTTGTCAAACGCCTGATTGAGCAGGTTGCGTTTGAAGCGAGAGGCAGTGAATTTGTTGACAAGAAAAGTGGTGTGAGTGCAAGGCTGACCATTTCCGCTTTTGAAAACGCCGTCAGTGCGGCGGAAAGAAGGGCAATCCTAAACAAAGAGAAAGCAACCCAGGTTTGGATATCGGACCTGATCGGCATTATTCCTTCCATCACCGGTAAAATTGAACTGGTGTACGAAGGTGAGCAGGAAGGTCCCTACCAGGTTGCGATGAATTTGTTGGATAAATCGATCCGTAGCCAGTTTGTACAATATTTTCCCAATCCCGACACCTTGAAAAAACGGTCGCCGCGCAAAGGCGAAACGCCGCAGCCGGTAGACAATCCTTATCGCTCCATCATCTCTTGGTTCGACAAAGGCAATCACCTGAACCTTTTCTTTGGCACCAGCGACAAAGAAAAAATGGCGCAGCTTTACCAGGTGGATGGTCTGCATGCCCTGGTGAAAAAAACATTCCCGCATGCAAATGAAAAAGAAGCGGCGCTGCTGATGGAATTTGTGCTGCACGGGCTTTCCTCCTATTCCCTGATCAGTAAAAAGATCATGGAAACTTCGGTGGAGTTTAAAGACCTCATGGGGAGTATGCTCAACATACAGTCATCTGCTTCGTACGACGAATTTGAAGAAGAAGACGATTTCAGGTAAACAAAAAACCCGGCAAAATTTGCCGGGTTTTTTGTTTGTTTTGTTTTATTAAAATCGGAAACCGATACTAGCTCCGGCAAACGGCTGGAAACCTACGCCGCTACCCACAAAAGGGGTAAAGGCAATCCGCCAGGTCAGGCCTTTTTTTGCAAAGGGCTGTGAGCGAAAACCAATCACAATATTGGCGGCAACCGTTGACCCATCTTCAAAGAGAAAATCATCGTTGTCAACATTTACATAAGTTCCACCGGCACCCAGTTCCAGGTATTTGCCGTTTTCGCCCAGCAAATAGTTTAGTTGCACAGGAACAGCGAAATAACCAACGCCTTCGGAGCCGGCACCGCCGGCTCCAATCCGGAAACCGAGTCCGTTCTCTTTTTTGCCAAACCGGGAATCAAAATTCAGGGAATAAATAATAGCAGAACCGCCGGCTTCAAAATAGAGTTGGGAAGCACTGGCGGAGGTGCCCATCTTTTTTTCAACACCTTGTGCCGAAACGGCGAGAGAGCCCATCACAAAAAAAGCAAGAATGAATAATTTCTTCATAAACAAAAGTTTTCAGTCGCGAACATAACAGAAATGAGACAGGAATGAAAACCGCTCCTGTAGAATTATAAATTTATTAAATAGTTGACGCCGTCCAGTTAACGCCATCGTAGATTTCAGCTAGTGGCATTGTAACCGACACCGTTTCCAGCATTAGATGGTCCGCGAGGGAGTTGTATTCGATCAGTTCCCAATTTCTATGATCATTGATACGGAATGCTTCGATGTTTATTGATTCGGAATCAACCAATACATATTCTTTTAGCGTAGGAATATCACGGTAAAGCTTGAATTTATCACCACGGTCATAAGTTTTCGTGGAAGACGAAAGTACTTCGATGATGATCGTTGGGTCCAGAACATTCCATTCATCATTATTGAGGGTTTGAATTTCGCCAACACCACTGAAATATCGGGGTAAGTAAACAGCGAGTTTTTTTCTATGTGGATGCGCTGGTCGCTGCCCAATGGCCGGCATTTGCCAGTACGCAGTCTTGTACCCAAACCGGTAAGAAGATTTACAGCGATAATATTGTGCTGCATCTTCGCCCCAGACATCGCAAAGATCTCTCCCCTGTAATATTCATGCTTTACATCCGAAGCGTTTTCCATTTGAAGGTATTCTTCAATGGTCCAATGCTTTTTTTGATAAGCCGGTGCAGAGTCTTTGATTTCCATTCTTAAAGCTAACCAATTTCTTGCAGCAGATGCGTTTCTACAGCACATTCACTTCCCGTTCCAGCATAACGCCAAACTTGTTTTTCACCGACTGCAAAATCTCTTCGCTAAGGTTATAAATTTCAGTTCCGGTTGCATTACCATAATTCACCAGCACAAGGGCCTGTTTGTCATAACAGCCGGCATCGCCCTTGCGAAAACCCTTCCACCCGCATTGCTCGATCAACCACCCGGCAGGCACCTTTACATGGTCATCATCCAGCGGAAATGCAGGAACATCAGGGAAGGCTTGCTGAATGGTAGCCAGGTGGCTCTTTTTCACCGCAGGGTTCTTAAAAAAACTGCCGGCATTGCCTACCCTTTTTGGGTCGGGAAGCTTTGCGGAACGGATACGGATCACCGCATCCGAGATGGCTTTGATGCTCAATTCTGTTACACCCATTTTGTCCAACTCCTGCTGAATGGCGCCATAGCTGGTATGAAAAATTGGCTTTTTATTGAGCCGAAAACTAACGGATGTGATAATAAATTGTCCTTTCCATTTTCGCTTGAAAACACTTTCGCGGTAGCCAAATTCGCAATCGGTAAGAGAGAAGGTTTGCATGCTTTTATCACCAATATGATAGGCTTCCAGCTCATGGAAAATATCTTTGATCTCCACGCCGTATGCACCAATATTCTGCATCGGCGATGCGCCTACATTACCTGGTATCAGGGAAAGGTTTTCTGCACCGGCATAACCGTTTTCCACGCAGTGTAAAACAAGTTGATGCCAGTTGACACCACCGCCTGCTTTTACAAAAAAATGGTCTTCATCTTCCTTTATAAGATCAATTCCACCGATCTCATTTTTTATCACCAGGCCTTTGATATCTTTTGTCAGCAAAATATTACTGCCGCCTCCTAAAACAAAGGTTTTTTCCTGCTGGTTTTTATGGGAGTAAAGCATCGCCTCCAGTTCACCGAGGGATTGAAACAGCGCAAAATAGCGGGCCGTAGCAGCAATGCCAAACGTATTAAAAGGCTGAAGCGAAATATTTTCCCGAATTTGCATAGGCGCAATAATACAAAATACTATGCCCGGAAAAACAGTTACGGTGATTGGAGCAACAGGATTGATCGGCGGTTATTTGGTTGACCTGTTACAGCAGGACAACAGTGTTGAAACGATTCGGCTGCTGGTAAGAAGACCAGTTGAATTCAAACATTCAAAGGCAGAAATTAAGCTGGTGGATTTCAGGGATCCGGAATCTTTCAAGCTAGCCATCGATGGCAGCGATGCTGTTTTCTGTGCGGTAGGTACCACGCAAAAAAAAGTAAAGGGTGACAAGGAAGCGTATCGAAAAGTCGATTACGATATTCCACTACAGGCGGCCCGGTTTTGTGCCGAAACCGGTTGCCAGCAATTTTTGCTGGTATCATCAGTGGGTGCCGATAGCAAAAGCAACAATTTCTACCTGAAACTAAAAGGTGAAGTGGAAGATGATATCAAGCTTTTGCCACTAAAAACAATTGCGATCTTTCGTCCATCCATGTTATTGGGAAACAGAACGGAGAGTCGTCCTGCCGAAAAAATTGGGCAGGTGGCGATGCCGGTTCTTTCCGGTTTACTGGTTGGAAGCTGGCGCAAATACAAACCTATCCATGCCCGTGATGTAGCCGCAGCCATGGTGCGTGCCTCCCACCAAAACGAAGACGGCATCTTTGTTTACGAATACAACCGCATGATGCCCTGATGTTGCCAATTGCGTTTTGCTGATTGCGTGTTGGCTACTGCGCATCCACATCGGGTAAGATCACAACTTTCTTAAACTGCTTGAGCTGGTGCAGGGCCGCACATTCTTTCATGATATCATCTTTGCACCGGGCGATCAATTGCGCATCGCGGGGAAGCTTGAGCAGCATTTCCATCAGGAACATGCCCCGCACCCTGTTCACCACCGGTTCCGCAGGACCAACGATATAATTCCGGTACAGGAAATCCATGCGCTTGGCAAAGCTGTGTGCCGCATCAAACACAATGTCACGTTCCTTGTGCTTAAAGTGAAGGTTGATGATCCGTGAAAATGGTGGGTAACCAAACTGTTTGCGTTTTTCAATTTCTTCGTTGTACATGCCTGCATAATCGTGCCGCGCCACATGCTGTAGCACCGGGTGCGCCGGGTTAGTGGTTTGAATCAACACCTTGCCAATCCCAGCCCTTCTACCCGCCCGGCCACTCACCTGCTCCATTAACTGGAAAGCTCTTTCGTGCACCCTAAAATCGGCAAAATGAAGCAGGCCGTCCGCATCCAGGATGCCAACCAGGTCAACGTTGTCAAAATCCAAACCCTTCACCACCATCTGCGTGCCTACCAGCACATCAATCTTTTTTTGTTCGAACTGCTGGATAAGCACATCGTGTGCATTTTTATTTTTTACCGAATCAAAATCCATGCGACTCACCTTCACACCTTTAAGGCTTGCTTCTACCAGCTCCTCGATCTTCTCCGTACCGAAACTGCGCTGCACCATTTTATCACTGCCGCAGGCTGCGCAGGTATTTACCGGCGGATAAATGTTGCCGCAGTAATGACATTTGAGCTTGTTGGATTGTTTGTGATAGGTAAGCGAAACATCGCAGTTGCGGCATTCGGCGATCCAGCCGCAAACGGTGCACAACTGGTAAGGCGAATAACCCCGCCGGTTTTGGAAAAGAATAACCTGTTTGCCCCGGCCCACCGTGCCTTTGATCTCATCAAGCAATGGCGGCGAGAGCATCACCTTTTCACCTGGCTTGCTGGCAACGGTGCGACTGTCGATAAATTCTATGGTGGGCAGCTTTACTTCTCCAAACCGATCAGCCAATGTTACCAGGCCATATTTTTCAGTCTTGGCGTTGTGATACGTTTCGAGGCAAGGCGTGGCACTGCCCAGCAACACTTTGCTCCCGGTAAGCGAAGCCATGTAAATAGCGGCATCCCTGCCGTGGTAGCGGGGTGCCGGCTCTTGTTGCTTGTATGACGGGTCGTGTTCTTCGTCGCAAATGATCAGGCCCAGGTCGCGGTAGGGCAGAAAAAGAGAGCTTCTTGCACCCAGTACAATTTTCATCTCCCCGCTTTTGACCTTGTTCCAGATCTCCACCCTTTCGTTCTGGCTGAACTTGGAATGGTAGATACCAATATAGCCGCCAAAATGCTTTTGCAAACGACGTATGATCTGCGACGTTAGAGCGATCTCCGGCAGCATGTACAAAACCTGCTGGCCTTTGCGAATGGCCTGCTCAATCAGCTTAACATACACATGGGTTTTGCCGCTGGAAGTAACGCCATGCAACAAGGTCACTTGTTTGGTTTCAAAACATTGCTGCACGCCATCCAGCGCTTCTTGCTGGGCAGGAGAAAGTGTGAAATCAATGGTCACATCTTTGGGTGCATACTGAATGCGATCGATGCTGCGTTTTTCGATCCGCAGGATATCCTTGTCAACCAATCCTTTCAACTGTGCATCGGAGGCGGATGCTTTTTTCAGCAATTCGGCTTTGGTCACTTCACCTTGTGTTTTCACCAGGTGCAGGTAAGCCAGCAGCAATTCCATTTGCTTGGGTGCACGGCCCCAGTTGTTGAGCAGTTGCGATAGCTTGTCCTCATCGTGGTATTCGTTGGAAAGTAGCACAAAAGTTTCTTTCTTGGCGGTGTAAGCTTGCTTGAGCGATTCCCACACAAAACAAACTTTTTTTCCAATCAGCTTGTTGACGATAGGATAAACATGCGGCACATCCAGGATCTGTTGCACTTCGGTCAGCTTTAACTCGTGCTTTATTTGCAGGGCTTCCGCTACCAAAAATTCATCGTTGTCGAGCTCCGAAAAATCATCGCCAAATTCTTCGTTGTAGATAAGGATCGTTTCGCTGGAAAGCTTGAAATGCGAAGGAAGAGCGGCCGCCATTACATCGCCTTCGGTGCACATGTAATAGCGGGCCATCCACTCCCACAATTTCAACTGAAAAGGATGAATGACCGGTTCGGTGTCCAGCACATTGAGGATATCCTTGGCTTCAAAGCTCAGGGGCTCTTCGTTGTGAATGCGCTTGACAACACCTGCGTATTTTTTATTTTTCCCCAGGTTCACTTCCACGCGGCAGCCCACGCTGATGCTTGCCAGCATGCTGTCCGGAATATGCCAGGTGTAATTTTTAGGCAATGAAAGCGGTATGAGCACTTCAGCAAACATGCGCAGCTCCCCCTGTTTCGAAAAGGTTTTTCGTTCTTATCCATTCCATTCCGCACGTTTCAATTCCACTCATTGTATACAAACAGATTTTGGGAGCAAAATACTACGGTTCTTTTATCCACGAAGCCTTGTAAGCAATCAATTCTTTTTCCATCAACCGGTAAACGGTTTCTTTCAGCGCTGGCGCATCTTTTAGCGTCAATCCTTCCGTTGGCACTTCCGGCAAAAAAACAGCGCGGCTCTTGCCGGGGTTGAGCGAAAAAACAGAATGGGTGTGCATGCGGTCGTACATATCAAGGATCAGCACGGGCTTCACCGGCGTACCGGTTTCAATGGCAATGCGAAAAGCCCCCTCGTAAAAATCTTTTAACGGTTTGCCTGTTTCGTTAAACGTGCCCTCGGGGAAAACCAGCACGGAGATACCTTTGCGTAAAAGCGATTTTAAGGCCTGCACGCTCTTAGCCCGGTTGGCCGGGTTGCTGCGGTCAACGGTAACAATGGCGTTTTTATAGATAGTTCCAAAGACAGGAATCTTGGCCATTTCGGCTTTGCCAAGCGGTCGTAATTGCCGGCGAAAGATGGTTGGAATAATGGCCGCATCAAGATACGAAATGTGGTTGGCAACAAAAATATACGACTGGTCTTTCCTCGGTTTTTGTAAATAGATGTTGCGGTGCCGGATAAAGATCAGGGGAAACCAGATGGCGGCCCAGGCGATGCAGCTATAATATACCAGGTTACCGCCCCTAACGCGACCAAAAAGCGTAGCAAACAAAGACCAGACAAACACCGGCAGCATCAGCAGGAAAAAAAGCAGGAAAGCATACACAACATAAAGCACCCGGAACGGAAGCAACAATTTTCGCATCAGCGTCCTCCCTCCTTTTCGGTAAGCGGGCAATTGCAGCTTGCAGAATCTTTTAGGTTATAAAGAGCCATCACAGTTGTTTCATCCTTGCATTGTGCAAAAAGGACCATCAGGCTTTTGCCACTGGCCGTCCGCCCCTGCATCGCAAAGGCCGGGCAAGGGCTTCGCCGCCGGTTGGAACGATTAAAATTGATAAGCCCTTTTTTCATAATTTCTTCAATCTCCTCCTTGCTTACATACCGGCAAGCCATTTGGCATTTTGCCCTGGCGGTAAAATGGAGGGTTGGCGGCTCGCGGTCAAACGCCTCTTTTCGCTGCGGCTCATTCCATCGCCTCACCAGAAAGACGGCAAACACAAGCAGGAGCAGCAAAAGAGGGATCAAGCTATTGCGCCGATTCATAAAAAGAGCAATTTAAGCGGAAAAGGGAATGGAGGGGATTTTTTGACCTACTTAATACCGTTTATTTATTACTGAAATCAAAGTTTACATTTTAAAGAAGAAATGCTCCTGGCAGGCAGGAGCATTTCTTCTTTATGCATTTGTATTTCGACAAGTTATTTCTCCAGCTCCATTATCCAGATGGTTTTTGCGGGAATGCTCCACTGCCCGGCTAGGCTTTGTGTGTTTGACGTAACAATGTTTTTCGCTTTGGAAAAACCTTTTGTCCGCTCGGCAAAGCGATCTGTTTTTACGGACCGCTCTTTCTCCATTGTATTCATCACAACCATCAACGTTTTGTTGTTGTCGTAACGGAAATAAGTGTACACGCCGTCTTCGGGAACATATTGGGTAAACTTGCCGGTTTGCAATGCTGGCGTTTTTTTACGGTAATTCGCGATGGTACGCACCCAGTTGTAAGCCGAATCTTCAGTGGCAGTTCTACCACTCCGCTCAAATTTGTTCTCTTTGTCGCCGGGCCAGCCGCCGGGAAAATCAAGCCGCACCCAGCCATCCGGGTTGGCAACGCCTTTCATCAGGATCTCTGTTCCATAATAAAGCTGCGGAATCCCTCTTGCCGTTAACAGCCAGCCAATACCAATTTTGAACTTGTCTACATCTTCGCCTATCTCGGAGAAAAAGCGGGTCTTGTCGTGGTTGTCCAGGAAGTTTACGTTTTTCATGGGGTCTTTGTACACAACATCCTGCGCCAGCGTGGTGTAAAGTTTATTCACGCCTTCGGTCCAGCCAAACGGCTCCTTAAGCGCCGGCAAAATGCCATACAAATGGGTTTGAAAATCCGTCACCGCAGGCAGGTTGCTCTTGAACGGAACGTTCAATGTATTCTCCGCAAAATAAGCCTGGTTGATCACGCCATGCACCCAGGTTTCGCCAAAGAGGTGAAGCTGCGGGTATTCGTCCAGCAAGGCTTTGTTGCAGCGGTTCATAAAATCGAGATCGTTGTAGGCATAGGTGTCAATGCGCCAGCCATCCAATCCAAATTCTTCGGTTGACCAGATTGCATGCTGAATCAGGAACGTAGCAAAAAGCGGGTTATGGTGGTTTACATCCGGCATCGAAGGCACAAACCAGCCATCGCTCATCAGCAGCTTGTCGGTTTTGGACGCATACGGATCAAACAAGGTTTGTTCCTTGTAGGTTGTTTGCGTGTACTTCGGCCAGCGGTGAAACCAGGTGCTGTCCGGCTGGTCGCGGAAAAGAAAATGTTCCAGGCCCACATGGTTGTATACCGCATCCTGGATGATCTTCATGCCTCTTGCATGAATGTCGTTCACCAGGTCATGGTAAGCTTTTTCACCGCCAATCCGCCTGTCAATGCGGTAATGATCGGTAAATGCATAACCATGTTCCGTGCGGCTGGGCATGTCGTTCTCGATCACCGGGTTTAGCCAAATGGCCGTCACGCCCAGGTCCTGCAGGTAAGGCAACTTGTTCTGCACACCTTTCAGATCCCCGCCATGGCGTTCAAAAATGGTATCGCGGTTCAGCGACTGGTCGCGCATGCCGGGCACCCGATCATTGGAGGGATCGCCATTGCTAAAACGGTCGGGCATGATGAGGTAGATAAAGTCCTTCGCGTCCACACCCCTGATCCTTGTTTTGCCATTTTCTTTACTGCGGGCTTTTATCTCGTACCGAATTGTTTTCCCCGAAGGAAACTTCAATTCTTTTATACCCGGTTTGGCGTTGGCAGCAATCTGCAGGTCAATAAAAACATAGTTTGGATTGGCAACGCGGTGAACCGCTTTTAAAGTGACCCCTTCCGCCATGCGAACGCCGGCAGCAGGCAGCTTGAACTGCGGGATCTGGTTTGCGATCCCGGTTCCCCGCAGCATCAGTTGCAGGTTTGGATTCTTCATTCCTGCCCACCAATGGGTAGGGTAAGCCGTTAGTTCCTGTGCAAAGGAGGCCATCGTCAGCAGAACGATGGCAAGCAGTACGTTCAATTTTTTCATGAGTATGTTGTAGGTGTTTTTTCAGTTAGCATGGCTTCGTCTACAATCTCTTCGGCAGATTCTTTTGTGTCTTCTTTTACGATGAAATTTAAGAAGCCCGCCATGATCATGGAAACCCCGCCCA
Organism: Flavisolibacter longurius; assembly: GCA_013327885.1. GTDB lineage: Bacteria > Bacteroidota > Bacteroidia > Chitinophagales > Chitinophagaceae > Flavisolibacter. Next base: position 20,000 of record JABUMY010000018.1, on the reverse strand, counting down.
CAGCCAGGGCATAAATGCTTTGGTTGCCAAAAACATTGTTGACAAAAAAACCAAGAATGGCAGCCGCCACAATCTGGGGGATAACGATAAAGAAATTAAAGACACCCATATAAAATCCCATCTTGTTCACCGGCAGCGAACCGGCAAGGATAGCGTACGGCATGGTAAGTGTAGAAGCCCAGGCAAGACCAATGGCAATCATTGGCAGGAGCAGCAGCCCGGGATCTTTTGCCAGGTAGATGCCAATCAATCCAAAACCGCCAATCACAAGGCAGAAAAGGTGCGTCATGCGGCGACTAGTTTTGGCAGCGATGATGGGCAAAATAAATGCTGCCAGCGCCGAAACACCGTTGTACACCATGAACATCACCCCTACCCAATCACCCGCATCCTGGTAGGCTTTGGAAGTGGTATCGGTTGTACCATAAGCGTTTTGCGCCACACCCGGCGTGGTATAGATCCACATCGAAAAAAAGGCAAGCCAGGTAAAGAACTGCACCACGGCCAGCTGCACCATGGTCTTGGGCATAGAACCAATGCCTTGAACTATTTCGGTAAAGCCGTTTAGCACACCTTTACTTTTCCGCTTTTCTTCTTCCCACTGCTTCATATCCTGCGGGGGGTATTCCGTGGAAGTAAAAACCGTCCACAAAACCGCAGCAAGGAAAACAAAAGCACCAATGTAAAAGGAATATTTTACCGAAGGTGGAATAACGCCTTCCGGCGCTGTGTTGCTGATGCCAAACCAGTTAGTGAACATATACGGCAGCAGTGAAGCGATCACCGCTCCAAGGCCGATAAAAAAGGTTTGAAATGCAAAGCCTGTGGTACGTTGTGTACTGGGAAGTTTGTCACCGACAAAAGCCCGGAACGGCTCCATCGAAATATTGATCGATGCATCCAGCACCCACAACAAAACAGCAGCTGTCCACAACACCGACGAATTGGGCATAAGGAAAAGCGCAATGGCAGCCAGCACAGCGCCGATAAAAAAGAAAGGCCGCCGCCTGCCCCACCGCGGGTGCCAGGTACGGTCGCTGAGGTAGCCAATGATCGGCTGCACCAGCAAACCGGTTACCGGCGCGGCGATCCAAAGGATAGCGATGTTGTCGAGTTCAGCACCAAGGGTTTGAAAAATGCGGCTGACGTTAGCATTCTGAAGGGCAAAGCCAAACTGGATCCCAAAGAATCCAAAGCTCATGTTCCATAATTCAGAAAAGGATAACCGTTTTCTGCGGAGCAACGGTTGTGCGGAGGAATGGGTTCCTGTAGCCATAAGCAATCATTGGAGTTTGATTGCCGAAAGATAAGAAGGAAATGTGTATCAATTACACACTTCCTTCTTCAATGTGATTCCGCTGTTGAAAATCAGGCGCCGAGGGTAAACCCGTTGGGTAAAATGGCACCTTTCTTAATAACGATAATACCTTCTTTGATCGTATAAAGCGTGGCATCTTCGTCGGGAAGATGTGGCCCGCCGATGATCTTTACGTCATCGCCCATACGTACGTTTTTATCCAGGATAACATTCTGAATATGGCAACGGTTACCAATACCCAGTTGCGGGATGCCCTGCTCCTGAATTTCCAGGATATCGTGGATGGTTTCGTAAAAATCGCTGCCCATCACATAGGAGCTGATAATGGTTGATTCGCGGCCAACACGTGACCGGATACCAATTACAGAATTTTCGATGTGCTTGGCATTGACAATGCAACCATCGGCAATGATGGCATGCTCCAGAAAGGTACCGCTGATCTTGGCCGGCGGCAGCATGCGGGCACGGGTGTAAATAGTTTTTGTATTGTCAAACAGATTGAACTCGGGAATGTCTTTGGTCAGTGCCAGGTTGGCGTGGTAAAAGGCCGGGATGTTCCCGATGTCTTCCCAATAACCTTCATACTGGTAGCTGGCAACCTTGTATTTACCAATCGACTGCGGAATGATCTCTTTACCAAAGTCAGTTGCGTTTTTGTATTCATCCTGCAGCATGTCAAACAGCAACTGCCGGTTGAAAATATAGATACCCATCGACGCCAGGTACTCTTTTCCCAAGCTGCGCATTTCATCACCGGTATCGCTCACCCAGTCTTCCAGTCCCGACTTTGGTTTTTCAATAAAGGAAGAGATCATATTGTTATCCGTTTTGAGGATACCAAACTCGGAAGCTTCCTTGGCAGTCACCGGGATGGTGGCCACAGTAATGTCGGCGCCAGTTTCTTTATGGGCAAATAACATTTCCTGGAAGTCGATCTGGTAAAGCTGGTCACCGGAAAGGATCAGGATATAATCGCTGTCAAACGGGGCAATGTGCCGCAGTCCCTGGCGCACCGCATCGGCCGTGCCTTGGTACCAGGCAGGGTTGTCCGGCGTTTGCTCCGCGGCAAGAATGTCAACAAACGCTGAGCTGAACGCACTGAAGTGATAGGTGTTCTTGATATGCCTGTTGAGCGAGGCCGAGTTGTACATGGTGAGTACAAACATCCGGGTGATACCGGAGTTCAGGCAGTTGGAAATTGGGATATCAACCAGCCTGTATTTACCGGCAATGGGTACAGCCGGTTTGCTCCGGCTGGTGGTTAATGGTTGTAGCCGCGTACCTGCCCCACCACCTAAAATAACGGACAACATTTGTTTGCTCATGATCCTGTTCTGGTTTATTGATTTTAAAATTATTCCATTCTACCTTCTTGCTGATTGTTTTCAACAAAATTTTTCTTTTCTGTTTCCGGCAACAGTAACTCTATTTAGCATCCGTTGCGTCGCACACTTGTACGGCTGGGAATTCTATTCAGCTTTTTTATTTAACCGCAGAGACGCAGAGAATACAAATAGACGCTGCGAAACCCTTTGCGTCCTCTCTTTCTCTGCGGTTCAAAATAGTTCGATCCCTACGGGGCCGGTTGATAATGGTGTCGTTGCTTTTCTACCAAGGTGTGGCTCCTACGGAGCCGATGTGTTCCCAACCACGATCCTTTCCTACCTTAATAGATTTCTGTCAAACGTCAAACGTCAAACGTCAAACGTCAAACGTCAAACGTCAAACGTCAAACGTCAAACGTCAAACGTCAAACGTCAAACGTCAAACGTCAAACGTCAAACGTCAAACGTCAAACGTCAAACGATAGGCAAAGAACTACAAACTACAAACCACTAACTACAAACTTTTATTTCAACGATGCATACAACTGCAAATACTCTCCCGCCGACGACTCCCACGAATGATCGATGTGCATCATATAACTGCGCATCCAGGTAAACAGGTCACGCTTGTTATAGTACAGATCGATGGCCCTTCCAATGCTGTAGCTGACGTCGCCTGCATCGGCATGGTTAAACCGGATACCAAAGCCCTGCCATTCGCCAAAATCCTTCACCGTATCCTTTAAGCCACCGGTGCTTCGTACAACCGGCACCGTTCCATACCGCAGTGCATACATCTGGTTCAGTCCGCACGGCTCTACCCTGCTGGGCATCAATAAAAAATCCGCACCAGCATACATCAGGTGACTCAGGCTCTCGCTATACCCAATATAAGTACTCACAAAACCGCCCAACTGCTGCTGCAGGTCCTGTAACCGGTTTTCCACATCCGGGTCGCCGGAACCAAGGATCAAAAAGCTGGCATTGCCATGATGGTGGTAAACGGCACTGCGAATCGCATCCGGCAACACATCTGCGGCCTTTTCGCCAACCAATCTTCCAATAAATGTGATCAATGGTTTTTCGGGGTCCAAACCAAACGTGCTGCAGAGCTCTTTTTTATTTTTCTTTTTTCCTTCTTTTACATCGTGGTCGTCGTAGTTGCGAACGAGGTAAGTATCCGTTGATGGGTTCCACACATCGGCATCAATACCGTTTAAAATGCCCACGCATTTCCCCCTTTCATAATTCATGAGGTTTTCAAGGCCGGCCGCTTCGTACCGCATTTCCTCCAGGTAACTCGGGCTCACCGTTGTTACCTTCCACGCACAACGCACAGCCGATGCCAAAGGATTGATTTGGTTATGCCAATCCAGCATCCCCCATTTATAACTGTCGTAAGCGGGTAAAATGTTATTGCGGTCCCAGCTTACCTGCCCTTGGTATTGCCCGTTATGAATGGTAAAAACCGTAGGCACGCCAGCCATGTGCTGAAAAGCATAGCAATACTTCAGCATGAAGGGAATAAGGCCTGTATGGTGATCGTGACAATGAATCACATCGGGCTGATGGTCCCATTTCCCAATCCAATCGCAAACAGCAATTTGGAAAGCCGTGAAGCGGTCGGTATCATCGTCATACCCATAGATCTTTTCGCGGTCAAGCAAACCAAAAATATCGACGAGGTATAGTTCAAAACCAAGCTTGTTGGTTTTTTCCCTGATCACTGCATAATTAAAATGGTAAGATCCCAGGTTCTGGTGGCCTTCGTGTACCACTTCCCATTCATTGGCTGCTAAAAATTTAGTGCGGTACATGGGCATCACAACTTTTGCATTGTGACCCGATTGATTTTGGTATTTTGGCAATGCGCCAACCACATCACCCAACCCGCCTGCTTTTGCTACAGGATAACATTCTGCCGATACATGAATAATCTCCATAACGAATTCCTTCCTGCTGAAAGTTAGAGATAAATCTTTTCCTGCAAAATGTTTCTTTACCCTGAAACTTATTATTTTCAGCCCCTCAAAATCATTTAATAACCAACTGTATGAATCAACAAACAAAATGGTCGCAATTCGGCGTTTTGGTCATGGTGTTTTTTTTCTGGGGTTTTGTTGCGGCGAGTAACGATATCCTGATTCCTGTTTTTAAAGAAGAACTGAATTTATCGCAAACGCAATCACAAATGATTGCTTTTGCATTTTATGTGGCCTATACCGTTGGTTCACTCATTTATTATTTTGTCAGCAAGGCAAGCGGCGGCGACATTTTGAACCGTATCGGGTACAAAAACGGGATTGCTTTAGGCCTTGTTATTTCGGCCTTGGGTACCCTCCTTTTTTATCCTGCTGCCAACAACGCGTCTTTTGGCCTCATGATCACCGGCCTTTTTATTGTTGGCCTTGGCTTTTCACTTCAGCAAACCGCGGCCAACCCGTTAGCAATTGTTATGGGTGACCCCAAAACAGGCTCACAACGGTTAAGCATGGCCGGTGGTGTCAACAATTTCGGCACAACTATCGGTCCTATCCTGGTAAGTATTGCCATTTTTGGCAGCGTTGCTGCCGGTGGCAGCGATGCCAACATCAGCGCGGTGAAAACACCTTACCTGATTTTGGGTGCCCTTTTTATTGTTGTAGCCATCATCTTTAAATTTTCTTCGGTACCCAATAAAATTGAAGAAGACATTCCCGGAACGGAGCTGGACAAAGAAGTGAGCAAGGTAGCCACCCCTACCGATGTTACCAGCAAGTTCAGCCTACCCGCTCTTCGCAAAAACGCTACCGACTACGGCCAACTGTGGCTGGGCATGATCGGCATTTTTGTATATGTGGGTGTGGAAGTGGCCACTGCTGCCAACCTCCCCGAATTTATGAAGCAGCACGTGCAAACTGCCGATGGCCGTCCCTTCCCGACCGAAAGCATTGCACCGTATGTATCGCTTTTCTGGGCCAGCCTGATGATCGGCCGCTGGACGTCTTCTGTTGGAGCGTTTAACATCAGCAAACAGGCACAATCGATCCTGCGTTTCGTGATGCCTTACCTCGCCTTTGGCGTATTCCTGCTGGTGATGCGTATTGCCGATCACGATATCACGCCGTTTTACTTATATGCCGCAGTGATCGTTGTGCTGATCATCGGTGATCTTTTAAGCCGCGGTAACCCCGCACGGCAACTGCTCCTGTTTTCAGCTTTTGGAATTGTAGCGCTTATCGTTGGTATGCTAGCCGATGGTATGGTGAGCGTTTATGCCTTTATCTCCGTTGGCCTGTTCTGCTCCACACTTTGGCCTTGCATTTTTACCCTGGCCATCGCCGGTTTGGGACGCCATACCAACCAGGGATCTGCTTTCCTGGTGATGATGATCATGGGTGGTGGAGTGATCAGCCTTTTGCAAGGCTTTGTTGCTGATCATGTTACCGGCATTCAATTCTCGTATGTAATTGGTGTGTTGTGTTTTCTTTACCTTGCCTTTTACGCAGTAAGGGCACAATCCATTTTAAAAGCACAAGGCGTAGACTTTGATGAAGCAGCGCCGGTAGCACATTAAACTCTAAAAGATGATAGATCTAGCACACGAAATTGCGATTGGAATAGACATTGGCGGCACCAACACAAAGTACGGCCTGGTGAACCACCGCGGCGAAATACTTGAAAAAGGCGATATCCGCACCGACATACACGAAAATCCGGAAGACTTCATCGATGCCCTGCACGCTGTACTGGAACCGCTGATCCGGAAATACCAGTCCGAAGGCAATGTAAAAGGCATTGGTATTGGTGCTCCTAACGGCAACTACTACACGGGAACCATTGATTATGCGCCCAACCTTTCGTGGAAAGGCATTGTGCCGTTGGCAAAACTGGTCACAGAAAAATTTAGCCTGCCGGCTGCGCTCACCAATGACGCCAACGCAGCGGCCATTGGTGAAATGAACTACGGGGCGGCCCGCGGCATGCGTGATTTTATTATGATCACCCTGGGTACCGGCGTAGGCAGCGGTATTGTGGCCAACGGGCAACTGATCCTTGGGCATGATGGCTTTGCCGGTGAGCTGGGACATACGGTTATTCGTCCCGGTGGCCGGCCACACTGGTCTACCGAAATTCCCGGTTCGCTGGAAGCGTATTGCTCCGCAACCGGTATTGTTCTTACTGCGATTGAGTTGTTACAAAACAGTACGGAAGAAAGTACCCTCCGCAACTATTCTACAGAGGATCTTACTTCGAAGATCGTTTACGAGTGTGCCGAAAGCGGCGATAAGATAGCGCTGGAAGTCTATCGCTATACCGGACAGGTTTTGGGCGAAGCGTTGGCCAACTTCGTGATGTTCTCTTCACCGGAAGCTATTATCTTGTTTGGTGGGGTGATCAAAGCGGGAGACCTTATTATGGTACCGACAAGGGAACACATGGAGAAAAACCTGTTGCCTATCTTCCAAAACAAAGTAAGGCTTGTGTTCAGCGAGCTGAAAGAAGCCGATGCGGCCATCCTTGGCGCCAGTGCGCTGGTTTGGGACCTGAGGGATTAATTTTTATTTGATGATCGATCTATAAAGAAAGCGTTGGCCCAACCGGCTAACGCTTTTTTATGAGGAAGACTGCCGGGACGGGACGCTGTCCTTCTTTATCCGATGGCCGGATGGTTTCTTTCCCGTTAACCAGAAGACAACTGCTGCCACCGCCATCAAGGTTCAGTGCTTCCACGCAACCGATGTCTTTCAGGAGTTGCGCAGTTTGCAAAAGCGAGGCGCCACCTGATTCTTTCGTACGGCCTTCAATCACCAATATGACAAGCTTGTTCTCAGCGGTGTAACCCATAGCGGTGCGGGGATGTTTGTCGTTGATGGCCTTGCCGGCAAATTTCAGCTCTTCGTTGTTGGTCACCTGCACCGCACCATTTTGTACCAGCACCGGCCCACCACCAATGGCCGTTTGCACTTTCCACTTTTGCAGTGTTGGCGACAACTTGCCGCTATGTCCGGCAATAAGACTTGTATTTGTCACTATTTCTTTCAGGCTATGCTGTGCCGTACTGTCCTTCAATGGCGGCAATGGCCACTGCGCGGCGTAGGTTTTCTTTTTAATTGTATCGGTGTAAAGCCAGGCCACATCGGCTTTGCGTTTTTTATTTATGCCAATGGCACTCGGAAAGGTATGGCGATACGTCAGCGTATCCTTTCCCCTGCCGGCTACCGTTTGTGCATTTCCCGCAAGCAGCTTTCCTTTTCGAATCACCGCATTCAGGTTACGGTTGGTTTGAAACGAAAAAAATGTCCCGTTCACAACCAGTAACGGGTTGTTGTTCTTTGCATAAAAATGCGAAGGTGTGGCCCGCCTATCGAGGGTGGTGTCGGTTGTATAGTCAAGCGAATTATCCTTCAGGTCGGCAATGACATAATACGCTTTGAAAGGGGCTGTATCGATCCGTTGCGTGGTCACAAAAACCTTCACCGATGCCGGCAACGGACCATAAAGCGAATCTACATTTTGCCATTGCGAAAAGGATAGCAAAGAGATGGCTAAAAAAAGCGAAAGCAGGATAAATTTCATATGGCGCAAAAATAATGGTGACTTGGTAAGTAGATGAAAATGGGATTTCTCCAATGGTGAATTAAAAATTAATTCTGGAAAAATACCAGAGTAAAAGTTACCTTATTAATATCACCGTGCCTTTTTTCACCATCGGCTTACCAGTGGCATCCACGGCTTCCACTACCCAAACATAACTATCTGGTTGAAAACCTTTTCCCTGCCAGCCGGCGCCGCTGTCTTTTGTGCCGAAGACCTTTTGTCCCCACCGGTTGAAAACGGAGAACTGTTTGACTTCTTTGATACCAATATAGACTGGCCGAAGGACATCGTTTTTCCCATCGCCATTGGGAGTAAAGGCAGACGGCACATAAATAGCCGGACCTACAAATGTTTTGATCAGCACCGTATCCCTTGCCGTGCAGCCTTCCGCCGTAGTGGTGGTTAAAATATACTGTTGATCAGCTTCCAGGGTAGCCACCGGCGACACGGCTGTCGGGTCCGAAAGACCCGTTGCCGGTGTCCATAAAAAGTTTCCTACCCCCGTGCCAGTAAGTTGAAAAGGCAGGCCCTTAATAACAGAAGTATCGTTGCCGGCAAACGCTTTGGCTTCATTAACGGTAAGGGGTAAACGAATGGCATCCGACTGGCAACCGTTGGTGCCTTCTGCCCAAAGTTCCACCGTGTATTGCCCGGCCGTGTTGTAAGCATGCGACAGGTTTTGCCCGATACCGTTTGTACCATCGCCAAAGTTCCAGTGCCAGCGGGCAATCGTCGTTTCTGTATCCACTTGTGTGCCCTGGAACAAAAGACTTTCCCTTACACAGCCATCTTCCACCACTGCTTGCAGTTGCGGTGCCGGCTGGATCACAAAATCTTCGGAAAGCAGAACTGGTTGTCCGCAGGAAAAATCGGAAGACAGTTCAACAGAAATGGTATGGTTTCCTGCCTGCAGCTGCGGAAGCTGCGGGACCTTTTCCGTGGAAATGGGCGTTCCGTCCAGCATCCAATGATAAGAAATGGCGGTATTGTTCTCCGCCAGTGCAACGTCCGGCAAAAAGCCCGTACAGGTATCCCTTACCGTTAGGACACCATTTGGTACCGAACCGACTGTAACAGAAAAAGTTGAATCCCTTTCGCAGCCATCCTGTCCTTTGATTCGCAGCGTGACGGGATAGCTGCCACTGCTGGCATAAATATGCTGGGGTTCTTTTTCGGAACTGGTGGTGCCATCTCCAAATGTCCAGGTATAATTGGTGATAGGTGCAAAGGATTGGGAAGCATCCAAAAATTGCAAGGGCGCTCCTTCGCAAACAGCATTTACATTGGTAGAGGTGGTGATGACCGGGTCGAGGGCCGTGCAAAACTGCTGCAGGTTCACCGACCCGCCGGTTGCACCGGTAAAACCCCAGTAAACGGCGGGATCGTTGTTAAAGACCGTTGCTACCAGGTCAACCGTTTTTTGCAGTCGTAATTCGTTGTCAAAATAAGTTGACAATGTTTTGGAAGCGGCATCCCAGGTGATGCGCAAGCGGTGCCACCGGCCGTCTTCAATATTGTTTGAAGTAACCGATGCCGCTACCGGTCCCGCCAGGTCGGTCGCATGGTTGATGTTGCCGTTAAGCTGTATACTGATATGGTCGTAGTCAGGATCGTTCAGGTCAAAATTCTGCCAGGTATCCAGTGCTACGCCTACAGAAGGCACAACACCAGCAAAACCCATCCCGGCACCGTTGCTCCCTATACTGGTGCTGATGGGCTGCAGCATGAATACAATACCATCGGCGCCATTGGCATCAAAGCCGCCCAGGTAAACATTGAACCAGTAGTCAAACGATTGCGTGAGACTGATCTTGTTGCTGTTCCAGACCGAACCGCTTTCGTTCAACCTTTCTTCGGTAAGCGTATAACAGTTGCAGGAAACTTTTTGTGCCGATCCATTGAGGATATATTGCCCAAATGCTGGTGTCAGAAACAGGAAAAGCAAAATCGTCAACAGCGTAGGGAAGTAACGGGCATTCACCCCTTAAATATAGGACAAACGAAGGGCACACTGCAAAAACAGTGTGCCCTTTCATCAATCGTTTCGTTTTAAAATTCTCTTTGGTTTTGCGGAAGGTTTATAACATCGCTGCCTTTTGTGCTTCCCACTGCTGCCTGCCATAACCGGGAAGAACATGGCGTTCGCTGTGATAAGATGACCGCACCAGGGGCCCGCTTTCCACGTAATCAATTCCCAAGCTATAACCGATCTCACGGTATTCGGCAAATTCATCGGGGTGAACAAACCGGTGTACGGGAAGGTGTCGTTTGGTAGGCTGCAGGTACTGGCCGATGGTTACAACGTCGCAGCCGGCGCTGGCCAGGTCTTTCAGGGTTTGCACCACTTCTTCTTTGGCTTCGCCGAGACCTAGCATGATACCGCTTTTGGTACGCATGCCGCCCTGCTTAAGGGTTGTGATAACCTCCATGCTGCGCCAGTATTTGGCCTGGATGCGTACCTGTCTTGTAAGCCGCTCCACGGTTTCGATGTTGTGAGAAACCACTTCGGGTGCGGCCTCTATAATGCGACCGATATCTTCTTTGGCCCCCTTGAAATCGGGGATCAGCGTTTCCAGGGTTGTACCGGGGTTCAGCGCTTTTACCGCTTTGATGGTGTTGTGCCAGATAAGGGAGCCACCATCTTTCAGTTCGTCGCGGTCAACGGAGGTGATCACCGCATGTTTCACTTTCATCAAGTGGATCGCTTCGGCTACGCGTTGCGGTTCATCCCAATCCACGACATCCGGCCGGCCGGTGGCCACGGCGCAAAAGCCGCAACTCCGTGTGCACACATTGCCAAGGATCATAAAGGTTGCCGTGCCGGCGCCCCAGCATTCGCCCATGTTGGGACAATTGCCGCTTTCGCAAATGGTGTGTAATTTATGGGTGTCCACGAGGTTGCGCACCTGCTTGTAGCTTTCGCCAATGGGCAGTTTTACACGCAACCAATCTGGTTTTGTACGTTTTTGTTCGCTTGAAACGACAGGAAGTTCAATCATGGATAGAATGTTTACCGTTTACAGTTTACCGTTGGCAGTTGCGAATAACAACCGGGAACGGCAAGCTGCAAATTTAGGCTATTTCCGGTGCCCGAAAACAAGGGCAACGTGGCCCTGGAAAAAGAAGCGTTTGGGTTCGTTGTACACCAACTGTGGAATCTTGGAAGCATAGGCATCGAGGCTCATGCCGATTTCCAGCGCCTGGATGGTTTCGTTAAAGCGTCCAAAATCAAAACGAAGAGAGGTTTTCACAAAAGCGCCGGGTTTCATTTTCAGTTCGCCCCAGCCCTTGGTAAAACCCGATCCGCCAATTACCCTGGTAAGATCGAGATAGGCAAGGCTGTCGGGGGAATCGTATTTGATATCAACAGCGCCTGTGGACTGCTCCTGTACTTGCAGGTAATACGGTTTTAAAAGACCAAGCGACAGGCCGGCATGTACGGTAGCCAGTACAGCCACACCGTTTTTATTTCCTTTTTGTCCAAATACATATTGCTGGCCAAAACCCAGCTTTGCCTGGTAAAAATTATTGATCTTACCGAAAATAAATGAGTTGGAGAAAAACGCATTGGCGTTGGAGATCCTTTCTTCCTTGGGATGTTTGATTTCTGTTAGTTCAAGTAAATAAAGGTTGGTAAAGCGGGGCGACCGGCTGCGGCCCAGTTCCACGAAAAGGCCATACCCGTTGGTGCGGACCTGTGCGCCAAAAGCGGTGTGCTTGTTAAAGACCAGCACCCCTTCTTCCTGCTGCCGGCTGATGGCCGACCGCCGGGCTCTTTCGTTTTGCTTACGCTCCGTGCGGTTGGGTGTTTTTGCCGTGCTGTCCTGCGCATAACTGCCTGCTGCCAATAGAATAAAAAGACTGAATCCGATTAATTTTTTCACGTAGATAGAGATATAGTGTTCAAACGTAAATTTAGGCAAAAAAGTATGACGTCTACCGTGGTTTATGAAGGCGAACTTCGCACAACCTGTACACACCTCCGCTCCGGCAACCATTTTGAAACCGATGCCCCCCTTGATAACAATGGAAAAGGCCAACGGTTCTCTCCCACTGACCTGATGGCAACATCGCTTGCCACCTGCATGCTAACGGTGATGGGCATCAAGGCCCGCACCATGGGTTTTGACCTCAACGGCGTTAATGTAGAAGTGGAAAAGATCATGAAAGCTGAACCCCGACGGGTTGGTGGCATCAATCTTTTTTTTCATTTTCCGGAAGCGCTCCAATCGGTGGATGAAAAAACAAAGCAGATCCTGAAACAGACCGGCAACACCTGCCCGGTGCAGCACAGCATTCATCCTGATATTGAAGTGAAGGTGGATTGGGGGGAGTGGCGTTAGCGAGATAGGTTTAGGTTTAGGTTTAGGTTTAGGAAAAGAGAAAATAGAAAATTTTGGATATGGCTTATTATGATTTTACGGAGATGCCTGTGTGGCAATTGGGAAACGAAGTGGTAAAAGAAGTGTATGCCCTGACTGCTAAATTGCCACGGACCGAGGATGATTCTCTTCGCGAACAAACAAGAGAAGCGGCGGTAAGCATTACCGGGAACATTGCCGAAGGATTTGGAAGAGCCCACCAAAAAGACAAGATCAATTTCTACATCTATGCCAGGGGAAGCAGCTTTGAAGTGAGAAGTCATTTGCTTGCCGGCGTTACGGTTGCTTATTATTCCGAAGAAGAAATAGCATCCGTCAATTCAAAATGTCTTAAGGTGGCAGAAGAATTGAACAAGATCATCAAAGGCCTTTCCCAACCTTCCAAACTTTAACCTTAACCTCAATCTCAACCTTGTCCTTATCTCTCTCCACCATATCAGTCTTCCAGTTCAAGAATTACGATTTTGAACAGCACCAGTTTACAAAACGGATCGTAGGGATTTGCGGGAGAAACGGGGCTGGGAAGACCAACCTGCTGGATGCGATCCATTACCTCTGTTTTACCAAAAGTTATTTCAGTCGTACCGATGCGATCAATGTAAAGCATGGCAGCCAGGGCTTTCGTATCGAAGGTCACTTGCAGCTCAACGGGCAGGAAGAAAAAGCCGTTTGCATATTGCGGGAAACAGGCAAAAAAGAATTTTCGCTCAACGACGAAGCCTACAGCCGTTTTTCGAAACACATTGGCCGCTTTCCCTGCGTGGTCATTGCACCCGATGATGTGGAACTGATCATCGGCGGCAGCGAAGAAAGGCGGCGGTTTATCGACACCATCCTTTCGCAGCTCGATCCGCTTTACCTGCAGGCACTGATTCATTATACCAAGATCCTGCAGCAACGCAATTCTTTTCTGCGTTCCCTTCATGATGGGTATGGCCGCGACCTTTCGGTGCTGGATGTGCTAGACAGCCAACTGGCCCGCGAGGGTGATCTTGTGTTTCAAAAACGGGCCGCTTTCCTACAGGATTTTCTTCCACTGGCCAAGCGGCGTTACCGCGAGATCAGCGGGCAGGACGAACCGATGTCGCTGGTGTACGACTCCGAACTGCACACAGCTTCGCTGGCCGAACTGCTGCGCATCACACGGCAAAAAGACACCGTGGTACAGCGGACAAGCGCCGGTGTTCACCGCGATGACCTTCTTTTTAAAATGGGAGATCAAACGTTCCGCAGCATTGCCTCGCAGGGGCAACGCAAAAGCCTGTTATTTGCCCTGAAGCTGGCCGAGATGGATATTCTTAAACGGGAAAAAGGTTTCTCTCCCCTCCTGCTCCTGGATGATGTGTTTGAAAAGCTGGACGAGGAACGCATCACCAACCTGTTGGCCCAGGTGTGCAGCGATACCGAAACGCAAATCTTTATTACCGATACCAACTGCAAGCGTCTTGCGGAAGGTTTTGAGCGGATCGGGCAGGAAGGTCAATTGATCACTTTGTAAGGAGACATTGTTGACAGGTAGCCATTCCAGGGACATTAACTCCACAAGTAGGAAAACAACATGCGGTTTGTATGAAACCAGCAGATAACCTTCCTACAAAATTTACGTTCGTACTTACTTTAAATAAATAACGAACCGAAGGATAAAAGCAAAGAATTTCAATTGTCTCAGATTGCCTTTGGTAAATTGATTGGACAGCCCTAAGCTGGCGTGATTTTCCTGTTAAAAATCTTAGTGCAAAACGGGACTTTGTTTATAAAAAAAGAACGGATTTTCTTATCACCCTTTTTGCTAATTTGTATATACCATGAAAGAAGAGCAACCCCCTGAAGCACGGAGCGATGCATCGGCCACCGGCGAGCACCTCCCTTTAGCGGAAGGAAACGGTGAGAACAGCCCTTGTCCGCGGCAGGAAATGAACGAGATGCTGGAACGTCTTTCTGATGGGTTCTACGCGGTTGACACAAACTGGCGAATCACTTATATGAACCGGCAGTTTGAACGACTGATGGGAATCAGCAAAGAAGAATGCCTGGGTCGTACATTATGGGACTGCATGCCGTTTTTATTGCAAACACTCAGTTACGACGCCTACCATCGGGCACTACGTGAAAACATCACCGTTTCGTTTGAGCGGTACGATACCACCATCCAGCGCTGGCTGCAGTCCACAGCGCATCCGTCTCCGTCCGGACTTTCCATTTTCCTTCGTGATATCACCGAACAGAAAAAAAGTGCCGATGCCCTGCGGCTTGCCAACGAACGGTTTCGGCTGGCGGCCAAAACCGATGCTATCTACGACTGGAATATTGAAACCAATGAATTGATCTGGGGAGAGGCCCTGCTCGATATTTTTGGTTACCGACCAGAAACCTTTCAAATAGCCGAATGGCTGGAGGCGATGCACCCCGATGACAGGAAAGAGTACCTGCCGGCGCTCAACCGGGTGCTGCATGATACTACAATAACCGAATGGGAACGCGAATACCGGATCCTGCATTGCAACGGACCGTATTGTCATGCGCTTGATCGTACCAATATTATCCGCGATAAGAACGGTGATGCCGTACGGTTGGTTGGCGTGATGAAAAACATTACCGGGCAAAAGATACTGGAACACGAACTGCAGCGCCAGCGTCAGAAAACTACTGCTGCCATCATCCAGGCACAGGAAAGGGAACGGGCGGAGATTGGGCGGGAACTCCACGACAATGTCAACCAGATCCTCACCTCGGTAAAACTTTACCAGGAATTGATATTGGCGAACCACCAGGAAAGGGAAATGCTGGTGCGAAAGTCGATCGGCCTCCTGCTCCAGGCCATCAATGAAAACCGCAGCTTATCAAAGCGCCTTTCTGCTCCCACGCTTGGTAATATGCGCCTGCAGGAATCGGTGAACGAACTGGCAGAAACCATTGCCGCCACGCAGCGCTTTGAATTAACGCTGGACACGGGGTCCATAGATACACTGGATGTAAATGAAGACCTGCACCTCGCCATCTACCGCATTTTGCAGGAGCAGTTCACCAACATCCTGAAATACGCCGGTGCCAGCCTGGTATCGGTTCGCCTTTGGGTGACGGATAAACTTCTCCGGTTGGCGATCAGCGATAACGGCCGAGGCTTTGACCCCGACCAAAAACGCAACGGCATCGGCATCACCAACATGAACATGCGGGCCGAAAGCCTTGGCGGCACCCTGGTGATCGACAGCGCCCCGGGAAAAGGTTGCCGGCTGGAAGCAAGTTTTCCACTGGAAGGATAAAGGAATACTTAAGTGACCTGCTTTAACTACTTGCCATATCGTTAGTACATATCTTCTTGGTTCATAAAAAATCATTTGCAGTAACCCTTTACTGCATTCGATGGGCCTATTTCATTGGAGATATCCGGCTATCGTATCCTATTAAAAAACAAAAAGGACAGGCAAATAGCCTGTCCTTTTTGTTGAAACCACCAGGGTTTCCTTTTTGTCGGGATGACTGGATTCGAACCAGCGACCCCGTCGTCCCGAACGACGTGCGCTACCGGGCTGCGCTACATCCCGTACTGAGGACAAATATAATTGCGTGTGCAGAAAAAGTAAAGACCCTTTTCCTGAAAATCTATAGGCAAAGTATTATAAAACCAATTAAGGGAAAATTTGAGTCGTGATCTTTTTTTGTTGAGAAATAAAAAAACCTCCAGTATCAACTGAAGGTTTTTTGGTCGGCTGGACTGGATTCGAACCAGTCCCGCCTCAGCGGGACACCCCAGCCAAGCGCTCCCCCGAGGAACTGGATTGTTCAGATAGCCACCGGGCGATGCCTCTGCCTTTGATCGTTCTTTCAAGCTGCATGGCTGCTGAACGTGATATGCATAAAACCTGACAATGTATTACCCAGGGCCTGCCATATTTTGAGCTCTTTACGTTGCCTTCGTTGTGTCTTTGCAGCCTTTGTTCGAGATCATCGGTTTGCCGGCAGTAGAGCTTTGCGGTCTTCTCACTTTGGAGGATATACGTATAATACGGCATAAAAAAAGGCAGCTTACTCGCTGCCTAAATTTAAGTCGGGTGGACTGGATTCGAACCAGCGACCCCTTGCACCCCATGCAAGTGCGCTACCGGGCTGCGCCACCACCCGAAACGGGGTTGCAAATGTAAGGATGATTCTTAAAAAGATCCGCGAAAAAGTTTTTTCTCTCCTGTTTCTCTTTTTTTCCGGCGCTTCGCCATTGACCGATTGATTATCTTGCCCGTATGACTCCGCAACGGCTGCAACGGCTCCAATCTGTACTGGCACACCGGCAGGGCAATCTCACGGTTGTTCTTGAAAATGTATTTGACCCGCACAATGTTTCTGCCGTGATGCGCAGTTGCGATGCGGTGGGTGTACAGGAAATTTATGTGCTGAACACGAAGATCCCCCGCCATAAAAAATGGGGAACGCGGAGCAGCAGCAGTGCAGCCAAGTGGGTGACGGTGCACCAGTTTGAAGACCTGGAGGCCTGCGTGGCGGCCATCCGGGAAAACTACAGCCGCCTTTTAACAACGCATTTGTCCACCGATGCAGTAAGTTTATACGAGATGGACCTGACGAGCAGCGTGGCGCTGGTCTTTGGCAATGAACACGGCGGGGTGAGTGAAGCCTTGCGGCAAAGAGCAGACGGGAATTTTATCATTCCGCAGGTGGGTATGATCCGTTCGCTGAACATTAGCGTGGCCTGTGCCGTGACACTGTACGAAGCGTACCGGCAGAAAATGGCGGCCGGCCAGTATGTAAAGCAATCGCTTTCGGCGGACGCTTACAATTCACTCCTAAACCAATGGGGAAATTATGATGAAGACAATCTACAGCGCAGTGATGCTGCTGGTGATGACGGTGGCAAGCAATAAGGGACAAACCCAGGACATAGCCGTTTGGAAAATGGCGGACTTGCAAACAGCGATGGACACGGCTTCGGGTCCAACGATCTTGAATTTTTGGGCCACCTTTTGTAAACCCTGCATTGCCGAGCTGCCCTATTTCCAGGAAGCGGCCAACCGCTACCGGGCAAAAGGCGTCAAGCTTATCCTGGTGAGCCTTGACCTGAAAGAAGCCTTTCCAAAAACGGTCAAAAACTTTGTTGCTAAACGTAAGATCACTGCACCCGTTGTTTTCCTCGACGAGTCGAATGCCGACCTGTTTGTACCGGCGGTAGACAGTTCATGGTCAGGGTCCATTCCGGCATCTCTGTTCATCAACCGGCGTAAAGGCTACCGGCAATTTCATGAAACAGAACTAAGCAAGGCAAAGCTGGATGCCGAGATCAGGAAGATGTTGTAAGGATGACTGGTTCGCACCAGATTTTTACATTTATACCTTGCTGTTACCGGTAGTTAACATCCCATTCTCTAAACGGGTACTTGTAAAACCCTTCTCGTATCCCGGCAAATTTTGAGCCCGGTATTTTCGTTTACCCAGTTTTACTTCAACCTAAGCTTTCGTCAGCAGTCGTTAGCTTTTCTCCCCTTACCCGTAATTGTTTGTCGATGCAGTCGAGTATCTCCGTATCAACAGTTTCATCAAACTTCCTGGCGAGGAAGATTCCTTCCGGCAGTTCTTGCAGTTGCTTACAGTCAATACTTGTAAAGGTCACCGGTAGCGGGACATCCTTCCGGGCCCAGTCGGCATAGGTTATCGGATCGGCCGGTTGCTGGCCCCTTTCTTTCAATAGGTGCATGATGATGGTGTGAAAAAAGGTCTCATCGGGAACGAGGCTATGGTTAAAATAAGGCAGGTAACCGGGGTGGCGACGGAGAAAGTCCAATATAGCGGCGGCCATTTCCACCGGGATAGCCCACCACTGGCTGCCGCCATAAGGTTTACAATAAGGAGGGAATTTTCTTTTTTTGAACAGCACAAGAGGCAGTATATTTTTTATGGCCAAAAGAAGCCAGCAATTGCGGGCATGCTTGCCAAAGTCGGTGTAAAAGTCTTTGGAGAAGAGAGAAGGTATCAGTAGGCTGTGCCCTTTTTCGGTTGACAAATCAAACTTGTAATGGTATAACCTTTCCCTGCTGTCGGGCCACCTTTCGTGTGGCATGGGGTAGGTCTCGATAAAACAAGTCCCCTCCCTCTTTTGCAGGTAGGCTTCGATCTCGTTGTTGGAGCGGAGGGGGTAGTCCTGTCCGCTCAGCAGCACACAGTAGCCTTCTTTTTTTTCAGCAACAACTACCTGCAGGGCGGCCAGCGAAGCCTTTACAATACTGCTGTCACCCCAGGTACAGCGCTGGCGGGATTGGAGCCAGTGGCAGGCCCTGTGCCCGGCAAGTGCCTGGCGGAAAGGCTCGTCGTTTACCTTTTTATCGATGTGAATGTAAAAGGATGTGTTGGGGGTGGTGAGTGCCTTTACGAGGCGGGCTACCTGTGCGGGATGCTGGTGGGCCAGCAAAATGTAGTTGATGTGCATTGTTCAGGGCAGGAGGATTTAAGCCGGTTTCCCGGCTTCTTTGCAGTGAAATGATTTGGTATTTTCCTAATCTCCCAAAGGTCACGCGGAGAAAAGGAAATGTCTTTTTACCCAGCAAGGCAGCATGCATTGCCCAAAAGGCATTCGATACAGGTAATAGTAAGGAAGCGGATGCAAAGAGAACACCCCTCTTAAGCACAGCGCCAGGGCCCTGCTGTTTGGGTAACGGCCAATCATTTTCATATAACGGTTTGGTTTAGGCTCTTTTGGGGCTTCGTATGTGCCGGGATCGTTGCCGGTGTTTGGTAGGAAGATGGATTTGTTGTGCAAAGGCACCACAAAGGCAGTCAGGGGCAATAGATGGGTTTTTACGGCTGAGGTTTAACGTGAGGGTAAATTTTTTTTGGAAAGTTGACTACCATTTGGGATCCGGAAAGCTTTTCAGCGCCGGACGAAATTGAAGGGATGGTAGGCAGATCCCAGGGTAACAAACATCAACAACAAATTCCCGGGGTCTCCTATGTTTGTTTTTAGAGCGAAATAGTTCTTTTTATTCGTGTAAAGCATACACCAATAGATTTGACTTATAAACTCAACTTACGCAGTCAAATTCACGCTTTCAGCACTCGACATCTGTGAAAAGCCTTTCTGGTTCGGAGTCTAAGCTAATTGGGTTTGAAGAATAGACAGAATGAGAAATACGTAAAATAAGCCAATTCTCACTTAGACAAGATTTGGCTGAAACCCTGTCCCAGCATACACTTTGCTGTGAAAAAACGAAAAATGGCTGCGTAAGTTGAGTTATAAAGTGAAAAAGGGTGAGAGCTACCGGGGTCTAAGCAACAAATAAAGTATGCTGTTGGCGAGATATAGCCTCACTCTTTTTATACTCTCTTAGTGTTTGAACAGAATGTAAGGAGTAAGGCAGTGCTTTATATCCAGTATATCCAACCAGGAGACAAAAC
>JABUMY010000017.1 GCA_013327885.1 Flavisolibacter longurius | reverse complement strand
TCCAAACTCCAAACTCCAAACTCCAAACTCCAAACTCCAAACTCCAAACTCCAAACTCCAAACTCCAAACTCCAAACTCCAAACTCCAAACTCCAAACTCCAAACTCCAAACTCCAAACTCCAAACTCCAAACTATATTTGCTTCCTCAAAAAATGGACATGAAAAAGATTGCTGTTATAGGAGCCGGAACGATGGGAAACGGTATTGCCCACGTTTTTGCGCAAGCCGGGTTTAGTGTTTCTCTTATTGATGTTTCGCAAACCCAACTGGACAAGGCCCTCACCACCATCGGTAAAAACTTCGACCGCCAGATTGCAAAAGGAACCCTGGCGCCGGAGGCAAAAGAAGCCGCTGTCAAAAACATTACCCTGCATACGTCGCTGGAAGCAGGTGTTTCCGATGCCGACCTGGTGGTGGAAGCTGCCACTGAGAATATTCAACTCAAGCTTTCTATCTTCAAGCAACTCGATGAAGCGGCACCCAAAGACTGCATCCTGGCCTCCAATACCTCATCCATCTCTATTACCAAAATAGCCTCGGTTACGGCACGTCCTGAAAAAGTTATCGGCATGCACTTTATGAACCCGGTGCCGGTGATGAAGCTGGTTGAGATCATTAACGGTTATGCCACTACGCCGGACGTCACCAATAAAATTGTAGAACTCAGCCGCCAGCTTGGAAAAGTCCCTTGCACCGTTAATGATTACCCCGGCTTTATTGCCAACCGCATTCTGATGCCCATGATCAACGAGGCAATTTATTCCCTGTACGAAGGTGTAGCCGACGTAGAAGAAATTGATACGGTAGTGAAGCTGGGCATGGCCCATCCCATGGGGCCTTTGCAGCTTGCCGACTTTATTGGACTGGATGTTTGCCTCAGCATCCTGAACGTATTGCATGATGGCTTTGGCAATCCGAAATATGCGCCATGTCCCCTCTTGGTGAACATGGTTACAGCAAAAAAACTTGGCGTAAAAAGCGGCGAGGGCTTTTACACCTATACGCCGGGAAGCAAAGACCTGGTTGTCAGTTCACGATTTCAATAAAAGAAAAAGCCTCTATAAAGAGGCTTTTTCTTTTATTGTGCGGCAATGTAATTATTGAAACTTTTCAATCTTTTCCTCTCCCGTTATCGGTCCGTTGCTACGCACCTGTATCTGCAAACTTGTGATCCATTCTGCGCAGCCTCTTTCCACCAGGTGGTTATTTACCTTGTGAATAACGTCCATCACTTCCGCATATGTTCCTTCCAGCACCGTTGCAAACGGTCCTACTTCATGCTTGATACCTGATTGTTGAATAACAGCAATGGCTTCGTCCACCCACTCATAAGGGTGTTTATCCTGTACAATGGGAAGTAGCTGGATGGAAGCGTTGATTGTATGGTTGTGCATCAGAAGGTACGTTTAATGTGTTGTTCGAGTAAGAGAAAATCAGCCAGCACCATTGCCGTCACGGCTTCCAGCACCGGCGGTACCCGCAAAGCAATGCAAAGGTCGTGGCGACCTTTTACGGAAAAGCTTTCCACCTGGCCGATTTCCCAGTTCAGGGTTTGCTGCTCTTTGGGTGTGGATGATGTAGGCTTGATCGCAATACGGAAAACGATCTCATTGCCGTTGGTGATACCACCAACAACACCACCGGCATGGTTTGTTGCCGTAGTGCCTTTGCTGTCCACAATGGCATCATTGTGGTCCACGCCAAACATGCGGGCAGCCGCAAAGCCGGTTCCGAACTCGATACCCCTGACTGCAGGAATGGCGAAAACAGCATGCGCCAGTACAGACTCGAGCGAATCAAAAAATGGTTCACCCAACCCAACCGGTAACCCGGTAACGCGACATTCAACAATACCACCAACCGAATCTTTTTGCTCAATGGCTTTTTGTAACCCGGCCTCGATGTCTTTTTCGCCGCCAATTTCAAGGATGTTTGATTGAACAGAAACATTTTGCAAAAGCTTTTTTGCCACCACACCGGCACCAACCAGGCAAGCGGTCAGGCGGCCACTAAAGTGGCCACCGCCCCTGAAGTCCTCATAACCTGCAAACTTCTGGTGCGCTACAAAGTCGGCATGACCCGGCCGGGGAACAGCCCGTTGTTTTTCGTAATCGCCGGAGCGGGTATTTTTATTTTCGAATAAAATCGTCAGCGGTGCGCCGGTTGTTTTGCCGTTAAAAACACCGGTCACAAACATGGGACTGTCATCTTCTTTACGCGGTGTTGTTCCTTTTTGCATCCCGCCTTTCCGGCGTTCGATATCCCTGGTAAAATCCTCTGCTGCTAGTGGTAACCCGGCCGGACAACCATCAATGGAGATACCAACCGAAGGCCCGTGTGATTCGCCAAATATGCTTACGCGGAAAATGCGTCCAAATGAATTCATGCCTTTCTTTTATCAGTAGAATTTTTAATCGATTATACCACTTCTGAAAATGCCTGCAGGTGTTCCCAAAACTGTGGGTAAGATTTATTCACAGCCTCTGCTTCATCTATTGTCACCTCGCCATCGGCTCCCAGGGCTGCTACGGCACAGGCCATGGCAATGCGGTGGTCGTGCCGCGAATGTACCGCAGCTCCCTTAACTCCTTCTCCACCTTTTATCAGCATAAGGTCGTCCTGGAAGGTGATGGACACTCCCATTTTGGCAAATTCTTCCTGCAGGGTCAGTGCCCGGTTGCTTTCTTTGTGCGTCAGACGGTGCACCCCTTCTATTACCGATGTGCCTTCGCAATAAGCTGCCAATGCCACCAGCGGCGGAAAAAGATCGGGGCAATCCGTTGCATTAAAATGGAAAGGCTTTAACCGGCTCTTGCGTACGTGGATATGCGATTCTTCAATGCTGATGTTGGCGCCAGTTTGCATCAGGGCTTGTAATACAGCTTTATCAGCCTGTGTTGAAAAAACATTCAGCCCTTTTACCACCAAGTCGCCGGCAACAGCACCTGCTACCAGTAAAAAAGCACCACCGCTCCAGTCGCCTTCCACTGCGTAATGGAATGGCTGATCCGTTGCTGGCCTGGAATGAATTTGCGGGAATGTGAACGAATCGTAGTTGTTATTGACCGGTACGGAAAGCCCAAAATCCTTCATCACCTGTAGTGTCAGATCAATATAGGGCTTGCTGTTTAATTGCTGAACAGTGATGGTCACATTCTCTGCATGTGCTGCTGCAAAAGCAAACAGCAAGCCTGTCAAAAATTGCGATGATAACGATCCGTCAACCGTAATATTATTTGGCTGCAAAGGACCCTTTATGTGCAAGGGCAACAAACCGTTGTTGGATGAGCATTCTACGTCCAGGGCAGGCAAGGTTTCCGTAAAGAAAGAAAAGGGTCGCTTGAGCAAACTGCCACTACCGGTAACCTGTATGGGTTTTTGACTCAGGGCTGCTACCGACGTAAACATCCGGGCCGACAGCCCGCTTTCGCCGCAATTGATGGTATCATTTACCGGGGCCACACCCTTGCTATGTATCGTAATGGTTTCTTCCTGCTGTTCAATGTTAGCACCCAATTGCGTAATAATGTCAAGGGCAGCATTGTCGTCGTTGGAGATACCCGGGTTGTGTAAAACCGTTGTTCCGCCACGCAACAGGGCGGCTGCACAAGCCCGCTGCATGGCACTTTTTGAAGCCGGCGCCGTGATGGTGCCTGCTACTTTCGAAGGAGAAATCGTCACCTGCATTACATGTGTTTGAAGAGTTCCTGTAAGGGTATTTTTTTAACGATGGCTTTGCCGATCTTTTCCAGAAGAACAAAATTCATTTGCTCACCTTCCCGCTTTTTATCACTCACCAGCACATCAAATACTTTTTGTTTGTTGTAACCGGCTGTGATGGGCAAGCCATATTGATCGATGACCCCAATGAGTTTGTCATTGGCTTTGAATTGTGCTGCTTCTGCAGAAAGCTTGGAGGCAAACGCCATACCAATGGCAACAGCCTCGCCGTGCATCAACGCATATTGCTTTTCCACGGCATGACCAAGTGTGTGTCCAAAATTTAGCAGCCGGCGTCTGTCTTTTTCAAACTCATCTTCCTTTACCACTTTCGCTTTTAGCAAAGCATTGCGCTGCACCAGTTTTTGGAGCGCCGGTTTGTTTTTTTGGTAAAACGGCAGCTTCTTTTTTTCAAGCTCTTTAAAAAGGGCTGCATCCAAAATGGCCGCATGCTTGATAATCTCGGCAAAACCATTGCGCCACTCATTCTCCGGCAATGTTTTTAAAAGGCCCACATCATAAAGGAGGAACTGCGGCTGATTGATAGTGCCAACCATGTTTTTGTAAACTCCCACGTCAATACCATTTTTTCCACCGATGGCGGCATCCACCATGGCAAGAACGGTTGTGGGAACAAATCCGAATGCGATCCCCCGCAAAAAAATGGAAGCAACATAACCCGTGATGTCGGTTACTACACCACCACCAACACCTACCAGCGTCCAGGTTCTGTCGGCATGAAGTGCAATGAGTTGGGAAACGACATTGTCAACCGTTGCCTGCACCTTGTATTCTTCCCCGGCAGGGATCACAATGGTTTGCCATCCCTTGAACAGTTTTGGATGCGCGGCCGCAAGATGACTGTCGGTTACCAGCACCGTGGTTGCCGGAGAGACGATCTTTTTCAGTTGGGCAAACGTCGAATCAAAATAAAATGTGGTTGCCCCCCTGCTGAACTGAACTTTTTTTACCTGCATCAGCCGTTGAATACTTTGTTTTGGCGATTGATACTTTCCATGTGTACTGCATCAAGGTACTTGGTCACAAACTCACGGCTAAGTCCCATCTTGTCGCCTTTTTTGCAGGCACGATCAAGGATCTCATTCCAGCGGCGGGTTTGTAAAATGGTGATGTTGTTTTCTTTTTTGTACTGCCCGATCTTCTCGGCAACTTTCATGCGCTCTGACAGCAACAACATCAACTCATCGTCCAGCTGGTTGATCTGTTGACGCAGCTTTTCCAGTGTTGCATGAAATTCAGGAGAGGCAATGTCTTCCCGCAGCCACACCATCTCGCCCAGCATTTCAGCCAGCTTTTCTGGTGTGATCTGCTGCTTGGCATCGCTCCAGGCATTGTCGGGATCGATATGACTTTCGATCATCAGGCCATCGAAATCAAGGTTGATGGCTTCCTGTGCCACTTCCTGTAAAATATCACGACGGCCGCAGATGTGCGAGGGATCATTCACGATCAGCATATCGGGATTGCGACGTTTCATTTCAATGGCCAGGTGCCACATGGGTGCATTGCGGTATTCCGTATTTCCGTAAGAAGAAAAACCACGGTGGATCAAACCAATTTGTTTAATTCCGGCTTTGGCAACACGCTCCACAGCACCAGTCCACAATTCAAGGTCAGGATTGATGGGGTTTTTAATCAGCACCGGAACGTCAACACCACGCAGGGCATCGGCTACTTCCTGTACACTGAAAGGGTTCACGGTTGTTCGGGCACCGATCCATAATACGTCAACATCAAAGTGCAAGGCGTCTTCCACCTGCTTGGCGGTTGCCACTTCCACGGCTACGGGCAAGCCTGTTACCCGCTTAGCCTGTTGCAGCCAGGGCAGGCCCTTGGTGCCAATACCTTCAAAGCTGCCCGGACGTGTACGGGGTTTCCAGATGCCGGCACGTAACATGTTTACTTTACCGGTGGCGGCCAGTCGGGTTGCTGTCTCCAGTACTTGCTCTTCGGTTTCGGCACTGCACGGACCGGAGATAATCAGGGGGCGTTTTTTCCAAACTTCCTGCACCGCGGATTTTTGGTCTTGCACTTTTTCCATTGTTTTATTTTTTATATTTTTTGTCAAACGTGAACCTGTATACGTGAAACGAAAAACGTCAAACGAGAAACAGGAAAGTCATTTTATTATAAATCAATTCAACTAGACTTTGGTTAGCTATTCAAAACACAACATAATTACTTATCAACCTATTAACCTTTCAACTTATCACTTCCCACCCTCACTTAATAATCCGCCTTATCTTATTCGCCTGCTCTATCAAGTCGGTCAGGTACTCGTAATTTTCTTTTTCCAAACAAGCTTTGAACTTGCGCAGCTGGCTGATGTGTTCATTTAAAACATCCAGCACATTGTCGCGGTTTTCTTTAAAGATGGGCACCCACATTTCCGGGTTGCTTTTCGCCAGTCGCACTGTACTTTCAAAACCACCACTCGCCAGCTCAAAAATGGCCTCCTCCTCTTTTTCTTTTTCGAGTACAGTATTGGCCAGGGCAAAGGACGTGATGTGCGAAATATGGCTTACATAGGCCACGTGCACATCATGATCAACAGCGTTCATGTACACCAGGTGCATGCCCAAAACTTTGTAAATATTTTCCACCATTTCCAATGCATCGGTATCAGATTCTTCTTTATTACAGATAACCGTTGCTTTTGAAATAAAGGCGCTTTTAACGGCTGCTTCCGGTCCGCTGTATTCCGTACCCCACATGGGATGCGTGGCCACAAACCGTCCGCGTTTTGGATGATCCCTGATGATGTCGAGCACACCACCTTTGGTAGATCCGGCATCCATCACTACTTGCTGATTGACCACATCGAGCACTGCCGGCACCAATTGTTGCAAAGCATTTACCGGAACTGCCAGGATCACAAGATTTGATAACGCCACTGCATTTTGGAGATCACTTATTTCATCCACCAAACCCAGTTCCAACGCTTTCTGGCTGTGCGCCTCGCTACTTTCCACGCCAATGATCCTGGTAGCCACGCCTTTTTCTTTCAACGTAATTGCCATCGAACCACCAATCAAGCCAACACCAACAATAGTTACTACCATTCCTTATGATTTTTGCCTTGCAGTTTTGATCTTGTTGATGGCTCTTTCCAGGTTTTCTTCCGTACTGCACAAGCTTACACGGATGTAGCGGTCGCCTTCGGTTCCAAAAATTCCTCCAGGCGTAATAAATACCCTTGCACCATACAGCACTTCGTCACTTACAGCATAGCCGTCTTTTGCCGCAGCGGGAACGCTGGCCCAAACAAACAAGCCAACCTGATCACGACTGTAACTACAACCTAAAAGGTCCAGCAGTTCAAAAACTTTTTCGCGGCGTTTCTTATAGTGTTCATTCAGTTTGCTATGCCATTCGCCATTTAGCGACAACGCCTTTGTAGCGGCCAGTTGCAGGGGCAGGAACATACCGCTGTCCATATTGCTTTTAAAGCGCATAACTTCGTTGATACGTTCTTTGTCGCCGCAAAGCATACCCACTCGCCAGCCAGCCATGTTGTGCGATTTGCTTAGCGAATTCAACTCCACCGCTACCTCTTTTGCACCATCGACCGATAAAAGACTCAATGGCTCATCATTCAGGATGAAGCTGTAGGGGTTATCGTGACAAATCAGAATGTTGTTTTTTTTGCCAAACACTACAAGGCGCTCAAACAGTTCTTTCGACGCTTTTTGCCCGGTAGGCATGTGCGGGTAGTTTACCCACATCAGCTTCACCTTTGACAGGTCTTCTTTTTCCAACGCCTCAAAATCCGGTGCCCAGCCTGTTTCTTCTTTCAGGTGGTAATAACGGGGACGGCCACCCGCAAGCTTCACCGCACTCGAATAGGTTGGATAACCCGGGTTTGGCACAAGGGCTTCGTCGTCATCATTAAGATAGGTCATACAAATATGCATGATGCCTTCTTTGGACCCAATGAGGGGCAGAATCTCCGTAGCCGGATCAAGCGTTACGCCATACCATTGTTTGTACCAGGCAGCCATGCTTTCCCGTAACGACGCGGCGCCTTTGTAGCTTTGGTAGGCATGTACGTTGCTTTTTGCACTTTCCGTTTGCAGGGTATCGATGACAGCCGCATCCGGCGCCATATCCGGACTGCCAATACCTAAATTGATAACCTGCTCTCCTTCTTTGTTCATGGTTTCAATTTCCCGCAATTTTTGCGAGAAATAGTATTCGCCGATGCCATTCAATCTGTTTGCTACGTCAATTTTCATTTGGAAGGGTTTGCATTTCCGTTTTTGTATACGCCGTAAACCTTTATCGTTTCTGTCACCGGCTCGATCTCTTTCAACACCGCCTGCAATTGTGCCATCGAGTCAAACTCCAGATCTGCATGAAAATTATACCGCCAGGCATTGCTGGGAATGGGAAAGCTTTGCAGCTTGCTCAGGTTAATTCCACCATCAGCAATTTTTGTCAGCACTTTGGCCAGGCTGCCGCGGGAATGATCGGTGTGAAACGACAGCGAAGCTTTATCCGCGTCTGGCTGCTCCACCGGTTTTTTTTGCAAGACCAGGAAACGGGTGTAATTGTTCTTTTCCGTGTGAATGTTTTCGGCGGCGATCTCCAGTTGAAAAAGTTCTGCCGCCAGCTTTCCAGCCACGCCGGCAATGTGTTTGTTCTTTCGCTGGTGAATGTGTTTTGCACTCAGGGCTGTATCCTCTGTTTCCACCAGCTTCCAATTGTGCTGCGATAGAAATTCCATGCACTGCAGAATGGCCATGGGGTGCGAATGCACTTCCTTTATGTCTTCGAATTTTACCCCGGGATTGACCAGCAGGTGCTGCCGGATGGGAAGGTATACTTCACCCACGATGGAGAGGCCGGACTTGTGCAAGAGATGGTAATTGGCAAGGATGCTGCCGGCAATGGAATTTTCGATGGCCATTACACTGGCGTCAGTGGTGCCTTTTTTGGTGGCGTCTACCACTTCGCGAAAGCTAGCGCAGGGTAAGATCCCAACGTCATTTCCAAAAAATTGCCGGGCGGCTATCTGGTGAAAACTTCCTTCAAAGCCCTGTATTGAAACTATATTTCCCATTTAAATAAAAAAATCCCGGCTTTTGGCCGGGATGTCTATTGTTGAATGAACTTAATTAAACGCTTTCAACAAAAGCAATCCCGGCTCTTACTAAAATAAAAGTAAAAATAGAAACCGCGATATGTAGTAGCTTTTGTCATTCTGCTTTACAAATATAAAAGGGCCGTGTTCAGAAACAAATTATTTTTTTGCTTTTTAATATGATAGCCAACGAGAATGATTTGCCCTGAAATCCGCGCCTAGCGCCGAACAGAGTCGGCTTCGTTCATACGTATCCGGCGGCCTTTGTATTTTTTTCCGTCGATGGCTTCGGTCATTTTGCGGGAAGCAGCTTTGTCAATTTCGATCCAGCTGTTCATCTCTTTCATGTCAATTCTTCCCAGTACATCTTTGGGCAGATCACTCATGTCAAGAATAAACTGCAGGAAGCTGGCCTTGTAAAATCCGTCCTTTGTACCCAGGTTGACAAACAGCCTTGTCATGTTACCACCACCGCTGTGTTCCCGTCCGCGGGATTCCCTGCGCCGGTCGTTGCCACGATCACCGCCACGGTCCGAGCCTCTTTCGAAACGGGATTCCCTTTCGCGAACATTCAGGTCTTCCGCATTCTCATAATATTTCAAAAAGCGGTCAAACTCCAACGCCGCTACTCGCTTCAACACTTCTTCTTTGCTGATGTCGGCAAATTTTTCCGCCAGGATGGGCATATAGGTCTCGTAGTCTCCGTGGCTTACATCAGCCGACAGGAGGTTGTCCATGAAATAGAAGAACTGCTTGCGGCAAACATCCTTGCCAGAAGGCACCTCCAGTTTGTGAAACTGCACCTGCACCAACCGCTCAATATCGCGAATGCGGCGCACTTCACGGCTATGCACAATCGAAATACAAACACCCGTTTTACCGGCACGGCCGGTACGGCCACTGCGGTGGGTATATACTTCTATATCGTCTGGCAATTCAAAGTTGATCACATGGGTGATACCGGAAACATCGATGCCCCTTGCTGCCACATCCGTAGCGATCAGGAGCTGCAATGTTTTTTCGCGGAACTCGTCCATCACCTTGTTACGCTGCTGCTGGCTGAGATCGCCGTGCAGGGCTTCGATGTCGTAGCCTTCGCGGGTTAATTTTTCAGTGATCTCTTGCGCATCGGCCTTCGTACGGGTAAAGATGATGCCATACATACCGGGGTTAAAATCAATCAGGCGCTTGAGCGTTTCGTAACGATGCTGCGCTTGCGTTACCACGTATTGGTGGTCAACATTTTTATTGGCCGTATTCTTTTTTCCAACGGTGATCTCTACCGGCTCTTTCATGTAGCGCTTGCTCACGCTGCGGATTTCCGGCGGCATGGTAGCGCTGAAGAGCCAGGTGCTTTCCCGCTTCGGGGTATTTTTTAAGATGGTCTCAATGTCTTCCTGGAAACCCATGTTCAGCATCTCATCAGCTTCATCCAGCACCACATAGCTGATCTCGTCAAGGTTGATGGCTTTGCGTTCGATCAGGTCTATCAGGCGGCCCGGCGTGGCCACAACGATCTGTACGCCACGACGAATATCACGGATCTGCTGGGAGATGGACGTACCGCCATAAACAGCAACCAGGTTGATACCTCTTGAATGTTTTTTAAAGTTTTCGATCTCGTTTACGATCTGCATGCAAAGCTCTCTCGTTGGGCAGATGAGTAGCGCTTGCGGGTATTTTTTTTCGGTATCGATCAGTTGCAACAAAGGCAGGCCAAAGGCCGCTGTTTTACCGGTGCCGGTCTGGGCCAGGCCAATAAAATCTTTGGTTCCGGAAAGCAATACGGGAATTGCTTTTTCCTGTATGGTGGTGGGCTGTGTAAATCCAAGCTCCTCAACAGAAGCCAAAAGCTGTTCGTTCAGCCCCAGTTCACTAAATAATGCCATAATATAATTTGCGCAAAGGTAAACGCTGAATCGTAGGTTTAGAGAAGGATTTGTTAGATTCTGCCGAAACCTCTCTCCTGTTTAACGAAACAAGCCGTTTCTCCAAGTTGATAAAAGCAAATGAGGTTGGAGATTTTCAAAGCAATGCTTTAAAAATTTCAAGCCGGTTCGCTGTGAAATAAGAAAGGCTGCCCTGTTACCAGGACAGCCCTTGCTAATGATTGCTTGCCTAAAAACGATTCTTCAAGGTTGGCCGGCAAGCCAAGAGCCCATCCTTAAAGTCACCCAATTAAGGTTGAGGAGTCGTTGTAGTATCGCCAGCTACAGTTGTCGACGTATCGCCACCGAGGGTAGTTGTTGTGTCGGTAGAAGGAGTCGTCAAAGGAGCAGCAGTAGTTGTGTCAGTAGTTACAGCTGAAGAATCAGTTGTAGTTGTTTCGCTACCAGAGTTGTCACAAGCTACTAATACACCAGCAATGGCCAGGATTCCGAGGAACTTTTTCATGTGTTGTTTGATTTTAGATTGATTTTAAAAAAGTATTTTCTTAATTGCTTTTGTTCATTGTGTCTTTAACGGCATCGGTCACCTCGTCCACTTTATTCTTCAGCGAGTCGGTGTTCTTTTGAATGGTATCGATTGCCTGGTCTGCAGCCTGCTCAACCGATTCTACTTTCAGGTTCTTCAACGAATCCAGAGAATCTTTAATATCTTCTCCTGCACTGCTGCTGTTGTCGCAGGAAACCAGAAAACCGGCTACTACCAAGGCCAAAAACATTTTACGCATATTGTTTCTTTTAAGGGTTAAACTTGTTTTTGTTTAGTTTCTTTTTGCCGAATCTCTTAGGTTATCCAGTTTTTTTTCAAGGGTATCCATCAGCCGGCCACCTTTTTGCCTGGCCGAATCGGCCAGTTTTCCGAGTGTTGTATCCAACCGTTTTGTTATACTGTCCGCTTTTATCTCCACCTTTCCGCTGTTGTCACAGGCGGTCAAACTGAGAACAAAGGCTGCGGCCAAAACGATTTTCTTCACAATTGCCGGTTTATAAGGGATTAATACCCGTATCAAAAAAAGGTAACCCGGTTTTTTAAAAAAAATTTTTACCGGCATCTTTGGGTTACTTTTTCACCATTTCTGTATTAAAAAGGGATATCCGTTGAAAGAAGAGAATAATCAGATCGCTTTACTGGAAGGATTAGCAAGGCAGGAGAAAAAAGCTATCGAAACCATCTATAAGGAGAACTTTAACCTGATTCAGGCGATGGTTCTGAACAACAATGGCAGCGCCGACGACGCAAAGGATATTTTCCAGGAAGCCATGATTGTTTTATACCAAAAAGTCCAATCCGGAAACTTTGAATTAAACTGTCAGATCAAAACCTTCGTCTATTCAGTAGGGCGGCGGTTGTGGTTGAAACGGCTGGTGCAGCAATCAAAGTATTCTTTGCACGAAAACCATGAAAACCTGGTGGTGGTAGATGAGGAAGTTGAGGACCATGAGAAAAAGAACGCCGAGTTCACCATCATGGAAAAGGCGATGAATAGTTTAGGTGAACCCTGTAAAAGCCTTTTAGAAGCGTTTTACCTGCAGAAGAAAGGCATGCTTGAGATCGCTGAAAGCTTTGGCTATACCAATGCGGACAATGCCAAAACGCAGAAGTACAAATGCCTGGTACGGTTACGGAAATTATTTTTTTCGCAATATAAAAACGGGACGAACGAAAATGGATGACATTAAAATTCTGGAAGCTGTAGAACGATACCTCGCCGGGGAAATGCACCCCGATGAGCGGTCGGCTTTTGAGAACCTGCGTAAAAGCAATCCCGAAATTGACCTGCTGGTAGTTGAGCACAGCTTTTTCCTGCAACAGATCAATCGTTACGAAGACGTCAGAGGATTTAAAAGCAAATTGACCGATGCGCATTTGCACCTGGCAGAGGAAGGTGCCATCACCACGCCGGTGCCAAAAGGCAAAGTGATCCAGCTTTTCAACCGCTACAAGCGTACCGCGGCAATCGCGGCCTCTATCGCCGGTATCACGGCCCTTTCCATCAGTGCGCTGATCTGGTCGGTATCGCCAGCCAAGCCTATTAATAAAAAGGACCTGGAAACACTGAACCGTACCATTCGTGTTATCGACAACAAGGTTAACCAGGTGAAGAACGAAAACGCCGCCCTTCAGCAGCAGATCAGCAACCTGCCCGATAATACCAAGGCACCTATTGAGTACACAAGTGGTGGCACCGGATTCCTTGTTGATGCCAAAGGGCTCCTTTTCACCAATTACCACGTGGTAGAGAAAGCCCGCTTTATTGCTGTGCAGAATCACAACGGCAAAGACCTGCAGGCCAAACTGGTATATGCCGATCCGCTGCGTGATATAGCTATTCTGAAAATAACAGATACCGCCTTCAAGGCACCTGGCTCTATTCCTTACGCCATTAAAAAATCAACCGCAGACATTGCCGAACCGATCTTTTCACTGGGCTATCCCCGCAACGACATTGTTTACGGTGAAGGTTATTTAGCCGCCCGTACAGGGTATGATGGTGATACGCTTTCGGTACAAATCTCCATCAACGCCAACCGCGGTAACAGTGGCAGTCCCATCATCAACCGTAACGGTGAGATCATTGGCGTGCTTAGTGCCCGCCAGACCTCGGTGGAAGGTGCTGTGTTTGCTGTACAATCAAAATATATTCACCAGGCACTGAACAGCCTGCGCAAAAAAGATACAAGCTACCAGCAGGTAAAACTGTCGACGTCTACCAGCCTGAAAGGGGTTGACCGCACCCAGCAGGTGAAAAAGATCACTGATTATGTGTACATGGTGAAGGTTAAGTAACCAATTGGCAATTCGCAAGAAAGAAAAAAAGACATACAATCAATAAAAAAAGCGCAATCAGATTTGATTGCGCTTATTTTATGTTATCTCGAAGTGCAAAAGAACTATAAACTAGCGTTTGCCATTTGTTTATTGTCAATTGCCTATTGTCTATCAAACGAGCTTACCACAAACGATTGGGGTATTCGTTTGTTTCGATCAGTGAATTTAAGTTTCGCTGAACGATGGGTGCATCTTCTTTGTAGGTAACGCCAAACCAGGGAGCCGATGTCGGGATTACTTTGATGCTGCCCCTGTTTTGCTTGATGAACTGGTCCGCCACAAAAGGAATCAAGAACTCCGCTTTGGGATCGTTCAGGTTTTTGCCCAGGAAGGTTGCAAATTCCTCGCGGATAAACTGGAAGATCGATGGGTGAAAACACCAGAAGTTCATGGACGAAAGCGACTCTTCTTTTACAGGGTGTTTTGCCCCCTCGCCTTCTTCATAAACGATCTGGCCATTGTCGCGGTAAAGCTTTACCCTTTCGTTGATGGCCACCAGGCGTTCGTTATCATCCACCTCTATCACACCGCGGCTTACAGAGCCGTGCTCCGACAAGGTTTTATTCAGTTGGTAGGCAACAATGCCGTACACATCTTCTTTGCACTCCAGCACCAGGAAGTTGTTGGCTTTTGCAAAAGCGTCCGTACCATAAAAATCATCTGCATTGATAACGGCAAAGGGACCTTGCACCGCTTCGTGTGCACATAAAATGGCGTGTGCCGTACCCCAAGGCTTTTTGCGGTCCTCGGGTATTTTATGCTGGCCAACAAAGGCGTCCAGTTCCTGGTAAACATATTCGGTTTCGATCTTGCCGTTCAGCTTTGGTTCGAAAATGGCTTTGAAGTCATCCGCAAAATCTTTGCGGATAATAAACACAACTTTTCCAAATCCGGCTTTGATCGCATCGTAGATGGAATAATCCATGATGGTTTCGCCACTGGGTCCGAACTGTTGTATCTGCTTCATGCTGCCATACCGTGATGCCATGCCTGCAGCCATAATTACTAAGGTAGGTCTCATATGTCCTTTTTTAAATTGGTGCGAATTTAACTACTTTTCCCCCGACTTGATGATACCCCTCTTTAACCCATCCTGCCGCATCGATCCGCTGCCGCTACCGGCGGAAAACAGTGTTTCGTTTTCGGTATTGCGTCTTGACCGACTGCACCCCATTGTATCGGGCAACAAATGGTTCAAGCTAAAATTTTACCTGGCGGAAGCCGTGGCGTCTCAAAAAACCATCGTAACATTTGGCGGCGCTTTTAGCAACCACATTGTAGCAACGGCTGCAGCGGCAAACGAAGCCGGCTTGCCTTGCATTGGCATCATTCGCGGCGAAGAAGCACCACATCTTTCGCCAACCATTTTGCAGGCAAAGAGCCTCGGGATGGAAATGGTTTTTGTCAGCCGTCAATTGTATGCTGAGAAAATTATCCCGGTGGAGATTAGCAGTCGCCAGGAAGAATTGTATGTGATTCCCGAAGGCGGTTACGGACATCGGGGAATGCTTGGCGCCAGCGAAATTTTATCAGGGAACCAAACCGGAAACTTCACACATATTCTTTCTGCCGTGGGTACCGGCACCACCCTGGCCGGACTGGCCACTGCTGCAAAAGAGTCCCAGCAGGTGATTGGCATTTCTGTCTTAAAAAATAATTTGTCGCTTCAGGGAGAAGTTGCGCACCTCATCCCGGTGAGGAAGAAAAATGCATTTACACTCCTGCACGACTATCATTTTGGTGGCTATGCTAAAAAGTCAACAGAGCTGCTCCTTTTCATGAATGATTTTTACAAAAAGACAAGCATCCCCACCGATTTTGTTTATACGGGCAAAGCATTTTATGCTGCGTTCCACCTGGCGAAAAAGAATTATTTCCCGCCCGGATCCAATGTGTTGCTCATCCACAGTGGCGGCTTGCAAGGCAATCGTTCACTGCCAAAGGGAACGTTAATTTTCGACTGATATAGGACCGGCCTTTTATATTTGCAGGGCTCGGGCCCAGAATCCGTTATGTGAAAGATGAAGCGCCTAATTCTATCTGCCACCGTTTTATTTTCCCTTACTTCTCTCTTTGGCCAGGACACCTTGCCAAAGTTTACCGTAAAAAACCTTGGGAATAGTAGCGACAACGTCCCCAACGTAGTGATCAGCTGGATAAACCCGTTTGAGAGCCTGAAGCAGGTAAGTATTCAAACCTCGCACGACAGCATCCGGAACTACCGCACCCTTATCAGCCTGACCGACCCGAATGCGAAAATGAATGGCTTTGCCGATAAGCGGGCACCAAACGGGCATATGTTTTACCGCCTTTTTGTGGTGAAAGGAAACGGTGAGTATTTTTTCACCGTCGCAAAAAAGCCTTATCTGGATACGGCGCGGACCTACACGCCCATTGAAACCGCCGTGGCGAAAAAAGTACCGGAAAATCCAGCCATCAAAAATCCCGGTTTTGTTCCTTCGTTTTATGTGTACACCAACAAGGACGGCTATGTTTTTATCAATCTCCCCGATGCCGAAAAGCAACAGTATCACCTGAAGTTTTTTGAGGAAGACAACACCTTGTTGTTTGAATTGAAAAATGTAAAGCAGCCGGCACTAACGCTGGACAAGGCCAATTTTCACCACGCCGGTTGGTTTAATTTTGAGTTGTATAACGACGAAAAGCTGGTAGAAAAGCACAAGTTTTACCTGAGCAAGGATTTCTAAGTAAAGCGAAAAGAGCTGGATGCATTTTTTCTGAAAAACCTTAGGCTATTGTTTCAGCTTTGAATACTTTTTCAAAGTTTCGTTTGAGCTTTTCCTTTACATCAGCAATAACAACCTCTCTCCCCAATTCTTCTTTGATCGATGTTACTTTTTTATTCTGGATGCCGCATGGAATAATGTGTCCGAAATAAGAAAGATCGGTGTTGACATTTAGGGCAAAGCCATGCATGGTGATCCACCGGCTGCAACGAACGCCCATCGCACAGATCTTCCGTTCGCTTCCTTTGACACCGGCATCGATCCAAACACCGGTTTCGCCGGCAGAACGGCCTGCCGTGATACCATATTCGGCCAGGGTTAAAATGATCACTTCTTCCAGTTCCCGCAGGTAGCGGCCAATGTCGGTATAAAATTTTTCCAGGTCTAAGATGGGATAACCAACGATTTGCCCAGGTCCGTGAAACGTAATGTCTCCTCCCCTGTTTGTTTGAAAAAAGCCGATGCCTTTTTCTTCCCGATCCCGTTCGCTGATCAGCACATTTTCCATTTTACCGCTTTTGCCAAGCGTATAAACCGGCGGATGCTCCACAAAGAGTAAATAGTTTTTAGTCGATAGTTCAGCGACTACTTCTGATTTATTCTGACTATCAACTTCCAACTGTGAACTGCGAACGGCTTTCACCTTCAAATTCTCCTGTAACAAGGCCTCCTGGTAATCCCAGGCTTCTTTGTATTCCATGCTGCCTAAATCCCGGAACAGGACTTTTTGCTTTTCCATCGTGTTGCAAAAGTAAGCTCCTTTATTTTTGCACCTATGGCCGAAGATCAGATTTCAACTTCCGACGAGCAGGAAAGCAGCGACGAGTTATACGAGAGGTTTCAGTTCAATGCTGACAAAGGCCAGGAACCGTACCGCATCGATAAGTTTTTAATGAACCGGATCGAAGGTGCCACCCGCAATAAATTGCAGCGGGCCATCAACGCTGGCCTGGTGCTTGTAAACGGCAAAGAAGTAAAGCAGAACTACAAGATCAAGGCCTTTGACCAGATCATTGTCTATTCGGATCTTTCTCCTGAATCCACGGATATCGTCCCGGAGAAAATGCCACTGAATATTCATTTTGAAGATGACGATCTAATCATCATCAACAAACCGCCGGGGATGGTGGTACACCCCGGCAGCGGCAATTACAGCGGTACCTTGCTGAACGGCATTTCTTACTACCTGAAAGAAAAGAACCCGGCCATTGATGAAGAAGTCCTGCCCCGGTTTGGGCTGGTGCACCGCATTGATAAAAACACCAGCGGCTTGTTGGTGCTGGCCAAGTCCGACAAAGCCATGCGGCAACTGGCCAAGCAGTTTTACGACCACACGGTAAAACGCCAATACATTGCCCTTGTTTGGGGAGATATGGAACAGGATGAGGGCACCATCATCGCACACGTGGGTCGTAACCAGCGGTTCCGCAAATTGTTTGAAGCCTACCCCGACGGTGATCACGGTAAAGAAGCCATCACTCATTACAAAGTACTGGAGCGGTTCAATTATGTAACGCTGGTGCAATGTGTGCTGGAAACCGGCCGAACGCACCAGATAAGGGTGCACATGAAGTACATTGGCCACCCTCTCTTCAACGATGATTTTTACGGCGGCGACCGCATTGTAAAGGGCACCATTTTCAGCAAATACAAGCAGTTTGTCGACAACTGTTTTGCCATTTGTCCCCGGCAGGCCCTGCACGCCAAAACCCTCGGCTTTACCCATCCTTCCACCGGCGAAGAGGTTTATTTTGACACCGAGCTTCCCGATGACCTGGCACAAGTCATTGAAAAATGGCGAGGCTATGTAAAGCACATGAAACCCGAATAAAGTCCAAACCTTTACCGGCTTTCTTTGTTTGTAAAAAATCAGCACTTCGAGTAATATTGCAAGCGATTGTTATTTGTATGCTGAAGAGATAACAGAATCGTGTAGACGTTTTGTTTTTCAATCCTGCCTTTTGATGCCATGCTGCTGACCGGCTGAACACCAATCATTTTAATTACTTATTAAAAGCCATTCATCATGAGCACAAAAAAGATCATTACAGTATTTGGCGCCACCGGCGCCCAGGGCGGGAGTCTTGTCAGGGCTATTTTAAACGACAGTGAAGGAACGTTTGCGGTACGTGCCGTTACCCGTAACCCCGATTCCGACAAAGCCAAAGCCCTTGCGGAAGCAGGCGCCGAGGTATTTGCCGGCAACATCGACGACAAGCAAAGCATTGCTGCCGCCATGCAGGGAGCCCATGGCGCTTTTTGCGTCACCTTTTTCTGGGATCATTTCTCCCCCGAAAAAGAAATGGAGGAAGCAAAACGTTTTGCCGAAGCTGCCAAGGAAACCGGCATAAAGCATGTCATCTGGTCAACGCTGGAGGATACCCGCAAATTTGTACCGCTGGACGACGACCGCATGCCAACGCTCCAGGGAAAATACAAAGTGCCGCATTTTGATGCCAAGGGCGAATCGGATCATTTCTTTACAGACCTGGACGTACCCACAACGTTTTTACGGGCTTCGTTTTACTGGGACAATTTTATTCATTTTGGCAGCGGTCCTAAAAAAGGACCCGACGGCCGCTACTATCTCACCTTTCCCCTGGATGACAAAAAAATGGCCGGCATAGCAGCAGAAGACATTGGCAAATGTGCTTTTGGCATTTTTAAACGCGGCCAAGAAATGGTGGGACAAACCGTTGGTATTGCCGGCGAACACCTGAGCGGCGAAGAAATGGCGCAGAAAATGTCGGCTGCCCTGGGCCAACAGGTCTCCTACAACAACGTCACACCCGAAACCTACCGTGGGTTTGGCTTCCCGGGTGCCGATGACCTGGGCAACATGTTCCAGTTTTACCGCGATTTTGAAAAAGAATGCAATTCGGTAAGAGATGTGTCACGCTCAAAAGAGCTGAATCCCGAGTTGCAGTCCTTTGACCAGTGGCTGGGAAAAAATGCGCAAAGCATTCCGATGGACTAGCGTGAGTGGTGAATGGTGAGTGGTCAGTTTGCCACCAACATTCTAACTCTAAAAAGAGCACAACCGGTAGCTGTTAATTGGCAAATAACAGCTACCGGTTTTTTATTTTTTGGGGAACAGCATTTTGTAATCAACCCGGATAGAGCCTTTTGCAATATCATCAAGCTTGCGCTTGTAAAGTTTACGTTTTAGCGGAGAAATGTGGTCGATGAAAAGCTTGCCGTCAATGTGGTCATATTCATGCAGGATCACCCTTCCGGTGATGCCATCAAAGGTTTTTGTTTGCTGAATAAAATTTTCATCTAGGTAGCTCAGCGTGACTTCTTCCGCCCGGTAGATATCTTCACGGATCTTGGGAATGCTCAGGCAGCCTTCGTTGTAAGCCCAGTCATCACCGCCTTCCTCTACAATGTGCGCATTGATAAATACCTGCTTGATGCCGGGAGCATCCGGGTAGGTTCCTTCCGCTTTTTCTTCTTCATCCATATTCTCAAAAATCTGCGCACTGTCCACCACGAAAAGCCGGATGGGCTTATTGATCTGTGGTGCCGCCAGTCCTACCCCGCTGCTGCCATACATGGTTTCCCACATGTCTTCAATCAGCGTTTGCAGGCCGGGATAATCAGGAGTGATGTCTTCAGCCACTTTGCGCAAAACAGGATGGCCATATGCTACTATCGGAAGGATCATTTAATCACGAATTTTTGACACGAATTGCACGAATTTTTGAATCGTGCATTTTTACGTGTGCAAAGGTAATTTATACGAGGGGGCTTTTCGGTTTCTAAACCTTAAAATTTGTTCATGTATTCCTGCAGCATGATGGTGGCGGCAATTTCATCCACCAGGGCTTTGTTTTGGCGCTGCTTTTTTTTAAGGCCCATGTCGATCATGGCGCGGCTGGCCATTTTGGAGGTAAAACGTTCATCCACTTCGGCAATGGGAATGGCGGGAAAGGCTTTTTTAAACTGGAGAATAAATTGCCGGACAAGCGGCGTTGCATGCGTATCGGTATCATCCATGTTGGTGGGCATGCCAATGATCACTTCCTCCACCGTTTCTTTGGCAAAGTACTCTTTCAAGTAAGCTACCAGCTTTGGCGTTTCCACTGTAGTAAGGCCTGTGGCAATGATCTTGAACGGGTCGGTCACGGCCAGGCCTGTTCGCTTTTTTCCGTAATCGATGGATAAGATGCGGCCCATGCGGTTTTGCTTTTTTACGTTAGTTGAGAAAAAGGTCTGCAATGACAAACACGGCAAAAACCACGCTGGCAATGCCGTTTGCCGTCATAAAAGCCAGGTTTACCCGTCGCAGGTCATTCGGCTTAACAATGGAATGCTGGTAAAGCAACATGCCGCCAAACACCAGTACACCAATCCAGTAGAGCCAGCCAAAACCGCCCAACTTTCCGGCAGCCACCACGGCCGCCGCACTAAAAAGATGAAGGACCTCTGAAACCCGCAGGGCCCTTGCTTTGCCCAGCCAGGCCGGGATGGAATAAAGTTGGTTCGTCCGGTCAAACTCCTCATCCTGCAGGGCATAAATAATGTCGAAGCCACTTACCCAAAAGATGACAGCCAATGAAAACAAAATGGGCAACCAGTGAAAAACGCCGGTAACGGCGAGGTATGCGCCAATGGGCGCCAGGGACAAGCCTAATCCGAGGACGAGGTGACAAAGCGGTGTAAACCGCTTGGTATAACTATAACCCAAAACCACCGCCAGCGCAACCGGCGAGAGGTAAAAACAAATTGGGTTTATAAAGAAGGTAGCAGCAATAAAAATCAGGCAACTAATGATTGTAAATAACAAGGCGTTCTTTGGGGTGATGATGCCTTTTGGAATTTCGCGGATGGCCGTACGCGGGTTCATGGCATCCCATTTCCGGTCGAGATAGCGGTTAAAGGCCATGGCCGAACTACGGGCAGTGATCATGCAAATGAGGACTAATAGGAATTTTATTAAAAACGGACTAATGTCTTCGAAAACGGGTTTTTCCCAACCCCATCCAATTGTTTTATTTAGGTTCCATTGTCCTGTACCATTTGAAAAACCATTGTCTTGGTAGGTTTGCAGTGCAAGAAAAAATCCAATCAACGCAAACGGCATTGCAAAAATTGTATGCGAAAATTTGATGAGGGAGAGATAATTTTTTACTGTACTCATTTTAAAATTCCACTAGTTCAAGTGGGAGATTTTCAATCTGCCGGTATTGTTTGTCGGCGGTAATTAACGTTAGCTGAAGTTTAATGGCCGCGGCTGCAATTATGCAGTCTGGTAATTTTAAGTTATAGGTTTTTCTGAGTGAAATTGCTTTTTCCTTTATGCTTCGATCAATATCATGGATAATATTCGTACTACGAAGGTCCTTAGGCCCATTCATCACGTAATCGTTTTTGAATCGCCATCGGATCTTCCCTTAATTTAAGAACACCACAAAACTTTTTTGTATCAACACCCCTGTCAACAGCCGTTTTCAAGCGGCGCACCGGTTTGATCTTTGGTTCTTTTTTACGGTGTTCCATAAGGGCAAAAATACGTCCTAATCGGCTTTCATCCGTTCACGGATCAGTTCCCACAAAACCACTCCTGCGGCCGTAGCCACGTTCAACGAATGTTTCATGCCCAGTTGCGGAATCTCGATCACGCCATCGCACAAGGCAATGGTGCTTTGTTCTACGCCGGTAACTTCGTTGCCGAAGATGACGGCTATCTTGTCGCCTTCTACCGTAAAAGAACCCAGTTTCCAGCTATCTACGGCCTGCTCCACTGCATAAACTTTGTAGCCTTGCGACCGTATCTCGTCAATAGCTTCTGCAATATTTTTGAAATGCTTCCAGGTGACGGAATCCTCCGCTCCCAGTGCTGTTTTTTTGATCTCTTTGTGCGGAGGAAAGGCAGTATACCCGCAGAGAAAGACGCTTTGGAGTAAAAATGCATCGGCTGTACGAAATACGGAGCCCACGTTGTAAGCGCTGCGAATGTTTTCCAGCACAGCGATCACGGGGAGCTTTTCCGACTGCTTAAACTCTTCCACCGACTTCCGGCCCAATTCGGCCATGCTTAGTTTGCGCATAGATTTGTTTTGGCCGGCAAGACAGAAAGACGTTAAAATGCTAAGCGTCTTGCCGCCTTACCGGCTACTCGTTTTCGCCGCAAATGTAAGCCGCATCTTTTCGTGGATAAAAAAGGAAGCTGATAAAACCCACTGCTGCTATTTTTGCCGCAATCGCTATGAGTAAAACAAAGCCTGCAGAAACACCCCTGATGCAACAGCACAAAGCTATCAAGGCCAAATACCCTGATGCTGTCCTGTTGTTTCGTGTGGGTGATTTTTATGAAACTTTTGGTCCCGATGCCATCATTGCTTCGCAGGTTTTGGGCATTACCCTGACAAGGCGCAATAACGGCGGCTCCTCCGACAGCGAACTGGCCGGTTTTCCCCACCATGCCCTTGATACCTACCTCCACAAACTGGTAAAAGCTGGGTACCGCGTCGCTATCTGCGATCAGCTGGAAGATCCGAAAACCGTAAAAGGCATTGTCAAACGCGGCGTAACGGAAATGGTGACGCCAGGTACGGCTACTAACGACAAACTACTTGATTTTAACAGCAATAATTTCCTGGCAGCCGTTCACATTCAAAACGACCGGTACGGACTTTCTTTCCTGGATATTTCCACCGGCGAATTTTTAATAGCCGAAGGTGACCGCGAATATGCCGACAAGCTGCTCATGGGTTTTAAGCCCGCCGAAGTGATCTTTCAGCGCCACCACCAGCGGCGGTTCAAAGAAGAATTTGGCTCGCGGTTTTATACTTACACACTGGACGAATGGATCTTCAGCCGGCAGTATGCCGAAGAAAGCCTGCTGAAACATTTTGATACGCATTCGCTGAAAGGCTTTGGTATCGATGGCTCCGACCAGGGTGTAGTGGCTGCAGGCGCCATCCTTCATTACCTGAAAGAAACCGAGCATCCTAACCTGCAGCACATCACATCCATACAGCACCTGGTGCAGACCGACCACCTGTGGATGGACCGGTTTACCATTCGCAACCTGGAGTTGATTCACAAAAGCAGCGAAGGCGCACAAACCTTGCTGGATGTCTTGGACGCAACGGTAACGCCGATGGGTGCCCGCATTCTACGGCGGTGGATCGTATTCCCGTTGAAAGACATTCAAAAGATCAATGAACGGCTGCAGACCGTTGAACATTTTATCCTGCAAACGGATCTACGCAACCAGGTGCTGCATGCCCTAAAACAATGCGGCGACCTGGAAAGACTTGTTTCGAAAATTCCGCTGAAAAAGATCAACCCACGGGAGCTTTTGCAACTGGCCCGGTCCTTAAAGCAAATTGATGCCATTAAGCAGCTTTGTGCCGAAAACGGCAATGCCTACCTGAAGCGCCTGAGCGAAACCCTGAATCCCTGTCATTACATCACGGATAAAATTCTCACCTCCATTGCCGAGAACCCGCCGGCGGTGGCAGCAAAAGGAGGCTTTATCCACAAAGGCCTGGATGAAGAGCTGGACAACCTGCGCCAGATAGCGCATAACGGCAAGGAATACCTGCTGCAATTGCAGCAAAAGGAAAGCGATGCAACGGGCATCTCTTCGCTGAAGATTGGCTTCAACAACGTGTTTGGTTATTACCTCGAGGTCACCAATTCGCACAAAGCAAAAGTGCCGGCAGCCTGGATGCGCAAGCAAACCCTTGCCAATGCCGAACGCTACATCACTCCCGAATTAAAAGAATACGAAGAAAAGATAACAGGCGCCGAAGAAAAGATCCTGGCCATTGAGCTAAGGCTTTTTGACGCTTTGCTGAATGAGCTGCACGATTTTATTGCACCTGTGCAAGCCAATGCGCAGATTGCTGCAACGCTGGACTGTCTTTGCTGCTTTGCCTACATTGCGCTTCAGCACAACTACAAAAAGCCGGTGTTACACGAAGGTGATGAGCTTTCCATTAAAGAAGGTCGCCACCCCGTTATTGAACGTTCGCTGCCGCCTGCCGAACCCTTTATCAGCAATGACCTTGTGCTGAACAAAACCGACCAGCAGATCATTATCCTCACGGGTCCGAACATGAGCGGTAAATCAGCCTTACTCCGACAAACAGCGCTGATCACCCTAATGGCACACATGGGTTCTTTTGTGCCGGCCGCCGAAGCGCAAGTGCCGCTAACGGATAAGATCTTTACCCGTGTTGGTGCATCGGATAACCTGAGTGCCGGCGAAAGCACATTT
Source organism: Flavisolibacter longurius (assembly GCA_013327885.1). GTDB lineage: Bacteria > Bacteroidota > Bacteroidia > Chitinophagales > Chitinophagaceae > Flavisolibacter. The sequence continues at coordinate 115,101 of JABUMY010000017.1, read as the reverse complement.
ATGGTGGAAATGAATGAAACGGCTTCCATTATCAACAACGTTTCTTCCCGCTGCCTGATACTGTTGGATGAAATCGGTCGCGGCACCTCTACCTACGATGGGATTTCCATTGCCTGGAGCATAGCGGAACACCTGCACAATGCAGCCGAACAACCGAAAACTTTTTTTGCCACGCACTACCACGAGTTGAATGAACTTGAAGCACGCCTTCAAAGGGTGCGCAACTTTCATGTGACCAATAAAGAGGTAGGTAACAAGATCATTTTCCTGCGCAAGCTGGCGCCGGGCGGCAGTACGCACAGCTTTGGCATTCATGTGGCCAAAATGGCCGGCATGCCACCCAGCCTGCTCAATCGTGCCAACGAAATTTTAAAAAGCCTGGAAGAAAAACACGGCGATAGCTCGCTGGCGCAGAATGTAAAAAATCTTTCGGCGCCTAAACTTCAGTTGAGCATATTTGATGCACACAGTCAAACTTTTGATGATATCCGTAAAATGCTGGAAGGCATCGACATAAACCGTCTTACACCCGTTGAAGCTTTGCTGAAATTAAATGAGATCAAAGGGTTGTTGAAGTAGGCGGCCCCCTGTCCCCCGGTGGGGGCACGTAGGTCTGTGATGCTTTTCTTTTTCAGTCTTTCATTTAGCAATAACTTTATATAATAAAAAATGCCCGTTGATAACAGGCATTTTTTTGTTTTATGTACTGAGCTGAATTGCTACTATTTTACTTCTGTTGCGTCGCACACTTGTACACCTGTGAATTTATTCAGCAAGAAAACAAAACGTTTTACTATAGGAAAAGCATTGTATAGTAAGGATACATCGGCCTAAGTTCCCCCACCGGGGGACAGGGGGCGATCAAACCAAACCCTCTTCTCATCATCCCATGTTCCGTTGTAATTGATAAAAAGCTCTTCGCCTGCTTTGATGTCGCGGACAGAGATGATACTGATAGCAGCCTTTTTAAAATACATGCCGTAATTGCAGTTGGCCGTGTAAGAATGGTTATACATCGACACCAGTCCCAGCGCTACGGCGCATTGCTTGCTGTCCTTTCCCCATTCAAAAATATAATCGTGCAACAAGGTTTGGTCGAGGAGTAACCGAGCTTCTGGTGCCATAACGATGACAGGTGCCAACTCAATCAGTTTTCCGGCAGCAATCGGAACTTCCGTAAACACACCGCGGCCCATTTTTTTTGTTCCTGCCACATACACACCTTCTAATAAAAAACTCTGTGCGTTTTCTGCCATAGTTAAATAAGGGTGAAGATAGGCGGAAAACCTGCATTATTTTTGAACGATGACATTGGAAACGTTACAGGCAGAACTGGAGCATGTGCTGGCGGATGGCGACCCGGAAGAGATCAGGCAATTCCTCGATCAGCAGAACATCAGTGATGTGGCAGAATTGATCTATTCGGAACCTGACCACGACGCTTCCATTATCATGTACATGTCCATTCACCGGGCGTCGGGTGTTTTTAAAATACTGGAAACACCCACGCAGCAGGACATTATCCAAAAGCTTCCGCCCGGTAAAACGGCGGAACTGCTGAACGAACTTCCCCCCGATGACCGTACCGCTCTTTTGGAAGATTTACCCAGCGATGTGGTGCGGGAACTGATCAAGCTGCTCAATCCTGATGAGAGAAAAATTACGTTATCACTTCTCGGTTACCCGGAGAACAGTGTGGGCCGACTGATGACGCCGGATTATGTGTATGTATACGAAAACAACACCGTGCGGCAGGTGCTGGAGGTGATCCGCCGGGTTGGCAAAAACAGCGAAACGATCGATGTCATTTATGTGATCAATGAAAAAGGCGAGTTGCTGGATGACATCCGTATTCGTGAATTTATTTTGGCGCAGCCAGATAAAAAAGTGAGCGAATTGATGGACGACAGGGTGATTTCCCTGAATGCTTATGCCGACCAGGAAGAAGCCAACGAAGCGTTTAAAATGAACAACCGCGTGGCCCTGCCGGTTGTGAGCAACAGCAACAAACTATTGGGCATTGTTACCATCGATGACATTCTTTGGGTGGCCAACGAAGAATTCACTGAGGACATTCAAAAGATCGGTGGTACGGAGGCCCTCGACCAACCCTACCTCGAAATATCGCTCGTATCACTTTTCAAAAAGCGGGTGGTGTGGCTGATCGTGCTGTTCATTGGTGAACTGATCACCATATCGGCCATGCACCAGTTTGAAGACGAAATTGCAAAAGTGGTCATCCTGGCTACGTTCATTCCGTTGATCATTTCCAGCGGCGGCAACAGTGGCTCGCAGGCCGCTACGCTCATCATCCAGGCAATGGCGTTGCGGGAGATTTCCATCGCCGATTGGTGGAGCATTATGCGCCGTGAAATCGTTTCCGGCCTGCTGTTAGGCTTTACGCTTTGCATTTTGGGTTTTTCGATGATCACGATCTGGCACCTAATTGCCAATCCATTCGGCGAATATTATATCAGTATCGGCGCTGTTATCGGCATTTCGCTTATCGGTGTAGTGTTGTGGGGAACCCTGGTAGGTTCGATGCTGCCCCTTATCTTAAAAAAACTGGGCGCCGACCCGGCGGCATCTTCCACACCGTTTGTAGCAACACTGGTTGACGTTACCGGATTGATCATTTATTTTTCAGTTGCCTTAATGATTTTAAAAGGCAAACTGCTGTAACATAAAGCAGAACAGTACATTTCTTTTTCTGCGGCTTTTTAACCATTTTCGCATCCTTAAAATAGTTGATAAGTTGACTCGTTGCCTGGTTGATCGCTTTTCTATCACCATCACATCCACTTATTAACTAATCAACTTATCAACGTCTCAACTTATAAATTATGTGTGGAATTGTAGCGTATATCGGACCCCGCGAAGCCTACCCCGTTATCCTGAAAGGACTAAAAAGACTCGAATACCGTGGCTATGACAGTTCGGGTGTTGCCCTGCTCAACAGTGGCTTGAAAGTGTATAAAAAGAAAGGTCGCGTTGCTGATTTGGAAGAAAATATTGTCGGCAAAGACCTGCATGCGCACATTGGTATTGGCCATACGCGGTGGGCTACACACGGCGAACCCAATGACAGCAATGCGCATCCGCACCTTTCCAACAGCGGTCGCCTGGCAATGATCCACAACGGCATCATCGAAAACTATGCTTTGCTGAAACAGGAACTACTCAACAAAGGCTACAAATTCCACAGCGATACCGATACGGAAGTTCTCCTGAACTTTATTGAAGACATCCAGGTGAACAACAACTGCCCGCTGGAAGAAGCGGTTCGTATTGCCCTGAAACGGGTGGTGGGTGCTTATGTGATCGTACTGATTGACAAAGAAACACCCGACACCCTCATTGCTGCCCGCAAGGGTAGCCCGTTGGTGATTGGCATTGGAAAAAACGAGCATTTCCTGGCCTCCGATGCTTCCCCCATTGTTGAATACACTAAAGAAGTAGTTTATGTCAATGATTACGAAGTTGCCATTATCAAACCCGATGAACTGATCTTAAAAAACCTGGGCAACGAGCGGCAAACTCCCTACATCACCAAGCTGGATATGGAACTGGCCGCCATTGAAAAAGGCGGTTACGACCATTTTATGCTAAAAGAAATATTTGAGCAGCCGCAAACCATTTACGACTGTTTGCGTGGCCGATTGGATGCAGAAAAAGGGACCATTACCATGAGCGGTATTGAAAAATATGCTGAACAGATTATCAGTGCCAACCGCATCGTGATGGTGGCTTGCGGCACTTCCTGGCATGCTGGCCTTGTCGCCGAGTATATATTTGAAGAACTCTGCCGCATCAACGTGGAAGTGGAATATGCTTCCGAGTTTCGGTACCGCAATCCTGTCATCAACAAAGGCGATGTGATCATTGCCATTTCGCAAAGCGGTGAAACGGCTGATACCCTGGTTGCTATTGAAAATGCAAAGAACCAAGGCGCTATAATTTTAGGCGTTGTGAATGTTGTAGGTTCCTCTATTGCCCGTGCATCGCATGCAGGTGCTTATACCCATGCCGGTCCAGAGATTGGTGTTGCCTCTACAAAAGCATTTACCGCACAACTGGCCGTGCTCACGATGATTGCTTTAAAGATCGCACATATCAAGGGTTCGCTTAGCCAGGAGCGTTATATGAACCTTTTACGGGAATTGGACGCCGTTCCGGAAAAAGTAAAAACAGCATTGGAACAGGACGAAAAAATAAAAGCACTGGCCGAAAAATACAAAGACTCCTCTGATGCCCTTTTCCTCGGTAGAGGCTATAACTTCCCGGTAGCGTTGGAAGGTGCTTTAAAGCTGAAAGAAATTTCATATATCCATGCCGAAGGTTATCCGGCAGCGGAAATGAAGCACGGCCCCATTGCCCTGGTGGATGAAAATCTGCCGGTAGTTTTTGTGGCTACCAAGGATTCTTACCACGAAAAAGTGATTTCCAACATGCAGGAAATAAAGGCGCGGAAAGGCCGTGTGATTGCCGTGATCAATGACGGTGATAACCAAAGCACCGCTCTTGCCAGCGACGTCATTGTGGTACCGGAAGCCGATGAAATCATGGCGCCGATGATCAGTGTGATACCGCTGCAACTGCTCTCTTATCATGTGGGAGTAGCCAAAGGACTGGATGTGGATAAGCCAAGAAACCTGGCGAAGTCGGTAACGGTGGAATAGGTGGCGACCCCCACCTAACCTCCCCCAACGGGGGAGGAACAGCCAACACGCAGCGCCACGCTTTTGTACGATACATTTTTAGCCTCTGCCAGTTTTTTTGGTGGAGGCTTTTTGTTTGGTAAACTAGTTTCCAATACGCAATTTTAAATAATCAGTCCTCAAATGCGAAAACAAGTCTTCCAACCATTTCCCTCAACCCGCTGGTCTAGCGCCTTATTGCGCATTGGTTAACACTTCTATTTGCTTTAGGAAAAGGCTAGCGCAATACAGCGCCTTTAGATTATTGCATTATAGGCCGACCAAGATTATTGCATCATGCAACATGCAGTGAAGAATGAAGTTGAAGAGAAGAATTGTATGCAAAGAGAATAGTGCAACCAATGAAGAATGGCTATTGTGCGCTGGCCTTGGGAAAAGCAGCGGAGCGTTTGCTTTTTCCTTGAACTTTTGGCTCCCCCTTTTCTTTCAAGAGAAAAGGGGGAAAACGGCCTAACGAAAAGAATCTCCGAACTGAAGGTAACTGACTTCCCTTACCACACAATCTCCCCATCCCCACCCCCGTTTATTATATTTGTTCCCTATGAATAAAAAGCCCCTGCGATCAATCGGTTACGACTTTATTCATCCCGACCACCTCCCGGAGGGAAAAAATGAATACCACCTGCGAAATTTTCAAAACCGCAATGGTATCAATTATCGTAACCTAAGTGCTTATGAAATTGAGGTACTGGTTCGCAACCGCAATACGTCCGACGACTGGAACAAGATCCAGGTTTCGGATGCTTTCAATCCCGAACTGGTAAAGAACTGCAAGTTCTTTGGCCTGGTGCGCATCGGCAAGTTGGAAAGCATTGCACTCGAATATCATAATCTCACCATGCCGGTAGGGCTTTACGACAGCACCATCATCAGTTGCGATTTTGGCGACAATGTTATCATCAACAATGTAAAATACATGTCGCACTATATCATTGGCAACGAGGTAATGATCGCCAATGTGAACGAACTGCATGTAACCGATCACGCCAAGTTTGGCAACGGTATCATCAAAGAAGGTGAAGAAGAAGATATTCGCATCTGGCTCGAAGTTTCCAACGAAAATGGTGGCAGAAAGATTTTGCCGTTTAACGGCATGCTGCCCGGGGATGCCTATCTCTGGAGCAAATATCGAGACGACAAAGAACTGCTGGATAAATTCAAAGAATTCACCGAGAAAAAATTTGACAAGCAACGCGGTTATTATGGCAAGATCGGCGACAACTGCGTAATCAAAAACACGGCCATCATCAAGGATGTGTGGGTAGGTAATGAAGCCTATATAAAAGGCGCCAACAAGCTAAAAAATCTTACCATCAATTCTTCCACCGAGGCACCATCGCAAATCGGCGAAGGCTGCGAGTTGGTGAATGGCATCATTGGTTTTGGCTGCCGTATATTTTACGGTGTGAAAGCTGTTCGCTTTTTTATGGCTTCGCATTCGCAACTAAAATATGGCGCACGGCTGATCAACTCCTTTCTTGGCAACAACGCTACGATCTCCTGCTGCGAGGTCTTGAATTCACTCATTTATCCGTTTCACGAGCAGCATCATAACAATTCGTTTCTGATTGCGGCAACCGTAATGGGACAAAGCAATATTGCTGCCGGCGCTACGTTGGGATCGAACCACAACAGCCGTGCAGCCGACGGGGAACTGCTGACAGGCCGCGGCTTTTGGCCGGGGTTATGCGTCAGCCTAAAACACAATTCACTGTTTGCCACGTTCACGCTTCTTTCAAAAGGCGATTTTCCGGCAGAGTTGAATATTCCTATGCCCTTTTGCCTTGTGAGCAATGATGTTACCAACAACAAGCTGGTGGTAATGCCGGCGTATTGGTTTCAGTACAATCTTTATGCGCTTACCCGCAATTCGTACAAATATGCCGACAGGGACAAACGAACCAAAAAACTGCAGCACATTGAGTACAGCTTTTTGGCGCCGGACAGCGTCAACGAAATTTTTACAGCCCTCGACCTGTTGCGCAAATATTCAGCCATTGCTGTGAATTCGGAATTGAACAGGCAACCGGATGCTTTCGTAATCCAGGAAGGCGAAAGATTGCTGAACGATCCTTCTGTGGATTGGAAAAAGCTGGAAGTTTATGCCGAAGGCTTTGAGTGCACCAATCGGCCCACCCAGATCATCAAAGTAAAAGAAGCCTACAACATCTATAAAAAGCTGGTGGTTTATTATGCGATGGAGCAACTATGCCTGCTGATCGATCGCAAGCGCATTACATCATTTGACGACCTGCAAAAAGCATTGCCGACAGATACAGAGCGGACGGCCTGGCAAAATATTGGCGGGCAGTTGCTGCCACAAAAAAGCATTCAATCCTTATTGCACGACATCAAAACGGGAAAGATCAATGGGTGGAACGGGGTACACAGTTTTTATGTTGACAACAGCAAAGCCTACCCGGACCAAAAGCTGCAGCATGCTTACGCAAGCCTCTTAGAACTTCTGCACCTAACCGCTGCAGATTATACTACCGAAATGTTTTTGCAGCATTTGGAAGAAGCCCGCGAATTTAAAGCCTACATGGTAGAAGGCATTACGGCTTCCCGTGCAAAAGACTACCAGAACAGCTTTCGCAAAATGGTCTACGATAACGAAAAGGAAATGGAAGAAGTAATTGGCCGTTTTGAAGACAACAGCTTTATCAAGCAACAACAGGCAGAATTGGAAACGTTCCAATCATTGGTTGCCAAAATAAAAAAGGAATTTGGGTTTCAAACGGCCTGACAAGCAGGCCGTTTGAAAATTATTTCTTACGGAAAAAGATGCGTACCGGTACGCCTTTGAAATCAAAGTTTTCCCGCAGTTTATTTTCCAGGTAATTCTTGTAAGGTGTTTTGATGTCTTCGGGGTAATTGGTGAAAAATGCAAACGATGGTATGTGCGTTGGCAACTGTGTAATGTATTTTATCCGAACGGGATGCCCTCGAACGACCGGAGGGTTGTAAGCTTCGATCGCTTTCAGCATCACTTCGTTCAATTTTGACGTCGGTATTTTTTTGCTGCGGTTCTCGTACACCTTCAATCCCATTTCAATGGCCTGGTAGATCCTTGTTTTTTCCTTTGCGGAAATAAACAGGATGGGCACATCGTTGAACGGTGCAAGACGTTGCTTCAGCACCTTTTCATAATCCCTTGCCGTATTGGTTTCTTTTTGTACAAGGTCCCATTTGTTCACGAGCACTACCAACCCTTTTCCCTTGCGGCCAGCCAGGCTATAAATGGTCAAGTCCTGCGCCGTAACACCTTTTTCGGCGTCGAGCAACAAAAGGCAAACATCGGCTTCGTCCAAAGCTTTTATCGCACGGATCACGGAATAAAATTCCAGGTCTTCGTGCACTTTTGCTTTGCGGCGAATACCAGCCGTATCGATCAGGACAAAATCTTTTTGAAACAAGTTATACCGTGTGTGGATCGTATCCCTGGTGGTTCCGGCCACGTCACTTACGATAGTGCGTTCTTCACCCGTCAGTGCATTCAGCAAAGATGATTTGCCAACATTGGGCTGGCCGATGATGGCAAACTTTGGCAAACCTTCTTCTTCGGAGGCATCACCATCTTCTTTTACATGGGCTGTAACATCATCCAGCAGGTCGCCGGTACCACTCCCGCTCATGGCCGAAATAAAATGCACCGTTTCAAAACCAAGGCTATAAAATTCGGAAGCCTCCAGCAGGCGTTCGTTGTTATCCACTTTATTTACCACCAGGCAAACAGGCTTGGTGGCACGGCGAAGAATGTCGGCCATCGAATCGTCGAGGTCTGTCATGCCCGTGGCGGCATCCACCACAAAAAGAATCACACTGGCTTCATCCATGGCAATGCGTACCTGCTTGCGAATCTCCCGTTCAAAATGATCGTCGCTTTCCGGCACAAAACCACCGGTATCGATCACGTAAAACGATTTGCCATTCCATTCCGCAATGCCATATTGCCGGTCGCGGGTCACGCCAGGCGTGTCTTCCACAATCGCTTTGCGCTGTTCCAGCAAGCGGTTAAAAATGGTGCTTTTCCCTACATTGGGTCGTCCTACAATTGCTACGGTAAATGCCATGTCGCCAAAAATTTAGCCTTTAAAAAAGAGTGCGAAATTACACCATCCCTTGCACATGCCCCTGATCATAAAGCCTGCGCGGTGTTGGTGAATCGTTAATAACCATATTCTTTCAGGTAGAGATCATTGTCGCGCCACTTGGGCCGCACCTTGATAAACAGTTCCAGGAAAACCTTTTGGTCCACAAACTTTTCGATCTCCCCTCTTGCCAGGGTCCCGATCTGCCGTATCATCTTCCCGCCTTCTCCAATCATGATCGCTTTTTGCGATTCGCGTTGTACAATGATCTCTGCCCGTATTTTGATCAGGGTTGATTTTTGCTTGAACTCATTCACCACCACCGTGGCCTGGTAGGGAATTTCCTCTTCAAACAAGGAATAGATCTTTTCGCGGATGATCTCCGCTACAAAAAATTTGGTGGGCAAATCAGAAAGTTCGTCTTCGGCATAAAAGGGATCGCCTTCCGGCAATGCGGCAACAATTTTCTCCAGCAAATTTTCTTTGCCTTTTCCTGTCAGGGCAGAAAGCGAAACAACTTCTTTCGCATATTTTTTTCCGGAGAAAAAGGCAATGGCTTCATCCAGCTTATCGGCTTTTACACTATCGATCTTATTCAGCACAACCAGTGCGGGCACTTTCAGCCGAAGGGACGAAAAAATAGTATCGGCTTCTTCCCAATTGTCATTGATGTCCACCAGGAGCAAGGCCAGGTCAGCATCTTCCAGGGCACTTCTTACTGCCTGCATCATTTTTTCGTGCAGCTTGTATTTGGGCTCAATGATACCCGGCGTATCAGAGAAGATGATCTGGTACTGGTCGGTGGTAAGAATGCCCTTGATACGGTGCCGGGTGGTTTGCACTTTGGGCGACACAATGGCCAGCTTTTCCTGCATCAATGCATTGAGCAGGGTGCTCTTTCCTGCATTGGGTTTTCCAAAAATGTTGACGAATCCTGCCTTCACGCTTTGTTAAAGATTTAGGTCGCAAAGGTAGACGATAAAAAAATGTTTGGCTGCAATTAGAAGAGACGCTATATTTGCACTCCAATCAGCGATTAACGCCGGTTCAAAACAGATCTTTCTTATAAACTTTATATCGCGAAGTAGAGCAGCGGTAGCTCGTCGGGCTCATAACCCGAAGGTCGCTGGTTCGATCCCAGCCTTCGCAACTACAACAACCCTCGGTTCTTCCGGGGGTTTTTTGTTTGTAGTCATTTCAGACTAACCTCTTCACATTTTGTAGTTTGATTTTTCGAAATCAACGGGCAATTTTCTTTAATCCGCACTAACCAAAACCCGCAGATTATTCTATTCAAGTTTTAAAAAAACAAACAGCAGAATGGAAAACCCATCTGCTGTCTGTTTAAATATTTACCCCGGAATAACTGCTTACAAAACATTCACCAGGATACGTATGCTCCAAATTACCACAACAGTTCCCAGCAAAATAAACGAGGCTTTTTTCGGGATCTTGCCATTTAATCTTGCGGCGAAAGGCGATGCGATCAAGCCACCAATCACTAACCCCAAGATTACCTGCCAGTGCTGAACACCGATAAGCGTAAAGAAGGTGAATGCACTGGCAACCGTCACAAAAAATTCGGTAAGGCTTACGGAACCGACAACAAAACGAGGCGTTCTGCCTTTGGTAATGAGGGTTGACGTCACGATCGGTCCCCATCCCCCGCCACCGAATGAATCTAAAAACCCGCCGACACCTGCAAGCCATCCGTAGTGCCTGAACTTCTTTTTTATAAGGGTATTCCGGAAGGCATTGATGAAGATTTTAATGCCCAGGAAAAGCGTGTATACGGCCATGATAGGACGTACATAAGCAATATGTGTTTCGCCAAACTTTACCAGCAGGAAAGCACCTGCTACGGCGCCCAACACACCCGGTATAAGCAGAGCCTTGAACATTTTTTTGTTGACGTTGCCAAACTTGTAATGGCTGTATCCCGATGCACCGCTGGCAAAGATCTCCGCTGTGTGAATGCTGCCGCTGATGGCCGCGGGGCTAACGTTGGCCGACATCAACACAATGGCACTAGTAACGCCATAGCCCATGCTGGTAGCACCATCTACCATTTGTGCCAAAAAGCCGGCGAGTATCATCAGCAGAAATGCCTGGTCTAAGCTGTGATAAAAAGAGACAGTGCTATCCGCAACTGTTTGCAGGGGGATGTAGGAGAAGATAAAATGTCCCAGCAACATCAGTCCAAACGCAATGAGAATGTAAGTAGCGATCTTGCGCCATTTCTCTACTTCGGCTGTCTCGTTTTCCACCAGCACCTGCGTGATCTTATCAAGCTTTTTTACCTTTTGCGAAAAGTTTCCGTTCAAGCGGTTTCGTATCATGTTCAGGTTATCGGTAATGCCGCTGATCTCGGCTGGAATGGCATTGTTGAGAATTTCCTTCAACCGCTTGGCCATGGTTGGCGATTTTCCGTTGGTGGAAATAGCAATTTTTACATGGCCTTTTTGTACAATGGATCCGAGATAAAAATCGCAAAGATCCGGCTTGTCGGCAGCGTTCACCAGCTTGCCTTCGCTCTTTGCCAAAAGGCGAATGGCTTCGCTTTGGTCTTTGTCGTCGATGGCAATGAGAACAATTTCTGCTCCCTGGAGATCGCTGGCCTCAAAAGGCCGTTCCCATAACTGAAGCGAAGGGTGCGTTGCTGCCAGCTCTTTTATATCGGTGCTTATTTCCGTCCCTACCAGTCGTATGTTGGTGGCAGGCGAATTCTTCAGGATAGCAGACAGCTTTTCGAGCGCCACTTTTCCGCCACCAACCAGCAAAACCTGCATTTCTTCCAGCTTCAAAAAAACCGGGAAAAGATGGTTTGCCCCTTCCACCTTCGACGCTACGCTTGAATCTACTTGTACTGTTTCCATTCTTTTCATTAGGCTTTCACCAGTTCTTTTCGAACAACAAAATCACCAAAACTTTCGCCCCTGCTGCGCTCTTTGCTGTAAAAAGCAAACAACTGGTCCAGTTCCGAAAGGATCGTTGCTTCATCCACGTTATCCTTGTATTTGGCATTGAGCCGGTGCCCCAACCTGTCGCCACCGAGCTGTAAATTATACCGCCCATAAGCCGTTCCGATAAAGCCGATTTCGGCCAGCGTGGATCGTCCGCAACCGTTTGGACAACCCGTCATGCGTATGCTGATCTCTTCCTCCTGCAAGCCGTGTTTTGAAAGCAGCGGTTCTATTTTGGAGATAAGCGTTGGCAGGTAACGCTGCGCTTCAGCCAGGGCAAGCGGACAGGTATTAAACGCCACACAAGCAACAGCATTCCGGCGCATACCTCCTGCCCTTTCCGTGTGATCGATAACGTTATAGCTGTTCAATATGGCTTCAACGACGGCTTTGTCGCCTTCTGCAATGTCACCGAGGGTAAGGTTTTGATTGGTGGTGAACCGGAAGTTTGCCTTGCCCGTTTCTGCGATCTTTAAAAGCGCTGTTTTTAACGGAAGGTTTGCTTCATCCGTAACCCTGCCATTCTCAACGAAGATGGTATAATGCCAGGCACCATCCGAACTTTGTTCCCATCCAAAATGGTCTCTGCGTTCTGTAAAAACATAAGGCTTTTCCGGTTCAAGCTGAAAGCCGAGACGCTTTTCCAATTCAGCTTTGAATACATCCAGCCCCATGTTATCGACAGTATATTTCAACCGCGATAACTTGCGGTCGCTACGGTTGCCATTATCCCGTTGCACGGCGGCGATCTGGTAAACGGTTTCAATCAATTTTTCTTCGGGCACAAATCCAATGATGCTTGCCAGCCGCGGGTAGGTAGCCGGGTTGCCATGTGTAGCACCCAATCCGCCGCCGATACCAATGTTAAAACCAAGCAGCTTGCCGGCTTCAATAACGGCAATGATGGCAACATCGTTTGCAAACACATCCACATCGTTGTTGGGCGGAATGGCAATAGCCACTTTAAATTTCCGGGGCAGGTAATGTTTCTGATACAGCGGATCTTCCTCTGCTTTTTTATCGGTCAGCGGTTGTTCATCCAGCCACACTTCGTAAAACGCCCTTGTTTTGGGCAACAGGGCTTCGCTGATCTTTTTGGCGTAGTCGTGAATGTGTGCATGCAGGGGCGAAATGGAAGGATGACTGCTGGCGATCACATTGCGGTTGACGTCACCGCAAGCAGCGATGGAATCCAGTCCAACTGTATTAAAATCCTGCAAGGTGGGTTTGATGTGCCGCTTAAGAATCCCATGTAATTGGATGGTTTGCCGCGTGGTAATTTTAATGACACCGGTTGTATAATTTCCCGCCACGTGGTGCGCCATGATCCATTGCTCCGGTGTGATTAATCCACCGGGAATACGCAATCGAATCATAAAGGAATAAAGCTTGTCCAGTTTTTGCGCAGCACGTTCTTCCCGCAGGTCGCGGTCATCCTGCTCATACATACCATGAAACTTCACAAGGGCATGATCCATTTCCCGCACGGCACCCGTAAGTTCGTCCTGCAAGCTGTCTTTCAGTGTTCCCCGCAAGGCATCACTGGCTAATTTTATTTTTTCAACTGCTGATATATTCTTTTGTTCCGCCATAATTCGATTTGTGTTTTTTAGCCCATCCCGACCGCCTCATGCGGACGGAAGGCCATCTGTCGTTCTGTCCTTGCTTTACTAAGCAACTGCTAACGTGCAGCTTCTCGCACAAGCGAGGGTGGTACTCAAGGTCACTCCCTCACCGGGGTAGCCGGAGGGGGCCTTAATAAACATCTTTCAGGTACCGACCTTCTTCTTTCAGTGCATCCAGGTATTCGATGGACGCTTCCTCCGTGAATCCCTTCTGCTCGCTGATGATCTTTACCAGTATATTTTCTACATCCACGCTCATTGGATTCTTGGCACCACAGATGTAAAAGCTGGCGCCATCATCGAGCCACTGAACAAGCTCCTGCCGGTGTTGCCACAACTTGTGTTGCACATAAAGCTTTTCTTCCTGGTCGCGACTAAACGCAACATTCATTTTCGTCAGCACACCGGTCTCAATCCAGCTTTGCCATTCTGTTTGGTAAAGAAAATCGGTGGTGAAATGCTGGTCGCCGAAAAAGAGCCAGTTGCGACCAGAAGCGCCGGTGGCATCGCGATGCGCCACAAAAGAGCGGAACGGTGCAATGCCGGTTCCCGGTCCTACCATGATCACGTCTTTATCCTCTGCCGGCAATTTGAACAGGTGATTCTTGTGTATGTAAAAATCAATTTCTTCGCCTTCTTTCATTTGCGATAGGTAGTAAGAACAAAGACCATCACGCAGGGAATCGTTTACGCAATAGCGGTGCATGCCCAGCGTAATGTGCACTTCGCTGCCATGCGCTTCGGGTGAAGAAGCAATGGAATACAACCGCGGTGCAATGGGATCCAGTACCTGGATGGCCTCTAAAAACTGCTCGCTGTTACTGACAGGATAAATGCGCAAAAGATCGGAAAAATCCATCCGCGTAGCGGGTATCTCCTGCTTAACGATGGCCGCATATTTTTTTACCGTGTTCTCTGAAAGATTTACCAACGACAGCTTTTGAGCAAACAGGCTGCCGAGTGGTGCCGTTTCATTGCGGTAAGGAACAAGGGCTTCTTCTGTCAGGCCACTTAGGGAAATAATTTTCTGCACCAGTTCCGGCTTGTTGCGGGGAACAATGCCAACCGCATCACCAGGTTCAAACTGGACATCTTCCGCAGCGATCTCGATGTGATAGGTTTCTTTTTGCGACCCGCGTCCGTTGAGGTTGATCTTTGTTTGAATGGTTCCCGTGTATGTCTTTTTTCCGGTTTTTTTTGCCGGTACAACAACTGCAGGAGCGGCGGCTGCAGAAGGAGCCGTAAGCGATTGCAGGAGGTTAGCAATCCACTGTTCTGCTTCTTCTTCGTAATCCGTATCCAGTTTTTGCAGCGGAACAATGCGTTTGCCACCCAGCTTTTGCAACTGGTTGTCCACATCTTCTCCCGCCTTGCAAAACAAAGGATAAGCGGTATCGCCAAGGGCCAGCACGCCATAATTCAATTTGGAAAGTGTCACCGAATCCTGGTGCACAAAATCATAGAATTTTTTGGCGCCGGCCGGGGGTTCGCCATCACCTTGTGTGCTGATAATGGTAAAGAACCATTCTTCTTTTGGCAAGTCCGTCAGCTTGTATTGCTCCAGGCTTACCAATTTGGGTTGAATGCCTTTTTTCTTTGCCTTCGCCGCAAAATTGGAAGCGAGCTTTTTTGCATTGCCTGTTTCCGTGCCATAGGCGATGGTGATCTTTTGTACCGAAGGAACAGCGGCGGCTGTCCCCTGCGTGGCTTCACCGGGGATCAGTTTTGTATCGGCACCAGCAATGCCGGACAGGTAGCCGCTCAGCCAGATGATCTCCTCTTTAGTGAGGTCGACAACCATCTCCTGTATGATTTTGATTTTTGCTTGTGCAATCATGTTGTTCGTTTATGCTGTTAAGGCTAATTGTTCGTTTTCAGATACCACCGTTGTTTCGGAAGAAAAATATGCTGCGGCCTGGCTGGTTTTTGGCAGCCATTGAAACTGCGCATGCAGGTCCACTACTTTTCCAATCACCACCAGCGAAGGCGACAGGAACGTTCGGTTGCCCAGGGTTTCGGCAAACCGGTAAAGCGAAGTAGTATACACTTGCTGGTAAGGCGTTGTTGCCTGTTCAACAATGGCCAGTTGTTTTTCAGCAGCAATCCCATATTTGGTCAATTGCTTCACCACATGTGCAACGGTCTCCGACGACATGTAAAAAACAAGCGTATCATCCGTCTGGGCCAGTTCCTGCCAATAACTTTCCGACACCACGTCGGATTTATAGGCCGTCAATAAGCGAACAGCCGTTGCATAGCCACGGGCTGTGAGCGGCATGCCTGCATAAGCGGCGGCACCCAAAGCAGCGGTAATACCAGGCACAATTTCGTAGGGAATCCCGTTTTCAACAAGGGTTTGCAATTCGTCTAAAATGTTAGAGAAAACAGAAACATCACCGCCCTTCAATCGCACTACCCGTTTGTTATCCTGGGCATACAACACCATCAATTCGTTGATAGTCGCCTGCGGCGTGGAAGCACCTTTACGGCACTGTTTGCCCACGTAGATAACACGGGCATTCGGCGAAGCAAAGTTTTCAAGAATGGCAGGGCTCACCAGCCTGTCCGTGAGAATCACATCAGCTTGTTGCAGGTAGCGCATACCCTTCACCGTTAACAGCTCCGGATCGCCGGTGCCGGCACCAACCAGTATCACTTTTCCCTTTTGAAATTGCGTTGTCATGTACGTTTATTGAAACAGTCCTTCGATTGACAAATAGCGTTCGCCCGTGTCGTAGTTGTAGGTTAATATCTTTGCGCCTTTTGGAATGTCAACCAGCTTTTTTGCCACAGCCGCAAGCGCTGCACCGGTGGAGATGCCGGCAAGAATGCCTTCTTCTTTTGCCAGTCGCTGCGTGTAGAGAAACGCTTCTTCTTTGCTTACCGTTACCACACCATCCAGTGCATCTTTATTTAAGATCGATGGCACAAAGCCAGCGCCCAGTCCCTGCAA
This sequence comes from Flavisolibacter longurius, assembly GCA_013327885.1. Lineage (GTDB taxonomy): Bacteria > Bacteroidota > Bacteroidia > Chitinophagales > Chitinophagaceae > Flavisolibacter. The sequence continues at coordinate 98,751 of JABUMY010000017.1, read as the reverse complement.
CGGGTGCGGTGAGGGTGAACCGCCACTCAGCACAGGCGAGAGCTCGGGTTCTACCGCAAGGACTTTTAACCCGGGAATGGCATCTTTCACCACTTCGGCGATGGCGGTGATGTGGCCACCGGTTCCCACACCTGTTATCACATAATCCAGTCCGTCCTTAAAATCATTGATGATCTCCTGTGCTGTTGTCGTGCGGTGAATCTCTGTATTCGAAGGATTGTCGAACTGCTGCGGGATCCAGGCATTAGGTGTTTCTTTTGCCAGCTCCTGTGCTTTTTCAATGGCGCCTTTCATTCCTTTTTCGCGGGGCGTCAGCACAAACTCAGCTCCATATATCGACATCAGCCGGCGCCGTTCAACCGACATGCTTTCCGGCATCACGAGAATTAGCTTGTAACCTTTTACAGCTGCCACCAGGGCCAAACCAATACCGGTGTTTCCGGAAGTTGGCTCGATAATCACACTGTCTTTTTGCAGGATGCCTTTTGCTTCGGCATCTTCGATCATTGCCAGGGCTATGCGATCTTTGATGCTGGCGCCGGGATTGCTTCGCTCCAGTTTTATCCACACTTCATAGTCGGGTGGAAATAATTTATTCAAGCGTACATGTGGCGTATTGCCTATCGTATCCAGTATCGAATTTGCTTTCATCGTTTGTTTTTAAATAATAAAGTTGATGGGTTCGGGAAACGGGTCTTTGTCCTTGATCTTTACTTCGCTTTTGTGGTATACCACCGAATACGAAGGCACGCTGCTGGTGAGCCACACATTCCCACCAATAATGCTTCCTTTGCCAACAGTTGTTTGTCCGCCAAGAATGGTTGCACCGGAATAGATCACAACGCCATCTTCAATGGTGGGGTGGCGCTTGGTGCTGGCAAATTCCTTCGACACATTCAATGCACCCAGCGTTACTCCCTGGTAAATTTTCACATTGTTGCCAATGACCGTTGTTTCGCCAATCACGATGCCAGTTCCATGATCGATGGCAAAGGCTTCGCCGATAGTGGCGCCGGGATGGATGTCGATGCCTGTTTTACTGTGGGCATACTCGCTGAAAAGTCGCGGCAATAGTTTCACGCCTTGAACCTGCAATTGGTGCGATAACCGATACACCACCGTTGCATAAAAACCGGGATACGCCACGATCACTTCGGCAAGGCTTTGCGCTGCCGGGTCAAACTCCAGGATCGCCTGCGCATCATGTTGCAGAGCCTTGTAAATAAACGGCAGCCTTTTAAAAAATTTCTCTGCCTGCTGCGCTCTTTCCTTTTCTGCCAGCCCTGTTTGCGAAAGCAGGTTGTCGAAGCTTTGTTTCAACCGCTTGTATTCCGCATCGATGCTGGTATAATCAAGGCTTTTGTGGCAACTGATAAAGAGGAACTGGAAAAGTTCTGTAATAAAATGCCCAGCGGCCAGCCTGTCCGGAAAGCGTTCGATCTCGCCGGATTTGTTTTGCATTAACGTATAAAGAAATTCCGCTTCGCTCATATTTTCTATTGTAAAAGCAGGGCGCCCGCTGTCATATTGCTTGTCTGGTCGATAAGGATTGCCGTTGCATTGGCCGACAGCTTTTGATAGGCATCATAAGCCAGCGGCTCTGCTGTTTTGATGCGAACTTTCACGACATCATTCAACGCTGCTGCCGATGGTGAAACCTGCTGCTCCAGCGTGTTGACATCAAGCTTGTACGTGATCTCTTTTACAATTGCCTTTACACGCCGACTGCCTTGCTGCAAAAGGTATTTAGAACCTTCCTGCAATTCTTTTGTATCCATCCAGCACATCAGGGCGTCAAACTCCTGCTCCAACCGAGGCAACTCTCCTATTTTAACGATGGCGTCGCCCCGGCTTACATCCAGGTCATCTGCCAGGTGCAGCACAACGCTTTGTCCGGCAAAAGCCGCTTCCGTTTTGTTGCCGTTCACTTCAATGGCACTGATGGTTGTTGTTTGGCCCGAAGGGAGAATACGAACGGCATCTCCAACTTTGTAAGAACCATTGCTGATCCGCCCCGCATAACCGCGGTAATCGTGCAGCTCTTCTACCTGCGGCCTGATGACATACTGCACCTGAAATCGGGATGGCGAATCGGTATAACCATGCGATACTTCCAGGCTTTCGAGGTAAGGCAGCAAGGCCTCTCCTTTGTACCAGGGAAATTCTTCTGATGTAGCCGTAATATTGTCACCTTTCAGTGCACTCATCGGGATGTAATACACATCGTTCAGCTTAAGCTCAATGGCAAGCGCCTTGTATTGTTCAACAATGGCATCAAACACCACCTTGTCATAGTCGACCATATCCATCTTGTTGATAGCAATAACAACATGGGGAATGCGCAGCAGCGAAGCAATGATGGAGTGGCGCCGCGTTTGTTCTACCACGCCGTTACGGGCATCCACCAATATCACAATGCAATCGGCATTGGACGCACCGGTGATCATGTTGCGGGTGTACTGGATATGCCCCGGCGCATCGGCAATGATAAACTTACGCTTGGGCGTAGAGAAGTACTTGTAGGCAACATCAATGGTGATGCCTTGCTCCCGTTCGGCACGGAGACCGTCGGTAAGGAGCGCCAGGTCGATGTCTGCTTTGCCGGTGTTCTTGCTTTGCTTTTTCAGTGTTTCCAGTTGGTCAACTAAAATGCTTTTGCTATCGTACAGCAAGCGGCCAATGAGGGTGCTTTTTCCATCATCTACACTGCCGGCGGTTATGAATCTTAAAAGGTCCATTGTATTTATTTTGAGCAAAATGTCAAACGTGAGAAGTGAGACGTAGTTAGCTCCATTTCACGTTTGTCGTTTTACGTTTCACGTTAAAAATATCCATTCACTTTCCTGTCTTCCATGGCGGCTTCGGAAATGCGGTCATCAATGCGGGTCTCACCCCTCTCACTGATACGCGTAGCCGTAATTTCTGCAATGATATCATCCAGCGTTGACGCGGTGCTTTCCACGGCGGCCGTACAGGTCATGTCGCCAACCGTGCGGTAACGAACTTTTCTGCGGGAAACCTGGTCACCTTCATCTATGCGGATAAATTCCGACGTGGCGATCAACTGGCCATCATATTCCAGTATTTCGCGTTCATGTGAAAAATAAATGGAAGGCAGGTCTATCTTCTCCCTGCGGATATAATTCCAAACATCCAGTTCCGTCCAGTTAGAAATGGGAAACACCCGGACATTCTCACCCTTGTTGATCTTGCCATTATAAATATTCCAGAGTTCGGGACGCTGCCGCTTTGGGTCCCAGCCGCCAAATTCATCGCGGATGGAGAACACTCTTTCCTTGGCCCTTGCTTTTTCTTCATCGCGACGGGCACCGCCAATGCAGGCATCAAAGCCAAATTCTTCAATGGTATCCAAAAGGGTAAATGTCTGCAGCGCATTGCGGCTTGCCAGTTTGCCGGTCGTTTCTTTCAGGCCTTTTGCCTTGATGGTATCGCCTACGTTGCGAACAATCAGTTGTTCGCCCAGCGAAGCCGCCAATTCATCGCGGAACCGGAGTGCCTCGGGAAAATTATGACCGGTATCGATGTGCACCAGCGGGAACGGGAACTTGCCGGGGCGGAATGCCTTGAGCGCAAGATGTACCAGCGTGATGCTATCCTTTCCTCCCGAAAAAAGCAGGGCCGGCTTTTCAAACTGACCTGCCACTTCCCGCATGATATAGATCGCTTCTGCTTCTAACTGGTCCAGGTAATCTAATTGAAAACTCATATCGTTATTCTTAATTCGTTGCTACTTGATGAACATGTAATCCGCACTCTTTTTTGCTTTGGTCTTCCCACCACCAGCGGCCGGCACGAAAATCCTCACCAGCCCTTACCGCCCTTGTGCAGGGGGCACAGCCAATGCTGATAAAACCTTTGTCGTGCAGGGAATTGTACGGAACGTTTTGCTTATTGATATAGGCCCACACGTCGTCGGTTGACCAATGCAAAAGCGGGTTGTACTTAATAACCTGGTTCACTTCGTCCCACTCCAAAAGCTGCATGTCGTTGCGATTGGGCGAATGCTCAGCCCGCAACCCTGTTATCCAAACGGCTTTACCAGCCAGGGCTCGTTTGAGCGGCTCAACTTTCCGGATGTGGCAGCACTCTTTACGGCGGTCAACGGATTCGTAAAATGAGTTGGGCCCGTAGTGGCGGACAAACTCCTGAATCTTTTCGGTGTTGGGGTAATAAGCATCAATAGTTACCGGGTAACGCTCCAGGGTACGGCTCCAGGTAGAATAGGTTTCGGGGAAAAGCCGGCCGGTATCCAGGGTAAAAATGGCGCTCTTTACACCGGAGGTATGAATATGGTCGGTGATCACCTGGTCTTCCATGCTAAAACTGGTGGAGAACGTAAGGCCACCCGGAAACGATTCTTCCAGCAAATTCAGCGCATCCTGTATAGACAACTGCGCTATCCTATCCTGCAAAGACAGGAAACCGTCTTTAACGTCAGCAGACATAGCAATAAATTAAACGTCAATAAATGGATAGAAGCAATCGAGAGTGAGGTTATCGTTGTACGGAAGGCTGCCTTAGAGCGTACAACAACAAGAAGGTGTACAACAACAGCAACAACATGCAGCGGCCGCATTGGAACGCTTGCTAACGGTTGTCTTGAACTGGTTTGTTGTTGTCTTTTTCATTTCTTTTGAATTATGCGTGATTGGTCTCAATCACTTATCAAAATTTACCAGGATGCCTTTTTTGCGTTCGCTAAAATTAAAAAGCACTTCCGATAAATCAGAAGTGCTCAGTATTATTTTGTGTTAAAACAAATTACCCGGCATCTGACTTATCTCTCCCGCAACAGCGGGACGGATGTAGCACCTTTTGGCAATTGCCACGGTTGCTAAGGTTTCGCGGGGCCTAATCCCTCCACCTTTCTTGATAAGCATTGTAAGATCTCTAGCAAATATATAGGGATTATCTTTTTCGGAAACGTTAAGAGAGGTTTTATTTTTTCAACAAGGTTGCATAGCAAACGTTAGCATACCTTCCTGATATGATAGCCAAACACGCATTGCGAACTATTTGCATGATTTTAGAAAGCGCTTTTTTGCGCTTGACGTCGTTCTGTATCGAAATCAAACCAGGAATAATCAGCAGCAGATTCGGGACTTTGTCCGTTGAATAATATGACAACTAATAACGAGACTCGACCGCTTAACGGCCATACATTATAATCTTTCCCAAACAAAGTGTATATTTCGGGCTTCTTTTATGGAAACGAATTCTGAAGTGAAAGCGAGCCGGGTCGTGCAACCAAATCTACCACCAAAACAATGGGCAAAAGTTATAGAGCCCAAGTTTCATCTCCTTGATTTACGCCTGAACGAGCTTTGGCGCTACCGCGACCTCATCGGCATGTTTGTACGACGCGATTTTGTCGCTAACTTCAAGCAAACCATCCTTGGACCGCTTTGGTTTTTTATCCAGCCATTGCTGACCACCATTACCTACGTTTTCATTTTTGGGCGGATTGCCCAGTTGTCCACCGATGGCATGAACATGCTCCTTTTTTACCTGTCAGGCATCACCATCTGGAACTATTTCTCTGAAACGATGACAAGAACTTCCAATGTGTTTACGGAGAACCAGGATATTTTTGGTAAGGTTTATTTTCCGCGGCTGACATTGCCAGTGTCGGTTGTCATCTCCAACCTCTTTCGTTTTGGCATCCAGTTTTTGCTTTTCCTGGTCTTCTTTTTTTATTTCTATGCCCAAGGCGATGTGGTGAAACCCAATCTGCACATTTTACTACTTCCCGTCCTCCTGCTTATCATGGGATTGCTGGGGTTGGGCCTTGGACTGATCTTTACGTCGCTTACCAATAAATACAAAGACCTGAGTTTCCTGTTGAGCTTTGGAACGCAATTGCTGATGTATGCAACGCCAGTCATCTACCCGGTAAGCAGCATACCGCCTAAATACCTAAACCTTATCCTGGCCAACCCCATCACACCGGTAGTGGAAACATTCCGGTATGCATTTTTGGGTGTTGGCTTTTTTAGCTGGAAACACCTGGGCTATAGCTTTGGCGTAACCTTGGTGATACTAACCCTGGGTGTAATCATATTCAACAGGGTGCAAAAGACCTTTTCCGATACTGTTTAATCTGAACATTCCCTTTGAAACCAACAAGAGAAAATGCGTAACGTAATTATTGAAGTGGAGAATATAAGCAAGCTTTACCGGCTTGGCCAGATCGGCACAGGTACACTGAGCCATGACCTGAACCGGTGGTTTGCAAAAGTTCGTGGCAAAGAAGACCCTTTCCTCAAAGTTGATGAAGTAAACGACCGCACCACCAAAACAGACAAAGCCTTTGCCTGGGCCTTGCAGGATATCAATTTCGATGTGGCGCAAGGAGAAGTTTTAGGCATTGTGGGAAGTAACGGCGCCGGCAAGTCTACCCTGCTCAAGATCCTTTCTGAAATTACAGCGCCGACAACAGGTGCGATTCGCATCAACGGTAATGTTGCCTCTTTGCTGGAAGTAGGCACGGGTTTTCATCCTGAATTGACAGGCCGCGAAAATATCTTTCTCAACGGTGCCATCCTTGGCATGACCAAGCGGGAGATCAGGGATAAGCTTGACGAGATCATTGATTTTGCTGGTGTGGAGCGCTATATCGACACGCCGGTGAAGCGTTACAGCAGCGGTATGTATGTGCGTCTTGCTTTTGCCGTGGCCGCCCACCTTGAACCGGAGATATTGATCATTGATGAAGTGCTGGCGGTTGGCGATGCCGATTTCCAGCGAAAGTGCATGGGAAAAATGAAAGATGTTTCGCAAAAAGAAGGGCGGACCATTCTTTTCGTGAGCCATAATATGCAGGCGGTACGCAACCTCTGCGACCGCGCCATTTGGCTGCAACACGGCCGCGTAAAACAGATCGGGAATGTGGTAAGTACGGTAAACGCTTACCTCTCTGGTCTTCAGCATGATCAAAAATTTGAACTGGAATGGCAGAGTCCAGACACGGCTCCGGGCAACGAAAAAGTGCGGTTAAAGCATTTTGAAGTAATCCCCCATTTTGTTGATGAAGCTGGCATCCTAGATGTGCGAACGCCGATTGACCTTAAAATTGCGTTCTGGAATTATTTGGACGATGCCGAACTAAGTATCGATATTTCGTTGATGACCTATAGCGGCGAATGTATTTTTGCGGTGTCTTCACCCGTGCTCCGCTGCCAGAAAGGTGTGGTGCAAGGCCTTTGCCGTATACCTGGCAACTTGCTGAACAATGGGTCTTACAACCTGGGCATTTGCATTACAAAAGATACCACCACGGCTTTGTTTGAAGATTATGAACTGCTGCCGTTTGACATTGAAGATTACAGGGGCGGAACGCAATATTTTGGTAAGTGGTACGGGGCCATCAGGCCGCATTTCCCGTTTTCCATTGAACAGGACCTTTGTTTGGCCGAATAAGGTAACAAGTCAGTTTCCGATTTGAAATCAAAAACCTTTGCGCTTATAACCTTACAGGCTGAAAGCCTTCCGTGGTTTATGAGATAAGCGTAAAAAAGAATATATTGTTTAGCAATTGCGGCTTGCGCCAGATTTGAATATTGTTCGAAAGAGAAAATTTTAACCAGGCGCATGCAATCGCATTTTTGAAGGAGTACTCTATATGATCAACGTAACAAAACCTTTTTTGCCTCCCATCGAGGAATATATTCAAAACCTCCAGGGCATCTGGGACCGGTGTCATCTCACCAATTATGGCCCGTTGCTAATTGAGCTTGAAGAAAAATTAAAGCAATACCTGGGAGTTAAGCACCTTTTCGTTGTCAACAATGGGACCATCGCCTTGCAGATGGCCATTAAGGGTCTTGATTTGAAAGGCGAAATTCTCACCACGCCGTTTTCCTATGTGGCTACCACGGCAAGCATCGTGTGGGAAGGCTGCGAACCTGTTTTTGTTGACATCGATCCCGAAACATTTTGCATGGATCCACAACGTATAGAAGCAGCGATCACATCCAAAACTACCGCCATCCTTGCCACCCATGTATATGGCAATGCCTGTGACGTGGAAGCCATTGAAAAGATTGCCAAAAAGCACAACCTGAAAGTTATTTATGACGCCGCCCATGCTTTTGGCGTTCAGCTCGATGTTCAATCTATCCTGAATTTCGGGGATGTTTCAACGCTTAGCTTTCATGCCACCAAGCTTTTTCATACAGTAGAAGGCGGAGCCCTTATCACCAACGATGATGCCTTGGCAGAAAAGCTTTCGTACATGTGCAATTTTGGTCATGATGGACCGGAAAATTTTGTAGGGCTGGGTACCAATGCAAAGTTGTCGGAATTTCATGCGGCGATGGGGCTGTGTCTTCTTCCGAAAGTTGCTGATCTTATCGCCCACCGGGAAAAAATCTCCCGGCTTTACGATGAATCACTGGAAACACTGCCAATAAAACGCCCTTTGATGGATAGCAGGCTTACTTACAATTATGCCTACTACCCTGTTCTTCTGCCAAGTGAGGATGATGTGGTAGACCTCCGGAAGGAAATGAATGCTGCCGATATTTTCCCCAGGAGATATTTTTATCCTTCTCTTTCCGAATTGGTGTATGTAAAAAAACAAAGCGTACCTATAACCAAAGACATTTCTTCCCGGATGTTATGTCTTCCCCTGAGCCACGAATTAACGGCAGAGGATGTGCAAAAGGTTATTAGCGTCATTCAGAAGCATTTTCAACATGCAAATGCCATTGTTGATTCAAATTAATCGTATCACTCAGATCGTTTTTTTAGACCTATTTTTCTATTAGGAAAAGATTGAACTTATCCAATTTACAGTCAAAAGAATGTACGGAGAACTCATACCACTCACTTCTCCTGAAAAGTGGCGACAGGCACTAGCGGGATTGCAGCATTCGTTTGCCCATACCTGGGAGAACAATTATGCAATGAACTTGACAACGCGGAACAACACCTATTTATACGTCTATGAATCCGAACGTGCAAAGGTAGTCTGCCCAATTTCGGAAAGAGATTACAAGGGCTTCAAGGATATTGTCACGCCTTACGGTTTCTCAGGTTTTACTGGAAGGGGTGAAGATGACAAGTTTCAACAAAATTGGAACAACTTTGCCCGCGAGAGAAAGTATGTCTGTGGCTATATTGGCTTGAACCCGGTAATTGACGCTCGACCTTACTTGGATGCTTCAGACATCTCCACCAGCAACACCCTTTATGTATTCCACTTAAAAAATAGCCTGATTGAGTTATTCAACAATTTGTCACAAAACCGGAAGCGTCAATTAAAGAATTTCGATTTTGCTCAGAAAAATTTTGTTTTCGACAAAGCAAGGTTGACAGAATTTTTCCTGGCCAACTATTTTGATTTCTTTGCGCAGAAAGATGCAGATTTTATGACAGGCTTTTCTGTGGAAACGTTGAAATTTTTGTTAGGGCTTGAGCAGGTTCTGATGATAGGATACGAAGAGAATGGCGAAGTCAAAGCAGTTTCTGTCTTTTCACATACGCCTTATGTGGCTGACTACCTGTACAATATTTCTGTGGAAGAAGGCCGGGCTTATGCAGTTCCACTTATTTGGTATGCCGTCCATTATTTTAAATCCAAACAAGTAAATTACTTGAACCTTGGCGGCGGTGTTCAACCGGGCGATTCGATTGCCCAGTTTAAAATGCGCTTTGGCCCAGTTGTCTATCCATTAAATGCCGCCAAGCAAGTATTCAATGTTGAAACCTATGCAAAACTTTGCATCGAGAAAGGTTTGGATCCGCAAGACAGGCAATCATACTTTCCTTTGTATCGAAAAAACTGACGCAACAGGTTATGAAGATTGCCATCATGCAGCCTTACATTTTTCCCTACATAGGGTATTTTCAGCTCCTGAACGTAGTTGACAAGTTTATCGTTTATGACGATGTAAGCTTTATCAAGCAAGGCTGGATCAACAGGAATTATATTCTGGCAAACAACAAGCCGCTGTTGTTTACTATCCCCATTGCCAATATCAGTTCCTTTAAAAAAATAAATGAAACATGCATCAACCAGGCTGTTTACCCGAAATGGCAGGAGAAATTTTTGAGAACAGTGCAATTGAATTATCAGAAAGCACCATTTTTCAATCCTGTTTTTGAAGGCATTAAAAAAGTGTTTGACAGTAACGCTGATTCGTTAACCACTGTATTGCTGAAAAGCCTGCAATTTGTTATACATTATTTGAACCTGCAAACGCAACTCGGATCTACTTCTTCAGTTTACCACAATAACGATTTGACTAGCCAGGAACGAATACTCGATATTTGCAAAAAAGAAAAGGCGAGCTCTTACTACAACTTGATTGGCGGGAAAAGTTTGTACAACAAATCAGATTTTGAACTGGAATCAATTGCGCTGTATTTTATAAGGCCATCAATTAACATAAACACTACAGGGCAAAATGGGGAGGAAATGCATAGCCATCTTTCAATGATTCATGTGCTTATGCATAATTCACCTGAAACAGTCCGCCAGCTTTTAAAACAATATGAAATCTCCTAAATCTTCCATTGGCGGTTTTTTTGAGCTGGAATCAGATTTTTTGCTGGAAACCGAACAGCAATACCATCAAGGAGCGCTGTCCTTAAGCACGGGAAGGGCATGCCTGCATTTAATTTGCACCAAACGAACCATAAAAAAAATATTTGTACCATTTTATACTTGTGATGCTTTGCTGCAGCCACTGCTTGAAAACAAGATCGATTTTGAGTTCTATTCGATCAACAAAAACCTGGAATTAGCGGAGAACATTAAACTAGGTGAAGACGAATACATTGTCTATATCAATTATTTCGGTATAAAGACGGAGTATAGCAATGAGCTTATCGAACAGTTTGGTGAAAAGCTGATACTCGATAATACCCAATCGTTTTTCACAATAGGCAACAGCAAAACATGGTCGTTTAACTCTGCACGGAAATTTTTTGGCGTACCGGATGGCGCTTATTTATACGGGCCAGAACTGTCTAATGATGGCCTAAAAACAAATCCGTTTTATCAATGTAACCATTTGCTGGAACGCAAGTTTGGCGATCAGCAACGTTCTTATGAACTTTTCAGCCTTTACGAACGGTCATTGACCGCAGGCATTTATAAAATATCCAATGTCGCCAATTGGCTTTTGAACCATCTTGACATGAAGCTAATAAGACAAAAAAGAAGGGAGAATTTTACATGCTATGAAAATGCATTTCGTTCAAGCAACCGCTTAGCAGCAGCGATTGATGTGATAGAAACACCATTTTGTTATCCCCTTTCTTTGAATACAGCAATTGATAAAAAACGACTGCATCAATTAAACATTTTTGTCCCTACTTTGTGGCCGGATGTCTTTAATAGAAACATTACGGGATTCGAATTTGAAAAACAGTTGGCAAGTAACCTGCTGCCCTTGCCCGTTGATCACCGGTACGAAAAAGCAGATTGCGAACAGGTTATTCAAATTATTCAACAGATAGAAAAATCGCTTTAATTAATTTATCACCTATTTATAAAAGCAAAAACAATTCGAAATATGTTTACCAAAACTGCTGACTACTACGATGCTATCTACCAGTTTAAAGATTACAACGAGGCCTGCAATAAAATCACAGCTTTTATCAAAGAAAAGGATTCAAACGCGGCAACCCTTTTAGATGTTGGTTGTGGAACCGGTAAACACCTCGCTTATTTAAAAGAAAACTTTGCTGTAGAAGGCTTGGACCTGAATAAGGAATTATTGGGTGTTGCCAGGGAACGTTGTCCCGATGTTAGTTTTCACCATGGTGATATGACTGCATTTCAACTAGACAAGACCTTTGATGTAGTTGCCTGTTTATTTAGTTCCATCGCTTATGTACAAACGTTAGAAGGTTTGAACAAGGCAGTGGCTGCTATGGAAAAGCATTTGAATCCAAAAGGTTTACTGCTTATTGAGCCATGGATCACACCAGAAAAATATTGGGTTGGTAAGGTAACAGCCAATTTTGTCGATCAGCCAGAACTAAAAATTGCTTGGATGTACACAAGTGAGATCGAAGACAAAAAATCGATTTTTGATATTCACTACATGGTAGGCACGCCATCTGGTATCGATCAATTTAATGAGAAGCATGTAATGGGCTTATGGACAGATGAAGAATACAGGCAAGCATTTAAAAATGTAGGATTGGAAGCGCATTATGACGCCAAGGGTTTTTTTGGGCGAGGACTTTACTACGCAACTAAACCCTGATAACAAGGTATTACTTATGTAAACTACGGGTATGTACGATGTAACAGTATGGATGACGGCTTACAATCATGAAAAGTACATTGCTGCTGCGTTAGACAGCGTCCTGAATCAGCAAACCTCTCATACATTCGAGATTGTTTTGGGCGAAGATTTTTCGACGGATGGCACAAGGGCTGTTGTTTTGGAATACCATGCAAAATACCCGGGTAAGTTTCGACTCCTGTTACCCGAAAAGAACATGGGAATGATTCCTATGTTCAAAGCCACTTATGAAATGTGTACCGGTAAATACCTAGCATTTCTCGATGGCGACGATTACTGGACAGATCCCCTGAAACTACAAAAACAGGTGGACTTCCTGGAAGCTAACCCGGACTATTCCTTCTGCTTTCACAAAGTGCAGTTCTTGGAGCAGTCAACAGGAGTTTTGCACGAGCCTTACAGCATCAACGAAGAGTTGAATCGTGATACCTTGACCGTGGAAGATTTTATTGCTGACATCAATCCTGTGGACACACTTTCAGTTGTCATGCGAAACGTATTAGGCCCTACTCTCCCCGATTGGTATTATGAATTGCCCTTCCCTGATCTCGGCATCTATTTCCTGCTCCTGCAACAGGGAAAGGCAAAATACCTGAATGAGACCATGGGTGTGTACCGGGTGCATGGCGGTGGTGCCTGGTCGGGAGCTTCCGAATACAACAACCAGGAGAAACACATTCGTTTTTTTGAATCCATCAAAAAAAACCTGCCCTATACAAATTCCAAAAAGCTGGATGCAGCTATTCAGACTTATGCTCGCTTTTGCTTTAAAAACGACATCCGGAAACTGCGGTTCAAGGATGCGCTCAGGCACTGGAAGACGATGAACCGGCACAAGTCATAAATTTTTGCCTCCAAGAATCTCACCTTTCTAATTGTCATTTTCAAATTTATTCCGTCATTAGTAGGCTGGGCAACCGCGTTTCTGCTAGCCACGGTTCAATTTTTTATGTCCGTATATCAACCATTGGAATTTTGTTGAAATGGACAAAAAAGAGCACATCCCTCCTGCCTGGGATTACAACCCTTCTTCCTGGGGCCAGCGCATGCCGCTGATCGTTATTGCCGTTGTTGGTTTTGTTATTGCCCTGTACATGGGGCTTTTCCAATTGGAAGTGCTAGACACCGTTTGGGATCCGTTCTTTGGCGATGGCACCCGAAAAGTACTTACCTCGAGTGTATCCAAAGCCCTCCCCGTTCCAGATGCTATCCTCGGCGCTTTTGGTTATGTGCTGGATGCTGTGACCGGCGTTATTGGCGGCACCAATCGCTGGAAACGCATGCCTTGGATCGTAGTGGTTTTTGGGATCGCCATCGGACCGCTGGGATTGATCAGTGTTTTGCTCGTGATCTTGCAACCGGTGCTGGTAGGGGCCTGGTGCACACTTTGCCTGGTGACAGCGGTTTTGTCTGTTGTCATGATAAGCCCGGCCGTGGACGAAATGCTTGCCAGCCTGCAGTACCTGCAACGGGCAAAAAAAGGCGGCTATTCTTTTTGGAAAGCATTCTGGGGAAAAGACGAGATCTATCTCCAGGTCAAATAAAAATTTATGTGGGCACAAATCATCAATATCGTTATTGGTCTGTTTTTGATGGCTGCACCATCGCTTTACACCTTTGACAAAGCCGACAGCAACCATTTTTATATCGTCGGTCCATTGGTTATCACCAACGCCATCATAGCACTTTGGGAATTTAACCGCGGCATCCGCTGGTTGAATGTATTGATCGGGGCCTGGCTCCTGGTATCACCTTTTGTTTTGGGAAGCAAAGGAAGCGTCGCCAGCATCAGCATACTAACGGCCCTCCCGCTTATTCTTTTTTCCATCTTCAAAGGCAAAACAAAACACCGCTATGGCGGCGGTTGGTCGTCCTTATTTGAAAAGAACCCGGTGCATATGGGGGACGGCAATTAACAATAGACAATAAGCAATAAGCAAGCTATCTCTCCAAATACAACTAAAGTTGTATTTGGAGAGATAGCCTTTGAATTATCGCTTACGTGTTAAGTTGAACTATCAATCTTTCCGGGACGTGGCTGCCAGCACAACGCCGGCAAGCAAAAGGCCCAAACCGGTTCTTACCCAGGTGCGGTTCATCGATGCCCATAGGGTGATGCTTTTGCCGGTGGCGATGTTGCCAAATTTTCCATAGGTACCCTGGTCACCGGGCACTGGTTCCCAAACATTGTTCTTTTGGGCAGGATCAACCGGAAAATCGGTTTGCTGCCCTTTGTAACCGGTACGTGAAAGCACCCAGTCGGCATACCAGGGCGCAATTTTGTTCCCCACAATTGCTTTGTAGGTAGGAAAGCCCACCAGGATTTCCCTGCGGTTATTGGCAGCAGCAAACACGATCGCTCTTGCCGCCACTTCGGGTTGATAAACTTTGCCCATTGGCCGCGGCTTGTTGGGCAACTTGTTCAGCACCCAGCCAAACTGTGTTGTGTTCAGCGCCGGCAATTGCACCATGCTGATCTTTACATTGCTTTTGTCGTGCTGAAGCTCGGTACGCAGCGAATCATAAAATCCTTCTGTGGCATGTTTTGCCCCGCAGTAAGCCGACTGTAACGGAATGCCCCTGTAAGCCAATGCGGAGCCCACAAAAACGATCGATCCCCTGTCGCGGGGAAGCATGCGCTTTAGTGCTGCCTTGGCGCCGTATACCTGTCCCAGGTAGGTGACCTCGGTTACCCTTTTGTATTCTTCCGGCGTTACTTCCTTCACCGGTGCAAACACGCTGTTCATCGCATTGTTTACCCACACATCAATCAATCCCAATTCAGCTTCCACCCTTTCCGCCGCTGCTTCAACGGCTGCGGCATCCGCCACGTCTACCGTTATCACCAATGCGGTCCCGCCCCTTTCTTCCACTTCTTTTTTGGCACCTTCCAGGCCTTCTGCGCCTCGGGCCAGCAGGGCAATCTTTGCCCCTTGCTCGGCAAAGGCCCAGGCTGTTGCCCTTCCTACACCACCGGAAGCACCGGTGATCACAATGACTTTATTTTTAAACTGATCTTTTTGCATGGCTATGATTTATGCTGACAGTATTTGCTAATTAAATTTTGAACGCTGGCATCGGTAAGCAACAGTTGTACCAAGGGATTTCTTAAAATAGGTCCGGAAATGCATCCACTAGGAAACCTTTTCGTTTTCGATTCTAAAAGAAAAATATTGTTACGCCTGCTTGAGCAGCCCTTTGGCAAGACCGGTCCACTGCATTTTTGAAAAGGCAGTGACAGCTCCTGCACCCACCGCCAGGTCTCTTATCTTATCCACCAATGTTTCCGGGGTTTGGTTGGGCTTGGTATTGCGGTCGTAGATGCCTGCCGTGATGCGAGTGCCTTCACGGGTAACAGTGAAACTACTGGTTGATTCCGGCGAATAAAAATGAGCCACGTCTTTGCTGTTGTTCAGGGGGCTCAAGGTGGGACGAACACGAATCCCGACACTTTCTATTTCGCCATCTTTTACTTCACTAATCTCTTCCACATTCACCCAATCATAACCATCACCGGCTGAAGGTCCCGGACCGGGAATATCAATTTTAAAAAAATCGCCTTTTTGAACCGGCCGGTCAACTTCGTCTCCCCTTTCATTTACCAACTGAAATTCTGCCGAAGCGGCTCCGGCCACGTCGTGCCATTTGTTTACTTGTAGTAACCGCTGTTTTACCGTTTGAAAAAAAGCCTGCGCCGTTGGCAGATCCGGCAGTTCAATGGTTTCAACCGTATCGATGACGGTTCCCGTATGTTGTGGCGGGATAACACCGGATTGATTTTTTTCTTCCATACCGAAAGTGAGAAAAAATTTATGCCATAACGGTGTTCTCGCTTCGTGAAAAGTATTTGAATCAAGATTTCTCCCTTTTTCTTAGCCGCCCAACAACCCCTTCCATTCTTCTTTGGTCATGGCTTGAAACAGGGTTTGACCGGTCCCAACCAGGTCCGCAAAGCGGGCCTTTTTGCTTTCCTGCAAAAGCATCATTTTCTCTTCCACCGTACCAGGACAAATTAAGCGGATAGCTTGTACATTTTTATGCTGCCCGATGCGGTAAGCACGGTCAATTGCCTGCGCTTCCACGGCCGGGTTCCACCAGGGATCAAGGAGGTAGACATAGTTGGCCGCGGTGAGGTTCAAGCCTGTGCCGCCGGCTTTCAGACTTAGCAGGAAAACTCTTGTCGCCGGGTCTTGTTGAAAACGCTCAACAACCGCTTCCCTGTTTTTTGTAGCCCCTGTCAGCATCACATAACCAATCCCTGTCTTTTCCAACTCTTCCTTTACCAGGTCAAGCATGGAAACGAACTGTGAAAACACCAGGATCTTGTGCTGTACCGATTTGCTGTCGATCTGTTCCATTAGCGCCTCTATCTTGGCAGAACCCAAGCCCGGCTCTGTATTCACCAACCGCGGATCATCGCAGATCTGGCGCAGCTGCGTCAGTCCACGCAGCACATGAATAGAGTTACGCAGGATTTCGTCTTCTATCTTTCCTTCGAGGTAATCGCGGAGTTCTTTTTCATACATCTCGTAAAGCGACCGCTGCGCATCGCCCATCGGACAATACAAAACCTGTTCTGTTCTATCCGGTAATTCCTTTGCCACGGCTTCTTTTGTTCGCCGCAGGATAAAGGGCGCCACTTTTCGCTTTAGTTCGGCAGCCCGCCGGCTGTCCTCAAATTTGTCGATAGGCGTTGAATACACATCTTTAAAATACTGCTTGTTGCCCAGCAATCCCGGTGCTACAAACGAGATCTGTGCATAAAGATCCAGCGTGTTGTTTTCCACCGGTGTACCGGTGATGGCCAACCGGTTTTTCGACCGCAGGAGCCGCACAGCATGGTAGCGTTGCGAACCGATATTTTTTACCTGCTGCGATTCATCCAGGAAAACATAGCCAAACTGGTAATAGCGGAGGTAGTTGATATCCGAAAGCAGGGTGCCGTACGAAGTGATTACCACATCGTATTGGTCAAATTCGCTCCGGTCTTTTTTTCGCCCGGCGCCGTGCAGGATGTGAACCTTTAGCGAAGGCGCAAACCGTTTTAATTCGGCCTGCCAGTTAAACAACAAGGTAGTAGGCACTACCACCAGGTGCGTGTCAGAAAGCTCTTTTTCTTTTCGCAACAACATCAGGGCAATTACCTGCAAGGTTTTACCAAGTCCCATGTCATCGGCCAGCACGCCACCAAACTGGTGGTCGTCCAAAAAGCGCAGCCACGAAAGTCCTTCCAACTGGTAAGGCCGCAAGGCAGCCTGCAGGCCTTGCGGCGGCGCAACGGTTTCGATGCTTTCGAGGTTGGCAAGCGTTGCCTGGTAATGCCGAACGGACTCTTTTACTTCATCGTCCAATTCTTCCTCGGTAAAGATTTGCGCAATGGCATCAAAATGCATTCTTGGCGTCACCAGGTCTTCTCCCACCACTTCCGCAGCAAAAAAGAACTGCGCCATGCGTTCTATCCAAGCATCAGGTAAAATACCAAGGGTGCCATCATCCAACTGCACATAACGGCTCTTGTTTCGCACCGCCTGCTGCAATTGTTTTAGCGAAGCCTGTTGCTTGCCATACGCCACTTTTAATTTTGTATTGAACCAATTCAAACCGCTTTGCACCTGCACCGAAATGCTGGCCCTGTGCGCATTCAGCTTGTTGCCTTTTAGCTGGTTAAAGCCATAAATGGAAATGCCGGCAGCCCGCCACTGTTCAAACGCTTCGGTAAACCAGGCTTCATCTAAAAAACGGTCACGGTGCAGGTAGAAATAGGTCAGGCCATCTTCCAACTGCTCATAAAAAAGCGGGTGCTGGCGAAGCAAAAAACCCAGGAAATTGTCCTCAGCTCTTTCGTCGCGTGGCATGGCCATCAGGCGGCCACGGGCATCGGGCAGGTAAACGGATTTTTTGCTACGCACCGGCACTTCAACGCTGCCATAACGCATCACCGGGTTGATGATCACGTATTGATTAAGGTCAGAGAGATAGATGATACGTTCCGTGGCACCTTGCAGGCCTGCTTCGGCAACCTGGCTATCCGTTGCCGCTGCAATGTAGGCATGCACCACCTCCACCTGGTCTTCTAGTTTCGACAGGATCTTTTGCTGAAAATCGCCAAACTGCTGTTCGTGGAGCTGCAGTACGTTGCGACTTAAAAAGTACTGCAAGAGTTTTACTACTGCCAGGTTGGCCGCGAGGTAAATGCGGCCACCGTGGAGAACAAAATAATCAAAGCGGTGCTCAACCTGCCGTGGATGCAGGACCTGCTGCTCAAGGTGCAGTTGCGGGATGACCTGGTAAAAGGCCTCTACCTTGTTGACCAGGAGGGAAAATTTATGCAGGATGCCGCCAACGCCAACTTCTTCAAGTGAGCCGGCACTGACGTTTTCAGAGAATTCAGGGTTGTGACAAAAAAAACGAAGTCCCAGGGGATTCTTAATGATCGTTTTTAAAGCACGAATATCAGCGCCGGACTTTGTAACGGTTGGGTTGTTTTGAAAACGACTGATAGCCGTGTAACAAAGCAAGGCATCCGGATTGCTGGCAAACAAAGCGGCATCGCTTGCCGATACGGCCGAAAGCGGGTTTTTGATCTTTCCGGCCTGCGTTGTTGCCGCATCATACAGTTCTATACAAAGGCTTTTGTGAAAACGGAAATACTTCAATACCACAATGCGGATGCCGTTGCCGTTCTCGGTAAAAAACGGCGGCTCTTCTTTTGGCAGCAACAAATTCTCCAGTTCACTGATGGCTTGCATTCGGCATGTTCTCTTAAGCCGTGAAGATAAGCGGTTCGGTAGTTTGCAAAGAGCCGTTCCTATGCAAATTTGGAAGGATTACATTGAAATGTGTAGGGAAGAAGGTTGACGCAATCTGATCTTAAAAACCGGGATATGCCGTTTAAAAAACTTCACTCGCTTTTATAAAACCCGGGAAGCTCCAGCTTAAAAAACACCGACAGGATGCGGATACCGGAGATGACGGAAATGCAGATCACATCCAACCAACTTTTGTTGATATCGGTTTGTCCCAAAAGAAAGTAAAGTCCTGCGCCGGCAATGCAAGCCGTGGCATAGATCTCCCGCTGAAAAACAAGCGGAATTTTGTTCAACGCAATATCGCGGATAACGCCGCCAAAACATGCGGTAATGGTTCCCAAAATAATGCAGATGCCGGGGTGTAGTCCCCAGGCCAATCCTTTCTGAATACCAAGAATGGTAAAGAAGCCAAGCCCGAGGGCATCAAAAACAAAAAGCGGCTTTTCCAGGTTACGGATGATATTATGAAAAACAATGGTGATGCCGGTTGTAACAGAAATAACGATGGTGTAGTCCAGGTTGCGCATCCACTGCACGGGCAGGTCGCCGATCAGCATATCGCGGATGGTTCCGCCACCCAGCGCCGTGGTGAAAGCAATAACGAGTATACCGAAAATATCGAGCTTGCGTTGCATGGCAGCAAACACTCCCGATATGGCAAAGGAGATGATGCCCAGCAGGTCGATAAGGCTTAAAAATTCACTCTTCATATGGCGTTGGTGATGGCTGTGCTCTAACGAATTATTTTTCGCGTACCTGCAATTTCCGCTATTTCGGAGAAACCACCGCAACAAATACAGGTGAGCATTGGCGGTATGTAGTGCATCCATCACCAAAGCCGGAAGGAGAATGCCATTGGTGATAGTAGTTACTGATTTTATTGCAACTGAGCGTAGTTTTTTATTGATTGCAAGATCAATTAAAACGCAGGCGGGTATTTTTTGCCATTTTCTTTTTGCAGGATGGTGTTTGCATCGTTGTCTTCGTATTCACCAATCAATCCCTGTAACTGCTGCATCAGCGTAGCTGTGATCTTTTCATACCCCTTTTTACCAAAAAGGGTTTTCATTTCCGCCTTGTCCTTTTTCAGGTCATAAAGCTCCCAGCCTTCCACTCGTTTGTAAAACCGTATCAACTTGTAGCGTGCCGTGCGGATGCCAAAATGCGGCGACACGGAATGCTCACCATTTTCGTAATAATGGTAATACATGGCATCGCGGCCCTTCTCTTTTTTCTTAATAATAAGGGGCAAGATGGATTTGCCTTGCATATCACCAGGGACCGGAACACCGGCTGCCGACAGCATGGTTGGCGCCAGGTCAAGGTTCATCACAAAGGCATCCGTTTTTGTTCCCGGTTTTACCACGCCGGGATACCGCATCACCATTGGTGTACGAAACGATTCCTCGTACATAAACCGTTTGTCAAACCAACCGTGTTCTCCCATAAAAAATCCCTGGTCGGACAAATAAACTACCAAGGTATTGCTGGCAAGACCGTTTTGATCCAGGTAATCGAGGGCCCGGCCAATGTTGCGGTCAAGCGAAGCTGCCGTTGCCAGGTAATCTTTTACATAACGCTGGTATTTCCATTCTGCCAGCGCAGCGCCGGTGAGGTTTTGCTTTTTAAAGTCAGAATAAACAGCGCCATAGTAGGCATCAAATTTTGCCCGCTGCGCTTCGTTCATGCGCTTGACGCTTCCCTCCTTATCAGCTTGTTCTTTACTCGCAAACATCTTCAGGTCGTAACCCATGATCATTGTCTTATCGATGCTCATGTCCTGCACCGCTGCTGCCTGCCGGCCTTCGTAATTGTCACGAAAACTTGGTGGCAGCGGAAATTTTATTTGATCAAATCGTCCCATGTCGGCCGTATCCGGCAGCCAGGTTCGGTGCGTGGCCTTATGGCCGATCACAAGGCAAAATGGTTTTGTCGTATCCCGCCCATCCAACCAGGATTCGGCCAGGTCTTCCACTACGTTTGTGGCATAGCCTTCTATGCGCTTGCGACTGCCATCCATCTGTATAAAATCGGGGTTGTAATACTGTCCCTGTCCCGGAAGGATCTGCCAATACGAAAAACCCTGCGGCTGTGTTTCAAGATGCCATTTGCCGATCCATGCTGTTTGATAACCGCTGCGGGTAAGCTCTTTGATAAAGGTGTTTTGCGAGCCGTCAAAGCTTGAATTCTCGTTGTCCTTAAAACCGTTCTTGTGACTGTATTTACCAGTCAAGATCACGGCGCGGCTGGGACCGCAAATAGAATTGGTAACATAGGCTTTGTTGAACGCCGTTCCCTCTTTCGCAATGCGGTCGATGGCTGGCGTTTGCATCAGCTTACTGCCGTAAGCACCAATGGCCTGGAAGGCATGATCATCCGAAACAATGATCAGGATGTTGGGCCGCTTTTGGGCCGTTGCCTGCAGCGCCATTAACAACACCATTCCTAAAAGCCAGTTATTTTTCTGGAAACTTTTCATCCGTAATATTTATGCTGATTTGCCAAAAGTTGATTTGATCACACTGCAGCTTTCAATCTGCCCGCTGGCAACTATCCATTTTATTTTGCCTGTTTGTACAAGCCGAATTCAGATAAAGTTGGGTTCAGCCTGGAAGACAAAATGCGCAGGCGAACTTTGGCGGTGGTAACAGGCTCAAAACGTAATAAACGTTTATACCCAACCGTAGTTCCTTCGGTTATTTTTTTCCATTCATTTCCATCCCTGTATTCCAGCACAAATTTTTCGATCCGTTGGCCAACCGGGATAGCTTCCTGCAGGAGCAAAACATCAAAGGTGACAGATGCCTTTAAGTCAACTTCGATCACCGCTGTTGTATCCGCAGCTTTCGTCGTCCAATAGCTGTTATTTTTCCCATCCAGCATGGCCGCACCATTGCGACCATTGGCCGTTCTCACTTTGGCACCCTTCGCCAGGTTTTTTGCAAAGGTGGCGTCAATCTGCCGGCGCCATTCCCGTAAGCTCTTTACATCCGCTTCGTGAATGAGGCCACGTTTGTCGGGCGGCAGGTTCAAGAGCAACACACCGTTTCTGCCCACGGAGCTGTAATAAATATCCAGCAGCTTTTCCGGCGTTTTTACTTTCTCATCATCCTTTTCGTGGTAAAACCATCCTGGCCGGATCGACACATCGGTTTCGGCGGGGTACCACACCAGGCCTTTTGCCGTTTTAATCTTTTCGCGACTGCCAAGGTCATTGCCCATCATATCACCTTGCGGCTTAAAGGCAAGGCCTTGCTGCGAGTTCGCGGCAATGCTTTCGGGGTTCAGGTTATTGGCGGGTACCACGCTCCATTCCTGCTCACGGCCATAGCCTGTTTCGGTTCCCACCCAACGCACATCCGGTCCCATCACAGCGATAACGGCCTGCGGTTGTAGCTTGCGAATGAGTTTGTAATACCGTTCAAAATCATAGACCTGCTTTTTGCCGTTTGGCCCTTCGCCGTTGGCCCCGTCAAACCAAACTTCGTCCACTTTTCCGTAGCCAGTCAGCAACTCGGTGAGTTGTGCAATAAAAAAATCATTGTAAGCTTCGGTGCCGTACACCGCCGCATTGCGGTCCCAGGGCGAGAGGTAAACGCCGAAGGAAATACCGTATTCCTTGCAGGCTTCGGCCACTTCTTTCACCACGTCACCTTTGCCCTCTTTCCACAAGCTGTTTTTTACCGAATGTGATGTTGTGGCTGTAGGCCAAAGGCAAAAACCATCGTGGTGCTTTGCCGTTAGAATTACAAGTTTAAAACCCGCTGCTTTTGCTTCCCGCACCCATTGCCTTGCATCCAGCGCTGTTGGATTGAACACTTTCGGGTCTTCTTTTCCATCGCCCCATTCGCGACCGGTGAAGGTGTTCACGCCAAAATGAAAAAATGCGGTCAGCTCCATCTGCTGCCATTTCAACTGCCGCGGCGTAGGCACTACCTGTGCTGCCTTGCGAACGATCGCTGCTTCCGAATCGGCAGGATCGATCAACACAAAATTTTGTCCTTCTTTTGCCGGTTGCGCCCAACCTTTCAAGGCAATTAACAGCAACAGGTATATACTTGCTTTTTTCATTCTCCGCTTTTTTACTTTACAACTATTTCATCGGCGAATAACCAGGCCGGTTTTCCTTCGCCAGAATGCCCTTTGGGTAAAGCTTCCAGCACCTTGGCCGTCACTCTCACATACCTTGCTTTCTGCTCGGGGAAGCTGGCCACAAAATCCTTCATCACCGAAGACACTTCGGTTACAGGAATGTTGTTGGCAACCCTTCCTACTTCGGTAAATTTTTTGCCATCCGCCGACACTTCAAACGACACCCATTGCGGCATCATGATCCAGTCGCGGTAGGCCTGCAAACAACCCAATGAAATTTGCTGCACGCTTGTTTCACTGCCAAGATCAATCGTCGCAACCAGGTCTTTTCCTGAGATACCGTGCCAGTACTTGCCAACAGCTTCGGTACCTTTTATACCATCGGTAAGTGAGTTGGGACCATCCGCCATGTAATAGCGGCTGATCGGGTGGGTGTAGGTAACCGTACGGCCAATGGCTTTGTGCACCGCGAAGGATTGTTTTGATGGTATAGCGCTCATCACCTTACCGTTAACGGCAGTAACCGCTTTTAGATCCATTGTAGCCGTAACGGGTACCGGTGCTGTATAGCGATTGCTTAGCATGGTTGGTTGCGAGCCGTCTGTAGTATAATACACTTCGCCTTTGTAGGCTTCGGTGGAGAGTTGGGCCAGCAATTGCCCCGATTGTGATACAGGCTTTATCTCCACTTTAAAATTGCCCTTGCTGTGCGGCAATCCTTTTTGTTCAAAGCTTGTGAAATGCGTTTGCAACCGCTCATTGAAACCTTCCCAGTTGCGGCTTTCTTTCGGGCTCCATACCACTTCCGACAGGGCCAGCATGCGCGGCAGCACCATGTACAAAACATGCGATGGCGTGGTGATAAACTCAGCCCATAAATTGGCTTGCGCTCCCAGCACATATCCGGCTTCTTTTGCTGTCAGCTCTTTGGGAATGGGTTCATAGTTATAAACGCTTCGCAACGTATTAAAACCGCCAAACGCGATTGGTTCCGATGCGGGGTCGCCCTGGTAATGATCGAAGTAAACAGGATTACCCGGGGTCATCACCACGTTATGTCCCATCTTCGCTGCTTCAATGCCACCAGCCTCTCCGCGCCAGCTCATAACAGTGGCCGAAGGTGCCAGTCCGCCTTCGAGGATCTCGTCCCAGCCGATCATTTTCCGTCCTTTTGCATTGATGATCTTCTCCATGCGCCGGATAAAATAGCTCTGCAGCTCTTCTTCGTTTTTCAGTCCTTCCCGCTTCATTCTTGCCTGGCATTTGACACATCCTTTCCAAGCCGTTTTATCCACCTCGTCGCCGCCAACGTGAATGTATTGGGAAGGGAACAGCGCCATTAACTCGCCATAAACAGTTTGCAAAAACGTGTACACGCTGTCGTTACCCGGGCAGAGATTGGAGGAAACACCGGTGTAATTGCCGCCGGTCATGGGCAACTGCGGTTTTTGCGAACAGCTCAGGGCAGGGTAAGCAGCAATAGCCGCTGCACTGTGACCCGGAACATCCAGTTCCGGCACAATGGTAATGGACCTTGCCGCCGCGTAGCGAACAATTTCTTTTACCTGCTCTTGTGTATAATAGCCGCCGTAAGTGGGTTTCTCGCCTTCTTTTGCCTGTGGCCTGTCGGCCCATACCTTTTCGGTTTGATCTACCCGCCAGGCGCCAACGCTTGTCAACTTCGGGTAATTTTTGATCTCGATGCGCCAGCCCTGGTCATCCGACAGGTGCCAGTGAAAGGTGTTCATTTTATACGCCGCCATCAGGTCGATGTATTGCTTTACCAGCTCGGGTGAAAAAAAGTGACGGCTTACATCCAGGTGCATGCCCCGCCAGGTAAAGCGTGGATAGTCTTTCACCGTCATGGCCGGAACAAGCAGGGGCGCATTGGTGCGAATGGCCGGAAGGGTTTGCAAAAGCGTTTGCATGCCATAAAAAATTCCGGCTTTGGTATTAGCGGTAAGCGTGATGGCAGTCGGTGCCACTTGCAAAAGGTATCCTTCGGTCCCGATGTCAGCTGTTTTTGCCAACCGGAGACTAATCCGCTTTCCTGCTTTTGCTTTCTGTGAAAGCTTAATGCCGGAAACAGCTTGAACGGCCGCAGTTAAATATGCAGCCGCCGCCTGCAGGTCTTTATTTCCCTGTTGAAAATGGAGAGCGGTTTCTTTATCGATAGTAAAATGGCCTTCACCATTTTCCATTTGTACCGGCTTTGGAATAATAGCTGGTTCCTGCCCAAAGCAGGCAACCGTC
Organism: Flavisolibacter longurius; assembly: GCA_013327885.1. Classification (GTDB taxonomy): domain Bacteria; phylum Bacteroidota; class Bacteroidia; order Chitinophagales; family Chitinophagaceae; genus Flavisolibacter. The sequence continues at coordinate 73,313 of JABUMY010000017.1, read as the reverse complement.
AGCAAGAATAATATTGCTGCAAAATAGGTTCTTAGTTTATTGTTCATTGTTTTTTATTCTTAGTTATACGCAACTAACAAAAAATTTTAGTTGAACGACAAGCCAGATGTCGTTAGCAAATAAGGCTTCGTGCTTTGCAAATTTCAATTGCAAAGAAACGGAACAGCCGTCACAACACTTAGATTCAATTACACATCTTTCTTCCGAAAAATGAACACATTCAATATACAAACAGCTCCCTGAATGGAAGCTGTTTGGTAGAATACAGTCTTGGCCAATGCCGGGCGATTGTGTTATGCTTTTTGGCGAACCGTTGTATTGCCGCCACCATCCAGCGTCAGGTTTACCGGCTTGTTTGTTTTCCACGCGCCACGGGTAAAATCCGGAACATCAACCGTACGGGATTGCTTGGCCACAGACCGTTCGCTGAGCGGGAATACAGAACTCCAAAGAGCCCCATCATACACATCCTGGTCGAGCGGTAAACCGTTTCGCAGGCAATCGATCAGGCGCCAGTCCATGATAAAGTCCATGCCGCCATGACCACCAATCTTTTTGGCAATATCACCCACATGCTTGATAATAGGTGGCGTGTGTTTGGCATACAGGTCTTTCAACTCTTCACTTTTCACCCAGCTATGGCCAAAGGCAATGCGTTCGGGTGCCGGGTATTTTTGCGCAACTCCTTTTGTACCGCTCAACAGGTGAATGCGTGAATAAGGCCTTGGTGTTGTTACATCGTGTTGTACCATCACCGTTTTTCCCTTGTCGGTACGAATAAGCGTTGTGTTCATGTTGCCGCGGTATTGCTTGCCAACAAAAGGCTGGTAAAACGGGTCCTTTGCTGCTTTTTCCTTTGCCATCTCTCCCATCTGGTAATCGTTGGTTGACATTGAAACCAGGTGACTGAATTTATCACCACGGTTAATGTCCATGCATTGTGCGATGGGACCTAATCCGTGTGTGGGATACAGGCTGCCGTTGCGGGTCATGTTTTGCTTTAAGCGCCACATATCGGCATAGCCTGTTTTGCTGAAGTTCAGGTCACGAAGGTCATGGATGTAGGCACCTTCGGCATGAACCAGTTCACCAAACATTCCGTTGCGGGCCATGTTCAGGGTCAGCATCTCAAAAAAGTCGTAGCAGCAGTTCTCCAGCATCATACAATGCTTGCGGGTCTTTTCCGATGTTTCCACCAGTTGCCAGCATTCGTCCATGGTAACCGCAATGGGCACTTCGCAGGCAACGTGCTTGCCGTGCTGCATAGCGTACACCGACATGGGTGTATGCAGGTGCCATGGCGTACAGATGTACACCAGGTCCAGGTCTTCGTTCTGGATCATCGCTTTCCAGCCATCTTCGCCGCTATATTCTTTTGCTTTTGGCAAACCTTTTTTGGTTAAGTAGTCCTGCGCCTTGGTAGCCCTTTCAGGATATTTATCGCAAAGGGCTTTTATCTCCACTCCTTCTATATACGACATGCGTTCAACCGCTCCGGGTCCGCGCATGCCCAAACCAATAAAGCCAATGCGAACCTTGTCTATCCTGGGTGCGGCATAGCCACTCATGTTAAAACGCTGGCCTTGTCCGGCCCATTCATAGGTACGCTGCAGGGCTTCGTCCTTTTCGGCATCGGTGGCACCCCAGGACGGAATACCGACAGCAAGAGCACCCGAACCAAATGCCAGGTTGCGAAGAAACTTTCTGCGATCTGAACTCATAGTAAGTAGATTATACGGTGATAATAGCGATTTGTGTGTGTTATTTTGAGCCTGAAACAAAAGGTGCGTTGTCCATCTAATCACAAGGGAGAAAAATTTCCATTTCTGTCACTCATACTGAAATCGCGACCTTTTGTTTTACGGTTAAAAAATGCAAGCAGTGCAATCAATCTTATTTCCTTCTTTCTACGGGCAGAAACCTGTTCCGGTTGTTCATCAAAGGGCCTGGCATCTCGTTGATTCCTGCGTCCTCAAAATTAGACCTATCCAATACAACTTCGGCCCGCTTTTGCAACTTGAACAAACGTTTGCACCGTTACCAGCAATACAAATCAGGTTATTCTATTCGTTTTCAGCGTACACGTTTACCCAATCAACCTGCATGGTAAACGGCAGGTCAGTATCAGTGATCGGGCCCGGCCAACCGGCACCACCCGACTGGTTCAGGATAATGTAAAACGGCTGGTCAAACGGCCATTCCTTAGCGCTGGCGTTTGTAGGTTTATGATACATGTGTGTAAGCACCTCGTTCACATAAAATACAAGCCTGTCATTTGTCCAGACAAGGCCGTAAACATTATAATCATCCGGCTTGTAGGCAACGCTTTTGCTCACCGTTGACCCGCCGGCAGCGTTGGTAACGGCGGCATTGTGTACGGTTTGGTGAACAACGCTTTCCGTATTTACATGTTCCATGATATCGATCTCGCCACTTGCCGGCCACCCGCCAAACGTATCTTTTTCGGGCATCATCCAGATAGCCGGCCAGGCACCCCTGCCCCTGTCGAATTTGGCCCTGACCTCTACTTTTCCGTACCGGAAACTGAACTTCCCTTTTGTTTGGATACCACCGGAATGATACGGCATCGGATCGCCGGCGATTTGTATATTATCCATCCGTAAAACAAGATTGCTTCCGTCGACAAAAGCATAATCTTGCTGTTGTGTTAGGTATTTATTCCAGGCAACATTTCCTCGCGGAGAAAAACTCCATTTGCTGGTATCAAAGCCTCCCTTTACATTGAAGTTATCCTGAAAAATAAGTTTATAAGATGCAACATTGCCAGGGCTGGTAGCGAACGTTTCCGCTTTCCGTGTAGTGGCGCATGAAAAAAGAAGCAGGCTGGCAGCAAATAGAGGAAGTTGTCTCACCATGAGTATATAACTATTGTGTGTAGCCGTAGGCCAGCTTTGTGCAGACCAGCTGTTGATGGTGTTTTTTAAAGGAGACTTATACGTTTTATTGGGGGCTATAAACATTGGCATTTCGCTTCTCTAAATAGTGGAATCATCCTTATCCTTAACCTTATCCTTATCCTTCTCACTCCCGCGGTGCTTCCACAAACGTAAACATCCATTTAACCGGGTTGTGCCAGTCGCGACCCTTGAGGCTCCCCACCGGTGCTTTGATCAAAACAGAATTCCATCCTTTCTGCAAGTAGATCTTTGTTGGCGACCGGTATTCGTAACCTTCATCTGTTAAGGGTATCTCCGAATTTCCTTTTTGTCCGCCCCTTGTCCATGATGGCGGCGGTACTGTTGCTCCATTCACCATAACTTTTGATCCCTCGTTGTTCCATTCACCCACCGGCGGCGAATCAGTGGAAGGCGAACGGGAAAGGTTGTTGAAGCCGATCCAGAATGCTTTTTCGCCTTCCTCATCACTCCAAACCTGTCGCGATGCATACCAGGTCGTGCTATCCGCCGGCGCTTCCACTGCACCTTTTATGAGCGGTGCCCACCAGTGTCGCAACACGATAGTACCGCCAGTTACCTGTTTGACCGGTTTTCGTATTTCCACAGGGCCGTGTTCCGGCACAAAGGATTTTGTCAACTTTCCTTCGTTGGCGTAGGGCCCATATAAATTCCAGACAATGCCGGCCTGCTTTACATAAGGAAAAGGTTTGTTCTTAAAATAGAGCGTTTTTTGCGCCAGCAACCTGTTTTCAAAATTCTGGAAGGCTTCTGCATTGCCGTCGCTTACATTGGCAATCCAGCCCACTTGTCCACCGCCTCTCCAGGTTCGTTCGGCAAAGGCCAGCATGCCGGGATAAACAGGATTCATTTGCATTACATCATCTTCGGTGCCGGCTGCTCTGTCGTGCCAGGTGCAAAGCGTGGCACCAAGCGCCGTGGCATCACCGGCATCACGATTGGCGATCTGCCGGTTGAAGATGGTCGTCACCGCCTCCAATGGGTCCATGTGGTTGATGTAAAGATGGCGGGAGTCGATGTACTGAATGTCCGTGCTGCCGGTGATCTTGCCGTTATCGTCCATCCACAACTGGCGCAGGGTGCTTCCAGAAAAATTACCACCCGGTTGCCAGCCGATCACTTTTTTTCCCATGCTTTCGAGCAGCGCCGTTACTTCGGGAACAAACCGTTGGTTGGTGATCTTTACTTCATCGGCACCGATGTGCACATACGGAACATCGTAGGTTTGACAAAATTCTTTTAAAATGTTTTTGACAAAGAGCAAACCGGTATCGCTTTGCATGTCTGTTTTCATGGCCCTGCGAAAGGCCGCACTATGACCCGGCATGTCGATCTCCGGAACAAAAGTGATGTAGCGCTCCTTGCAATAGGCAATCAGTTCTTTTACCTGGGCTTCCGTATAATAAAGGCCTTTGTTCCGCAGCATGTGCTCCGGTGCGGTCAGTTGCGGGTAAAGCTTGCTTTCAATGCGCCAGGCAACGTCTTCTGTTGGGTGAAAATGGAAAACATTGAGCTTGTAATTCGCCATTACATCGATCTTTTCCTTCAGTCTTTCCATCGACATATAATTCCTTCCCACATCGATCATGTAGCCCCGCCAGGCAAAGGCCGGCCAGTCGGTGATGGTGCAGGCATCCAGCATCACACCAGTTCTTGCCAGTTGCAGCAGGGTTTGCAGGCCATTAAAAATGCCATAGGATGTATTGCCGGTGAGCACCACCGCATTTTCGGTTACCCGTAGCTGGTAGGCTTCCCGTTTTTGCAAAGGAGAAGCGACATTGCCCAATTGCAGAAAGATTGCTTTTTCGCCGTTGGAAACGGCTTTGTTGTTTATGGCGAGACTAATCCCTTTTTTCGCCATCGCCGCCTGCAAGATCACCGCTTCCTTTTGGAGAGAAGCTTCCTTTACCACGATGGTCCGGGCTTCGTGCAAAGGGAAAAAACCGGCGCCCCATTGTACTTGTTGGGGAAGTGGCAGGAGAGCCGCTTCTTTCTGCAGACCATACACATGCGGGAAAACAAGATGCTTCCACAAAAGGTATCCTTTTCCTGTAAGATGAAGACCGTCGTTTGTCAGTTCTTTTTTGAGCTTTCCGTTTTCATCCGCAAATGCAGTAAACAGGTCGAGGTAAGTATACCGGTGAGCATTGGCTTCTGACTGAAGTTTTGCATTGATAGCTTTGATCTGCGCAGCTTTGCTTGTATGCCCGCCGAACTTACCAAATGCTTCATTCACAGGAAGAATGCTTTGTACAAAAAGCTGGGTAGCCGGCGAGGCTTCTCTGAGGTAGGCCGACGTCAGCAGGATATTTTTGACCACGCTGTCCGGTGTGAGTCCCCTCGCCAGGTCGTTGGTGCCGATCAGCAAAATCACACGGTCCGGCTTTCGCTCCGCCACCTCCTCCAGCCGGGCCAATACACCAGCCGTTATATCACCGCTGATGCCGCGGTTTTTTATTTTCAGATCGGAAAACAATTCACTCCACTCGCCACCATCTGTGATGCTGTTGCCCAAAAAGACAACTTCGCCTTTTGTTCGCGGAAGGCTTTTGAAATGTGCTACCCGTTGGTGGTAATAGGTTGAAAAAAGCGAGTCTGGATATTGTGGTAACGCTGCCTGTGACCAGGTGGTGGCCGTACCTAACAGAAATGCCAGGCTGGTTAAAAAGCCGTAAAACGATCTCCCTATTTGCATTCTTAATTTGCTATGGTTAGTTCAATGATAGTGTCCATACCCGGGTTGGAAAGCTTGCCTGTGTACACAAACAGCCCTTCGGGTTGTTGGCGGAAACGCAAGACCCTTTTCCCGTTAAACATTTTGGCGCCGCTGATCTTTTGCGTAAGACCGGGAAGGAACAAATGATCCGCGCCGGGATCTTTCAGCACATGCACAAAAAGCGACTTGTCCTTTGCCGTTACCACGCCCCATTCCTGCGGCTTTATTACATTTCCCCTGGTACCGTAAATGGTTTCGCCATTTTGGGCCATCCATTGGCCAATGGCTTTCAGGGTATCGGTAAACTCCGGTTGTACGCTGCCATCGCCCATGGGACCAATGTTCAGCAAAAAATTGGTATTGCGTGCTGCAGCGTTAACGATATAGTGAACCAAATCCTTAGTGGATTTGTATTGCGTATCGGTGATGTTGTAACCCCATGATGTGTTCATGGTTTCGCAGGTTTCCAGTGGCAGTACGTCGGAGGACTCCTGGAAATTAAAGCCCGACTTGTTTTGTCCCGGCAGGTCCTTTTCAAACATCTGGAAATCTTCGCCGGGGAAGGGTGACAAATGATGGTTGTTGCCAATAAGACAGGCTGGTTGCAAGCGGTGGATCAGCGCATACAATTCTTCGTACTTCCAGTTAAGCCTCGACTCCCGGTTGGCGCTGCCTTCTACGTTGGTTTGGTCCCAATGGCCATCGAGCCAAATAGACATGATAGGCCCGTAATTGGTGAGCAGCTCTGTTAACTGGTTCTTCATAAACTGCAGGTAAGAAGCATAGTTGCTTTTGGCTGTGCGGCCGCTGCCTTTGCCGGTCCGGCCGGTTTCATAAGGGTAGTCATCGCGGTACCAATCGAGCAGCGAATAATAAAGACCTAGCTGCATGCCCTGTTTACGGCATTCTTCCGCAAGCAGTTTCAATACGTCTTTACCAAACGGCGTATTGGTAATCTTCCAGTCGGAATGTTTTGTATCCCAGTTGGAAAATCCATCGTGGTGACGGGTGACAAAAACAATGTATTTCATGCCGGCGCTTTTGGCAGCAGCCACCCATTTGGCCGCATCAAAATTCACAGGCATAAATGCTGCCTGAAGCCGTGCATAGTTGTTGCGGGTGATGTTGCGGTTGTTCATCACCCACTCGCCGTGGCCGAGGCTACTAAAGAGTCCCCAGTGAATGAAGAGACCGAATTTACTATCCTGGAACTTTTGTCGTGCTACCAGGTTTTCGGCGGCAGGTCCATTTTGTGCATTGGCTGCTAGGAGTTGTCCGGCAAGGAGCAAAAGGAAAAAAAATTTCTTTGTCATTGTGCTATCACGTTTAGTCTAAAGGTTGATGCAGGCAGGCTCGCCTCGTTCGCTAAGTTAGCATCTGTAAAAGGCTTCCAGCCATAATAAACATGTGTTGGTTTTTGGCCCGAAACAATAATGATCTTTTTGTTGTCGATCACTGCTACCACTTCTGTTTTTCCATCCAATGAAAAACCGCGTAAGGGTTTGCCATCTGCGGTTTTAAGAGAAGTCGCATAGTTAAATGATAAAATGATCTTTCCCTGCTTGTAAATCGCCTGCAGCGGCAAGGGACCGGAAGGCACCAAATCATATCCATACACCTGCCGCAAGGCCCAACCTGCCAGTCGTTCGCCTACTGCTTTTTTGTTGGTGGGATGGACGTCGTTCCGAAAGCCAATGTCGCTGGTAACGGCCATGCCGCTATTTTTAACTGAGGCTAACAACTGCCGCTGGATATCGCGGAACTGCGGCCAAAACTGGGATTTGTAATTGGCCGTATCGATCGATGAAAGCTGCACCCAATAAAACGGCATCGCCGGTTTCTTCCAGGCTTTTCTGTAATCGTTGATAAGGAGTTGCAGAAGGTCGCCGTATTCTTCTACCCGTTCTCTTTCCAGCGAATTGCTTTCGCCCTGGTACCAAAGCACACCCTTAATGGAAAAAGGGAGCAAGGGCGCCACGCCGCTTTCGTAGGCGAAACCGGGTTTGTACGCATGGTTCAGCCCGAGATCATCTTTGAATCCAGTTTGATTTTTCCCAATATTTTGCGCTCCTCTTTCTCTTGTCCATTCCGGCAGTTGGGGATTTTCCAGCCAGTTGCCCTTTACTTTGTTGGCAAACTGCTTGCTTTTTGCCAGGGCTTCGCGACTGATAAAGGTTTCGAGCGGTGCACCGCCGATGGAAAGGTTGATCAGTCCAATAGGAATCGCTTCTTTTTCTACGATGGCTTTGGCAAAATAATAACCCACCGCACTCATATTTCGTAACGTAATGCTATCGCTGATCTGCCAGCTGCTCCATTGATAAAAACGCTCTTTGGTCAACCGGCTGTTGAGGGAATCTACATACGCCACACCATAAACGGACCGTCCGGCCGGGGGCGGATTGGCAAAACGAATGAGGGGCTGCCGGGCTGCTTTCTTTTCAGTTTGCCAATGCATTTCACGGGCCATCGGCCATTCCATATTCGATTGGCCGGAAAGCAGCCACACATCACCAAACAAAATATTTTTCAACTCTTTTGTTTCGCTACCGGTCTTTACTACCATGGTTTGTGGCTTGCCTGTTGCTTTTTGTTTTGAAAAAGAAACGCTCCACGAAGAATCTTTTGCTACCGCCACTTTCTTTACCTGTCCAACAAAGCTTACTTCTACCTTTTTTCCCGGTACGGCTTTTCCCCACACGGTGATCATCTCATCGCGTTGCAACACCATGTTATCGGCAAAAACAGGCGCCAACCCCGATTGCGAAAAGGATACAATGGAAAGCAATAACAGGCAAGAAAGCCAAAACAATCTTCGGCCTTCACTTGCGGAAAAACTCCATTCATTCGGTTCATTCGCATCAACCCTATCTATCAAAAAAAACTTCATTTTTTCTCCTGTTTAGTTTTGACAACAACAAGCCAACCATCACCAGCAATACACCGGCAAGGGTGTAAAAACTGAGCGGATCTTTTACCAGCCAGGCAGCCAGCGCAAAGCCAAACGGCGGACAGAGAAAAAGCCAGAGCCCGGCCTGCACCGCATTTTTTTGCAAAAGCCAAAGCCACAAGAGAACGGCGCCGATAGAAACGGGAACCGCCAACCAACTTACCGAAAGCCAGAAAGTACTGTTGTACTGGTTGGCAGAGGCCTTGTAAAAAAACGCTGCCACCGGTAATAAGAAAAGACCGCCGAGTGCCGTTTGCCAGCCATTGATGGCCAGAAGCGAAAGCCCGTTCCATTGCCGGGAAGAAAAATAAATGGCTGCCGCCGAATAAGACAGCATACTCGCAAGCAGGATCGTTAACCCGCTTGCTGTAACGGCAGCTGTGCCTAAAAGCGGCCAGGCGGCCAGCAACACACCGATGGTGCACACAAACAGGGCAAGAATAACGGGTAAGGTTAGTGGCTTTTTCAGAAAGGCCACCGACAGCGCACCGATAAAAACCGGGTTGGAAGCAGTGGCCAGTGCCCCGATACCCGCGGTAACGGTTTGCATGGCTACCACGTAAAGACCGAGATAAACCGTAATGTTTAATAGGCCATAGATCGCCAGCGGTTTCCATTCCTGCCGCAAGGGTAAACGCTGTTTAAAAATGACATGAGCCAAAAGCAGCAGGATGGCCGCTGCCAGGCCAAACCGCACCACGGCAATGACCAGAGGCTGGCCAGCAGTAAGACCAATTTTTGTAGCGGTTGATGCTGATGCCCAAAGGGCGGCAAATAAAATACCCGCTGCGAAAAAAACGGCTTTATGGGATTGCTGAAGGTGCGTGGAGATTGCTTTTGCCTGCATGCTGCTGAATGGTTTCGTTGAGAATTTTGGCACAGTACCACTCCTGCCGCGGCAGGTGAAAAGGACCTTTGTACAAATTGCCCTTTGCGGTTTGTGCTATTGTGCCATCGCGGTGAAGATAACCAAACCATTCGCCCCCTTTTTTATCGTGAAAATGTTTGTAGGCCCAGTCGTGTACCAGGCGGTGCCAGCCTGCATATTTTTCGTTACCCGTAATGAGGTAGGCCAGCAAGGTGGCAATGATGGCTTCGTTGTGCGGCCACCAAAATTTCATGTCCTGCCAGTATTCCTGCACGGGCTTGTTGTACACATCGCGGAAATAAAGAACACCACCGTACTCTTTGTCCCAGCCCCGCTCCCACATATAATCGAGCATGCGGCAGCCAAGGTCTATAAGACGCGGATCATTGTTGCGGTGAACCGCTTCGTGTAAGATAAACCAGGCACCTTCCATCGCATGTCCCGGGTTGAGGGTTCTCCCATCGATATGATCGATGATGCTGCCGTCGATCGCTACCTGTTCCATCACGCAACGGATATCATCCTTGACAAAAAACGATTCGATCTCGGTTATCCATTTATCGATCCACAGGTCACAGCGGTCATCGCCAATGTTTTCCCTGAGCTGTTGTGCTGTGTTCAGCATGATCATGGGAATGCCAATGCCCCGTGTAGGCCGGGTGTCGGTATATTTTTTTGGCAAGAACTTTTCGCCACTGGCGTAGGCAATGCAATCACCAAAAACCCTGCGTGCATTGGCCGCTGCCTCTACATCACCACTTGCTTTTGCATAGGCAGCCGCGGCGATCACATAAAAGGTTTCCGAAAAAAAATAGCGCCGCTTGCGAATGGGCTTGCCATCCCTTGTTACATGAAAAAACATCTGCCCATCGCTGTCGAAACAATGCTTGTTCAAGAAATCGTATCCCAGCCTAGCGCCATCCAGCCATTCCTGTTTTTTCTCCACGGTGTTGTAAAGCGTTGACAAGGTCCAGGTAGCACGGCCTTGTATCCAAACGGCCTTGTCGTCATCGATAAGCGAGCCATCGGCATCCCGCATGAATAAAAAGCCGCCGTGCTCGTTATCATACGATCGCGGAAACCAAAAAGGGATGGTATCGTTTAACAGTTGGGAAGAATAGAATTCTTTTAGCGTAAGAAGCTCGTTTGCTGAATAGCCCATGATGTCGCTGTATGCAGGTTTGAAATTTATTTCCATTTGATGGCACTAAAAACGATTTGCTTGTAGCCATCCCGCTCATACAAAATGCCAACCTTTTTCTTATTCAACTTTACCAGGTCCGAATAGGCCGTAAAGTCGCCTTTTCCGTCTGCACTTTTATCCACCACGATCGCTTTTTTCCAGGTCAGGCCGTCATCGTAACTGATGCGCAGCGTAAGATTGTCGCGCCGACGTGTGTCTGCAGCATTGCTAAACGCCAGGATATTTTTCCCGCCTTTTTTTCCAACGGTGAGTATACTGCCTTCGTTCACCGGGTCGATCAGTGTCGAATCAAAATAGGTTTTCTCCCAGGTAGCCCCGCCGTCACTGCTTATGGAAACAATTCTTGCCCTAACATCCCCTTTTTGGTTTCGGCTGTTCATCATCAGCCTGTCGCCGCTTAATTCAGCAGCCGTTGATTCGTTACTGCCGGGAACAGCGACCGTAGCAGACAGATGAAATGTTTTGCCATGATCATCGGTGTAATAGCCATGTGCCGCGTAATCAGTAGACCCGTTCTGCGGATCACCGGCAGAATGATTGGCCGCAATAAAGATCCGGCCCTTGTACTTCCCTTTTTCAAACTGCATGGCATGGCCCGGCGTGTTTGCGTAGCTGCGCCAGTCTTCTGCAAAATTGTAGGCTGGATTGCTGGCTACATTCTTAGGGCGATGCACCTGCGTGGTGATGTTTACCGGCTCGCTCCAGGTTTGGCCGTGATCGGTAGAAGTTACGTACCAGGCTTCACGTAAGCCTTTGCCTTTTCTTACTTCGCCTTCATGGTTATTGCCGGTGTTGTAAAATAAGAAGATCCGGCCATTGGGATATGCAGGATCGGCTAGATCCACCACCGGTGCCGGGTTGCCAACCTGCAAGGTCCCGATGTCCACAACGGTTTGTAGGGCAGACCATGATTTGCCGCCATCGGCGCTGCGTTTCATCACCAGGTTAATGTCACCAAAATCCCCTGCACCGTTCACCCTTCCTTCGCAAAAAGCCAGCAGGTCCTTGTTGGGAAGCTGGATAATGGCCGGAATACGAAAGCTTTTGTGGCCTTCTGTTCCGGAAACAAAAACGGGAACCTTATCCTGTGAGAAACCGTGTGCAAAAACAAAAAGCGAGAATACGATTACCAATAATTTCTTCATGACAACTTTTTTGTGAACAGAATATTTTTCTCAACCGGCAACTTTTGTTGCCTCTTTATACACCGCAGCCTTAGGCCGCAAAAAAATAAGCTGAATGATTAATGCCACCAACACAATACCGCTTAGCATGGCAAAGCTTTTCCCAAGGTTTCCGGCATCGGTTGACTTGCCCAGGAAGTCTGTGATAAAAGCCCCGGCAAACACGCCGGCCATGTTCATCAGCCCATAGGCTGTTGCCCTGTATTTGGCGGAAACGATCTGGCAAAGTATGGGCATGTTGTTGGCATCGAACATGCCAAAGCCAAAGCCAAAACAAAAGGCTGCGCCGATGACATTAAAGAGCGAATCGCCAAAGCCGATGAAGAGCAAAGCGGGGATGGTGAGACCAAGCCCGATGGCACTGGTGTACACACGGCCGCGAATATTTTTTTGCACCCAGCGGTCGGAAAGAATGCCACCGAATATGACACCCAAAAACGAAGACGCTGCGATGGTAATAGTGGACAAAGGCCCGGCCTTTGCCATGTCGATATTAAGGTTTTGGGCGAATAGCGTGGGCAGCCAGTTTTTCACCCCCCAACCCGGAAGGCTCGGAATGGCAAAATAAAACAGGATGACCCAAAAGGAAATGTTGGTAAACAAAACACCCAGGCCTTTAAAAACAGAGGTCTTGTTTGTTGGTCTTGATGTTTCTTCGGCAGTCGCCGTTTTTTTCTCCCGCAGGAAAAAAACCAGCACCATCGCATACACCACGCCAATGATACCAAACCACTGAAAAGCAGTGTGCCAGGTAAAGCGGTCGGCGATGGTAGCACCAAACCCACCCAGCGCCTGTCCCATGTAAAGCCCTGTCATGTGAATGCCGATGGCCAGTGATCGTGATTTATCGGAATGATAATCGGCGATCAGCGAAAGACCGGCGGGAATATAAAGCGCCTCACTAACGCCCATGACTGCCCGTAACCAGTACAACTGGTCAAAAGTTTCTGCATAGCCCATTGTCCAGGTAACGGCGCTCCATACCGCCAGGCTGCCGGTGATGATCCATTTGCGGTTGAACTTGTCGGCAATGATGCCCGATACAGGACTCATCAATCCATAGACCCACAGGAAAATGCCCATCAGGTAGCCAAAGGCGGTGGCTGATTGCAGTTCGGCTATGTCAACCTGCATCGATGGCCGCATGGTGGAAAGCATCTGCCGATCCATGTAGTTGAGCAGGGCCACTACCCACAACAGTCCAACAACGATCCAGGGATATGTTTTTGAATTTTGCATTTTTTAATTCTTAGCTATCAGCAGACCTCACAGGTCTTTAAGGCCGGTGAGGTCGGCTGATAAAATATAGGGTGTTCGCACACCGGCTTTTATTTCGCCGCTGGGTAGAATCACTTCACCATTCCAGCCAACAGCGGTTGTGGTGACAGGCGCTGAAAATGGTATGCAACCGGCTTCTTCCCACTTGTCTTTTTTTGTATGATAAATCAACACCTGTTTACAAAAGCCGGGATGGGACGATTGCACAGTGATCTTTTCATTGTTCAACGACTGCTTTTTACTCTCGTCGGTTTCGTTGGCAATGGCAGCAATCAGGCTTTCGGTTTGGTGAAAGGTTTCTCCCGTATCACCACCAAACAACAGGATCGATTGTTTACCCGCCGCCATGCCGGTGCCTGCTGAAAGCGCATACGGCAGCGGTGCCTTCTCCACCCACGCTCCTTTTATCAAATCAAATACATACACAGAAGCGGAGAGTTCACTCAGGCCACCGGGATTGCGCTTGCGTCCACCCACCAGGTAAAGTGCTTGCTCACTGCCATTATGCTGCACGACCGGCACGGCATGTGAAACCGGTTTGGGTATAGACGGTAAAGTATTCCAGCCTGCGGACGTATCAGCCATGTCAAGTACCAAAAAATTTTGCGATACGGCCTCCGCCCTTTCTCCGCCAGCGAGGTAAAGTTTATTGTTGTAAAAAGCGATGGCTGCATTGGTAACAGCAAAAGGCAATGGCGGTAAGTTTGAGAAAACAACAGCCTGCGATTCTTTATTCCACTGTAAGAGCAACACTGAACTCAGAAGGCCAGCATCCATTTCGCCGCCGGCAGCCACAATACCAAATGGCGTGGTGCAATTGGCACTGTAGCCAACAGCCAGTGGCAAGGAAAAATCAGCTGTTTTAACCAGTACACCGTTCCTGTCTTTCCGAAAAACAAATCCTTCCCGGTAATACTTTTTTTTGCCGCCGAGCCAGGGGGCACCTTCGGGGAAGTTGGCACCGCCGGCAACCAGCAGAACATCGTTATGCACACCGGCAACCGGTCCGGCTACGCCCAGCGCCTGTGGCTGTGCCTGAAAAGCGGGTAATTCGCCGGCTACACGCCAGGCCCTAGCGGGCAAACTTGTTTGTTGCGCCTTTGCGTCAGCGGTTAAAAACATCAGCAGGAGAATATGGTAAAAGAATTTTGTTTTCATGTAATCAAACGAAGATCTCCGCCGGCAGGCGGGAAGAATAGCTTTGAAACGAAAGTCCTTCCACATCGCTGCGAAACTGCTCAAATTTTTCGTCGCTCATGTTCTGCACCGGCAGGCGGAACTTGCCGCAGTCGATACCCAACAGCTTCATGTAAGCCTTGCCCGTGGCAATGCCACCGTATTTACCCAAGAGACGAATCATGTCGATGGATTGCTGTTGCAACGCCTGTGCTTTCTTGAGGTCGCCCTTGTTGAAGGCATCGATCAGGTCGTAGTATAACGGTGCCGCATAGTTGTAAGTACTGCCTACGGCTCCCTTGCTGCCCAGCACCAGCGCCGACAGCATGTTCTCATCCCGGCCCCAAAGCATGTCATATTTACCATCCCCAAAATGGAGGCAGGAAAGAAAATCCATAAAATCCTCATGGGTGTATTTCACGCCGGCGAAATTGGGGATCTTTCCTTCCACAGCATGCAGCAGGTCGTACATCGTAAAGCCAACACCTGTCAATACAGGAATATGGTAATAATAAAATGGCATGTCCGGCACTTCATCAGCAATGGCCTTGCAGCAGTCAGCAAGAGCCTGCACCGTGGGTGGTTTGAAATAAAATGGTGCGGTAAAAGAAACAGCATAGAGCCCGATCTCCCGGGCATGTTTTGCCAGGTCAATGCAGTCGGAAAGCGAGGTGCCGCCCAGCAGGGTCATAACCTTAAAACCGGGGTTCGACCGTGTGCAATCGGCCCAGGCTCCGGCCACTGCTTTTTTTTCTGCCAATGTCAGCGAAACGCCTTCGCCGGTGGAACCGCAGATAAAAGCACCGGTAACGCCATTAGCCAACAGCATCTCGTAATATTTCGGCACCAGGGAAAGGTTCAGCGAGCCGTCTTCTTTCATGGGGGTGAACGGTGCGGCAATCAGGCCACTCAAATGTTGTTTATTCCTTTCGTTCATCACAGTAGTTTAAAAGATAAAAATAAGATTAAGTGCCGGGGACAAGACTATCCCCGGCGTGGATACTTGATTGTTGCTTTATGAGAAAAGTAGTTAGCGCTTTGCCTCCTTTATTTTGGTTTGGCAGTAAGATAACCGGGCGTCTGATCTACCAGCGGATCGTTTGTCCAGATAGCGGCTTCAATGGGCCAAAGAACTTTGTAAGCCTGCGTGGCTTTATTCAGCACACCATAGGGATGGTTGGGACTGATGAACACCAGCGGCTCATTGCCCACCTTCATGCGGCGAATGTCGTACCAGCGTTTGCCTTCGTAGACGAACTCTTTGCTGCGTTCTGCAAAAATGGCCAACTCATTTTGATCTTTTGTACCGTTCACAAATGGTGAAGGATCATTGGCGGCGCCGCCATAGGCACGGTCGCGGACGGGTTTGATGTACGGCGTGGGATCGCCGCCTTCGGCATTCACGATCTCTGCGAGCATCAGCAGCCTGTCGGCTTCGCGGTACACCGGCCAGTCATCAGCAAAATAGCGCTTGTTGGCATCGATGGTTCCCAGGAATTTCACCAGAGCGGTATTGCGAACAGTCGGTCGCACAACAGCCGGCGTTCCGCTTGCGCTGGTTTTGTAATAATCGTAAAAGGTTGCATTCCGGCGCTTGTCGGCAACGTCGTACGACTGGTACAATTCAAACGTATAGCCGTAGCGCTGGATGATCTGCATGGAATTGGTGGCAGCAATTTGCAAGGGATCAACCAGTGTCGGTGCAATCGTGGTAGAATCCTTTACGTGGATGTTGTCAAAGTTGAATGTTGAGTACAGGAAGGTGGCATAGTTACCCATCTCCGCTTCACCCACGCGGTAACGGATCGCCAAAATGATCTCGCTGTTATTTTTCTTGCTGTAACCAAATACATCGGCAAAATTGGGTTGCAGGGTTGCTCCGGTAACGGCAGTAAGCGCCGTTTTAGCTTCTGCCAGATCAGCGGTGTTGTTGTACACTTTGGCCGACCAAAGAAATACTTCTCCTTTTAGCATCTGCGCTGCTGCGCCATTCCACTGGCTTTTTTCTGCCGGTATCGCCGCGTTGCCAAACAAGCTGATGGCTTTGTTCACATCCGCTTTTACAACCGCCAGTACTTCGGCCTCACTGGCCCTTGCTTTGCGCAGTTTTACAGGGTCGGTATTCCCGTTCAGCACTTCGGGCTCCAGCCAGAGCGGCACGCCGCCATAGGTGCGCAGGAGGTGAAAATAATAGTAGGCACGCATGGCATAGGCCTGGCCCAGCATATAGCTTTTTCTTTCCGCTGCCAGGAAGTTTACACCTTCCACTTTTTGAATAAAAAGATTGAGTTGCAGGACGGGACCATACAACCCGGCCCAGCTACCAACACCGGCCGATGTTTCTTCGATGGCCTGGTTGATGATGGTCAGCTCGTTGAGCGATGTGTTTTGCCGGTCAACATTGCTAAAGCCGCCGCCGCGCATCTCACCCAAACGAACAAACGTAAATTGATTGTCGCGAAATTGCTTGTGCAGGCCTACCATAAAATTGGTTACCTGGGCTTCGTTCTTCCAAAAGTTGCCATCGCCGTAATAATCTACCGGCGCCAGGTCTAGCGATTTTTTGCAAGACGTTGCTGCCAGCATAAAAAAAGCAGCGTAAACGATATATTTCAACGTTGTCATGTTTTCTAGCTTTTTGATGCAATTAAAAAGTAAGGTTAGCGCCAAAGACCAGTTGCGTTGGAATGGTGTACGCACTGTTTTGCTGGCCGGTACGCTCCGGCAGTTTCAGCATGCTGTTGGTGATATAACCCAGGTTCTGACCGGTTACCGTCAGTCGCAGCCCACTGATCTTTGCTTTTTCCAGCAAAGCGGAAGGAAGGTTATAGCTCAGCGACAGTTCGCGGAAAGCCAGGTAATCGGACTTTACATAAAACATGCTGTTCGGCCGGTCGAAGTTCTTTGTGTTCAACTGGTCGGCCCATACGTAGCGGGCATATTTTGCATCCGGGTTTTCCGGTGTCCAGGTTTGCTTTACAATGTCGGTGGCATTGAACTCACCCTGTGCACTTGCCAGTGACCACAGTTGCATAAAATCCTGCTGAATATGGCCGAGGGCAAAATCAACACGGGCAAACAGGCTGAAGCCTTTCCACGAAACGGTTGTGTTGAAACCACCTGTCCAACGGGGCAATGTGCGGCCGAGTGACGTCATGTCGCGGTAATCAATGGTATCGTTGTTGTCAAAATCCTTCCACCTCACGTCACCCAGTTGCGTAGCAACATAAAGCGGGTTGTTGGCAGCCCGGCCCGCGTTCAGGTTGTATTGGGCAATCAGCTTTTGGCTGGCCACACCCCTGCCGGCACCGCCGTTCTGGTAAGCACCTTTTGCGGCTTCGTCAAACTTGTTGTAACTCTCCAGGTCACGCTGGTTGCGGATGATGCCTTCGGCCACAAAGCCAAACATTTCACCCCACTCCTGTCCTTCCTGCAGGCCACCAACCCAGATCATTCTCTTTGTAGCCGGGTCGTAGATCTGCTGGCCGCCCTGGCGGTTGTTTTCGTTGCCGTTGAAAGGCAGTTTTACAATGATGTTTTTGTTCCAGGCGGCATTGGCGGCCACCTGCCAGGTAAAGTTCCTGTTCTGAACAAGGCGGTAGCTGGCTTCCAGTTCTACACCGCGGTTGCGCATGCTGCCGTTGTTGGTACGGATGCTACCCACACCCGACGATGTTGGCAGGGATACGTTTGTCAATTTGTCTTGCGTGAGACGGTTGTAATATGCTACCGAAACATTTAGGCGTCCCTTCAGAAAGCCCATGTCGGCACCCACTTCTGTGGTATTTGTTTTCTCCCAGCGTAAAGAAGGGTTGGCGATACCGGTTTGCAGGAATCCAATGATACCGTTATAAGCCACTTGAGAACCATAAGAACCTTGCACTTCGTAAAGTCCAACAGCATTGCTGGTACCAATGCCGATGTTGCCGTTCTTACCCCAGGAGGCACGAAGCTTCAGGTAAGATAACCAGCTTCCGACACCGGCCATAAAATCTTCGCGGTGCACCATCCAGCCAACAGAAGCGGCCGGAAAGGTCCCGTACTGGTTATCACCCCGCAGCCTCGACACACCATCTCTTCTGATGGTAAAGCTGGCCAGGTATTTCCCGTCGTAATCATACAACAGGCGGCCAAAGCCCGACATGATCCTGTCGCTATTGTGATAAGTATCGGTAGAACGTGTTTGCGTAGTGGCGTTGTTGAGGGTGTATTGCAGGTCGGCAAAATCATCCGTTGGCGCCAGGCTGCCACCGGCAGAAATCCCTCTTGATGAGGCATCATAATATTCAAAACCAGCCATCGCATCAATGTTGTTTTTACCCAAAAACGTGGTACTGTAGTTGGCAATGGCATTATAGGTTTGCCGAACCGTACGGTCGAACCACGCAGACGTAGAACGGGTGCGGTTCCAGCCGGCATTGGGATTGGTAAGGCTTAGAAAACCGGTGCGGAAATCTTTATCGAAATATTCACCCACACCTTCGTCATACATCAGGATTCCGCTCAGGCGTACGTACAGTCCTTTCATCAGATCAACCCGGAAGGCCTGGCTTAGCGTGAACTTATCGGTTTGATTAAAACGCTTGAACCGGTCGATGTTCACAATTGGGTTGCCATCGCTGGCATCGCGACCAAGAATAAATTCACCGGCGGCATTGGTGCCCCGCATGGTAGGGGGTGCCGATAGCATGCGGCCCCAATAGTTGGCCTCGCCGTTCAGCAGTGACTGGTCTCGCCAGTTGGCCTTGTTGAATTGCAGGCTGCTTTCGGATTTCAGCCATTCTTTGATCTTGTATTCGCCGTTAAGCGTAAACGTTAGGCGCTTGTAAAATGTGGCCAGTGAAAGGCCGCCTTCATCGTAATAACCCAGGTTGGCAAAATAGTTACCGCGGTCGTTGCCGCCAGTCATGCCCACGTTGTATTCCTGCACCGTGGCTTTTTTGTACAGGCCATAGTCACCGTAATTAAAATCCTTGTAAATAAGATCGGCATACGTTCCGTTTGGATCATAGTTGCCAGCCGCATTGGTAGGCACCGCGTCTTTCATGGTTTTCCAGCCGGGCTGGTTCAGCAACTCGCGGTTGACATCGTTCAGGCGCATGGTGCTCCAAACGGCACGGCTATCGTAGTTGCCATCGAGGATGTTGCCATTGGCATCTTTATATAGGTTGCCTGTACCACGGGGACCAACCGCCGAAAGAGCGGTATTGGAAGCCACTGTGCCCAGGGTTCCGTTGACCATGGCCTGAACCACACCAAGGCGGGTCCAGCGGATATATTCTTCGGCACTTAAAAAATTATAGGGCACATTGAGGTAGCTGGTGCCGCGGTTTACTTTTACGTTGAGCGCCGAGCTGCCTGCTTTTCCTCTTTTGGTTGTGATCAGGATCACACCATTGCTGGCACGGGCACCATAAATGGCCGTGGCAGAAGCGTCTTTCAACACTTCCATGCTGGCAATGTCTTCGGGGTTGATGTCACTAAGTGAGCCTCTCACCTGGCCGTCCATCAGGATAAGCGGACTGCCCGAACCGTCGAAGTTGGTACCGCCCCGTAAAACGATCTGTGGCAGCGAACCGGGACGGCCCGTTCCGGTTGATACCCGTACACCGGCAATGGTTCCTGCCAGCGCCTGCGCCGGGTTGGAGCGAATTCCGGTTTCCAGGACTTTGGGATCGAGCTTGGAAATAGAGGACGTTACTTTAGAGCGCCTGGCAGTTCCGTAGCCGATCACAACCACCTCGTCCATTTTAGCCTGACCGGGACGGAGAACAATGTCGATGGTGGCGCCCGAACCCACGACAGCTTCTTGCTGGGTAAAACCCGAATAGGAAAACACGAGCACATCGGCGGTGGCGGCGGCAATGGCATAGCTGCCATCCGCATCGGTTTGAGAAGCAACAGCTTTGCCCCTGACCGTAACCGTTACACCGGCCAGTGGCTTGTTGTCTTCCTGCGAAAGGACGCGGCCTGTAATTTGCCGTGTCTGAGACCATGCGGAGAAAACGAATAGGAAAAGGGCGAGGGTCATTCCTACTCTCAAGCAAGCAGATTTCATGTAAAGCAAGTTTTAATTAAAGTATTATGTATGACATTATAAAGCTAAAAGAATTTCCACCATGTGGCCAAATAAAATTTGAATAATTCTATATGTTGTTGATATCGTGTGAATTGTAAGGCGTGTTACGCTGATTTGCAATTGATAATAAATAATTTATCTTTGATTAAGTAATACATTATATGAGTGGACCTGCTATAAAAGAAAAGTTCCGAAGCATCGATACGTCCTCGCTGGTAGACAAAGTGGAAGCCAGCCTGGTGGAGCTGTTGCAAAGTCGCAAACTGGGTGTGGGCGATGTAATTCCGAAGGAAGTGGAACTGGCGCAAACGCTTGGCGTTAGTCGCACAGTAATCCGCGAAGCCCTCACCAGGTTGCGCATGATGGGATTGATCGAATCGAAAAAGAAGAAAGGCTCGGTGATCACCAGCCCGGATATTTTTGGTATGATGAGCAAGAGCATGAACCCGCATATCCTCGACCAGGATACGCTTCGGGAGATTTTCGAGATTCGCCTGGTGCTGGAGATAGGGATGGCCGACCTGCTTTATTTCCGCGTCACCAAAGAAGACATTGCCGAGTTAAAACGAATCGTCAGCAACGAGCCGCCTGCCACCGAATACCACCTCTTTAATATCGAGCACGAGATCGCCTTTCACGGAAAGCTTTACGAGATCACCGGCAACAATACCATGAAGAAGTTCCAGAAAATGTTGTTGCCCGTATTTGATTATGTACACAACAGCGGCCTGCTAAAAAAACAGCCGATGCTGAAAACATTTGTCTCGCACAAAGGACTGGTTGAGACCCTGGAGAATGGATCACCCGAGCTTTTCCGCAATGCCATGCGCAACCACCTGGAAAATCATTTTAACCGGCTGTTCGGCTAGGTGGTGAGTGGTGAATGGTCAGTGGTGAGTGGGTGTCTTTTAGATTTGGCCAGCTGCATGGCAATGATGGCAGCGTAGTGACAAAAGCATTACCACACCATAGTGATAATTGCATTGTCCATCGTAACCAAGCCGCATTAACCATTTGTAGTCACGTCCACATTGCAAAATTTAAATGATGGTTTTGGCGCTGAAGGCGCCTCGTGTTTATAGAAAGCCTGCCTTTAACAATTCAATAGCTCTGAAGGAGCTTCGTGTTACCTGTTACAGAAACACGGGGCTCCTTCGGAGCCATTTATCATTCTTTGAGGATTTACTATAAACACGAGGCTCCTCCGGAGCCGGGAGCCTTCTTGCGATTTTCTATCTATTAAAACGAAGCTTTTTTTATTACCCAGCTTGCGAACTCCGGGACTTGCTATTTTCCTTTTGGATAGTAATTTCATGGAAAGCGCTTTGTAGCCCATAACGTTGCAGCCCTGAAAGGGCGTCATATATCAACCCGGCCTGTAAGGGCCGGGTTTGAATGAGGGATGTATGGAGACAGAGCCCTGAAGGGGCGACACAGCAAAAAGCATTGCGCAATATACGTCCCCCTTTCAGGGTGCTTTGTTCACTTGATAAATAGTTAACCCAGGGCTTGCACCTTGGGCTAATATGTGTCAGCTTTTTCAGACCTCCTGTTTCCATCTACTGATTGCTTACCCATATTGCCAATTGCCAGTTGTCTTGTGCCTTCACGGCAACTGCTCCAGAACCACCACTGGTTTTTTCGCTAACGGCGGACGATTAAAGGAAGAACGAAACGGTGTATAGTCGGCAAAGAAACCACAGTTGCGTAAATAGAACTGGCCGTCCCGAAGCCCACCGGCGTAATCCATGCGGTAGCCTTTTGCAGCGGTGTTGTCATAGGTAAAATTGGCCTTTGTTAATTCGGTCCAGTTGCCGGCTGCATCTCCCACCCATTGGTTGTTGAAAAAAACCTTTCGCTCTTTATCGCCCTGCTCAGGAATAAAATTCTCCAGGAAAGAATGAAAGCGCTTAAGATACGTATCAGTCTTTGGACGGCTGAACGAAGCGATCAGCATCCAGTCCTTTTTTTCCGGTGCAAAAAAATACGCCGTGTACACGGTGTTGCCTTTTCCATCCGGCTCGCCTTTCAGGAGAAATTTATAAGTAACGCCAGCCTTCCAGTTATAGCGTAAAAAGCTTTGTCCGCCCGAACCTTCGTTACCAAATTCACCTGTTGTGACGCCATCGCCTTTTTTCAGTAAACGAATGCGCTGATCCTTCGGGATGCTTTTGGGATCGTCGGTTGAAAACGGGCTCCAGACAGAAAACAGGATCCTTCTTTCGGTTGGTGAATTCACTTGTATACCAAAATATCCTTCGCCAAAACCATTGGCCATGTAATACGAGCCGATAACATCGTCACCTTCGGGCACCGTTACCTCGTTGTAAAACCATTTGGCCTTGAGGCTTTGGGCAAAAGGATAACTCAGGTGTACCGAAGGCCCTCTTCTACCCCAGTAATAAAAATTGCCTTCGTTGGTGGCGACAAATGCCGTTTTGCCGGTAACGGCCGTCCCGCTAAGGGAATAGCCGGTCACTTCCGCATACCGCTGCCCGGTTTTTGACACTCCTGAAAGGATAATTTTTACGTAGCCGGTGTCGGTCACCTTCCATTCGCCTGCTGTATATTGCTGCAGCACGTCGCCTTTGATCGTGACGGTTTTTTCCTTGCCACCGAGCGAAATTTTCAACTTGCTTTCACCGTCTGTTTTTGCCTGCAGGGCAATGCGGACGTTGCCCGGCTGGCTAACGCGGATATAGGTGGCAAACTGCACCCCTTTGCCCGTCCAGGATTCAACGCCGTTATTGGTCAGCATTTTCGTGCGTCCTTCTGCTCCCGTCACCCAGGTGTTGCCGGCAATGGGCAGCTCTAAAGTTGCACCTTGCGTTTTCTCCTTATCGCCGGGCGACCTATTGGCAACCGCACAGGAAAGAAATGGGAGCGTAAATGATAACAGGAGAAAAAAACGGTTAACCATGGGTGTTGATTTTGTCGAATTGCTTGACAACTCATTGCCAGAGCTGTGAGGTTTTTAAAACCTCACAGCTCTTATTTAATTTGAAACAGTTTACTTTCCGATGGCTGGTGCGCTTTGTCCATCAGCACTTCCAACTCAATTACTTTACCGGGATTGGTTTTTGAAAGATCAACCTTCTCACCTATATCTTCTTTCAGGTTGTACAGCTCCGTACGAACAGGTTTTCCCGCTTTGTAAAAACGAATAGCTTTCCACTCCTCTTTCCGAACAGCCTGTTTAAACCCTTGCTCATAAAATTCCCAGTACAGAAAATCGTGTTGCGACGTCTGTGCCTGCCCTTTCAGCGCAGGCAAAAACGAGAGCCCATCGGTATTGGAAACTTTTGCGTTGCTAATAGCAGCAAAGGTTGGCAACAGGTCCCAGAACGCACCGACGAAATTGGATGTACTGCCCGCCGGCACACGGCCTGGCCATTTGACAATAAAAGGTATGCGGATGCCGCCTTCATACAAATCCCGCTTTATGCCACGCAACGGACCGTTGCTGTTGAAAAATTCTGCAGCGTCCTGCATGCGCCGGCCGCCTTCAATGTGCGTACCATTATCGCTGGCAAAAACAACAATGGTGTTCTTTTCCAGCCCCAACTTTTTTAGTTGCTGAAGAATGTTGCCAATGTAATCATCCATGCTGGTAACCATGGCGGCATAGGCTGCTTTTGGATGCGGCTGCGCACCGTAATGCAGTCCGGCCGGCTGGGCTTTTTCAGGTGCAAACAAACTGTTACCGGCATTATCCAAATATTGTTGAAGGTATTTTTTTGGCACCACCAGTTCGGCATGCGGCAAGGTGTAAGAAACGTATAAAAAGAAAGGCTTTTTTTTATTCTGCTGAATAAAATCAATTGCTGCTGTCGTAAACAATTCATTCAGGAAAGTGCCCTTTGGCACAGGCAGCTTTTTACTTTCTCTCTTGTTCATCTTCCACACAGAATCGCTTTGCTGGTAGTGACCCTCGACATGGTGCAGGTGACCAACAAAAAAATCCCAGCCTTTTTTCTCCGGCGCGCCGGTAGTGTTTTCTAAACCCAGTCCCCATTTGCCCACCATGCCATTGACATAACCTTTTTGCTTGAAGTATTGCGGCAGAACAGAATCCTGTTGACGCAGGGGCAATTCGCCATTGCCGCGAATGTAGGTACGGCCGGTGTGCTGGCCCGTCATCAGCGAAGCACGGGAAGGTGCACACACGGTACTGCCGGCATAGAAATCGGTAAAGCGCATGCCTTCTTTCGCCAGTTGATCGAGATGAGGTGTTTTGATCTTTTGCTGACCATAAGGACCGATATCACCGTAGCCCAAATCATCGGCAAGGATGAAAATGATGTTGGGAAGACTTTCTTTTATTGTTTGCGCTTCTATCGCAATACAAAAAACAAAAAAGCTCAGTAAGAAAACGGTGGACTTTTTCATGCAGCAATCCCTCCGGGCTTGTTCGCTGTGGTTAAATGCGAGTGAATGATTGCCTAAACTTAGGCATTGCACCCAACATCAGGATGCGCAAACGTTTGCCTATTTTTAAACTTCAGCTATCTACAATGAAAAAGCGGTTTGCCTTGTTACCAATTACAAACCGCTTGCAACTTCTTTTTTAATGAAAGCGCCTACTGCTTCAATCCTATTCACACAATATCCTGATATTCCAATATCTCAATAACCAACATTCCTACTTCGGCTGCGGTACTTTTACAATCACCGTTTCACCGCGACCTTTTTCATTGGCGATGCTTTGGATGGTCCAAAGATCTTTGCTGTTGTCGCCATCGATCATGCTGCCGCTGTAATCGCCCCAGGCCACGCCATCTGCGGCACCGCGGCCCTCGCCTACCCGAACAACTTCGCGAATGGTTCCCGGATTATTTTTTGCCTTGCGATAGGCAAAACGTGGCGAAATGAACATGCTTTCACCAGCTTCCTGGAAACCAACTAACACATCCTTTTTTTTGTTGACAGCGATAGTGGTTTGAATGTAGTTGGAGGTATCGCTTTTGATCAATCCGGTTTGCTTCACTGTACCGTCTTTTGCACTGATCTCGTGCCATTGCACGGCCGAACGGCCTTCGCAATTGATTGCCTGCGAAAACCAGATGCTGCCGCTTTGCAACACCAGGTTTTTTGGATTGCGGTCGCCGCTGGAAACTTTTTGCTCTGTGCCTTTTTGTTTCGATTGCGGCGGGTAGTTGCTGTACTTCAGGTTGTGCGGCTTGCGGGAAACCAACACGGCGTACGGTTGCCCGTTTGCGCCTTCCGTTACTTTGCGAATGACAAAATCGCCGCGGTCAATTTCAAAAAAATACAGGTCGTCTGTTTTATCCTGGCCAAACACCGGGTGGCCCAAACTGCCTTTGAAATGATAGACGGTTGCCGGTCTTCCTTTTTTCGCATCCGCTGCGCGGAGAACAAATGTTCGCTCCTCGCCTCCGGGGAATGAATAACCAATCCATTTACGACTGTAACCAATGCCACCACCGTCAACACCATTGGGCGCCGGTACAGGGTACGTATTCCAGGCACCGGTTGGATCGCTGGTTTCAGAAACGGAAACATTCACCGGCTTTGTTTTCTCTTTGTCGTAATACCACCAAAGGTTGAAAACAAACATGTTGTTGTGCAGGTCGTAATACATTTTGGGGTCGATACCGTCGTTAAAACATTTTTGCGAAACGCCTTGTACATACTCGCCTTTTTTGTTGTAGATAACAAGACCGCTGTTGGTGCCGTGCAATACATAACCACCGCCTACAGCAATCTGCGGATCAACCTGGCGGTTGCCATCCAGGGAACCATCAAACGCAAGATAGCCGTTCACCATGCGTGCATTGCCACCTTGCCTGCGTTCAGGACAATTGTTATTATTGTTTGTAGTAAAACTCGTTTTGCGCAGCGGTGAAATCACTTCCGTTCGCGAAGGGTAAACAGCGCCGGCTGTGCTTTGCGAAGCAGCCATACTTGTCCATCCGGCCAGCGTCGCCAGCAAAAAAATTTTCTTCATTTCAGATAAGGTTTAGGTGGTTCGTCAATTCAGATTTTGCTGGCGAGTTTGTTCAGGTTTATTTGCCGTTTCATCTTTTTCAACACGCAAATTTTCGAGCATATCTTTGGTCATGCGGGCCAGGTTGTATTCGTGGCTCCATTCCCAGTCGGTTCTTGCAATCGAGTCATCAATGCTGCCGGGCCAACTGTCGGCAATGGCCTGCCGGTAGTCGGGCTGGTAATCAATGGTGAAGCCCGGAATGTGCTTTTTGATCTCGCTGGCTATCTCTTCCGGTGAAAATGAAATCGCCGAAACGTTGTAGGAGGTTCGCTCCCGGATGTTTTCCGCCGGCGCTTCCATCAGCTCAATGGTGGCACGAATTGCATCCGGCATGTACATCATGGGCAGGTAGGTGTCCTTTTGAAGAAAGCAGGTGTAACGGCCTTCCTCCAGCGCTTCATGGAAGATCTCTACCGCATAGTCCGTGGTGCCGCCGCCTGGCGCCGATTTATACGAAATGAGTCCCGGGTAGCGAAGGCTCCGGACATCCACGCCGTATTTGCTAAAGTAGTAATGGCACCAAAACTCACCGGCATACTTGCTAATGCCGTAAACAGTGGTAGGCTCAATGATGGTCTTTTGCGGGCAATCTTTCTTTGGCGAGGTAGGCCCAAACACGGCAATAGAAGAAGGCCAATAGACTTTGTGCAGCTTTTCTTCGCGGGCAATCTCCAGCACGTTCAAAAGCCCCTGCATGTTTAAGTGCCAGGCAAGGCCGGGGTTCTTTTCTCCTGTTGCAGATAAAATCGCGGCCAGCAGGTAAACCTGGGTAATGCCCTGCCTAATCACCTGCACATGCAGCATTTCCTTGTTCATCACATCCAGGCTCACATAGGGCCCTGTGCCCTGCAGCAGCGGGTTTTGCTCCCGCAGATCAGAGGCAATGACGTTGGCCTCGCCATAGATCCTGCGCAGGGCCAGCGTCAGTTCCACACCAATCTGGCCCGATGCCCCGATTACTAAAATTTTCGCTTTGATCATGGTTACAATGGTTGCTGCAATGCGCAGAGGCAACCGGTATTAAAAGTGGGTAAAATCAGGTGTTGTTTAGATCCGCGCCAGGACCTGTTCTTTTTCCAGCAGTCGCTCCAGCAAAGCAAGCTGGTTTTCGGCCCGAACCAGGTTGTGGCCCTTGTACCGGGCACCGTAATACAAGTCGTTGTTCAGGTGATCCGTAAAAAAGCGGAGTGCCTGCATATAGATCATAAACTTGCCGGCATAGAAAAAGCAGGCTTTTTCATCGCTGGTCAACTCGTCTTTCATTTCGGAATAATAGCCTTCCACAACGGCTTTGTAAAAATCATCGCGGATCACCACTTTCGACACATCCTTTTCTTCTTCGCTTACCGGCGAGAGATAGGTCCGCATCATATCGCCAACGTCCGAAATAAAATAGCCTGGCATCACCGTATCCAGGTCAATGACACAAATGCCCTTGTTGGCCTTATCAAACAAAACATTGCTGATCTTGGTATCGTGGTGGGTCACACGTAATTTGAAGTGGGGGTTCTTCCTGATCGCTTCGTACTGCGTAACGATCGCATCGTGGTCGAATAACCTGGCAACCAATTGCCGGCTTTCCTGCCGCCGCTCCCTGTTACCGGTTTCCAACGCTTCCAAAAACTGGTGATAGCGCAGCGAAAGATCGTGAAAGGAAGGAATAGTAACCTCGAGCTTTGTTACATCCATACCCGACAACATGCGGGTAAAGCGACCAAATTGCCGGGCGGCTTCGTAGGCCTGCTCCGGACAATCCACCACATCTTTTGAATGCGAGCCGGCCACAAAGGGGAAAAGCCGGAAAAAACCTTCGTCCTTTACATAAATCATTTCGCTGCCATCGCTGGAAGCCAGCGGCGCCACAAAATTATAAGCGGGATGCTTTTCTTTGAGAAAGGCGGCGATCTGCCGTATGTTGGAAGCGATCTTACCGGGTTTTTCAAAAACCGTTTGATTGACCCGCTGTAGAATATATTCACTTTCCGGCGTGGTGATCTTCCAGGTACGGTTAATCAGCCCGCTACCAAACGACTCCATTTTCAGCGACTCTTCGTGTAAACCATATGCGGGCAAAACAGATTGTGACATTCGTCTTCTCCTCTTTTTTTGTGATCAACGTACCGGTAAAATTGTCATTTGATGCGCCATGAGAAATTGCATTAAATCACCTGCAACAGCGTCTCTTTACTTATTGTGATCAATCCATTATTGGTTCAAAGTAAATACCAGTTTTTGGCAATTTTACTATCCTGCTGGTTTCTCATCCCACATAACAATTATCCAGTGCTACCAGCTAAGCAACAACGACAGTTGCATTTGAAGGTGAAAAATAGCTAAACAATGTCCTCCGTTCCCATGCAATCGTTTGTGCTATTTGGTGCAAACGATTGTGCAAGACTGCATTCGCCATTCATCCGCCAACATGGTAAGAAGCAGTGATTTACACCCGCCCTTTTTCTTTACCATCACCCTGCTTACAACCTAACCTTCAAAAACCGATTCACCATCGCACCAACCTTTCCAATTTGCAAAGCACTTTTCCTACTTACCACTCCTCGCACCTCATACTCCGCGCTAAGATGATCAATTCAAAGTTGCCAGCCTGCGGCCTCTGGAAATGTATACGTTTCCGGTGTAAACCGTTTTGCTGTTTTTATCCAGCGTTTGCCCACACGCTCTTCTTTGACAACGATCAGCAAAACGGTTGGCTTTTTGTTTTTACCCTTCACCGAAAGAGTTCTTTCACTCCCTGCCTCATTCACTCCCTTTTCCCTTTGGGTCGGTAACGGTGGATTGATGCGCTGGTCGCCGGTACTAAATCCTATCGTTCTCTCCCGCACCGACAGCGAAAACACATGTTGCGGCCTGCCTTCCTCCCACCGGTATTCTTCCCGCACCTTTCTGTCGGAGCTGTTATAATGCAGCACCAGTCTTTTCGTAGCCGTATCTACCCCGATACCCGTGACGGTATTTTTTTTCAACCGGCCATTCAACGGCTGAAGAACGAACTGTTTTTTTTCGGGCCTGTACTGGTAAAGTTGCAGCGATTCTGCCGAACCCAAAACAAGGTCGCTGAACCCATCAAAATTCAAATCCACAAACCAGGCAGGGGCCTTTTTAAAAGCCATTGCCGGCCTGCCTTCTTTCACCCTTACGTCTGCCCCGTAAAACAAGACTTGGTTTTTAAAATGAATGGTCTGCAAAAACAGGTTCCCGTTCTTCTCGCTGATCTTCACATAGCCGGCACCGTTACAAACACCGTTGCTACAATCAGCCATCACAACTTCCGCTGCAAAACGGTTGAACGAATCTTCCAGCGGAAATATATACTGGCCGAAATGCGTTAGCGGTAGCAAGAGCAAAATGAAATAAAGTGACCTCACCATACGCCAGCCTGTTTAGCTTGCAACAAATCAATCAGATGGTAACCAAAAGACATTCAAAGACCCCGGGGGTTGGTCCGCCCGGGGTCTTGTGGCTATTTCTCGGCTATATTTTTACAAACTCGATCTCGTATTCCTGGATCCAGGTGGCACCTTCCAGTCCCCATTTGCTGTTGGCCGGGATGCGCAGCCAATAAAGGCTGGTAGCAACCACGTCAACACCTTTTACCAGCAGGCTTTTAAAGCCACTGTTGCCGCCCTGCGGTGTTAGGGAACAGGGCAGGTCGGGCAGGCTTTGCCACTGGAAACCACCTTCCAGGTGAAAGCTGGCCGTTTGTCCCTGCGCCAGGTTACGGAACGAACTGCCAAAGCCATCGTTGCCCGGCCAGTAGCCAATCAGGTGATTGTTTTTGGGGTGAGCCGTCACATCTTTCAGGCAACGGGCACCCGCTATTTCCGCATCAGAAAGGGCTGTGTTGTAGATCATGATATCGGCTGGGTACATCGTCACCGCCGGCATACCGCGGTCTGCCTGCCAGCCCACTGTTAACGGCGAAGAAGAGGTGATGGTTCCGCCATTGTCATAGAGGTTTGTAATGTCTGTTTGGTCATGCCGTACACCATCGGTATAGCGACGCAGCCAACGCTTGCCGGCACTGTCGGCAAACACCATGGTGATAGTATGCCATTGGTTGTCGAACACGTTGGGAGACCCCGGCTGGATCCTTCTTTCGCCGCTGGTAGTAGATCGTACCGATACAGCCCAGGCGCTGCCGGCTGTGAACATCGACCAGCCTGCTGTAGAGGGCCAGGTTTGCATTTTGGAGAAAAAATGCGGGTACGCACCGGCTGTTCCTTTGATCCTTATCTGCACGGTTTGCTCGCCCCTCTCTGGGTTGTACTGACCATTATCACCTTCCAGTTGCGCACGGATAACGGCATCGTTGGTGCCTTTCAACTGCACACCGGCAAATGCACCGTTTCGCGTCAACTCTGTCGGCTTCATGTTTTCGTTGTAGTAAAACGATACCACGTTGGTTTCGCCAGCCGAAGAACCGCCATAGTTATTATCCATACCGCCATGTGTTCCGGTTACGATCACCAGCCACTCTTCTGCCTTGTTGTATTCAGGTCTTGCTTTCAGCGCTGTCATGATCTCGCCGATATAGCCATCCACTTTTAATACGGCGTCTTTGTAAGTTGACGATGTGGCGGAAAATTCACCTGCCTTGCCAGCTGCAGCCGGGCTGTTGAAATGCACGATCATGAGGTCGGCATTGGTATTTTTTAACCGGCTGACGGCGGAATCTTTTGCGGCCGCATCGCTCTGCACCTGTACCTTGCTCTCCACCTCGGGCACCAGGCGGTTCAGCAAGGTTCCCCACTGGCTGATAAAGACTGTTTTCAGGTCGGACCGCGAAGAGGAAAGAATATAGTTAAAGAACGAAGGATAGGACTTGATCTCGCCATGCAGATCACCACCCGGCGGTTGGGTATAAATGAATGTGCTGTCAGAAATGGTATGACGGCCATAAGAAATACCGGTCACCAGTGTTTTCCACGAAGCGGCGCTGGTGGTCACCTCGTCGGAAACCGCTTCCCAGGAGTATTTACTGTGCGCCTTCATACTCTCCAGCACCGGCGCTTTGATGGCTTTGTATTCGCTGCCGACAGCACCGTCGATACCGATGATCAGCACCTTGCGGGCCGACAGCCTGGCCGTGTCTCCCGGCTCCTCAAAATAAGGTGGCGGATCGTAATAGCGCTTGCACGAAGGCAAGGCGTATACGACCAGTATGGCTATTGCTAAAAAAATGATTGATGTAGCTTTTTTCATTTTCTTTTTTTTCCTGTTGATAATTGAACGACTCCTTTGCCGTTCAGCGTTGCCGTTAACAGTGGTTGCTCGCGGCTGCTTCACCAGCGTTAGGGATGAAGGGCAGTAAATTCTGCCAGCGCGGCAAACTGGGTTCCGTCAAACACATCTGCAGTTGTAGGAACGGTGATTCGGATATACCGGGCATCCAGCACTTCCGTCAGCCTTATTTCCTGCGCCGGTGCTGTTTGCGTCAGCGCAAACGGACTGCCTTTCACGAGGGTCCAGGTAGCGGCATCGTTACTGGTCTCCACCCTAACATTTTTCAGGTTACGGGTGAGGCTCTGGCGTTGCGTAAATACAAAACCATCCACCGGCTGCACAGCACCCATATCAAAAACGATCCAGTGAGGCGCTGTAAAGCCGCCTACCGACCAGCGGGAATGCCAGAACGTATTCGCGTTACCATCAATAATGGCACGGGCATAGCCGTTCACGGGACCTTCGCCACCAGCTTCCTCCGAACTGAATGAACGGATCGTCCAGCCGGTGTTGCTGTAAGGTATCCAGGCCGTTGGAATCAGTCCATCCCCACCGGTGCGGGTCAGGGGGTTATACTCCCAAAGACGCTGGAGCATTTTTGGCAAACCTGCCTTTTTTGCCTGCGCAATATTGCTAACGGTAATGCCCCAGGCGTTGAAGAAATAGATCCAGTCGCGGCCTGTATAATCGCAAAGCGTTTCATACACAAAATCACGTTTGTTCTGGTCCGTTAGGGAGATGCGCTGTGCCCTTCTTGCTTTTTTGTACAATTCGGTCATGAAACCCCAACCATCGTAGTTCATCCCCGCCGGCACATTGTCGAAGATTTGCAGGAAAGGCGTCAGGCGGGCAAACGGATCGTGGATGCGGGCATCTGTGCCATCAAAGTTTTTTGTGGTGGACGGATCGGCAGCAAAGCGCAAAGCAGCCGGAATGCTGCCCGCCAGTGAGGGGTGCTTCGGTGGCCAGGCCTGGGGTATCTGCGCTTTCAGCCGGTTGGCCACTTTAAACGCAAACAGGTTGTTGGTAACTTCACCAAGTGAACTCCAGCTCCAGTAAGACGGTTGCTGGTTGTTGTGGCCTACTTCGTGGTAATAACCCCAGTTACCGCCGCCGTTAATCATTGCCACGTTGCCAATACCATCGTACCAGGAATAATCGTTGGTAGCCACAATGGGCCAGCCGCTGTGCCCGTAGCCTACGGAAGGCATGATGTCGAGCACGATGCGCAGGGGCAGCAACGGTGCTTTGTCAACAGGATCGGCAGGGTTTTCCACCAGGCCTTCCCACTCGTAAAAATCGTATTTGATGATATTGTCCCACTCCTGCATGGAGGCCGTGATATCGGCAATGGGTCGTGACAGGATATATTCACGCGGCACCACGAAGATCATGTTCTCACTGCGCAGTTCCATCCAGGGAACACAGGAGGCAGCAACCGCAGCTTTCCAGGTTTCATTGGTTGTTTTTCCCAGTACGTAATCAGGTGATCTGACCACGTTGCTGAACACCAGGTTAAGGGGTGTTGGAAGCGGCCGGCCGGCGTAAATGTAAATATGGCCGCCATACAGGTTGCGCAGGTAGTTGCGGCCCGGCGCCAGTTGGGTACGGGAGTAGATCACCGGGTCGCGGGGTGGCGTTTGAATGGCGGAAAGGTTGTCGGTCCAGGCACCGATCTGCGCCGAAAGGGAATACTCACCGGGCGGCACATCAATCGTTACCAGTTCGCCGGGTGCGGCATACAAACCGGTGCTGAACTGTGGCTGCGGCGGCACGTTGATGCGCAGCTTCTCCCCTACATAATTGTAGTTCAGGTCCAGTGTTACCGACAGGTTTTGCAACCGTGGTTCATCCGCGCAAACAAGACCCGGGAACACCCTTGCCTGGGCGTATTTGCTTACGTCCACGCCTTTGTTGGCAGTATCCACGCTGATATTCGATGTGGGTTCGCCGTCACCGGGTGTGCCATCGGTGTAGTTAAAATCATTCTTCTTCTGGCAGGCCGCAAAGACAATTGCCAGGAGAAGAAGAACATTCATTTTTTTAAACAGAACAAGTTGCTGCATGTTCGATCCTTTTATTTTGGTTCTTTTCGTTTTCGGTCCTTATCCTTTTACATCTGAGTAGGCCGGTATCCAGCTTTTGCCGTCAAGCTGCCAGGATGGCGGTGCAATCACGCCCAGCCACTGGTAGATCTGGAAAACGACATCAACCGAATTGGGAACGGTGGCGTAAATACTTTCGGAAATGCTGGGACAAACAGAGGCTGAAATATCACTGAACGATCCCGGGTTGTAGCTGTCCACCGTCATGGGGTTGTTGTTGCCACTCAGGTCCGCCATCAACTTGTCTGGCGAAACGGTGGTGGCAGGCCAGAAGCCTAGCAGGTTGTCGCGGTAAGGATCGTCGGCTCCTACATCGGTTTTGCAATAATTAGAAGCGATGTAGTCGGCAGGCAATGCGGTGTTGTACAAACGGATATCCGTAATGCGGAAGTTGTTGGGACTATAGCTGCCGCCATTTCGTGACCCCGGAATAAAACCGGCGGTCAGCGGTGCCGGGCTGCTCATGTTGCCCCAGTCAGCAATATTGGTTTTGCCTGAACTGGGCACACCATCCGTGTACACATAAACGTTACGCTGCGTTCCTTCCTGTCTTACTACGGCAGTCAATGTATGCCACTGGTTGTCGGCCACCACGCCGCCGGCTACCTGCCGGTTGCCGGCGCCTGCCTGGCTCATGTTCATCATCCAGATATTGCCTTCCAGGAAAAAGACCCAACCTACCTGGCCACCGGCAAAACTTGCCCGCTTTCCGATAATGGCCGGATAATAATAGCCTCCGGGCGGGATCTTCACCTTGCACTGGATGGTATAGCCACCAGTGGCGCCCATATCCAAATTGGTCTGCGGATTCAGCACACGGGAGCGACTGGTTTCCTGGTCAACATAAAGCGGCGTAGTACCAACGTAAGGAATAATGGTGGAGGGCTTTGCCGGGTTTTGGCTGACAAAACGCGGATTGTAATTAATAAAAAACGTATTGTGGGCTGCATCGTTAAATGCATTCCATTGTGAGCCGCCGGGCGGCGTAAATACGGTATTGCTGCCTTTGTTGGAAGTGATCAGTACCATCCAGTTTTCAGCGGCAAAATTCGTACGGTTACGCATGGCCGTGAGGATCTCGCCAATGTAGGCATCTACCTGCAGGATGGCGGCTTTGTACCCGGCGGACGCCACGGAATAACCCGCCGCTTTACCGGCTTCGTCCACACTGCTGAACTGTGCCAACAGGAGATCAGGATTGCCGGAAGACAATTCGGCTATCACCGCCTCTTTCACCGCGGCATCACTCCCCTTGGTTTCTTTTTTTGTGGCATCGGCCGCAAGATTTGTTGCCAGGCTTTGCGAAGCCGTAATGGCCACCGATTGTAAGGACGGCTTTTCCTGCTTCAGGCGGGTGAACAGCGAGGGATAATCGGCCAGGTTGTTACCGGCAAAATCTTCGGTCGACACATTGTGCTTGCTACTGCCCGTACCGGTGAGCAGGTTGGCCCAGCCTTCGGCGTTCGTAACAGGTGCGTTCTGGTAGCTGCTCAGCGCATCCCAGGAATAAATAGAAAAATCAAGGAGGCTGTTAAGCGTTGGTGGCAGCGCTGCTCTTACCTCCGAGCCCACGGCGCCATCAACCACAATCAGCATGACTTTGCGTTGCATAGCGGCCTGCTCACCATTGCCACCCCCATCTTTTTCCCTTGTGTCAGGAAAGGGTTTGTTACAGGCGGTCAGCAGGAGCACAAAACCTGCCAGGATGCAGGCAAACCTTGCTGCAACTGACCTGAACCCGATAGTAAATTGTTTCATATTGCTTGAACGTTTTCGTTAGTTTAATTTTCAATGCGAAACTTGACAATGTTGCCAACCTGCCTGTTGTCGAAGCGATCGAAGGACCCGACGAGAATGACCGTTGGAACGCCGGCGACGGCCGGTGTTTCGATCATATCATTTACCTGCCCGCGGAATAGACCCAGGTTGTTATAACCGGCAGCCAGCGAACCATCGGCATTGAGTATGACCATGCCCGGACGCACAATGCCGTCGTAGTGCGTAAACGAGCCCGATACAATGACTTTTCCATTGGTCAACTGGCCGGCAAAATTGGGAATGCCGCCTGCAGTTGTTCTGAATGTGAAGGAAGGATCGATGCTGCCGTCTTCTTTGATCATCACTACACCGTTAGCCTCCTGACCATTGTAATGGCGGAAGGTACCGGTGAGCAGTAACCGCCCCGTGGCACTGTTGTAGGTTACCTGTTGAATAGGACCATCGGCACCGGTACCGCCGCTGTTGAAGCTTTCGTCCGGCAAGCCGGTTTCCATGTTGATGCCGGTAATGTAGTTAACCGTTTTGCCGCTAAAATTGGTAAAGTTGCCGGCCAGGATGATCTTGCCGTTCGACAGTTGCACGGCGTCGTAAACATAGCCGTTGCCGCCGGCATAACTTTTCCCTGTTGCCCTGTCAAAATTGAAGGTAGAGTCAAAAGAGCCGTCGCTGTTCATCCGTACTATCTGCCGCACTTCCACCCTGTCGAGAAAAGGTCCTGTTTTGGTGGAACGCTCATAAAATGTGCTGGTATGCCCGAAAAAGTTGCCAACGGCGATCACACGGTCAAGGTTATCCGTAAATAATTTAGAGATAGCACCGAGGGTACCACCGTTGAAGGAAGGCACGGTGGCTTTGCTGTCATCAGGAAAGTTGGCGGGATCGGGATTGATCACATCTACCACCATCGTTTCCAGGGTGCCGTCATTGTTGACCCGCACCAGGTTATTGATGTTGCCGACCGTATCGAATTTTGTAAACGACCCGGCAAGCAGGAACTTGCTGCTGGGTGTAAAGATCACGCCGCCTACCGGGCCATTCAAGCCTTCCTTACCCATGTTCAACTGCGTACCGGCAAACACGCCGTTCACATCTACCAGGGCAATACCGGTAACAGGTTTGTCGGTAGTTGCTTTGTTGTTGTAATTGGAAAAGCCGCCATAAAGAAGATAGTTGGTTCCCGAAGCTTTGATAATGCCCTCGATGAATGCATTGCTGCGGTAAGCATCGGTATTGAACAACGGATCGATGGTCACTTTACCCCGCACGGTGAAGGTCGGTCCAAAATAATATTCACCGTTGATCAGCACAGCAGCGCCACCGGTGCTGGCATTGGCCGGCACTTTTACCTTTACCGCAGCTTCCTGCACTTCCACCACTTCAGCTTCGGTTTGGTTGAGAAAGAATTTAAATTGCCCTTCCTTTCCTTTCAGGCCGGTTACCTGGTAGGTGACCACAGAGCCTTCGGCACCAATGGCCGGGTTGGGCGTACGGTCAACAAATTTTACCAGCGTTGGCGGCGGGTCGGGGTAGTGCTCAACCGGCTCAAACTTTGATTTTACACAGGAAAAGAAAAGCAGGGATGCCATCGCATAAAGCGGCACTGCTTTTTTCCCTAGTGTTCTGTTTATGAATCTGATCATATCAATGTTATAATGTGGAATGAATGATTGTTTTGGTCGCTCTTAATCGATGCCTTTGGCCAGGGCTTTTTCTGTGAACTGGAGGGAGTTGAAGCCAAACTCGTGGTTGGCAAACTGCAGCGCATGTACATAGCCGTTAGTGGGTGCTATGTTCACAGAAGCCACAAACACGGCATACCAGCTTTGGTAGTCAAGTGGTGTTGACTGCGAAGGAATGTAGGACAGCAGCAACTGGCGGTAGCCGGCATATTTTACGCCACCGGCATCGTTGTACACCACGCCAATGTTCATGATATCGCCATCATAAGCGCTGTAAATCCGCCCTGGGTAAGCCGAAACGTTTGCCGGGTCCAACTGGGGAAAATCATTCATGCCGCGTTTTCCTTTGAACAGGTAGCGGGCAAGCTGCTCCCGCCACACTTCAGGCTTGATCTGGCTGAGCGACCGCACTTCTTTTTGTCCCAGTTGCGCCAGTTGCCGGTTCAGCGATAAAAGCGTGGCGCGGAAAGAAGAATCAGCCGGTGCAAAAAATGTGATCTCTTCTTTTTCAAACACCTCGTTCATACCGGCCAGGTCAATCACCCTTACCACCGAATCAAACATGCCCGGTTTTGATTTAAGGTATTGCAGCACCGTACCGCCAAAATTGGGTTCGTGCTTGCCGGTGTCTTCGAAATAGTCCTTTTTCTGGCAGCCAATGGTCACTGCAACCAGTGCAGTCACTGCCAACAATTTTTTTGCGGAAGAAAAGAATTTCATTGTGGTAAAGCAGGTTAGGTTATTGCCAATAATTGTTTAAGGTCACTTTCGGGTTGTTCACCCGAACGGCCGGATCGAGCGGCCAGGTCCAGGCGCCGGCTTTGAATTGTTCCACCGTACAGTGGTAACCGTATTCGTAGCGGAAGTCGATGATGCGCTTTTGCCGCACCACGTCGTACCAGTAGTGCCCCTCTCCCATCAGTTCGCGACAACGCTCAAAAAAAATATCGTCCAGGAGGTCCGTACCCGAGGTGGTCAAATCGGCAGCGCCGGCACGGGCCCGCACTTTGTTGGCCACCTGGCGGGCTTCCACCGCGTTACCCAGTTTGGCCAGGGCTTCTGCATGCAGCAGCAAAGCATCAGGCAGGCGAAACACTGTTTGGTTGTCATCGGGGTTTAGGTCTTCTGCGTTTTCGTTGGCATATACGTTGGTAAACTTCAGCATCAGGAATTTGCCATCGCCATTGTACATGTAACGTTCATCGTACCAAACCTGCTTGCGACCATCGGCTTCGCTGCGTGGGTAGATCTCTTCCATAAAATCCTTCTCGTAAGAAAGAAAGCTGGCTTTGATCACCTGTGTTTTGTAGGGCGCATACAGCACGTTATCGGAGAACGCCGAATAGCCAAACGATTCACCATAGTTCACGTTCTGCGGTATCTCGAACAAGCCTTCTTTTGAACGGCCTTTGAAGATCTCGCGGGTCCTTTGCAGAGGCAATAACTCGTACGCTGTGGCACCACCGCTTTGCAGTTCATCACCCAGTGCATCTACCGCTTCGTAATAGGCTGTTTCGCTTGCCGAGTCAAAACCTGCCAGCCACATGTTCATGTGCATGAGCAAGGCAAGGGCTGAACCCCGCATGGCCCGTACGGCCACCAGCGCCGTGTTTTCATAAGTCCAGGGCAGGCCGTCTTTTGCCGCCATCATGTCGGCCACGCAGCCTTTCAATACGTCCACCATCGGTGTACGCGGCAGCGGCTCGGTATTGTAGGCATTGGTGTAATAAGGAACATCACCCCAAAGCCGCACCATAAAAAAATAGGTCAGGCAGCGCATAAACACGGCTTCGCCTTTGTACCGTGCTTTCTCAGCCGCCGTCAGTGCATTTTCGGGCACGCCGTCAATGCGATCGTAAAGAATATTGGCCGAAGCGATCACTTTGTAAAAACGATCCCAGCGGGTAAACCGCACCGCATTGAAATAAGAGCCGTAGCCGCTGTTGAGCACCGCACGAATGTTGTTAAAGGCAAGATTGTCCACGTACTCACCGCGGAAGGAAATAGAGCCATCGCGGTTAGCCTGTACCGGTGCGCCCCGCATGTCGCCGCCCCAGGCAAAAAAGGGAAATTCATCGTTGCCCGGACCAGCCTTCATGTCGTTGCGAAAAACGGCTTTGCGTAACAATTCATACAGGCCGTTGGTGTATTGTTCCACATCGGCTTTTGTTTGCCAGAAGTTGTTGCCCGAAAGGTCACTGGGCGGATCAAGGCTGAGGTATTTTTTACAGCTTCCCATGCCAGTTGCCATTAGCAGCAAGAGAGAAAAATAAAGTATGCGCTTCATGTTGTTTCTTCTTTCAGGTTTTTAAAACTGGATGTTGACACCGATGGCATAACTGCGGGCATTGGGAAAACCTCCCGACACATCGCGACCGAGGGCCGTTACCAGCTCCGGGTCGGGACCGCTGTAATTGCTAAACGTGTAAATATTGTTAGCGCTTAGAGAGAGTCGCAGCGAGGTCATGCCATAGCGCCGGATCAGGTTGCGGTCCACGTTGTAAGCCACCACCACGTTGTTGATCTTCCAGTACGATCCGTCCTCGAGGAAAAGCGTTTGGTTGGTGCGGAAAGGCTGCAGAATGCCCGCCCTGCGAAAATCATAAGGGTTAGGAAAGGCCGCATCCACAGTGCCCACGCCTTTGCCCATATCGGTTGGCCGCCAGAAATTAAAATCATTGATCGGCAGCAAGGCTGTTGGCTGGCCGTTGGCCGGCACCGGCACAATGTAGTTCTGGAACATGCCTGCCATGGTAGAATTCAGGAGGTCACGGAAAAGCGTATACGTAACGTTTACGTTCAGCGTAAAGCCTTTGTAGGTTGTACGCGAATTGATACCGCCCGTTACTTTCGGAACCGGGTTGCCAAGGGGCAAAAGATCATTGGCATCGATCACGTAGTCGCCGTTAACATCTGTCCAGCGGGGATCGCCACCCTGGAAATAAAAGCCTGATCCGGCGCCAAGTTGCTGCCGTCTGCCTGTTGCCAGGTTTACCGGCACGTCGCCCGTGCTGCCATAAACGCCTTGCGTATGGTACAGCAGGTTGGACAACGAGTTGCGGCCAATGCGGTAGATAATGGGAACACTGCCACCGGCGTCGTTGATGGAGATTTCCATTTGCCGCAGGCCGTTGGGAAGCTGTGTCAGCACATCGCGGTTTAGGGCACCGTTGATGCTCAGGTCCCAGTTCACTTTTCTTTTCTTGAATAAGCGGAACGTAGTACTGTAATCAAAGCCATAGTTAACAAGACTTACTGCGTTGGTCTGCACTTTGCCAAAGCCGTTGATGTCGGCAAGCGTTACGCCAATCACCTGGTTGTCGATAGAGCGGTAATAGGTTTCAAACGTAGCGCTGACGGTATTGTCCCAAAGGCCAAACTCCAGACCAACGTTGGTTTGCGTTTGTGTTTCGGGCAGGAAGTTGACGTTAGGCGCTGTACCGAAATCGATGGTCACCGTGGGATCGTTGTTGTACTGCGATCCGGCGATGTATTTTCCGTACACATCAAAGATGTTACCAGTAGGCTTGATGTTGCGGCCCCAGCTTGCGCGGATAGAACCATAGTTCAGCCAGTAGGCTTTGTCAAACCATTTTTCGCGTCCAAAGTTCCAGCGGGCACTGATGGAAGGGTTTTGCGAATACCCCTGCGAAGGCCCGTTGGTAGAAAGTCCGTCGAAGCGGTAACTGAAATCAATCACGTATTTGCGGTCGAAGTTGTACGAAAACGAACCGCCGTAGCCATGTTGCCTTGTGTCCTTGATATTGTTCAGCGTACCGCCGCCGGTGATGTTGGAATTGTACCCGATCGGTCCTTCCACCTGGTCGTGCGCCGTTTGGTTCAACTGGATGGCGTTTGCTTTAAAGCCATAGCTGTTGATCTCGTTAAAAAGATAACCGCTGAAATTGTGCAGGTTGTTCACCGCTTTTACAAAGTTGATGATAGAGCGGTTGTACAAAGTATAGGTGCGGTCGTTATAGCTATAGGCTTCCGATGATCCGTTGTTCAGTGTAGAAGCGGTAAAACGATCCGTCGTGCCCGAGTTAAAATTGTAGCTTAACAGGTTGCCAAAGCGAATGCCTTTGATGGGCTCATACGAAATATCGAAGGAAGAGGAAATGTTGGAGGTTTTGTTGTTGTTCTTTACTGTGGATGCAGCCAGCACACTGTTGTTTTCGGAGAACAGCGATGGTGGTGGCAATAATGATGAAGTGGAAGCACCCGAAGCCACACCGGTCTGCACCAGGCCTACCCCGCTGCCGTTCTGCTTTTGTCCCAGCGATGTGCTGAGGTTGATCATGGCACGAAAGGTTTCCGTTGGCTGGTAGGCTGCATTCATGCTCAGCGAGTAGCGACGGAAGCCGGTGTTTTGAATGATACCGTTCTCCTGGTAGTAGTTCAGGTTTGTTTTGTAATTGAAACGCACATCACCACCCGAGATACTCAGGTTGTGCTGCTGGTTGTAGGTGGAGCGGAAAAAATAATCCTGCCAGTTGGTAGCGTTGTTGAAATATGGGTTTAAGCTATCAGCTAAGAAATTGGTGCCATTGATAAGCGCCTGCGCGGCGGCATAGCTGGTATCATACGCCATAATGGCCCGGATGCGGCTTAAGCGTTCTTCTTTTCCACCGATCACGTTGCGCAGCTTGGGCGGGCTTTTTACAAAAAAGTTAGATGAATACTGGATGATGGGCACTTTGGAACTACCGCGTTTGGTGGTGACGATGATGACACCATAGGCACCGCGGGAACCGTATTGCGAAGTGGCGGCCGCATCTTTCAAAAAATCCATTTGCTCGATGTCTTCCGGTGGGATCAGCGCCAGCGGGCTAATGCCGGGGCCACCACCCTGGAAGCCGTATTCGTAGTTGGTATTTACATCCACCGGCACACCATCGATTACAAACAAGGGTGATGTTGGCGTGAGAAATCCATCGGCAGAAATGTTAACGGAAGAAAGACCACGCATCTGTATCGTTCCCATGCCACCGGGCGAACCGTTGTTATTCTGGATGTTCAGGCCGGCCACTTTTCCCTGCAGCAGTTCCATCACGTTTGACACCGGTACGTCCTGCAAGGCTTTACCCGTAATGATGGTACTGGAACCCGTTGAGGTTTCGCGGGTCTTTGACTTAAAGCCCTGGACGATCACCTCCGTCATCGAATTTTGGCGCGGTGCCAGCGTGATCTCCAACGCACGGCTGCCTGCGGTTACGGTGCGGTTCACGGTCTCGTACCCGCTGAACGAAAATTGCAGGGAGGTACCGGCATCCACGCTTACCGTGAACGAACCTTTATCATCGGTGGTGCCCAGTGTTTTTGGCGGGTTGCCGGCCGCAATGGTTACGCCGCTCATACCGGCATCGCCATTCTTATCCCTGACCACACCTGATACAGTGATCTTGTTTTGCGCAAAACCTTCCGTGCAGAAAAGGGCTGTCAAAGCAAGGGAGAGCAGGTAAATCTTTATTCTCATTGAAGTCAATTTTGCTTTGTTAACGAAGCTGAATTAGTCATTGATGAATTTTGGATTGTCGTTCTTAAAGGCAAAAACGATCTCCCAGTCGCCCGGTTCATAGATAGCGAAGTCAAGGCCAAAAGAGGCATCCTCGCGGCTGCCGCCAAAACCGATTCTTGAATACGTAAAACGAACCCTTGCCCGCTTGCCATCAGGGCTGGTGAATTTTGTTGGCAGTTCCACTAACGGTACCGGGTAGGCTACATCGTACGTGACAGATGAATCGGTCATTTTCATGTTGAAACCGTGCACCAGGCTGGCCCAGTTTGTAGTAGAGAACTGCGCCGGGTT
The DNA here is from genome assembly GCA_013327885.1 of Flavisolibacter longurius. Classification (GTDB taxonomy): domain Bacteria; phylum Bacteroidota; class Bacteroidia; order Chitinophagales; family Chitinophagaceae; genus Flavisolibacter. The sequence continues at coordinate 30,299 of JABUMY010000017.1, read as the reverse complement.
CATGGGTTTGTACAGGGTATCGCGAAATTTGAACGTTAGCGTGTTGCCGCTGCCGGATTTTGTGGGGTCAAGCTGTTTGCGGATAAAAACATCAACGTCGAAAAAAGAAAGGTAACGGTCTTTGGAAGCACCTTTGATGAGGGTAACCTGGCTGGGAAAAACGCCGTTAGAAAGCGGCTGTCCTGAAATGGCGTTTACGTTGGAAGGCTCAAACGGACGCTCCTTCATCGGCATCAGGCGGAAATTGCGGAAATAACGCCGGCCACCGGAATTGCTCAATTCCACATCGAACAGGTATCCCGAATCAGGCTGCGAACGTACAAAGCTCGAACGGGCCTCTCCCCACATGATAAACTCTCCGGAGTGCGGACCGATCTCGAAAAGCGGCCTGTTTTGCAATTGCCGCTTGGCTTCAATTTCCGCCAGGGAAGTTTCGGTGCCATCATAGGCTTCTTTCCAAACTTTGACAGGAAAAACATCGGTGAGTTCAGGAGCAGCATCACCGTTGCGGCGACGCACATTCACGATCTTAAAATCGGCCGGGAACGTGGTGCTCCCTTTAAAAAAGGTATTGGAGAAATAAGTGGTACGGCCCAATACCGGTTGCAGGAGGTCGATGGTAAACTGCGAGTCCACCCCTACTGTTTCCCGTTCTTCCGGCAGGTATTTTTTACAGGAAACCACCACACTGAGCAGCACTGTTGCTGCCAGCAAAAATTTGAGCGGAAGCGTTGTTTGAAATGTATATTTTTTCATGCTTACGTATCTTCTTTTTTCAATCGTGTTGTGGAAGGATCACCGTTGGTTGACACGGCGGATAAAGTCATCGCCAAAGCCGAAATCATGACCGGGCGGCAGGAGGTGTACCGTGGCATTGGTCGTTTTAATGTCCACCGTGATGGTATTCACCCTTACCCAGTACCGGGTGAAGATGGAGTTCTTTGGATCACTGAACGTAATCACCTTGGGACCGCCGTTCTTAAAGCCGGAGGCATTGGTTTGACTGTACAGCATGTGCATGCCGTAATCGTATTTAACGGAAGAGAACAAGCGGCCATCTGTAAACGTAACAATGCTTTCACTGGTGGCTCGTCCGCGTAAAACATAGCGGGTGAGAAAAGTATCCAGCACGGCCGCATCGATGGTGTTGATGGAAAGAAGGGGCATGCGGGGAATAGAATCCATACGGGCCTGGTTAATGTTTTGCAGGGCCAGCGCAAAACTGCGGTTGCTCACGGCAAACAAGGTTACTTCGTTTGCAGAAAGTGTATCAGCCAGCCCGGGCACCCGGTTTATGGCCAGCAGCATGGAGTCGTAAACACCGGGCTGTGACTGCAGGTATTGCAACGCACTGCCGTTAAAGTTGCCAGCGGTCGGCGAATAGTTCTTGTAGCTGTCGTCGGTTTTTTTGCAGCCGGTTGCCAGGCCAATGACTGCAAGAAAAGCGGCTGCTATTAAAACGTCATATCGAAAATTCTTTCTTTTCATACGCATGGTTTTGAATTAACGCCAGAAGCTGTTTTGTTCGATCCTGGGATTGCGAGTCAGCACCTCTTCTGCAACAGGCCAGTAGATGCCGCCTTCGGTAAGCAGGACATTAAAAGCGGGGTCTGTTCTTTTCAGGCGGTTGTACCGAACCTGGTCGTACCAGCGCCAGCCCTCTCCCATCAGCTCGCGTCTTCTTTCGGCAAAAATTTCTGTGAGCAGGTCAATCGAAGGAGAAAGTGTTACGGGTTGCAGTCCGCGGCTGGTGCGAACAGCATTTAGCTGCACCACGGCTTCACTTTGCGCTCCCACAACGGCCAGGGCTTCGGCACGCAGGAGCCGGATCTCTTCAAGCCTTGTAAACACAATAGAGGAATTGTACACCGCAAAATTTCCCGACACGTTTCCGTTCACCACGCGGATCTTTTTAAACACCGGCACTTCGGCGTTGTAGTTTTCAAAATAAGTTGTTAGCAGGAGAGCCGGTGTGTAACGGATGTCGATACCAAAACGCTGGTCGTTGCCAAAGCCGGAAGGAAAGATCCGGGAGATGGAATCCTTGGGTACATAGATGTCGGGCAGTTGCTTCGACATAGTGTAGTTGGTGGTATTGGCAAGCGTCAGTTGCTCAATGTGACCATCGGTTGTGGTTTCGCCACGACTGTAAATAAAGTTGAACGCCGACAGTTGGTTATAGTTTTCATTGCCTGCCTGGAAAAAACCAGTTGGGCTCACCAACTGGTCGGTAGTAACAAAACTGAGGTTGCTTTTGGTATAGTTGTTTAGGATAAAATCCGTGTAGGTGGCCACATCCAGGTAATGTCCCTGCCAGGCGCTGATGTGGGCAAGAATGGCATAGGCCGCCAGCCGGTTGAATGGTGCATTCAACCAGGTGTCCTGCGACACACCGTAATAGTTGGCCGGGAACAACTGCTCAGGATCGTTGCCCGAATAGAGGTAAGGCAGGGCCTGCGCAGCGTCCACCAACTCTGTTTCGGCAAACGAAAGCACGGCTTCCTGTTTAGTGCGGGGCAGAGACTCAAACTCACCATCGTTTGATCGGGTGATCAGCGGCACATCACCCCAGATCCTGGACATGTAGAAATAAGCAAAAGCACGAATGGTGCGGGCCTGCGCAATATCCAGCTTTAAGTAAGATTCGGTGTAGCGTTTGTCGGCCAGGCAACCGTGCACTCTTTCAATAAATAAGTTACTGGCGTTGATCACCGCGTAAAATCGGCGCCAGTTGCTGACGCTTTCCAGCAGCGGAAACGAAGCATTGAGATTGCCTTCCGTGATGGCTTTTAGGTCCGGGCGGAAAACCGATCGGAAGTCGCCCTGGCGAAGTTCGCCCCACATCCAGTGTGCGTTGTTATCGGCAACGGCGGCACGAAACAGGCCGTAAAGTCCTATGAGTCCGCTGCGGGCATCTTCGTATTTTGTCCAGTGACCTGCCTCTTTGGCCTGCCGGGAGGCATCCACATCCAACTGCTTGTTGCAGGAGGCCGTTGCCAGCAAAAGCAGCAGGACGAGCGCCGGCTTCAGTTTTCCAAAACGTTTATACAGTACCGTTATCATACGTGTTTTGTTTGGTATTCATTTTTGTTTTGAATGGGATGAGGCTAGAGATCGAGCTTTACACCGGCAATGATGGCCCGCGGAATCGGTAACCCGTACCCATCGTAATAACCGTTGTAATTCACCAGTTCGGGATCATCGGCTTTGAAAGAAGAAAGGGTGAACATGTTGGTTGCCGTTGCATAAACGCTGAAGCCTTTCAGTAGGCGGTTTGTCTGGGTTGTATTTTTCAACAGGTTGTACCGCAGTGTCAGGGAACGCAGTTTTACAAACGAGGCGTCTTCTAAAAACAGGTCCTGGTCGGGACGGTAAGCCACTACTGTACTCCAGGGATTGTAAACAGGGAAACTTGACAGGTCCTGCTTCTTTTCCCAGAACGTGATCTCTTTCACCGAGTTGATATTATTGGCCACTTCCGTGTTAATGAAATCAAGACGCGAAGCGGCATAGCGGTTAAGCGCATTGTGTCCCAGGGCAAAATAAAACTGTACATCAAGGGTAAATGCTTTGTATCCAAACGAGCTTCCGAGCCCGCCGGTAACTTTCGGCATGTATTGTCCCATCAGGGTTTTGTCTGCATCGTTGATGGTATGATCACCGTTCAGGTCAGCCCAACTGGGATCGCCGGCTTTTAGGGCAACACCTTTAAAATTGAGCTTTTGGCCTGTTTGCGGCGATACCGGCACATCAGCGTCAGTGGCAAAGCCACCCTTATTCTGCAGCAACCAGAACGCATCTACCCTTTCGCCAACCACCAGCTTTTGGTTGCCGATCACCAGTTCACTCAACCCATCGGGCAAGGCTTTTAAGCTATTCCTGTTGTAATTGGCATTGGTGGTAAGCACCCAACTAAAGCCGTTATTTTTGGCGGGAACAATATCAGCCAGTAAAGAAAAATCCAATCCTTTGTTGGCAACACGCAGCCCGGAGAGATAAGCGCCGGTGTAACCCCATTCCGAAGCCACCGGTATCGGCAGCAGCATGTCCTTGTCATCGCGGCTGTACGCATCCAGCGCCAGCTTGATCCTTTCGTTTGCGAGGCCAAGCTTCACACCAATATTCAGTTTATCACTGTAAGCCCCGGGAATGCCGTAACCTACCCAGCCGCTTGTATAAGGCCGGGAAATGCCCGGTAGCCCGGCATAGGAACCAATGGTGGGTTCGTTGCTCCAGCCCAGGTCAACACGGTATTGCGGTCCGGCACTAAAGCGGTCATCGCTCAATAGCTTGCCCAGGCGGGCAAACGAGGCATTGAGGGAAAGGGAGCTAAAGGTGTTGTTGTCGCTAAGCAAATGCTCTTTGATGTTCCAACCGGCGGCACCGGAAAACGAAGTGAACCACCGGTTATCGGGTTGCATGTTAGAAGAACCATCGCGACGGGCAACGCCACTCAGGCTGAAGATCCCTTTGTGATCGTAAGTAGCCTGACCGTAAAAAGACGCCAGCCTTGCCTGCATTTTACCGGGGAAATAATACACACGGAAGCCCCTCGGGTCGAGGTAATCGGCAGCGTTAGGGTCACCATTCACCACGTTGATCTTGATATAATCATTAGGTGTATTGTAGGCATAAGCATAGTTGTATTTGTATTCGTCGGATTGAAAGCTTTGCCCGCCTTCCAGCGACAGGCTTTTTCCACCACCAAGGTCAATGCCATACGTCAGTGTGTTGCTGATCACTGAACGCTGGTTGTACCCAAAATAGTTCGATACAAAATTGTTTCCTTCCAGCAACGTGGTGGGCCAGAACGCTTCGCGGAGCCCTTCGTTATAATCAAAGCTCAATTGCCCTTTGTAGCGAAACTTGTGCAGGTTGGCACTGATGGAAAGGTATCCCTGCACCAGGTCTGACGAGTTGCGGTCGATGGCTTTGTCAAACTCCGTGAGGTAGGCCGTGTAAAGGTTCCTGTTCGGCGTGAGTGGGTTGATAAGATCGGGAATGTAGCGCTGCTCGGCAAGACGGTCGCGTACATTGCGGTTGCGGGTACGATCCAGCTTGTTGTAATTGATCATGCTAGAAACCATTAGCCAGTGCAGTGGCGCTACGTTGATAAAGAACGAACCGGTGTAGCGGTTGAGAGCTGTATTGTCGGCATTCCCGGCATTTTTTGTCACACCGGTAAAGAACCGGAAGTTGGCCCGTTCCGAACCACCCGTCAGGCTCATATCAACGTTGTACAGCAGGCTGTTTTTATAATATACATCCCCCCAATTGGCCGGCCCGTAATAATCGGCATTGGTAGAATCGCGAAGAAACGGCGGGTAGTTTAGCCGGTCGTTGATGGTGCCAAACTGATTGTAAAACGGTTTGCGAAAATCATTTTCGTAAGCGGCATTCACCGGTGTTATCTGTGGCCGCAGTGCCAGGCCCGTGTAGGTGTTGACACTGATCTCACGGTAACCCGCATGCGCATTTTTGGTGGTGATCCAGATGGCACCGTTAGCAGCTACCGGTCCCAGCGCTGCAAGCCGTACTGGGTCGGTTATGACCTCGATCGATTGAACGTTATTAGGATTGACAGCAGCAAGCAGGTTGGTTGCCGGTCCAACACGGTTGAAGTCATATTTCTGTATCTCATACACAAAAGGATTGTCGCCTGTCAGCGGTATGCCGTTCAGGTAAACAGCCGCCTGCTGGTCGAACAGTTCCCGCTTGCTCAGCAGCGGTGAACTGATGCCACGGATAAAAATGTTTTGTTCTGTACCCGGTTCGCCGCTGGGCTCCTGTATATGTACACCGGCGACATTCCCTTTGAGCATTTGCTGCAGGGAGAGGTAGGGATGCGCATTTACATTTTGCAACGGCACCGTGCTGGCCAGGCCACCTGTGAGCGAACGGGGTGCCAGCGCACCATTGGCCGTAACCGTTAACGAAGCGGTATCGTTGTGCCGGATGGCTGAATCCTTTTGTGCATTCAATACCGAAGCCGGGAATAAAACGGAACCAATCAGTAAACCTTTAAGGCTGGCAGCAGCGTGTGACAATCGTTTCCTCATTGTATACGTTAGTTTGACTTTGTCTCCCTGTTTAAAGAGGGTCATTCAGCGGGTTATTGTGATTTGGTTTGAACAATGCATTGCATTTAAAAAACCAGTTTTGGTATCACCTGGTGCAAGCTTTTTGTGTTAATCAAATCTTAATTGAATGAAAAGACTCTGTTAATTTCAAAACGATACTATGACGATTTTTTAAGCTAAAAAAAGAGCGAATGGCCGTGTGCCGATGCGCAAACGTTTGAACAACGTGGTCAAACGTTTGCGCAAGTTTTTGAAAAATGAGTATTTGAAAATCCTTGCAACGTGTTTGCTATGGAGCGACGCATCGTCGGGTTCAAAGAGAAGAAAAGTTAAAGGCACAAGGTAGATCAATGCCAATTAGTTTACAGCAATTGATTCAGCCAAATCCTTTCTGGACAAGGCTTTCAGAAGATTCATCAAATCGTAATTATTGAAGCTAAGGAGAAGATGATGGCACTATAAGTTCTATTGAATGATTGCCAATGCATCAACGCAGACTCTCTTGCAAGTCAATCTTTTCAAATGCATTACACTTGCAGGTGAATGTGTGCACAACGAAATATCAAGCATTGCTGCCTTGTTCATGCAATGCATGTATACAATACTAAGGGTGCTGAAATCTTACGGTCTTGTATTGGGATGCATGACAAGTGTAGCCGGCATCTCTTCCACCTGGAACTCGTTGGGATTGTAATCCGCATCCATTTTTTTGCCAAGGAGAGCGATCATGATCTCCATCGCCTTTTCACCTTGTCCGTATGGGTATTGCTCAACCGATACCAGCGGCGGATGAGCTGTGTAATTGGTGATGGGCAGATTGGCATAACTGGCAAAAACAACATCACGGTTTACCAAGATGTTTTGTTGCTGTGCATACTGCACGGCATCCATGTGTACATATTCATTAAACGTAATGACAACCTGCGGCCTGTTCTTTCGTGCCAGCAGCATTTCAAGGGCGGCATAGGTGCCTTCTTTGGAGAGGTCCGTTTTTTCAACCAGTTGCATATCCACCTTGATCTTTTTGCGGGAGTGGCCTTCGATGTAGCCATTAAGCCGTTCCTTGCTGGCGCCCAATTTATCAGGACCATTAATCAGTGCAATTCGCTTGTAACCGCGACTGATCAGCCAACCCACCATTTCCACGGTGCCTTTGTACAGGTTGCAGAAGACTTTGTTGGCTTCCTGGAAAGGCGGTATGCGATCGAAATAAACAACGGGGATATTGTATTTTTCAAGTGCCCGCAGGTGTTCGTAACTGTTGGTTTCTTTGCTTAGGGAAATCAGCAAACCATCTACCCGCTGTTTACGAAAAGCTTCTACCACATTTTTCTCCCGCTCCACATCATCATAACTCTGCCCGAAAAGGATGGTATAGTTGGATTCGGTGGCGGCCGTTTCAATACCACTGATGGCCTGCGAAAAAAACTCTTCGCGGATAAAAGGCAGGATCACGCCTACCACAAATGATTTTTGCTGCTTGAAGGAAATGGCTTTGGCGTTTGGTTCATAACCGAGTTCCTTCACCAGTTGCTGCACCTGCATTTTGGTGCGCAGGCCGATACGGGGATGATCGCTCAGGGCCCTTGACACCGTGGAAACGGAAACATTCAACCGTTTAGCAATTTCTTTAATGGTAGGCAGTTTGTTTTCCATAGTGCAGCAATTTAGTTGTTTCGTCAATTTATCGTTTTCTGTTCAATTTTTCATTCGCGAACCAAAGGCTTAGCGGGCAAAGTCTTTTCTGCTATTCATTCACTTCCGCTACAGCAAAGGAAAGCGTTCCGAAATACTGCGGCAGGTGAAAATTAGGTGTTTCATTATGCACCGGCGACCAACACAAAAAATGCGGTTCTGGCAGCAGATCGCCGCATTTATAAAAATTGGCTTTGCAAATTTTTCCACTTAATGTTAGTGACGGATGATTTTGAAAAACAGTGAACGGAATCACCACTGTTAATTGCCAACTGACAACGAGACTCTTTGCCAATCGCCTTATGGTGCTTTGACTTTCTACCTGATCCACCAAACTTAAGGGCAGAAACTGCCGGTCAGTTTTGGATGCACCGTAAGATGCCAGTACGGTACCAATGGCATTGAATTCAAAATTGTAATAGATATCCCCCCCGTCCAGGCTGATGAAAAACTCCACGCAGCTATCTTCGTACACGGGTTCGTTGGCCTTGCCATTTGCTGCCCGGATAAAATCTTCTTCTACATCAAACTGCAGATAAAAGTTATCATTACTATATGCAATGGAAAACTGTACAGCAGGCATTGACGGGTAAGTTGTCGCCCACGGTGCATGTCCTATCTTATTTCTTCCGAAGCTTTGCATCGTTTGTGCAATTGCGTCAATGCCCGTCGCACCTTGCGCAGGCAGAAAAGGCACAAACAAATGATCTCCCTGAATATCTTCTTTTACATTCATTGCGTTGGTTGTTACATTCCTAGGCATTCATACAATACCTTTTCTCTTTAACGATAGAAAAAGAAATTGCTGCCCATTCGCCTTTTCAAACCTAAACAAAGCGCACCTTGCAGAAGTGTGCAAACGATTGAGCAAGTTTGGTTTTGCGCAATCGTTTGCTCCGTAAATTAGGAAACTGCCTTCTTATTTTCAGCACCTAAAGCGCTTCTATGAAGAAAACGTCAGCAAGCAACGGGTCCGCAATTTTCATTATTGGTGTTCTGTTTTTTGTGTTTGGTTTTGTTACCTGGCTGAACGGAACCCTGATCCCGTTTTTAAAAATTGCCTGTGAACTGGAAAACGATATCCAGGCATTTTTTGTCACGTTTGCGTTTTACATGGCCTATTTCTTTTTGGCCATTCCTTCGTCTTACCTGCTGAAAAAAACCGGCTTTAAAAACGGGATGGCCTGGGGCCTTGCCGTGATGGCTGTTGGATCGCTGGTATTTATTCCTGCTGCGAATGTCCGTAGCTTTTCGCTTTTCCTTACCGGTCTTTTTATACAGGGTGCCGGTCTGGCGATTCTGCAAACAGCCAGCAACCCCTATATCAGTATTGTCGGGCCCATTGAAAGTGCGGCCAAGCGTATCAGCATCATGGGTATCTGCAACAAAGTTGCCGGTATTTTAAGCCCGATTGTGTTGGGTGCCTTGGTGCTGAAAAATAGCGACGAGCTGACCACACAACTTTCTGCAACAACTGACGCCGCCACCAAAAATGCATTGCTGCAGGAAATGGCTAACCGGGTGATCAATCCTTACATTGTGATGGCGGTTATTCTTGTGTTGCTGGCCCTGATGATCCGCAAATCATCACTCCCTGAAATTGACATGGATGGCGAAGAAAGCGGCGAAATATCATCCGAAACCAAAAAGCAATCGGTGCTGCAGTTCCCGCACCTGGTGCTGGGTGTACTTTGCCTGTTCCTGTATGTTGGCGTGGAAGTTTTGGCTGGTGATGCCATTGGTATCTACGGCAACGAACTGGGTATTCCGCTGGAAGAAACAAAATACTTTACCTCGTTTACCCTCTTTGCCATGTTGGTAGGATATGTAATCGGGATCTTTACCATACCAAAATATGTTTCGCAACAAAAAGCGCTTTCTATTTCGGCAATCTCCGGGATTTTGTTTGCTACCGGCGCTTTCTTGAGCCAGGGTTATGCAGCCATTATCTTTATTGCACTGTTGGGATTGTCGAATGCCCTGATGTGGCCAGCTATCTTCCCGCTTGCCATTCATAACCTGGGACGGTTTACCAAGATCGGTTCGGCTTTGTTGGTGATGGGTATTGCCGGTGGGGCGTTGATGCCGTTGTTGTACACGGGGTTAAAAGACAAAGTTGGTATATCTAACCATGCTTCTTTTTATCTCTGTGCGCTGCCGGCTTATCTCTACATACTTTATTATGCGGTTGCGGGGCATAAGGTTGGGTTGAAAAAAGTAAAGCGGCATAAGGCGAAATTGGAGATGGTGTGATGGGGTTTTGATTCAACACCGTTGCTGTTTCGGTTTGTGTAATGGAAATCAGAATCACAGTTTCAACAATGTTTGTATTTAGCTGAGAAAATGAATTTTTGGTTTTATTCCAGTTTGACAAGCCGTCAACTTTAAGATTATCTGATTGTGGTTTGAAGAATGTTTAATACAAAAGGTTTTCAATTTCCATGTTTACTTCTTAACCAATTGATTTCTCAAAACGTGTGAACTCGTGCACAAAACAGGTCGTATTACTCTGGTAACTTTCAGTTACATACAGTCATTACGTTAAGTCGTTTTCCACCTTTTGTCTTGGAAACAAAAGGTGGAGCCAAAAGTTCAAGACAAATCCAACGCTCCACTGGATTTGCCAAGGCCAGCGCACAACAGCCATTCTTTACTCGTTGCACTATTTATTTTGTAAGCTGTCTTTCTTATTCGAAACATTCTTCACTGCAGGTTGCTCGATGCAAACTCAACTATCGGCTTGTAAAGCAAGCAACTGCAAGCGCTGTATTGCACTATTCTTTTCCTACAGCAAAAAGAAGCGTTAGGCTATGCGCAATAAGGCGCCGAACCAGCGGGTAAAGGGAATATTAGGAAGGATGTTCTCTCATTTGAGAATTGAATAGTGAGCGTTGATTATTGAAAAATTTATCGCTGCATTTATTTGGGAGTTTTTCGAATTGGCCACGATGATTCAATTTTACCCTTAACCCAAGCTGTCTTGCTAAACAGCAATCTCCTCCTTGGAGGGGTGACCTAATGTTTGTTATTGCCGTAATGCCTTGGGGTGGGTTTGCAAACCAAATAATATTTCCAACACATAACCAGAGCATCGCACAATACCAATACACATTGAACCCCATTCGGGGTTCTGGTTGGTCATTCATATTTATACACCGGGTTTCACCCGGCGCTATTCAAATTGAAGCCCATCCGGGCTTCTGAGCAGAAATCACTATGATTTCTTGAATAGTTATCACAACGAAAAAGTTCAAAGGACAACCTTTGATGCAAATAAATAGGAGCAGTTTTCACTATGCTCAATGTTTGAAGCTTGATGCCTGAAAACTCGTGAACACGTGAACTAGTGAACTTGTAAACTTTTCCCTTTCCCCAACTCCATTTGTGCTATACAAAGCAACGTCCCCGCTGAAGCAGGGACGTTGCTGTTGAATTATTGCTGACGATTTATTTTGCAATGATCAGTCGTGTTTGTTCGTTGCCCATACGCAAGAGGTAAACACCACTCGGAAGATGGGAAAGATCCAGTGTAAAGTTGTTGCCGGTATGCTGCCTGCTGTAAACAGGTGAGCCACTGGCAGAAAACACCTGGACAAGGTTCTTGTTGTCACGTCCCTGGAGTGTCACCTTCACCATTCCAACAGAAGGGTTGGGCGAAAGAGTGATGGCATTGCGACTGGCAATGTTCACCGAAACAGTTGTAGAATAGGCTTGTTTACCATCGCTATCCACCAGCCGCAGGCGGTAGGTATTGATCCCTTGCAAAGGCTTGTTGTCGGAGAAAAGATAAGCTGAGCCAGCACCGGTGGCAGCAACCTTTCCAATCTCGATGAATTGTCCTTTTTCATCAGAGCGTTCAACGACATAATGAAAGCTGTTTACTTCCGTGGCGGTTTGCCAGGTCAGTTGCACAGCACCTGTTGGCATTAGCTTGCCATCAAATGCAACCAGCTTCACGGGCAACGGTGCACCCGGGTCATAAAGCGTAACCGTAAACGTGCAGGTTTGTGTCGTGGTACCGGCCAGCTTGTAGGTAACCGTAGTGATGCCTTTGTTGAAAGTCTTTCCGCTGGCACTACCCGAACCGCTTCCGGTTGTGGCGCCAGATAGTGTGTAACTGGCAACAACATTGCCAGATGCCGGCGCTAAAGACGGATCAATGTTTTTTACAACGGCATTGCTGGCACCAACAAATACAGGCACTTCCTTGTCTTCTACGCAGGTAAGTTGGGCGTCGTCTTCCAGCACTACTGCTGCTATCATTGTTTCCCCAATGGCAAGCAGCGTGTTTTTGCTTCCGTTTTTCTGTAATTGCATTTGCTTGAGGGTAAAATCAAGTCCTGTTGTTGGAATTAGTTGTTTGCCCGTTCCATTGAACGCAGGGTCCAGTGCACCCGTGCTGGTGAACCGTGCCAGGGAAAGGGCATCGCTTCTCCCGGTTTGCCTAGTGGTGCTGCCACCTACAAGCAGGTCATTGCCCTGCCAGGCATAAGCAAAAGGAACATCATCGCCGCCAAAATCAAGCGTTACTGTTCCGCCATTACCAAAACTTTGGTCAATGGTCTCGTCTTCTTTGTAAACCGTTACCGAAAAGTCTTGGTTGCCGTTAGTGCCATTAAGCACCGGGGCCAGTACCACTTTTCTTACAGGGCTTGTTTTTGGTGCATAGTTATCTGTATTTGCAGGGAACGTATAGCTGCCCATTGGCAAAGAGCCGTTCACGCCAAAGCTGGCATCTCTTGTGCCGTCGCCATTCAACCGCACGGTGGTGTATTCGATTGTATACTGGTGAAATACTTTATTGTCCTGGTAGAATTCAGTGTGTGTATAGCCCATAGGACCTTCCAGCACAATCTTCTCTCCTTCTATTGCTACTTTGTACCCATTGGCGAAAGGATCTTCCAGTCCTTCATAATAGTAAAACGCATCTTCTTCTTCGTAATCAAACGTAGCATTGTAAAATATAGGGGATTCGTAACTCCAGTCGCTGCCATCCGGGTAAACGATCTTTACAAAGTAGTACGTGCCGATATGCACCGATGCGCTGACACCAGAAAGAATAACCGTGTTTTCCTGCACCTTCAAGGAAACAACATCTTCATATTGAGAGCCCTCATAGCCGATCTTATAGGAGTAATCTACGGTACCGTCATTTGCGAAGCGATACATTACAAGGTCGTGGTGAGGTGAACTGTACTCATTGTCAATAACCCCTGCGGCCGTTATGCGTCCATCGGACTGCCGCACTACAGAACGCGGATTCATGATCACGCCATCGGAAACGCCATTAGTACCATACGTAGCATCAAGGCTGCCGTCCTTTAAGTATTTCACAATGAAGAGAGGGCCATCGGTAAAGTAGGTAATGCCCATCACATCAAAGCGGCCGCCGTTGTCTGCCGGAAAGCTTTTGATCAGTTCATAGCCGTCCAGGTCAACCGGGTCGCCAAGCGTTTTAAAGCCATTGGTGCCAAAGGAAGAATCGAGGTGACCGACTTGTGCAAAGGAGGTGGCAAATAGCCAAAGTGTAAGAAACGTGAATAGAAGTTTCCGCATGGGTGGTGTTTTTGGTTAGATCTAGATTATTGTTTGTACCGCACTGTTGCGATGCCTGAAAACGATCCTTTCCGGGAAAAACTGCTTTTTCCCCTTTTACTTTTTGCCTGCAGCCCGGCAATCACCGGCAAAGCCATCATTGCAAAAACCCATTTGCCAAACAGGTTAGAAAAGCGGTAAACAAAAAGTAAAACGTGGTTTGCTAAGAATAAAGGAATAGTAACGGATCAGGTTTTCAGGAGGATAGTTGGAGACTGTACGGTATCAAACGAAAGTTTACGATATAAGATCAGCGATTCGTATCAAATTAAGATCCAAAACCGGTAAATCCATGCGATAATTCCGGGTGCAAGATAACCTGCGAAAAAGACAATGTCAATAGCTTGTGAAACAAAGTTTTGAAACAAGTTAAAGGCGTAAAAAAACAAAAAAGCCTGAAACGCTTTTTATCTGCATTCCAGGCTTTTGTTCTTGTACCGCGTACGGGATTCGAACCCGTATTACCTCCGTGAAAGGGAGGCGTCCTAGCCCTTAGACGAACGCGGCGTATCGTTTTGGGAGTGCAAAAATAGGAGGCAGAACCTTTCCTTCCAAAACTTTATTGAAAATCTTTCAAGTTTTTTTTACGACAGCCCTACCTCGTAATGCTGCTCGGGTATCTCCACATCCGGGAAGTCACGCTTGAGCAGCCATTTTTTAAAATCGGTTTGCACATCGTATTCGCCGTGCACCAAAAAAAGTTTTTTTACCTGTTGTTTGTTCTGGCAGGCGAGCCACTGGCTCAGGTCTTCATAATCGCCGTGGGCACTCATACTGCGTATCTGCCCGATCTCCGCATTTACCTCGTGCTGCACGCCAAAGATGCCCACTTCTTTGGTCCCTTTCAGCAGGCGGGCTCCCAAAGAAGATGGTTCGCAATAACCTGTCATCAGTACAGCATTGCGACTGTTCTCCACGTTGTTGCTGATGTGGTGTTTTACCCTTCCGGCTTCGGCCATGCCGCTGGCAGAAATGATCACGCAGGGTTCGTTGCGGTAGTTGAGCAGCTTGGACTCTTCGACATTCTTTACATAACGCAGGCCGTCAAAATGAAACGGATCATCGTCTGACTGCAAAACCTTTTGAATGGTTTTGTTGAAATATTGCGGGTAAGACTTCACCACTTCTGTAATGGAGGTACTAAGCGGACTGTCGAGGAACACGTCAACCTTCGGCAGGCGGCCTTCCAGCGAAAGCTGGTTGAAAGCATACAATACTTCCTGCGTACGACCCAGGCTAAACGCAGGGATGATCAGCTTGCCCCTTTTTTGCACGCAAGTACGTTCCACCCATTCCAGGAAATGATCGATGGTGGAATGAATGTCTTCGTGCAGGCTGTTGCCGTAAGTTGATTCCATGATGATGTAATCGGCTTGCGGAAAGGTTTCCGGCGATTTCAGGATCACGTCGCGGTAGCGGCCCACGTCACCGCTGAAGGTTAGTGTTGTTGTTTTGCCGTTCTCGTTTATCCGCAGGTGCACACAGGCACTGCCGATAATATGCCCGGCATCGGTAAACAACGCTTCCACGCCGTCGGTAACAGGAAACCATTGACCGTAAGCCTGTCCTTCAAAATGCCCGAAGGATCGCATGGCATCTTCTTTTGTATATAGCGGCTGCACCAGCGGCTTGCCCTGAGCCCTGCTGCCTTTGTTGTGGTATTTGGCATCGCTTTCCTGTATTTCAGCGGAATCTTCCAGCAGGAGAAAAGCAAGCGATTTTGTGGCATCGGTACAGAATATCTTTCCGCGAAATCCTTCTTTTGTCAGCTTCGGAATCAGGCCTGAATGATCGATATGTGCATGCGATAGAACAAGCGCATCAACTTCCGAAGCTACAAAGCCCAGATCACGGTTTAACGAATCTGTATCCTTTCCCATTCCCTGGAACATGCCGCAGTCCAGTAAAACTTTTTTACCATTCCGAAGTGTCAGTAAATGCTTGGAGCCGGTAACTGTTCTGGCCGCGCCGTGAAATGCTATTTTCATCTGTAAAGATTTTAATGAAAGATAAGCAATTCCAACGGTCAGGTGTAAGCAGAAATTGAAGATAACACAGGCGTTTTTGCTGCCGTCTTAGCAGGTTTTATGCATTGGCTGCGCCAATGTTTTTTTTCGCACGGAGCCAAGGTGAAAAGGAGGTTTTATTCGTACAACACTCACACTGTTGCAAATTGCATATTGTCTATTGCCTATTGCTCCTCTCCTTTCCTCCTTGGCTCCGTGCGACTATTCATAAAAAAGACACGCTGCGGCGTGCCTATTAAGTTTACGTGTGAATATTTTCTCTTTACCGCGGAAGGTTTTTGAGGATCTCCTGTACGGATACCCTTGTCCGGTAGTTCTCGTTAAAATAACGATAAGTAACCGAGCCCTCGGTGTTGATGATATACACAGCAGGTATGGGAAGCATGGCGGTGCGCTGCCCGTTGGCTTTCAGCAGATCGATACCACCCGTGCGATAGCGGCCCAGCGTACGATCATCCACGTTATACACTACCTGGTATTCGGTGGAAAGTTTCATGTCCTTGTCGTGTAAAATGGGGAAAATAGCACCGGTCTTTTTCACCGTTGAGTCGATGCCTTCGGGAAGTTCCGGTGTAATAGCCACCACCTGTGCACCGCGGGTATAGATTAGTCCCAATGAATCCTGCAACGCCTTTAACTGGCGGTTGCAAAACGGGCACCAGGCACCGCGGTAAAAGAGTATGACAACAGGTCCTTTTTTGCGTAGCTCTTTCAGGCTTATTTCAACACCGGTTTGGTCTTTCAACTTAAACTCCGGTGCCTTTGAATTGATGAACAATCCTTCGGGCTTTTGCGCCTGCACGGCAAAAACAAAGAGTACGGCAACGAGTGAGAAGAAGGCTTTTTTCATGCGGTGGTGTTATCCTTCAAAAATAATCCCTGCAAGCTTCCGCCGGCAGGGATTAACAGTTTATTGAACGAGCGACGATCCGTCCGCGGTTTGCGCAATGTAAGCGGTCAGCTCAAGACCCATCGCTTCTTTGTATTTTTTCCTTAGATCCGCAACCAGGCTATCAATTGCTTCTTCTTTTACCAGGTTGATGGTACAACCACCAAATCCACCCCCGGTCATGCGGGCACCCACGACGCTCTTGTTATCGCGAACAGCATCCACTAAAAAATCCAGTTCCTTGCAGCTTACTTCGTACTCATGCTGCAGTCCGTCGTGCGAGCCGTACATGTTTAGCCCCAGCGTTTGCAGGTCACCGGCAATAAGAGCCTCACAGGCCGTGAGCAGGCGCTGGTTTTCTTCTACAATAAACTTGCAGCGGCGGTACACCACTTCATTTTTGTCTTTGATGTGTTTTGTGATCATAGCCAGGTTGGCATCCCGCAGTCTTTGTACCTGCTCGCCGCCTTCCTGCAAAAGCCGCACACCTTCGGCACATTCCTGCCGGCGGGTGTTGTATTCCGAAGAAGCAAGCGAGTGTTTCACATTCGTATTCAACAGGAGGATCTTGTGTCCTTCAAGCTTTAACGGCACGTATTCGTATTCCAGGCTCTGGCAATCTAAACGGATCACATGTCCTTCTTTGCCAAAGACCGATGCAAACTGGTCCATGATACCACACATTACACCGGCAAACGTATGCTCGGCTTTTTGACCGATCAGCGCAAGCTCCATTTTGTCGATGCCTAATGAAAATATCTTGTTCAGCGCAAAGGCCGTTGCACATTCCACTGCGGCGGAAGATGAGAGCCCCGCCCCTACCGGTACATCACCGTCGATATTCAGGTTGAACCCGGAAATTTTGTAGCCACGCTTGTTCAACTGGTACACCACACCCAGAATATAATTGGGCCATTGTTTATCGGTAATGGCAACGCCGGCGACCGTAGAGCGGTGCTCCTGCTTGAATTCTTCCGAATACAGCACGATCTCGTCATCATCGCGGCGACTGACACCAATATAAATGGCTTTATCAATCGCGGCCGGCAGCACAAAACCGTTGTTATAATCGGTGTGCTCGCCAATTACGTTCACCCGTCCCGGCGACCGCACCAGTAGTGGATCTGTTCCAAACCGTTGCTGAAAACTTTCCTTTACACGCTTGCTTAATTCCTGGTTCATATGGCTGATTTGTGTGAGAAAAACCGGCACAAATAACGGCCAGTTTCCGTGATAAAAAAAAGGCATTTTGGATTCGGCCGTTCTTTCACCCACTTCAACGATAAAAAAGAATGCCATCACGAAAAGCACTTGACCCGCTGGCCCTTTTCTAACAATTTTGAGTCTGATACTTCAAACAAAAAAAAGAGAGTCCAACTAATCCTTTACATATGTTAACCGCAGACAACTCCGTGCCTTTTCCCGCACAAGAAAAAGAACTCGCTCACCGATGGACTGCCGAACGATCCAACCAATGGATGGAAAAAAACGGCTGGTTGGTGGGCTGCAATTACATCCCGTCAAACGCCATCAACCAATTGGAAATGTGGCAGGCCGAAACCTTTTCTCCCGAGCTGATCGAAAAGGAACTGGGATGGGCAGCCGATCTTGGCTTCAATACCGTAAGGGTTTTCCTGCATAACCTGCTTTGGGAGCAGGACAGCGAAGGTTTCCTGGCCAGGATCGACACCTTTCTTTCCATTGCTTACCGGCACAAGATCCGCACCATGCTGGTGCTGTTCGATGCTGTCTGGAATCCTTTTCCCAAACTGGGCGTACAACCCGTTCCCAAGCACAATGTGCACAACTCCGGCTGGGTGCAAAGCCCCGGTTACGATGTGCTGAACAACCCGGCAGCTTATGATGGTTTGCACAACTATGTTCATGGCGTGGTGTCGCATTTCAAGAACGACGACCGCGTACTGATGTGGGACCTGTACAACGAGCCCGATAACATGAACCTGGCTTCTTACAAGGATGATGACTACATCATTCACAAGGCCGAACTTTCTATGGCGCTGCTGAAAAAGACCATTGGATGGGTAAGAGCCATCAACCCCGAACAGCCCATCACCATGGCGCCCTGGCAGAACGACTGGAGTTGCGATACCCGCATCACGGCGCTTGACAACTACATGTTCAGCCATTCGGATATCGTTAGCTTTCATTGCTACGAGAACAGGGCTGGCATGGAAAAGCGCATCAAAGACATCCAGCGTTATGGCCGGCCAATGGTTTGTACCGAATACATGGCAAGACCCTTGGAAAGCACGTTTGAAGATATCCTGCCTTTGTTCAAGCAATACAACATTGGTGCTTACAACTGGGGATTTGTGGCAGGCAAATCGCAAACGCACTGTCCCTGGGATAGCTGGCAGATCCGCTACGAGCAGGAGCCCGAGCTTTGGTTTCACGACATCTTCCGTGAAAATGGCGAACCGTACCGGCAGGAAGAAGTCCTCTTTTTGAAAAGCCTGTTAAAGCAAAATGAGCCTGCGTTGGTTTACGCATAAATTACTTCTAGCAGAAATAAAAAAAGGTTGTCGGGAGACAGCCTTTTTTATTGTAGAGAAGACAGGACAGCAGCTGCGTCGGGAGGCAGCCAGCGGTAGTTTTCGTCCTTCCGGAACCAGGTTAGCTGGCGCTTGGCATAATGCCTTGTGTTTTGCTTGATGGCATTGATAGCTTCGGGGAGGGAAAGCTCACCGGAAAGATGAGCGAATAATTCTTTGTAGCCGACGGTTTGCAGGGCATTGAGGTGCTGGTAAGGCAGGAGGCTGCGCACTTCTTCCAATAGGCCGTTTTCCATCATTACATCCACCCGGTGATTGATACGCCGGTAAAGCTCCTCCCGCGGCAGGTCGAGGCATATCTTTACCACGTTAAACGGCCGCTCTTTTTTTTCGCCGGTGCGGAATGAAAGAACCGACCGACCAGTTGCTTCCACCACTTCAAGTGCCCGCATCAGCCGTTGTGGGTTTTGGATTTCTCCCTTGCTATAAAAAAGCGGATCCATCGTTTTTATTTTTTCCTGCAGCCAGGAAAGCCCGTTGTGATTATAAGCGGCGACAACGTTGTTGTGAACTTCTTCGGGTACGTCGGGAATGGCATCCATGCCATCGGTAAATGCTTTGATGTACAAACCGGTACCGCCCACCATCACCACTGTATCAGCCTTTCGAAAAATTTCCTCTGCTTTTGCCAGCGCATACGCTTCAAACGTGGCAGCATTTATTTTTTCGTGGATGGAATGCGAAGCGATAAAATGGTGCGGCACCGCGGCCAGTTCATCCGGGGAAGGGCGGGCTACGCCGATGTTCATTTCGCGGTAGCATTGCCGGCTGTCGGCCGAAATGATCTCCGTACCGAAACGCCGGGCCACGGCAATGCCGACGGCTGTTTTGCCTACGGCCGTTGGCCCTGCAATGACAATAACTGTTTTTTTCTGGCGGATTGGCAAACGCTGTAATGGTTAACGCAACAAAAAGACAGGAAAGGAGCCCTTTGTTTTCATAATCTGTTTAATACTCTTCTTCGCTGGAGCCTGTGCTTTCTTCGGTGCCGTAATCATCGCCCCCGCCGCTTCCCTCCTCACCTTCTTCGCCAAAACCTTCGGCGCCTTTGGAGAGATCGTATTTTTCTTCTACATCGGCAAAGCGTTCGCCCAACAGGCTTTTGGTACCGTATTGGCTGGGCGGAATGCCTTCTTTGCGAACAACAGCCGGGTAAGTGACCTTTGGATTTTCTTCCTTGGCCACATTGATCAGCTCTACCAGAAAGGTCCAGCCTTTTACAAAGTCGTAGAGATAGATAAATTTTTGGTTGGGGTCTTTTATTTCGGAGCCGATGGTGGTTTCTTTCATCAGGAGCGGTGGCGCCTTGTATGGCCGGTTGGGATAAACCTCCACAGAAATTTCCCGTCCACGCTGCCAGTTGTCGTTACTCCGGTAAAAAGTGGCGCCGTGCTTTGTATCAAATTCATACGATTTTAGGATCGTTTCGTGCAGCTCAAAAAAACTTTGCTTGTGCCGGATGGCGATATCGCGGTACACACTGTCATCTTCTTCAAAATAAACCCTGAATTTCAAAATGGCCATGCGCTGTATTTGTGTAGAGTAAACGTCAAATATAAAAAAAGAGGGCCAATGGTGAGTGATGAGTGGTGAGTGGTGAGTTGTTAATCCTGTTATTTAAAATTTCTTTTAAAAATCCTCTTCAGCCTATTGCTTATTGCTTATTGCCTACTGCCAACTGCCTACTGCTTGCTTCTCCTTGCCCATTGCCTATTGTCCCCTGACAACCGGCTCCAACCCGCATTCTTTGCCTTTTTCGAGCATAAACTGGTAAGCGGCCTCGTAGCTGTTGCCGATAACCCCATCCAAAATAGCGTCTTTGATGGCATCTTTGATGATACCAACCGGCTTGGAGGGTTTGATGCCAAAGGTTTCCATGATGATCTCGCCGGTGATGGGTGGTTGCCAGGCACGGATGGCGTCTTTTTCTTCCACCTCCTTGCAACGCTGTCGCACTAGCTCAAAATTCTCGAGGTAACGACGCACTTTTGCCGCATTTTTTGAGGTGATGTCCGATTCGCAAAGAATCATCAGGTCGTCGAAATCCTCACCGGCATCAAAAAGGATGCGGCGGATGGCCGAATCGGTGATCTCTTCTTTTGTCAGGGAAATGGGACGCAGGTGCAGTTCTACCAGTTTACGTACATATTTCATTTGCTCGCCCAGCGGCAGCTTTAGCTGGTTAAAGATCCTGGGTACCATGCGACCGCCCACTACTTCGTGCCCGTGAAAGGTCCAGCCGTGGCCTTCCTCAAACCGCTTGGTGGCCGGCTTGGCAATGTCGTGCAGGATGGCAGCCCAGCGCAGCCAGAGGTTGGGCGTACGGTCGGCTGTGTTGTCGAGGACTTGCAGGGTGTGGTAAAAATTGTCCTTGTGGCCCTTTCCATCAATAAACTCGGCACCGGCCAGCTCCACCATCTGCGGGAAGATCAGGCTTAAAAGCCCCGTATCGTACAAAAGCTTAAAACCAACCGAAGGTTTTTTGCTGAGGATAATCTTGTTCAGTTCGTCGGTGATGCGTTCCTGCGAGATGATCTTTATTCGGTCTTTTTGCTCTTTGATGGCCCGCAGCGTGGTTGGGTAAATGGTAAAATTCAATTGGGCTGCAAAGCGGATGGCCCGCATCATGCGCAGCGGGTCGTCGCTAAAGGTTTGCGCCGGCTCCAGCGGTGTCCGGATAATGCAATTTTGCAGATCTTCTCTCCCATTGAAAGGATCGACCAGCGTTCCAAAGTCCTCTTTGTTCAGGCTGATGGCCAGGGCATTGATGGTAAAGTCGCGACGTTTTTGATCGTCTTCGATCGTACCGGGTTCCACCTCGGGCTTGCGGGAATGATGCCGGTAACTTTCCCTGCGGGCACCCACAAATTCAAGGTCGAAGCCATCGGGGAGCCGGAACTGCGCCGTACCAAAATTTTTGAACAGGCTGACTTTGGGATGCGGCACAAATTGCCGGGAAACGGCTGTGGCCAGGGCAAGGGCATCACCCACGCAAACAAAATCAGCGTCCTTGGTCTGACGGTCGAGCAGTTTATCCCGCACAAAGCCACCCACCAAATAGCAGGGCAGGTTTAGTGAAGCCGCGGCTTCGCTTACTTTCTGAAAAATACCCAGTTCCGTATCGCTACAAGAAATTTCCATCAGGCGGCAAAGCTAAGAGAGTTTGGGGTTTGGTGTTTGGGGTTAGGAGTTTGTAGTTCGTCGTTTGTAGTTTGTAGTTTTTGGAGGTGCTGATATTTTAAAGTATTACAACGCCCTGAATATAATTTTTTTGATTCGGCTGAAGCCGATACGCATGCAGCAACTTATCTTTTCGGAACCCTGGGCTAAAGCGCCGGGGCAAATGGTAGAAAGGGGATTTTTTACAGGCTAACTTCTAACAGATAAGCCATGAGAGCTTTTTGGGTTATGTCGATCTGTTAAGTCCCTGCAATTCTATCCGACATGGACGTAATGAAAAAGGCGGCCGACTTTAGACATCAAACTGAACATCGAACCCGGATTTTGAAACATCGAACCTCTAACCTCGAACCTCGAACTTCAAACATTCAACCTCAAACATCGAACTTCCAACACCCAACTACAAACTACAAACCACAAACTTCATTTCCTCACATAAACAACCTCCCCCTCCTTCCACCGGATGATCTGCGAGGGCAAGGATGGGGTTTTGTCGGCCTGCCGCCAGCCAACAATGTGGTCAACACCGTTTTTCACCTCTTCACTGATCTCTTCGTAAAACCGCGGCGAGGGCTGCCCGCTGATATTGGCCGACGTGGAAACGATCGGCTTTTGTAAACGCCGCACCAGGTGGCGACAATATTCATCCTTTACAATGCGGATGGCAACAGAGCCATCTTCGGCCACCAGGTTATCGGGCAGGCCAATGGCCCCGTCAAAGATCACCGTGGTGGGCCGCTCCTGCTCCGCTAAAAAATCAAACACCGCCAGGTCCGGCGCCGATACATATTGCAGCACATCCCGTTCGTCGGCAACCAAGATGATCAGGCTTTTGCTGTCGTCCCGCTGTTTGATGCTGTAAATTTTTTGTATCGCCGCTTCGTCGGTGGCATCGCAACCCAATCCCCAAATGGTATCGGTGGGATAAAGGATCACCTTTCCATCCCGCAGGGCCGTAAGCGCCGCTTCTACTTCTGCTGAAAAATTAGTCGACATGTGCAATTCGTTGCTGTAAAGTTGTTGTGATAAACTGTGTATCCAGACGCTCGAGGCATTGCGGCGTTTCGAACCGCACACAAACGTTTTTGGTGCAGGGCTCGCAGGAAAGTTTTCCCAGCCGTATCACCTGCAAAAGCTCTTTTTCATACGGCGCTGTATTGGCTTCGTTGCCGGCACCAAAAAGCACGATGGTCTGCGTGCCCAGCGCATTGGCCAGGTGCGCCGGACCGGAATCGGTAGTGAGGACCGCTCTTGCCGATGCCAGCACTTCTGCCAATTGCGGCAGCGAGGTTTTGCCGGCGAGGGAGCTTATCCTTTCCCGGTTGGGTAACAGCGCCATTACACTTTCCACAAAACCGGCTTCTTTGCCACCACCGATCAGGAATATGTCAGCATCAACACGCTTGCGCACGGCGCTGATCACTTCCACGGCTTTGGCTACTGTCAGCCGCCGGCTTTGTGCTTCGGAGTTGATGTTGATGACGATGTGGTCCTTCTTAGTGAAGTTGTGAAAAAGGGAAACTTTCAGACGCCTTGCTTTCTTTCCCATGTACAATTCAAGTAAGGACGAATACTCCTCAACGCGGTGCAGGTTTTTCGGTTTGGCATACACGTTGGTCAGCAAAAGATCCCGGGCTTCTTTGCGGAAGCCAACCCGTTTTTTAGCTCGGGTGGCATAACCCACCAGGGCCGATGAAAACGAATCCGGAAAAGAAAGAAAAAGGTCAAACGTTTCGGTTTGCCGGATCATTTTGCCAAACCGCCAGGCACCGCGTAGTCCTTTGTATTCATCCTTGCTAAAGACAAACTGGTGCACTGTTGGCGGGAAGAACGGCAACAGGTCCTGCAGCCCTTTTTTTACAATCACACTCACCTCTGCACCCGGGAAAATTTCCGGCAATTGCCGCAGGGCTCCCACCGCCATCACCATATCGCCCAACCAATTTGGCAAACGAACCAGAATTTTCATCTTCTCCATTAAGTTTGCAAAAATAATTTTTGACCGATGAACTTAAGAGAAACAATTGAGCAAGGCTGGCAAAACCGCGAAATGATGTCTTACCAGGCTTTCCAGGAAGCGGTTCGCACGGTGATTGAAGAGGTGGACAAAGGCCGCCTCCGTGTTGCCGAGCCTTCCGAAGATGGCTGGAAGGTGAACGAATGGGTAAAACAGGCGATCCTGCTTTATTTCGGCATTCAGCCTATGCAAACCTGGAACGTTGAGCCTTTTGAGTTTTACGATAAAATGCTCCTGAAAAAAGGGTACAAAGAACTGGGTGTTCGTGCCGTGCCCCATGCCATTGCCCGCTATGGCGCCTACATTGCCAAAAACGTGGTGCTCATGCCCTCTTATGTCAACATCGGTGCGTACGTTGACGAAGGCACGATGGTGGACACCTGGGCCACCGTAGGCAGTTGCGCACAAATTGGCAAAGGCGTGCACCTGAGCGGCGGCGTTGGCATTGGCGGCGTGCTGGAACCCCTGCAAGCCTCACCGGTGATCATTGAAGACGGCGTGTTTGTCGGCTCCCGCTGTATTGTGGTGGAAGGCGTACGGGTAGAAAAAGAAGCGGTGCTGGGCGCCAACGTGGTGTTGACCCAATCGACCAAGATCATCGACGTGAGCGGCGCCGAACCGGTGGAATACCGCGGACGGGTACCGGCACGGAGTGTAGTGATCCCCGGTAGTTATGCCAAAAAATTCCCGGCAGGCGAATACAGTGTAAGCTGTGCCCTGATCATTGGCCAGCGCAAGGCCAGTACCGACCTGAAAACAAGCCTGAACGATGCCCTGCGTGATTTTAACGTGGCGGTGTGATGGTGAGTGGTGAATGGTGAGTGGTAAGTGTGGGAAGGTCGCTTTTGATTTGTTACAAACCTGACAGAAGCTGGTTTTTTTATACCACAAAGACAGGAAGGCACAAAGGGTCACAAAGAGAATGCAGTGAAACGTTTTGCCCCAGGGTCTTTGTGGTTTTTTCTATTTCAAATGAACACTACTGCTGAAAAGCGAACCCTTACCGTTGCCGGTTTCCTGATCACGTTTTTGGGTGCGATCCTGTTTTCCACCAAGGCCATCCTGGTCAAAAAAGCATTCTTTGCTACAGGAGTGGAAGCCGTTACCCTGCTAACGCTGCGCATGCTTTTTTCCCTGCCCTTTTACGTGGTAGCGGCCTTTTTGGTTAGCCGGCGGGAGGCGCAGGCACCCCTCACCAAAAAGCAATGGACTGCCACACTTGCCCTTGGCATTTTTGGCTACTACCTCAGCAGCCTGTTTGATTTTATCGGCCTGCAATACATATCGGCCGGACTGGAGCGGTTAATTCTTTTTTTGTATCCCACGTTTGCGGTGCTCATCAACCTTTTTTTCTTTCGGCAGGCAGTATACAAATTGCAATGGATGGCCCTCCTCCTTACCTATGCCGGCATCGGCATTGCCTTTCTTGGCGAAGTGCGGCTGGAAGCTGCCAACCCGCAGTTTTGGTGGGGTAGTTTTTGCGTAGCTGTTTGCGCCGTTACCTATGCAGTTTACCTTTCCGGCAGCGGCAAGATCATTCCGCACATTGGCAGCAACCGGTTTACTGCTTACGCCATGCTGGCGGCAACGGGTGGTGTTTTTCTGCACTATCTTTTTACCAACGGGTCTATGGCGCCACTTTTACAAACGACCACCATTCCTTACGGCATCCTGCTGGCCATTTTTGCCACGGTGATCCCTACGTTTTTGCTGGCGCAGGCCATGAAGCGGATCGGCTCCAACAACGTGGCCATTATCTCCAGCATCGGTCCTGTGTCCACCATTTTACAAGCCCACTGGCTGCTGAACGAACCGATCCTGGTGGAGCAACTGGTAGGCACTAGCCTGGTGATCACCGGAATTCTTTTGTTAAGTTGGCGGAAGCAAAAAAAGGTGTTGGAAGTTTAAAAGGTTTCCCCCTATATTTGCAACCCCGAAAGGGAACAAAAAAATCAGAAAACAGGTAACTGTTCGCAGAATTTTAGCTTGTTTCTTTTTCCATTGCTCTTTTGTTTTCCTGCCCAGGTGGCGAAATTGGTAGACGCACTGTCTTCAGGTGGCAGCGCCGCGAGGTGTGCTGGTTCGAATCCAGTCCTGGGCACCAATAACAATGGAAACCCTCATCAAATGAAAGTTTGGTGAGGGTTTTTTGTTTTGGGGAAAGGCAGAAAACACTTGTCTTTAGATTGAAAGATTTTACGACAGGCCAGTTTTATTTCTTTGCAAAAAAAGTTAAGGTTGAAATCTTGCTCTAATTGCTTTTGAAAATCAATACAAGTTGGAGCAAGGACTTGCGTAAATACAATTGTTGGGCGTCACTTTAGACAGACAGTTTCTAATGAATAAAACTTACGACATTTTACTTGACGGCAATAAAATCGGAACGACTGAACTTGAAAAAGCAGACGCACCGATGGGTGTTGTTTTTGGTAAAATAAAATTTATCAATATTATTTCTGGCTATGACTTTTTTAAAACTCATTGCTTAGCAAACAACATTAAAATAGTCACTGATTATCCAGACGACAGACTTATTCAGACAAGTGATATTCCAAATCTTATAGTAATTGACGAGACAGGAACGAAAATAAAAGGTATTGTAGCAAATGTTTCAGGCATGAACAATGATGTGTTTGACATCACAGTTTTAGGCATCCCTTATCCATTTTATGAAGAAGAGTTTCCTCATCATGTTAAGGCTTATAATGAAATGTTTTGACGATGAAAATGACTATTGACCAAAAGAACATTTTGAAATCCATTGACGAAATTCTTTGGAATGACTGGGACCCAGTTGGAGTAAATGATGTGGAAGAAGCAAGAGATGAGTATACAAGTTATGCGTTGCAAATCTTCGGTTTAAAAATTCACAAGGCAGACAAGACAACTATTGCAGAAAAGCTTTACAAGTTTGAATTAGTTGACATGGAAGTTGCGACTACAGAAAGCAAAAAACATTGCGAAGAAATTGCTCAGAAGATTATTGACTTGTAAGACAAAAAGCGAACGCCCAACATGAACTGTGAGAAAAACCAAATAAATTTTTAAGGTTTTGCTGAGCGGTATGCTGGTTGATAGAGGGTATTGTTTTTCATGACAGCAAAGACCTGCTTCAACAGTTTGTTACACACAGCAATCAGAGCTTGTTTTCCTGTTTTACCTTTTGCTCTGAGGCGTTCGTAAAGAGCTTTGCAGGCAGGGTTGGTTTTCATGGCATTCATCGCACACATGTACAAAACATCTCTTAGCAGCTTGCCACCCCGTTTACAGATTTTGGATTCGCCTTGAATGCTGGTGCCGCTGCTGTATTCGGTTGGACTTAGTCCTGCAAAAGAGATCAACTGCCGGTGACTGTGAGTGTGTTTGAATCCTTGCGTGAAGATAATTAACATAGCGGCTGCCCGCTTGCCGATGCCTTTCACACTGCTGATGTTTTTAAGTTGTTCGGGTTGCCACGCCGCCAGGAGTTCCTGTAGTTTACCCTCCAGTGTTTTGACTTCTTTTTGCAAACTGCTCCTTATCTTTTCGATGGACCGTATTGCTTCTTTGCTTTGTATGGGTAATAGGCCGAGACTATGTAATTGGTTGTTGAATCGCTTGATCTGCTCCTGGTATTCGCGGATAGTGTTGTAGAGTTGTTTGCCCTGAAAGTAAGCGCTGTCGGGCATTTGCCAGGCAGGCGGCTGTTGCTCAATGGCGTAGCGGCAGATCCAGCCCGCATCTTTTTTATCAGATTTGTTTCGCTCCCCATGCATTTGAATGAAACGTTTGATAGAAAGGGCATTCACCACACTTTGCGTGCAGCCATGGCTGTGAAGAAAGAAGGCCAAGCGGATGTAATACACACCGGTGGCTTCCATCACAAAATGGTGGTTTGTGCCGGTATGCTCCATAATTTTTTTGAAGCCGGCGTTGTTGTTACCAACGTGCAGGTGAAAGAGCTCGCCGAGGTTGTTTTGATAACATACATCCAGTGTGGTGAAAGAGACATCAATGCCGCAGCATAATTTTTTTGTTTCCATGTTGAATGCGTTTTGAGTGAATGCTTTGTACCTTTAGAAGAGGGAAAACGGCCTCGGAAGAACAATCTTACACTGTGCTATCGATCCTACTGCAAGCTTCAAAAATGAGCTTGTTGAACTGTTCAGCATCGGGTAAGAAAAGGGCGGGGATGATCATGTTAGAGAGGCTCAAAGGCCGAAGTGCATTTAACATCTTATTCCGCCCTTTGTTCTTTCGAATTAGTGGTTTAACCTCATACCTGAATTTACTCAATTGTAAACATAGGATTGCATTACAGCAATGGCGGGGCGACGAATATGTTCTCATCTTTTTGTTCGCTATTCAGCTTCGGTTTCGGCAGACGAACAAAGCCAAGCAGCAGAATAAACGATGAGCTTTTGTATCTTTAATCAGCAGCGGTACCAGGCAGACGGAACACAGAATACCGCCACATCGCCAATGCTTTCACGTTGTGTGCAAGGCTACCCGACATCATACCATAGCTCAACTTGAAACAGATAGAATAAAAATACTTCAATTGATTTAGAAAGGATTTTTGAAACTTGCAGAATATTTTACTTAAGACAGAACATTATGGATATTATCAATCTCCCCGAAAATTTATTTGAGGGCAACCACAATTCGTCAGAATTGCAAATTGCTAATTACGAAGTGTATAAAAATGCTACCAAAAACAAAATTAACCTAAACAAAAATGTCATTAGTTTTTTGTTAGACGGACAAAAGGATATTCACTTTTCTAACGACATCGTTTCTATAAATGACACACAATCCCTGCTTATTTCATCAGGTAATTTTTTAATGACAGAGCTTGTTGGGACAAGCAGTTATCGTTGCTTGCTTTTTTTCTTTTCTCAAAAAAACATCAGCGATTTTTTAGTGAAACACTCGCCTCAATTCAATCAAAATAAACCAACAATAACTGCTCCTTATTTCTTTATAGAAAAAGACAATTTCATTGTTCACTACATCAATTCTCTCAAACATAGCTTTGGTTTACACAAAACAATTTCACAAAAAATACTGGAACTAAAGTTTGAAGAAATTATGCTTTACTTAGCTAATAAATATGGACAACCTTTTTTTGCTTATCTAAATTCTTTATTAACCAGCGAACGAGAATTATCGTTTAAAAAAGTCATTGAAAAAAACCTGTACACTAATTTAAACCTTGAAGAAGTAGCGTTTCTATGCAATATGAGTGCATCTACCTTTAAAAGGAAATTCATCTCCATTTATCAAGAATCTCCGGGCAAATGGTTTCAACAAACACGATTGAACAAAGCAAGAGAATTGCTGCTGAATAACAAAGCAACTCCTTCCGAAATTTATATGGAATTTGGCTACGATAGCCTATCAAATTTTAGTACTGCCTTTAAAAATGAATTCGGATACAGCCCAAAACAGACTAACACAGTTTGACCTTTTTTCATAAGTTTTTGAACTAAATAAAAAAGCCTCACAAGCTTAGAGAGCTAAATTTGTTAAAACAAAATTGGTTTAATTAAAAAATAAAAAGACATGAAAAAATTAGGATTATTAGTTCGACTAGAAGCAAAAGCAGGAAAAGAAAAAAGTGTTGAAGAGTTTATTACAAGTGCATTGCCACTTGCTAATGAAGAAGCGGGTACTATTACGTGGTTTGCGTTCCGTATTGACGCTTCTACATTTGGCATTTTTGACACTTTTTCAGATGAAGAAGGTAGAAAAGCACATCTTGGTGGTAAGATTGCAAAGGCGTTAATGGAAAACGCTGCCGAGTTACTTGCTGCAGCACCCAAAATTGAGCCAATAGATATTTTGGCAGCGAAATAAGGGGTTATTAAACATTTAATGTTAGGCTGGCTGCCATAAAATCGTCTTGCGAATTTACGGCAGCCAGTTCTTTTTAAAACCTCCACAATGATTTTTTCAAAATTCAAAACATCGGTAACTAAACAAGACGAAGCAAAAGCCATAATTCAAATGCTTCAACCATTTTACACAGACTGCAAATTTTCTTTTAACTTAAATCGCCCTGACAAAATTTTAATAGTTGAACACTTAGAAGATGACAACCACCCTGAAATGGTAACAGACATTTTGAAAATGGCAGGCTTTATCTGTATTGACATTGCTGAAACTTTGGGCTGACAAAAGCCCAGCACACAATAACTAAGGCTTCGTTGCGCCCAACGGGCGAACAATGAAGCCGGTGTTGAACGGAACCGGTTAATTAAA
>JABUMY010000016.1 GCA_013327885.1 Flavisolibacter longurius | reverse complement strand
AACCACTGAACGCATCGCCGCTCACCAGGCTACCTTCTGTAATCTGATAAGTCAGGGCAGGATCGGCCTCACCATAGGTCTTCGACTTGGCATCGGCGGTGATCACCACACGGCGGGTATTGATGGTAAAAGGAACAGCTGTGGAATTATTTGATTTGAAATTCCCATCTGCACTGGCAGCTACTGTAGCAGTAACTGTATAGTAACCTGCATTGGTAGGAGCTGTAGAAGATGCAGTGTAATTCGTTCCATTTACACCAACATAACTAAATGTGTAAGTTGTTCCAGTTCCTGTGTTAGTAGCATCATTTGGGCCTTGTGCTGAACCGTTATAGGTATATGTTCCTGGTGTCAATATGATTGTGGGTGTCGCCTGGCTGATGCTTAGACTCACAGTTCCTCCAGTAACTATATAATTGGAATTCGACGAAACAAGGTTATTGGCCACGAAGTTTGTATATGTTGCAGCATTCTGGCTTGATACAGTTGCGTTACCTGTCAGTGTTACCGCATCACTATTCACAATATTGCCTAGGTCTAATTGTGTTGCTGCAAATGTTGCAGTACCATCATAAACTTTTGCACCCGTAAAGTTTAATGAACGCTGGGTAATAGTTAATGCTGTTGCATTATCACCTGCTTGCACAAACGTATAGTTACCATTATTAGCAGTTAAACCCGACCCATTAATTGCGTAATTTCCTACGATACTTGTTGCGATTGTAGCTGAAGTGAAAGCCAGTGTTCCTGTAGTTGCGGTAGCCTGTGTCTGTCCATTTACAAATCCAGTTATGGATCCACTTAATGGAGGATTGGCTTCACCATAAACTTTGGTAGCAGCATTTGCTGCATAAGTTAGCGTGGCTGGTGTAACGATATTTCCACTTGATGTAGTAACGACATTAACTGTCGCAGCGGAACTGCTTGTTAAAACAATATTTTGTGAATTATAGTTACCCAGCACAGCAGCGGCAGCCGCAAGGCGAATGCTTAACGTTCCGCTCACTGTTCCATTGGTTTGGACGAATGTCGCTGTGGTACCATATGTTGATCCATCACTTGAAACCTCAAAGCCAGTTGGGGCAGTTGCTATGATATTTGCTATTAAATTCGAACCTGAAATACTTGACGTTTGCGGAGCCGAAGGTGTACCATAAGTCGTTTTTAATGCTGAAGCTAATGTGAGGGGAACAGCATTAATTTTTGGGACACTTGATGTGGAAATATTAATGATCCCTGTTGTTGTCGATCCAAAAAAAGTACTGTTTTTATTTGTTGCCGGTGTAGAAGCATTAGTACTACCCCATGAACCTGATACTTGGCCTATTCCGCCTAACGTTAATGTTGCTGCAGAAGATGTAGTCCCATTGGCAAGTCGAGCAGATGATCCCGTAATTGATAAATTGCCAGTAATAGTAATATTAGCATTAAAACTTTTGGTCCCTGAGCCGGTTAGTGCCAAATTAGTATAAGCAGTATTTCCTAAAGAACTTGTTGGAAGTATCGTTTGAGCTCCGGCTCCATTAAATTCAATGGCACCGTCACCAGGAGTGAAAATTCCCATAACAGGAGCCGTGAAAGATCCACCGATTTTCAACGTTCCTCCACTTGCCATATCGAGTGATCCTTGTCTGTTTCCGTTTGTACCAAGTGCTACATTTCCTGAAACTGTTAATGTTGTGGAAGAATTGAATTTTAATGTGCCTATTGTATTATTACTTCCACCTCCTATTGTCAAAGTCATACATGACTCGGCACCTGTTACTGTGACAATGTTATTACCAGGTATTGCTACAATGTCAGTCGCGCCAGGATATCCTGATCCCGCTACATTATTTCCGGAGTTTCCCCACGTGGCTCCCTGATTCCAAGGACCAGAGGTCGTTGCTATAAAATTGGCATCGGTAAAATAAGCATATGCAATAAATGCTGAGGTTTGGCCAGTTGCCTTTAACCTCAATGAATCACCTGCACAATCACAAACGGTCCAGTTAGTAGCAAAGTTCCCTTCAGTATCTGCTTTAACTGTCCAAGGCAAGTAAGATGAGTCAGCCGTAACAGTGTTACATGGCCTAGAAAGGTTTTTTACCTTCAATTGAACTGTTTCACCTGGCTGAAAACCTGTACCAGAAAATACGGCATTTGATCTTGGTGTATAATCCGGCTTGTCCGTTGTCACCGTCACCGGCCCAACATTTTGTAAATACTGCGCCTGTGCGCTGAACGCACCGCCAAAAAACAGGACCGCAAACAACAAAGCCGTCAATCCCATACGGACCGACAGCTTTCTCTCACCACGAAGCAGAGTTGAGGGTAGAAATGAATACATATACATACTGTTTAGGTATAACGTGTTTGGTCAGGCCAGGGCCTGGTAAATAGTTTTAACGGAGGAGGGATCTTACAGCTAGTTTTTCAGCCTTTGGCTGCGGGGTCACAGGAATGGATCAGTGGTTACAGCACAGAAATCCGGCTGCAACGTTTACAGTAATAAATGCGGGCTTCGCGAAATGGTTTGTGGTTTGGGAATCCTTACACAGGGAGTTTTAACGCAGTCAATCGTGTTGTTGAAAGCAATCAAGGGATTTGGAGCAATTAATTCGGATTAAAGAAGAATACCGGACAAAAGTAGTCGGTGGTTTTACAATTCCAAGTCTTTCCAATTATATTTTTATTCGTAGCCTTGCTTAGGTGTAATTCCTTAACCGGGATCAAAAATATGTTCTCTATATCCTTAACGTTACCAAAAAGTTGAATGCGAGTTATTTATCGTTCAAACCGTAAAATTACGGATCAACAGCTCAGCCATAATCTGAAAAGTTGGATCCTTTAGCGTAAACACAATGAAGACTAGCAGGAGTTACCTAAAATAATGTTTGGCTTACCCGTGAACAGACTATCAAATACATGGCCTTCCATACCCTTCATTAAAAGCCAACATCACAACCCAAACCCTTGCTACGGAAAGCTGCTCTGGGTAAGCTGTGATGTTGGCTTTTATAATAAACGATTAATAACCCTTGGGGTTTCGCCGTACAATTCTCACCACCCGGTGTTCTGCTTCAGGGCCGGGTTGGTCAACAGGCCCCCTGTGATACCAGGTGGTAGTATTACTTATCCTCGAGTGCGGAGGTATTGTTTCGAGGTACGCTTGGTGACAGCTTTCAGGCACTACCCGTTCACCGTAAGCGAAATATCATTGGTGACACGCTTCTTTTCACAACAAAACAGAAAGTGTAGCCAAAGACGTTACCCCTATTTTTTGATCACTTCCTCAATCACCTTTCCCACCGTACCGTTGGGCTCCTGTATACGCAGCAGGGCGGCCAGCGTGGGGGCAATGTCCGACATGTCCACGGCCTTGTTGCTCCGGCCCTGGCGGATGCCCCAACCCATCCAAAGCAGGGGAATGCGGGCATCGTACGAATTCCACGAACCGTGGGAGGTGCCGGTGCCTCTTGCCGGCGAACCCGAATACCAGCCGGGTTCCAGCACATAGGTGATGGCACCGGAACGTTTGGGGTTATAACCGTTGATCATGCGGCGCTTTAATTCATCGGGCAGGGAGGCTGCTTCCAGTTTGGCCATATCGGCTACAAAGGCAACCGTTGGCTGGGCAGCCATAAAGCTGACGATCTCTTTGCGGATGGCTTCTTCGTTTAGCTCTTTTTCGCGGATAAGACGATTATTCAGGTGCATCTGGTAGTTGCTGAAGCTTGTGACAAGCCCCTTCTCTTTAAACCTCTCTTCCAACCGGGTGTTCAGCGCTTTTTGCACCGTACCACCTTCCCAAAAACCAGCAGGGATCTTTTGGTCGATCAAGAAGTTGGGATTGTGTGCCGCTCCATGGTCGGCCGAAAGAAAAACGGTGTAGGCCCCTTTGCCAACCGTTTTATCGAGGTAGCTGAAAAAGCTGGCCAGGTCTTCGTCGAGACGCAGGTAAGTATCTTCGGTTTCCACGGCATTCACCCCCATTTTATGGCCGATGTAATCGGTAGAGGAACAACTAACCGCAAGGAAGTCCGTGACGGGACCTTTGCCTAATTTTTCATTTTCGATGGCGGCTTTGGCAAAGGCAAACGTAAAGGAATTGCCATAAGGTGTGGTGCGAAGAATACCATAATTCGTTGCCGTATATAGCTGAGACGTTTTTACCGGGAAGGCCGTACCCTCGTTGCCGGTGAACTTTCCTTCGTAACGGGTTTCATCGGCTGTGCTCTGCACATAGGTAGCCGAGGGATACCGGGTGTTCCAGTCTTGCTTTAAATAGTTTGCTGCCAGCTTTTTGTCGTTGAAGCTTTTTACCCAGGCCGGAAGTTCAGGCATATAATAGGTACTGGTGATCCAGTTGCCCGAGGGATCGTCGAACCAATAAGCCGCATTGGCGGTATGTCCTGCCGGCAAAATGGCACCCCGGTCTTTCAGGGCAATGCCAATGACTTTGGAACGGAAGTTTGTTGCCAGCTTTAGTTCATCGGTGATGGTGCTGGACAACAGATTGCGCGGCGACATTTTACCGGCCGTGGACGTACTGCCCACCGTTTGCACCGTGCTGTCTTCCGTACAGTACATTGTTTTTCCTGTTGCTTGTATCCTGAAATCGTTGCCGGCAATGCCGTGAATGGCCGGTACCGTACCGGTATAAATGGTACTGTGACCAATGGCCGTTACCGTGGGCACATAGTTGATGTAGGTGTTCTCGCAGCTAAAGCCTTCATTGAGCATGCGCTTGAAACCACCAGTGCCAAACCGGTCGTAATAGCGGTAGAGGTAATCCCACCGCATTTGGTCAATGACGATTCCCACCACCAGTTTCGGGCGGGGCAAGGAGGTGTTGGCGGCGGGCTTTTGAGCAACGGTTACCAGGCTACAGAACAGGGAGAGCAGAAAGACTACGTTGGATTTTTTCGTTAGCATACGAGATCAGGCATTAAGGTGATAAATGTAAACTTAATTGTGATTACGGGCCGGTGTGGCAACCAAACGACTCCCAGTTTTTTCGGCGAGAAGAACGGTGGCAATGCCGAGAGTATAGGCCAGCAGGTCGGTCCACTCGAAGCTGGTACCCAAAACGGTTTTCCCCACCGGTTGTTTTGCCATCCCAACAGCCTTATGCCCTGCAAGCCCTGGAAACCCTCTACCAGAAAGGCGATCAGGAGCACAATAGCGGCAGCCCTGCCGACAGCAATCTTGAAAAACGATCGTACAAAACAGTACAGGAGAATGACCACCAAGTAATCGCCCAGGTAAGGCCGCACAAAGCTGTCGTTGACAAAAAGCGCTATCAAAAGTTCAACGGTGAAGAGAACAAGGGTTAGGGTAAAATACACCGGGCGGAATGTAAACATGCACAAGAATAACCGTTTTGCAGAAGTCCGCAAAACGGTAGTAGCACCTGTGCGCAGATGGCTGTGTAAAGAATGCGTTACAGCCTACCCTATTCCTCACAGCAAATGTCCGCCTGGTGTTTTCGCAGCTCCTGTCTAACGTACTGTCTGCTTCTGTCCACCCGGGGTCTTCGCGGAAAGCCTTGTGCTTAGGCTTTGTGGCGCCCACCCGGGATAATGACCCCAGAGCGTTCCCTAGTCTGTTGTGTGTTGCCACCAAACTTGATCGTAAGTCCAGTGCAAGTCATGGCAGAATTAGATGACCGTAATCTTGCCGCCAGCAATCGTCTGTTCGCTTCCACTTCCCTCCTTTTCTGCTTCGGGGTAAAATATGCCAATCATTCTTTCCTGCCTGCTTTGCCTTGCAGTTTCCGGTTTCCTACGTGGTATTGAAATTGAAGAGGTTGAGGTAAACAACCCGCATGGCAACAAACAAATTAAGCAGCCTGGCCAAAAAGATGAAAGAGCTTGATATCTGTATGATGAGCACCAACGGGCCTCGGGGTACTGTCAATACCCGGCCCATGAGCAACAACCGCGATGTCAGCTACAAAGGCGAATCGTTTTTCTTTTCGCTGGCAAAGACCCGCAAGGTCAAAGACATCGGCCGCAGCCCCTCGGTGAGTTTATCTTTTACCGGCAACAGCGGCACCTATATCATCGTCAGCGGAAAGGCCCGCCTGATCAAAGACAAAGCCCTGTGGGAAGCGCATTGGGACGATAGCCTGAACCAGTGGTTTACCAAAGGCATCAATACCCCCGGCCTGGTGCTGATTGCCGTAAAAGCAACGGGCATAAAATACTGGGATAAGTACAAAGAAGGAAACATTGAACTGTAATGGGCTTGCCGCCGTTTTACCAGCGTACAACCAACAACGGCGTATCTGCGTTGTTGTGATCCTTGTTTTCTTTCAAATTATTGCAGCGAATAAAGTCCTGATGCATGTGGCGCCAGCGACACTGAAAACCTATCCTTGAATTTTCCTACGGGCTTACCGGTCCATAGGTTTTTCACCCTGGCTTTTTTGCGGATGCCCAGGTCGGAAAGATTGACGGAAATTTCGACAGGTTCTTTGCCATCTGATAGATTAAAAACGGCTAGGTAACGTTCTTTTGTTTTTGGATTGAACGACGTAACGGCCACCTTTCCATCTTGCTGGAACAATTGCTTTACGTCTGTGCCCTCGCGATGCATTTTTAAGACCGCCTTGTTCGTAAGCAGCGAAGTTGTAAACGGATCAAGGCTTGGCATGTCGCCGCCAAACATCAAGGGCGATTTAAAGATGGTAAAAAAGGTCATCAACGAATATTGTTCATCCCTTGTCAACCGGCTTTGCCTGTCTTTTCCTCTTTCGCCGCGAATGGAGATCCTTCCCAGCGGAATCATATCGCAATCCGGCCATGTTCCCGGTTGAATATGGGGGTACCATTTTTCAGCCACCTTTACCAGGTGCGTGATGTGCGGCCAGGTATCCCAAACATCGTCCACCATGCGCCACATATTGGCATGCTCTTTCACATGCTCCGCTTTGTTCACCGGGGTTTCGCCAGGCGAGGTGCTCAACACAATCGGGCGCCCGGTTCTGTCAATGGCTTTGCGGAGAAGTTCTATCTCCCCTTCATGGTAAGGCCGCGAAAGATCATCCACCTTGATAAAATCCACACCCCATGATGCGTACAATTCCAAGATGGAGTTGTAATATTCCTGCGCACCAGGCTTGCCGGCAACAATGGTATAGTTATCCTTTAACCAGGTGCATTGCAACTCGGTTGAATAGATCTGGTCGGCCGTAACTGACGTTCCTTTTACCGGTAGTTTTTTGTTGACCGCCTGTACAGGAATTCCCCGCATGATGTGAATCCCGAATTTTAATCCTTTGGCGTGCACATAGTCTGCCAACGCTTTAAAGCCCTGCCCGTTGGCGGCGGACGGAAACCGGTTGACGGCAGGCAGGTACCGCCCGTATTCATCCATTACATACCGTGGGTCGGTTTGGTTATAGCCACCGGCTTTGTCATTTTCTACAAACCAACGGATGTCAACAACAATATATTCCCAACCATGCTTTTTCAGGTTGGCCGCCATGTAGTCTGCATTGGCCTTTACTTCCCCTTCGGTTACGGTTGGCCCGTAACAATCCCAACTGTTCCAGCCCATGGGCGGTGTTTGGGCCCATTGCTTGAAAGCCGTTTGCGCATTTGCGGAGAGGTTCATGGTGAAGAATGCAAGTACGAGCAGAGGGAATTTCATATTGACGGTTTGATTGTGTTTCGCATTCATTTGGCGGATGAAGGAATGCTCATTTACCGGGTTGTATTTTTTTGTTGCCGGCAATAATACAACGACTAATATAAGTTGATTTTGCCCTCGTCGCCCTTTTTACCGTTCGCCCAGGGTTTTCGCAGTTGGGTTTTGCAAAGCGATGTGGCGAAACCGGGGGAGTGAATACGTAATTCGAACCCGGGTCTCTTCACTACGCTTCGCACATGGCCGGCAGCGAAGACCCCGGACGGACTTGAAAAAACGGAAAGCGGTAAGGGCCCCTTGCAAAAAGCTACTGGCGTATAGAAATTGCAGCCTTTCGTCAATACAAAGCCTTTACTGCTTTGGCCCGAAATTTATCGCTTCCTTATTTATGGCAAAACTCTTTATGTTACTTGTTGGTGCCACGCCACCCGGCAGGCACACCGAGCAGCACGATGTATTTTTTGGGATTGGCGAAACGATCCGCGACCTGGTGCCGCAGGTGCTCCAATTTTGGCCGGAGGCAAAAAGGGGCCTGCACCTAGATGCCTGGCGGGAAGTAACACTGGTCAATGGTTACTCGGTTAGCGTTACAGCCAACCCTGAATATAACAGTGATGTGCAACTGTTTTTTATAAACCTGGGGGGCTATAAAAAAGGCGAGTTCGAAGAATTTCATTATAAAATGATTGTGGCGGCGCCGGATAAAGGCGAAGCCGTGAAGGCCGCCAAGCAAACAGCGTTTTTTCGCCATACCGGTTTTAAAGGCGCCAATGCCCACATCGATGACAAGTACGGTGTGGATGTAGACGATATTTATGCCATCCGCGATATTTTACCGGCATCGGTGAAAGGACAATATAGCCTGGCCATTGACACGGCAACGCCGGATGTTGCAGATGATGTCATTCATCTTGGGTATTTCAAACTTGATACGGTGGACAAATGGGCGCCGCAGGAAGTGGCGCCGAAAGAAGTAGACGACAACTAAAAAAGGGTGTCAAACACCCTTTAAAAAATCCTCCGGCCCATTTAAGCTATAACTTCTGTTTTTAACAACGTCGGCACGATGCGTTCGGATGCGGCTTCACAAAAGTCCAGCCCGGAGTAATCGGGGTTGAGCCCGCCGATATAAGGCACGGCCATCATGTAGAGCCGCGGGTTATAAGCGCCGTACTGGTCCAACACCTGGAAATGATCATTGATGGTAATGCCTGGCACCGGCAGGTAATAATTTCCGCTGCTGTCCTCCTCTATCTTCATCGTGCCTTCTTCTTTTAGTTGCTTTGCTTTTTCCACATCGCGAAAGCGCAGCCTTGCCGGCGAAATAGCGCCGGTGTTGCGTAGCGCCGGAAATGGCACCTGGTCGTAGGAAAGCTGTGGTTGACCAATGCAGTCTACAAAAACGGGGTAATACACTTCCTGCTGTGCGCCACTCTCGTTTGTGTACCGGTAAATGACGCCGCCTTTTTCCTGTGGTATCACTTCACTATCTCGGTCAACAGCCACCAGGTCCAACACGCCGGCTTCGTGTAGTGCAATCAGTTCCTGGGCGGAGCTTTGCGGCACAAAAGCAATCACGATCGAGATCAGGGGCATCAATACTTTTTTCAGGCGCAACATGTCTTCTGCAGAAAGATGCTTGGCCGGGTAGTTCATCGTAAACGATAAAATCGACAGCATTTCTTTCCAATGCACGGGTTGTTGCCGGCGGATACTTTTTTCGGCTTCGGCGTATTCTGCTTTAAACAGAACGAATGGATCCAGTCGTTCCCGCAAATCCATCATCGCGTCCACAAACTCCTCGATGCGCATGTCCCTGATCCGGTCATAAAAACCGGGATCTTTTTCGCGGAACGGTGCTTTAAAATTTCGTTCAAACAGGTAATCCAGCGATACAAAGCCCTCGTTGGCTTCCTTGTTTTGCTGCAGTTCTTCTTCCGTGATACCTGCATCACGGGAAAGGCTGGCATCGTCAAAATGAATACGGATGGCGGGCAGCAAACCATAAAGTGAATGCATCACGATTTTAAATCCAGCGCATTCAGGGTTGAGGGTGTACGACAGCATGCCATCGTCGCGGCGACGGTAGGCGCCGGCTTTTCTCGACAGCGTTCGCAGCGCATCGAAAGCGGTAAGCGACGCCCCGCGGATGGCCACCGGGTGGGCCAGCTTTTGCTGCAGCTTTGCCGGCGGATAAGGGGAGTCAAAATAACCAGGGATCTTTCCTTCGTGTTTTATAGGCCAGTTGTGCCCGGTGCTGACAATTACGGCATCATAAATGCGCCGGTTGTTTGCCGTCAGCACGGCCAGTTGTTCCGAATTAGGTATGGGGGCTATATCGGTGACGTTGCATTGTAAAAAAACGTTCGTGATCAACCCCTGTACGGCAGCTCTTTCCTGCAGCAATTGAAACTGCGCCGACAGATAGCTGCCAAACAGCAGCCGGGGCACCACTTTATACTCATTGAAATTACCGGCATGGATACCAAACCGCCGCTGCAGGTTTTCGGGTGCTGTTTTAATCCATTCTTCCATTGTAGTGACCAGCCCGGGCAGCTCGTTGTCCGACACGTTGGTAACGTGTTCATCGTTGGCACCTTCGTGGCTGTAGGGCATGCCGGCACCCAACTGGCTGCCTTTCTCGTAAATATGAATTTCCCAATTGGTATCATTAGCCGCCACCAAACGTTTGTACAAAAAAAGACCCGCAGGGCCGCCGCCTATGATCGCTAATATCTTCTTTTCCCTTTCCATTGCCCTGTCCAGTTTTACGTTAAATTAAAGCCACGTTTGGTAAATTAACAGCAGGAAGGGGAAAAGGTTCTGAAGGTCCCAAATTCACCGTGTGGATAATTTTTGTTGTGCAATGGAAAACAGAAATCCGTAAGGCAGTTGAATCAACTACCGGCGCTATATTTCCCCGGGCTAAACTGAAACGGTGCCGGATGAGCAGGAAATGTTGTGTTCTATTTTTTAATTGCGCAATGATCTCCCGGAAACTCCCCAGCGTACTTTCCGGGCCCTCTGCCATCGCCTCCGCCAGCACATTGCCATGTTCGCCCGGGGTTTTCACTGATGGGTTTTTGCCAAGCGATGTGGCGAAACCGGGCGAGTTAATACGTAATTCAACCCGGGGTCTCTTCACTACGCTCCGCACATGACCGGCAGCGAAGACCCCGGGCGGACGTAATGCTTATATCTAATTGATAAGATAGAATGCTATTCTAGGCTCCCAAGAAACAATGTGCTGTTCAATCTATGGCGATGTTAGTTATTTATGTGTTGATACCATCCTTTTGCGGCTAAGACATGTTTTCCATATAAATGGTTTTATTTCCTCGATGGGCCGGATGTTTAGTATTGATAAACAGCTTGCCATTCACCACATATGAATTCTCAGTGGGTTTACACGAGAGTCCTTCACCTTTCAAGCCAAAATGGTCAAACATCATCCACAAAGTGTTGGCGCCAATAATAATATCTGGGTTTAACAGAGCAAACTGCCTGACAAACAAATCTTTCCTTAATTCATCGCGAATCGCAGAAAATATGACTCCATTATCAGTATTAACTCCTGTTTCTGAAGGTAATTTCTGCACGTTCATGTAAGCAATGTGCAATAGCACTCGCTTTAGACTGCTATTGCCCTTGCGTATACGCTGCTCTTTCGCTAGCGGATAAAAGTTGTTTAAGATGGAATGCGAAACATTGACAATAGGATACCAAGTGGTTCTATCTCGCCCAAATTCTTTTTTGTACAATTCTGAAATATGCCAGCCCCCTCCACCTACATCATAAGGCTCTTTCATCAGTCAGAGAATTTTAACACGCGATCTTAAGTACCCCTCATAATCAAAAACACCGTCTTGAATGACTTCACGTCCTGGCCGCGATAGCTTTTGAGATATTTCCCTGTTAAGTGCTAAGTTTTGCTGCTTGAAATATTCTATTTCTTCTTGAGTAATTGTTTTGGTTTCATCTAGGTAAATCGGATTTAATGTTTTCATTCAATTTGTTGGAATTTATTTCCCCGCAATAAACAAAATAACTTTTACTTTTTCAACTGCGCAATAATTTCCCGAAAACTTCCCAACGCACTTTCCAAATTCTCTGCTATCTCCTCCGCCAGCACATCCGGGTCGGGCAGGTTATCCAAATCAGCCAGTGATTTGTCTTTTAGCCAGGTAATATCCAGCGACGTTTTATCTCTTGCAATGATCTCTTCATAGCTGTACTTCCTCCAGCGTCCTTCCGGGTTGTCAATTGCATGATAGGTTTCCTTGCGCTTATGCCGGTTGGCTGGGTTGTAGCTACTAATAAAATCCTGCAGGTCGCTTAGCTTCAGTGGGTTCTTCTTCAGCGTATGGTGCACATTGGTGCGGTAATCATAAAACCAGATCTCTTTGGTCCACGGTTCTTTGCTTGAAGGCTTGTTGTCAAAGAACACTACGTTGGCCTTTACTCCATTGGCGTAAAAGATACTGGTGGGCAGCCGAAGAATGGTATGCACATCGGTTGTTTCCAGCAGCTTCTTGCGCACCGTTTCTCCTGCCCCGCCTTCAAAAAGCACATTGTCAGGGATAACAACAGCGGCCATGCCGGTAGGCTTTAGCATGGAGCGAATGTGCTGCACAAAGTTCAATTGCTTGTTGGAGGTGGTGGCCCAGAAGTCCTGGCGGTTATAGGTAAGGTCTTCTTTTTCCTGCTCGCCTTCGCTGTTGGTAAAGGTCTGGCTGCTTTTTTTACCAAAGGGCGGATTGGCCAGCACATAATCATACCGCTCGGCAGGAGGGGCAATCAGCGCATCGGCGGGTGAAATAGAGTTATCGCTGTCGATGTCGCCAATGTTGTGGAGGAACAAATTCATGAGGGCCAGCCGCCGGGTACCGGCTACAATCTCGTTGCCCCAAAAGGTGTTGAACTTTAAAAAGCGCTTTTGCTCTTTGTCCAAATCTTTATGCGTGGCGACAATAAAATCATAAGCCGCTAAAAAGAAACCTCCCGTACCGCAGGCCGGGTCGGCAATGGTTTTTAGGGGCTCGGGACGAACACATTCCACCATGGCCCTGATGAGGGCACGAGGTGTAAAGTACTGGCCGGCGCCACTCTTGGTATCTTCTGCATTCTTCTCAAGCAGGCCTTCGTAAATATCGCCTTTTACATCGGCGCCCATCAGCACCCAGTTTTCGGCATCTATCATCTGCACCAGCTTATACAGCTTGGCGGGGTCCTGTATCTTGTTCCCGCTCTTGGTAAAGATCTGGCCCAGCACACCTTTTTCTTTTCCCAGCTCCCGAAGCACCACCGTATAATGCCCTTCCAGCTCTGCACCCCGCAAAGCCGTTAGACTTTGCCAGTTGTAGGCTGTGGGAATATTGATGGTACGGTTGTACGGCGGCTTGCTGTATTCATCGGCCATTTTTAAGAACAAGAGGTACGTTAATTGCTCGAGGTAGTCTCCATAACCAACACCATCGTCTCGCAACGTGTTACAAAAACTCCAAACTTTTGATATGATTTGATTTGTGCTCATTATTGTCTTTGAACTGTGATTAAAATGATTGGTTGATAGGCTATGATTTTTTTAATGGCTT
Organism: Flavisolibacter longurius; assembly: GCA_013327885.1. Classification (GTDB taxonomy): domain Bacteria; phylum Bacteroidota; class Bacteroidia; order Chitinophagales; family Chitinophagaceae; genus Flavisolibacter. The sequence continues at coordinate 143,778 of JABUMY010000016.1, read as the reverse complement.
CATGACTCTTTTGAATTCCAAACTTTTTGCGCCAAAGTTGATGAGAAGACCTGTTTCAAGTCCATAAGCTTCCAGGTAATTGATAGCTTGTGCTAAATGCACATCTTCCAGACGAATGATCGCTTTCAGTTCTACCATGATCTTTCCATCCACGAAAAAATCAACCCGCCTTGTTCCGATGCTTTCTCCTTTGTAGAAGATTTCCATTTCGTGTTCTCTGCTGAAGGGAACATCTTGTGTTTTAAACTCAAATGCCAGGGCCCGCTGGTAAATGACTTCCTGAAAACCGTTTCCAAGTATGCGATGTACCTCCATACAGCAACCAATGATCTTGCCAGTCAATTCACTTAAAGGATAGCGATCATTTACGATAGTGTTCATACATTCATAGTATTCATTAAATCAAAAAAATCACAGTTCAGACATTTGCCGTAGCCTACACCATCATCACGAAGGGTATTGCAGAACGACCAGACTTTAGATATAATTTGATTGGTGGACATGAAATAATTTTTTATGTACTAGGCTGAAGTGCTACTATGAAACTTCCGTTGCGTCGCACTCTTGTACGTTCGGTAATCCTGTTAAGCATAGATTGATTAGCCAATTCATCAATTAACTTTCAACTTCCATTTCTAATTCCGCTTGTTCTTCAACTTCTTCAGCCACATCTTCATATTTCTCGTCACCTGTCTTTTGTTCAATAATTCTCTTTTTTAATTCTTCGCTAACTGCGATTGCTCTTCCAGCAAAAAATTTATCATAATCGTTTGTCCAAACGCCAAAGGCGTCCAAATCAGTTATTAGGTGTGTCCTCATTGTATCAATAATCACTTTATTATCCTTTGCAAACTTTTGCATGTAAGTTGCAGGCGCCAAGGCTCTGATTTGATTTTTGTTTAAAAAGTCATCTACGATTGTAATATTCAAGATATGGTTGTATTCTGCGAAGTTCTTTTCGGGATGATTCTTCTTCATCCATGATTTTGGAAAGAAATGATGATAGTTTTTACTTGTAGATATTTTCAACCAACTATTATCAATGTTTACATCCAAGTTATTATCAAACGATTTTGGCTTTTGCATTGCATACAAACATAAAAGAGCTTTTATATAACTCCTACTTGTGCCAAACCAACCCGAGACTTGCGACGTTAACCCAATGGGCGAAATATCAATTGCCCACTCATATTTAGGTAATTCGCCAGCAATAATCTTATCAATTTTTCCAACATCTTGAGCAAGCTTCCCTTCAACTGCAGAAGAATATCGATTGCCCAGCGATACTCGCCAGAAAAAGTCGTCCAGCATATTTTTTATTTCACCAGTAGGCTTCGATTTATGCTTGTAAAAGAAATAGCTAAAGGGAACTAAAAGGGCATTGTAAGGCAATAGCCGAGAGACGGGAATTCCTGACCCTCTAAAAAATTCTACACTTTTCCTAACACAATCAATTGCTTCATCCCACTTATCAATAAATTCATGTTTTGATAATTTCAAGATTGTTCTTCTAGTACAATCCTTTGCAATCAACATTGCCACAGTTTGAAGAATTGTTGCTGACGAAATTTCATTGTATTTAACTTTCGAAAGCTCCTGCATGAATATACCATATCGTTCAGCCAAATCGAACTTCTTAGTTGCATCGTAAGTTTTAGCCACCATAATTTCAAACAATGACAATGACTTACCTCCCACATTTAGCCTGGTGAAAACTTCAGTCGCAACATCAATTGATGCTTCTTTTAAGTTAATGACGTTGAAGTTGTAACCTTTGATGATGTTCTGATAGCGTAAAATTATTTCTTGATAATTTTTGGGATAACCAGCAAGAAACGTAAAATCCCCTTCCATTAGTTCGGTAAGCTTAATGGAACTAAACTGAGGCTTACCTGCAATGTCTGTAATTACAATCTCTTCTTCCGGGCCAGCATCTAGGTCAATATAGATATGTGAAAAGTCTTCATTCTTACCATCGTCCCGTTTGATTGTTGATCCTGCAACTGCAGCAAAGAAAGAAGTAATACGTTGCTGCCCATCAAGCACATAATTCACAAATTCACCCTCTTGCTGTTCGGGCAACTGTATATTACCGATGTTTCTCACTGACCGCAGTTCTTCATTAGTACGCCAGAATATAAACGTACCTATTGGATAGCCTTTGATAATACTATCTATGAGCTTTGCAGAAGCTTTAATATCCCACACAAACTGTCTTTGAAACTGAGGAATCTTAACTTGACCAGTACGAACTTCATTTATTAACACTTGGTAGTTTTTCGGTACATTTTCTAAAGTTGCCATCTATCAATTTATTGTTTGAGTGTTTTAGAATTATTGTTGCTTGCTTTTTTCTTCAAGTTGTTTCACTTGTTCCTCTAGTTCAGCAATTCTCCTGACATAACTTTCTTTTTGAACTTTCGCTTCCTCTTGAATTTTAGTTAGCTTATCTTTTACTGGATTTGAAAGAATTAAAGACAGTTCATCTTTATAAGCCATAAAAGGTTCGTAAAGCCAATGATATGCATTGCCAATCGCGCCGTTGAACAATCTTACCTGAGGATTACGTTGGGTCGAACCTGCCTGCAATATTTGTTTTTCAGATATGCCCGGATATGGATCAACATAATAGATCACTTTAATTCCAAGTTGATAAGCTTTCTTTGAACATAATTCGCATGGGCTAGCTGTAGTAAATAGTTTGCCGTTCATGACTCCCGTTCCACCATACTTGGTTATTTGTAAAAATGCGCTTTCTTCAGCATGTAAAGACCTCGTATGAACCTGATTTTTTCCTTCGGAGATTGAATTCTTTAAAGATTTAAAACAAAAGCAAACATTTCGTCCACATAGATTTTCTTTATTGTTCTGAATCTGCTCTTTAAAGTTCACCTCTAACACGCCTTTAAATTCGTTTTCTCGTTCGTAAGGTGTAAAAGCCTCAATATCGCCATTGTCTTGAAGTAAATCTTCCGCATTCCTTAAACTACAAGGGACTTGACCTTCGGGAGTGTTGTTCCAACCGACTGCTTTAATGGAATAAAATTCATCGGTTACAGTAGCGCCAACTTGACGGGAAATACAGCCGGAATTATACTTGGCTGTATACGCTACCTGCATACACCTTTCTTCTGGAGAAGGTGTCACCAAACCAGGCTGATTTATTAATGAGACATATTTTAATAATTGCATTTGCCAAGAAAAGTAAGGTGATGTATTATCGCCTTCCTTGTTCAAAGTTTTATTCAACTCCCTTGTTTCTTCGTTTGTCCTATAAGTTATATGTATATCTGCCTTTTGAATGCAGTCTCTAACATATTGTTTATAGAATTCACTTCCTTTTGCACCCTCATATTCCTCAGCCAAAAGCTTTTGAATGTCATCAATCTCTTTTGAATATTTTTCGGCTACTTTCTGTTCTCTAGAAGATGAATCACGATTAACGGACAGTAAATAAAAGGCAGAAAATCTTTGTTTGAAAAACATTACCTCCATTGGATTACGCAACGAATCGATTACGATTTGTGTAGAGGTACCTTCTAGTTTATTCTTTTTGCTGTAACTTTTTATTATATCATTTATTACCTCTGCTATTGTAAAAATGCAATCTGGACACACTTCCCTTCCTGAAGAATATGGTTCACCCACCTTTCTTAGATTGTTTGCCACAATCTGGAGGAATTTGTTTCTTTTAACCAGGGAGTGTACGGAAAAACAGCTTAAAAATTTTTGTGTAAATTCTCTATAATCGTCACTATCGAAAAGGGCATTAAGTTTATAGAAATTATCAGCCTCGTTTATAGCTTCGAAATTAATGTCATTACGTTTTCTGGCATACTCAGAAAATGTTTCCGACATTTTTTCAAGGCCTTTGATTTCGTCGGAATAGTTAGGTTCAACACTAAACTTTGACCTTTTGAATTCTGCCTTAAATTCTTCGGATTGCAGGTAATTAATTAAGGCTTGCAAGTCGTATTTTAATAGAAATAAGACTATTACATCCTTATAACTTATGAGATTATACCGCCGGAAATTTTCCTTGGCGTAGTTATAGATAATTCTATACTTCCTGTGTGAGTTATGTTTTATTGCCTTCAAATCAGAAATACCTGGGTAATCTGCTCCATTTCCAAAACCTCTAGTTAATTGCTTTGATACGGTTGTGCATCCTGAACAAGTCCTTCCTGTCACCGCGATGACTGTAAAATTTGTTCTTAGCTGATAGATCGATGATAAGTTTAAGCCAGTAGTCATGGTTAAATGTTATTTAATTGGCCCTCAAATGCTTTCTTCAAAATACTTTGCCGTAAAGCCTCTGCTTGTTTCAAACTGTCGTTTATTGTTTCTTCTATCTTATCACAAACACTAAGGCGGCTTTCTATTTCCTGCACCACTTGTTGTTGCTCTTCAAGTGGAGGCAAAGGCAGGGGATAAGTTTTTAGTTTTGTTCCGTTGATGTTTGATTGATTGACACCAAAGCTTCTAACCGAATTGCCGTAACTCCTAGCTTGTTGTGAGTTTAAATAATGTGTCAAATAGCTTGCATCAATTTTATCCTCTATTCGATTAATCCGAATTAAATAACCAGCGAATATTGCCGGTCTCTCACCTTTGTAAATTGCTGTTTTTCCAACAAGTTCGGCGCTGTTCGTACGATTGAATAAAACATCATTCTTTTTTAATAAGTACTTATTGATCTCTTCTTCGTCATCTGTATAGACCAAATCTTCCCAATCGAATATGCCATTTTGAATATTGCCCATACGGAGAACTGGAACTTTACCAGTTGCTTTTGACTTTGTTGCTGACCCATATTCAACACTTGTACAGACATCCCCTATAGTTGCACTCGTCCATCCTTCCGGCAGCTCACCATTTTTTACACCTTCGTTTGTTAGCTTTCCTTCAAATGCCCATTTTAATACAGCCTGCCGGTAAACTTTTAATTGCTGTTGTGCAGTTTTTAATTCTTCAATGCCTTTATCTAATTCGCTAAAGAGTTCTTCTATTTTGGAAACAATTTGTTGTTGGATTTCTTGTGGTGGAAGCAGTATTTCCATTGCTTCAATTTTCCCAGAAGATATATTTGGTTGTGCTCCCCCGTAAGCATCCTTTTCAATTTTTCTCTTCAATGAGTGCAACTGATACAATAAGAAATCATTATTCAGTTTACCCTTATCCAAGATTTGAAACTTCCCGACACGTTGGTTTTGATAGGCCTTTCCTTTGCTTTTGAATATTCCAAATTTGCCAGTAGTTGCACCGGACATGGCAACCAATATTTCATTCTCGGAAATTGTGTACTCTTCATAATCTTCATCAGCATCAACCATAACCGAATTATCTGTTGTTACAGAACCCGATTTAATATCAGATATTCTTATTACTGGTATTCCTTCAGTTTTATATTCAGTGCTTTTAAATGCGAATCCGTTCTTTAGTCTGCACACCTCTCCCAGCTTTACCTGCTTCCAATCATTTGGCAATCCATCTATTGTTTGCTCTTCCTTCATTGCTCAATATTGTTACCGAACGTACAAGAGTGCGACGCAACAGACGCTTCATAGTAGCACCGCTGCTTAGTACACCCTTCTACGCCACCAAACTTTCATTTAATTCATCAATAAGCGCATCGGTTTCTTCGCCAAACAGGCGCCACATTTTTCCAAGGCCGCCCTGCTTGTTAAAGGGGTCGAGCTCAAAATCGTCCCGCTCCAGGTGAAAGGAGGCGGCTATGTAATCCTTTATCATGCGCAGCCACTGCACCTGTTCTTCGGTGTACTTGAGGGTGCCGGCCTGCTTGCGAAAGATCCAGTCCTGGAAATTGCGGTCCACCGTTTTATCAAAGGTCGTAAGGGTGGCGTCCATCCCGCTTACCCGGCGCACCAGTGCTACGAGGGCCATCAGTTCGCCTTTTGGCCGGCCCACTACTTTCTCCAACTGCTCGTAGGCCTGCCATACATGGAGCGGCGCCAGCTGGGGCTTTTGCATCTTCACGGTTTCGGCCAGCTCTTTGAGCATGGCGTACGAAAGCTCCCGGCGGCGGTAAGGCTGCGCATAAAAGATTTGCAGGGCCGTGATCTCCGTTTTATGCGCTTCTATCCACTGCTCAAAATCGTGCACCAGGGCTTCGGCTGCGGCCTTGCTGTCGGCCACCCAACCCATGCTGATGATTTCATCGGGGTTGATATGGTCAATGTACTGGTCGTATTTTTTGCGCACATCGATGATGTAATTGCGCAGGTTGTAGTTGTTGAAGATGTGGGTAGCGTCTTCTACCAGGGATGACAGATGATGGTTGACGGATGACTGTATGGCGTCTTCAGGTTCACCCTTCATTTCGCTTTCGACCTTTTGCTTTATGTTTTCTACCGTGTCAGGGTCGTATGCATTCAGCAATTGCTTCACTACTTGGTTGATGGTTTTGCCTCCGGCTTTTTCGGCAAAGAGGGCCCGTTCTTTATCGGTGAGCCGTTTGTCGAGTCGTATAAGGCGGTTAGCAAGGGTGGAGAGCATTTCTTCGTCTTTATTGCCCATGGCTATGCCCTCCAGCACTTCTTTGAGGCTAAGGCCTGGCTTCTTTTCCAGCGGACGGCTGTCGGTCTTCTGGCTTTTTTCTACACCAATGGCATCAATGATCACAAAATGATCTTTGGTGAATTTGGCAGCCGGTGTGCCGGTGCTGCGGAGTTCATCGAGGCTGCAGGTGCGGGTGCCACGGCCTTTCATCTGCTCGTAATACGAGCGGCTTTTTACGTCCCGCATAAAGAGGAGCACTTCCAGCGGACGAATATCTGTGCCGGTGGCAATCATGTCAACGGTTACGGCAATGCGTGGATAATAAGAGTTGCGGAACTGCTGCAGCACGGTCTTCGGGTCTTCTTTTTCAGGGCCTTCCGCCGTGCGGTAGGTGATTTTTTTACAAAAGCGGTTTTCCTCAGCAAATTCGCGGCGCACGATGTTGATGATGTCATCGGCGTGGGAGTCGCTCTTGGCGAAGATGAGGGTTTTGGGCACTTCAAAGGCCCCTCCCGCCTCCCCGGTGGGGAGGAGACCTGCTGCACTAACCTCGCTTTGCGAAGTGCTTGTGTTTTGTTCAGCCTCTCCCAGAGGCGAGGGCTGTCCCTGGGTCACTCCCCCACCGGGAGATCCGGAGGGGGCCGTGTACCTGTCAGGAAACATTGAAGGCAAGGCGTCACGGAACGCTTGTATGATAAGGGTGATCTGGTTTGGGTTCACTACTTTATCATCCAGTTGCTTTTGGCTGTATTCAACGTCTTCATCCAGTTTGTTCCAAAACTCCTTACGGGTTAGTTTTTCCCGCTGGCCGATGTATTCACCAATCGATATTTTAGAACCGCCCTTGGTGATCTTTGTTTCTATCTGGAACACATTATAGGGTACCAACACACCGTCTTCCACGGCTTTTTTATAGCCATAATCCGATACAATGTTGCGGTCAAAATAACCAAAGGTGCGGTTATCGGGTGTGGCCGTGAGGCCTATTTGAAAGGCGTCAAAATAATCGAGCACCTGTTTCCATAAATTATAAATGCTCTGGTGGCATTCATCAATCACAATAAAGTCGAAGAACTCCATGGGCACCTTCTGGTTGTACACCACGGGCATGGGTTCTTTGGGTTTCCACTTCTTTTCGGAAGGGTCTTCTTCTTCGTCACGTTCATCCAGCTCGGTTCCTTTGAGTATGGAATAAAGGCGCTGGATGGTGCTGATGTACACCTGGCTATCAGGAGGAATGAAGGAACTGCTTAAACGGGTAACGCCGTAGAGTTCAGGAAAAAGACGGTTATCATCCTGCGGCTCAAAGCGTTTAAACTCCTGTTCGGCCTGTTCGCCCAGGTTCTTGGTGTTCACAAGGAACAATATGCGTTTGGCTCGTGCAAACTTTAAGAGGCGATAAATAGAGGTAATGGCAGTAAAGGTTTTACCACTTCCGGTAGCCATTTGCACGAGGGCTTTGGGCCTGTTCTCTCTAAAGGACTTTTCTAAATTGGTGATGGCAGTTACCTGGCAGTCACGCAAGCCGTTGGGTTGCAGCGGTGGTATATCGTGTACCCGGGCTCTCAGTGTTTTTCCTTCTTTGAGTAAGGCCTCAAACGTTTGCGGCCGGTAAAAAGTAAACACGGGTCGTGAGCGGGGCTTTGGATCCCGGTAGTCGGTAAAGCGGGTTAATTCACCGGTGCTTTCATATACAAAGGGAAGTGGGTTATTGTTAATGTATTTGAGTTTGGCGGAAGCGTATTCAGAGGATTGTTCTTCTACCATGGTAAGACGTACGCCTTCTTCTTCCCGCTTCGCCTCGATCAGACCAACCGGTTTCCGGTTGACGAACAGGATATAATCCGCAGGACCTACATCGGTTTGAAATTCACGAATAGCAATACCAATGCCCGCTGCCAAATTGAAGGACTTCTTATCCTGGAGGATCCATCCGCTGGCAGTTAGTTGATCGTCGATGCGGTCTCGAGCAAGTTGTTCGGGGTTCTGGTTCATCTAACGGTTATAAATATAATAACTCTGGTTATTCAACAGCAGGTTATTACCCAAAAGAGGTATATATGCAACTATACCTTCATATTCACAGGCCCATTTCGTTAATTCGCTATCCGCATGGGTGATACCCTTAACATCGAAATAGCTGGTCTACTGGTGAGTGCAGATCATTCGAAGCCTTGCCAAGCCTTTCTGAATGTAAGGTAATAGCTGCAACCCAAAGCTCACAGAACGCTTTCCAGCAAAAGAAACTGTTCCCAAAAAATGAGACGGTCTTATTTTCTATTCTGACAGGTGATGGAGATTGTTTTTATGATATCCACTCTCAAGTCTTTTAAACCTTTTTGATAGGACAAGAGGTTTTAAAGCCCGGAGGGCTTTCCTGTCAATAGCCACCGGTGCAACCGGTGGTAGACAGTAAGGTTCGATTCACCGACCCCGGAGGGGTCTCCCTTTTACTTTGTAATGACAATAATGAATGCCTGCTTTATTAAGCCCAATTCAACTTTATGACCCAATACAGACAAATTTTTTACGGCATTGTCTTTTGTAAAGAACCGTGAAAGTTCCCTGGCAGCAAACAACATGGATTCACTTTGTTGATTCATCCAGGTGTGATAAGTAAACGGCATTGCAATCTGTACCGCGTCCATTTGACGAAATGTATTTGGTGTTAGCTGCTTGTTGGAAAAATGAGATTCCATTATTTGTTTAGGAAAATAAACGGGAGACCCCTCCGGGGTCAGATAACATCTCTCTATTGCTCTACCACCGGTTGCACCGGTGGCTATTCAGGGGGATGCCCTCCGGGCTTAAAAAAAGAGGCTGTCTCTATCTTTTGAGACGGCCTCTTCGCTGAACTGGCAATATAAAAATCATTCGATCACTCCACCTCAACCTTTCTTCCCTACATAAAACGGCAGATTGGCCGTGGCCACATTGCCCTTGCCGTCGGTTGCATACACAAACAGGCGGTACGCCCCTTCGGTTGCCGGCGCCTGTAGACTGGCCTTCCCATTGCCTGCATCTTTTATAGCCCCTTTCACCACCGAAGGCCGGTCTTCATGGTCGCCGCCTTCACCTACCTTGGTCGGTTCGTGCAGGAGCTCCCAGCGGTAACTAAGCTTGTCACCATCCGGGTCGGTTACCACCGCCAGGGCTTTGTAGGTACTGCCCGGGGCCACGTACACATTTTCGGTGGCTTTTTTCTTGTCCAGTTGCAGCGAATAAAGATGCGGCGCTTTGTTGGCCGGCCAGGTGCCCGTCCACAAGTAGTGCATCACGTCCATCACTTCCGACTCCTCGCCCCTTTCGGTAAACAGGCCGTACCAGGTTGGCGTCCGCTCCTGCTTTTGACCCCACAAGAAAACATAAGAGCCCAGGCATTTCTCACGGTCACGCTCAACAGAATACTGGTAGCGGCTTTTGTACACGGCAGCTTTTTCGCTGCTGGTTTCTTCAATCGGCATGTTCCAGGCGGTTTGCAGTCCTTCCCAGTGTCCCGTTGGTCCCCATTCGGTTACCATATACGGACCGGTCCAACCCACCGTTTCTACCTGTTTTGGCAAGGTGGCCAGCCCGCCATAGGTATTAATGGAAAGAAGGGAAACCGCGGGACAATTTTCCCTGATATAATCCACCTCCCGCTTGTTGATGCCGGCCAGTACGGTGGTGGGCGGATGCAGTGGATCCACTTCCTGGATCATCTTCGCAATGTCGTTTACTGCATCCCACACTTTGGGATTTTTGTACTGCAGGTTCAATTCGTTGCCAATGCCCCAGGCCAGCAGGGCCGGGTGGTCTTTGTACTTCAGTACGTCGGACCTTACCCGGTCGAACTGGCGGCGCACGGCAGCCGTATCGTCGTAGTTAAAGCCATGGCGCTCCGGTGTTACCGGCAGTCCCATTAAAACCGTGAGGCCGTAGCGCTGGGCCGAATCCAGTACTTTTTGTCCGTCTCGGGTGCTCCAGGTGCGGATCGAGTTGCCGCCATACGCCGCCACCCGGTTGAGATAGGACGTACCACCGGCACCCTTGATAAAATAAGGCTTTCCATCGCGGTAAAGCTGGTAGCTGTTACCCGTCTTTCGCACTTCTACCTTCAGGGGCTTTTGCGCCCTGGCCTGCTGCGCTCCTGTTTGCAACAAAAAAACGGCGGCTGCGCCCAGTAAAAAGATCTTTGTCTTCATTGTTTAGTATTGAATGGTTGAACGTTTGCGATCACTAAAAAAGGGTTGCGCTATTGGGTGGAAGAAGGCAGGCCCGTCACCCGAACCCAGTCGACCAGCATCTTGCTCTTTCCTTCTTTTATGAGGTTGACGGTGCTGGCCGGGATGCCGTTGTAAGGTGTTTTTACACCGTTGGTCTTAAAGGGGTAGGCACCGCCCAGGGCAAAATTGAGGATGAGGAATTTGGGACCATCAAACACCCACTTGCCGTAGTGCTCTACCATAGGGCGGGTGGCCCGGTAGATGAGGTTTCCATCTACCTTGAACAGTATGCTATCTTTTGTCCAGTCAACGGAATACACATGCCATTGCGTAACATCGGTACCCGGTGGAAAATAGCCTTTGTTCACCAGCGGCGTTTCGCCGGAATAACCCGGTCCGTGCAAGGCAATGCCGGTCCAGTCTTTCTCTCCCACGTATTCCATGATATCGATCTCGCCGGTCTCCGGCCAGCGGCCATTGCCCAGGGCCCAGAAGGCAGGCCAAAGCCCCGCACCTTCCGTCATTTTGATGCGGGCCGAAGCCGTGCCGTAGGTAAACGAAACCTTGTCGCGGGTATTGATGCGGCCAGAAAGAAAATCAAAACGCCGGCCTTCCTTCGTCGTAAATCCTTCCGAAAACCGGGGGTGCAAAACAAGGGCGCCATTCTCTGCGCCTTCGGCTGCGGCGCCGTTGACAGTGTAAATGGTCAGCGAGGAATCGACATAAGCCTGCTGCTCATTGTTCACCACGAAACCTGTGGTCACCACGTTCCATTTGTTGCGGTCGAGCGGACCCGAAAAATCATCAAAAAACAGTACGTTTCCGGTTGGCGTGTTGCCGGCACTGTTGCGCACCGGCGAACATTGCAGCAGGGTAACCGCAACGGCACAAAACACAATCGGCAAAACGAACGAAGACTTAAATCTATTTATAACCATAGCTGTTATAGTGGTATTCTGGAAAAGGGAATTTGAAAAGCATTCGTACCGGTACTGACTACACGTAATTTCATTTCAGCGCAACAAGAAGACACAGGGTCTGGTAACTTACCCGACTCTATTTTGATAAAACAGGGCAAGGTTCCTCACCAATCCTATCAACCCATTAACCTATTAACCTATCAACCTATTAACCTATCAACTTATCAACCAATCACCCCACCTCACTTCTTATACACCCTCACATAATCCGCGATCAGCCATTGCGGGAACTGCGTATTGGCATCCGGGCTGCCCGGCCAGTTGCCGCCAACGGCCAGGTTGATGATAAAATAAAACTCTTCGTTGAAGGGATAGTTGGCTGCACCAAAGGCGGCTTTGTCCGCGGTGGAAAACAGCACACCATCCACGTACCACCTTATCACGTCCGGCTCCCACTCAATGGAAAACACGTGAAAGGCATCGGCAAAGGTGCCGGTAGGCAGCGTATAGCTCCGGGTAAACTGCGTGCTGCCGGGTCCCGGTCCGTAATGCAGGGTGCCATGCACTTTATTGGGTTCGTGTCCCACCACTTCCATAATATCAAGTTCCCCGCTGCGCGGCCAGCCGCCAAACACGCTGGCCTGGGGCATCATCCAAAAGGCCGGCCAAATACCTTTGCCTTTGGGCAGCTTGGCCCTGAAATCGATGCGGCCGTATTTAAAGGCTTTTTTGCCGTCGGTTTTGATCCGCGCCGAGGTATAATTCTTTCCGCCAAACGCCTGCTGCTTTGCCTCGATGATCAGTTTCCCGTCCTGGAAAAAAAGGTTCTCGGCACTGTTGGTATAATACTGCAGTTCATTGTTACCCCAGCCGCAAACGTTGGGACAGCCATCGCCTAAATCATACACCCAGGTTGCAGGGTCCAGCGTGGTGGCGTTAAATTCATCGCTCCAGGCCAGGGTATAACCGGCATGAGTCGACACATCGTAACCGTCGTTGGTGAAGGCCAGTTTTGTGTCATCGTTTTGGATGGTTACGGTAGCGCTTTCCCGAACCAGAATCCCGTTCACGGGGCTGGACAGGCGCACCATAAACGTTTCATCACCTTCTTTGATCTCATCAGCCACCAACTGCACCGGTATTTTGGCCACCGTGGTGTTGGCCGGGATGCGAAGTTGTCCGCCCGAAACAGCAACATAATCCTCCCCTGCTTTTGCCGTGCCTTCTACCGTATTGTAAGCAAGCATTACTTCTTTTGAAAACGGCTTTGACAAACTCACTTCTACCTCAACTGTTTTCTGCCCGGCTGAACCTTCGGCTGTACTCAGGTCGGCAATGCTGATGGAAGGCACCTGTTCGTTACCGTTAGTGCTTCCTTTTTTACAGCCTGCTATCAAAACGAAAAGGCATCCTGCTATCACGATTTTCTTCATCAATCCAGATTGTACGTGTCTTAAAATTTTAGAACCAGCTTGTTTGTTCAGCTAATTCTTCAAAAAATTTATTGCTTCGAAATGACCTGCACCTTGTCGCTGTTTTTCGAGATCACCACCACTTCTTTTTCTTTTCCTTTCAGCAAAACCATGTCCCTTGCATCACCGGGGATCAGCAAGCCCGAACGGCTGTGGGCCACCGGCACAAACCCGCCTTTGCCATTGCCTTTGAGCAGGGAGCCAATGCTGGCATCGCAGCGGCCCTGCTGCACCCGGAAAGGATAAAAATTACCACTCAGTAAAAGGTCGGCTTTGCCGTCACCATCAAAATCTTTGTAGAGAATACCGCTTACCGCACTGAACTGCGCTTCCTGCGGCAGGGGTTTTATCTCATATTTCCCGTTGCTATTGATCAACAAAGAGGTTTGCGTGGTATAAATAGAAAAGGCTTTGGCGCTTGCCCTTTGCTCCGCCGTTAGCACATCGCCGGTGGCCGCATTAGCGTAGTCGGCATAACGCAAAAACCGCTTGTTGAAACCGGGCATCTGCTCCATGAGTTCGTCGCGGGAATTGAAGGGATAACTCTTGCCCTGGATGTACCAGGTCATCACAGGATCAAGCCGGCCATCGCCATTAAAGTCATCGGCATAGGTAACCAGTGGTTCTTCCGGGCTTGTTTTGAACTGGGTGTTGGTACCCATGTTGCCGGCAATAAAATCAAGATCACCATCGCCGTCAATATCGGCCGGCACAATGCGGCACCACCAGCCGTTGCTTTTTTCCAATCCTGCCTGTGCCGTCATGTTCGCAAACTTCTTCCCGCCTTCGTTGCGGAAAATGGTTACCGGCATCCAGTCGCCTACTACCACCAGGTCGGGCCAGCCGTCTTTGTCCACATCGGCCCAAACGGCGTCCGTTACCATGCCGGCGTTGAACAAGGCTTCACCGCCAAGGGCAGCCGTTACATCCGTAAACCGAACAGGCCCGTTGGCAACCTTGTCGTTGCGCAGCACCCGGTTACCGGTGCTGAAGGGATATTGCCCCGGGGCTATACGGGCACCCACAAACAGGTCCAGGTCACCATCTTTATCAAAATCGGCAGCCGTTACGCAACTGCCGCTAAATTCATCTTGCGGCAAAGCGCCAGCAGCTTTGGCAAAAACGCCAGCACCGTTGTTGAGATAAAGCCTGTCCTGCAAACCGGCTGCACCGGCCGCCCACTCGCTGCCGCCGCTCACCACGTAAAGGTCTGCGTCGGCATCGCCATCGGCATCAAAAAACAGGGAGCCCACATCTTCGTAGATCGCGTCTGCCCCCCAGGGCTGCGAAGGGGACCGTTTAAATTTTCCTTCGCTTGTTTGCAGGTAAAGCACACCACTTTGTTCCGCTGCGCCGCCAATAAACAGGTCTTCCAGGCCATCGCCGTTCACATCGGCCTTGCTCATTTTAGGTCCCTGCTTCGAGAGTTCATAAGGGATAAGAAACTCCCGCTTAAAGTCAACAAATATGTTTTCGGTATGCAAAAAGTCTATACCGGTTTCTGCTGAAACATCCCTGAATAAAAGCGGCGAAGGTTGCTTGGCAACCAGTGCCCTTTGTGTAGCCTGGTCAATTGTGACCAAGGTGTTGATGGCCGGTCCTTGTACTACTGAAACCGAGTCACTTGGCCACACTACTTTTATTTCTTTTATCTCCGAAGCGTTGCCTAGGCCGAAGTGCAGCACATAATCAACCGACGACTGGTAGCCCCGCACCGGGTACATTTCCTGCACCTGGCTGCCACCGGCTGTGCTTACAATAACTTTTGCCCCCAGGGCGAAACTATTTTTACGGTTGCCCTTCAGCGTTACCCTTATAAAATTTTGCTTTTCGGTTTCGTTTGTATTGTTCTGGTAAAGCCAAACGGGATCGTTGTTATTGCAAACCACCAGGTCAAGATCGCCGTCGTTATCCAGGTCGGCATAAGCGGCACCGCTGCTAACGCCTTCATCGGCCAGTCCCCAGCCGGCTGTTTCGTTGGCAAAGGTCAGGTCGCCCTTGTTGCGAAAAAGATAGTTGCTGATCTTGGTGGAAGGCATTTTTTTCACCAGGTCGTAGAGCGGCATGTTACGGGCATAGCTCTCGGGGGTTGACAGGTCAAGCCCCATCTCCTGCGCCTGCTGGTAGGCAGTGGCCACCTCGTATTTCATAAAATCGAGGTTGGTCGATTCCCGCAGGTAACCATTGGTGACAAACAGGTCTTTCCAGCCATCGTTGTCAAAATCGGCAAACAGGGCGGCCCAACTCCAGTCGGTGTTGGAAACGCCGGCCAGTTGTCCTACTTCGCTAAAAACAGGCAAACTATCTGCCGACAATCCGCGGTTCAGCTGCAGCACATTGCGGTTGTTCTGGTGGCCATAGCCGCTGTCCACCATCAGGTTGTACTTGTCGTATTCATCGGCGCCCTGCAGGATCTTTTGCCGGTAATGCGATTCGGGCAGCATGTCCATGGCCGCCACATCGGGCAGGAGGTCGTTGTTGTAATCGGCAATGTCGGTGCCCATGGTGTTACGGCTCATGTGGGCAAACACTTCCTGGGCGGCTTCGCGAAAGCTGCCATCCCCTTTGTTCAGGTAAACAAAATCCTGCTCGTGAAAATCGTTGCTGACAAAGATGTCGGGCCAGCCATCACCATTGAGGTCACTAACGGAGACGCCCAGGCCAAAATTAATCCCGCTGCCATAAATGCCAGCGGCGGTGCTCACATCGGTAAAACGGCCTTCATCGTTGCGATAAAGCCGGTTGCCATACTGCGGGTGACGCAGGTTGCGTAAATGCGTTGTATTAAAAAACGGCGAATAAAATTCATTGGCATGGTTCAGCAGGAACATGTCCAGGTCACCATCTTTGTCGTAATCAAAAAATACCGACTGACTGGTGTAGGTTCCCGGCGCATCGATGCCGTATTCTGCCGCTTTTTCAACAAATACAGGATGGCCGTCTTTCCCCACACCCTGGTTGATAAAAAGCTGGTTGGCCCGCTCTTCCTCGGTGCCAAAACCCGAGTAACAAACATAAATATCCAGCAGGCCATCGCCGTTGATGTCTACCATACTGGCACCGGTACGCCAGGCTTTTTTACCGGCCACCCCGGCTCCAGCCGTAATATCGTCAAACTGCAGCCCGCCTTTATTGAGGTAAAGTTTGGAAGGGGTTTGGTTACCGGTAAAAAAAAGGTCGGCCAGGCCATCGCCGTTCACATCGCCTACGGCAACGCCATTGCCGTTGTAATAATACTGGTAAGTGAAAACGTTGTGTTCTTTTGTTTCAGTGATGGTGTTGGTAAAATCAATACCGGTTGAAGAGGACGACAAACGGGTAAACCGTGTTGTCTCCTGCTGGCAGGAAAAAAGAAAGGAAAGGAGCAAGGCAAAAAGAATAGGACGCATAGGCCAGCGAAGAAAAGCAAAACAACGGGGACGCCGCCTTTTGCGTAACGCCCCTGTTGTTTTGTGAAAGGGAGATTTATCCTGTTTTACAATGTAACGTTCTCATGTTAATGAAGAAACGGTTCGCCATTCCTTAGTAACCCGTGTTCTGGATCAGTTGCGGGTTCCTGTCAATTTCTGTTTGCGGAATAGGCAGCAGGTTCTGGTGCTCCTGGAACTGGCGGTTCTCCCACACGGGATAGCTAAAGAACAAGCTGTTATCCGGGTTGCGAAGAATGCTCACCTTGCGGATAGGTGCGTTGAAATACACACCACCCAGCTTCCAGCGCCGCACATCAAAGAAGCGGTGCTCTTCAAAGGAAAGCTCCACCCTTCTTTCGTTGCGGATACGCTCCCGCATATCGGTTTGCGAAAGGCCACTCAGGGCCGGCTGACCGGAACGGGCACGCACCTGGTTGATGGCATCGTGCACGGAGGCATCGGCGCCCACTGCTTCGTTCTGCGCTTCGGCATAGTTCAGCAACACTTCGGCATAACGCATAAAGATCCAGTCGTTATCAGCCTGGCCGGCAGCGCCATACTTGGTTGTGTCTACCATCTTCAACAGGCCGTAGCCGGTTTTGGAACTATCCAGGCGGTTGGCGTTGTTGGTATTGCCCCCGCGGTAGGTTTCAATGGTAATGCCCATTTTGTAGCGGGAACCCTGGTGCAAAACCGATTTGCTCAGGCGACTGTCACGGTCGGTATAAGGGCTCTGCGGATTGTAACCCGATGCCGGGTCCGAGATGGGTCTTCCGTTTTTCATTTCATAGGCGTCCACCAGGTTTTGCGTGGGTGACATACCACCCCAGGCGCCATCACCAACACCCGGTACGCTCATGTACAATTTCTCACGGGCACCATCGCTGGGCTGCACATTGGGGCTTTGAAACTTACGGGCAAAGATCACTTCGCGGTTGCCCACTTTATCAAGGAAGGTTTTGTAATAATCAGGATAAAGACCGTAGTCGCCTGTGCCGGGAGGCGGGCCATAGGCCATGGCCGCTTTCGCCGCATCGGCAGCCGCCTGCCAGCGGGCCTTGTCGTTACTGGCATTGTTCAATGGACTAGCGGCATAAAGCAGCACCCTTGCTTTTAAGGCCAGAGCAGCCATTTTGGTGGCACGTCCCAATTCCGACGCAGCATAAGTTACCGGCAGTGTTGGAGCCGCTTCGTCGCAGTCTTTTACGATCTGGGCCACTACCTCTGCATACGAGTTGCGGGGAATGATGGCTTCATCCGGCGTACCGGCTTTCAGCATCAGCGGAACGCCGCCAAAACACTTGATCAATTCTTCGTAGGCAAAGGCCCGCAGGAACAACACTTCGCCCTTCATGCGGTTTTTGATAGCAGCATCACCGGGAACAGCGTCTATTCTTTCCAGGAAAATATTGCATTTGCGGATCAGGGCATAATGCTGTACCCACATGTCTTCGGCATAACCCCAGGTGGTAGGTATCACACCCTGGTTGAGGGTATGGGTTGAAGCCGCCAGGTTATTGGCCTCGGCATCATCGGTGGCCATGGCAAACATGCTCATGCCGCGGGCCCAGCCATTGCTGACACCCTGGTCGGCACGGGCAAAACCGTTGGGCAGCGTACCGTAAATATTGTTCAAAAAGCGGTTGACAAATTGCAGGTCCGTCCAAACGGTAGCATCCGAAAGTGCATCGTTCGGGTACACATCCAGGAAATCTTTTTTACAGGAACCGGCGATGGTTGCAATGGCCAAAACACCGGCGATCCATTTTATTTTTCTTGCTAGCATACAAGCAAATCTTTTAGTGCGTTAGGTAATTTTTCCGAAGGGTTAAAACTGAATGTTAAGGCCAAAATTGTACACGGTCTGCACCGGGTAGTACCAGCCGTTACCGTCGGTAATTTCCGGGTCAAGGTTGCGGAGCCTGGTAAAGGTCAGCAGGTTCTGTCCCGTGGCATACACCCTTAACTGGCTGGCGCCGATCCGGGAGAGAAAGTCGGGCCGGAAGGTATAAGCCAGCTCCAGGTTTTTCAGGCGCAGGTAAGAGGCATCCTCTATCCAGAAGCTATTGCCACCAATGCCGTAAGGTGGTCCATCAGGCACATGGTAATTGTTGGTGCTGGCGGTGGCGTTCGTTGTCAGGCGGGGGAACTTGGCGTTCGGGTTATCCGGCGTCCAGCGATCCAGCCACTCGGCCGTTACACGGCCGCCGTTAAAGAAGGCAAAGCCGGCATTGTTGATCAGTTGCTGGTTTACCCTTGTAGCACCCTGCAGGAGGAAGTTCACTTCAAAGCCGCGGAAGTTAACACCGCCGGCAATGCCGTACACCACCTGGGGAATGTTGCCGCTGCTCAGCCACTGACGGTCAGCATTGTCAATTTTGCCATCCTTGTTCACGTCTTCATACATGATATCGCCCAAACCATGCGGGAACTGTGTTGTTTTGCCATAGGCCTGCAGCGTCGCTTCATCTTTAATAATACCAATGGCTTTGTAACCATAATAAGAACCGATGGGACGACCTGCTACTTTGAAGGCATCGGGTACGTTCTCTGCCTGTGCAGCATATTCGATCTCATTTTTTGTAAAGGTGATATTGCCGCGCAGGTTATAAGAGAAGTTTTTCGAAAGCGTACGTAAGTGCGTTGCTGTTATTTCCACCCCCTTGTTTCTTGCCTCACCAATGTTTTCGGCCGGCAGCGGTCCGCCATAAGAAGACGGGATCTGTGCCGAGCGGGTGGCCAGGATGCCGGTACGGTGCTCACTGAAGAAAGAAACTTCCAGTCCCAGGAGGCCATTCCACAAACGGGCATCAAAGCCAATGTCTGTTTTTGCCGATTCTTCCCAGGCCACGATTGGGTTGGCTGCGGTTGGGTTCAGCCCCGGAACGATGGTACCGCCAAAGCCGTAGTTGTTGTTAACCGTATTGTAGCGGGCCAGGTAAAGAAAACGGGAGCCGCCGATAGCATCGTTGCCCAGCTTACCCCAGGAGCCGCGAAGCTTCAGGTAATCCAAGAAAGAGCGGGCATCATTCATAAAGGACTCGTTAGTAACTACCCAACCAACAGAAAAGGCCGGGAAGTAACCAGTGCGGTAACCGGGAGCAAAGTTTTCTGATTCATCCCGCCGCAGGCTGGCCTGGAAAAGATACTTGCCATCATAATCGTAATTGATACGCCCGGCTAGACTACGCAGGGCCGTGCGGTCGCGGTTGCCCTGGATCACTTCCGTGATGTCGCCGGAAGGATTGGTTGCCGGTCCCTGGCTCAACACATCAAAAATCGAAAACTCGTAACCGGAGCGGGACGCAAACAGGCGGTTATACGGTGTTTCTTTTTGAATGGCAAGCACCAGCGCCGATACACCGTGGCGACCAAAGCGGTTGTTATAATTCAGGTGTCCCTGCAGTTCCGTAGCCTTCCACTGCTCAAAGGTTTCGGAAAGGCTGGGGTTCTGGTAAGGAGAGCGGTCGAAATTACCGGTAGAAGGATTTTTCGTGTACAGGTAAACGTTATCGCTCCAGCGCTTGGTAAAGTTCAGGCTGCGGTCATGCGCCACCACGGCTTTTACCGACAGTCCTTTTACCCAGGGAATCTGCTGCTCCAGTTGAATATTGGTAAGAATGACATTGCTCTCAGTACTGTTGTAACCGGCTGCCGGGTCAATGGCCCGCAATGTATTTACGTATGAGCCTACCTGTGCATAGCCTACGCCGGGATATTCAGCCGGGATAGTGGGCGGGTTACGCAGGGTGTGTTCAAAGATCTGCGAGATACCCGTGGTTGGCGAGTTACGGTTTTCGATCCGGCCCGAGATGTCAAGCGAGAACCTTGTGGTTTTCGTTACGTTCATGTCCAGGTTGGAGCGAAGGTTATACCGCTTAAAGTTCAGGGAACTATACAAGCCGTCCTGGTCGAGGTAACCCAGCGACGCAAAATAGCGCACCCTGTCGGTACCGCCGCTAAGCGAAAGGTTGTGCTGCATCTGCGGGGCTGTTCCGCCCAGCACCAGCCGCTGCCAGTTGGTATTGGGATAAAGAATAGGATCGGCACCGTTGCGGAACTTTTCAATTTCGTCGTTGGTGAAAGCCAGCGGCAAACCATCGTTCAGCAGGGCTTCATTTAATAAGGTAGAATATTCGTAGGAACCCAGGTTGTCGTTAAACTTCGTTACCCGTTGTACGCCGTAGTTCACAGAATAATTTGCCGTGATGCGACCGGCCCTACCCCGCTTGGTGGTAACCAGCACCACACCGTTGGCGCCTTTTACCCCAAAGATGGCAGCCGAAGAAGCGTCTTTCAGCACACTCACCGATTCCACTTCCGAGGCATCCAGTTGGGTAAAGTCGTTGCGGCCGCGAACGATCCCGTCGATCACATACAGCGGCTCGGTTCCGCCACCAAAGGTGGAAACGCCACGGATAAAAATACCGGCACCATCACCACCCGGCGCACCCGAGCCTTGCTTGGTGATCACACCGGCCACACGGCCTTGCAGGGCATTGCTCAAATCGGCTACCGGCGCCTGTACCAGTTCGCGGCTGGTAACGGTACCAATCGAGCCGGTTACGTTGCCCCGGCGCTGGGCACCATAGCCTACTACCACTACTTCGTTGAGCGACCCGGTGCTGCGTTCCTGTAAGGCAAAGTTCATCGCACCGGCGCCTGTTACCGGCATTTCTTGTTCTGTTAAGCCGACAAAGGAAACCACCAGCGTGGCGCCTCTTTCGGGTACATTGATGGTGAAAGCACCTTGTTCGTTGGTGGTGGTGGCCGTACCGGTTCCTTTTACCGAAACGGTGGCACCGGCGAGGGGTTCGTTATTGGAAGCCCTTGTTACGGTACCGGTCACCTGGATGGTTTGCGCCTCTGCCTTTCCCAGGAAGCAAACCAGGGCCAGAAGGCAGAGTATCAGTCGTAATTTTTGAGTCATATGCAGCGTCTGAATTTTTATTGAATTGATTTCGTTTTACCGGTTACTGGGCCACAAACTTGAACTGGTGAACCGTTTCGCTGGGCGTTCCGGAGCGCAGCACCATTGTATTTTCTGTAATGGAAATAATGCGGTAGTTGTTGGACGACACATCGGTAACACCAATGAACTGCGTGGGTACGGCACCCGGCAGCGTAATGGTAGCCAGGCCTGCCCCACCGGTTACCCCCGGCTGAAACGAGAAGGTGACATTATTATAAGAACGATCGGCACTGCAGGTGTAATTGGGGTTGATGTTGCCTGCGTTAAAGGTGGAACCGTTGGCGTTGTAGCGCAGCTTCATGTCCTGCGAAAAGGTGTACACATCATCCACTTGGCAATCGGCCAGGGGACCACCACCAAAATATTGTCCCGGGTTGCCTTCGGTGCCTACGATAATGGCGTTGGCGCCGGTTGTTGCATCCAGCTTCCAGCTTTTTGCCGTCAGCAGCTTGAACTGGGGATTGTTCAAAATATCATCTTCAGTTACGGTAACCGTGGCGCCAGTACTGTCGTAGCCTCCGCGGCCAAAAGCCCGCAGCTTAACGGTGTAGGTTCCTTTGAGGGCAAAATAGGCTGTGTCAACCGCCATACCTTTTACAAAGTTGCCGTTGCCTTTGTCCCACTGGTAGCCAAATGCGTTTTGCGAGGTGCTGCGAAGAACATAGGTGTTCTTGCGGCCGGCAACCGGCTGCACATCGAAAGAAGCCGTTGCTTTTTGACCCAGGTCGCCGATGCTTTCCGGCCGGCAGCCTGTTTGCAGAAACGTGGCCAGAACCAGGACACCCAATAACCAATGAACGTTTTTTCGTTTTTTAAATTCCATATAGCTGGTAGTTATAGATTTTAGAAATTGCGACAGGATGGCAGGAAACAAAAAAGGCCGGCTCCATGACGATGTTAGCATTATAGCCATCCAAAGCCCGGTAGGTCGGCAGCAAAATTTTTATGTGATCCCAATTAAAAGAAGCGGAGCAAAGCAATCCCGTTGAAGCACAGCATCAGTTTTCTTTCTCATATAAAATAGCAAGTCATTTGTTTTACCCGGAACGGTTCAAAAGCGACGAGAGCGAACCCCTGAAGCCATTCCCGATAGAGACCTAAAGATAGGCTATCAGGAAGGCTAAACCTGAAATTCT
Organism: Flavisolibacter longurius; assembly: GCA_013327885.1. Classification (GTDB taxonomy): domain Bacteria; phylum Bacteroidota; class Bacteroidia; order Chitinophagales; family Chitinophagaceae; genus Flavisolibacter. The sequence goes on along the minus strand of JABUMY010000016.1, from coordinate 121,144 downwards.
ACTACATCATCACTACATCACCCAACAAAAAAAACCTGATTTTCTGGCCTTTTTCTTACTTCAATGCTACATCTGCTGTAATTTCCTACTTTCACAACCACAGCTTGCCATGATCTGCCGATACTTTTTTACCATACTTCTGCTTGCCGTCCATTTTACCTCCTTTGGGCAAAACACCATCGGTTTACCGGCCATTTTAAACTACAAAAAGCAGGTTTACGGGGGCGGTACGCAGAACTGGAAGGTGGCCCAGGACGCCAAAGGCATCCTTTATTTTGCCAACAACGAAGGCCTTTTAAGCTTTGACGGCACCTTCTGGAAGCTCTATCCCCTGCCCAATAAAACCATCGTTCGCTCCACAGCAATGGACCCCGATGGACGTATTTACGTAGGCGGACAGGATGAGATCGGGTACTTCGCTCCCGACAAAAATGGCAATTTGTCATTTACCTCTTTAAAGGACCGCTTACCCGAAAAGCACCGCACCTTTGAAGATATCTGGGATATTGTTTGCCTGGGCGAGGAAGTTGTTTTTCGCTCTACTACGAAGATCTTCCACCTGCGGGAAGGGAAGATGCTTGTTCACCCTACTGTTTCGCAGTGGCTTTTTCTGGGTGGTGACAAAACTTTTTTGCTGGCGCAAAATGCCCGGGAAGGATTGCTGCGGTTTGCGGCCGGGGAGTGGAAACCGTTTTTGCAGGACAACGCCCTACCAACCGACTTCCAGGCTACGGCGGCACTGGCCATTGGCGCCGATTCGCTCCTGCTGACCACGGGCAAACACGGTCTTTACCTTATAACAGCCACGGAGATCAAACCTTTTTTACTGAAAGGTGCGGCCATCAGCGCTACACAATATTTTTCTTCTCTTATCCGGATCGATGAAAAAACCTTTGCCCTGGGCACTTATACCAATGGCTGCTACATTATTAATAAGGAAGGGACAGTACTACAGAACTTTTCGCGGCGATCGGGTTTGCAAAACAACAATATCCGCAGCCTTTACTGCGATAAAAACCGCAACATCTGGCTGGGACTTGACAATGGCATTGATTTTATCGCCTACAATAACGCTGTAAAGCATATCAACCCGGCTTCGCTAACGAACGGCTCGGGCTATGCGTCTGCTTTTTTAAACAACCAGCTTTACCTGGGCTTGTCAGATGGGCTTTTTCAATTGTCACTTCCCGGGCTAAAAGATATTAGTTACGCCGACAACGATTTTACACCTGTGGCCGGGGCGGAAGGCCAGATCTGGGGTCTTTCAACCCTCAACAACCAACTGCTGGTAAATACGCATGACGGGCTTTACAGCCTGGCGGCGCAGGGCCTCCGGCCCGTGCTAAAAGGCACCGGTTTTTGGACGGTACAATCCGGCGCCGGCAACCTGTTGGCCATTGCGGGCAAGTACACAGGCATTCAACTGCTGCAGGTAGCTGATAACACCATCACCGCCCGGCAAACGGTCCCGGGCTTTCACGAGTCGGCCCGGTTTGTAACGGTCGACAACAACAATACGGTTTGGACCTCGCACCCCTACCGCGGTGTGTATAAAATTGAAGGCATCGAAGGCAGCCGGCCAACCGTGCGGCTGTACACCAACCAAAACGGGCTTCCCTCTGCGCTCAACAACCATGTGTACCGTGTGAGGAACAAGATCGTGATTGCAACAGGCAAAGGCATCTATTCCTATAACAGTGGTAAAGATGCTTTTGAACCGGCGCCGGAATTCAAGCAGATCTTCGGCGAGAAGAGCATTCGCTATTTAAAAGAAGATGCGCAGGGAAACATCTGGTTTATCCATGAGAAAAACCTTGGCGTGGTTGATTTTGCCGCGCTAAAACCGCAGCTACTTTATTTCCCGGAACTAAAGGATAGAATGGTCAGCGGGTTTGAACACATCAACCCCATAAATGAATGCAATATTTTAGTGGGTGCCGAAAATGGGTTTTACCACATCAACTACGAAAAATACAAACAGGACAAGGGCGAACTGAATGTTTACATAAGGGCGGTACAGGCGCTGGGCCAAACCGACAGCTTGCTTTTTGGCGGCTACAGCCTGTCAACGGGTTCAAAGACGGATGCGCAACAGGCAGTACCGCGAATCCCTTTTCACACCAACTCATTCCAGATCCAGTATTCCGCGCCGTTATACGAGCAGCAAGCCAATATCCTGTACAGTTATTACCTCGAGGGCTTTGACAAGGGCTGGTCCGACTGGACAAAAAAAGCCGAAAAAGATTACACCAACCTGCCGGCCGGCACGTACACGTTTCACGTAAAGGCCCGCAACAACCTGGGCAACGAATCGGTTGCCGACAGGTTTTCGTTTGTAGTGCTTCCGCCCTGGTACCAAACCGGCTTTGCCTATTTTATTTACGGGATGATGGCGCTTGGCCTTGCCTACCTTTTGTACAAGCGGCACCGCAAGCAATTGCTGCTTCAACAGCAAAAGCACCAAAAAGAGCAGCACCACCTGCAGTACCTGCACCAATTAGAAATCGAGAAGTCGGAAAAGGAAATTGTAAAGCTGAAGAACGAAAAGCTGGAATCGGAGATTGAATTTAAAAACTCAGAGCTGGCCTCCACGGCCATGCACCTGGTAAAAAAAGGCGAGCTGCTTACCCGTATCAAAGATGAACTGCAGCACCTTGAAAAAGCCCAGGCCAATGAAGCCGAACTGCACAACCTGAAAAAGATCATCCGCATTCTTTCGGAAGAAGAAAAGAACAACGAGGACTGGGAGCAGTTTGCCCGCCATTTTAACCAGGTGCACGACAACTTTTTAATCCTGCTGAAAGAAAGATACCCGAGCCTTACAGCGCATGAGCTGAAGCTTTGTGCCTACCTGCGCATGAACCTGAGTACAAAGGAAATCGCCCAGTTGGTAAACATTTCCGTGCGGGGTGTGGAGATCAGCCGCTACCGGCTACGCAAAAAGCTGGGCATTGCCACGGAGGTAAACCTTTACCAGTTTTTCCTGGACCTGACGTCGGTGAAGGGGAAAGAGGTGGCGGAACAGGGGGGGTGGTCGTGAGGGGTGAGTGGTCAGTGGTGAGTGGTGAGTGGTGAGTTTGGGTCGTTTACCGTTTGGCTATTTGCATTTTAATCGTGGCAGCATAAGAACAACGGGTGTTGCATTATGAGAATACCAACCGCTTTGATATATCGTAATAGCATAAATTGTAATCAACAATATTAGCAACCAAAGTCGCCTTTGCAACAACGGCCGAATTGTAAATTTTCATCCGCATTTTTGGCGCTGAAGGCGCCCCGTGTTTATAGAAAGAATATTAAATCAATGGAATTAGCTCCGAAGGAGCTTCGTGTTACCTGTTACAGAAACACGGGGCACCTTCGGAGCCCATTTATCTTTCTTTGGGGATCTACTATAAACACGTGGCTCCTCCGGAGCCGGGAGCCTTCTTGCGACCTTCTATTTATTAAGGCAAAGCTTTCTTTTATTACCCATCTTCCAAACTCCGGGACATGCTATTTTCCTTTTGAATATTAATTCCATCGAAAGCGCTTTGTAGCCCCTAACGTTGCAGGCCTGAAAGGGCGCCATAAATCAGCCCGGCCTGCAAAGGCCGGGTTAATCGTTGCATAATGAAACAGAGCCCTGAAGGGGCGACACAGGTTAAAAAATAGCTCTTGCCGTTTCGCCCTTTCAGGGCTCCCTTACCTTTTGATTTTACATTCACCCAGGGCTAGCACACTGGGCTAATATGTGCCGGCGTTTGAGGCCTTTTTAAAATCTACCTTTTTGCAATCTTCTGCCCTTGTAAATTGGCTTATACGGCAACTTCCCTTAACCCCAACACTTAACTCAATCACATTAACGGGTAGCTATAACCGTAATAAATTCTCACAACCAACTGCGGAATACATTATTTCCCATACAACGCCAGCATCTTCTTCAAATCCTCCAGCGTATTGATCTCCTCCACGGTTTTGTCCTTTCGCCAGCGACTCATGCGGGGAAAGCGCAGGGCAACACCGCTTTTGTGCCGGCTGCTGGCAGCAATGCCTTCAAAGGCGATCTCAAATACCAGCTCCGGCTTAACCGTTCGCACGGGTCCAAATTTTTCCAGCGAATTGCGTTTGACAAAGGCATCCACTTGGGCAAATTCTTTGTCGGTTAAACCGGAATACGCTTTGGTAAAGGGCACCAGTTTTTCACCGTCGCGAACCGCAAACGTATAATCGGTGTACAAGCCGCTTCGCCGGCCGGCGCCTTTCTGCGCATAGATCATCACGGCATCGATCACCAGCGGATCGATCTTCCATTTCCACCAGTCGCCACGACGACGGCCCGTTCCGTAAACGGAGGATTTTCTTTTCAACATAAACCCTTCCGCACCGACGTCACGGCTCTCCTCGCGGAGGGTTCCCAGTTCTTCCCAGCTTTGAAAGGAAACAATTTCGGAAAGCAAGAGCGAAGGATGGTTAATGCCCCTGATGATTGTTTCCAATTTTTCCCGTCGCTCCTCCAATGGTTTGGCCCGCCAGTCCTCTCCTTCCCATTCCAAAAGGTCATAGGCGAAAAAAGCAATGGGGGCTTCCTGCAACTGCTTTTTGGTAACGTTCTTCCGGCCAATACGGGTTTGCAAAAGGGCAAAAGCGAGGGGCCGGCCGTCCACGGCCGGTATGATCTCGCCATCCAGCACCAGGCCATCGGGTAGCACCGGGAGCAGGGCTGTGTACTCGGGAAATTTTTCCGTCATCAACCCTTCGCCGCGGCTCCATACAAAAAGCTCCCCGGACCGTTTGATGATCTGCCCGCGGATGCCGTCCCATTTCCACTCCGCCTGCCATTCCGCTGGTTCGCCAAGAGTGGAGAGGTCTTCTTCAATGGCATAGGCAAGGTAAAAGGGATAGGGTTTTGAAATATCGACGTTCACGCCGTTCTCGCCCAGCAATTCGTCAAAGGTGATAGTGGATGGGTCCCACTGCCCGCTGATGCGGTGGGCAATAACTGAAGATTCGAGGTTGAGCACTTTGGCCAGCGCATTGACCATGATGTTTTGCGAAACGCCAATGCGAAAACCGCCGGTAATGAGTTTATTGAAGACAAACTGTTCGGCCTTGTTCATGCCCTGCCAGCTTTCGCGGATAAAGGCTTTTTTCACCTCCTCGCTTTCTTTTTCGATGGCTTTCAATCCTTCGATGTAGTAGTGAACCGGTTCGGGATGCTGGCGATTGGCAGGCGATTCGGGCAGCAGGAGTGCAATGGTCTCGGCCAGGTCGCCTACGGTATGGTAGCTTTCTTCAAACAACCAAAACGGCAGATTGGCTACCTCAATGGCGTAGGTGGCAAGCTGGGTGGTATTCACGGCCCTTTTTGGCCGCCGGCCGCTGAACAGGGCAATCACCCACACCTTGTCTTTTTCATCGGCCTCCGACGAAAAATAATGCACCAGCGCATCCAGCTTGTCGTTGGTCTTTGTGCTGCCACCAATCTGGGTTACCAGTTCTGCAAATTGCCGCATGGAATAGTCTGTGGTTTATAGTTTGTGGTTTGTAGTTGTTGTTCGAGGTTGGAGGTTCAATGTTTTTAGGTTCATCATTTCCTGCGCCATTCAGGACTCCTTGTTCATCTGTTCTGAATTCCCCTCCTCTTCCTCATCGTTCCCATACTCCGTTGTTACTTCTTTTGCATTGATGCCCTGCTCCCGCAGGTAGCGGCTAAAGGCCGCCTGGAAGCCGTGGGTGGCATACACGCATTCGGCGCCGGTTTCTTTGCAGGCCTGCAGCAGGCCATCCCAGTCGGCATGATCGCTGAGGATAAAACCCGCATCGGCATTGCGCCGCCTAACGGCACCGCGTACCTGCATCCAGCCGCTGCACACCCCAACTTCGTAAGGCGCAAAGCGCCGCATCCAGGGCGAGCCTTCGGCGCTGGAAGGTGCAATCACCACAGAACCTTTGAGGGCTTCTTTCGGCGTATCGGGAGTCACCCTTTCCACTTCGGGCAGGTTCCAGCCTGCGGCCACCAGCGCAGCGTGCAGGTTGTAGACCGCGCCGTGCACAAATATTTTTTCGGCTACTTCCGAAAGAGGCTGCAGCAGGCGCTGCGCTTTGCCCAGGCTGTAAGCAATGAGCACAGAGGTTTTTCCCGCCACCTGGTTGCGACGCACCCAGTCCTGGATACCGCTGTAGATCTCTGCCTGCGGCTTCCACTTGTAAATGGGGAGGCCAAACGTGCATTCGGTAATAAAGTTGTGACAGCGCACCGGCTCAAACTGGCCGCTGATGCCATCGTTCTCCAGTTTATAATCGCCGGTAAACACCCACACTTCGCCCTTGTGCTCAAGCCGCACCTGCGAAGAGCCAATGATGTGACCCGCCGGGTGAAGGGAAAGCTTTACGCCATGAAAATCGATGGCCTGTCCCCAATCGAGGGTTTGGTAATAATTGGGGCCCAGCCGGGTTTCCAGCAATGGTTTTGAAAAGGTATGACAGAGATAGGCCTTGCTTCCCCACCGGGCATGATCGCTGTGGGCATGGGTGATCACGGCACGGTCAACGCCCCGCCAAGGATCGATGTAAAAATCGCCGGGCGGGCAATAAAGGCCTTTGTCGGTAAACTCGATGAGTGGCATGAAAGGAGTACATACGATTCGCATGCCAACGGGAGAGAGTTCAAATTTTACAGTTTGCAGTTCACAGTTGGGGTTCGATAACTTGTAAACTGCAAACGGTAAACTTAAAACTTACAGGAGCCGCTTATTGCCGGCAGACACCCTTACAAAGTAGAGATTTTTGTTCTCGAAAAAATCAAGCACCATGGTGCGTTTGTCCTTAAAGACGGGCTGAATATCGAGCCGGGTAAACACAGGATTGCCTTTGGTGGAAAGATTGGAGACAAGGTCAGACTTTGTTTCAACCAGCAACTGGCCAAAGCGCAGGACCGTTTCGTAACCGCGAAAGAAATTATCGGTGGGGCGACTGCCAATCTCCTTTTCAAAAGCGGTGGCGAGGCGGCTTTCCAGCGGTGTCATGCGGGAATAATAAAACGGTGTCGAATAAATTATATCCAGGATCTTAAACTCGGGCCGGTTGAAATTAAAATTATCCCAGGTGGGCATACCAATCAGCGTTACCGGGTAGGTGCCGTTGAGGGAGGAGAGGTTTTTTGCCAGTTCGCGGCCAAAGCTTTCTTCCATGCTGCCGGCAATGATCACGTTGCGGCGGGTACTGTCCATGTGCGAAGCCAGTTTGCCCGGCGTAAAGGTTTCGCCAACATCCACCACTTTTATCTTCAATGGTGCCGAAGCCGTGATCTTTCCAAACTCGCTAAAATGTGATTTGATCGCATCTTCCTGCTGACCGCTTCTGCCAAACAAAATAATATTATCAAGAGGGTGGCTTTTTTGCAGCATGCGGTAAATGCCTTCGATATGTCCCTGCAGGGTTGTGTTCAGCACAACAAAGTAGGGATTGTTGCTAACACCGGCATCGTTGGGCAGCGTGGCCGATACAAAAGGTATTTTTTTACCTTGGGCAAACGCAGCCAACTGGCGGGTTTCGTAAGGATTGGAATGGCCGATCACCAAGGATACATTGGCCAGTTCGGCGCTGCGGATCTTCTGGTCCACCGATGAAGCATTTGACTTCGTATCGTACACAAACACTTCCAGCGGTGCGCCTGTGCGCTGCAATGAATCGAGGGCCAGTTTCACACCCTGGTAAAATTCAACGCCCGGGTTTAAAAACTTGGGAAAAGTATTGTTGAAACGGTAGTTACCGGCATAGTTAAATGCCGAGTCGAGGTAGAGTGGAGCAAAAATGGCGATCTTCTGTCGCTGTGCAACAGCGCCGAAGGAAAACACAAAGGCAGCAACGGCAAGGAAAACAAACTTTTTATTCATGATGGCAAGTCAAAAGCCAAAGGCCAATGTGAAATGTTTTTCACCCCAGCCTTTGCCTTTTTAATTTTTACTTTTTTATCATTCCCACTCGATGGTTGCCGGCGGCTTGCTGCTGATGTCGTACACCACCCTGTTGATGCCCCTTACCGAATTGATAATTTCGTTGGAAACATGGGCCAGGAAATCATACGGCAGGTGCGCCCAATCGGCCGTCATGCCATCCACACTGGTTACAGCCCGCAAGGCAACCGTAAACTCGTAGGTCCGCTCATCTCCCATCACCCCCACACTGCGTACCGGCAGTAAGATGGCGCCGGCCTGCCAAACCGTTGCATAGAGGTTATGGCTCTTAAGGGCTTTAACATAAATGTCGTCGGCCCGCTGCAAGAGGTCTACCTTTTCTTCGGTCACTTCGCCAAGGATGCGAATGGCCAGCCCGGGCCCGGGGAAGGGATGACGTGAAATGAGCTCTTCGGGAATACCCAATTCCAGGCCAACTTTTCTTACTTCATCTTTAAAAAGCGAACGCAGGGGTTCTACCAGTCCCAGGTGCATTTTCTTCGGAAGGCCACCCACGTTGTGGTGCGACTTGATGGTAACCGAAGGACCGTGCACCGATACGCTTTCGATCACATCGGGGTAGATGGTGCCTTGTCCCAACAGGGTAACACCTTTGATTTTTTTGGCTTCCTCCTGGAAGATGTCGATAAACAGCTTGCCGATGGCTTTGCGTTTTTTCTCCGGGTCGGTTTTGCCTTTTAGTTTTTTATAAAATTCTTTTTTGGCGTCGATGCCTTTTACGTTGAGGCCAAGCTGCTGGTAGGTAGACAAGACCGTTTCATATTCGTCTTTTCGCAGCACGCCGTTGTCTACAAAAATGCAATGCAGGTTATCGCCAATAGCCCGACTGATAAGGGTAGCCGCAACGGTAGAATCCACACCGCCGCTGATGGCCATCACCACTTTGTCGTCGCCGATCTGCTCCTTCAAAGAAGCAATGGTATCGGTAATGAAATGCGCCGGTGTCCAATCCTGGCTGCAGCCGCAGATATTCACCAAAAAGTTTTTGAGGACCTTTTTTCCTTCGATGGAATGATAAACCTCGGGGTGAAACTGGAGGCCGTATAGCGGGTTTGGCGTTTGGGGTTTGGCGTTTGGGGTTGAGTCCTCCGCGGAGGTTGCATCTGCCTGCTTCATGCGAAAGGCGGCAACAGGAATGTTGTCCGTGGTGGCTAAAATCTCAAAGCCGCCGGGAAGTTCTAAAATTGTATCGCCGTGGCTCATCCAAACCTGCGAAGCGGGCAGCAGTCCTTTCAACAGCACATCATCCTGGCTGGGGTGCAGAATGGCACGCCCATATTCGCGTTTACTGCTGCGCTCTACCTTACCGCCAAACTGCTTGGCAGTAAGCTGTGCGCCGTAACAAATGCCCAGTACGGGTGTTTGCTGACTGTATTCAAACACATTGACCTCCGGCGCCTCGGCATCGTTCACCGAAAAGGGCGAGCCGGAAAGGATAACGCCTTTCACCGAAGGATCGTAAGTAAGCTTTTTGGAAAACGGAACAATCTCGCAGTACACATTGGCCTCGCGAACAGCACGGGCAATCAGTTGCGTGTATTGGGAGCCAAAATCGAGGATGATAATTTTTTCTGTCATGCGGTGCGAAGATAAGGAGAAGAAGCCTCCCCCTTCCCCTCCGGTGGAGGGGCTCAGGTGTGACATGCTGCTTCTTTTGCCATCACCCTAAATCAATCGATACCGCAACGTATAACAAATGAATCTAACAGAAAAATAGAAACATCGATCTGGGCCCTCCCACCGGGAGGGGCAGGGTGGGCCGCCTCTCTGTAACCTTTTTCTTACCTTGGTGGTCTTATACCAAAACCATTTCATTCATGAAGCCATTTGTTTTTGTTTTACTGGCCGCTACGCTTTTTACCTCCTGCCGCTTTTTTGGTGGCGAAAGAGTTCGCGGCAACGGAAATATTGTGAACATTAGTCGCGACCTGGGCAGCTTCAACAGCATTGATGCCGGTGGCGCCGTGGAAGTAAGGGTACGCCAGGACGGTAACCATACCGTTCGCATAGAAACCGATGAAAACCTGTTGGAATACCTCGATGTCTTTAAAGACGGCAACACGCTGGTGATCCAGCCTAAAAAAGGATACAACCTGCAGCCTTCCGATGATATGGTGGTCGTGCATGTGTCAGCACCCGAATTCCGTTCGATCGAAGTATCAGGAGCGTCCAAAGTGATTGGCGAAAACAAGATCAACGGCAATACACTGGAGCTTGGTGCCAGCGGTGCCAGCGAAATCGAAATGGACCTGGCCGTGTCGTCATTGCAGGTGGACCTTTCCGGCTCCAGCGGCCTGCAGCTAAGGGGAAGCACTGCGAAATTTGAAGCGGAAGCCAGCGGCGCCAGCACGCTGAAATGTCTCAATCTTATTACCGACGAAACCTCGCTTGATATTTCCGGTTCTACCGATGCGGAGATCACGGCCAACAAGCAACTGAACATCGATGCATCCGGTGCCAGCAACGTGGCCTACCGGGGCAACCCAAGCATCAGCCAGAACAGCTCGGGTGCCAGCAGCGTGAAGAAACTGTAAGGTTATTGCTCAACGCAATTCATAGCCCCTACACATGCTTCCAAAAAAATTATAAGCAAATTTGTATGACGCTGAAAGGCGTCATTTTTTTATGCAGCTTACCGACAAAAACATTGCGCTTGTTGTGAATCCCTTTCAGCCAAAAGCGGTTGCAGTAGCAAAGAACCTAGCGGCGCTCTTAATGCAAAGCGGGATAGAGCACACGGTTTATACCGACACCTGGCCTTCGGCCTGGGTGGATGTTACCGAAGCCTGGATTGTAGGCGGCGATGGCACACTGAATTATTTTATCAACCAATACCCGCAGTTTCACCTGCCCATGGCAATTTTTAAGGGTGGTACCGGTAACGATTTTCACTGGCTGCTCTATGGCGATCTTTCCCTGGAACAACAACTTGAAACTGTTTTAGCGGCGACACCCCGGCCGGTGGATGCAGGGCTCTGCAACCGGAGACTTTTTATCAATGGCGTGGGCATTGGTTTTGACGGCAAGGTGGCGCAGGACCTGGCAGGAAAAGCAAAGCGGGAGGGCAAGGCTTCTTACCTGCTGACGATCCTGAAAAATATCTTCCGCTTCCGGTCATTTCTGTGCACGGTCAGCACAACCGATTTTAACTGGGGCAAAAAATGTTTTATGATCTCGGTGGCCAATGGCAAACGTTATGGCGGCGGTTTCCGGGTGAGCCCGCAAAGCCTTGTTAATGACGGCCTGCTGGACACCAATATTGTTGGCAAGATACACCCGCTTTGGCGCCTGCGCTACCTGCCGCTGATCCAAAAGGGCACCCACCAAAACCTGCCGTTTATCACCTATGTCAAATCATCCCTGGTGGTGATAAAAGCGTTGCAGGAGATTCCGGCGCATGCCGACGGTGAAACGTTTTCGGCAACGGAATTCAACATCGAATGCTTACCAGGACGCTTCTTCTTCCTTTATTAATTGAACCCGCCGCTTTTTGGCAAAAAGCTTTACCAGCAGGAAGCCAACAATAAACCCACCGATATGCGCCGCGTAAGCCACCCCACCGGCCGACTCCTCGCCTCCCAGCATGCCCATGCCGTTGATGACCTGGAACACAAACCAGATGCCCACAGCAATAAACGCCGGCACGGAGCTGATAAAAAAGAAGATCCACATGTGCACCGACCGGGTAGGAAACAGCAACATATAACCACCCATGACACCGGAAACGGCCCCCGATGCGCCAAGGCTTGGAATATAAATGCTTTGGCTGGTAAAGGCCGATGTGAGGACATGGCTAAGGCCTGCCAGCACACCACAAAGCAGGTAGAAATAAAAATAGCGACGGTGTCCCATGGCATCTTCGATGTTATCACCAAACACCATCAAGAACAGCATATTCCCCAAAAGATGCGCCCAGCCTCCGTGCATGAACATAGAGGTGATCAGCGTAAAATAAACCGGGATGTTTGTAGGCTGCAGTCCGGGCATGGTGATGCGTTCTCCCGTAATGGCATCCCGGAACACTTTGGATTCAGAAACAAAATCTTCGCCGGTAAGGATCTCACCTGGTACCGTGGCATAAGCAAACGTAAAATTGTAATCGTTGCCCATGCCCTGCAGAAAAACAAACACCAGGATGTTGATGCCTATAAAAAGATAGTTTATATAGGGTGTGGTGCTCCTGTCCCTGTTATCATCGCCTACCGGAATGAACATAGATTGAATTTGGGGAGAGTGTTGCAAATGCTGTTCCGTGGTGGTTACCGCAGAGAAGGGGAGAGGCAGAGGGTTTCGCAGAGTTAAATGTTATACACTACTCTTTTGAAACCGTTCTTCAATAAGGTCTCATTGAAGTTAATGAGGTAACCTAGCTTTTTGCCATATAGCTTCAGATAGGTAATGATTTGGGCCATGAAGATGGGGTGCATCTCCAAAACGGCTTTGATTTCTACAATGATCTCATCTTCTACAAGGAGATCAATTTCATAAGCTTTGCCAAGATTTACTCCTTTATAAGCTAGTTGCACAGGAACCTGTCTTTTTACCACCAAGCCCTTTTGCATCAACTCCTGCATCAGTGCCAATTCATAAGCAGATTCCAAAAGCCCTGGTCCCAACTCACGATGAACGGCTATTGAAGCATCGAGAATGATTCCTCCAAGAGAATTCAAGTTAGCAGTGGTCATAGCTAAATATAAAAATTATCTCTGCGAAAACCTCCGCTTCTCCTGTTCTCTGCGGTTCGCAGCCAAAATGTCCGGTTTTTGCGCCGGGCCTGGTATTTGTAAGCCTACCTTCCATTAAATTGCTTAAAATCTAATAAAGACGAACATGAGTTTTCCATCAGAATTTGAAAAATATGCCGTTAAGCACAAGGGGATTTCGAGTAACACATTAGACAGCTATAACAAATATGTCATTACCGGGCTGACGCCGAACATTATCGAAGAACGTCCGATGAACGTGGCCGTCATGGACGTTTACAGCCGCCTGATGATGGACCGCATCATTTTTTTGGGGTACCCCATCAATGACGAAGTGGCCAACATTATCACGGCACAATTGCTCTTCCTCGACAGCACCGACCGCACCCGCGATATCAACATGTACATCAATTCTCCCGGCGGCAGCGTGTATGCCGGCCTGGGTATCTACGATACCATGCAATACGTCACTCCCGATGTGGCCACTATCTGTATCGGCATGGCGGCTTCTATGGGCTCGCTCCTGCTTTGTGCGGGTACAAAAGGAAAGCGGGCTGCCCTGAAGCACTCCCGTGTGATGCTGCACCAGCCCAGCGGTGCCATTGGCGGACAAGCGACCGATATCGAGATCACCGTGCGGGAGGTGAAAAAGATTAAAAGAGAGCTGTACGAGATCTACAGCAACCATTCGGAACAAACGATCGAACGGGTGGAAGAAGACCTGACCCGTGACTACTGGATGACGGCTCCCGAAGCAAAAGAGTACGGGCTGGTAGACGAAGTGCTGCTGACCAATCCACGCAAAGAGAAAAAAGACCAGTAAGACGTCGGGAAACAAGATCAAGCATTTTGTTAGTTGACGGAAATAGAATCTTAAACCTAAAAGAAGTTATACGATGAGTTTTTCAGAATTATTGACGAACCGTTATTTACATACCATGCAGCCCGAGCCCGGTGTTCCCGGCGAACCCGAACCCGGCGAAGAAGAAAAAGAAGAGCGGGCCGAAGTGGACACCCGCATGCTGTACAAGCGTCTTGAAAAATACTTTTTTGAAACCCGCGCCATTTACCTCTGGGGTGTGGTGGACGATAAATCGGCCAAGGACGTCGTCACCAAACTTCTCCTGCTGGAAGCTGACGCTCCCGGCAAAGAGATCAAGTTTTACATCAGCAGCCCGGGTGGCTCTGTTACCAGCGGCATGGTGATCTATGATACCATGAAGCTGATCTCCTCCCCGGTTAGCACTATCTGTATGGGACTGGCGGCCTCCATGGGAAGCATCCTGCTGAGCGCCGGCGAAAAAGGCAAGCGCTATATTTACCCGCATGGCGAAGTGATGATCCACCAGCCTTCGCTGGGTGGTCACATCCAGGCGGTGAGTGCCGATATGGAGATCCATGCTGAGCAGATCCTGCGTACAAAAGAAATGGGTGCCCGCATCCTGGCGGAGAATACGGGTCAAACGATTGAGCGTATCCGTAAGGATTTTGAACGGGATTATTGGATGGATGCAGAAAAGAGCATTGAGTACGGGATTGTGGACAAGGTTTTGGATAAGATGCTGTAAATGGGCTTTCCTTCAAGGAAGGATTGATTTGCAAAACAGTTTTGCGTGATAGAGGATTGGCCTTCACCAGGTTTTGGTGGAGGCTTTTCTTTTGTTGGGATGTTTTAAGATGAGTTCTCATTTAGTTGATTAGCGAGCATCCCTGCTTGTTAATGTATTTGCTTTTATTTGGTCTTTCTTTTCTATAGGGAATTTTCCACCTTTTGTCTTGGAAACAAAAGGTGGAGCCAAAAGTTCAAGGCAAATCCAATGCTCCGCTGGATTTGCCAAGCCCAGCGCACAACAAGCTTTCATTACTGGTTGCACTATTCACTTTGTATACTCTCTTTCGATTTCGTTACATTCTTCACTTTACGTTGCTTGATGCAAGAACCTTAATCGGCTGATAAAGCAAGAAACAGTAGGCGCTGTATTGCGCTATTCTTTTTTTACAGCAAATAGAAGCGTTAGTTTATGCGCAATAAGGCGCTGAACCAGCGGGTAATGGGAAAAAGACAGACATCCAGTTTTCTCAATTGAGATCTGAACATTGAAAGTCGATTATTGAAAATTTGTATTCATTAGAAATTGGTAAGGCAATTACATCTTTTCCCTTACCAATCTCGTTCCGCTAGAACAGTTATCCCCTCCTCGGAGGGGCGGCCTAACGCTTACTATTTCCGTAAAGACTTGGGGTGGGTTCACAAAACCCAATAAAGTTCCCTGTTCATCAGCAGAATATTAGGCCAGTGTCAATAAACGGGAACCCCCTCCGGGTTTTTTTGCCATCTGGTGCACTTGCTCACCGGGTTTCACCCGGTGCTATTCACAGGAAAGCCCTCCGGGCTTTGCAGAGAGAATTGGCAGGTAGAAAACAATCGTATGCATAAGCGAAAAGCCTCCGCTAAAAAAAGACTGGCGGCGCCAAAAAACATATCGTGCAAAAGCGTGGCGTTGTGCGTTGGCTGTTCCTCCCCCGTTGGGGGAGGTTAGGTGGGGGCCTCCGCCTTTCTCATAAGATTCCTATAAATCAGGAGCCGGACAACGTGAATTTTCTATTTTTGTCGGCTGAATGCAGCTTTTGGGTTGTTTTTGGATTCTAACACTTGATAATAACCAACATGGCGAAAAATATTTTACACTGTTCTTTTTGTGGCCGCAGCCGGGATGAAGTCCGCATCCTGATCGCCGGGCAGGAAGGACATATCTGTGAGAATTGCGTGGATCATGCCCGTGAGATCATTGAACAGGAGTTGATGGTTCGGGATGAAAAGAACGCCGCCCCTTCTGCTTTTAAGCTCACCGTGAAAAAACCAATCGAGGTAAAAAAATTCCTCGACGAATATATCATTGGGCAGGATGATGCAAAAAAAGTAATGGCCGTGGCCGTTTACAACCACTACAAGCGTCTGCAATACAAGGCTACCGACGTTCCCAAAGACGAGATCGAAATTGAAAAAAGCAACATCGTCATGGTGGGTGAAACCGGTACGGGCAAAACCCTGCTGGCCAAAACCATTGCCAAGTTGCTGAACGTTCCGTTTGCGATTGTGGATGCCACTGTGTTTACCGAAGCCGGTTATGTGGGCGAAGACGTGGAAAGCATTCTCACCCGCTTGCTGCAGGTTTGTAATTACGATGTGGCCGCGGCCGAACGCGGTATTGTTTACATCGATGAGATAGACAAGATTGCCCGCAAAAGCGACAACCCATCCATTACCCGCGATGTTAGCGGCGAAGGTGTTCAGCAAGGAATGCTAAAGCTGCTGGAAGGTACCGACGTGCTGGTGCCGCCACAAGGTGGCCGCAAACACCCCGAGCAAAAGCTTATCAAGATCAATACGCAAAATATTCTTTTTATCTGCGGTGGCGCTTTCGACGGCATCGACCGCATCATTGCCCGCCGTGTGCAAACCAATACCATTGGTTTTAACGTGGACAAGATGCAACAGGAAAGCATGAAGAAAAACCTGCTGCGTTATGTTAACGCACAGGACCTGAAAGCCTTTGGCCTGATACCGGAATTGCTGGGTCGCCTGCCCGTGGTAACGCACCTCGATCCGCTGGATGCCGCTACTTTGCGAGCCATTCTTACGGAGCCGAAGAATGCGCTGATCAAGCAGTACAAACGCCTGTTTGAGCTGGAAGGCATTCAACTCCACATCGAAGACGATGTACTGGACTTTATGGTGGAAAAGGCCGTGGAGTACAAACTGGGTGCAAGAGGCCTGCGCAGCATCTGCGAAAGCATCCTCACCGACGCCATGTTTGAAATGCCGTCATCCAAAGAAAAATTCTTTACGCTTGACCTTGAATATGCCCAGCGCAAATTCGACAAGAGTAAGATGAGTCTTCTCAAGGTTGCTTAGTTGATAGGTTGATAAGTTAATAAGCGGGATAACCAATCCTTATCAACCTTTCAACCTTTCAACTTATTAACCTATTAACCTATCAACCTCTTAATAATCATTTAAAAATCCCATTAATCCGCGGTTATGTTTGGACTGAACAAAGACAACGTGCAAGGCCAGGTTGGCGAACTGACAGAACGCTTGAAATCCGGCGCAAACCTTACAGACGAACAGGCACAGAAAGTGCTTGAAACCATCAAAGATTTCGTGGTGGAAAAATACCCGATGTTATCCGGCGCTGTAGACAGTATGTTTGGCGGCAAATAATTGCCTTTGAACAACAGCCTCCTTTTTTTTCAACGCTGCACCCTCCTTGCTTTTCTCTTTTTCTGTTGCCAGTGCAACCGAATTGAAAAAGCGGACGTGCAGCGTTCTTTTTATTATTGGAAAACTGCTTTCACACTTTCGCCAAACGAAAAAAGAACGCTGCAGCAGCTTTCCGTCAACGAGCTTTATGTAAAGTTTTTTGACGTCGAGTGGAACCCGGAAAAAGAGGCCCCGCAGCCCGCAGCCAAAAGCATTTTTCAGGAGGCACCACCAAAAGGCATCACCATCACACCGGTCGTTTTTATCACGCAGGAACCGCTGCAAAAATCTTCGCCCCAACAAAGAGAGCAACTGGCCGTCAACATCGCTAATCTTCTTTCGTCCATCGCTGCCAGTAATCACATCAACTTGTCCGGTGAAGTGCAGATCGATTGCGACTGGACCACCACAACAAAAGAAGCTTATTTCGCTTTGCTGCAAACACTGCAACAACAGCCCTTTTTTCAAAACAGAAAACTATCGGTCACCATACGCCTGCACCAGGTAAAGTTTCGCAGCCAGGCCGGCATACCGCCGGCCGACAAAGGCCTGCTGATGTGTTACAACATGGGCAACCTGCGTCACCCCGAAATAAAAAATTCGATCATTGAAGAAGCGGAATTAAAAAAATACATTGCTAACCTCGACAGCTATTCGCTGCCGCTGGATATTGCCCTTCCTATTTTTCACTGGTATGTGCTGTTTGAAAACAACACCTACAAAGGCATCGTAAGAGAATTTGCTCCACCGGCAGGAATGGAAAAAAAAGACCGCATTTATTTTTCGTCTGATACCATCATCAGCGGTTATGCTTTTAAAAAGGGGCAATGGTTGCGCCGCGAAGTAAGTGAAGCCGCCGTGGTAAAAAAATGCGCCGAACGGCTGGCCCAAAAACTGAAAGCGCAAAAACGTTCGGTAATTTTATACCACCTTGATCCCAATACCATCACTAATTACACGCTGCATGAACTGGAAAGCTTTTATACTAGCCTGCACTAGCGCCGCTGCCACCTTGTTTCCCGGCAACGGCATTACCTGCGGCGGCACCGAAGATCCGCATGATTATTTTACTTCTTTTTTCAGCAACAGCAATGGTAGTGGTCCTGAATACCGGCCGTTTTATTATACCTCGCTGCTGACGTTTTACGACGATGATTACTGGTATGGAGAACCGGAAGACTCACTGGCTGTCGTGGATCCAAGGCTTGCTGAGGAGTGGAAGCAGTATGCCGGCACCGGCACGGTAAGCGATGCGGCGCAACTGGTTTATTTTGCAAAAGAAGACGAGCTGCGGCAGTTGGAAGAAAGCATAAAGTCGGGCAAGACGATGCCGGCACGCTGGCAAAAAAATTCGGTAGCGAAAGCTTTTGTCAACGCTAAAAAAACCGAAGCTGCCCGTTACCTGCTTTTTGTAAAAAGAACAGCCCCAGTCAGCAATCCCTCCGACTGGGAAGCGGCCAAAACCGACAGCCTGCTGGCGAACAATTACATTGCCGAAGCCAACGAAGCATATACCAAAACAACCGATCCTTTCCTGAAAGACAAATGGGCTTTCCAGCGTTGCAAGCTGGCGTTTTACAACAACCGTCATGCAGATTGCATTCGCTGGTACGATGAACATTTTACGAACAACAACACTTCCACAGTGGCCCAGCCAGCCCTTTCGTACAAAGCGGGCAGCCTTTTTCGTACGGGCAAACGACCGGAAGCGGCCCATGCTTACAGCAAGGCCTTTCTTCTTTCCGACAGGAATAAAAAAAAGGATTTCACCGGCTTTCTCTGGGCAACCGATTATTGCCGGCAGGACCTCCTGCCTTTGTACCTGGCCCTTTGTCAAAACGATAAGGAAAAAGCAACCATGACGGGTCTCTTTGGCCTGTACGGTACCGGCTATCGCCTGCCTATCCTGCAAGCCGTGTATAAACTGGACCCCTCTTCTCCCCTGCTGCCGTTACTGGCCACCCGGGAGATCAATAAGCTGGAAGAACAATATTTTACACCGTTGCTGGAAAAAGAAAAAGGCGGCAAAGCTCCTTATTGGGGATGGTACTGGCGGGCAGAAGATGGTGCCAATGCCGACCTAACCAACGACAGCGTGCAGGCGACAAAAACCGCGGTGTTCTTAGAATCCTTGGCTGCCGATAAAAACCTTTCGCAACGGGCATTGTATGTTACCGGTGCTGCCTACCTGTACTACATGAACAAAGATTACAGCAAAGCAAAAGCAGCGCTGGCAAAAACAATAGAAGCAGCCGGCAGCAAAAACGGGAAAGCGCAGGCAACGCTTATCGACCTCCTGGTGGCTGCCAATGAAACGGTCACCCTTACGCCGGAAAGAGAGGCGCAATTGCTTCCCTCCCTCCAATGGCTGGTGCAAAAAGCGGGAGAGGAAAAAGAATACGAAATTTTTTGCCGCAACTTTTTTTCGCAGATACTGGTACAACGCTACGAGCAGCAGGGCGACACCGCCAAAGCCGCCCTGGCTTACGGCCTCTCAGACCTGCCGTTTTTGCGTGAAGAGCAAAAAGAAGATTATGGCTATTCGCCCTACACCGCCGTATGGTATGCAAGGGAAGAAATGAACACGGCAAGCCTGCTGCAACTGTATAAGATCACTACAGCGCCTGCCAGCAAGATAGAAGCCTTCCTGGTGAAGCATGCATCCATTAAACGGGACGATGTCGTAGATGTTATTGGCACGTCGCACCTGCGTGACCGCAACTATGCAAAGGCCATTGAATGGCTGGCCAAAGTGAAAAAACCGTTACCGCTGGTAGAAGAACGCTACGATTACAAAACCGACAAAACCGCTTCCATCCAGGTTGACCCGTTTTTTGATTACCTGAACGACTGGCAGCGGTTTAACAAAACCGTACCGGTTCCTTATACCAAGCTATCCCTTGCTAAAAAACTGATGGAGCTGGAAATCAAAATAAAAGCTGTTGCCAAAGGCACTGATCCCTCGCAGCTTTATTACCAGTATGCGTCGGCGCTTTACAACATGAGTTATTACGGCAATAGCTGGCAGGCGGTGGCCTACAACCGCAGCGGCGCCGATTGGAATTCCGGCAACTATAAACTTGCCTGGCAAAAAGAATATTACGGTGTGCAAACGGCAAGGTCTTATTATCAAAAGGCTTACGAAACGGCCACCAACAAAGAGTTCAAGGCCGCCTGCCTGTTTATGGTAGCCAAATGTGCACAGCGGCAGGTGGTGTTTCCCTCCTATGCCGATTACCCCGCTTACGAAGCCTACGAAAAAGCACAGGCAGCCGCACAGGAACGGTTTGAGAACAACCCCTTGTTTGCGCAGTTTAAAAAAGAATTCCGCACCACCAAGTTTTATCAATATACGTATAACCGTTGCAGTTACCTGCGTGATTATGTTGCCAAGACCGCTACACCCCGCCGGGCCCGGTAAACTGGCTTGGTGCAACCGCTGGTCTTATTCTTTTGTAACTTAGAACAAACCCCAATTTTATGGTACAGGAATTAATCAGCCAAATTGTAGAAAAAACAGGTATCCCGGCCGACAAGGCCCAGCAGGTTTTAGGTGTTGTGGCCAATTTTGTAAAGCAGAAATACCCGATGGTTGGCAGCCAGATCGACAGCGTGCTGGGTAGCGGCGGCAACCAGGGCGGCACAGACGCTAGTGCCGGCGGCGCCAGCAATTTTATGGGCGATATCGGTGGAAAGCTGGGGCTTTGAGCGAATGAAAAGATCCCGCTGTGTAGCGGGATCTTTTTTTACAAAAACTTACGGCTTCCGTAAGGGCTTCAACCGTTTTTGCTCAAAGCCTTCTTCAAAAAATACGGTTGGTTTCATACGTAACAGGGTGAGAAGGCAAAGGTGAGAAACAGTTACTAACGAAATTTCGGCATCATCATAAAACGTCGATCCTAGCATGCGAAGCGGCGTTTTTAGTAGTTGAACTGCTAACCTTCCCGAAGAAAATAATCCGATGATCGTTATTACAGGTCCACATAAACAATGCTGTGTTTTGGCTTGCTAAAGCCGTCGGAAGCAAACAGTTTATGCAGCAAAAATCCCAGTCCAAAAACACCGGCTGCCGTACCGATCTTGCGCAGGTTTCCCGCACTTGTGACCGAATCGTTGTAAAAGCCTCCGTTCAATACATTGAGGGCAATATAGCCACCACCGCCGATCATCAGCAAAGGACCGGACACACGTTTTAGAAACCCCCTGCGCTGCTGCAGGTGAATGCGTTTGATATCCTGGAAGCGGGCACCAATAACAGACGTGCTGATCGTATCCCTTACATAGGTCCCCAAATTGGTGGGATAGTACCGGATGTCGTAACGTATCACAAAAAGGCTGTCGTTGCGAACCGACTGCACGGGCCCTTGCAGGTAGTTGCCATCGGTCAATTGCAACAATACATTGGAACCGGAGTAAACATTCTTCAGCACCCGGCCGTTGGGCTTGCGAACGCTGATATAATCGAGGCTTTGGCCGAAGGCGATTTGCACAACGAAAACGAAACAAACCAGGAGCAGTGGTTTCATGGTTTGAAGCTAAGCAGCGAATGCAAAAGCAAAAGGTTAAAGTAGGTGTGCCTACCCGGTAGTATTGCTGTTTCCAAATACCGGTAACATTGTCTACCTTACAGAACATTCCCCGCTTTTACTACTGTATAACCCGCATACCCTGCGAACCTTTTTGATCACTCCATGAATGCGTTTTTGCGTCGATAGCCGTTGAGAAACCTTCAACAATTTTAAACCATTCTAAAAGCGCATGCAATGAAAAAAGTCAGACTTTCCCTTTCCTTGTTCTCCGTGCTTTGCCTTCTGCTGGGTGCCTGTAAAAAAGAGGCAAGACCCGGTCCTTTACCGGCAACAGAAAATGAAGAGATCACTGCCAAAAAGAAACCCGCCGGATCGGCAACGGTTTCAGTTTTGTACAAGGGCCTGAACAATCCCCGCGGGTTGAAGTTTGGACCGGATGGCAACCTCTATGTTGCCGAAGCCGGTACTGGTGGCACCATGTCCACGGCAGCCATCTGTCCCGACATACAGGTTGGTCTGCCGGTAGGTCCATTTACAGGAAGCCCTACCAGTGGTGGTGTATCAAAAATTAGTATGGAGGGCCAGCGTACGGTGATCACAGACCAATTGGCATCCAGCCAGGACGCTGGGCTTAATCCCAGTATCATGGGACCCTCCGACGTCGCCTTTATCGGCAATACGCTTTATGTACTGATGGCCGGTGCAGGCTGTTCGCATGGGGTAACAAGTATGCCAAACGGTATTTTTCGCATCAACCCGAACGGGTCTGCTACACTAATTGCCAACCTGGGTGCCTGGTTGCTGGCGAATCCCGCTCAAAACCCTGCTGATGATTTTGAACCGGAAGGAGTGTGGTACAGCATGGTCACGAAGGGCAATTCCTTTTATGCCATTGAACCCAACCAGGGAATTCTGGCGAGGGTAGACCTGAATGGCCAGATCACAGAAGTAGCCGACATTTCGGCAACACAGGGTCATATTGTGCCAACCGCCCTGGCCTATAAAGGCAATTTTTATTTTGGCAACCTGGGCACATTTCCCATTCAACCGCAATCGGCCATCTACAAGGCCAATCCGGCTGGTAAGATACAGACAGTTGCCACAGGGTTTTCAGCCATCCTGGGGTTAGTGATCGACCAACAGTCACGCATGTACGTATTGGAAATGACAAGCGGTGCCATGTTCCCCACCCCTGGCACCGGCCGTATTGTAAAGGTTGAGCCCAATGGCAGTAAAGAAGTGATTGTCTCCGGCCTTAACCTGCCTACAGGCATGACGATGGGACCTGATGGCAACCTGTATGTTTCCAACTGGGGTTTTGGTATGCCTCCCGGTGGTGGCGAGATCGTAAAAGTGACCTTGGCAAGTAAGTGACAGTTGAATTTACCTGCCCATTTCGATCAATTGATGGAAATAAAAATCCCGCCTCGCAGCGGGATTTTTTGTTGGTTCGGGAACATAGGTTGGTTTTACCGTCCATCGTTATTTTAAAATGAGATCGTAATAAATATGAAAACTTTTCAAACCTAACAGGTCTTAAAGACCTGTTAGGTTTGAAAAGTTTATTAGGTAAAAATGTTGACCTATCGCTTAACTGCAACCCATACTGTTACCACAGTTCAAACACTTGTAACAAGTACCGCTCCGCACCGTAATGTGTCCGCAGGTGTTACAGGCCGGCGCATCGCTTTGCATGCTGCGGGCTGCCACATTCACGGCATCCAGCGCATTGCTGCTTTTGGGTGTTGCGGCTGCCTGGGCTTTTACACTCTGGGTTGTGTTGGCCACAACCCGAACACTCGACAATTCAGGCTGCTTTACCGGCTCGTCCCAATCGTCCTCACCGGTGTTGCTTACTTCCGGCTTGTCCAGCACATGCACAAGGTCTGTGCGGTTCAGGTACTCGTAACCCAGCAAGCGGAAGATAAAATCAATGATAGAGGTAGATGATTTAATGTTCGGATGCTCCACAAATCCGGCCGGATCGAACTTGGTGAACACAAATTTTTCTACGTATTCATCCAGCGGCACACCGTATTGCAGGCCTACGGAAACAGCAATGGCAAAACAGTTCAGCATGCTACGCATGGTAGCGCCTTCTTTGGCCATATCAATAAAGATCTCTCCCAGGGTTCCGTCGCCGTATTCGCCGGTGCGAACAAAAATGGCCTGCCCGTTGATCTTGGCCTTTTGCGTAAAGCCGCGGCGCTTGGCCGGCAATGATCGACGTTCTACGATGGTGGCCAACTGGCGTTTCAGTTGCGTATCGGGTGAAGCCTGTACACGTTTTTGTACTTCTTCCAATAGCTCCTGGATGGTTAATTTGCCCAGGTCAACGATGGCAGAATCGGTTTGGGGTTTGGCGTCTGGTGTCTGGAGTTCCTCAGCCTTTGCCTCAACCTCTGTCTCTTTCTTTTTCTTATCGCTCTTGTTGCTCAGCGGCTGCGACAGTTTGGAACCATCACGGTACAGGGCACACGCTTTTAGGCCCAACTGCCAGCTCAGTAAATAAGAATCCGCAATTTCTTCCACTTCTGCTTCGTGTGGCAGGTTAATGGTTTTGGAAATGGCGCCGGAAATAAACGGTTGCGCTGCACCCATCATGCGAATGTGGCCGTGTGCATGAATGAAACGCTGCCCTTTTTTACCACACTTGTTGGCGCAATCAAACACCGGGTAGTGCTCGGCCTTCAGGTAAGGCGCTCCTTCGGTCGTCATGGTACCGCAAACGTAATCGTTGGCAGCTTCAATCTGCTCGTCGGTAAAGCCCAGTGCTTCCAGCAGGCTCCATTCAAAGTTGTAGTATTGTTCGGGGGTGAAGCCGAGGCGTTGCAGGCACTCTTCTCCTAAATTATATACGTTGAAAACAAAACCGATCTCGAAGGCGCTGCCAACAGCTTTATCGAGTTTGGCAATTTCAGCGGCAATAAAGCCTTTTTCGCTCAGTGTTTGGTGGTTGATGTGTGGCGCACCGGCAAAGGTTCCGGCACCCACAGCATATTTAATGATGGCGTCGCGTTCTTTTTCGTTATAACCCAGGTTGGTTAACGCTACCGGTACCGATTGGTTTACAATTTTCATGTAACCGCCACCGGAAAGTTTTTTAAATTTCACCAGGGCAAAATCAGGTTCTACACCGGTTGTATCGCAATCCATTACCAAACCGATGGTTCCGGTTGGCGCAATCACGGTTGCCTGGGCGTTTCTGTAGCCAAACTTCTCACCCAGTTCCACCGCATCATCCCATGCCTTGCAGGCGGCTTTCAGCAGGTAATCAGGGCAATATTGTGCTTTCAGGCCTTGTGGCTTTACGCTCAGGCCTTCATAACTGTCAGCATCATACGCAGCCAGGCGGTGGTTACGCATTACCCGCAGCATGTGGGCTTTGTTTTCTTCGTAACGGGGGAAGGCACCCATCACTTCAGCCATTTCAGCCGATGTTTTATAGGCAATACCCGTCATGATAGCGGTAATAGAACCGGCAATGGCTCTTGCTTTTTCGCTGTCGTATGGAATACCGCTTACCATCAACACAGTACCCAGGTTGGCATAACCCAAGCCCAGTGTACGGTATTCGTAGCTCAGTTGTGCCACTTCTTTCGAAGGGAACTGCGCCATCAGTACGGAAATTTCCAGTACGGTTGTCCACAGGCGGCACACGTATTCAAAACCTTCAACATCCAGTGTATTGTTCTCGAAGTTGAAGAACTTGATCAGGTTGGCAGAAGCCAGGTTACAAGCCGTGTTGTCGAGGAACATGTACTCCGAGCAGGGGTTGGAGGCACGGATCTCACCACCTTCGGGGCAGGTATGCCACTCGTTAATGGTGGTATTGTATTGCGTTCCCGGATCGGCACAACGCCAGGCGGCGTAAGAGATCTGGTTCCACAGTTCTTTGGCCGGAACTTTTTTCATCACACGACCATCGGTACGGGCTTTCAGTTCCCAGTCTTCGCCTTTTTCCAGCTTCTCAAAAAATTCATTCGGAATACGAACGGAGTTGTTGGAGTTTTGTCCGCTGACGGTGCGATAAGCTTCACCTTCGTAGTCGGACGCATAGCCCGCTTCGATCAGGGCGGCTACTTTCTTTTCTTCTTCTACTTTCCAGTTGACAAACTGCTCAATTTCCGGGTGATCAATATCGAGACAAACCATTTTGGCCGCACGGCGTGTTGTACCGCCGCTTTTAATGGCACCAGCTGCACGGTCACCAATCTTCAGGAAGGACATGAGACCCGAAGAGGTACCACCGCCGCTCAGCTTTTCGCCTTCGCCGCGGATATTGCTATAGTTGGTTCCTACACCGGAACCATATTTAAAGATGCGGGCTTCGCGAACCCAAAGGTCCATGATGCCGCCATCGCCTACCAGGTCATCTTCCACGCTCAGGATAAAGCAGGCGTGGGGTTGCGGACGCTCGTAGGCGTTAGTTGATTTTTTCAATTGGCCGTCGGCCTGGTCTACATAATAATGACCCTGGGGTTTGCCGGTAATGCCATAGCTTTCGTGAAGACCGGTGTTGAACCACTGCGGGCTGTTGGGCACACACATTTGGTTCAGGATAGAGTAAACCAGTTCATCGTAAAAAACCTGGGCGTCTTGTTCGGTGGCGAAGTAGCCATACTTTTCGCCCCATACCCGCCAGCAGTTGGCCATGCGGTGTGCTACTTGTTTTACGGATGTTTCGCGGCCCAGCGAACCATCGGGTTGGGGTACGCCGGCTTTGCGGAAATATTTTTGGGCAAGGATGTCCGTGGCAATCTGGCTCCACTGCTTGGGCACTTCCACGTTGTTCATCTCAAATACCACTTCGCCGCTAGGGTTCCGGATCACGGATGTACGGTAATCGTACTGAAACAGATCAAACACGCTGACTTCGTCACGTGTGTACTTCCGGGTGAACCGGAGTCCTTTTGTTGTGGTTTTTTTTGCACTTGCCATGTCCTGAATAATTTATATTGATTGAAGTAGGTTTTCGTCCTCAAAAAAAGTTTCGGGGGAAGACGAAAGTAGATTTACCAGTCGAAAAAAAGGGGCCAGAGATATGCACATAGGTGGATAAATCATGTGCGGAAAAATGAGATGCAGGCAGGATGGGGATTGGAACCAGGAATCCGCTTAAAAAACAAATATGTTGGCCGGAAACCCGAGTTTTATTCACATTAAAGGAAAACATTCTGTGCATAACTAATGAAATGAATAGGTTACTACAAGAAATAAAAAATTGGGGCGACAAAAATTGGCACCACAGATTTCAACACAATGGGACAAATTTTGATCATGCGGAAAAAATTTGTCTCTTTAATAATCCCCAATACCAAAACTATCTTTACGCATGCTTGTAAAAACCTTTGGCAGCGCGGTTTACGGCGTAGAAGCCATCACCATCACCGTGGAAGTAAACTGGATGGGCTCCAACACCGGCTCTCTTATTGTGGGCCTGGCCGACAATGCCGTCAAAGAAAGCATGCAGCGCATTGAAAGCACATTTAAATGCATTGGCAAGGAAATGGCCCGCACCCGGGTGCTGGTAAACCTGGCGCCGGCCGACATTAAAAAAAGCGGGACCGCTTTTGACCTGCCCATTGCCGTGGGCATCCTGTCGGCCATCAAGCAAATGAAAAATGGCGAGGCCATCGACCGTTATATTATTATGGGTGAACTAAGCCTCGATGGCGAAGTACGGCCCATCAAAGGAGCGCTGCCCATTGCCATCCAGGCAAGAAAAGAGGGCTTTAAAGGATTGATCGTTCCCATTGCCAATGCAAGAGAGGCCGGTATGGTGAACAACCTGGCGGTGTACGGTGTAAAGCACATTCGTGAGGTGATTGAGTTTTTCGAAAGCGGGGAACAAAGCCTGCAGCCGGTAACAGTCAACACAAGGGAAGAGTTTTTTGACTCGCAGTACGATTTTGAAATTGATTTTGCCGATGTAAAAGGACAGGAAAACATCAAACGGGCCCTGGAGATTGCTGCGGCGGGCGGGCATAATGCCATTTTGATCGGTCCGCCCGGTGCCGGAAAAACAATGCTGGCCAAGCGCCTGCCCACCATTCTTCCGCCACTCTCGCTGCACGAAGCGCTGGAAACCACCAAAATTCATTCGGTAGCAGGCAAGTTACCGGAGAACACAACCCTGATTGCAAAGCGGCCGTTTCGCAGTCCGCACCATACCATAAGTGATGCGGGACTTGTCGGCGGCGGAGGCGTACCGCAACCCGGCGAAATTTCGCTGGCGCATAACGGCGTTCTTTTCCTGGATGAGCTTCCCGAATTTAAACGCACGGTGCTGGAAGTGATGCGGCAGCCAATGGAAGAGCGGCGCATCACCATCTCACGGGCAAAGGTAGCCGTAGACTTCCCGGCGTCGTTTATGCTCATTGCCTCAATGAACCCCTGCCCCTGCGGTTTTTACAATCACCCGGATAAGCAGTGCACTTGTCCACCGGGCGCCGTGCAAAAATATTTGAACAAAATTTCCGGTCCCCTGCTCGACCGTATTGACCTGCACGTGGAAGTAACGCCGGTGCCCTTTAGCGAATTGTCAACACTGCGGCAACAGGAACCCTCTGCTACCATCCGCGAAAAAGTGATCAGGGCACGAAACATACAAGAAGAACGCTACAAAGAAACGCTTGGTGTTTATTGCAATGCGCAAATGAGCAGCAAAATGCTGAAGGAGATCTGTGTCATCTCCACACCCGGACAAAATTTATTAAAGACAGCCATGGAACGCCTGAACCTTTCGGCCCGGGCGTACGACCGCATTTTAAAAGTGTCCAGAACGATTGCTGACCTGGCCGAAAGCAGCGAAATAAAGATTGAGCACCTGGCCGAAGCCATTCAGTACCGGAGCCTGGACAGGGAAGGCTGGGCAGGATGACCGGCTGGCGGAAATTCCTTTTCTTGCAAACAAATCCCGGAACATCCGCTTTTTGATAACTTTCAACATTTTCAATCATATGAATTTTCGCGGTAAAATCTATGTCCTTTGTCCTGCTTACTATTCTACCGGTGGAACCGAGTTGCTGCACCAGGTGGTGTACAAACTGAATCATTTGTTCGGGGTACCGGCTTTTATTTATTATGTAAATGTTGACTGGAAGTTTGAAGTGGAGCCAACGCCAAAGCGTTTTGTCACATACATTGCTGATAACTATGTGGAAGAAATCGAAGACAACGACGCCAATGTGCTGATTGTACCGGAAAATTACTCCAATCACCTGTTCCGCTTTCAGCGCATCCGGCGAGTGCTCTGGTGGCTGAGCGTAGACAATTACTTTCTGCAGTTCGATTGGCATTATCAAACAGACAGTAAAACAAAAAAGCTGAAACGCGGCATCCGCAAAGCGCTCAATGGATTTCCGTATAACCAGGTTAAAAAGCTAAAGCAACCCATCGTATCGCTTCACCTGGTGCAGTCGCAATATGCTTATGATTTTTTGCAGGCCTACAGCCTAGCTCCTGTGGCCTGGCTTTCAGACTATATCAATACTGAAATTGCAGCCAGCCATCACAGGGCAGAGAAAAAGGACCAGGTTTTATACAATCCTATGAAGGGAAAAGAGTTTACGGAAGCATTGATCAACCTTTCACCAGACATCTGCTGGATCCCGCTGCAGAAGATGACACCACCTCAAATAGCAGCACTGATGGCAGAGTCGAAAGTGTATATCGACTTTGGTCACCACCCAGGCAAAGACCGCATACCGCGGGAGGCTGCCCTAAACGGGTGTCTTGTGATCACAAACCGGAAAGGAGCCGCCGGCAACAAGAATGACCTTCCCATCCCCGACAGCTACAAGTTTGAACAGAGCAAGAAGAACAAAGAACAGATAGTTTCCAAAATCAGGTTTTGCCTGGCAAACTATGCTTCGCTCCAACATGAGTTTTCTGATTACCGGGAAAAGATCAAGGCTGAAGAACCTATCTTTGAAGAAGAGCTAAAGGCTGTTCTTGCCTTACTTTAATTCTTTTTCACTGTGTCGAATCAACCACTCGTTTCCATTGCGGTTTGCACATACAACGGTGCTGCTTTCTTGCTACAGCAATTGCAAACGATCGTCATGCAAACCTACCAAAATCTTGAGATCGTTATTGTAGACGATGCCTCCACGGATGACACGGCAGCAATCGTTAGCCAGGTAGCGGCACAGGACAGACGTGTGCGGTTTTTTCAGAACGAAAAAAACCTTGGCTTTAATAAAAACTTTGAAAAAGCGGTTACGCTTTGCCGTGGCGAATACATTGCCATTTCTGACCAGGATGATGTTTGGGAACAGAACAAAATTGAGGTAATGATGAAGCAATGGCCTGCGGATTGTGACTTTGTTTATTCGCTTTCAGAGGATTTTTCCGGCGAAAGTCCAACGGCAAGGCATAAAAAGATCAGAACACGGCTGTACAGTGGAAGTGAGCCACAAAAATTATATTTCGAATCACCGATACACGGCCATGCCAGCATGTTCAAGACATCGTTACTGGCACATGCGCTTCCTTTCCCCGCCACTGTATTTTACGATTGGTGGTTGAGTGTGATCGCATCATCTGTTGGCAAGGTAGGATGCATACCGGAACTGCTAACGCACCACCGCGTACACCCAAATAATTCATCGCGGGACCTGGTGCGGATTGAAAAGAAAGAAGTACGCAACGAGCAATTAAGGCAGCAGCGGAAACAGTTTATTGAAGCGTTTTTGGAAAAGCCATTTGTAAAAGCTGATGTACGATCTTTCTCCAATCATTACCTCTCGCTGTTACAAAAAAAGCAGGACGATGAATTTTCTTTCCCTTTTTTCCTTTTCTTTTTTAAGAACCGCAACATTACGTTCTACTACAAAAAAAACAGGTCCGTTCTTTCGCTGCTAAAGAACAGTTACAAAAGGGCCAGGACCGGCCTTTAGCTACACAACCTTTTTTGCAGCATCCATAAACCGCTCTCCCCAGCGATCCCAGTTCAACTCCTCTTCATACAGTTTTCGGCTGCTGTGTGACAGAGCCTGGTACTTACTAAAGTCACTAAAAAGGGAAGCTAACGTTTCCGCGTAAGCGGCACCGGTAGAATGATAAGGCATGGCATACCCGTTAATGCCATCACGAACATAAGTAGGAACGCCGCCGGTAGCGGTTGAGATGGAAGGAATGCCATAAGCCGCTGCTTCGCAAAAAACTACACCGGCACATTCTGCACGGGTTGGCAGCAGCAAAAAATGGGTTTGTTGCAAAACCGAAACCAATTGCGCTTGTTCTGCCGGTTTGTTTTTATCCAGGTAGGGAATTACCGTAATGTTTTTGTCAGACAACTCTATGGGAGGACGGCAACCAATAATATGAAGATGCGCATTTAGACCCATCCGGCGCAATTCCCGGAACGTTTCCAGGGCAATGGGACCGCCTTTTCGCTCCCATTCAACACCTAAAAACAACAGTTGGCAAATGCCAGTGTTTTGTTTTTCTATTGCCTTTGCAGGTGGAAGATCTAAATTGGCACCCAGTGGCGCTACGGATATTTTATTGGGATCAATACCATAATCGCTGATAGCCGATTGCCGGCACCAGTCGCTGGCCACCAGGCTGTGTGCTGCGTTGTGAAAAGCATGGGAATCTACCTCAATTCCCTCACGTATGTTAGAAGGCGCAATGTTTTGCCATGAGTCGTAGTAGCCCTTTATTTGCTTGAACGTAGCATCGGTCATAAAGATGATGGGAGCCTGCGTTTTCAGATAGGCAATCAACTGCGGTGCTGCCGGTGCGTACAGCAGGTCCACTTTGTTTTTCTTCAGCTCATTTTCCAATTGCCGGCTAAAGAAGGTGGCATAACTTTTCAGGAATTCAACGGAGGTATGTTTGCCTTGCAGGCGTTTATGAAATTGCCGGCGCAGCATGAGTTGTTCCCGCACCAGCCAGGTCCATCGGAAAAGGAAAATTGAAACATCGTGCTTTTTCTTCAGTTGTTGGTAGGTATAATAATAAGTGCCCGACCATGAGCTCTTATCCTGGGGATCCCACCTACCGGCAAATCCTATCTTCATATACGCTGAGAATAATAGCACCAAAGGTAACCGCGGTAACATCAACGCATGATTTATTCTACCTTTATTCCCTGGCCGGCTTGACCGAAAAAACTTCATTGATGCGCATTGCGTTTATTTCCTATGAATTTCCTCCGGATACTGCGTTTGGTGGAATTGCTACTTACACATACAACATGGCACTAAGCCTGAAAAACCTTGGCTGTGATGTTGAAGTATTCACGGCCAGTCACCAGCGTGAAAGCAGAAACGAACAAGTTGAGGGCCTGCTCATTCATCGTATTCATACCACGCAGCGTGAGGTGTTCAGGCAGGCAATTGTTCCGATCGTAGCAGACCGCAACCGGGAGAAAAAATTTGACCTGATGGAAAGTCCGGAATATGGCACCGAAGGTGCGTTGGTGAAACAGGCACTGCCGGACATTCCATTGGTAGTAAAATTTCATACACCCACTTTTGTTGTAAAAGATTTCAACAGGCAGCTAAAATCACATCAACTCAAATACAAACTCAAACGCTTTTTTAATGTAGGAAGCTACCGGAAAGAGGCCGATCCGGAGTATCATTTTGCAATGGGTGCTGATGCTTTGGTAGCGCCTTCTGAAAGCATGGCGGCTATCATCAGTGAGAAATGGCAGATCGATAAAGATCGGATCGCAGTGTTGCCATCGCCATTTCTACCGCAGCAGGCGTTGCTTCAAATACCACCTGATACCATCACAAATACAGTGACCTATCTTGGGAGGTTAGAAGGCAGAAAAGGAGTTCACTTACTGGCAAAGGCCATTCCGCTTGTGCTGCAACAAAGACCTGATACCTTATTCCGGCTTATTGGCAAAACCAATATAGGGCCCAATGGAAA
Source organism: Flavisolibacter longurius (assembly GCA_013327885.1). Taxonomy (GTDB): domain Bacteria; phylum Bacteroidota; class Bacteroidia; order Chitinophagales; family Chitinophagaceae; genus Flavisolibacter. The sequence continues at coordinate 88,797 of JABUMY010000016.1, read as the reverse complement.
AGGTACAATGATCGCTTATTTAAAAGAACAACTACAAGCATGGCTGCACCGGATCGAGTTTATCGACCAGGTTCCGCCTCATGAAGTGCCGCTCTGGCTAGAAAAATCCGACGTTTGCGTGTTTCCCAGCCTTTGGGAAGCCTTTGGATATGTTTGTGTAGAGGCAATGGCTGCGGCAAGAGCAGTGGTGGCATCAAAATACGGCGGGATGAACGACATTCTTACTGATATTGAACCGGCGTTGCTGATCGATCCTGAAAACACTACCGAACTGGCTACCGCCGTTCTTTCCCTCCTGGAGCAACCGCAAAGGAGAATAGCAATTGGGATGCGAAGCAGGGAAAAGTCCATTAATTATTTTGGTCATGAAGCGCCAAAGCGGAACCTAACGTTTTACCGGAAAGTTGCTGAAGAATCTCGTGCCAGGAAAAATTAAGGCAGGGTTCTGTTTGAAACGTACCGGGAGCTTAACGCTGGCGCAGCCTGATTTTATTTAGGTGGCAAGACAATGTGCAGCCATTCATAAAAGGCGTTTACATCAATTGGCGGTAATTCCCAAGCCGTAAAAACAGCGTCACCATTCGATTGCTAAAATGGAAAGCAGAAGCACCATGACTATAATGGAGTCATTGATTTGCCGTTTATAGAACATCTAAATGAATGAGGCCTGAACCGGTATCTTTGCAGCGGTGCAACACAAATGTGTATTCTGAAATGGAAACCCTATTCAGCCAGCGCCTTAATCGATAAGAACAAGTTTACTGCATGAACCAGGTGCAAGTATTTTTTTCATCCCTTAACCAGTTTTTCGACAAAGTGTATGTCATTACGCTGCGGCGGGCAACCGACCGGCATGCCCATATTGAAAAAGAATTGGATGGCTTACAATACGAGTTGTTTTTTGGAAAGGACAAGCAGGAATTTTCTGTCGAGAGCTTGGAGGCGCAGGGCATTTACAACGAGGTGCTGGCCCGCGGGCACCACCGTTATGGCAAAGCCATGACACCGGGTATGATCGGCTGCTCCTGGAGCCATGCAGAAGTGTACAAAACAGTAGTAAAGGAAGGGTACCAAAAAGTGCTGATCCTGGAAGACGATGTTGTGATTGATAAAAAGAACGTTGCCCTTTGGCCCGATCTTCTTGCCGAACTGCCTGTAAACTGGGAACTGGTTTACTTTGGCTTTGCTGAAAAAGAAACCGTTCCGCCAATGGCTTTTTTGAAAAAGGCGGTGTATCACCTGCAGCGCTTTTTTGGCGGCCTGAATTATTCGCACAAAACCATCCGTCACCTTTACCCGAAAAAGATTGGCCGCTATATTGCAAAAGCAGGCTACCACGATTGCAGCCATGCATACGGTGTTACAAAAACGGGTGCCGAAACGTTACTTGCCCTTCAAACACCCATCTCGTTTGTGGCAGACAACCTGCTGGCACACGCCGCCACCAATGAACTGGTGAATGCTTATATTATTCAGCCAAAGATCATAAACCAGCAGTACCAGGTTGGCACTACTTCTGTATCCTACCTTAACCAATAACTGAAGCCAAGCACATGCAGAACGCAATTCTTTACCAGGCATACGGCGGCACTGATTTTACCAATGAATGCCGCTATTCGCTGCTCAAATACCTGCAGGTTTACAACCTTACACCGCCTGCCGATACCACCATTGCCATTTACACCGATACGCCGGAAGTGTTTGCCGATTTTGCGCCTTTCCTTCACCACCTGCAACTGTTGCCGCTGACAACAGACACAGCGCAGCGCTGGCGTGGCAGCAGCAATTTTGTGCACCGGCTGAAGATTGAAATGCTGATCGATTTTACGGCCCGCTTTGAAGGCAACGTGTTGTATTGCGATACGGACACCTATCTGCTGTCGCCTGTACAAACACTGTTTGACGACATCGAATCCGGCAGCTTTTTTATGCACCAATGCGAAGGCACCATCAACAAAAGCGAGAACCCTTCCTTTTACAAATGGGAGCGCTTTCTTTCCACCACACCGATAATGTACAACAACCAGCAGGTACAATTCGACAACAGCCTGAAGATGTACAATGCCGGCGTGGTAGGGCTAAAAACTGACCGCAAAGAAATCCTGCAGGATGTACTGGCCCTGACGGATGCCGTTTATGCAAAATTTCCCAAACACATTGCCGAGCAGTTTGCCTTTAGCTATTGCCTGCAAAAAAGCGGTTCGGTAAAAACGGCCAACAGCACCGTAGCGCATTACTGGAACCTGAAAGAGTTCCGGCAATTGCTGAAAACCTTCTTTCTTGTTAACGGCGAAGAAAGTATTCCCAACCTGGTAAAGAACCTCCATGCCATGGATGCAATGGCAATTCAGCAGGAGAAAAATGCCTTTGAAGACCTCCCGTTTTTGGCGCGGCTCTTAAAAACGATCCGTGGCAAAAGCTGGAAAATAGCGACGTATCAAAAACGGCTCTAGGCCTTAGCTTTACATCATGAAGATCCTGTATGCGTATCTGAAGCCTCACAAAGGGCTGGTGTTTTTGGTATTGTTCCTGGCGGCCACCAACATCGGGTTTTCGCTGGTGGACCCCATCATCTTTGGCCGGCTGATTGACCTGGCCACCCAATACACCCAAAACAAAGCTACCTACCCTTCCTTTTTCTGGAGCTTTGCCACACCGGTCATTGCGCTGTTGGGTGCTTCTATCGGCGTGGCCATGATCAGCCGCATTGCAAAGAATTTCCAGGATTATTTTTTGAATGTTATCCAGCAAAAGTTTGGCGCCAAAGTGTTTACCGACGGACTGAAACACGCCATGCGCCTGCCCTACCAGGAGTTTGAAGACCAGCGCAGCGGCGAAACCCTCAGCATCCTGCAAAAGGTGCGTACCGATACGGAAAAATTCATGAACTCGTTTGTGAACATCCTTTTCACCGTGATCGTGGGCATTGTGTTCGTAGCCATCTTCGCGGCCCGCATTCACTGGTCGCTGCCGCTTATTTATTTTGGGGGTATCATTATGCTGGTTATTATCTCTAACCTGCTGAGCAAAAAAGTAAAGACTATCCAGAAAACAATCGTTTCGCAAACCACTTCGCTTGCCGGCACCACTACCGAAAGCCTGCGCAATATTGAACTGGTGAAAAGCCTCGGACTTACCGGGCAGGAAGTGGAACGCCTGAACAAAAACACGTATAAAATTCTGGGGCTCGAGCTGACAAAAGTCAAGCGCATCCGCTCCATTTCTTTTGTTCAGGGAACCTTTGTGAACACCTTGCGACAGGTGATTCTTTTTATGCTGTTGTGGGTGGTTTACCAGGGCGAACTGACCGCAGGCCAACTGGCAACGATGCAGATCTTTTCTTTTTTTGTATTTGGTCCCCTGCAGGACATTGGCAACATCCTGCTCAACTACCGCGAAGCCGAGGCCTCGCTGAATAATTTTGAGGCCCTGATGAACAAAAAGCCGGAAACCGAGCCGCTGCAACCCAAGCATTTAGGACCGGTGCAAACGCTGGAGTTCAGGCAGGTTACTTTCAAGCACCAGTCGGCCCAGCACAAGGCCATCGACAACATCAGCTTTACCACGCAAAAAGGTGAGACCATTGCGTTTGTGGGACCCTCGGGCTCGGGCAAAACAACGCTGATGAAATTGCTGGTGGGATTGTACCGTCCGGCGGATGGCAATATCTATTACAACGGTGTGGACGAAAACAACATCCAGTTTGATGACCTGCGCAAGCAGATTGGCTTTGTAACGCAGGATACACAGCTTTTTAGCGGTACCATCAAAGAAAACCTCTTGTTTGTTAATCCTTCCGCCACCGAAGAAGACCTGTTGGATGCCTTGCACAAAGCTTCCTGCCAGAACCTGTTGAAGCGGGCCGAAAAAGGCATCGATACGATGATTGGCGAAGGCGGACTGAAACTTTCGGGCGGCGAAAAACAACGGCTTTCCATTGCCCGTGCTCTTATTCGCAAACCGGCCCTGCTTATTTTTGACGAGGCCACATCGGCACTGGATTCGCTGACGGAAGAAGAGATCGGCAAAACCATACGCCAGGTGTCTTCCCTACAAAACCAGATCACGATTTTGATTGCGCATCGCCTGTCAACCATCATGCACGCCGACCGTATTTATGTGCTGGAACTGGGTGAGGTGATTGAAACCGGCACGCATGAAAGTTTGCTGGAAGAAAAAGGTCTTTATTATGCCATGTGGCGGCAGCAAATCGGTGAGCGAAAAAACCTCGCCCCAAGTCCTTCGCCAGCGGCGTTATAAAGCGGCCCCCACCTAACCTCCCCCGGTGGAGGAGGGACAGCTGACACACAGCCCACGCTTTTGCTCGATACAATTTTTTCCAGGTCATTTTGGAAGGATGAAAGTTTATTACTTCTGGTTTGAAGCGCATGAAAACCAAGAGAAAGATTGGTGATTTATTGCTATCAGTATAAAATTGAACCCCATTCGGGGTTCTTTTTTATATCCCATTTTTTTCGCCGGGTTTCACCCGGTGCTATTCATGTTAAAGCCCTATCGGGCTTTTGAACGACACGCCACGGCGTGTCCCTACACATGCCAAATATTTTATTGTTATCCAAAAAAACAAAAGCCTCTACCAGCAAACTGGCAGAGGCTAAAAACGTTTCGTGCAAAAGCGTGGGCTGTGTGTCAGCTGTCCCTCCTCCACCGGGGGAGGTTAGGTGGGGGCCGCTTTACATAAAATTTATCGGCACGTTCACCTTCACCGAAAAATTGCGGCCCATGTTAAACACACCCTGCCGGCCGGTAACATTGTTTTCGGCTGTGTATTTCAGGCGGCTCAGGTGATCCTGGTAAGCCCTGTCGGTCAGGTTGTTCACTGCAAAATGAATACTGGCCAGCGTGTTGCCTTTCCGCGAAACGAGGTCGGCACCAAGCCCGCTGTTCAGTAATACATAACCCGGTGTGGTGGTTTCGGTATTGTAGCCGGCAAAGGCCTTGCTTTGGTTAAACACGGAGTTGGCTTCCACCAAGAAATAAAGCTTCCGCAGGCTTTTGCCCCACTTCTTCCGGTCGAAGCGCAATTCGCTGTTCAGCCGTGCTGCCGGAATCAGCGGCAGGTTGTTGCTGCCATCCAGCGTCTCATCGAAACGGCCACGTACAAACGAAAATGTATTTTCAAAATGCAGCCAGTCCAGTGGATGCGGATGGAGGTCAAGCTGTACTTCTACACCAGCCAGTTTTGCGTCACGCTGGTTAAAGGCAAAAGCCTCCAGTGTTTCGCCATGATCGGTCACCAGCGAGTCGCCACCCAAGCTGCTTTGCAGGCGCTGGTAAAAGATAAAGTCGTTGATACGGTTATAAAATGCATTCAGCGTTAGGCTAAAATGCATTGCATCCACCACCACGCCGGCATCGGCCTGCAGGCTTTTTTCAGACTTGAGGTCACGCTGCCCGTACTCAAACCGGTTGGTGCCTTCGTGGCCACCGTTGGACGCCAGTTCGGAAAGCGTTGGTGCCCGGTAGCCTCTTGCCAGGTTGGCCTTGAACGTTAGTTTTTCCACCGGGTGGTAGCTAATGCCGGCACTTCCGGAGAAATTGGAAAAGTTGCGGGAGAAAGACTCAAATTTCTCATGGCCATGCTCCATGGTTTCTTTTCCATTGACCGTGCGGTTATCGAAACGCAGGCCACCCGTTAGCGTTGTTTTGGAAAAAAATCGCTGCATAAAAACAAATGCACCCACGTCAAACAGGCTGTAATCAGGTATGATCGCCTCCTCTCCTTTGTTGGTATTAGCCTGGTGCATACCGCTCACGCCTACTGTTGTTTGCCAGTCCTTTGTTTGTGGCAGGGTCAGTTGCAGGTTATAACCCAGGGTTTTCAGGTCAAAAAACAAGTGGGGCTCATCGGCATGCTCCACTTCGCCCAGTTCCTTGCGCAGGTTATTCTGGTAAGAAAGGTTGAGTTTTAAACGGCTGCGACCGATATTAAAATTATTGTCGCTTACCAGTTTGTAATGCCTTACGTTTTGATAAGGAACCACCGGGGTGCGACTTTCAAAATCAGCTTTCGTAGCAATTCTTTCCAGCGCAGTACCGGGGTAAACAAGAAACTGCCCCGTGGCATCATCACGGTCGCCTTCCACCATGCCAAGGTCCTGGTTCAGCGCACTAAAAATAAGGTGACTGAATCCCCAGCTTTTATTCAACCCGACGTATCCGCCAAAATTGGTTTCCTTAAAGCGGGAGTTCAGCACTCTTCCATCATACTTGTTATGGTAATCCCTGGCCGACCGGTTGGTGAGGTAGGCATTCCAGTTAAAGCCGTTCAGGTTACCGGCAATGTTGCCGTTCAGGCCCAGGAGCGAATTGTTGGTCTGGTAATTGGCGAGGATGTTTCCCCGAACGGTACCTTCCGGCACCGGTACGTTGGTCACCAGGTTGACCACGCCGGCCAGGGCATCGCTGCCGTACATAAGCGACGAAGGTCCTTTCAGCACCTCGGCCCGCTGTACACTCAGCTCGTCAATCTCCACACCATGCTCGGCACCCCATTGCTGTCCTTCCTGGCGTACACCATCATTTACCACCACCACGCGGTTAAAGCCCAGTCCGCGAATCACCGGTTTTGAAACGGCTGGCCCGGTGCTCACCTGGGCCACACCCGGTTGGCGGGAGATCAGGTCAATAATGTTGGTGGAAGGCGTCTGCAGCATTTCCTGCCGGCGAATGACCGAAACAGGGATGGGTGCATCCCGAAGCGTGGTAGCGTGGGCCACACCGGTGATGGTAACGCCTTCCTGCTCGGTAACAGAGGGAGCAATGGAAAAATTCTTTACCATGCTGGCATAAACATCAATATGGATGACTTGTGTATTAAAACCGGCATACGAAACCTCGATGGTATGGTGGCCCGAAGGCAGGCTGTTGAAACTGTAGTTTCCGGAAGAATCGGCCGTGGCGCCAATGCGGATATCGGCCATAAAAACAGTGGCACCCGGCAGCGGTTCGCCGGTCTGCGCATCGGTGATCTTACCGGTTAAATTAATACGGGCGGACGGCTGCGCAAAACAAAGAGCAGCACTCAATAGAAATGAGATAGCAATCAAGAATTTATTCATTGATCCAATGATTTAATCGTCAAAAAAAATGGGAGAAAATGTGCGTAGAATTGGGATCAGATCATTGGCGGGCCACGGCTTTCGGTATGCTGAAAGGTGGAGGGGAGATAAAAAACGGGAACAAATTCAGTATGCGCAACAACAAATAACGGCGGTTCAATTACAGGATGAAACACATCGCCCAGGAAAGGTGCCGTTATCACCAGTTCATCAAACGAGCAATGAAACGTGGGGTTGTGAAAGTGCGGTACGGACTTATCCCGGTCGCGACAAACCTGCTCATCGGTATGCGAGGTCAGGACATCATGAAAAAGGTGCCCGGGTGTGACGCTGATGGTAAATACCAGCAACAGCACAACGGCAATAACTTTCTGTATGATGCTCTTTTTTCGCAATGAAAGGGGTTGACCCGCTCCTGAAAAATGAACGGTGGTTGCAAAAATAAAGCAAAAAGGTCTAAAGAACGTTTCGGCAGGCAATCCTTAACATAGGCAAGGCTGCCAGAAGGCGCAGAAAAAAGGGAGCAGCTTCCATCAGGAAGCTCTCAGGTAGCGGTTGAAATCCGCAATGATGTTTTTGTAACCATCGTAGTGAAACGGCTTTTTCAGGTAAGAAGCAGCACCCAGTTGTACACAGGCTTCTTTGTCTTGCTTGCTTTCCGAAGTAGAAAACACAATGACAGGAATGGCTGCCAGGTGGGGTTGCGATTTTAGGTAGTGTAAAGTACGCCGTCCGTCCCAGCGCGGCATGTTCAGGTCGAGCACAATCAACCGGGGAAGCGAGGCGGGGTCTATCGAATTCAGGTAAGCCACAGCTTCTTCGCCGCTGCTGGCGCAAACCAGTTTTGCCGTGTTGCCGGCTTCTTCCCAGGAGGACCGTAAAAAAAGGCAATCATCACTATCATCATCTACATAGAGGATGGTAGCATCCGCAGTTGTGGTGGCATTCATACAGAATAGAGGTTGGTGGTACTACGAATTTAGCCAATTTCCGGGAAAACCCATAGCAGATAATCGCCATTCGTATGATGCCTAACGTCTAAAATACACCAGCGGCAAATGCCCTTTTCGTACGGTTTTTACAACCGTTCGATGATGCCCGCAATGCCCTGGCCACCGCCTACGCAGGCGGTTACCATGCCGTATTTTTTGCCGGTACGCTTCAGGTCAGAAAGGAGCTGGATGGTAAGCTTGGCGCCGGTGCAACCCAAAGGATGACCGAGAGCAATGGCCCCGCCGTTGATATTAACGGCATCGGGATTCAGTCCTGCCTCACGAATAACAGCGATGGATTGCGAAGCAAAAGCTTCGTTCAATTCCACCAAGTCGATCTGCCCGAGGTTCATGCCGGATTGCTTCAATACTTTTGGAATGGCGGCAACCGGCCCAATGCCCATGATGCGGGGATGCACGCCGGCAGACGTACAAGCTACCAACCGGCCAATGGGCTGAACACCCAGTTCTTTTACCAGCCTTTCGCTCATGACCAGCACAAAGGCAGCGCCATCGGAGGTTTGCGAGGAGTTGCCTGCCGTTACCGATCCGCCGGCAGCGAATACGGGTTTTAGCCTGGCCAAGGCTTCCGGCGAGGTATCGCCACGGGGACCTTCGTCGGTATCCACAATATAGTTGCGAGTGGCTCTTTTACCCTTTTCATCCACATAAACCTGCTCTACGTCAATGGGCAGAATGCCTTCTTTAAAATGCCCCGCTTCAATCGCCTTCAGCGCTTTTTGGTGCGAATGGTAAGCAAAGTTGTCCTGCTCCTCGCGGCTTACGTTGTATTCTTTGGCCACGGCTTCGGCCGTGAGGCCCATGCTTAGGTAATAATCCGGTTCGTCTTTAGCAATGGAATAAGCGGGAACCGTTTTCCAGCCGGCCGTGGGTACAAGGCTCATGCTTTCGGTACCACCCGCTACAATGCAATCGGCCATGCCCATGCGGATCTTGGCCGTGGCAATGGCAATCGTCTCTAGCCCGGAGGCACAATAGCGGTTTACCGTCATGCCGGGCACATCAAAGCCCAGGGCTCTTGCGGCAATAATGCGCCCCACCTGCAGGCCCTGTTCGGCCTCGGGCACGGCGTTGCCTACAATAACATCATCCACACGGGCCTTGTCCAACTGCGGTACAGTTGCCAGTAGTCCTTTAATCACATCAATGGCCAGGTCATCGGGCCGGTAAAACCGGAAACCGCCACGCTTTGCTTTTCCAACCGCCGTTCTGTAGCCGGCTACGATATACGCTTCTTGCATAGGAAAAATTATAGACGGAAGATAAGGGAAAAATTAAATAGTTGCATCAACAACCTTATGGCAAAAGTTTAAAATGCTGGCGCATTGCCTTCGGAAAAAGAAGCTTGATCAATTGCGGGTTGTTGCGATCGTAACCCAGGAACATCCATTCGGCGACCTTTGGGTCTTTGATAGCAAAGAGTAACTCATTTCCTTTTACATTAATGCTGTTGGTATTTGTATCAATGACAATTCTTTTACCAGGGAAGCCTGTTTTAAAAGAAGCCTGCATGGCGGCGGCTAATTCCGGAATTTTCAGATCAAGGGAATCGCTGAGGGTGATGTTCATGGACATATAATAATCGACCCTGCGGTAGCTTTCGGTGCCTGTTTTATATATGGGACTGATGGCGGCCACCGACATGCTGTCGAAGGAAAAGCTCATCTGCGGCTGGTTAAATGCCGCTTCCATGGAAGCAATAATCTGCTCTTTGGGTGCAATGGTAAACAGCTTGGGATGCATGTACTCCATAGCCTTATCCAACTCCAGGTTTTTGCTGAAAGCGAAATATTCCTTCAGGCGGTTATTTAATTGTACATCCGTTGTTTTTTGTGCAGCAGCAGCAAAAAAGAAAAAAGAAAGCAGGAATACAGGGAGATTTTTCATGAAGCGTCTTTGAACAAGATTAGGCTTTTCGGCGCAGAAAAACCAGTACCGGATTTGAATTTATCTTCGCGGCCAATGTACCATCTATTACGCCGCCTCCTGTTCCTGCTCCCGGCCGAAACCGCCCACTATTTTTCGATGAACGGCCTCCGGATGCTTTGTGCCTTTCCGCCGCTGCGCAAGTGGTTAAAAAGGCTGTTTGCACCGGTGAACGCAACACCGCTTACCGCGTTTGGACTCAGCTTTCCCAACCGGATCGGGCTGGGCGCCGGCTTTGACAAAAATGCCCGCTACCTGCGTGAGCTGGAAACGCTAGGCTTTGGTTTTATCGAGATTGGTACTGTTACCCCAAGGCCGCAGGAAGGCAACGAAAAGCCGCGCCTTTTTCGTTTGCCCCAGGACAAAGCCCTTATCAACCGCATGGGCTTTAACAACGATGGTGTGGAGGCTGTTGCCAAACGATTAAAGAGTTGGCGGAAAGAGTTTGGGGTTAGGAGTTTGGCGTCTGGAGTTGAACAACCACAAACTACAAACCTTATCATTGGCGGGAATATTGGTAAAAACAAACTAACTCCGAATGAAGATGCGTACAAGGACTACGAAATTTGTTTTCGTACCCTGCACCCTTTTGTTGATTTTTTTGTGGTGAATGTAAGCTCGCCCAACACACCGGGCTTGCGTGAGTTGCAGGAGAAAGAATCCCTGCGAAAGATCCTGACGCACCTGCAGGAACTGAACAAAACCTTTTCAATGCAACGTCCCATTCTGCTGAAGATCGCTCCGGACCTGACCAACGAACAAATTGATGATGTCATTTCCCTGGCGCAGGAAATCAACCTCGATGGACTGGTGGCTACCAACACCACCATCAGCCGCGAAGGTCTTACCACCGATCCATCCGAAATAACCAGCATCGGCGCCGGTGGCCTGAGCGGGAAACCGGTAGCGCAACGGAGCACCGAAGTGCTGCAATACATTCACCAGAAAACCGGTGGCGCCATCCCCGTCATTGGTTCGGGCGGCATTTTTACCGCTGCGGATGCGGCCGCAAAACTGGCGGCCGGCGCTTCGCTCATTGAAGTATGGACAGGCTTTATTTACGAAGGTCCAACCATTGTAAAAAAGATCAGCAAGGGACTTTCCTGATCACGCCCCAGTAAACGAATTCTTTAAAATAGTTGCCGCCACGATGCCGGCGGTTTCGGTGCGCAGTCTTGTATTGCCAAGCGCAACGGGGAGAAACTGTTGCGCCAATGCCGTACTAATTTCAGCAGGGGTAAAATCACCTTCGGGACCAATGAGGATGATCGATGAATGGTAAGTAGTGAGTGGCGAGTGGTGAGTCATGTATGCACCCAATTGCTGCTTTTGATCGGGGAGGCAATGGGCGATGAACTTTTGCTCTTGTGTGCTGCTCTTTATTACTTCTGTAAAAGCAGTGGGTTGATGTAAAACGGGCAGCCAGGTTTGCTGCGACTGCAGCATGGCACTCACTAAAATTCCCTGCATCCTGTCGTAGCGGAATTTTTCTTTTTCGGTTCGATCGCAAAGCAGTGGGACGATTTCTGTTACGCCAATCTCGGTGGCTTTTTCTAAAAACCATTCAAAGCGGGAGGCATTTTTTACAATGGAAATTGCAATGGTGACCTGCGGCGATTGCACTTCTTCTTTCTCTACAGAAAGGATTTCCACCAGGCAGCGTTTGCGGTTATCATCAACAATGGCTGCCCTGGCCTTGCTGCCCCTTCCATCGGTAAGAAGTATTTCTTCCCCCCTTTCCATGCGCAGTACGCCGATGGCATGCTTTGATGTGTCCTCATCCAACCGGATCGTCTTCTCCGCTAAACCATCAACAAAAAAATAAGGAAGTGCCATGCTGCGAAACTACGCTAAGAGGTGAATTACAAACAATGCAGGCCATGCCTACAAAGAGAAAAGGAGATGAAAGAAGTGGCATCACTCTTTTTCATCTCCTTTATTCATGCTATTGTTAATCCTTAAAAAGGATCATCGTCATCCATGTCATTCATCTTGCTACCGGTTTGGATGTAAAGCTTGGGGCCATCCGTATCGGTTACCGGCTTCCAGTTAGGCGGCATGGTAAAGCCACCGCCACCAAAATCATCGCCGTTGTCTTCAAAAAACCGCTGGATCTCCAGGCGGGCACGAAACTTCAGGTTTTCCAGCGAACCGTTCCGGTGTTTGGCGATACGGAGGTGGGTTTCCCCTTTTACGCTTTCGCCCATTTCGTTCTGGTTGATCTCGTGGTATTCGGGGCGGTAGATAAAGCAAACCATGTCGGCATCCTGTTCGATGGCACCCGATTCCCGCAGATCCGAAAGCTGCGGCATTTTGTTACCGTCTTTCCGTTTTTCCACCTCGCGGCTTAACTGCGAGAGTGCAATCACCGGCACCTGCAGTTCTTTCGCCAGGGCTTTTAATGACCGGGAGATGTTGGAGATCTCCTGTTCGCGGTTTGTATTTTTTCCTTCACCGGTACCGCTCATGAGCTGCAGGTAGTCGATGATGATAAGGCCAATGTTGTGTGCATTTTTCAGGCGGCGGCACTTGGCACGCAGCTCAAAGATGTTGAGGGCGGCCGTATCGTCGATAAAGAGCTTGGCATCGGCCAGTCGCTGGATACCGCGTTTGTACAATTGCTCCATCTCGTAATCTTCCATTTTACCACGGGCAATTTTTTCGAGGTGGATCTCGCTTTCGGCCGAAAGGATCCGCTGTACCAACTGCGCTGCACTCATCTCCAGCGAGAACACCGCTACCGGCGTGGGCTTGGTAGGATGCAGCGCCGCGTTGCGGGCCAGGTTCAGCGCAAAGGCCGTTTTACCCACAGAGGGACGGGCGGCCAAGATAACAAGGTCCGTGTTCTGCCAGCCGTAGGTGATCTTATCCAGGTGCGCAAAGCCGCTGGGCACACCCGTAATTTCCTCGTTACGGTTGCGCATGTCCTCGATCCGCTGGATGGTTTTCACCAATACTGCGTCAATCGTTTCCACGCTGTTGCGCAGGTGCTCGGACGTTACCTTGTAAATTTTGCTTTCGGCGTCGTCCAGCAGGTCAAATACATCCGTGCTGTCTTCATACGCATCGGAAATGATCTCGCCGCTGATGCGGATCAGTTCCCGCTGGATAAATTTCTGCAGGATGATCCGGGAGTGAGCTTCGATGTGGGCCGACGAGGTAACGGCGTTGGTTAGCTTGGTTACGTAATATGGTCCGCCAACAATGTCCAGTTCTTCGTTGGAGCGAAGTTCCTCCACCACCGTTAGCATGTCAATCGGCTGGCTTTTGCCCGACAGGCTTTTCATGGCCCGGAAAATACGCTGGTGAGCATCTACGTAAAAGCATTCCGATTTCAGGATCTCGGCCACCACGTCAAAGGCGCCTTTTTCCAGCATCATTGCACCCAGTACAGCTTCTTCGAGGTCGCGGGCCTGGGGTGGCACTTTGCCATACACCATGGTGCTTAGGTCTAGCGGTGCTTTGCGGCCTCTTTTCTTATCGCGGTTGAGGTTAGTTAAATCCATACACGTTTGTTTAGCATTGATAGCGCATCAACGACCCGTGGATTTGTACAGCCTTGAGATTTATGGTAGTGGATTGTCTCCGTACGTTTCCGAAAGTCAGTCAACGAATGTAAGCGGTTCCCCTCCTGCCTATTGGTTTGGGATCAACAATATTAATCCCCAACGCTCTGCACAGGTTATCAACAGGTTTGCCGCCTCTATTCACATTGGCATCAATGCAATCCACAAAATTCCAATTTTTTTAGCATTCGCCGGGCAGTTGTGCACAAGTTTTTGTGCGCAAAAAAAGGCGGCTTTTTTTGGTGACTGGCGGCAGACGAAAAAAAGAGGCTTTTGCTGATTTTACAAGCTGCCGCGGTTTTTTGCTCCCTGAAGCAATTGATTTTCAAGAGATAAATAATGCAATCCGCTAATGTTGATAATTATTTTTGGGTTACCGGCAGAAGGGTCTATGTGGATCGTCCCTTGCGTCGCACTCGTGTACGGCTGGTAATGCTATTCGGCTTTTTTATCAAATCACAGAGACAGGAGGACAGGGTGAAACACAGTGACACCCTGTGTTCTCAGTGCCTCTGTAGTTCAGAAACATGTAGCCCCTTCTTAGTAGATTCTACGCTATCAAACATTTCAAGAAATTCGGTACTCCTTCAGAGTGAAGAACAAACATTTACCATTGATACCCTTTTTTCTGTTGTTCGACCCCTACGGGGCCGGGTGAATTGATTCCATCTTGTTTTCTACCAAGGTGTGGCTCCTACGGAGCCATGGCGTTAATCATCACCCTTTCCCATTTTTCTATAAGGGTCTTCCCGAATCCCGCCCTTGATACACCCAACCTAGAAAACCATACTTCAAACATAAACTCCCCCAACCTCGAACATCGAACCTCAAACTTCAAACTTCGAACCACAAACCATAAACTATAAACTACAAACCCTAACCCCTAACTCCCAAACGCCAAACCCCAAACCCCTTTATCTTTGCCCACTCTTAAATAAAAGCGACTCAATGACCATTTCTTATAATTGGCTAAGCGAATACCTGCCTGTGCGCCTCGACCCCGAACGGCTTTCCCAAATTCTGACCTCTATCGGACTGGAAGTAGAAAAGATAGAAGCTGTTGAAGAAGTAAAAGGCGGGTTGCAAGGCTTGGTGCTGGGCGAAGTGCTGGCGGTAGAACAACACCCCAATGCCGATAAATTAAAGGTGACAAAAGTATCGGTTGGCGGTGAGCCCCTGCAGGTGGTTTGTGGCGCTCCCAATGTAGCCGCCGGACAAAAAGTGGTGGTGGCCACGGTGGGCACTACTATTTATCCTACTACCGGCGACCCGTTGACGATGAAAGTGGCCAAGATCCGCGGCGTGGAAAGCCATGGCATGATCTGCGCCGAAGATGAAATTGGCCTCGGTTCCTCGCATGACGGCATCCTGGTTTTACCCGCAGATGCCCCGGTGGGCACAACGGCGGCAGCTTATTTCAAACCGTTCAGCGATACAGTTTACGAAATCGGACTCACCCCCAACCGCATGGATGCGATGAGCCATTGGGGTGTGGCCCGCGATGTTTGCGCTTACCTTTCGCACCACGATAAAATGGACGCCAGGCCGGTGATTCCCGAAGTGACGTTTGCGGTTGACCAAGCTTCGCTGGACATAAATGTTACTATCGAAAATACCGAAGCCTGCAAGCGTTATTCCGGTGTATGTATCAGTGGTGTAACCGTAGGTCCTTCACCTAAATGGATGCAGGAGCGACTGAAAGCAATCGGCCTTCGACCCATTAATAATATTGTTGACATCACCAACTTTATCCAGCACGAAACCGGGCAGCCGCTGCATGCCTTTGATTACGATAAGATCGGCGGTAAAAAGGTAGTGGTAAAAACCCTTCCCGATGGCACACCCTTTACCACGCTGGATGAAAAAGAGCGCAAGCTGAACAGCGAAGACCTGATGATCTGCGACGAAAGTTCACCCATGTGTATTGGCGGTGTGTTCGGTGGCCTGCACAGTGGTGTTACGGATGGCACCACCAATATTTTCCTGGAAAGTGCCTGGTTCAACCCAACATTTATCCGCAAAACATCTTTCCGCCATGGCTTGCGCACCGATGCGGCTACACGGTTTGAAAAAGGCGTTGACATCTCCAACACCGTTACTGTTCTCAAACGGGCTGCCATGCTCATCAAAGAAATCACCGGCGGCAGCATTGCTTCCGAAGTTATTGACGTGTATCCGTCACCGGTAGAAAAGAAAGAATTGGTATTTCCGTACGCTTACCTGCGCAAGCTCAGTGGCAAGCAGTATCCCCGCGAAACCGTTCGCACCATTTTAGAGAGCCTGCAGTTTACCGTGGTAAACGATACCGAAGAAGCCCTTGTGCTGCAGGTACCGCATCACAAACCCGATGTGGGCATCCCTGCCGATGTGGTGGAAGAGATCCTGCGCATCGATGGACTGGACAACATTGAAATTCCTTCGGCTATCACCATTACGCCTTCTATTGAAGAAGACGACAAAAGTGAACGCCTGAAAGAAAAAGCATCGGGCATTTTGACCGGTGCCGGTTTTTCGGAGATACTGACCAACTCCATCACCAACGCGGCTTATTTTACCGAAGAAGAATTAAGCAATTCCGTTAAGCTGCTGAACAACCTAAGCAGCGAGCTGAATATGCTGCGGCCTTCCATGCTGCAAACGGCGCTGGAAGTAATTTCGTTTAACCTTAACCGTAAGAACAACAACCTGCGCCTGTTTGAGTTCGGCAAAACCTACAGCACCCGCGGCGTGGGCCAATACGACGAAACGAATCATCTTTGTCTTTATGCCACCGGCCAGCTTTCCGAAACAGGCTGGAAGGACAAGGCGCCGGCAACCGATATCTATTTTATGAAAGGTGTGGTTACCGCACTGCTCACAGCCCTCAACATCAAAGGGGTTAGTTTTGAAAAAAGCGAAAGCAAGGATTTTGATGCTTCGCTGGCAGGATTTATCGGCCGGAATAAAGTGCTGGAGATCGGTGTGGTAAAAAAAGCGCTGGCGCAGCAATTCGACAGCAAGCAACAGGTTATTTATGCAGACCTTTACTGGGATGACCTGATGAAGGTTGCCAGCCGCAAGGTGCAGTTCAAAGAGATCTCTAAATTCCCGGCGGTGGAAAGAGACTTGGCCCTGGTGGTGCCCAAAGCAATGACCTACGGAGAGATACCGGAGCAGATCAAAAAACTGCGCATCGGGCAACTGCAGGATGTGCGGCTGTTTGATATTTTTGAAAGCGAAAAGCTGGGGGCGGACAAAAAATCGCTGGCGGTCAACTTTACGTTCCTTGACGAGGAGAAAACCCTCACCGACAAGGAAATTGATAGCTGGATGGCCAAGATCATGAGCACCCTGGAAAAAAACATTGGCGCTGAAATTCGCAAGTAATGACCGTTGACCAGCAGTTTACCGTTCTGTATGAAAAGGTGCAGCAGTTGCTGTTGCAACAGGGCCGCCTGCAGCGGGAAAACAAAAAGCTGCAGGAAGAACTGGCGCTGGCGCAAAAATCAGAAACCGCTGCCCGTGACCGCATTGACGAACTGCAGCAGCAGGTATCCATTTTAAAACTGGCGGCTGGCGAAATGTCGGAGGAAGACAAAAAAACCTTTGAACGCAAGCTGAACCAGTACATCAAAGAAATAGACAGGGCAATTGCCTATTTAAGCGAGTAACACGTGAATGGTGAGTGGTGAATGGTGAGTACAAAGCGACTCTATCACTGCTCACTACTCACCACTCACCACTCACTACCATGGAAGAACTCATTCCCCTCAACCTCGTTATCGGCGACCGGTCGTATCGCATCCGCATCCAGCCAAAGGATGAGGAAGTGGTGCGGAAAACGGCAAAGACCATCAACGACAAAATTGTTGAATTCAAGACCGCCTTCGCCGGCAAGGACATGCAGGATTATATTGCGATGGTGCTGGTGTGGTTTGCCACTGAGCAAAATGCCGCCATCTCCAACCAGGTGAACATGGACAATGTGAGCAGTCGCTTGCAAACGCTAGAGAAGATGATCGACGGGGCGCTCCAGCCTTAGACTTAACCGTAAAACAGACCTAACAGGTTTTGGAAACCTGTTAGGTCTGTTTACAATTATTCAACCCAACCGCGGCAGCTTTTGCCGGTAGATCTCTGCCTTTTGTTCGATCGTCAGTTTAAAATACCGCGGCGATGGCGACGGCAACACATCCACTGCCGGGTAGGCCGGAAACTGTTTCTTGAACACCTTTTCAACATACCGGCTGGTACAAAACACCTGTGGTTTGTGCTTTCGCAAGATTGCTGTGATCACGTCCCAGTTGTATTCTTCGATCTGCAGGTTTTCATCCAGGTTGTTACCGGCTGTCCGGATCACTGCTCTAAAAACATCGGTAATGCCAATGCCGGTTTCTTCAAACAAGGCCTGCTTTTCGGCCTTTGTTTTCAGCTCCCGTCCATAAGCCTTTGACAGGATGCGCCAGAACTGGTTCAGCGGTGCCCCGTAAAACCAGGCCGTTTCATCCAGGCTGCCGCGGGTTTGCTCTTTGCCGGGAAAGCTGCCCAGGATAAGGCAACGCAGTGTTTCCGGAACAAATGCTGCAAAGGGGTGCCGTTCTATTGTCAACGCTTTCATCCCCTAATTCTATCAAATTTATTTCCACCATCACCGCCCTCATCATCGTTGATTAAAATCCACGCCGTTTTTCTATCTTCGCCCTCCTGACAAAACTGTCGGAATGAGAATCTTATACAAGAACTAATCACTAAAAAAACAGATTAATGGAACTCAGCATAGTTAGTCTCATCATTGCCGTTGTGGCCCTGTTGGTGGGCATTGTAGCGGGCAAATTTATTTTTGCAAAGGACACAAAAAGAAAGGTAGAAGAAGCTGATCTGCATGCGCAAAACCTGATCAAAGAAGCAGAATTAAGAGCTGAAACGGTGCGGAAAGAAAAAGAGCTGGCGGCCAAAGAACGTTTTGTGCAATTGAAGGCCGAACACGATCGCGAAGTGCTGGAACGCAACCGCAAGCTGGGTGAAAGCGAGAACCGCCTTCGTCAGAAAGAGCAAGCCATCAACCAAAAAACAGAGCAACTGGAGCGCCAGGTAAAAGAAAACAATGCCATCAAAGAAAACCTGGGCCGCCAGTTAGAAGTGGTCGGCGTAAAGCAGGCCGAATTGGAAAAGCACCAGGAAGAGCATACCCGCCGCCTGGAAAAACTGGCCAACCTCACAGCCGAAGAAGCCAAGGCCCAACTGGTGGAAAGCCTGAAACAGGAAGCCCACTCCAAAGCCATTGGGCTGCAGCAGGAGATCATTGACGAGGCCAAGCAAAAGGCCAACAAGGAAGCCCGCAAAATCATTATCCAGTCCATCCAGCGTACCGCCGCCGAGCAAGCCATTGAGAACGCCATTACAGTATTCAACCTCGAAAGCGACGAGATCAAAGGCCAGATCATTGGCCGCGAAGGCCGGAACATCCGCGCCATAGAAGCGGCTACCGGTGTGGACCTGATTGTGGACGATACCCCGGAAGCCATCATTCTTTCTTGTTTTGACCCCTTGCGCCGCGAGATTGCCCGCCTGAGCTTACAGCGCCTGGTGACCGACGGCCGTATTCACCCTGCCCGCATTGAGGAAGTGGTAGAAAAGACCAAGCGCCAGTTGGAAGAGCAGATTATGGAGATTGGTGAAAGAACGGTGATCGAACTGGGTATTCATGGCCTGCACAAAGAACTGGTTCGCCTAGTGGGTAAGATGCGCTTCCGCTCCTCCTACGGGCAAAACCTGCTGATGCACAGCCGCGAGGTTGCCAACCTGTGTGGTATCATGGCGGCCGAACTGGGACTGAACCCCAAACTGGCCAAGCGTGCCGGCCTGTTGCATGATATTGGTAAAGTGCCCGACGAAGAAACTGAACTGAGCCACGCCTTGCTAGGTGCCAAGCTGGCCGAAAAATATGGCGAAAACCCTGCGGTGGTCAACGCTATTGGCGCTCACCACGATGAAATGGAGATGCAATACGTGATATCTCCCATCGTACAGGCCTGTGACTCGATCAGCGGTGCCCGTCCGGGTGCCCGCCGCGAGATCATGCAGCAATACCTTCAGCGGATCAAAGACCTTGAGAACCTGGCACAGGCGTATAACGGTGTGGAAAAAGCCTACGCCATCCAGGCCGGCCGTGAGCTGCGGGTGATTGTGGAAGCGGACAAAGTAACCGACAACGAAAGCGAACGCCTGTCGTTTGATATTGCCCAGAAGATCCAAACCGAAATGACCTATCCGGGACAAATTAAGGTAACGGTGATCCGGGAGAAGCGGGCAGTGAATGTAGCAAGATAAGCTGCTAGCTATTAGCTGCTGGCTACTAGCTTTTAGAAGAGCCTGGGTGTTTGAGCATTTTCAAACACCCAGGCTTTTTAAATACATGGTTAACATGCGTTGCTCGCTGGAAAGTTGGTTTAACAAAGACTCACACATTTCAATATTGCCAAAGTTTACCGCTTTTGCAATCAGAAGTTGTGTCTCCAACTCAAAGCTTGAGCCTAACGACATTTCAACAAAACGACTGTTATCTTTATCACTGTGTCGGCTGCTGCCTTCCGCGATGTTGGATGGAATGGAAACCCCGGCCCTTGGTATTTGGGAAATCAGGCCAAATTGTTCGTGCTTAGGCAAGGTTGAAGCAAACTGGTAGCAGTGAACGGCGATATCAAACCCTTTTGCCAAACATGCAGCTTCTTGAAGTCTTTCATTTTTTGTTAAAAGATAAACAACAATTGGCCGAAATCAGGCTATCAGCCAGCAGCCATTGGCCAGCAGCCAAAAAATCTTTGGAACATTCGCCCTACCCTCCTACCTTTGCCGTCCTAAAATTTGAGTCATGAATCCCGCTGTTGCATTTGTACACGAACAGTTAACCAATAAAAAAAGCTTACCCAAGTTTAAAGCTGGTGACAATATCACTGTAAACTATAGAATCATCGAAGGAAGCAAGGAGCGTATCCAGTCTTTCCGTGGCGATGTGATCAAACTGCAAGGTGAAGGCGCAACAGCTACTTTCACCGTTCGCAAGATCTCTGACGGTATTGGTGTAGAAAGGTTATTCCCTTTCTTTTCTCCCAACATCGAAAGCGTAGTGTTGAACAAATCCGGCCGTGTACGCCGTGCCAAGCTGTACTACCAGCGTGAGCGCAGTGGTAAATCTGCCCGTATCCAGGAAAAGAAAAGAGCGGTAGCCCCAAAAACTGCCTAAGCTTTTTTAACGTATATAGAAGCGTCCTGCAAAACAGGACGCTTTTTTTATGGCGAATAATTTCGTTTCGTCAAACCTTTTTTTCAAATACCTTTGTTCTCCAATTATTCATACTTTAAATCCAGATTATGGGTCCTCTAGGTTTCAATGAGATTCTGATAATAGCAATCATCATCCTTTTGCTGTTTGGTGGTAAAAAAATTCCTGAGCTGATGCGTGGCCTGGGCCGTGGCGTTCGTGAGTTCAACGATGCCAAGAACACCGTGAAAAAAGAAATTGAAGATGGCGTGAGCGAAAAAGAGCGTGCCAACACCACTTCTACTTCTACACAGGCGTAACCCTTCCACCCACCTTCCGATACCAGGGATTTGTTCCAGTTTACTTCCATCGAACAATATCAGTCAGATTTACATAACGGTCGTACCACTTGCGAGCAGGCGGTACGACATTTTCTTTCCCGTATCGAAGCACAGGCTTCCCTCAATGCCTTTGTTGAGGTTTTTGCCGACGAAGCCCTGCAACGTGCTGTAGAACTAGACCGCTCCGAAAAAAAAGGCCGGCTCCATGGCGTTGTTATCGGTATCAAGGACAACATCTGTTACCAGGGCCACCAGCTTTCCGCCGCCTCCGGCATTCTCCAAAATTTTACATCGGTTTACTCCGCCACGGCTGTTGAAAGGCTGCTGGCCGAAGGTGCCATCATTATCGGCCGGCAAAACTGCGACGAGTTTGGCATGGGTTCTACCAACGAAAACTCTTTTTACGGACCAACCCTCAACCCGCTGAATATGGCGCATGTACCCGGTGGTTCGTCGGGTGGCAGTGCGGCAGCCGTTAGCGGTGGTCTTTGTATGGCAGCCCTTGGCAGCGATACAGGCGGATCGGTTCGTCTGCCGGCAGATTTCTGTGGCATTGTAGGCTACAAACCAGCCTATGGCCGAGTGTCGCGTCACGGACTGATCGCCTATGCTTCTTCCTTTGATGTGATTGGCGTTATGGCATCTTCCGTTGCTGATGCAAGCCTCATCCTGGATATTATTTCTGGGCCGGATGATTATGACAGCACCGCCATCGGGCAGAAACAGGAAGCCGTTATTCTGAACGATGAAAAAGCATCTTACCGCATTGCCTATTTTCCTGAATGGATAGAGCATCCTTCCCTCGACCCCGAGATTGCTGCTGCCCTGCAAGCAAAAATTCAACAGTTAAAGGATGAAGGTCACACGGTAGAACCGGTGCCGTTTTCCCTGACGGAATTTATCGTTCCTACCTACTATATTCTGACAACGGCAGAGGCATCTTCTAACCTTTCGCGGTACGATGGCATCCGTTACGGTAAAAATTGGCACGCAAAAGGTGAGGATCTTGCCAAATTTTATCAACAAAATCGTAAAAACGGCTTTGGAAGCGAGGTCAAGCGCCGCATTATGCTCGGAACCTTCGTACTAAGTGCCGGTTATTACGATGCCTACTACCAAAAGGCCCAGCAGGTTCGGCAGTTGCTAAAGCAACAAACCGACCTGATTTTCAACGACTTCGATTTTATCCTGGCGCCTAATGCGCCGTCTGTCGCGTACAAGATCGGCGACAAAAACATGGATCCCCTAGCCATGTATATGGGCGATATTTTCACCGTTTTTGCCAATTTAACGGGTGTGCCCGCTTCTTCTTTACCAGTTTTTAAACACTCCTCTAACCTTCCTTTTGGATTGCAAGTCCTCTCGTCTCCACGAAATGAGGTATGTTTGCAACGCTTTTCGCATCAACTGATGATGCAACAATAAAGGCGAGTAAGATTTCAGTGCGATTTGGTTCACCCTTCTAAAACACAATTTTTGTGATGAACAAACTTTTATTGTTGGCTACCATCCTTGTTTCATTTTTAATTAAGGATTATGCAGCCGCCACACCTACGGGCAAAGCAACCACACAAACTGACACCACGGACATCAACAAGCTTTTGAAAGGCAACCCCAAAGAAGGATTTAAAGATCTCTTTGACGAGCCCTCCGGAAGCGATTTTCAATTAGGCAGATTAAATCCCAAAGCCGTTGCCTTTATTGAAGACTACATGGACAAAGAAGGTGAGAACCTTGAAAGGCTGAAAATTACGGGCAAGCGCTATTTCAACATCATTGAAACCGCACTTGAAAAAAGAGCCCTGCCGACGGAGCTCAAATATCTTGCTGTTATCGAATCGGAACTGAAAACCACGGCCACGTCTGTAAAAGGCGCCGGCGGTCCCTGGCAACTGATGCCCGAAACCGCCCGTGACCTTGGCCTTCGGGTAAATGGTAAGATCGATGAACGCAGGGATTATTTTAAGAGCACCTACGCAGCTGCCCGCTACCTGGCCTACCTGTACGACCTGTACGAGGATTGGCTGCTGGTGATTGCCGCTTACAACGGTGGCCCGGGTAAGGTTAACACCGCTATCAAGCGCAGCGGCAGCCGTAATTTTTGGGACCTGCAGTATCACCTGCCGGCTGAAAGCCGCAAGCATGTAAAGAAGTTCATTGCCACCCATTACATTATGGAAGGCGAAGGCGGACTGACCACGCTGACCAAGGACGAAACAGCGCAATTGCTGGCCAGCTATGCCAATGTACCCTCTACGGCAGATGGTTCCTTAGCCATGCAGAATGTTTCGGGTAAGTATTATTCCAAAGCCATTGCACAGGTGCTGAAGATGAACCTGTCGGAGTTTAACAAGCTGAACCCGAATTTTGACAAGCAATTGTCGGCAAAGGGAAATTACGACCTGCGCCTGCCCAATGACAAAATGGTTCAGTTCAAAGATGCAAGAGTCCAGATCCTGCAGCAATCCGTTGGCATGCTGTTGGGAACCTTAAAAGGATAAATAGATTTCCACCTAAGCAGGAAGTGCTGGCTGTTTTCAGTCAGCACTTTTTTTATGCGCTGAGCCTACAAGAAACTGAGGGTATAAAGCAATGTTGATTGGTTGAGTGGTTGATAAGGGTAGAAGCAACGCAGTAGTTGCGCTTTTACAGGTTTAGAAAGAAAGCACTTTTTTGATGGCCTCCGCTTTCAGCATGCATTCGTCCCACTCCTGTTCTGCGTTGCAATAAAAGGTAATACCGGAACCGACCTGGTACGAAAGATACCGGTCTTGCTGGTTGTAAAGAATGCTCCGGATCACCACGTTAAAATCAAAATCACCATCCGGTGTTTTGTAGCCGACAGAACCGGAAAAAAGTCCCCGGGCAGAAGGTTCGTATTCATCAATAAGCTGCATCACCCGCAGCTTAGGCGCACCAGTCATGGAACCCATGGGAAAAGTAGCTTCTAAAATTTCTGAAAGCGTGATGCCATCCCTGGCCTCCCCGCTGATGGTAGAGATCATTTGGTGCACCTGCGGGAACGAATAAATACCAAACAACTCGTTCACAACTACAGTGGCTGGCTTGCAGACTTTGGTCAGGTCATTTCGCACCAGGTCCACCACCATTACATTCTCTGCTTGTTCTTTGGCGCTTTGACGAAGCGAATCTTTCAATCGTGCATCTTCCCCCAAATTGGCCAGGTCCCGCTTACTGGTGCCCTTAATGGGCTGTGAGAGCAGTCGATTTCCCCGCCGGGCAAGAAACCGTTCGGGGCTGGCACAAAGCAGGAAGCTGTCCCCTTGCCGGTAAAAGGCCGAAAAAGGATTGGGCGAAACAGCCATCAGGTTTTGAAACACGGCGAAGGGATCCAGCGCAACGTCTTCGGCAAAAAATTCCTGGCAAAAATTGATCTCGTAACAATCGCCACGCAGGATATGCGCCTGCAGGGCTTTGATCTTTTGTATGTATTCTTCCCTGCTTAAAACAGGGTTGATATGGAAGAAAGGCGTGGCAACCGTTGCAGTACTGGCAGGCTGCTCGGAAAGTTGCCGGAAAACAAGCCCGGGATCATCTGCATAAATGGTAAGCGAAGCTTCTTTTAGCTGCAGCACTACCTGCGGCGAAAAAAGGCAATAAGGCGAAAAGCCAACCTTGTCAGTTTTTGTATTGGGCAGCCCATGCAGCGATGCTTTGAGGCTGTACGAAAGGTGCCCGAACTGCCAGCTTTTCTCCTCAAAAAAGCCATCAGCATCGCGAATGTCATCGCCCTGCACCCAACGCTTTACGCCGGCACCAACAAGGCACTCGGCTTCGTGGGCTGTGGTAGTGTATTGCTGGTTATCCAAAAAACAAAAAGTGCTGAACGGCCGCAGCCAGTTCAGCACTTTTTTCTTCAGACCCGGAAGATCAGCAATGGGATACGTGCAACACGTCAGGTCTGTATGCATTGCGGTTTAAAAATCTTCTTCGTCATCATCGAAGCCGCCACCGCCGGTAAAGGGGTCCATGTCGCTGAAGTCTTCCTCTTCTTCGATCTTGAAGTCTTCATCTTCATCGTCGGCCTTGCCTTTGCCTTTTTTTGACTTTGGCACGTCAAACTCTTCAAAGTCAGGATCCCAGTTATCATCATCCTCTTCTTCGCCGGCAATGTCATCATCATCATCATCGATGTCATCGTCATCGTCCGCTGCTTTTTTGCCGCCTTTCTTTGGTGCTACCTCTTCATCCAGGTCATCATCGTCGTCCTCCGTTTTTTTCTTGGGAGAACGACCTTTTGCCTGGGCCAGTAATGTATCTAGTAAGCTTGTTCCGGAGGAGATTTCCTCAACTAATATTTCTGCCATAACGATTGCTGATTAGCGGGTGTAAAATTTATCCAAGACTACCAAACCGCCAAATTTTGACAAAGTTTTTTTGCTTTAAATTTTTACGATCTGGTCGCGACCGGGACCGTTGGAAATGTACTTTACTTCGCAGCCCAACACCTTGTTCAGGAAGGCTACGTAGTCTTTCATTTCAACCGGCAGATCGGCCGCTTCTTTGATGCCTGTAGTGTCCATATTCCATCCTTTGAAGGACTTGTAAACCGGCTCGATTTTGTTGTGCGTCATCTGGAACGGGATCTCGGCCGTTTCCTTGCCATCGATGTTGTACGAGGTACAAACCTGCAGCTCTTCAAAAGCATCCAGCACATCGGCTTTGGTCATCACAATTTGCGTACAGCCGTTCAGCATGCAGGCATAATGCAGGGCCACCAGGTCCATCCAGCCGCAGCGGCGCGGACGACCGGTAGTGGCGCCAAATTCGTTGCCCACTTTGCGCAGCTTTTCGCCGGTCTCGTCTTCCAGTTCTGTGGGGAAAGGACCACCACCTACGCGGGTGCAATAGGCTTTGCTAACGCCGATGACGTCGCGGATCTTTTGCGGGGCTACACCCAATCCATTACACACACCGGCAGAGATGGTGTTGCTAGACGTTACAAAGGGGAATGTACCGAAATCAATGTCCAGCATACTGCCCTGTGCGCCTTCGGCCAGCACACGTTTGCCCTGCGCAATACGGTTGTTGATGAAATACTCGCCGTTGACAATGTTGAGCGATTTCAAAAACTCAATGGCATCAAAAAACTCTTCTTCCCACGCCGAAATATCTTCGTTGAAATTGTAGTTATCAATCAGCTTCTGGTGCTTTAACCGGAGCTTGATGTATTGCTGGGTAAAGCTTTTGTGCAGCAGGTCGCCAACACGCAAACCGTTACGGCCGGTTTTATCCATATACGCAGGCCCGATACCTTTTAAGGTAGAACCGATTTTGGCTTCGCCTTTCGCCAGTTCCGCGGCCTTGTCAAGAGCACGGTGCGTTGGCAGGATCAGGTGCGTACGCTCGGAAATGAAAAGATTTTTTTTGAGGTCAACACCAAACTGGGCCACCTTGTCGGCTTCTTTGCGCAGGGTTACCGCATCCAGCACCACGCCATTGCCAATCAGGTTCACCGTTTGTTCGTGAAAGACACCGGAAGGGATCTGGTGCAAAACGATCTTTTTGTCGCCGACATACAGCGTATGCCCGGCGTTGGGTCCGCCCTGGAAGCGGGCAATGATATCGTATTGCGAAGCAAAGTAATCAACGATCTTTCCTTTGCCTTCATCGCCCCATTGCAGTCCCAGAATTACATCTACCATAATGAATATATTGCGCGGCAAATATACGGTCCCTGTACCCCTGAGGGGTTACTTCCTGCTTAGAATCTTTATTTTTTATTCCGACAGGGTTTTACTATGTAAAAGAATACAGCTTGTCCTGCCCTTTACAGCGCAGGATGTTCTTCTGGGGTTGATTATGCTTGCGCTGCCAACAGCAGGAAGATCACGGGTCGTTTGTGCAGCTCCGGAGGAGCGGCCTTCCACTGCTGGGCTGTTTTTGTTTGCACCATCTCAGTTGTGCCGGTAAGGTCGGCGGCCACGCAGATCAGGGTTTGGGGATGACAGGTTTTTACCAGCGTTTCCAGCATCTGGTTGTTGCGGTAAGGTGTTTCAATAAAGATCTGTGTGCAGGATTTTTGAGCCGATTCGGCTTCCAGAGCTTTGATGGCTTTTGCCCTTTCGGCAAGGTTGATAGGTAAATAACCCACAAACTGGAAGCGCTGGCCATTCATGCCACTGGCCATCAGCGCCAGCAGGATGGAATTAGGCCCTACCAACGGTTTTACCACCGCACCTTTTTGCTGTGCAATATTCACCAGCGCCTGGCCAGGATCGGCCACACCGGGACAACCAGCTTCACTGATAATGCCAATGCTTTTTCCTTCACGCAACTTTTGCTGAAAAGCAGAAGAAATTTCCGGTGTCATTTTCTTCATGTTGAACCACTCGCAATCATCGATCACCATTTCTCTCCAGAGTAATTTGAGATAGCGCCTTGCGGTGCGTTCGTCTTCCACAAAAAATACCGAACAAGCCTTTACCGCATCGAGGAGATAAGCAGGAAGACATTGCGTAACACCTTCGGACAAAACGGTTGGAATTAAGTAAACGGTAGCGGGCATGCGGAGAGAAGTTTTTGGTTTGTGGTTTTTAGTTTTTTGTTGTTGTTTCGCACCTACGCTGTCTCATCGAATCGTTCCGGGCTCGTAGCGAACGGCGGGTTGCTGCGCTTTGTACAAGCTTAAGGTTGCAGCGACAACGGCGTATGCCGGCGCCAGCACCCAGCCAACGATAATAAGTCCATGCATGAGGTAAAACATGAGGCCATTGCCGATGGCGAGTCCTTTGTGTGCACCGATATAATCGATGCTTGCTGCAGCCGACATGCGGTTACGTTCCAGGCTGTAGTCGAGCATCGAAAAGCCATAATAATAGCATTCAATAAAAAGCCCGATAAGTGGTGTTACCCAACCCACTACGGGCACCAGCGACAGGAGCAGGATGGCAACAAGGTAAACCGTTTGCCACAACGCATTGCGCAACGCCACCCGAATGCCGCGAACAATATCCTTTAGCAATTGCCCGAAGGAAAACGGGAAGTCCTTGCCTTCAATAATGCTCGATGTTTTTTCGCTCAGGTAGGCAAACACCGGCGAGCCGATGATAAGGAACAAAAATTTGAACAGGGAAAAATAAAAAAAGACAAGGATCAGTCGCAGGATCAGTCCCACCATCACAAAGAAAAAACTCAGCCACTCACTGCGTTCTTTTTGCAGCCAGGTTTCCAGCCCGATGCGCCGGCTTAGCCAGGTAACGGCTGCGTCGGAAGAGTTCCAGAAGGTGTACATGCCCACCATAAAAAGAATGGCGTAAATAATCCCGGGAATCAGGATCCACTTCCACAGCCGGTGCTTGCGGATGAACTGGTGCGCTTCAAAAAAAGACTGTATGGCAATGATGATCTCTTTGAGCAAGCCGTAGATTTAAGCGGTAAATATACGGGAAAGGTGAATGGTGAATGGTGAGTGATGCGAGGCATTACTAACTGATTCATCGTTTTGCTGGCGCAATTTATGAACATAAACAGGTGAACTTGTGAACCTGTAAACTTGTGAACTAAACGAGCATGAAAAAACTCCCCCTTTCATTTTACCTGCGGGATGATGTTGTGACCATTGCAAAAGAATTGCTTGGAAAAGTATTGGTCACGGACCTGCATGGCGAACTGACCTCGGGACGCATTGTGGAAACCGAAGCCTACGCCGGTGAGCAGGACAGGGCATCGCATGCATCCAAAGGAAGAACAAACCGAACGGAAGTGATGTACGGCAACGGTGGCAGTGCTTACGTTTATCTCTGCTACGGCATTCACCAGATGTTCAACATTGTTACCGCCGGCGAAGGCGTTCCGCATGCGATCCTGATCAGGGCTGTTGATCCCATCGAAGGAAAAGAGATCATGCTGCAGCGCACCGGGAAAAAATCGTGGGACAATACCATCACCAGCGGGCCCGGAAGAGTGGGCAAAGCGTTTGGTTTTCATACCACGCAATGCGGTACGGACCTGACAGGTGATGAACTTTTTATTGCCGATGATGGCTTTGCCGTGCATGACGAAGACATCATTTCTTCGCCCCGCATAGGCGTTGACTATGCTGGCGACCATGCCGCCTGGCACTACCGGTTTTACATCCGGAACAATCCTTATGTCAGCGGAAAAAAAGCGGCCACCAAAAAGGTCGGTACAAAAAACGGTCGCCTCAATTTTTGAATTCTGGTTTTTGCAATCGTACTTCGGCAAAATTTCTCCCGTTGCAAGTAAAATTTTCAAGGCAGGTATTGGCATTGCTCTGTGTAATTGCGGCCGTTGTCGTTTATTTCCTGAATCCTTTTGGCGTAACCAGCCAGGCGGCGTTGGTGATTGCGTTTGCTACACTTATGATCGGGTTGTGGGTAACCGAAGCCCTGCCCATGCCTGTGGTGGCCCTGCTCCCACTTATCTTGTTCCCGCTCTTTGGCATTGCGCCCATTGGCCCTACAGCCGCCGCCTATGCCAACCCGGTGATCTTTTTGTTCATGGGAGGATTTATGCTGGGACTTGCCATTGAAAAATGGAACCTGCACCGGCGCATTGCACTGAACATTGTTCGCCTCACCGGCACCAGCGGCGACCGTATTATTCTTGGCTTTATCATCTCCACCGGCGCCATCAGCATGTGGCTGAGCAACACAGCCACCACCATGATGATGTTCCCGATTGCCTTGTCGGTGGTAAAAGTGATGGAAGAAAACCACGCCGGGAAAAAAGGCATGGCAAACTTCGCCATGTCCATTATGATCGCCATTGCACTGGCCTCCAACTTTGGCGGTGTGGCCACCATCATTGGCACACCACCCAACGTAGCTTATGCCGGCTTTTATAATAAACGCTACAACGAAACCATTGCGTTTGCCGACTGGATACTTCTTTGCCTGCCGCTGTCGCTCCTGCTGATGGGCATTCTTTACCTGGTGATGGTAAAATGGCTTTATCCCAACGGCATGAAAAACGACAGTGCCACCGGCGACATCATCACCAAAGAACTGGCGGCGCTGGGACCCTTCACCAAACCCGAAAAAAGAGTGTTTGCCATTTTTCTTGTAACGGCACTCCTTTGGATCACAAAAGACCTGCTCAATAAAATAGGCCCGCTGAAACTGGACGACAACATGATTGCCATCATGGGCGCCACGGCGCTGTTTATTACACCCGGTGATAAAAAAGGCGAAGCACTTTTAGAGTGGAGCGATACCCGGAAAATGGCCTGGGGCATCCTCCTGCTTTTTGGTGGCGGTATTGCCCTGGCTACAGCGCTTGAAAATGTGGGCCTGATCGAGCAATTAGGAAAATGGTTTGCGCAGTTTGGCTTCAGCACGTTTATGCTGATTTTCCTGGTAACGGTGATCTCGCTGTTTGTTTCGGAAGTGATGAGCAACGTGGCGCAGGTGATTGTATTTGCACCGGTGGTGGCGGGTCTGGCGGAAGCGGCCCAGGTTCACCCTTTGCTCCTGGGCATCCCCATGACGCTGGCGGCATCCTGTGCCAGCATGCTGCCCATGGGCACACCGCCCAACGCCATCGCGTTCTCCAGCGGGTATATCAAGCTAAAGCACATGACAAAGGTTGGTTTTATCATGAACATCATTTCCGTGATACTTATCACCCTGTTTTGCTGGCTGCTGTTGCCGCTGATTTTTCCCCTGTCCCCCTAAAGGGGAGACTAAGGTTGATCAAACTTTTTGACCAGCCATCTTTTTTCGAACAATACGTTTTCTATAATAAAAAATGCCTGTCGCTGATGACAGGCATTTTTGTTTTTTACTCAGCAGAAGTACTGCTATTTAACTTTCGTTGCAATCGAAGATTTGTTATTTCATTTTCTTCCAGTGGAAGAAAATGAAATAATCACACTTTTACGTTCTGTAATTCTATTCAGCAAAAAAGGCATTCCATATCTCCCAGATATGGAATGCCTGGCAAGGCAACATTCTGCTAAGTAACAAAAGGTAATATATAAACCAGACTAGGTTACGTCAGCCCTTCTAATCGACAGGTAAATCAGAATTTCGGGCAGTTCAGCTTTTTGGCAAACGGGTCGTATGGCTTTTTCACGTAGATGAGGGAAAATTCGGCACCGCCCCGCATGTTGGAGCCGGGCTTCAGCGAAGAAGTGTTGACATCGTAGCTGCCGCCAAAACGCAAAGAGCCCACTTCGAGCCCGATGTAAGGAATGGCCGCATCGCCCAGGCGAAACCAGCTGCCCAGGTACAAATTGGTGATGCGTTCGGGATCGTTGTTCAGGTTCAGCATGTACGCCCCGCCAAAAACAGTATTGACCGCACCGGCCTGCCGGCTGTGAATCGCACTAAAGTGAACGGCGTTTTCTTCTGCCAGCGGCAGCATGCCCCCGGCCTGGATGGTCACCCTCGGGTCTTTGATATAACTGCCTTCCTGGAAAGATTCTTTCGGGCGGGTAACATGGTACATCGAAGCACCAACGTAATAGTTGTTGGCGCCATCGGTAGAACCGTTGAACAGCATGCCCACGTTCAGGTCGAAATACGAAACGTTCATGTTTGTATTGGAGAATGATTCGGTGGTGATACCCGTAAAGCCATCCGACCGCAACATGTCTTCAAAATGCAGCCCGTTTACATTGAGCGTTTTGCTTACAAAAGTTCCCTGGAAACCAAGGCCAAACTGGTTGTAGCCATTTTCGTCCAGCGCTTTGTGATAGGCCGTGGAGATGCCCAAAAAATTATTTTGCAGGGCGCCGTTGCCGCTTTTGTCGGAAAAAGCCAGGAGGCCCACGCCAAACTGGTCAAACTGCGGAATGTTATTTTTCAGGATGCCAGCGTCGATAGAAGCCGTATATGTTGTAAACGCATTGTTGATGGTAGGCCATTGGTTGCGGTAGTTACCGGCGACGCGGACAACCCCGTCGAATTTCCCCGTAAGGGCAGGGTTCAGCGTAAGCGGCGAAGCAAAGAATTGGGAGAAGTTCGGATCCTGGGCACTCGCAAGCTTCCACACAGCGATAAGCACAATAAAGCAGACAGTTTTTCTCATTTCGATACGAAAGTGAGAGTAAATTACGGAAAAAAAGGCCTGAAATGGAAGAATTATTTTTGTCAGGACTGCACCTTGGTGCCAAATGCCAGATCGCCGGCATCGCCCAGTCCGGGCACGATATAGCCTTTTGCGGTCAGCTCGTCGTCGATGGCGCCGCACCAGATTGTAGCCTCCGGAACATGCAGGCGTAAGTATTCAATTCCAACCGTGCAGGCAATAGCCGTTACGATGTGAATGGCTTTGGGCAAACCCTCTTCTTTTAAATATTCAATGGTCTTTACCAGCGAGGCGCCGGTGGCCAGCATGGGATCGGAGATGATGAGCGTACGGCCATCGATCTCGGGACAGGAAAGGTATTCCAGCATGATCTCAAAGCTGCCGTCGGGCCTGTGCTTGCGGTAGGCAGAAACGAAAGCATTGTCGGCCTTGTCGAAATAACTAAGCAAGCCATTGTGAAGGGCGAGGCCGGCCCGCAGGATGGTGGTGAGCACGGGTTGCTCTTCCAGCACTTCGCAAACAGCGGTACCCATGGGGGTTTGAAGTTCTTTTTCCACGTAAGGCAGGCGCCGGCTGATCTCAAACGCGGCCACTTCGCCGATTCGCTCCAGGTTGCGCCGGAAACGCATGCGGTCACCCTGCACCGTTACATCACGCAATTCTGCCACCCAATTGCTTACCAGCGAATGTTCTTTACTTAGATTGATCACCATTGCTTTGAATTTCTACCTTCGCGAAATTAGAATTCCCAAACTAGAAAACAGAAATTATGTTATACAGAGCTATTGGTTTGATGAGTGGCAGTTCGCTGGATGGACTGGATATTGTGTTTGCCGAATTTCTTCACCAGGGCGGGGCCTGGAGTTTTGACATTGTTGCCGCAGACTGCTACCCCTACACAAACGAATGGAAGCAAAAGCTGCAGACCGCTACGGCTTTGACGGCGCTGAATTACAAGTTGCTGCATGCCGAATACGGACATTACCTGGGAAAAGAAGTGGTTCGTTTTATTGATGAAAACAGTCTTCATTTCAAAGTAGGACTGATTGCTTCGCATGGCCATACTACTTTTCATGTACCGCCAAAAATGACGGCGCAGATAGGCGACGGTGCGGCCATTGCTGCCGAAACCGGGCTGCCCGTTGTAAGCGACCTGCGGGCACTGGATGTGGCTTTCGGCGGACAAGGTGCTCCCATTGTACCCATTGGCGAAAAGTATTTGCTGAAAGATTATGACTATTATTTGAACATTGGCGGCATTGCCAATCTTTCGTTTCGTGATGGCGACAACTACATTGCATACGATATCTGCCCGGCCAACCGTGTGCTGAACCTGCTAAGTGCCAAAGAAGGCAAGGAATATGATGCCGGCGGCAAAATGGCCAGCGGAGGCGCTGTAAACGAAACCCTGCTGCAACAGTTAAACGCCCTGCCATATTACGGTCAGGCCTACCCAAAATCCCTTGCCAACCAGTTTGGCACCGACGAAGTGTTTCCGCTGGTAGAAGCAGCCGGTCTTTCTACACAAGATGCCCTGCGTACCTATGTGGCGCACATCGTGCAACAGCTAACCATTGCCATTCAGCAACACGCTGCCTCCAACGCCAAACCCCAAACGCCAAACCCCAAACTACTCGTCACCGGCGGTGGTGCTTTCAATACGTTTTTGGTGCAACAACTTTCCGAATCACTGAAACCGTTGGGCATTGAAGTGATTGTACCCGATGAGAACCTGGTGCAGTACAAAGAAGCCCTGATCATGGCCTTTATTGGTGTGCTGCGCTGGCGGCAGGAGTACACGGTGCTGTCGTCAGTTACCGGTGCACAGCGTGGCAGCATTGGCGGTGCGCTGTGGATCGGGCAGGAAGCGTAGTTCAATAGACAATAAGCAATGCGCAATATGCAAGGAATTACTGGGTGCGTTTTTGCTGGGCATTGTTGAACTGCTGCAGTGCTGCCTTGGTCACCATTTTTTCTTCACGGATCTTGTCAGCTTTTCCCAGGAAGGAAGGGTCGATACGCTGTACCTCTGTTTTGAGCGCCGCGTTCTTTTCTATAAAATTGGCCACGGCAACAATGCTGTCTTTTTCGATGCTGTTGATGTCGATGGGTCGCTTGATGTGGATCTCGTGTTTTTGGTCGTCAAACTCCACGTTAAAAGCAGCCAAGTCCGGATGCCCCCTTTCGCGGTTCAGGCTTATAACACGGGAGCCCGTGTTGTTGTTGTAAATACAAACCCATGTGGGTGGCGACGCTTTTCCTTCTTTGGCAATGGCCCGTTTGATCAGGTCAAAACTGCCATCGGGATCGTTGCGGGTGGTGCCGTCGTCGTAAAAAAAGCGGGTGCCTTCCCTTACCGGTGTAACAGCGCCTTTGATGTGCCAGTCGATCACCGGGTTGGCCGATGCCGCTATCTGGGCCTGCAACTGCGCAATGGCGGTGTCTTTGTGCTGCACATCGCGTTGCAGAGCCTCAATTTGTTTTTGCTGCTTGTTGTTCATCACCGTGTATTGCAACGCCAGGCCTACGATCACCAATAAAAAATAACCGGCGAAGGCTCCTTTTAGTTTTAGCGATAGCCCTTTGTAAGGTCCCCTCACATCGGTATCGCTGGGCGGCAAAAATTTATAAATAATGTAGGCCGGTATCACCGGCAGGAGCAGAATGGCGGCGAGCACCAGGAAGAAGTTGTCAGCCATCGTATTGGTTTGTTTAAATATACGACAATACTATGGCTGGCCATTTGGATGCACCGATTGCTACAGCGGCGTTACAAACCTGAAATCATCGCCATCAAACAGGCCAAGGTCACTGAGCTTTAGGTGCGGTATTACCAGTAAGGCCATAAACGAAAGTGTCATGTACGGTGCGGAAAGAGTACTACCGAGGCCTTTGGCCGCTTTGTCAATTGCCGCATATTCCTCCGCAATTTGATACCCATCACTGGTGCTCATGAGGCCCGCTACCGGCAAACCCAGTATGCTTTCCCCTTGGCTCCCAACACAACTGACGCCGCCTTCTTTTGGGATCACCAGGTTCACTGCACGGCAGATGCTTTCATCATCCACACCAACGGCTACAATGTTGTGCGAGTCATGTGCCACGGAAGACGCAATGGCGCCTCTTTTCAAACCAAAATTTTTGATAAACGCTTTGGCTACCGGCGCTGTTTTGTAGCGGTTCACCACAACAATTTTCAATACATCGGCAGCAACATCCGCTACGATGTTCTCCGCTTCTACCCTGGGTGCCACAAAAAGCTTTGTGGTGATGAGTTGTCCATCCAGGGCTTCAATCACCGGGATCTTTTCTTCGCCGGAAAAAGGCACAGCAAAATCTTCCGGCACCTTTGGCGCACAATGAAAGTTATTGACGATACTGCCAAGAGGCAAGGGCTTCCGCCCGATCAGCGTCTTTCCCTTTTCAGCCACCAACTCACCGTTGACATAGGTTTGCAGCACCTCAAAATGCGCCAGGTCCTTAACCACGATAAAGTCTGCAAAATCATTCTGCCGCAGCAGTCCCACTTTTAATTTGTAGTGCTCTACAGGGTTCACGCAGGCAGCCCGCAATACCTTGAACACATCGATGCCTTTGGCCACGGCCCTTGCACACAAGCGGTTGATGTGCCCTTCCACCAAACTATCCGGGTGCATGTCATCGGTGCAGAACATCATCTTTTCCGGGTGGTCGTGTAACAAGTGGATCAGTGCTTCAAAATTTTTGGCGGCGCTGCCTTCCCGCACCAGGATCTTCATGCCGTATTGCAGTTTCTCCAACGCTTCTTCTGCGGTAAAACATTCGTGATCGGTAGAGATGCCGGCGTCGATGTATTGCTTTGCGGCTTCACCGCGAAGACCCGGCGCATGGCCGTCCACAGGTTTGTTCCATTTCTGTGCGGCTGCGATCTTCTGCGCCACTTCGGTATCGCCGTTCAGCACACCGGGAAAGTTCATCATCTCGCTCAGGTAAAGCACATCTTCCCGTTGCAGCAGGCTTTCCACCGCCTTGCTGTCAAGGGCTGCACCCGCGGTTTCAAACACGGTTGCCGGCACGCAACTGGGGGCACCAAAGTTGAATTTAAACGGAACGGTTTCACCGTTGTCGATCATAAATTCCACGCCTTTGCTGCCACAGACATTGGCAATTTCGTGCGGGTCGCTAACCGTGGCTACCGTTCCGTGCACAACCGCAAGGCGGGCAAACTCCGAAGGAATCAGCATGGAGCTTTCGATGTGCACATGCGCATCTACAAAACCCGGAAGAATAAACGGTAGCCCCTCACCCGGGTTGCCGGCCGGCTGAATGGCAACAATGCGGCCGCCTTCCATGCGAATGTCGGCCGGGTAAATTTTTTGCTGGAAAATGTCTACCAGGTTGCCCGTTATTGTTTTCATCTGTTGTGCAGGTTTTAGTGCAAATGGATGGCCTTCTTTCCTTTGCTGTTGCCGGAAAAAATGAAATTAGGAAAAGGAGAGGAAGATGCCCGATTTTCTTCCACCGATAAAGCGGCGAACAAATAACCTTTCTACTCAATTACATAACAATGATTTATAATGTCTATGCTTTTAAATTAGACTTTTTTCATTTTTCACTTCCTTTCCTATATTTGTTCATACCCCTTAGCTATGAAGTGTTTAATTGTAGATGATAACAAGATGGCCCGCATGGCGCTGAAACAGTTGGTCAGCCAGATCCAGTCGCTGGAAATCGTTGCCGAATGTACCAATGCCATGGAAGCCTACAACCAGTTAGGTGCCAGCCAAATCGACCTGCTTTTCCTTGATATTGAAATGCCCGACATCAGCGGCATTGACCTGATCAAAAAGCTGGGACATAAAAAGCCCCTTATCATTTTCACCACGGCCAAAAAAGATTACGCGGTAGAAGCGTTTGAACTGAACGTGGTAGACTACCTGGTGAAACCGGTTTCGCAGGGACGCCTGCTGCAGGCCGTAGAAAAAGCACAGGAAACTCTCGACAGCAACAAAGAAGAAGTAAAAATAGAAGAGCAGGGCTTTGTGTTTGTCAAAGACAACGGCATGCTCAAGCGCATCTCCATCGAAGACATCCTCTTCCTCGAAGCGATGGGCGACTATGTAAAAGTGCACACACCACAAAAATTTCACGTGGTGCATGCGACGCTTAAATCCATTGAAGAAAAACTGCCACCCAGCAAATTCCTACGGGTGCACCGCAGCTATATTGTTGCCATCAACAAAATTGATTTTATCCAGGAAGGCACAATCACCATCGGCAAAACAACCATCCCCGTTGCCGATACCCACAAGGCAAGCCTGAACAAGCGTTTGAACCTGCTGTAGTTGACGGGAGACGTTAGACGTCAAACGAAAAACGAGAGAGGTGAAACGTAAAACCGTTGAAAGGTTTTCTTTCTGCTTGCTGTACGTTAGCCTCTAAGCAACTTGTAAACCCGTGAACCCGTGAACTTGTAAACTTATAAGCGTTCAACGTGGTAAATCATGCCTTCGGCGAAGGCTTTTTTTGTTTAACCTAACAATTAAGAACAACGGAAATTGCCCGCCTATTTTCGCCCTGTACTCTCCAATATCTTTCCTGTTAAAGGTAAATTACCCAAATCCGTTACCCCTTTGCAGTTGTTGTATTGGACTGCAACCAAAACTACTATTCTGTGATAAAACTGCGATCAGAGCCATTCGCTACCCGCAATCCAAACAAGGAAAGAGCAGCTGCCGCAATTGTTGCCACTAACACCATGAAACGATTTGTTGTATTTATCGTATTGCTTTCGTTTTTTATCATCGGGGAATTTTATTTCCTGACCGAATTGATCACGCAAAAACGTATATGGGTGATCGGCGTGAGCCTGCTGCTTACCGTGACCTGTCTTTACCTTCTTATCCGCTTTTTCAAACATTCTTTAATTTCTTCACGGCCAACCGGTTCATAAGAAATTGAATTTTGTATATTCGGCAGCCTTTCATGCGCAAGCCGGATGTACGATACTGGATAATGTGGCTCTTCCTGCTGGGAATTGTATTTATTGTATTCCTGCAGGTCATCTCCGGCTACAACATTTCCCGCCTGCTTTCGGGTAACACCAACCTGATAAACGAAATGCAGTTGCAGAACAACCTGCGCAAACTGCAAAGCGACATCCTGACCGTGGAAAGCGATATCCGCGGTGCTGTTATCACCAACGACATTAATTATGTAGATGGCGTAAACGGAAAGATCAGCAGCATCCGGCAACAGATGCAGAAACTAAGATCCGCTTCCGACTCCATACAGCTTGCCCCCGAATACCGCAAGCT
Organism: Flavisolibacter longurius; assembly: GCA_013327885.1. GTDB lineage: Bacteria > Bacteroidota > Bacteroidia > Chitinophagales > Chitinophagaceae > Flavisolibacter. Next base: position 50,317 of record JABUMY010000016.1, on the reverse strand, counting down.
GTATGCACTGGTGAACCGAAAGATCAATTTCAGCCAGGCCATTATCGAGGCCTTTCACAACAAGGACATTAGCGAAGCCCAACGCATTATCAATACCGGGAAGGGCCGCAACCTTCGCGACAGCATAGAGGACATTATCATTGCCCTCAATGCCAACCGCCAGGCAGAGTTGCGCAACATTACGGGCTCCATTGAAAAAACAGGCTATACCACCCGCCTTTGGGGATTTGGTCTTGGCTTTATAGCGCTGGTGGCCGTGGTGGCAGCTTTCTGGTATATGCTGAACCAGGGACGGCAACAGCAAAAAATGATCACCCTGCTAAACGAATCGGAGCGCAAAAGCAAGGAATTGGCAAGCATGAAAGAACAGTTCCTGGCCAATATGAGCCACGAGATACGGACGCCGATGAATGCCATCCTGGGTTTTACCAACCTGCTGCGCCGTACCCAGTTGAACAATGAGCAACGGCAGTATGTACAAAACATTCATTCGGCCGGCGAAAACCTGCTGGCCCTTGTAAACGACATCCTGGACCTTTCTAAAATTGAGGCGGGTATGATGTCGCTGGAAGAAACCCGTTTCAGCCTGCACAGTTTACTGAGTTCTGTTGGCGCTATGTTCAGCGAAAAACTAAAAGAAAAAAACCTCGGCTTTTCCATCAAAATCGACCCCAATGTTCCGGATGTGTTGTCGGGAGATGCCGTGCGGCTGACACAGATCCTGGTAAACCTGATCAGCAACGCGGTTAAGTTTACCGAAAAAGGAGAGATCACCGTTTCGGTACAGGCCCTTCACCAGACAGAAACGGAAGCACGCCTGCAGATCACCATCAGCGATACGGGCATTGGCATTTCGGAAGAAAAGCAACAGGCCATTTTTGAGCGGTTTCAGCAGGCCGATACGGAAACCACCCGTCGTTTTGGAGGCACAGGCCTGGGCCTCGCCATTGTAAAGCAACTGGTTTCCCTTCAAAACGGTGACATCCGCCTCGAAAGCAAACAGGGCAAAGGATCGGTTTTTACGGTAGAACTTAGCTACAAGGTACCTGACCTGAACCAGCTTTACGCAGCAGCCCTTTCGGCACAGGAAGAAGCGGTACCGCTGGAAATGATCTCCGTGCTGATTGCAGAAGACAATCCCATGAACCAGCAGCTTATTTCGCACCTGATGCGCAGCTGGAACATTGACTTTGTGCTGGTAAATAACGGAAGCGAAGCGGTGGAAGAACTGCGGAAACGCTCCTACTCCATTGTGCTGATGGATATACAGATGCCGGGAATGGATGGCTATACGGCTACCAGCATTATCCGCAACGAGTTGCAAAGCAATATTCCTATCCTGGCCATGACGGCACATGCCATGGCTGGTGAAAAAGAAAAATGCATGCAAATGGGCATGAACGATTATGTATCAAAACCCATTAAAGAAACCATTCTTTACAACATGATCGGTCAGTATGCGCAAAGCCTGGAGCCGGCTGAACCGGTGGCGGAAACCACCGAAAGCCACCGTTCCGGCTATATTGATCTTGCTTACCTCTCCGAACTGTCAGGCGGCAACAAAGAGTTTGAAAAGCAGATCCTCGAGCAATTCCTCCTTCAGGTGCCAGAAGAGCTGGCCCAACTGGAAAAAGCAATACAAGTCACCGATTTTGAGGCCGTCAAGCAAATTGCGCACAGCCTGAAATCAACCGTTGGCTATGTGGGTCTTTCCGATGACCTTCACCCCTACCTCGACCGGATGGAAAAAGACGCCATCAAAGGCGAAAAGGCCAATTTTTCAGTTGATCTGGAACATGTAAAATCCTATTGCGAAAAAGCCAGTGCAGAGGTGGAAGACCTTTTGCGCCGGGAAGCGGTTTAACAAAACCTTCATTGGCCGGCCGGCTTTTAGAGCCAACTTTATTGTTTGGCGATACGTCTGTTATTTGAGCCGATAGATTATTGGGTTTCGCCGAAAGGCCATCGAAAGAAAGTCAGGTCCAGCTATTTTTACATTGTCAATCGAAACACAACATCGACCGATTAAAAATATTCAAGAACTTGGTTTCGTATGGTTAAGGGTGAAGCCCTGCTATTCTTAGCGGGGCACTTTTTTTTCAAACCCATTTTTTCTTTCCAAAACCGATTTACTGCCGAAAAAAATATTAAAGAGGCTTCCCGATTGCCATAACCGGGTATGCAATGTCCTAATCAACGTCCTCTGTTTCTACAGGGGATTCTTTATTTGGCCCCCTGTCCCCCCGGTGGGGGAACGTAGGTCGATCTTTCCTTTTTATCCGCTGACATTTCCTACTGCAAAATGTTTTTTATTGCTGAATAACATTCCTTCAGTACAAGTGTGCGACGCAAGGGACGCTCAATAGCAACCCCGCAGCCGGTAACAAAAAGAAAAATGCCCGTCATCATCGACAGGCATTATTAATTGATAAAATGATCCTATTAAGGGAAAAGTTGTAGGTAGAAAAGTTTTAGTGACCTAAGTTCCCCCACCGGGGGACAGGGGGCCTTACTCCGGCGCATACGCCACTTTCTTGCCGGCCATTAGTTTGCGGTCGCGGCGCACTTTATCCCAGTATTTTTTGTGCACGAGCAGCATGCCAAAGCTTTCGCCCTGGTGCCTGTCGAGGTGCTTGTGGTGCATTTTATGTGCCCAGCGAATGGCCCGCACATAGGTGCTGTTGCTGCGACTGAACCACTTAAACCGCTGGTGTATGATCACATCGTGCACCAGGAAATAAGCGGCGCCATAAAGCATAATGCCAAAGCCAATGGCCTGCATCCACCACACCGGTGTATAGGTTCCATAAGCAATAAGGAAAATACTGGGCACGGCAAAAATGACAAAGAACCAGTCGTTCTTTTCAAAAAAGCCGGGTTCTTTCTGGTGATGATCGCGGTGCAGCGACCATAAAAACCCGTGCATGACATAACGGTGCGTCAACCACGTAATGCCTTCCATCACTAAAAACGTTCCCAGCAAGATCAAAATATAAAACACGGTGTTCATGGTCAATGTTTTTCTTGTTCACCAATTGCGTCCACGGGCTGTTTGCCCGAAGTATACTGCTCTTTCCACCAGGCTTCTATCTGCGGAAAGGCAATGCGAAACCAGGAGGTAAACTTTTCCGGGTTTTCTTCCAACTGCTGTTTGATGGCAGCCAGCTCTTCATATGCAATGTTACAAACCTCTTCAGGGTTCAGTTGAACGGGACCTTCGTATTCGCCGGCAAATACGTGGTCGTATTCATGTTCAATCAGGTTGTTTTCAACCGTAGCCCTGTATTCAAAAGCAAAGATCTTTTCCAGCGGTGTTTCAAAACCCAGTTCCTCCATCAGCCTGCGTTGCGCAGCCGCTTCTACTGTTTCGCCCTGCATGGGGTGACTGCAGCAGGCATTGGTCCAAAGGTAAGCGCCATGGTATTTTTGACCAGCCCGCTGCTGCAGCAGCATACGTCCGCTTTTGTCAAAAAGAAAAACAGAAAAAGCCCGGTGCAGCACCCCTTTCTGGTGCGCCTCCATTTTTTCCATCACGCCAATGGCTTCGTCTGCAGGAGTCACCAATATCACTTCGTTTGGATTCATGAAAGTAAGTTCAACCTGTTTTTAACACCGGCCCTGATCACGATATAGGCCTTGTGATAGTTCGGGATCCGGATTCGCGTCTGCAAGATATAGCGCGGCTCAATGCGCTTAATTTTTTTGAAAAGCGAATAATAATATTTGTAGGCAACATACACACCAAATTTTGCTTTGATGGGCAGGCCGAGGATACCTTTGTAGGCTTCGCGGAAATCGCTTTCAATGTCAGCTTGTATCTGCTGCTTATCCTGTTCGGTAAAGTTGTGAAAATCGCAGCCGGGGAAATAAATCCGGGAAAGGTCCACAAAATCGGCTTTGATATCCCGTAAAAAGTTAACTTTTTGAAAAGCTGCGCCCAGAGCCTGCGCCGGTTGTTTGAGGCGCTGGTACTCCGCCGTATTACCCTCGCAAAAAACATAAAGGCACATCAGCCCTACTACCTCGGCGGAACCGTAGATATATTCTTCGTAGCCCTGGCGGTCGTACTGGTTTTGGGTGAGGTCACTTTCCATGCTGCTGAAAAAGGCATGGATCAGGTGGTGATCGATCTTAAAATCATTGACAGTTTGCTGAAAGCTGTTGAGAATAGGGTTGAGACTAATGCTCCGGGCAATGGCGTCAAACGTTTCTTTTTTAAACTGCTGCAACAGTTCCTGCTTGTCGTGCTCGTGAAAGGTGTCCACAATTTCATCGGCAAGCCGCACAAAGCCATAAATATTGAAGATGGGTTGCCGCAGGTCGCGGTGCAGCAGCTTAATGGCCGATGAAAACGAAGTGCTGTACCGGATAGTAACGCTGCGGCTGCACTCGTGACTAACCTTGTGAAATAAATCTACCGTCATATTCCTATTCTTTAAACGATTGAATCAATTGACGCGACACCACTTCCCCACTGATCAGGCTGGGTGGGACGCCTGGTCCGGGAACGGTGAACTGGCCTGTATAAAAAAGATTGGCTACTTTTTTACTCCGGCACGATGGCTTAAAGATGGCGGTTTGCAAAAGGGTATTGGCCAGTCCGTACGCATTGCCCTTGTACGAATTGTATTCCTGTATAAAATCCGAAACGGAAAAGGTCTTTTTAAAGATGATGGCATCTGCCAGTCTTTGCCCGGTGTAGCCTTCCAGCCGCTGCACTATTTTCTGAAAGTAATAATCCCTTTTTTCTTCTGTGTCATCTGCCAGGCCCGAGGCCACGGGTATCAGCACCATCAGGTTTTCGCAACCGGGAGGCGCACAGGAGGGGTCGGTTTTGGAAGGAACATTCAGGTAAAAAAGCGGCTCTTTCGGCCATGCCGGGTTGGTGTAGATCTGGTCGGCATGCTCGTCGAACGGCACATCAAAAAACAGGTTGTGGTGTAAGATATTGTTTAAAGGACGGTTCAATCCTATATAATAAAGCAGGCAGGATGGCGCCAGCACTTTTTTGTCCCAATAGGTATCCGAATAGGTACGGTAAGCCTGTGGCAAAAGCGCCGATTCGGTAAACTGATAATCGGCTCCGCTGATGATGGCATCGGCCGTGTATTCGCTTTTTGTTGTTCGTAATTTTTTGGCAGCCCCCTTCTCGATCACAATTTCCTCAGCGGCTTCGCCAAAATGAAAGACCACGCCCAGCTCTTCGGCCAGGCTTTGCATGGCTTTTACAATGCTGAACATGCCGCCATCGGGATACCAGGTACCGCCCATTATGTCGGCATAGTTCATCAGGCTGTAAAGGGCCGGTGTGTTCTTGGGTAGCGCACCCAAAAAAAGCACCGGGAATTCCATCAACTGCCGCAGCTTTTCGCTCTGAAAATGCTTGGCCACATGCGACTTGATAGAAGTAAAGACATCCAGTTTAAAAACGTTTCGGATCACGGTCCAATCCAAAAACTCAGCCATGGATTGGCCCGGTTTGTACACCAGGTCCTGCATACCGATGCGGTATTTTACATTGGCTTCTGCGAGGTATTTATCCAGCTTTGTGCCGCTGCCCGGCTCAATGTTTTCGAAAGCGGCTTTTAATTCCTCGTAGTCTGCCGGCACATCCAGGTGCTCATCCTGCCAAAACACACGATACGAGGGATCAATGCGGGTAAGGGAATAATAGTCGGAAACGGAGCGGCCAAACTGGTTGAAGAAACGTTCAAACACATCGGGCATCCAGTACCAGCTTGGGCCCATGTCGAAGGTGAATCCATCGGCCACCAATTGCTGGGCACGACCGCCTGCTGTGGCATTCTTCTCCACAACGGTTACCTTCCAGCCACTTTTGGCCATGAAAGCTGCGGCGGAAAGCCCCGCGAAACCGGCACCGATAATGACGACTGATTTCTTCACCTGTCTACCTGTTTTTGCAACATTTTCTTCGCAAAGTGGATGCGACTTTTAATGGTTCCCAAGGGTTCGTTAAGGGCCAGTGCGATCTCATGGTATTTGTAACCATGGAGATACAACAGGCAGGCACTTTTAAAGATAGCGGGTAAATGGTGAATGGACGAATTAATTTCTTTGAGCCGCACCTTGGTTTCCGGAGATAAGGCGTGTGGCGTTACGGAAGATTTTACTACGTCCATCACCACTTTTTTGCGGCCATTGCGGCGGTAATCGTTAATAAAAATGTTGCGCATAATAGTGAACAACCAGGCTTTGATGTTGGTTCCCGGTTCGTACTTCTCACGGTAAGTAAAGGCTTTGCACAGGGTTTCCTGGCAAAGGTCTTTGGCTACTTCATAGTCTTTGGCAAGGGTGATAGCGAAGGGCCTGAGGCCGTCGGCGTTGTTTAATACCAAGCTATTAAATTCCTGCGTACTCATTTTGTTTAATTTTTACGTATTCAAAGTTAAACATTAATACATACCAGCAAAATTTTTGTTTAACTATGAGTATATTTTTATTAAACAATTATGCCAAGGCACAAAATACCGGGAGGATGAGAAACGGGAAGGCTCCGCACCAAGCAACAATCAATGTTGCTCAACGCCAATAAATTGTGGTTGAAGTTTTACCTAACGGATTTCCCTGATAAAGGTTTGAACCGCCTGGAGGGATTGCAGCAGCACAAGGTTTTCGCCAGCCCCCTTTTGGTAATGCTGGGCTGTATAGCCTGAAAGAATTAATGTACTGCCGGTGCTGTGTTTTTGTATCTGCTGCAGCAGCCTGTTATACCGGCTTTGGGGAAATGTGGTGAGGTGGAGATAGATATAGGATGGCTGTTTTACCTGGACAACGTATTCGATGTCGTTGAGCGGCACGTTGGCGCCAAGGTAAAGTGCCGGCAAGCCTTGCTTGCGAAGCAGGTAATGCACAAAAAGAAGTCCCAGTTCATGATGCTCGCCTTCGGGAAGAAACAGGACAAACAGGGGCGATTCCTGAGATGCAAAGGGAAGCCCTTCAATGGCATGAATGATCTTCTGGCGAATGATGCAGGACGTGATATGCTCCTGTACAGGGCGCAGGCGGGAGGTTTGCCAAAGAATACCCACCCGTTCCAGGAAGGAAAAGATGACTCCTGTAACGGTTTCTTCTACCCCGTTTTCGGCAAACTGCTGGTTCAGGATCTTTTCAAACTCGATATTCTTCAGGTCAACCATGCAGCCGATCAGGGAATTGATCACGTATTCCTGGCGGGCAACGGGCTGCTCCAGTTCCAGGGCTGCCTGTATCCGCTGCTCCTGCTGCATTTCATCGATGCGGGAAATCTTATAACCGTATTTGTTAAGAAGCGCAACGGTGAGCAGGGTTTTTAATTCTTCATTGTTATACCGGCGAATGTTGGTGGTGGTACGGGCAGGCTTTAGAAATTGGTAGCGCTGCTCCCAAATGCGGATGGTATGGGCCTTTATGCCCGATAGCGACTCCAGTTCTTTGATTGTAAAGCTCATTGCCTGTATTACAATCAAAATTACGTTTGGTTGGCTAAAGACCCTGATTTCGTAAAATGCCGGCTTCCTGCAGGCGGGCCAGGTGACTGTTGTTGCTTAGCTTTTGCAGTGCCTCCAGGTGGCGTTCGTGGTGAAGATCGGTACCGGCCAGGTCGTAATATTCTTTTTTCAGAAGATATTCGGACAGTTCCAGCACCTGCCGGCCGTAATAGCCGGTAAGCGAAAGTAGGTTCAGCTGAAACAGGCAACCCGCCTCTTTCAGCTCATCGAACAGCTCTTTGCGAAACAATAAATACGTGTAGCGTTCGGGGTGGGCAATGATAGGTTGGTAGCCGGCGATCTGCAGGTCGAAGATCACCCGGCTCAGTTCCATGGGTGCTGTCACCATCGAAAACTCCACCAGCACCTTGTTTTCGCTGATGGTGAGCAAGGGGGCTTTGTTACGCAGCAGGGTTTCAAAATGTTCGTCGATGTAGTATTCCGCAGCGGCATGGATGTCGATCGTTAGGCCTTCTGCCGCCAGTCCCTGGCGCAGGCTGGCCAGGCTTTCGGATATTTTTTCCGGTGTATTGGGATGGATCTCCCAAAAGATATGCGGTGTGGCAATGAGCTTTTTATACCCTGCGGCCTGCAGTCCTTTGATCAGTTCAATGGAAGTGGCCACATCCGGTGAGCCATCGTCTATCCCGGGCAGCACATGGGAGTGCATATCGGTTTGCAGCCAACTAAGGTCAAGGGGGACGGATTCTTTTTTCTTTCTACCGAAGAACAGCATTCGCCGTTAATTTTTTACTGAGTAATTCGTAATAAAGGCCCGACATATCGTTCATCAGGCGCTGGTAGCTAAACCGCTGCATCACAAGCTGCCGGCTGTTGCTACCCAATTCTAGGCGAAGGTTGTCATTTTCCACCAATTGTAATAGATGCTGGCAGAAAGTTTCTGTATCATCAATATTGGACAGCAGGGCTGTTTTTCCTTCTACCACAATATCGCCAATGCCACCAACCCTTGTACTGAGGATAGGCTTATTGGCCGCTTGCGCTTCAATAAGACTTACCGGTGTACCCTCGTTGAAAGAGGTAAGGGTAACGATGTCCAGGCCAGCCATGATGGTATCCACATCGCTGCGCCAGGACGTAAACACCAGGGGATGCGGATGTTCTTTACTGTCCTGCACCGAAAAAGAAATGCCCAGGGCAGACGCTTTTGCTTCCAGTTCATCCCTCGTTTCGCCATCGCCAATAACAAAGGCTTTTATCTTTCGTTTTGTGTTTTGCAGTACATGGTGCAAGGCCTGCAGGAAAAGTGAATGATTTTTTACCGGCACTAAGCGGCCGATGATGCCAATGGCGATCTCGTCGTCCTGCACACCAAATTCTCTGCGAAAGCGGGACCGTTTTTCCTCCTCATTCTGCTGAAACTTGTCCAGGTCGAGCCCCAGGGGAATTACCCTGAACTTGTGTTCCGGTGCAATGCGAAACTCATTGCAAAGCTCTGCCTTCTGCGCCTCGCTGATGGCCACAATGGCGCTGGACTTACTGGCGAGGAAACGCTCGGTATTGATATAAAAACCTGATTTCAGCTTATTGAAATACGAATGGAAAACATGACCATGATAGGTATGCACAATGGCCGGAACGTTGCAGGAAGATGCCGCCAGGCGGCCCAAAGCTCCCGGTTTAGCCGCATGGGTATGTACCACATCGGGCTTAAAATCGCGGATGATCTTTTTCAGCTTTTGATACGCCTGGTAATCTTTTGCCGGACTGATGGAGCGTCCCATTTCCGGAACGGTAACATAGTCAATACCCAGGTTAGCGGCCAGGTAATCGGCACTTTTTTCATGCGATTCCCGTTCACCTACCACCAGCATGGTTTCAAATTCGGGGCTTAGGTATTTGGTCAGATAGGTAGCGTTCAGCACGGGGCCGCCAACGATCAAACGGTTTAATATCCTCAGGACTCTTGGCATAAGGGGCACGAAATTAAGGCAGATTGCGCCATTGTCCGAATAAACCGCCAGCGAAGCGCACCACGCCAACCGTTTACGATATAAAATCAAGCTTCGTGGTTTGGAAATACCGGTGGCGTTGTGCCTTCGGAACTTGCCTGCATAAACCTCCGGGAAAAGTCAAGCGCTTCGCCAATCACATGGTGCATGTCCATGTAGCGGTAGGTAGCCAGCCGACCCAGGAAGCTAACACCTTTCAGGCCTTCGGCATCGGAGCGGTAGCGGGATAGTTTTTCCTTGTCATCAGCCAGGCGCTTGGGATAATAAGGCACATCTTCTTCGCTGGTTTCTTTGCTGAATTCTTTAAAGTACACCGTTTGCTCATGGTTCTCCCAGGGTGTAAAATGCTTGTGCTCGTGCACCCGGGTGTAAGGTACTTCCTCGTTGCAATAGTTGATCACGGCATTGCCCTGGTAATCGCCCTGCGCATAGCCTTTTTCGAAATATACCGTGCGGTAAGAAAGGCGGCCGTAGCGGTATTGAAAATACTGGTCGAGCGGTCCGGTAAAGAAGACATGGTCGTAACCGGAAACATCTTCGCTGCTATCGAACTTTTTATTTAGTGTGACCGTGATAGCCGGATGGTCAAGCAGCTTCTCAAACATCTCCGTAAAACCATTGCGCGGAATGCCTTGCAGCGGGTTGTTATAATAGTTGTCGTTGTAGTTGAATCGTACAGGAATACGTTTTAAGATAGCTGCTGGCAGTTCGGTGGGTTCGCAGCCCCACTGCTTTTTGGTATAGCCATAAAAGAACGCTTTGTATAAATCCTTTCCGATGAACTTCATGGCCTGCTCTTCAAAATTCTGCGGTTCTTCGATGCTTTTATCAGCCACAGATTCCAAAAACTCCCTTGCCTCAGTAGGGTTCAAAGTTTTGCCAAAAAACTGGTTGATGGTATGCAGGTTCACCGGCATGGAATAAACGGCACCGTTGTAAACGGCTTTTACGCGGTTGGTATACGGCACCAGTTCAATAAAGCGGTTAACATAATCCCAGATGTCCTGCCGGTCGGTATTGAAAATATGCGGACCATACACATGCTCCATCACACCGGTTTTTTCATCCCGCTTTGTGTAACAATTGCCACCAATATGGGAGCGTTCGTCAATGACCTCTATTTTGCAATCCAGGTTCTCTGCCAGCTCATTTGCCAAAACAGCGCCGGAAAAGCCGGCGCCTACGATTAAGAAGCGTTTCATTTGATGTCCAATCTGTTTTTCTAAAATGATAAGTTATGGTTACTGCTAAAAAATTAGGGCCAATGCTTTCCTGTGCTTGCGGGTATGCATTGTAACCAGAAAAGAAGATGAAAAACCTTAACGAGAAAGGTATTTTAAGACGGGCATTAATAGCTTACTTTCGCCGCTGAAGTAAGAAAACCGTGAATGAGCAATATCTGACAATTTGGGATTTGGTTTTAACTCCCATTTATTTATTGATTCTGTATGCCATAGCAAGATGGATACGGAATAAAAACTATCCTGTTGGTCACCCCATGCGGCAGTATTTTCTACCGGGGCTGCTGGTAAAATTTTTCGGTGCCATTTTTATTGCGCTTGTTTATCAATATTATTATGGTTTTGGTGATACATACAACTATTTTACACACAGCCAGATCATCAATTCGTCTTTTGAAAAATCACCAATCACCTGGTTAAAGCTTCTGTTTCGGGTATCACCGGATAACGATCCGGCGGTATACCCTTATTCTTCACAAATGCTGTGGTACGAATCACCCTCTGATTATGCCGTACCGGTCATTGCTTCCATTCTGGGTTTGCTGAATGGAACCACCTATATGCCCATTACATTGCTCTTTGCACTGATCTCATATTCAGGTATCTGGGCCATGTTTCGCACTTTTGTGCAAATTTATCCTAACCTTCACAAGCAGTTAGCCATTGCCTTTCTCTTTATACCCAGCACCGTTGTTTGGGGTTCAGGCCTGTTTAAAGACACGGTTTGTATGTTTGGATTGGGATGGATGACCTATACCATCTTCCGCATCTTTATAAACAAAGATTTTTCCTTTAAAAATATCCTTCTGCTGGCGTTTAGCTTTTACTTAATCGCCATCATTAAAGTTTATATACTCATGGCATTTATGCCGGCCCTTGGCCTGTGGTTACTTATGACGTATTCGAAAAATATACGTTATCGAAGTATTCGCTGGGCACTCAATCTTGGATTTGCAGCGGCTTGTATCAGCGGAGTATTGCTTTCATCACAAATTTTTGCGGAGGAATTGGGAAGTTATTCGCTGGAGAAAGTTGCACAGACAGCGCAGACCACCCAACGTTACATCACGAACGTTTCAAACCTGGAAGGCGGCTCAGCCTATGATTTGGGCGAATTTGACCCTACGCTGTTGGGAATGGTAAGCAAGTTTCCACAGGCTGTTACCGTTACGCTGTTTCGCCCTTTCCTCTGGGAAGTAAAAAAGCCGATCATGCTACTGTCGGCTTTGGAATCCGCCATCTTTGCGGTATTCCTGGTTGTCATCTTTTTGAAAATTGGTATTAAACGTATTTTCCGTTTACTGATGACAGATCCCAATCTTCTTTTCTTTGTTTTATACGCTATGATTTTTGCATTTGCAGTAGGTATTTCTACCGGGAACTTTGGCACTCTTTCAAGATATAAGATACCCTGTATGCCATTTTTTGCAGCCTTTCTTGTGGTAATTTATAGCTACAGCGAAGTTTCTTTCGGCCTTGACCGTTCATCCGAAGAAAACAACTTGAGGAAACATCCGGTATTGGACTGAACACTATAAGTTGCAAGCATTTTTTCCCGGCCACGCTGCCCCATCTCTTTCCGCAAAGCCGCATCGCTGATAAGTAATTCCAGTGCTTGTTGCCACTGCTCAGTATTGTTACACAAGAAGCCATTAACAGAATGTTCAACAATTGAGCGATTGATGCCCACAGGACTGGCAACTGCCGGAATGCCCAAGGCGAGGTATTGAATCAGCTTGAAACCACATTTTCCTTCGCTCCATTTGTCATGCTCCAGGGGCATAATGCCAATATCAATTTTCAACAGGTCCTCTATTTCAGTGGCCTCACGCCAGGGAAGGAAGTGCAAGCCAGGAAACTGGAAGGACGGTTGCCGGTTGCTGATAATGACCACCTCAGCGCCAAACCTCTCGCATAGGTCTTGCAACACAGACACCAGCATATCAAGGTATCGCATGGTAGAATGCGAACCTGTCCAACCGATGGTAACAGCACCTTCGGTTTGTTGCTTTACCTGGTTATGCTGTAGCTCCATATCCACACAGGTAGGAAGCGTTACCACGCTCTTATTGTACCGGGAAGCAAATGCAGCGAGATAAGCATTGCCGGCAGCTACAGTGTGTGCCCATTTGCAGATCCACCTGATCTTCCAGGCAGCCTTAACCCAATTGAGAATCTTATTTTCTGAATCTTCTATCCAGATCGCATCATCAAAATCATAGATGATTTTTTTGCGCAATAGTTTGGCCAGCATCCATTCAAAAATGGGAGGGCCCAGTGGTGAGGCTTCGCGGTGAATAAACACATACTCATAAGCAGGTGCCTCAAACAAAACTGTTTTGAAACGAAGCAGAAATCCTTTCACCACGCCCCAAACTTTACGAAAAGCATGTCCTTTTTGGTACAGAATATCAAAAGTATCTGTATCTAAAAACGGAGCAATCTTATAGGAAACCGGTGCCTGATCGAGATAAGGAAGGAAATTTTCTACGCGAAAACGCTGGGACGGCGCTCGTCTTACAGGATAAGGAACTAGGAATAATACACGTTTTTGTGGGAACATATTCAGAAGAGTGAACCTTCTTTACTGCAGGCAAAAAGTACAGTTGGGCGAACTAGCGAGAGAATCAGGAACGGCAGAAACAGGTTTTGTACCAGACCTCCAGCGTAAAAGCAGTCCAGATCATTTTTGCCCGTTTTTCATCACCGACATTGACCCTTCGGTGCCAAACATTGTCAAGGAATTTCGGGTCAATGTAATTTTTGCAGTACGCATTTGAGGGTAAAATGTAATCCGCTATTACAGGCTTTAATTCATTATCCACCCATTTTTTTAATGGTATCTCGAAACCCCGTTTCGGCTGGTGTATCAATTCAGCGGGCAAATAGCGCTCAGCCAGCTTCCGTAACAAAACTTTCGTTTGACCTTTTTGGATTTTAAACGAATCAGGAAGTGTTGGTATGTACTCCAACAGTTCTTTCGCCAACAAGGGGCTACGGCCTTCCAGCGAATGTGCCATCGTAGCAATATCCATTTTAACAAGCAGGTCACCGGCAAGAATATTATCAAAGTCCAGGCACATCAATTTTTGCAGACCTGACAGATGTGCACTGTTAATGTTGCGAAAACTAGCTTCTACTTCCTCCAAGCTTTGCCGACCCTGCAGATAGTTTTCATATCCTTCAAAACTATCTACCGTTGCGGCAAGATAAACATCCAAACTATCTTTTCGGGCAAGATCCGAGAGACGGTATAAATAGTTGTATTTACTTTTTTTGTTGTTTGGCTTTGGCAGAACACCATGCGCTAATCCTGCCAATTTCTTCGTGATAAAGTTTGATTTAAAAAAATCGAATAGAGCAAACGGCACATATCGACGATATCCTCCAAAAATCTCATCGCCACCATCACCATTTAATATCACTGTAAGATGCTGTTTGGCTGCCTGACTTACATAGTAACTCGGAATGGCTGAACTGTCAAAGAATGGTTCGCCGTAATTGGAAAGAATTTTTATAATGTCATCCTGCAGGTTAGTGAACGATATTTTGATTTCATGATGCTGTGTATGAAAACGATCCGCTACCAGTTTAGCCAGGGGAGCCTCGTCGTATTCGCCAGCAAATGAAACTGTAAACGTCTTGAGCGAGTTGTTGTACGTTTTAGCAATGGCTGTTACCAGGCCGCTGTCAATGCCGCCACTGAGAAAGGAGCCGACTTCCAGATCAGAAGACTCTACCCGCCGTTTGACAGCCGTATGCAGGATCTGGTCGGTTTTGGCTAGTGCTTCCTCAAAGCTGTCAGAAGATGGATTTGAGTAATAGGAAAGAATATTCCACCAGCGCTCTATTTTCAACTCAAGATTGTGCAGCGCAACAAGAGCAAAACTACCCGCCGGCAATTCATGTACATTTCTGTACGGCGTGTTGGCTTTAAAAAAATACCCCATCCGCACAAACTGCTGAATGTGGCTTTCAGCTATCTCCAGGGGTAACTGATTGCGCAATGCATTCAATTCGCTGGAAAATAAAAATCGTTTGCCGTCAAAGTAATAATAAACCGGCTTTTTCCCAGCCCGGTCCCTGGCGATAAAAACCTCATTTTTTCTTTGGTCATGTATCGCTAAGGCAAACATGCCATCAAGCTCCAAAAGCATTTGCCTGCCCAGCTTTGCATAAAGATGCAGAAGTGTTTCTGTATCAGAACCGGTTTTACATTGCAATTGATATTTCTGACGCAGTTCCTGGTGATTGTAAATCTCGCCATTGAAAATTATGGTAAAGGCAGCGTCTTCCTCCTTCTCTGTCATTTCAAGGGAGGAATTTACCTTCATCGGCTGTTTGCCAGAAGCTATGTCCACAATGGCTAACCGATGATGATGGAGCAATAACCCATTTCGCTGGCTGGTAGCCTGCTCATCCGGACCACGGTGCCACAAATCTTTGGTGAGTTGCGAAATATCGAGCTGGTGATTTATTGAACCGGCAATGCCACACATAGGTAAGTAGGTTAGGATTTATAATTCATTGTATCCACTGAAATGGACGTGTTAGCATGCTCTGCATTAAGCATTTCCTGAATCTTGTCTTCAAACTCGGCCGGCGCAACAGAGAAAGCAGTATCGGTGCCAGCTTTGGAACCAACCAGGCAAGCGTAGTCAAAACCCAGGTCTTTGCTTAACCAGAAATAATGGGGCTGTATATAATTTTGGGGGAATAGCTCCAACAGACTCATAGGTGCGCCTTGCCTGAAAATCATATTTACCAGCCCAGCTCCATGTATGCCTGCAAGGAACCGGACCTGACGAAATAAATTTATTTGTTCCGAGAAAGAAAGCGTGTCAGCGTCAATAATTTCGAAACTGTATTTTCTAGCAATGATTTCAATTTCGCCGGCATTTTTTAAATACCGGATACGTTTAGGATTTCGCGTAAGAAATACTTTCCTTTTATGGGTGTTATCGGCCAGGGGTAAATTAAAAAGAGCACGAACCCCCAGGAGCGTTTCTTTTTTGTTGGGCTGAACCTGTAAAAAATAGGCTTTGTCTGCTCTCACATACTGATCCTTTTTCTGCACCACCCAATTTAAC
Organism: Flavisolibacter longurius; assembly: GCA_013327885.1. Lineage (GTDB taxonomy): Bacteria > Bacteroidota > Bacteroidia > Chitinophagales > Chitinophagaceae > Flavisolibacter. The sequence continues at coordinate 34,526 of JABUMY010000016.1, read as the reverse complement.
CCGGAGAGGTAGCTGCTCTCAGCAATTGCCTGCTTGAAAAAAGGCTGTTTAGCTAAGTCTTCACTGATCAGGTAGGGAATATTTGCTGCATTGTGCACATACTCTTTAGCTAATACAACCTCGCCCAACAGATCGTGCAAAAAATGCCAGTAATTCCTCTCACCGCCCTTTAACATCCGGATAGAAATAATATCCGGATAGAAATCTGCTTTTTCTTTGCTTTTTTTATACTGAAAATATCCGGGGTGATAAGTTTCCAGCCAGGAATTATTGGCGATGGAATCAAAGATCAATGTATCCGTTGCCACATCAATTCCCCAACCATATTTTGGTTCTATTATACAATTTTGGCACACCAGCACATATTCACGGAGGAGGTCTTTGCAAGCAATGTAGGCATTATGGCAGGCTGTAAATCCTGTCACGACTTCATTCCCCAAACTTGTTTCCATTTTGTGCAGGTTCAAAACAGGGTCCGCCTCTTGTAAAAGATAGTGACCGAACTGTCGCTTTGCCTTGCCCCACAATAAAAATTTCAATGTACCATACTTCTTCAGCTTTCTGATTTGCTTGTATGGTACAAAAGCAAACAGGTAGTTTTTTAGTTGCACAGAAAATTATAAAGCTTTTAGCTTGATTTAATTTTTTTCCTAACGCCAATTATGGAGAGGAAATAGAGGCCAGTAACCAGAAAATAATAAAATTTTCTTTCGCCCGTACGCAAAGCCTGCCATAATACCCGTATACCTTTCAACCATTGATGCTGCAAAATATATGCAAATCCATTAAAAAAGTAATATTTCTGCAAAAGGGGGCTATTGGCCTGTAATTTATCTTTTGTAATGAAATATTGCAACTGTTCCTGAAAGAAATCCTTATCGATTGTAGTATTACTAGTGCCCTTGTCATTAAAAAGGCTCACGGTTACCGGCAAATATTTTTTGACTATTCCTGGTTCTCTGAAGATGCGCAAGTTGATATCGTAATCAGCCAAAATTTTATACTTGCAGTTATAGCCCCCTAATTGTTCTAATAATTTCTTTTTATAAAATATGGCCTGATGCGGAATATTATTTTCTATTAACTGGTAATAATCCCTGCTTCCTCCTCTTAACTCTCCGTTGCTTTTAAGGATGATATTACCGTATAAAAAACTAACATCAACTGAAATTTCATTTTCTATGAAAATTTCATTCAAAATTGTATCTGAATAGAAAATATCATCGGCACCAAGAAAAATAACCCAGTCACCCTTACAAGCCTTTATGCCTTTATTCATCGCATCGTAAATTCCCTTGTCCTTTTCACTCACCCAATAACCAATATGGGAAGCATGCGCCTGAATGATATCGAGTGTATTGTCGTCACTGCCACCATCGATCACCACAAGCTCAATATTTTTATATTGTTGAGAGATGACGGATTTTAAACAATCTTTCAACGTGGCACCTGCACGGAAGGTCACAATGACAATTGAAATAAGAGGTAACATAGGCTAGCTGCTAAATTTTAGCTTACTCTTGTTCACCAAAGAACGTAAAACCGGATGCCTGGTGACAGGCAAAATACAGCAAACGCCAAACAAGAGTAGGCTTATTGTTAACATCTGCAGTATTGAAAGGTCAGGAAATCGAAGAAATATATAATTTAAGAGTACTGTAGATACCAGCCCCAAAATAAGCAGCCAAAATTCTACCCTGCTGAATAAGGTTTGTATGGGTAAATTATGCTTTCGGTTATAAACCGTGATAATATATTGTGAGCCTATCGCTAACGCAAGTGACCAGGCAACCAATACGCCATATCCACCAAAAAAGAACCCCAACACATAGCCCAGTAAAAGATTAACCAAGCAAATGATGACGTTTCCTATCACATTATCATTTAGTTTGCCGGCGCCTGCGTTGGCGAAATACGCAGGGCTGCACAAAATATTAAAGCTATAGGCAATAATCAAACACAAGCCGCTGGCAAGAAAATCGATCTGAAAACTTCCAATCCACAAATGACTGACTGGTATCAGTGTCCCCGCAAGCAATACAGCCCATAAAAGAGTTGAAACCAAATTCAACGAAAAAACTTTTTGAAAGAGGGCATGTTTTTGCTCCCGGCTTGACTTTTCATCTATTGTGGCAAATACGGGAATGAATACCTGGTTAGCACTTACCAATAAACTTCTCATTTGCAAAACAAGGCGATTGGCCATCTCGTAATACGTTACCAATGACAGCGAACCAAAACTACCCAACATCGATTTTGTCAAGGGATCAAAACACAATTGGCAGAGTGATATCACCTGCTCCTTCATACCAATAGAAAATATGTTTTTGAAAATGACTTTGTCCCAACGAAGCGGGAAAATTTTCATTTCACGAAAAACCAATTTCAACGTAATCAAAGCACTAAAAAATAAAAAGACAGCTTGCGCCAATTGCGCAAAGGCAATGCCCAGAATACCGTATTTGGGTACGAAATAAAAGCTCAAAAGAAGTAATAACAAACAGGATACAACATAGAGGATGCTTCGAATAAAATTTTTTTGAAAACCGTCTAGACAGGAAAGAAGCACACCGCTGATTGCATTTATCCAAAGGCCAGCTAACGAATACGGAATCAGCATTATGGCAGTTTGATAGAAGTCTTGCTGAATGACAACTCCAAGCCAATATGGAGAGACTACATAAAGCACTATTGCGATGCCCAAGAAAGTCATACCCAAAAAAACAAGTGCGGTATGAATGAGTTTGTTGATGCTGACCTTGTCGTTTGCAACCGTAAACTTTGCTGTTAGCCTCACCACGCTGGTACCAATCCCCATATTGGCTATATTGGCTACAGATGAAACGGAAAGCACAATAGCCCATACACCCATTTCTTTTTCTCCGAGATACTGCAACATATACCGGTAAAGAAAAAAATAGGTTATGCCTATAAAGGCTGTTTGTATCACTGAGAAAACAATATTCAGAGTAATACGTTTTCTGTTCATCATGCTTTATGCTTAGCCATTACGATCATGTGATCGTAACAGATACCGTGATAAAATTTACGTCTTACGAAAGGGTTGATGGCTTTCTTGGCAACATTTTTTATAAACTCCACGGTGTTTTTTACCGGCCGATGTTGCAATGAAGTTTTCCGGATCTCTATATCCGTATAATTAAAATTAGTTAACAAGGCACGCATGCTTTTTAGATTAAAAAAAGACACGTGTTCCCATGATACGAAATATCCCCAATTAGAACCTGCGAAGCGTGCATTAAAGCTGTCGATATTCCCGGTTCCTATGAAAATAATTGCACCGGGTTTTAATACACTGCTGACCTGCTGCATGAAGCGTTGCATATTGGAAATATGTTCTACAACATCTATCATGACAACAATATCAAACTTCATATTGAAAAAACTACTCTCATGAAGGAAGCAGTTTTCCACCTGAAGATTCAACGTTTCTTTTGCAAAGCCGGCAGCAAACGGTGAGGGTTCTACGCCATAACATTCAAAACCGTTATCCTGGAGTGTTTTTAACAAATAACCTTTCCCACAACCAATTTCTAAAACCTTGCCGGTTTTACATTTTGTTTGAATCAGTTTGGTGTAATCCGCATATTCCTTCTCATTGATATTTCCTACTTCCGGCTTAGGATTTGCGTAAAATTCAGAATTGATTTTTGAATAATAGTGTGTCAGTTTTTCATCCGAAATTATCGGTGTCATGTAGTTATGCTGACATTCTTTACACTTAACAATATCAGCATAGGGTTCTTTAACCGTAGCGCCTATCATATCTAATACCTGGCTTTGCCTATGGTTAATAGAAAATACTTTTGTGTGCAACGAAGTTTTACAAACCGGACATATTTGGTCTACAAAAAAGCTATCTGTTTCTTTCATCTGTTAAAAGTGACTTGATAAAGTGAGCCGGGTTTCCTCCCCAGATTTCATCAGCAGGGATTGATTTCGTAACAACCGAGCCGGCTGCAATAACACTGCGTTCGCCTATTGTTACACCTTTAAGAATAATTGAGTTGCATCCAATAAATGCTCCTGCTTTTATCAAAACCGGCTTTGACTTGATATCAGGATCTGGATTGCTCAATCTTTGAGGCAAGTATAAGGAGTGAAAATCATTGTCAAGAATTTGCGTACCACCACCTATTCTAACATTGTCCTCTATGATTATTGAGTTCATTGCGCACAGCAGGGAATTGGAAATACCGATATTGTTTCCCATAGAGATAGTCGCATTGGGGTAGCAAAACAATATAGTTTTGGTAGCAAGGCCAACCGGATTCTTTTTTATGCCTGAGTTAATGATGACATTGTTTCCAACTTTTATCTTGCCTTTTCCTATGATGCTTAAATTACCATTGATTACGAATGACGGAGGGTAAATAATATTGGAAGTTCGCAATACGATAAGATTGCTAGCCTTTGCCCATACGTAGCCGATTACTTTTCGAAGATATAATGCAAATAAAAAAAACCCTTTCAATTGTGAATGATTGAACTATTTAAAGGATAAAATCAACTATTTAAAATGGAACGCATTGTAATATTTTTTTATATAATCAGCAACATCACATTCATCTCTTTCAAAATCACAAAAATAAAGGACGTTATTTAATTTAGCTTATCAAGCATTTACAATAACATGTAAAAAGGCCTGGTGTTTGGAAATGAAATATTTCCGAAATAGGGAGGTTATTTTCTGTGAATAAACTGTTCCAAATCTTTACTTATCAAAAATGTTTTTAGCTCAGCCATATCATTTTATGTTATTCTTACATCAAATGGCGTTGCCAACAAGCCAAATCCTTCAAGACTTACCGATCACTTAGCTTTTTTTATTTTTTACTGACTCCAGGTACTTTCCATAGCCGCTTTTGATAAGACCTTGGGCTTGTTGTTGCAGTTGTTCTTCGTTAATATAACCCATGCGGTAGGCCACTTCTTCAATGCAGCCGATCTTGGTGCCCTGTCGTTTTTCTATCACCCTTACAAACTCCGAGGCATCGCTCAGCGAGTCGAAGGTGCCCGTATCGAGCCAGGCGGTGCCCCTGTCGAGGATGGCCACCTTTAGTTTTCCCTGCCGGAGGTATTCTTTGTTAACGTCGGTGATCTCGTACTCACCTCTTGCCGAAGGCTGCAGGTTCCCTGCAATGCTTACAACCTCGTTGTCATAGAAATAAAGACCGGGAACCGCAAAATTAGACTTGGGTGCCCCTGGCTTTTCTTCAATGGAGATCACCTTATTCTCCCCGTCAAACTCCACCACCCCGTAGCGCTCCGGGTCCGATACTTCGTAGGCAAACACATACCCCCCATCTACATTGTTGAGGGCCTGCAGTTGCCGTCCCAGCCCGGTACCGTAAAAGATGTTATCACCCAACACCAGGGCAACTTTGTCGGTGCCGATAAAATCAGCGCCAATCACAAAAGCCTGGGCAAGGCCATTAGGTACGTCCTGAATGGCGTACTGGAAACGACAGCCTATCTGTGAGCCATCGCCCAACAGGCGACGGAAAGAAGCATTGTCTTCGGGTGTAGTGATGATGAGCACTTCGTTAATGCCTGCCATCATCAGCACCGACAAGGGATAGTAGATCATCGGCTTGTCGTAGATAGGCATGAGCTGCTTGGAGATAGCTTTAGTTATGGGATAAAGCCTGGTGCCACTACCACCTGCCAGAATGATTCCTTTCATGAAGTTTGTTTGTTGTTTTCAAAGAAAATAAAGGCTGGCAAATTGCCAAAAGAAGGAAAGGGTTATCGGAAGGATGCTTTTGTTAAGCCAAATACTTCGCCCAAACCTTTGAGCTCCCCGTCTTTGTCGGAAACCAGAATGTCCGATGCGGGAAGTTTCCAGTCGATGTTGAGCGCCGGGTCATTGTAGCGCAGGCCACCTTCCGAAGCTTTGTGGTAATAGTTATCGCACTTGTAAAAGAATTCTGTCGTTTTACTCAGCACAATAAACCCATGGGCAAAACCCTTGGGAATAAACAATTGCTCCCTGTTTTCAGCACTCAAAAGCACAGATATGTGCTGACCAAAGGTTGGCGAAGATGGCCGGATGTCCACCGCTACGTCAAGCACCTCTCCCTGCAGCACCCGCACCAGCTTTGCCTGGGCATGTTCGCCGGCTTGAAAGTGCAGCCCCCTGAGTACACCATAGGTGGAAAAAGACTGGTTGTCTTGTACAAAGTGAACCCTCTCTCCTGTTAGCTCCTGAAAACGATGCTGGTTGAAGCTTTCAAAAAAATAGCCTCTTGCATCTGTAAAGACAGCCGGCCTGAGGATAAAACAGCCGGCAAGTTTCGTAGGGACGATTTCCATGAAGTTTTTTCTATCGATTGGCTCAGTAAAGCAACGCCTGCTTTAAGCCGATTGGTATTGGGTTTGGTAATAGTGCTGGTACTGGCCGGAGGTAACATGCTGCAGCCATTCTTCGTTCTGCAGGTACCAGTCGATGGTCTGGCCCAGGCCTTCTTCAAAGGTGACCGAAGGGCTCCATCCCAGCTCTTTATTGATCTTGGTGGCGTCAATGGCATACCGGCGGTCGTGGCCCGGACGGTCTTTGACGTAGGTGATCAAAGACTCACTCTCTCCTTCCGCCCTTCCCAGCTTTTCATCCATCAGCCGGCACAGCAGCTTTACCAGGTCAATGTTTTTCCACTCGTTAAAGCCACCGATGTTATAGGTATCGCCCCTCTTTCCCTGGTGAAATACCAGGTCAATGGCGGCAGCGTGGTCTTTTACAAAAAGCCAGTCGCGGGTATAGAGCCCATCGCCATAAACCGGCAGCGGCTTTTTGTTGATAATGTTATTGATAAAAAGCGGGATCAGCTTCTCGGGGAAATGATAAGGTCCGTAGTTGTTGGAGCAGTTGCTCACCACCACCGGCAGGCCATAGGTATCATGGTAAGCCCGCACAAAATGATCCGAGGCGGCTTTAGAAGCAGAATACGGTGAGTGCGGGTCGTAAGGTGTCTTCTCAGTAAACAGACCTGTATCACCTAGGGCTCCATACACTTCATCAGTGGATACATGGTAAAACAGCTTGCCCTCGTAACCATCCTGCCAGGCCTCTTTGGCGGCATTGAGCAGGTTGACGGTTCCGACCACATTGGTATAAACAAAGTCCAAGGGTGAAAGAATGGAGCGGTCCACATGCGACTCTGCCGCCAGGTGGATCACCCCATCGGGGCTGTATTGCTGAAACACCCGCTGCAGGGCCTGGGTATCCAGCAGGTTTACTTTCTCAAAAACATAATTGGGAGAGGCTTCTATGTCGCGAAGGTTCTCCAGGTTGCCGGCATAGGTCAGTGCATCCAGGTTAACAATGCGGTAGTGGGGATACTTTGTTACAAACAGTCGCACCACATGCGATCCAATAAATCCAGCGCCACCGGTGATGAGAAACGTTTTGGTAGTTGACATAAAAAATTGCGGACTTAACTATATGAAAAATGCTGTTGCTTGCGATACCATTCGAATGTAGGTTTCAGCCCTTCCCGAATAGAAACTGCCGGCTTGTAGCCAAGCAGGTTTTCAGCTTTTGAAATATCTGCCAGGCTGTGTTTTACATCACCCTTTCGTTCTGGTCCGTATTGCGGCGCCAGGTCGCTTCCAGCCAAATTCTTTATCTCGCGAAACAAGTCATTGAGCGTTGTTTGTTCGCCGCAGGCAATGTTATATACCTGGTTTACAGCCGCAGGATTTTGGGTAAAAAGTGCCCGCTCATTCGCCAGCACTGCGTTTGTTACATAGGTAAAATCGCGGCTATGCTCACCATCGCCATTCATAGTTGGCGGCTCATTGGCCAACACAGATTTTACAAAGAGCGGGATTACCGCCGCATAGGGCCCTGCCGGGTTTTGCCTTGGACCGAAAATATTGAAATACCGCAGGCCGATCAGTTCCAATCCATAAATACTGGCATAAACTGATGCATACAGTTCGTTCACCAGTTTAGTAACGGCATAAGGCGAAAGCGGTTTCCCGATCAGGTCTTCTTTTTTAGGAAGACCGGGATGATCGCCGTAGGTAGAAGAAGACGCTGCGTACACGATCCGCTTAATACCGGACTCCTTTGCAGCCGTAAACATGTTAAGCGTACCGGTAACGTTTACGTCGTTTGACGTAAGCGGATCATTGATAGAGCGGGGTACAGACCCAAGGGCTGCCTGGTGAGTGATCAGGTCCATGCCCTTGCAGGCCTGCAGGCAGGTTTCGTAGCTGCGGATGTCTCCCTCTAAAAATTCAAACTTGGGGTTTGAAAGGAAGCTTTCGATGTTTTTCAGGGACCCGGTAGAAAGATTGTCCAGTACCCTAACCAGTTGCACGGAAGGCAAAGCCAGAAAATGCTCCACCAGATTAGAGCCAATAAAACCGGCTCCACCGGTTATTAATAACCTCATTTTGCTTTTTTCTTTTTACGTTTTTTATCTACTCCGTTCTTTTTACCCAGCCAGCTAAACCAACCCCGCATAGCACCGGTACCTTTTTCTTCCTCTTCAAAATAACCGGCCCCGTAACCATAGCCATAACCATAGCCATAATTACCATAGCCACCCTGCGCTTTCACATCATTCAGTACAATGGAAACTTTGGGCAACTTTCCTTCTTTGTGATAGTCATCCACCAGGCGGATTTGTTTCCGGTAGGTATGCCCTTGCCGAACAATATAAAGGGTACAGTCAGCAAACTTGCTTAATGTCATCGCATCACTAACCATTCCCACCGGGGCGGTATCCATGATCGTAACATCAAAGTTCTGGCGCAGGTAGGTAAACAATTCCTGGAACTTTACATCTAGTAATAATTCAGCCGGATTGGGAGGAATGGGTCCGCAAGGCAGAACAAAAAGGTTTTCGTAGCCTGGTACCTGTTGAATAATCTCTTCAATCGTTGCTTGCCCTAATAAAAAGTTTGTCAGGCCTTGTCGCTTTGGCAACCCCAGTCCCGAAAGAATCTTGGGTTTGCGTATATCAAATTCAAGAATAACCGTACGCTTGTTTGCCAGCGCCATTACAGCTCCTGTATTTGTACTTACAAAAGATTTTCCTTCCCCGCTGAACGAAGAAGTTACCATGATCACCGGATTCTTAATATTGGGCAACACATATTGAAGATTGGAGCGAAGTATCCTGAATTGTTCGGCAATGAATTTCCGGTTGCCCGAGGTCACAATAAGAGTGCCTTCATCGCCCGAGTGGCCAACCTCGCTTAAGATAGTTGTATCTGTGAGCTTTTCGATATCACTGCGTGAGGTCACTTTATCATTGACAAGATCAATAATGATAATGATGATAGTGGGTAACAAAAGCGCAGTTAATATTGTCAGGATCTTTACATTTCTTCCGTTGGGCTTTACCGGTGTGGAGTTTGGCGTTGCCTCTAATAGGATTTTGGTATTGGAGATAGTAGAAGCCAGGGCAATAGCCGACTCTTCGCGTTTCGACAAAAGCGTATTATAGATCTGTGCTTTTGTTTCCAGTTGTTGCTGAATGTTGATCATCTCCTGCTTTTTATTGGGCAGGGTATTGATCTGCGAAACGGCGGCACTGCTGGTACTACGCAATGTGCCGATAGAACCACTGTAGGCGGTACGAATGTTTTTTACATTTTCGAGAATTTTGGTACGCAGCATTTCAACCTCGCTGGTTTTTTGCTGCACCATAATGTTACCGGGAGGAGCATTCTCCAACAACTCCTTGCGCTGCATTTGCGCTGTATTGTAAGAGGCTACCAAGGTATTCAAGGTCGGATCTTCTATACCCAAAGAAGACGGAACGACGCTTTGACTATTGGTTTCGGCTCGCAGATAATCCTGCAGTTGCGTGGCGTTGTTGAGCAATACCCGTTGTTGTTGTTCCTGCTGCAAAGCATCTTCCACACGGGTAAAATAATTAGAAGACTGCGTTTCGGCATCGATAATATTGTTGGCCTTTTGAAAGGCTACATATACCTGTTTGATGCTGTCAAGCTCTTTTTCGCGACCGCGTAGGTTCGCGTCGATAAACGCCAGTGATTTTTGGGTAACCTCGTTTTTATCCTCAATGGTGGTCTTGCGGTACTCCTCGATAAGTTGGTTGATGATATCTGCTGCCAATTCCGGACTGGTAGCATCCATTGTAATGGTTAAAATGCTGGTATTCATTTTTGGCGTCACGAGCAAGCCATCCAGAAAAATACCAACCTGCACATCGGTAGGGTTCCATTTCACCTGGCATTCTTGGCTGATAGGATCATCGGATATCCGCACCACCTTGAATTGACCATATTCGTTTTTAATGGTCTGCCCAAAGACATAGGTTTGCCGGGAGTCATTTACAGTAAACGAATTTTGCGTATTGAATAACAGCTTAAGTGTGAAGCTTTCTGACGAGTCTGTGATCTGCTGTGCCTCTACACGAAAAGGAGCCGTCTTGTAGATATTCTGTTCTTTAAAACGACCGATTGCAATGTAATTGAAGTTCAGGTTGAGCCCTTCTACCACTCTGCGCATAACCGGCTTTGATTGAATGATCTCTACCTCGGTTTGCACATTCTTCCTAGAATCAGATTGCATCAACAGGTCCAGCTTATCGTCCTTGAAAGAACTGGCGTTTTTATCGTCACGAAGGACGATCTGTCCGGTCGATCGGAAAATTTCTGTGGCATAACGTATATATACATAAGACCCCAGCAGTGCCAGGGCAATAAATAGTACATACAAGGGAAGGTAGCGGAGGTATTTAAAAATATGCTCCTTGATGCTCACGTCGGTTCTTGTCTTATGTGCTGCGGCGCTTTCTTTCATCACAGTTTAGGTTGGATTTTAAATTATCGGCGAAGTACATTTATAATCAATGCAGCGGCGGTAACGATACTGGCAGCTATGCCCACCCGCTGTGCTACTGACTGCCTTTCTTCCTGCTCCAATTTTTTTCTCGATTGCTCTACAAATATCACATCATTTTGTTGCAGCCGGTAGTAAGGGGAGTTAAAAACATCTCCTGAGCGCAAATTCACACTACCGATTTCCATTTGCCCATTTACTTCCCTTGCCACTTTTACCGTATCGCGTTTGCCAAAATCAGTGATGTCACCTGCCAGGCCAAGGGCTTCCAGGATGGTAACCCGTTCTGTTGGTATTGTGAAGGTTCCCGGTGACCGGACCTCACCTAAAACGGTGACCCTATAGTTTAGAAACCGAACGATAACAGCCGGGTTTTTCAACTCTGTTTGCAATTTCTCCTTGATCTGCTGCGCCAATTCTGCCTTGGTCAGTCCTGCTACTTTCATTGACCCTATCATCGGGTATTCAATGGTTCCTGCTGCATCAACCAGAAAACCGGCTGTAGCAGATGTTGCGGATGCGCCGGTTGCATTCTGTTCCGGCAGGTTATAGGGCGCATCAATGCGCGGATCAGCACTTTGGCTGTATACCTTTATGGACAACAGGTCATTTATCTGGATACGGGGCTCGGACAGGTTTAATGAAAATTTACCTGCTGTATCTGCCTGCTGCAGATAATTTATGATACCGCTTTGACTTTTACAGGATGCAAGAAAAAAAATAAGTGCAAAAGCAAAGCCAGAAAACAAACGCATAATAAATAGTTAACAGTTATAAGAGATGTTTTTCTTTCTTTGTGTAGTAAAGAAATATCGGCAAAACAAGGCCTCAAAAGGTGTCAGAATCGTTTTCCCTGGCAAACCACTCAAAGCAAGAGTCAACAAGAGAAGTTGCAGAAACTGTACATTTCCCATTTAACCCACTCTCAATCACCGCTTTCTTAGAAGGCCGGAAAGCAGTGGAAATCTTATCTTTTTTCTGTAGGTCCGGCATCTTACCGCTGGCTTATTTCCATGCTGGACGCGGCTTCGCCACTCTCAGTCACATAGTTCTGGATGCCTTTTACACAGAGGGGTTTGTTTAAGGAGGTGCAAATATAGGGCACCCGGGGGTCTGAAAAAATTACGAAAATGCCAATAAATGAACCAGTTAAGAGGGTAAAAGGGCTATAGGCTGTACTTGGTTGTCAATCAACAAATAGCATTCACCACTCTCCGGACAGGCCGATTTTCCGTCAACAAACTGCAAAGGAAGACCTCGTTTGCTTATCCAGCCACGATGGCGGGAAGGGTTACCATAAACAAGAGAATAGGGCAAAACATTCCTTGTTACAACGCTACCTGCGCCAATAAATGCATACTCGCCCACATCGACACCACAAATAACTGTGGCATTGGCGCCAAGGCTGGCTCCTTTTTGAATACGCGTTTGCCGGAACTCATGCTTGCGCTCAATAAAGCTTCTCGGGTTCAGCACATTGGTAAACACAACCGAAGGACCAATAAACACATCATCTTCGATGGTTACACCGTTATAAACAGAAACATTGTTCTGGATCTTGACCCCATCCCCTATCCTTACATTGTTATCGACAAAAACATTCTGCCCGAGGATACAATCAGCGCCTATTACAGCACCGGGCATGATATGGCAGAAATGCCAGATCCGGGTGTTATTGCCAATGGTGGCACCATCGTCGACAATGGCCGAATCATGTTGAAAAAATGGCTGCATATAACGGCGAAAGTACAATTTATGCCTGCGCATCGTTTGCAGACCCGGCGGGCTGCACGTACAGAAGCGACACCTTTGACCTTTTGATTTTGAAATTATTCTTTCAGACTTAACCCGGCTCCCCCTACATTTAAACCCAAATCTTACCGTTTTGAAGCAACGCTATTATTCTTTAGATGTCTTTCGTGGCGCCACCGTTTGCCTGATGATCCTTGTGAACAACCCAGGAAGCTGGAGCCATATTTATGCGCCCCTGGCCCATGCGCCCTGGCACGGGCTTACACCCACAGACCTCGTGTTCCCGTTTTTTCTGTTCGCCGTGGGCAATGCCATGGCCTTTGTTATGCCCCGGCTGGAGGCGGCTGGTGACGCTGTTTTCTGGCGAAAAGTACTCAAGCGCAGCCTGCTCATTTTTGCCATTGGGCTTTTTTTGAACTGGTGGCCGTTTGTGCGTTATCAGGACGGCGATTTAATTGTCAGCGGGTGGACCTGGACAACCACCAAGGGAACCACAAGCGGCGTTCGGATCTTTGGGGTGTTGCAACGGATTGCCCTTTGCTATCTTTTTGCTTCCATACTTGTTTATTATTTAAAACGGCGAGGTGCTTTTCTTGCAGGGCTCATCCTGCTGTTAGTTTATTGGCTTTTGACCTATACACTTGGCAACCCTGCCGATCCTTACAGTTTGCAAGGCTATTTTGGAACCGCTATTGACAAAGCGGTTTTACAGGAACATCACATGTACCGGGGTGAAGGCGTGCCCTTTGACCCGGAAGGTTTAACCAGTACGCTGCCAGCCATTGTTCAGGTGATCTTTGGCTACCTTGTTGGCGACTACATTCTTAACAGGAGTAAACTGGAAGCAGAAACAAGAAGTTCGGGTACTACAGCCTCAGCCCATCCGCTTTTCCAGATATTGACCGGACTGTTTATTTCGGCAATGGCTTTTCTACTGGCGGGCTATGCCTGGAGCCTCAGCTTCCCGGTCAACAAAAAAATTTGGACCAGTTCTTACGTATTGGTCACTACCGGGATGGCGACAGCCCTATTGGCGACACTGATTTATTTTATAGAAGTTAGGGGTATAAGGGGCTGGTGGACACGCTTTTTTGATGTGTTTGGGAAAAATGCGCTTTTCGTTTTTGCACTGAGTGCGTTTCTTCCAAAAGGTTTGCGGCTTATCCGCATTCCGAATGGTGTCAATGCAAAGGGAGATACTATTTACACAAATCCCTGGAATTTCCTGTATGATAATGTTTACAAAACCATTCCGGGTGATCCGAAAATTGGTTCTCTCTTGTTTGCACTGACTGTGATCAGTTTTATGTGGGCTGTTTGCTATTGGATGGATAAAAAGAGGATATACATAAAAGTATAAATTAGGGAGTGGGGCCTGCAATAGGGTAACAGTACTTAGGCCGGCCAGCCAGGAGCAAGCTTTTTGCCAGGTTATTTTACTACTGTGAAAGTTGGCAGCAAATGGATGCCTTACAGCACTACACCTTGTACAATGAGAATCGCTGTTATGAAGTTGAGCAGACAACTTGCTTACCGGCTCATCACTGCTGTATTTTCAGTAGAGAGAATTTGTTTTAGTTTTTGTTCCAGTTTTTCCGGATTAAGATAGAAAGAAGAATCGGGTAAAATTTTACCGCCGGTCAAAGCATAATAGGTTTTTCCGAAATTTTTTGCCAGCCAGAAATAGGTTGGTTGCACATAGTTTTCTGGAAATAATTCTAAGATAGTCATCGGGGCGTTTCTTCGCCAAACAATATTGGTTAGCCCGGCGCCATGTATACTAACAATATGGGAGCACTGCTGAAATAATTCTACTTGCTCGGCAAAATTTAACTCATCGCAATCCACCACTTCAAATCCATAGCGTCTGACAACCTCCTGGATCTCATTATCGTTATTGATAAATCGAATCCGTTTAGGATTGCGATAAACATAAATTTTGCGGCGAACATTTTTGTCAGCATCAGGAATGCGAAGCAGATCTAAAAGCCGGGCAAACTGATCTTTTTGATTCAGCATACGCTGGCAAAAAAACACTTGGTCTGCCAGAATATATTCGTTTTCCTGGATGACCCAGTTACGGTTTTTCAGATCTTCAGAATAATCCACGACTTCTTTAAAGATCTTCTGGTCAGCCAGCTTTTTAGGTATCACCAAGGGTATGTCCCTTGGAAAATTATGCTTGTCCAAAAGCGTTACCACGCCGAGGATATTGGTAAATAAGTGCCAATAGTTTTTTTCGCCACCAGCGATCATATGGAGAGATACGGCTTTGGGAAAATGCTTCAAATTTCTTTTTTTGAAAAAAAGAAATTTCAGCAAGGGAGGGTAATATGCCTCAATAAGACGGTTATAGATAATAGAGTCCTTAATTAACTGACGGGTACCAAAACGAATGCCCCATCCGTGTTTCGGTTCTATGTAACATTTGCCACCATCCAGGATATATTCCCGCTGCAACTTATACGGCTTGATAAACGTCATTGTCTGACGAATAAAACCAGTTATAACCTTGTGACCAAGTTCTTCCTCCATACCATGAAACCTGTAAACATAATTGGTATCCTGAACAAGATATTGTGAGCTGTCAACTTCTGCATATGAAAAGAAAAGACTTCTAAAATTCAGGTGTTTTAGGATCCTGCGAACAATAGGATAAGGAACAACTTTAAATAGATAGTGCTTGAGTAACTGGCTTTTCATTTTATATCACTTTTGATGATCTATTCACACTAGGTTCGCCTAACAATGAATAAATTTGCTAACCTCAACCGTATATTGCTTAGGCCGTCAATTTTCGGCAAATTTGCAGAAAAATTGCAAAGAATACCGCTTTACAATTCAGGCGTAATGGTTTCTAATCAGAAACTAATAATAAACACTTATCAATCAATAACGATCAGTTAATCACTCAACTTACGCAGTCAAATTCACGCTTTCAGCACTCGACATCTGTGAAAAGCCTTTCTGGTTCGGAGTCTAAGCTAATTGGGTTTGAAGAATAGACAGAATGAAAAATACGTAAAATAAGCCAATTCTCACTTAGACAAGATTTGGCTGAAACCCTGTCCCAGCATACACTTTGCTGTGAAAAAACGAAAAATGGCTGCGTAAGTTGAGTTAATCATTTGTGGTTGTTATTTTTTCCCCTAAAAAGACTTTTTAAGGTAATTCATTATCCTCTATGTCATTGTAGATTTCTACACCATGCATTTTCCATCTATGTCAGAATCAATCCTTACTATTACACAAAAGAATCGGCTGTAAAGACAAGCTGATACGGCATGAAACGGATGAAAACGATGTTATAAACTGTTAACTTCTAATTGTGCTGTAGATCGTAACATAAATCCTTCCAGCCTACTCTCCCATAATCGCATCGCTCTTCCCCTTCTTCCACTGCTTCGGCTGTGCCCCATCCATTTTTACAATTTTGGGATAGAACACACCAACGGTATCTACCAACGCCGTTTGCGCCTTCATCACTTCATGAATATCCTTGTAAGCAAACGGTGCTTCATCCAATCCGCCACCCAGGAGCTTCACACTCTGTTTTGCCAGTGCTTCGTTCAGCTCTTTATGAGTAACGGATTTCAACGCGGCGGTACGGCTCATCTTTCGCCCCGCACCATGCGAAGCCGAATTCACCGACGCCATCTCCCCTTTTCCTTTCACAATAAAACCCGGTGCGGCCATAGAGCCTGGAATAATTCCCAACACATCTTTACCGGCAGGTGTTGCTCCCTTACGGTGAACAATCACATCTCTACCTTCCCATTTTTCCTTCCATGCAAAGTTGTGATGGTTCTCTACCATCTTCAGCGGCTTTCGGCCCAACTGCTTTGCAATCTTTTCGTGAATCACGTGGTGACAAGCCGAGGCATAATCACCCGCCAGGTTCATAGCCATCCAGTATTCTATTCCTTCCTGTTCGTCCAATGAAAGCCAGGCAAGGTTTGCCGCATCGCCGGGCAGACGCCGCTTTTCCTTTGCCAGTTTGGTGTAATGGTTGGCCACGTTGGCACCCAAGGCTCTTGAACCGGAATGCGACAATAAACCAATATAAGAACCTGGTGCTACGCCCAGAACCTTATCCTCATCCTTAACCTCCACTACACCCCACTCCACAAAATGGTTTCCCGAACCCGACGAACCCAACTGCTTCCAGGCTCTCCCCTGCAGGCCTTTCAGCAAGCCCAGTTCATCAAATTCCTTCCGCTCCATGACTTCATGGTCAGCAGGTTTTTGAAACACAGACCCACTTCCAAACAAGGTCGCTTCGTTCAGTTCCCGCACATAATAATGTTCACGATCGATCAGCTCTTTGGGGTTGATGTCGAAAATGGAAAGCGCCATCCGGCAACCAATGTCCACCCCCACACCGTACGGAATGACCGCATTTTCAGTAGCCAGCACACCGCCAATGGGCAGACCATAACCGTGATGCGCATCGGGCATCAGTGCCCCGGCAACGGCTACCGGAAGTTTGGCCGCCGTATGCATTTGATGCAAAGCGCCTTGCTCAATGCCTTCCGCACCAAACACGTTAAAGGAAATGCCTTTTTCAGCCAGTGGCAATTCATCGCCACCAACTTTAGGCTTTGGAATCAGCGCTTCTGCAATTTTTCCAAGTTTACCGTCTTCTGCATATTGATTGGGACTTTGCAGCACCGCGCTTAATATCTCCAGCGCATCTTCTTTTGAAAGATGCTTGAAAGCTTTTTCCATTACATTCATGGCAATCGAAATGACCGGCCCTTCAGGATAACCTAACTGCCGCAATTCCTTGCCTGTTAATTTTAGTTTTGCCATAATTATTACTGCTTATTATCGCAGATTTTCTTTTGTAAATTTGAACAAATCGTTTTTATGTCTAACAAAGTGATGCAGGAGCCGAAGAAAGAAAACACTAAAAATTCCAAGCCACAGACAAAGGCTGAGATTTTACAAAAAATCGTTGCCGATCAAAAATTCCTGGAAGAAGCTCGTCAACAAGGTATCAGCTACCAGGAACTCAGGGAAAAGTATGGATACTCGTTCGCAACCGTATAAGATTTACCAGCACAAACCTGATTACTTTTCTTTCACAACCGACCGAGGTGTTGCGTACGAATGCAATTTTTATTCTTGCTGCGGAATACTTTACAGATTATCCCGACATTGCTTCGCATATTTTCCTGTTTAACGTCAGCTGCATTTCCAAAGAAGTAATCAAAGGCATTGATTACCGTATACAGTTTACTATTGTAGAGATCGTGGCCCGTTTCCTTGCCGCTAAAACAAATGCGGTTGTTTATGTTTGCGACCCTTCTGATGGCCGTGATGCCGCCCGTTTTAAGAAATTCAAGAGCTGGTATTCTTATGCCGAGCATTCTTCACATTCCATTATTCAGGTAGCTAACGAAGTGGAAGCCGGCGGACTGCATTACCGGATGGCCATGCTCGTACACAAAGACAATCCAAGGAAAAACCGTTTCATAGAAGCGTATTTCCAGTTAATTGAAAAGTAATTTTTGATACCAGCTACATCGCTCCGGTTGATCTCCTGTTGCGTCGCAATCCGTTCATCGTTCTGTAATTCTATTCATCAATTTCACGCCAATTTCAAACACACAGCTGCTCAACAACGTTACCTGCAGTACAAGAGTGCGACGCAACAGACGTTCAATAGTAGCACTACCGCTGGTCCCATAAAATTCCTGTTGGCCTGGTGGGGCTCGAACCCACAACCCGCAGATAATCCGCCTGAGCGGACTACTCTGCCCATTGAACTACAAGCCAGTGAAATGATTGGCAGGATTGCTTTTCATTTCCCGCCAATCCAACTGTCAAAAATCAAACAACTTTATCTGCACAACTGGAGCTGGCAAAGGCATGCGGCTTGGCCCTGAAGGCAAAACCCATTCCCAGGATATACCCCATGGCTTCACTCAAAGCACTGTTGCTTTTAAAAGAAGGATTGGTGTTGATATCCGCATGCACTTCCATGTCCACACCATACAGTGTAAACAGGCTGCACAGCGAGTAAGCCACCTCGATGCTTTTTGCCACTTCAGTTAACATCCGCTGCTTCACGGTCATCTTTTGCAACGTGACTTCGTTGTGGATATACATAAACCCACCACGTCCTTTGCGGATGAACACAATTACGGTGGCAAAGGCGGTTTCCCTGCTTTTTACCTGGCTGTCAGTACCGATGCAAATTTTCAATTGATGACCAGCGGCTTTTTCTCTTAAAATGACCTGCCGTACTTCATCTTCCATTGACTGCCTGATGCGAGTACCATCCAGCTTTCTCCAACGTTGCTGCTGTTCCATTGGTTTATTGTTTATGTCATGTGGACGAAACTGGACTCGAACCAGTACGGTCACGGCTTCAACGTGATGCTCTACCATTGGAGCTATTCGTCCGTCTGAGAGATTAAAGGAGAGAATGCGTAAAAGAAAGTTTCGTTCTTTTCTCGTTTAATCTTTTTGTTTTCACTTCGCTTTTCATGAACCGTGAGCTATTACTACTATTTAGCTTTTCTTGCGTCGCACTCTTGTACGCCTTGTTCGCTATGCAGCAACCGCCACCGTTTCTTTCTTCCGCGTGAGTGGTTGGATTCGAACCAACCCAGCCCGCAGGCAATGGTTTTACAGACCATCACAACTCGCCATCGTTGTCGCACTCACAGTAGCCGGAGCATTTGCTCCAGGCTTTTTAATTTGTTGCTGCCTGCCGCGAAAAACCAATGACAGGATCAGCCGTTTTTACTTTAAATGTTGCCAGGTGCTCAATCAGCTGGTTGGCCCAGCCATGTTGCAAAGGCGTGTGAAGAACCTGGCACCAGTTTGCTCCCAGTTCAATCATCCGCTTGTCGGTTAGTACAAACAAAGTGTTATTAAACAACAGGCGGCCTTCTTCATGATCGAAGTAAGAATGCTGGTAGGTAGTGACGATCTCACCATGCAGCGTTTCTTTTACATACGCAAACCCTTTGCTGGTATCAATGTCGCCAATGAACGTGACGCAGCTAACGGCATCAAACTCCATTGCGTAAAACGCTTTCGCTTCTACAAAATGACCGTTGAACAAGCCAACCGTATCCCTGATTTTTCTAAATAATCGCCGGAACATAACCTTTGTTTTTAATCGCGGATGAAGAACGACTCGAACGTTCAACCTTTGCCTTAACAGGGCACTGCTCTGCCATTGAGCTATTCATCCTTGAAGCTCCCCGCTGCATCTCACGGGGATGCTTTCCTCCTTTTCTGCACCTAATATTTTTTTACCACCACACATTGTGTTCGGAAGGGCCGTCCTGCCATCCATCATTGTTTGTCTCTTTCGATCTTCCTATTTTATCGAGAAGAGTGAAGAGATACCTTATCACCAGTAGCACTACTAAAAAAGTCATAACCACTCCTTTGTTTTTATCGATGTGTCTTACTCATCCAATCAATAATTTTAAATCCTTCCCAGCTTCGACTAACAAAAAAGCCCGGTCGTTGGTATCGACCGGGCTTTCGCTATCCGTTAAATCTGCCTGAGGCGGACTACGTTTGCATACAACCCGGTCGTTTGATGGAATACACCTTCTCCATGCGGCCATTAAATCGATCATTGCTGATCGTCTGCATTGCAGCCGGTTTGGGAAGAGCACACCACGCCCCTAAAGGACTTCTTTGATGAATTGCTATGTATTGTTGTTTTAGCATTGAATGTTTTTTCGTTTTATGTTATTTTGCCTGTTCACTTTGTTTACAAACAGTGCAACGATTTTTTGTAAACAATAAAAAAGCCCCGCATTGTTTTGCGGGGCTTTTGCATATTCGTTTTGGTTTAACGCTAATTCGTTGAAACGCATGCCCCGCAAAGGTTATAGCCAATCCGGCTAAAGCCTTTTGTTTCGATATGTAATGGATTGCGGAGCATGAGTTATTAATTTGTTTTGCGATGCAAAGATGAATTTAATTTTTTCATACAGCCAAAATTTTTCTAAAAATAATTTTTGCAGCGTGTTTGCAAAGAATGCTGAAACGCTTGCTGGTTAAGCGTTTCAGCCGACAAAAAATTTCATCAACGATTGCACGTATTCTCCTTTCGCTTTTGCATGCAGACTACCCGTGTCTAAAGTTCTTTGCCTTCTCTCCTCTTTCCTACATTTGACCCAAACCTTTTGCATGCCACTGACCATTAAAACCGAACAGGAAGCTGCTGTTTCTATTTTGTTTTCCTGCGTGATGTACAACCATAAAAACCTAACCAGTTCAGAAGTTGATCAACTGTCACGAGCCATTGTTCTGAGTTCAAAGTTTACAGGCACAGACCCGAATGCACTGAGTGTAAAAGCGATTTCGCTTTTGCAGGAAAGCGATACGAAAACCATTCTTGAACAGGCTGCACCATTAATTTCCGATGACTTTCGCGAAACCTTGTTTGCCATGATCTGCGAGATTGTTACCAGCAAGGGCGCCATTGATGATAAACAAAGCGAGGTGCTGGGCATGGCAGCGTTGTTTCTTCAAATACCGGTTGAACGGATGCGCATTCTGCTAACAGCCTTTCTTATACGCAACCGCTGGAATGTGCAGATCATTGAAGAAATGCACGGGTAGTTTCACAGAAAGATGTTTTTACGCTGCCTGTAATTTGATTCTCACCGAAAATTCCTGGCATCCGGAAAAAGCTTTTGTTGCGCTGCAACACGGTTGTCTGCACCAGGCACTTTTTCATCTGCACGAGATAAGGTCAGCAAAGGCAGATCTTCGCTGCCCACTGAAGTAAGCTTGCGCAAGAGTTTGGAAAGGTCATAACCGGCCGTAACAATCACATGAATCACCTCGCCTTCAATTTGTACTGTACCCTCCGCCATGAATAGCCGTGAACTCAACATCGCTTTGCGGTAGAGGTCATTCACGTTGGGAAAAATAACGAGGTTGGCACAGCCAGTTTCGTCCTCAATCGTCATAAACCAAACACCTTTTGCCGTGCCGGGGCGTTGGCGCACTAACACAAGGCCTGCAACTTTTACCGGCTGTCCATTTTGCAGCTTACCTAAATCTTTTGAAGCTGTTACATGCAATTGCGCTAACTGCGAACGCAGAAAACTCACGGGATGCGCTTTCACGGAAAGCGATGTGGCGCCGTAATCCTGTACCACATGCTCGGATAGCTGAAGCTGTGGCAACTGTACTTCTTCACCAATAGAATCGGGAGCTTGCTGAGCGGCAAACATTGCCTGCTGGTTATCTTTTGTACTGACCTCCCAAAGTGCCTGTCTTCTATCCAAACCAATAGAACGAAAGGCATCGGCATCGGCCAGGCGTTCAAGTGTTGCATTTGCAACACCAATGCTACGCAGTTCATCAACGCTTCGATAAAAACCTTTCCTCCTCTTCACCAATGTTTCCATTTCATCGGCACGAATGCCTTTTACCTGGCGAAAGCCAATTCGCAATGCTTTGTATGCACCGCTCTGCTCTTCCAGCGTATAATCCCAGTCCGAATAATTGATGTCGATGGGCCGAACATCAACGCCATGTTTTTGCGCATCCTGCACCAATTGCGAAGGCTGGTAAAATCCCATGGGCTGGCTGTTTAAAATGGCGCAGGCAAAAACATCGGGGTAATGACATTTCAGGTAGCTGGACACATACACCAACAAAGCAAAAGAGGCCGCATGACTTTCAGGAAAACCGTAGGAGCCAAAACCTTCCAGTTGTTTGAATACACGTTCTGCATATTCCTTATCATACTTGTTTTTTACCATTCCGTTTATCAGCTTTTCTTTTAACGTACCCACGGTTCCCGGCAACTTAAATGTGGCCATGCTTCTTCGTAGTTCATCGGCTTCCGCAGGCGAAAACCCGCCGGCGACAATGGCAATCTTCATGGCCTGTTCCTGGAAAAGCGGAACACCTTTGGTCCGTTTCAAAATTTCGTATAACTCCTTCGATGGATACTCTTCCTTCTCCTCCTTGTTGCGTCGCCTTAAGTAAGGGTGCACCATATCACCTTGAATGGGTCCGGGGCGAACGATAGCCACCTCAATTACCAAATCATAAAATACCCTTGGCTTCAATCTTGGCAACATTGCCTGCTGTGCACGGCTTTCAATTTGAAAAACACCAATGGTATCGGCAGCACAGATCATGTCATAAACCTTTTTATCATCCCGTGGAATGTTAGCGAGGTTATACTCTTTACCATAATATTTCTCAGCAATTGCAAACGCCTTTTTGATGCAGGTAAGCATACCTAGTGCCAACACATCGATCTTTAAAAAACCAAGTGCATCTATGTCATCCTTGTTCCATTCCACGCAGGTACGTCCGAGCATGCGGGCATTTAAGGTCGGGCAGAGATGGGTAAGCTTGCCGCGGGTAATGATGAATCCTCCTGTGTGTTGTCCTAACTGCCGGGGAAAACCTATGTATTGAGCCGTTAGTTCCAACACTTTTTTCAAATGGGGATCTGCGGGATTGAGACCAATTTCTTTCACTTCTTCTTCGCTCACGGTCCCGCCATAATGATGAATACTGCCGGAAAGTTTACTGATCAAATCCAGCGAAAGTCCCATGGCTTTTCCCACATCACGGATGGCGCCTTTGCCATGCATTTGCGTAACGGTGGCAACAATGGCGGCTCTGTCCCTACCATATTTTTCGTAGATGTATTGAATCACTTCTTCCCGTCTTTCATGTTCAAAATCCACATCAATATCCGGCGGTTCGTTGCGTGCAGAAGAGATGAATCGCTCAAAAAGCAAATCGATTTCAGCCGGGTTGACCGAAGTAATTCCCAGGCAAAAACAAACGGTTGAATTGGCCGCCGAGCCTCGTCCCTGGCAAAGAATACCGCGGCTCCTGGCAAAGCGAACAATGTCATGAACCGTCAGGAAATAAGCAGCGTAGTTCATCTCTTTGATGAATTTCATTTCATGAACAATGGCTTCGGATACTTTTTCAGGAATGGAATGAGGGAAGTATTTTTTAGCGCCGTTCCAGGCGAGATATTCAACTTCTTCCAACGGCGTTCTGCCACCAGTGGTTACCTCTTCAGGATATTCGTACTTCAATTCATCCAACGAAAACTGACAAGCTTCTGCAATCGCTATGGTACGGTTGATAGCATCAGCATGATGAAGAAAGAGCCGCTTCATTTCTTCCTGCGACTTCAGGTAACGTTCTGCATTCGGCAACAAGCGAAAGCCTGCATTTTGAATGGTGCACTTTTCACGAATGCAGGTCAGCACATCCTGCAGTTGCCGCCTTTCGGAACAGTGATAATGTACATCGTTGGTTGCCACGAGTGGAATGGCATGCTGTTCGGAGAGTTTAGCCAGGCGATAAAGCTGTTTGCCATCATCGCCATTGTAACGCCGGGTAATAGCCAGCGATAAGGCGTTACCGAAAGCGTTTTTATAGATCAGCAGTTCTTCCGCAAACGAAGAAGCAAAACAAAACGTTTCATCTAATGCTTCAGGTGATAGTACAATGAAATGCAGGCCTTCTTTGTACTGAAAAACATCCCCCTTGTATAAATGGCACTCACCTTTTTCCGCACGGCTGTTTCCAACAGACAACAAGGTGCAAAGATTTGCCCAGGCTTGTATGGAAGTAGGATAGGCTAAGAGGCTTGGGCCATCCAATAGATCCAACCGGCAACCTGGAATGATGCGAACGCCCCTTTTCTTCCCGGCAGCATGTGCACGAACAACTCCCGCCACTGTGTTTCGATCGGTGATCGCAATGGTTTTGTAGCCAAGCAGCGCGGCTTCGTCAACCATCTCATGCGGATGTGAAGCACCGCGAAGAAAACTGAAGGCCGTTGTCATTTGAAGTTCACAATACATGTTATCATTCATCTTTTGTTGCTACACTTACTTCAGCTTATCAATTCTATTTTTTCTTTTAGCAAGCACAGTGTGAACTCAAGCAAAGAAGCCATGTAGAAACCACTTAGGTTTTTCCACTTTGCTGTAATGACCCGAACGAAAAAGCCAATACCGTTTTCCTTCTTCATCTTCTACGGCATAATAATCACGGTGCTCACCATCCTGCAACCACCACTCCCGCTCTATGCGTTCAGGACCATCTGCTTTTTTGATAACATGCAAATCCTTTCTGTAGCGAAAATTAAGCGGCGGATAATCAGGAATGGGAGCGGTAACGTCTATTAATTCAGGTGGCGAAAGCAATTGCAAGGGCCTGGGCCGGTCGAGCTTCCATTCTGTTGAAGCGTTCTCTTTTAAATCAGTCGTTCGTTTAAAAGATTGTTCCGGCCAGTACGATTCAGCGGGCAGAAATTTATGAATAGCATCGGGACCGAAACGGGCCGCAAAACGATCCATCAAGTCCAGCACTTTTGTATCGAACGCACCGCCTTGCAACTGCCATAAACTTTCCTGTTGTATCACCAATTCTTCAACCACTGTTGCCTCCAGCAAAAACAATTCAATGCCTTCTTTTGGTTCGATCGTAGAAAGCTTGATACTAAAAAGTTGAAACAGGTGAGCAGTATTTTGCGTGGGTTGGTTTGTGCTGATTTCTATACCCGATGTTCCTCCATCCGGCCGATAAGCCCGAAAAAAAGCTTTGCGCAAACCCTTGCCTTTTTTGTGCAAACGAGAGCACAACATTATCAGCAAACGTTGCAGTGCCATTTCAATTCCTTCTTTTGTTTTGATCGGTTCAATGCAAGGCAAACGTTCCTGGAAAGGTTCAAGCGGATAAACCGGTGTAATGAATTCCTCTTCTTCACCAACAGCTTGCCGTAAACGTTGCAACAAGGTTGTTCCAAAACGCCGACGCAAGGATTTATGCGGAAGGTTAATGACATCTTTTACCTGCCGCAAACCAAGTTTGGCCAAAAGAACAATTGTTTCTTCTTCAAGCCGGAGTGAAGCAACAGGCAAGGGTTGTAAAGCCTGAAGTTGGTCTCCGGTTTCGATAACCGGCCCTTTGCCATAACGTGCCGTTGCCCAGGCACAACCGATGGTATCGGCCATGGCTGCACGAACAGTATAACCTCTTTTGGTTAAACGATTAGTGATGTCATCCAGGTATGCCTCTTCCCCACCCCATAGATGCGTGCAACCCGATGCGTTAAGGATCACACCATCAGGATAATCAGCCGCCGCTACCGGTGTGAACCGAATGCACCATTCGGCAATGCGGTCGAGCAACTGTGCGGCCAATGCCGGCTTGTCATCCATCACATGCAAGGAAGGATACAATGCTTTGGCATCGGCCAGCACCATGGCCCTGTGAATGCCTTGCGTTTTTGCAAGATGGTTGGCTGCCGTAACAATGATGCGGTTGCGAACTGTAGCTTTTAACACAAATGCTTTTTCCCGCAATGCCGGTTGCTTGCGGGCATGCCAGTCGGTAGTGAGGTAAGGAAACCAGATGGATACGAATCGGTGCATATTAACCGGTTTGTTTTTGCGCCGCTTTGTGGATAACAGCGAGTTTAGAAACATACCGAAAGCTGCCGCCAAACCATTCAATGTTCCAGGTGCCGGGTTTACCATTGCGGGCTTTTAAAAGCTGCACCTGCCAACGTGGGTGGCCAATACCGGGAAAGCCTTCTTCCACTTTTGAATGCAGCGGCTGCACTTGCCAGCGGGAGACAGCGGTTGTCAATAAATTTTTCGGGGCAGCCCTAAGCATAAAACAGCCAACACCGGTTTCCTCAATTGCCAATTGAAAACGGCGGCTGGTGGTAAGATTTATTTCCGGAAGCTCACCTACAACGGCAGCCAATGACGAGCATTTCAACGCTTCCTGGATGGCCCATAAAACATCTCTTTCTTTTTTTATATTCAGAAACAAAACCTGGTGCGGCGAAAGACCAAACCATTTTAGTGCGGGTGGAAATATTTTCTGCGATGAACCCACCCAAACAATGCTGCTTTCTTTTGAAACACACGATGATAACAAGCCAGAAATAAAAGCAGAAGAAGCCGCAGCTTCTTCCGGGCGATAATAAAAAAACTCATGCAAAGCAGCAAACGGGAAGGCCTTATTGGGAAAAGCCTCGTTAATGCAACCCAGCTTTGTTTGCTCCGCAACCACGGTTTCTTTAAATCCTTCGAGCAAAAGAATTTGCTTTCTTAAACCTTGTAACAGTTCTTGCTTTTCCTTCATAAATCAACCCGTTTATGTTTCGCAATCAGGTTTCATTTCTTCCATTCATGTTCCAATAAACAGAGGGTATGAACAGCGAAAACATTCGATACAAACCGCTGTTGCCTTTCGAATAATCGCTTAAAGTCACCGATGGAATATGTCGTCTGTCAATGAAACACATATCGATCCTTTTAGAATAATCGTCCCTGCTCTCCCGGCCGCCGAAAAATTGTACAGTCCAGCCCTAATCGTTCATGCGTCAACCCAAGCTTTTTTGTGTAGGTTTTGTATTGATCCGCGATCAGTTGCGCCAGCGGTCCTTCACCCCGCATTCGCCGGCCAAACTGGCTATCGTTCACTTTGCCGCCATGGCTTTGTTCGATTTGGTGCCACACTTTATCAGCCCGATCCGGAAAGGCCTTATAGAGCCAGTCGTGAAATAAAAACTTCACGGCGCCATTGAGCCGGATGAAGGTGTACGCAGAAAACGTAGCACCCGCTTCGCTGGCAGCTTTTAATATGGCCGGCATTTCGTGGTCATTCAGACCCGGTATCATGGGGCCCAGCATCACGCCGGTTTGCACACCGGCCCTGCTCAGCGTTTCGATTGTCCGTAGCCGTTGCACACCAGTAGTTGTCCTGGGTTCCATTACCCGGCGCAAATCTTCATTGAACGATGTAATGGTCATGATGACGGAAACAATCTTTTTGTTGGCCATTTCCTTCAGCAGATCAATATCCCGCAGGATGCCGGCGTTTTTGGTGATGATGCCCACCGGCTGGTTGAATTCATTACACACTTCCAGCAAGGCCCTGGTGAGGCGAAACTTTTTTTCAGCAGGCTGGTAACAATCCGTATTGCCACTCATGCTGATGGGCACACATTCCCATTTAGGATGGTTTAAAAATTTGCGCAGCAATTTTGGCGCATCTTTTTTCACCAGGATCTTGCTTTCAAAATCCAGCCCGGCACTGTAGCCCCAGTATTCAAAGGAGTTGCGGGCATAACAATAAATGCAGCCATGCTCGCAACCCATGTACGGGTTCATGCTGTAAAACATTCCCACGTCCGGACTCTCCACCTTGTTCACAAGCGTTTTTGCCACCACATCGATGTATTGCGTTTTTACATCTTCTTCTACCCATTCGTCGATGGCTTCGATATGCTCTTTCGAGACTTCCGTTTTCTCAAAACTGTTGCGGGTATTGAACTGGGCTCCCCGGCCTTTTTTGTATTCTTCCTCTGCCTCGTTCTCACTGCCGAGCTGCCCAAGATTCTTTTTTGTCCCTATAATATTATTCGCCATATCAATTCTATCATTTCATGAACGACCATCTCATTTCCTCTATCTTCTCATCAACCCCATCTGCACATTTACATATCCGCATATCTGCATATCCACACATCCGCCTATCTCCGTAATTTCACCCTTGCATATATTTACCCATGTGTTACCATTACTCCCTTACCAAGAAGCAGGAAGAGATCATGCGCATGATCCAGGCCGAGTGGGAACAACCCTTTGAGCCGGTGTTTCATTCCTCGGGTTTTTTGTTTCCGCAGATGCCCGTGATCACGTCGGAAAAACCAACCAAGGTGCAACAGTACCAGTGGGGCCTTATTCCGCACTGGGTGAAATCGTTGGCTGATGCCGACAAGATCCGGAACCAAACTCTCAATGCCCGCGGCGAAACCATCTTTGAAAAACCCGCCTTCCGCTCCTACACCAAAAACCGTTGCATTGTACTGGCCGATGGTTTTTACGAGTGGATGGAATACAAAAAGAAAAAGTATCCGCATTACGTGCACCTCGATGGCAATGCTATTTTTGGCTTTGCCGGCCTGTATGCCCACTGGACCGATAAAGAGACCGGCGAGATCCTGCACACCTTTACCATCATTACCACCGATGCCAATCCATTGATGGCCCGCATCCACAATACCAAGCAGCGCATGCCAGTCATTCTTCCCAAAGAGCAATGGCAACACTGGCTCGACCCTTCGCTTACTGAAGAACAGGTTAAGAGCATACTGTTCCCCTGCGACGATGCCAGCATGAAAGCCTATCCGATCTCGAAGCTCATTACCACCCGCGGCGCCGACACCAACGTGCCACAGATCAATGAGCGGTTTGATTATCCCGAGCTGGTTTCATCCGAACAGGGTTCCCTGTTTGACCGAATGGGCTAAGGACGTAAACGTAAACCGCCGCACCTCTTCGTATTGTTCCGTTACAGCCGATCGCTTTAGCAGCGCCATGCTGCCAGCCATAAACCGGCCGGTGAACTGTGTATGCTCGCAATCCATCCACATGCGGGTAAACTGGAAAGGCTTTAGCTTTTGTGCAATGAGCAGGTGTGGCTCGTTGATAAAATGCGGATCGTGGTCGGGTATTTTCGTTAGCGATCGCACCACTTTCAATTCTTTGCACAGGTCATTGAAAGGGCTTCTCGTAGGCACATGAATATAGATGGTGTGCGAGGGATAGGCTGCAAAGTTCTGCAGCTCCACTTTAAATGGACTGTTGCGGGTAGCCACCTGCTGCATGCGCTCCACCAATTTCGCTTCCATGCCTTCGTATGCATGGCAGTGTAAAATGGTGAGCGATGGCGGCAGCGAGAACGGAACCGGGATGCGGTAACGTTCGTGCAGATCTTTACGTAGCTGCGTAACCGTTTGCTGCAAGGCTTCGCTCAGCGGAACGATCAATCGGTATTCTGCGATGCGGTAGCCGGGCATAACCAGTGTGTTACTCATATGGTTGGTTTTACGATTGTGAATAACCTAATTTCTTTAGTACGAAATTACTAAATAACTTAGCACTGCAAAACCAATCATCATGGAAGGAGAAAACTTTTTTTATTCTTCGTACAAAGGCACAAAGGAATTTACACAAAACAGCGTTCGCACGGCCAATGCTACAGGCTTTGGCGCTGCTGCCGATGACTATGCAGAACGGGGCATTGACCTGAACGAACACCTGGTCAAAAACAAGCCGGCCACGTTTTTTCTTCGTGTCAACAGCGATGCCATGACGGGTGCCGGTGTGCAGGTGGGAGATGTGGTGATCGTGGACCGGTCGCTCACCCCGCAAAACGGAAGCTTGGTAATTGCCGTGGTGGATGGTGAACTGCTGATCCGCAAGCTGGAGATCAGCAACAACCGCACACGGCTGGCCACCGCCAATAAAAAACTTTCTTCGCTCGATGTCACCGGAAGCACATTGCATGTGTGGGGCGTGGTTACCTATGTTATTCACAAGGCATGAAAGCCATTGTTGATTGCAACTCTTTTTACTGCTCCTGCGAGGAAGTCTTTCAGCCGCAGTTGCAAAACAAACCCGTTGTTGTGCTCAGCAACAACGATGGCTGCATTATCTCCCGCAGCGATGAAGCCAGGGCCCTTGGCGTAAGCATGGCCGGCCCGTTTTTTATGGCCAGGCCACTGATCGAAAAACACAATGTATCCGTGTTTTCTTCCAACTACAATTTATACGGCGACATGAGCTGGCGGGTAATGGAAGTGCTGAAACAAACGGTAGGAGAAGGTGCCGTAGAAGTGTATTCGGTAGATGAAGCGTTTCTTCAACTTGACCACTACTCTCCCGACCAGTTGCAAAGCCTGTCGGTTTACCTGCGTGATACCATTCGCCGGTGGACAAGCATCCGCGTGTCGGTAGGCGTAGCGCCAACAAAAACGCTGGCCAAGATCGCCAACCGCATGGCAAAAAAAGATAAAAAAACATCAGGCTGCATTGTTGTACTGGAAACAGAAGAAAAACTGATCGCTGCCTTAAAGCAAACAAAGGTGAGCGAAATTTGGGGTGTGGGTAGCCGTTATGCCGACAAGCTAACGCAGCTTGGCATTTGCACCGCCTGGGACCTGCGCAACATGCCCGAAGAGTGGGCCCGTAAAAACCTGGGCGGCGTGGTGGGTGTACGACTGGTAAAAGAATTGCGTGGCGAACATGCCATTGAAATGAAAGACCCGCTGGAAAAGAAAAAGATGATTGCCACCACCCGCATGTTCGGCAGTACGGTCACAGAGCTGAAAGACATCAAAGAAGCCGTTGCTACCTATGCCGCCCGTGCTGCCGAAAAACTACGGCGGCAACAGGGCGCCGCTTCTGTCATCAGCCTGTTTTTGATCACGCAGGAAAAGATCGACGGTCCGCGGTTTAAACATGGCCTCACTGTTAGTTCCTTCACCACCCTTCCCGAGCCAACCTCGCTTACACAAAACCTGATCAAACCTGCGGTAAATATGGCCGACCGGTTGTACCAACCAGGCAAACGGTACAAAAAAGCAGGGGTCATTCTCAGCGGCATCGTGCCGGACAACTCCATCCAGGCGAATTTGTTTGCGCCGCAAAAAAGCATTGGTCGCTTTTTAATGGAGCAGATCGACAATATCAACTTCAGCATGCGGGGGGATGTGGTAAAGTTTGCCTCTTCCGGCACCAAAAAGGATTGGAAAATGCGGCAGGCCTTTCATTCGCCACGCTACACCACGCGGTGGAATGAACTCTGCGAGGTCAGGTAAGGGCTTCTTTTGCCAACAGGGGCGCCGGCGTATAACGGGATTGCGACTGCCCCATTTTTTGCAACAGCCTGGCGATGGTTGCCAGCCCAATTTTCTCTCCCCATTCAAAAGGACCGTAAGGATAAGCCGTCCCCAACATCATGGCCGTGTTGATCTCTTCTTTTGTACTGACGCCTTCTTCCAGGGCCAGAAACGCTTCGTTGATGATGGCGCTTACCACCCGGGGTGTAACAAAGCCCGGCGCATCGGGCAGCCACTCAGGCGTTTTCCGGAGCAAAGCAAAAACGGCTTCGCCTTTTTGTTTTGCTTCTTCGCTGCTGCAGGCAGCTTCCCAAACAGGCGATGACAAAAATGTATTCCAGCCGTTGAAGCGAATAAATCCAAGGTCGGTTTCTGCCAGCGTTTCTGAAACACTATTGATGAGAACAGGTTTTGGCAACAAGGTTTGAAGCAGCGCTATTCTTTCTGTTGTCGGTTCAAAAGCCAGGTCAACAAAAGCACC
Organism: Flavisolibacter longurius; assembly: GCA_013327885.1. GTDB lineage: Bacteria > Bacteroidota > Bacteroidia > Chitinophagales > Chitinophagaceae > Flavisolibacter. The sequence continues at coordinate 2,768 of JABUMY010000016.1, read as the reverse complement.
GGCCGATGCATGACTGCTAAATTCACCGGCATCACTGATCCAAAAAACGTTTTCAAGACGGTCCTTCCATTCTGATTTTTGCCATTCATGCGCTAAAACAACTACCTGCATGACACGAATTACACAAATTCAGTTGAATCAGGCAAATGAATTCGCTGCGGGCTATAAAATTGTTGCGGGCAATTGGTGCAAAATGGTGTAATTCGTGTTATGGAAAAGAAGATCATCAACACCCAATCGGCACCGGCGCCCATCGGACCCTATAACCAGGCCGTACTTGTCAATGGCACACTTTATATTTCCGGTCAGGTTTGCATCGACCCGCAAACCGGCAACCTAAAGAACAGGGACATCCAGGATGAAACCCACCAGGTAATGCAAAACCTGAAAGCGATTCTTTCAGAAGCCGGCATGACCTTCGGCAATGTTGTAAAGACCACCATCTTTATTACCGACATGAACCAGTTCAGCGAGATCAACGAGGTATATGGCAAATATTTCAACGGCAATTTTCCGGCCCGCGAAACCGTGCAGGTTTCGGCACTGCCCAAGTTTGTCAACATCGAGATCAGCATGATCGCTGTGCAATAACAAACCAATGATGGGCCGGTAACAAGCTAGCGAGGCCCACTGAATGATAAGTATTTTGAATGGCCCCGGTAAAAACGGGGCTATTTTTTTATCTTGGTAAACCAGAATCAATCGCATGGGGTTACGACAGCAAATTTTCAGGTTCGTAGTATGGGCATCTAACAAGTTTTCTTCCCGGCCGGAAAAAGAACGGGTCTTCACAGCACTTGAAAAGATCTACCGCGGAATTGAAAACGGAAAAGAAAGCAAAGGCATTGTTATTCCCTTTGACTGTAACCAGGGCCGCTTTGTCATTTTTTCGGACCAACACAAAGGCGCTAAAAACGGTGCCGATGATTTTATGCTCTGCGAACCGGCTTACCTGGCAGCACTTGATTTTTATTACCAGCAAAACTTCCAGTTTATCACGCTGGGCGATTGCGAAGAACTGTGGGAGAACTCGCTTTCGCGGGTGCTGGCACAGCAAAAGCCAAGCTTTGAGCGGTACCGCAAATTTGTGGCGCAGTCACGCATGCACAAAACCATCGGCAACCACGACCTCGACTGGAAAAACAACCCGCTGGCCATTGCGCAGATCAAAAGCATCTTTGGCGGCGACATCTCCATCTACGATGGCATTCTTTTAAAAACAACTATCCATGGCCGTGAGTTGAAGATTCTTTGCACACACGGCCACCAGGGCGATAAGGCAAGCGATGGCAACTGGTTCAGCAAGTTCTTTGTTTCCAAAATATGGGCGCCGCTGCAGATGCTGCTAAAGATCAATCCCAACACGCCGGCCTACGATGCGCAGTTAAAGACACTGCACAACAACCTGATGTATGAATGGAGCCTCGGGCACAGCAATATGCTGGTGATCACCGGCCATACGCACCAACCTGTTTTTGAATCGCTTACACACCTCGAAAGGCTTTACCGGCGTCTGCTTTGGGCCAGGGCCAACAACAAAGAGCAGTTGATAAAAGAAACCGAAGCCGAAATTCAGAAACGAAAGTTTGAATACAATTCTGTTTCCGACGATTACCTAACGTTGAAGCCTACGTATTTTAATGCCGGTTGCTGCTGCTACAACGACGGTGATATTACAGGCATCGAGATTGAAGACGGTTGCCTGCGCCTGGTAAAGTGGATCGCCAAAGGCGACGTGCCCGAGCGCCAGGTGCTGGAAGAAGAAAAGCTGGAAAACTTGCTCCAAGCAATTCAATAGGGAACACATCACAAAAAACAACTTCCTAATTTTTTTCTAATGTGAGGTTTCGGCAGTTCTGTTTAACTTGCCCGCCAGTGAGCCGCATCCTTCATATAGATACTGCCGTGCAGGTTGCTTCAATTTGCCTGTCGGATGGCGAGACGATTGTTGACACCAAAGTGAATCCAGCCGAAAAAGAATCCGCTGCCTGGTTGCATGTTGCCATTCAATCTTTGCTGCAACAATATAAACTTACGCCGGCGCAACTGGATGCAATTGCTGTTAGCACAGGCCCTGGTTCTTACACAGGCCTCCGCGTTGGGTTATCCGCTGCCAAAGGTTTGTGTTATGCGCTTTCTCTTCCACTTATCAGCATCAACACCTTGCAGATGATGGCAGCCGGCGTGCAAAACAGCAACACGGAGCTGCTTTGTCCCATGATTGATGCCCGGCGAATGGAAGTGTTCACGGCTTTGTACAAACCATCGTTGGAAGAAGCGATGGCACCAACCAACATGATACTGGATGACACGTCGTTCGCCGAATGGCTGCAAACATCCAGCATCACATTTTTTGGCAACGGCAGCAACAAAGCAAAAGATGTTATTCAACATGCGAATGCATTTTTTGCGGACTACACAGCAACCGCAAAAGATATGGTGGTGCTGGCAGCAGAAAAATTTTCAAAAGGTGAATTTTCGGATTTAGCCTATACCGAACCGTTCTACGGTAAGGATTTCCACTCACCTATTTCTAAAAAGATTTATTAAAACTTAATTATGTATGTAAGCAAATAATGCTTTATAGAAATATTATTGGATAACTTGCGTTGCATAAACAACTAATTTAAGAATAAGAAACAACGTGTTGTGCTATTGAGAAAATAGTTGTGTTGGTATAAAGCGAAAGATGTTGTGCACTTGTCTATGTAAGTGACCAAACGAACATAAAGGCATGCACAACATCAAGACGAGTTTCGGCAGGTTTT